>CAWCHG010000002.1:0-522896 GCA_963795285.1 uncultured Alphaproteobacteria bacterium
ATAGGTGTCGCCCGCCGCATCCCCGGTGTTGTTCGCCGGCGTCTGCAGCGACACCGTCAGCCCCACGCTCGACGTCACATAGCTCGCCGTATCGCCGGTGCCGCCGCCGCCGTTCAGCGCGTCCGCGCCAGCCCCGCCGATCAGAATGTCGCTGCCCCCGCCGCCGTTCAGGGCGTTGTTGCCGGCATCGCCGATCAGCGTGTCGTTGAAGCTGCCGCCGGTCAGGTTCTCGATGCTGATATAGCTATCGCCCGCCGCATCGCCGGTGTTGCTGCCCGAAGGATCGGCAAGGCTCGCCGTCACCGGCCCCGAACCCGCATAGCTCGCCGTGTCGCTCCCCGCGCCGCCGTTCAGCGCGTCCGCACCCGCCCCGCCGATCAGCGTGTCGTTGCCGGTGTTGCCGGTCAGCGTGTTGTTCAGCGCATTGCCGGTAATGGTGGTGCCGCTCGCCGTCGTCGCCACCTGGCCGTTCTCGACATTGGCTCCCAGCGTATAGGTGATCGCCGCCGTGACGTTGACGGTGTCGGTGCCCTCGCCCACGTTCTCGGTGACAACATCGCTGACGTTGTCGACAAAATACGTGTCGTTGCCGGTGCCCCCGATCAGCGTGTCCGCACCGACGCCGCCGTCCAGAGTGTCGTCGCCGGCGCCCCCGGTCAGAACGTTGGCGCTGCCCTCGCCGGTCAGCACGTCGTTGAAGCTGCTGCCGGTCAGGTTGAAGACGTTGATATAGGTGTCGCCCGCCGCATCCCCGGTGTTGTTCGCCGGCGTCTGCAGCGACACCGTCAGCCCCACGCTCGACGTCACATAGCTCGCCGTATCGCCGGTGCCGCCGCCGCCGTTCAGCGCGTCCGCACCCGCCCCGCCGATCAGAATGTCGCTGCCCCCGCCGCCGTTCAGGGCGTTGTTGCCGGCATCGCCGATCAGCGTGTCGTTGAAGCTGCCGCCGATCAGGTTCTCGATGCTGATGTAGCTATCGCCCGCCGCATCGCCGGTATTGCTGCCCGAAGGATCGGCAAGGCTCGCCGTCACCGGCCCCGAACCCGCATAGCCGCCGTGTCGCTCCCCGCGCCGCCTTCAGCGCGTCCGCACCCGCCCCGCCGATCAGCGTGTCGTTGCCGGTGTTGCCGGTCAGCGTGTTGTTCAGCGCATTGCCGGTAATGGTGGTGCCGCTCGCCGTCGTCGCCACCTGGCCGTTCTCGACATTGGCTCCCAGCGTATAGGTGATCGCCGCCGTGACGTTGACGGTGTCGGTGCCCTCGCCCGCGTTCTCGGTGACAACATCGCTGACGTTGTCGACAAAATACGTGTCGTTGCCGGTGCCCCCGATCAGCGTGTCCGCACCGACGCCGCCGTCCAGAGTGTCGTCGCCGGCGCCCCCGGTCAGAACGTTGACGCTGCCCTCGCCGGTCAGCACGTCGTTGAAGCTGCTGCCGGTCAGGTTGAAGACGTTGATATAGGTGTCGCCCGCCGCATCCCCGGTGTTGTTCGCCGGCGTCTGCAGCGACCCGTCAGCCCCACGCTCGACGTCACATAGCTCGCCGTATCGCCGGTGCCGCCGCCGCCGTTCAGCGCGTCCGCGCCCGCCCCGCCGATCAGAATGTCGCTGCCCCCGCCGCCGTTAAGGGTGTTGTTGCCGGCATCGCCGATCAGCGTGTCGTTGAAGCTGCCGCCGGTCAGGTTCTCGATGCTGATGTAGCTATCGCCCGCCGCATCGCCGGTGTTGCTGCCCGAAGGATCGGCAAGGCTCGCCGTCACCGGCCCCGAACCCGCATAGCTCGCCGTGTCGCTCCCCGCGCCGCCGTTCAGCGCGTCCGCACCCGCCCCGCCGATCAGCGTGTCGTTGCCGGTGTTGCCGGTCAGCGTGTTGTTCAGCGCATTGCCGGTAATGGTGGTGCCGCTCGCCGTCGTCGCCACCTGGCCGTTCTCGACATTGGCTCCCAGCGTATAGGTGATCGCCGCCGTGACGTTGACGGTGTCGGTGCCCTCGCCCACGTTCTCGGTGACAACATCGCTGACGTTGTCGAGAAAATACGTGTCGTTGCCGGTGCCCCGATCAGCGTGTCCGCACCGACGCCGCCGTCCAGAGTGTCGTCGCCGGCGCCCCCGGTCAGAACGTTGACGCTGCCCTCGCCGGTCAGCACGTCGTTGAAGCTGCTGCCGGTCAGGTTGAAGACGTTGGTATAGGTGTCGCCCGCCGCATCCCCGGTGTTGTTCGCCGGCGTCTGCAGCGACACCGTCAGCCCCACGCTCGACGTCACATAGCTCGCCGTATCGCCGGTGCCGCCGCCGCCGTTCAGCGCGTCCGCACCAGCCCCGCCGATCAGAATGTCGTTGCCCCCGCCGCCGTTCAGGGCGTTGTTGCCGGCATCGCCGATCAGCGTGTCGTTGAAGCGCTGCCGGTCAGGTTCTCGATGTTGATGTAGCTATCGCCCGCCGCATCGCCGGTGTTGCTGCCCGAAGGATCGGCAAGGCTCGCCGTCACCGGCCCCGAACCCGCATAGCTCGCCGTGTCGCTCCCCGCGCCGCCGTTCAGCGCGTCCGCACCCGCCCCGCCGATCAGCATGTCGTTGCCGGTGTTGCCGGTCAGCGTGTTGTTCAGCGCATTGCCGGTAATGGTGGTGCCGCTCGCCGTCGTCGCCACCTGGCCGTTCTCGACATTGGCTCCCAGCGTATAGGTGATCGCCGCCGTGACGTTGACGGTGTCGGTGCCCTCGCCCACGTTCTCGGTGACAACATCGCTGACGTTGTCGACAAAATACGTGTCGTTGCCGGTGCCCCCGATCAGCGTGTCCGCACCGACGCCGCCGTCCAGAGTGTCGTCGCCGGCCCCCCGGTCAGAACGTTGACGCTGCCCTCGCCGGTCAGCACGTCGTTGAAGCTGCTGCCGGTCAGGTTGAAGACGTTGGTATAGGTGTCGCCCGCCGCATCCCCGGTGTTGTTCGCCGGCGTCTGCAGCGACACCGTCAGCCCCACGCTCGACGTCACATAGCTCGCCGTATCGCCGGTGCCGCCGCCGCCGTTCAGCGCGTCCGCGCCAGCCCCGCCGATCAGAATGTCGCTGCCCCCGCCGCCGTTCAGGGCGTTGTTGCCGGCATCGCCGATCAGCGTGTCGTTGAAGCTGCCGCCGGTCAGGTTCTCGATGCTGATGTAGCTATCGCCCGCCGCATCGCCGGTGTTGCTGCCCGAAGGATCGGCAAGGCTCGCCGTCACCGGCCCCGAACCCGCATAGCTCGCCGTGTCGCTCCCCGCGCCGCCGTTCAGCGCGTCCGCACCCGCCCCGCCGATCAGCGTGTCGTTGCCGGTGTTGCCGGTCAGCGTGTTGTCCAGCGCATTGCCGGTAATGGTGGTGCCGCTCGCCGTCGTCGCCACCTGGCCGTTCTCGACATTGGCTCCCAGCGTATAGGTGATCGCCGCCGTGACGTTGACGGTGTCGGTGCCCTCGCCCACGTTCTCGGTGACAACATCGCTGACGTTGTCGACAAAATACGTGTCGTTGCCGGTGCCCCCGATCAGCGTGTCCGCACCGACGCCGCCGTCCAGAGTGTCGTCGCCGGCGCCCCCGGTCAGAACGTTGACGCTGCCCTCGCCGGTCAGCACGTCGTTGAAGCTGCTGCCGGTCAGGTTGAAGACGTTGGTATAGGTGTCGCCCGCCGCATCCCCGGTGTTGTTCGCCGGCGTCTGCAGCGACACCGTCAGCCCCACGCTCGACGTCACATAGCTCGCCGTATCGCCGGTGCCGCCGCCGCCGTTCAGCGCGTCCGCGCCAGCCCCGCCGATCAGAATGTCGCTGCCCCCGCCGCCGTTCAGGGCGTTGTTGCCGGCATCGCCGATCAGCGTGTCGTTGAAGCTGCCGCCGGTCAGGTTCTCGATGCTGATGTAGCTATCGCCCGCCGCATCGCCGGTGTTGCTGCCCGAAGGATCGGCAAGGCTCGCCGTCACCGGCCCCGAACCCGCATAGCTCGCCGTGTCGCTCCCCGCGCCGCCGTTCAGCGCGTCCGCACCCGCCCCGCCGATCAGCGTGTCGTTGCCGGTGTTGCCGGTCAGCGTGTTGTCCAGCGCATTGCCGGTAATGGTGGTGCCGCTCGCCGTCGTCGCCACCTGGCCGTTCTCGACATTGGCTCCCAGCGTATAGGTGATCGCCGCCGTGACGTTGACGGTGTCGGTGCCCTCGCCCACGTTCTCGGTGACAACATCGCTGACGTTGTCGACAAAATACGTGTCGTTGCCGGTGCCCCCGATCAGCGTGTCCGCACCGACGCCGCCGTCCAGAGTGTCGTCGCCGGCGCCCCCGGTCAGAACGTTGACGCTGCCCTCGCCGGTCAGCACGTCGTTGAAGCTGCTGCCGGTCAGGTTGAAGACGTTGGTATAGGTGTCGCCCGCCGCATCCCCGGTGTTGTTCGCCGGCGTCTGCAGCGACACCGTCAGCCCCACGCTCGACGTCACATAGCTCGCCGTATCGCCGGTGCCGCCGCCGCCGTTCAGCGCGTCCGCGCCAGCCCCGCCGATCAGAATGTCGCTGCCCCCGCCGCCGTTCAGGGCGTTGTTGCCGGCATCGCCGATCAGCGTGTCGTTGAAGCTGCCGCCGGTCAGGTTCTCGATGCTGATGTAGCTATCGCCCGCCGCATCGCCGGTGTTGCTGCCCGAAGGATCGGCAAGGCTCGCCGTCACCGGCCCCGAACCCGCATAGCTCGCCGTGTCGCTCCCCGCGCCGCCGTTCAGCGCGTCCGCACCCGCCCCGCCGATCAGCGTGTCGTTGCCGGTGTTGCCGGTCAGCGTGTTGTCCAGCGCATTGCCGGTAATGGTGGTGCCGCTCGCCGTCGTCGCCACCTGGCCGTTCTCGACATTGGCTCCCAGCGTATAGGTGATCGCCGCCGTGACGTTGACGGTGTCGGTGCCCTCGCCCACGTTCTCGGTGACAACATCGCTGACGTTGTCGACAAAATACGTGTCGTTGCCGGTGCCCCCGATCAGCGTGTCCGCACCGACGCCGCCGTCCAGAGTGTCGTCGCCGGCGCCCCCGGTCAGAACGTTGACGCTGCCCTCGCCGGTCAGCACGTCGTTGAAGCTGCTGCCGGTCAGGTTGAAGACGTTGGTATAGGTGTCGCCCGCCGCATCCCCGGTGTTGTTCGCCGGCGTCTGCAGCGACACCGTCAGCCCCACGCTCGACGTCACATAGCTCGCCGTATCGCCGGTGCCGCCGCCGCCGTTCAGCGCGTCCGCGCCAGCCCCGCCGATCAGAATGTCGCTGCCCCCGCCGCCGTTCAGGGCGTTGTTGCCGGCATCGCCGATCAGCGTGTCGTTGAAGCTGCCGCCGGTCAGGTTCTCGATGCTGATGTAGCTATCGCCCGCCGCATCGCCGGTGTTGCTGCCCGAAGGATCGGCAAGGCTCGCCGTCACCGGCCCCGAACCCGCATAGCTCGCCGTGTCGCTCCCCGCGCCGCCGTTCAGCGCGTCCGCACCCGCCCCGCCGATCAGCGTGTCGTTGCCGGTGTTGCCGGTCAGCGTGTTGTTCAGCGCATTGCCGGTAAGGTGGTGCCGCTCGCCGTCGTCGCCACCTGGCCGTTCTCGACATTGGCTCCCAGCGTATAGGTGATCGCCGCCGTGACGTTGACGGTGTCGGTGCCCTCGCCCACGTTCTCGGTGACAATATCGCTGACGTTGTCGACAAAATACGTGTCGTTGCCGGTGCCCCCGATCAGCGTGTCCGCACCGACGCCGCCGTCCAGCGTGTCGTCGCCGGCCAACCCTTGCAGCACATCGTTGCTCGACGTTCCGGTGAGAACATCATTGCCTGCAGTGCCAGTAACAGTCGCATCAGGCCGAATAACGCCGTTCGATATGGGAGCATAAGCCTGCGAGTCAAAAGCCTGAGCCTCACTCGGCACTTCATCAAAGCTTACGTGATCAAAGCTTACTTGGCCGTTTGCGCGATTGGAGGTCTTAGAAGCATTGGTAGCCATAGATGCTCTCCCGAAGTGTTTCCAGTTTATGGTTTTGAAACCGGCTGCTTCTTTGAGGCAGCCGACTGCGATTGCGCTGTCTGATTGAGATGCATTGTTTGAAAGGCCTCGACAGATCTCGTCTCACGAGACTGCATCGAGGCGCGCGCGGTCATCGGAGCGAAAACTTCCACGCGATGCTCGCACCCATAGGCGCAAGGCATCTCGCCGCCGCATAATGACCAAATTGTTGAAAGGTACGAACCAGCAGGCGCAGCCGCTTCAAAAAGCTGCATCGAATGACGCAGCGCCGAGCGATTTGACGGATCGGTTTCAATCCAAACGAACGAAACGCCAGCATCTGCCATTGAGGGAACCGCCCACAAGGAGTGCCTTGATCGACTGCCGATCAGCTTGATTCCGCACTCTATCCCAACTGTAAGTTGAGCTCGCAATAGTTGTAAAGAGGTATTTATAAACCTCCACAACTCTCGTAATACGCGTAAAATAAGCCAAGAAGTAGATAGAACTGATCGTCGCAACTCGATTCCGGTAAAAAGCCAGAACGATCAATCGGCTCGCTCGAAACCGCACGCTGACAATGCCCGCTATGACGCCGATGCATCCGATGGCTTAAAGGTCATCGATAGCCCGTTCATGCAATAGCGCAGGCCGGTCGGCTTCGGGCCATCGTCGAAAACATGACCGAGATGTCCGCCGCAGCGGCGGCAATGCACTTCGGTTCGCGTCATCATGAACGAGCGATCTTCTGTGGTGCCGACAGCATCCGCCAGCGGCTGATAGAAGCTTGGCCAACCGGTGCCGCTGTCGAACTTCGTCTCCGATGAAAATAGCGGGAGATCGCAGCCGGCGCAGGCAAACGTGCCCTTGCGATGTTCCTTGTTGAGAGCGCTGCTGTAGGGCCGCTCGGTGCCATGCCCGCGCAGGATATCGTATTGCGCGGCTGAAAGCTGCCGATGCCATTCCTCCGGCGTCTTCTGAATTTCGAACGACCCTGCTGCCTTCTCGCCCGGCTTGTCACCGGCAAAGGCATCCGGAATGCGCAACCAGCGAAACGCCGCGAGAAAGGACAAGCCGGCCACGGCGGTCAACAAAATACGACGATCGATCATGGCGGCGTCTCCCAATCTTTTTCGGTTCGAAACTTGATGGTCCAAGTTTGACGTTCCAAGCGTTCACTTGCTGAGAGTTATATCCGGCCCAGCTGCAACAGTTACGGCTGATCGGCATAAAAGTTACACCGAAGTCCCACACGATGCTCACTTTCTCGCGAGGTGGTGGCTTGAGTTAGTGGGCGGAACTGTCCTCATGTCGGATCGCGGCCGGTTGCGCAGTGGTTCCGGGCAGTCCGAGCCCCTCGGGCGTCACGATGTCCGTGATCGAGTGCGGCGTCTCATGGATGGATTGCAACCGCTTTAACCGGGTTCGATAATTCCGGACGCCTCGCCACCGCGCGAGCCGCTCGCGCGCGCATCTGCCGGTTCGCCGCCTCAACACGCGCCTGTTTGACCTGCGCCCGCGCCGACGCACCCTCGCGATAGCGCGCGAACGCACCCGCAGCCTCCGCGCGTTGCCGGGACCATGACGTCATGATCTGTCCGGCTACTTTGCCCATGGAACCACCGGCCCAGACCAGTTCGAACGGCGAAAATAACTTCCAGCGATCGTCGCCAAGCATGATGCTGCTTGCAATCAACTGGCCAGCCATAGCCGACGTATTCAGCCCGTGCCGCCCGAAGCCGCTCGCGACCCAGACGCCGCGTCGCACTTCACCGATCTGCGGCATGCCGTGGACTGTGAGGCCGAACACACCACTGAACGTTTCCGAGATTTCGAGCGGCCCTAGCTGCGGATAGATCTTGCAAATCTGCCGCTCGATCGCGCGCACGAAACGGTGCGGTTTGTCGGCAACTAACGTGGATTCGATTCCCGACCACATCAGACGGTCGCCATCGACAATGCGATATTGCGCAATGCCGTCGGTGTCGCTGATCGCTCCGCCGAAACGCGATGGCTTGCGCAAGCTTGTCCCCGAGCGGCGCCGTCACCGCAGCATAACGCCACACGGGCAACAGCGTGTCGGATAGCCGCTGCAACGGCCCACCGAGATGCACCCCGCCCGCAAGAACGATGTGCGAGGCGCGCAACAGCGCCGAGGGTGTCGATATTCGCTTGCGGATGCCCGCCGGATCGACACTGACCACCGGCGTGTCTTCGAAGATGCGCGCACCGGCTTGTTCGGCAAGTGCCGCAAGGCCGTGCACGTAGCGACGGCCGTCGATCTGAAACGCGTTCGGAAAATGGATGGCGTGGAAATAACGGTTGGTCTTCAAAACATCGCGCACGCGATCGACCTGCCAGCCTTCCACATCGGCGCCGAAATCATCCAGGGTCTGCAGACGGCGGATCAGCTCATCGCCGGTATCGACGTTCGAAACCTCGAGCGCGCCCTCGGTCAGGGCCATGCCGGGCATGCCGATGTCCGTTACAGCGGCGCGGACGTAATCCGACCCCGCCTGCGCGAGCGTCCACATGTCCCGTGCATCGTCAAAGCCGACACGCGCAATCAGATCGGAAATGGAGTTGCCGAACCCTGGCATGACCATGCCGAGGTTGTGACCGGACGCGTTCCAGCCGACCTGACGGCCCTCGACCACCGCCACTGTCGCACCCTGCCGGGCCAACTCCCGCGCAACCGTGAGGCCCGCGAGACCGGCGCCAACCACGCAGACATCGACATCGAGATCGAATGTCAGCCGCTGGCGCGAGGGTGCCAAAACGCCGTCTTCGAGGTTTGTCCCGTCACCCACGCTGTTATGATCCCCCAACGGCTTTGTGATCGGTGTTTTGTGATCGGTCGCCGTCGTGCTTTTTACGTCTCGCGTGACCGCTTGTCACCTTGTGCTTCAAGATTGTGTACACTAGCGCGTATCCCACGAAAGTGGACACCGGGGCCGCCAGATGCGCCGTTTAATCTTGATGCGTCACGCCAAGACCGAGAAAGACAGCCCGACCGGCAAGGATCGCGACCGGAGGCTGGACGAGCGCGGCCGCAGCGAGGCGCAGGAGACGGGCATTTATTTGTCCCGGCAGAAGCTGCTGCCTGATCTCGCTTTGGTCTCCACGGCAACGCGGGCCAGACAAACCTGGGACGATCTCTCTGCCGGATGGCCGGCCACCATGGTCGAGCATCTCGATGATCTCTATTCCGCCGATTCCGGCGATCTGTTGAGAATCGTCCGCGCCGCCGGGGGCGGAGACCCGCAGCGGCTTCTCGTCATCGCCCACAACCCGGGCCTCCACGAATTTGCGCTGGCGCTTGTGGCGGGCGGAAGCCTGCCCGCCGGAAAAGCCCTGATGGACAATCTGCCGACCAGCGGGGTCGCCGTCATCGACTTCGCGATCGAAGGCTGGGATCACGTGTCGTTTCGACGCGGCCAATTGGAGCGTTTCGTCAGCCCACGTCTATTGAAAGAAGCCTCAGGTCACGACTAAGCTCTTCGGATATGATCCTAATGACGCCGGCCCCAATTTCGCGATTTCACGCCAAGGGAGACGCCGATGTTCAAATCCATTCTCGTGCCCATCGATCTCGCCGATACCGAACTTGCAAAACCCGCCATCGCCACCGCAGCCACGCTCTCGCAAACATTCAACGGCACCGTGCGCCTGTTGAATGTGCTGCAGATGACGCCGGTGATGCTGGCGGAATACGTACCCGCCGATTTCGATGCCCAGCAACGGCAATCCTCGGAGGAAGCGCTTGCGATCGTCGCTTCGGAGTCAGGCATCGGCGCGCAGCGCATATCTTCCACCGTGCGGCAGGGCGGCATTTATCACGAGATCCTGGAAGAAGCCGCCGCAATCCACGCCGATCTGATCGTGATGACATCGCACCGGCCCGCCATGCGCACTTATTTTCTGGGCTCCAATGCCGGTCATGTCGTGCGCTACGCGAAATGCTCGGTGCTGGTGGTGCGGCACTAGCCAAAGCGTTTTCAACCAGAACGAAAGCGATCCAGATTTTTGGTTGAGCATGATCTTTTCGCAAAACCGGTATCCACTTTTCCGGATCATGCTCCAGGAAGCAGCAAGCTACGGAAGCAGATCGCCCGGCACATCGCGCAGGGTATAGAGCCTGGGCTTGTTACGTTTCATGAAACCGCCGAGCTGCCATCCAAACAGTGCTCCAAATCCGGCCAGGAATAACATGCCGCCGTAAGAGCCTATTCCGGCGGCCCGGATGAAAAGCCCCAGCAACGCGATTCCGACCAGAGCCATCGCCACCACGCCAAGCAGATAAATCGGACGCTTCAGTCCGGCGATCAATTCGGGATTGCCGCCGGTGTCCGCGATCCTGCGGTGCAAGGCCAGTATGAAAGTTCGATAGGGTTCGTCCTGAGAGGCAACCAACGCAGCGGTCCGCCAGGTGACGGAGACGACAGGGATGGTCTGGCCTTTGTCGTTGCGAATGTCGGCGCGAAAGCGCCGGGACTGCATCGAGGTCGGACGATAGCTCAGACGGATCGCGGCGATTGTCGCGTAAGGCCACACACCGGATCGTCCAGGAACACGCCACGACAATCCGCTATCGTTCAATTCGAAGTGGCAGGCCGCCCCGACCAGCGAGGGCCGGTAGTCATATGCGATAGCCTCACCGGCCGGTTCGTTCGATACGGGCAATTGCGTCGGCAAAGACCACCATCCATGTTCGCGAAAGTCGACCCGGTTCGACGGAAACGCCTTACCGAATTCGGAAGTGGTGTAGCGTGGATTTCAAGGATGTATATACCGGTTTTTGCCAGCCGGACGGATTTCCCTCGCCCGAAAAGTTGGCTAGATTACAATGAAAATGGGTCGAGCCGTCCTCGCACTCCAGGTTTTTAATTGCGCATGAGCTTTTCGGAAAACCGGTATCCACTTTTCCGGATCATGCTGTCCCCGCCCGAACGAGCCCCCGATGCCAGAAGCGACCACCTTTCCGAAACGATTGATGTTGGCGGGCGCCATGATGTCGGGCGTGCTCATTGCGCTGGCGGTGCATATGATCGGACAGCGCTTCGGCCTCGATCTCGGCGCGCTGTGGCGATCCGATGCAGGCCCGCTGATCCCCGCGAGCGCGGCGATCGCATGGTGGCTTGTCGCCATGGCGGCGTTCATCGGCGGCTACATGACGGCGTCGTTGATGCACCACGCGGTGTCGGGTCAGATCCCGCCACGCATGCGTCAATTCCTGATTGCGATTGCCGTGCTGGTTCTCGCCGCAACCGGACAGGCGGCATCCGGCCCGAGTGCGATCCCCACAATTTCCGGTGTCGTCGCCGGACTGGTCGCGCTTTGTCTCGGCGCATTGATGGCTTTTTGCGGCGCCTATTTTTCGCTGCGGCGTCAATAACGCTCGCAACTGCCCAATGCAGCGCGGAAAGATAATGAAAAAATGCACGGGCGACTTGCACCCGTGCATTCAAAATATAGTCCCGCTGAACGACGTTAGCTCGCAGCGCGCAGGTTGACCTTGCTGTTCGCGAGCGTGGTCAATTTTGCGTCGGTGGCCTTTTCTTCATCCAGCGTTTTCTGCAACACGCTGGCGCAATCGGTCCGGCCAAGCTGCTTGGCCCAAGCTACCAGTGTGCCGTATCGGCTGATTTCGTAATGTTCCACCGCCTGGCCGGCATTAATCAGCGCGGCGTCGAGCACAGCCTTATCATCGACATCGCCAGCAACCTCGTCGGCTTCTTTGATAATTCCATCAATGGCCGGGCATGTAACGGCTTTCGCTTCCACGCCATGCATTTTGAAGACCTGTTCAAGGCGCGTGACGTGCCCTTTGGTTTCTTCAAGGTGCGTCAGAAAGCCGCTCTTGAGTTGCGGGTCGGTAGCTTTTTCCGCCATTTTCGGCAAAGCCTTTACGAGCTGCTTCTCGGCATAATAAATGTCCTGCAACTGATGCACGAACAGGTCGTCCATCGTCTTGATGTCTTTTGTAAAGAGACCCATCGATTTGTCCTCCAATTTTTGCGAAACGAGACTGCCGTTCGCGCATCGATCGCGAAGTTTCGCCTGCGTTGCAGTGGTGTGTGGAGGTAACCGTGCGATGGAGGCACCGTTCCTTGATCATGGAAGCAAAATCGACGCCGGCAGCGGGGGACTCGGCTCGTTCCAGACTGCAATATGTCAGGATTGCGACATGAAGGTCACGCGCAGCAGGCAAATCCGGGACGATCCCGGTCGGTTGCGCCCCAAAGCTTAGCACCCGTTTCTCCAGAGCTTTGCAGAAAACGCATGGACAGGGGCGTCCCCTGTTTAGAGTGCTCCGAAGGTCTATATCCTTGAGAGCGAAGCGTGTATGACAACGGCGGGATTTAACCGTATTCATCATTGGTGCAGTGCTCCACTGAAACAGAGACGGCGCCCTGTATTTTGGATCTGAGTTTTCACCTATGATTGCTCCCGCGGCCGTTGTCCTTCGTCTGTTCAGTCGGCTTACATGAGTATCGCGCGTTGCCGGGAGGATGAATGCATCGACTGCTGACCGCGATTAAACGCGGCTTCACGCAAAGGATCGGCTGGAAGCGGCTCGGCATTGCCGCAAGCCTTCTGATCATCGTTGTGGCCATCACGACGCTCGTGCGCACGCTGAAAGGCGTCGACTCCGGCGTGGTTCTGATCGCGCTGACCGAAAAATCACCGTCGCAAATCGCGCTGGCCGCGCTTTGCGTTGTCTGCGCCTTCTTCACCCTGACGTTCTACGATCTGTTCGCGTTGCGCACGATCGGCAAAAAACACGTGCCTTACCGTGTGGCGGCGATGTCCAGCTTCACTAGCTACACCATCGGTCACAACATCGGCGCGACGGTCTTCACCGGCGGCGCGATCCGCTTCCGGATCTATTCCGACTGGGGATTGAAAGCCGTCGATGTCGCCAAGATTTGCTTCATCTCCGGTTTGACATTCTGGCTCGGCAACATGTTCGTTCTGGGCGCCGGAATGGCATGGCACCCGGAAGCCGCCAGCGCCATCGATCTGCTGCCCGCCTCGATCAATCGCATGATCGCTCTGGGCTGCATCGCCGGCATTGTCGTCTATCTCGTGTGGCTGGCCAATGGCCCGCGCGAACTGGGACAAAACGGCTGGAAGGTCGTGTTGCCGTCGGCGCGGCTGACGCTGGTGCAAATCCTGATCGGCGTGATCGATCTCGGTTTTTGCGCGACGGCGATGTACATTCTGATGCCGTCGGCTCCGCATGTCGATTTCGTTTCGATGGCGGTCGTCTTCATCCTCGCGACACTGATCGGTTTTGCCAGCCACGCACCGGGCAGTTTGGGCGTTTTCGATGCCGCCATGCTGATCGCGCTGCCTCAGTTCAGCAAGGAACAGATGCTGGCAGCGCTGCTGGTGTTCCGAATCCTTTACTTCGTCATCCCGTTCACGATTTCGATCTCCATCATGGGATGCCGCGAACTGTGGTTGAACGTCGTGAAACCATGGTACGAAAGGCGCCGGTCGGAAACGCTCAACTCCGTCGTCGCGCAACGCATCAACCGGCATCATCCCGCAGAGTAAACGTTACACCTCTCCATCACGAAACGTGATAGGAGGGGTTTGCCCCACATTTTTGCCTTAACGGGGTCCTTCATAACCATCATGAACGTCCACCAACTAGCTTCGGCCATCGCAACCGACCGCGCCGCGACACCGGTCGCAACGCCTGGTCTTGCGCCCCGTCAACGTCGAAGTTTCATTCTGCTTGCCGCGATCATCGCCGCGGCGCTTCAGATTCCGGCGACGCGCACCGCCACCGCACAAACCGGAGACAGCGCGGGAGCGGGACAAAGCGCGGTGCGGATTTCCTGGGAGGTGCGCAATCGTTTCCGCCTGTTCCGCGAAGAACGCGATTTTCTGATTCACACCGAAACCTTGCGCAGCGGCAGCATTCTGGGTTCGGAGCAGGCGCTGGCCGTCCAGAGCGACGGACGAGGTTGGGCGCGCAATACTCTGGGCCGACTTTGTATCGATACATCGGGCCGCGTTTCGGAACCGTGCACACGCGATGGCGTGAAGGAAAGTTATCTCACACCGACTGAGCATCCCGTCACGGTTCGTCTGACGGGCCCCGTGCCGGTCGGCGCCACCTGCGCGTGGACATTCGACGATGGGGACGGACCGCGCCAGTCGACGCTCGACTGTGCCGAGCCGATTAATTTTCGCGTCCGCTACGGGCGCGCGACCGCGGCGACCGTCGACATCTCCAGCGGGCAAGATGCACCGCAGCGCGTGACGACTGAAATCGCGGTACGGGATATTTTCATCGCAGGCCTTGGTGACTCTATTGCGGCCGGAGAAGGTAATCCGGACAAGCCGGTGGCATTGTCCGATGAAGGTTTTTGCTTCCAGTCTTATTTGGGTGGCCCCGGCAGCCAGTATTTTCGGCCGGGCCGCGCCAACTTCAAAGGCTCGAGAGCGTGCGAAGGAGGCGATACGTCCGGCGCAGGCTTGCGAGCCTGGCAGGTGCTCGGCGCACAATGGTTCAATGCCGCCTGCCACCGCTCTCTCTATAGCTATCAAACCCGCGCGGCGTTGGCCCTTGCCGCCGAATACCCTCACATCGCGGTGACCTATCTGCCGCTGGCCTGCACCGGCGCGACGATCGACGACGGATTGCTCGGCGCACAGCGCGCACGCGAATGTCTGTTCACGCGCAACGCCACGTCATGCGCGGGTAACGTCAATGCCCAGCTGTCAGAGCTGCGCGACGCGCTGTCCGCTGCAAAACGCCGCCAGCCGTCGCGGCAGCTCGACCTTGTTCTGTTGTCGATCGGCGCCAACGACATCGATTTCTCCGGTTTGGTCGCGGATGTCATCGTCAACAGTACGACTGAGCGCAGTCTGTTCCGGCGCACGGGTGTGCTTGGAGCGCTTGAAGATTCTCGCGCCATCCTGCAGCGCGACCTGCCGCAACGCTTCGCAAAATTGCGCGAGACGCTGAAACCCTTGGTCGGCGATATGGCGCGCGTCGTCTACGTTTCGTACGGCAATCCCGCGCTCGCCGGCGGCGCGCCCTGCCCCGGCGGCCCTGCCGGCTTCGATATTCATCCCTCGTTCAACGCCGATCCCGACCGTCTGCAACGAGTCACGGCCTACGTGCAAAGCGAGTTTCTGCCTCGCCTGAAGGATCTGGCACTGTGCCAGTCGGGCGTGCTGTGCCGCGATCCGAATGGCGACCGCATGACGTTTGTCGATCAGCATCAGCAAGCCTTCGCAAACCACGGATTTTGCGCACGCAGCTCCAGCGATCCGGCATTCGACAAACAATGCTTCTCGGCAACGGGTGACAGCTTCACCACCGACATCGTTTCCGCCGCCGCCACACCCCTGACCTGCGGGCGCGGGGCCAGCGAATTCCGCGCCTATCTGCCCCGCGCGCGCTGGGTTCGTGACGCCAATGACAGTTACTTTGCCGCGATGACCTACCCGCAAGGCGTATCGTCATCGTCGCTGCCCGCCGACATCCACGACGCCACCTGGGGCGTGCTGTCCGCCGTTTATGGTGGTGCAATTCACCCAACCGCCGAGGGGCATGCGGCGATGGCCGATGCCGCACTCCCGGCCATGGCCGGCGTGCTTGGCCTCAACGGCGCTGAACCGGCGGTGACGAGCGAACCATTGCCGCTCGCACCCGCGCAGCCATCCGTTCGATGAATCAGACCGCTGACGCGGCAATCTCAGAGCTTTGTCAGCGCGCCAAAAAGCTCCAGATCGGTCCGCGCCAATGCTCGCCGTCGCCTTCCACGCGCACGAGTTCCGAAACATTTGGCGCTGCTTTAATGGCTTTGGGCCAGAACGCTTTCGCGACCGTGTTCCGCTCCGTTACGGCGACTTCCCAACGGCCAGGGTAAAGTGCCAACATTTGCCACACCGCAGCCGCAGCAACCCCGCGCCGTCTATATTTCCGTGCGACGAAGAACTCTCCCACGTTGCGCTGGACCTCACCGCCGCGGTGAGAATGCGTGTTGAGCAGGATAAAACCCGCTGTCCTTTCGCGCACGCGAATCAACAGAGGGTGAAAACCTTCCCTTTCCCAATAGTCATCAATATGGGGAATTGAACCCAAGCCACCGCTGTCATCGAAATCAAAACGCTCGGATTCCGGCGGCTCCATTTCGGAGAAGTCGTAAATATAAAATTGCGACAAGCTTTCGATCAGCGGCTTTTCCGATCGGCTCGCCGCTGCCACGCTCACAATTTCGGCTGTCACGCTCGTCACTTTTTAAATCCGTGCCAACCGACGCTTAACGCGAGCCGGTGCCCACCACCGGATCAAGTCCGGTGACATACTTCGCCCGAAAACGCTTCTTGAGCGCGTTCGGTTTTGATAAATCACCAACGCGCTCTAATTTCTTTATTTGACGCGTTTTCTTCACGCGAACCGGTGCCCACTTCGCTCGAAAATGCTCTAGTTGACGCCGAGCTTCTTCTGCAGGCTCGACGACGACGTGGTGTATTGAAACACCAGGCGCTTGTCCGGGTAGACGTAACGATGCGCCCTTTGCGCCATCAACGCGCCCTCATGGAAACCTGAGAGGATGAGCTTGAGCTTGCCGGGGTAGGTGTTGATATCGCCGATCGCGAAGATACCCGGCACGTTGGTCTCGAACGCTTCGGTGTCGACAGGCACCAGATTGTTTTCCAGCTTCACGCCCCAGTTCGCGACCGGGCCCAGCTTCATCGTCAGGCCAAAGAACGGCAGCATAGTGTCGCATTCGATCTTGAACAGCGCATTGTCGGTGCCTTTCACCGTGGCGCCGGAAAGCATTCCGCCCTCGCCCTCAAGCTCCGTAATCTGTCCAAGCTTGAGATCCATCTTGCCGCTTGCGACCAGAGCGCGCATTTGTTCGACGCTGTGCGGAGCGGCTCGAAAATCGTCGCGACGATGCAGCAACGTGACATGCTTTGCGATCGGCTGCAGATTGAGCGTCCAGTCGAGCGCGGAATCGCCGCCGCCGACGATCAACAAAGACTTGCCGCGAAACTGCTCCATCTTGCGCACGGCATAAAACACCGAATGCCCTTCATAGGCTTCGATGCCCGGCACCGGCGGACGCTTCGGCTGGAACGAACCGCCGCCTGCTGAAATGACCACAACTTTGGTTTCGAACACTTTGCCCGCGTCGGTGGTGACACGAAACAGCGGGTCGCCGATCTTCTCGATGGTTTCGACCATCTCGTTGATGTGGAAGGTTGGGTTGAACGGCTTCACCTGCTCCATCAGAGCGTCGGTCAGCCCCTGCCCCGTCACCATCGGAATGCCGGGAATGTCGTAGATCGGCTTCTCGGGATAGAGCTCGGCGCACTGGCCGCCGATCTTGTCGAGAATATCGACGAGATGCACCTTCATATCCAGAAGGCCGAGTTCGAACACCGCAAACAGGCCGCACGGGCCCGCCCCGATAATCAGCACATCAGTCTTGATCGGCTCGCTCATCGCTCATCTTCGTTGGTTCGGGATCGGACACAGGCGGCATGGCCTGAGGCTGGAGCATTGTCTAGCCAACGTCACATAAGGGGGAAAGCGCTAAATGCTTGCGGATCCGCTTCCTGTAGGCCAGTACAGGCCCGCGTTTCGTCTGGAAACGCTCTAAATTCGCCCAACCATCAGAAATTGCGGAGATCGTCGTGAATTTGCAGAATCCGCCCAAACGCATCCTGCGTCTGGATGATTACCCTTACAGACAGACGGATAATGTTCGTTACGGCGATCTTGATCCCAATCAGCACGTCAACAATGCCACCTATTCGACCTACTTCGAAACCGGCCGTGTTTCGCTGATCCGCAACCCGCAATTCGGGCTGATGCCTCCGGGGCTCAGCTGGGTGCTTGCCCATCTCGCCATCGATTTCAAAGCGGAGGTGCATTGGCCGGGCACTGTGGAATTCGGCCTTGCCATCTCACGCATCGGGCGCACGTCGGTTACTTACGATCAGGTGGTATTTTACAAGGGCCAGTGCGCGGCTTCAGCAAATTCCATCACCGTGCTGCTCGACGAGCGCACGCGCAAGCCCACGCCATTACCTGATGACATCATTGCCAAACTTCAACCGTGGATGATGCGCGGCTAGAGGGCTTTCGAGAGAAGCATGCCGCCGGACCTTGATCCGGTGGCGTCATAAAGACTCGGTTACGCCTGCCGCTCCGGAGTGGTCACGATCAGACCGTCGAGTTCCTCGGTCACCTTGATCTGGCACGACAACCGGGAGTTCGGCCGCACGTCATAGCCGAAGTCGAGCATGTCCTCTTCCATCGGTGTCGGATTGCCGACCTTCGCCTGCCAAGCCTCATCCACATAGACGTGGCACGTGGCGCACGCACATGCGCCGCCGCACTCGGCCTCTATCCCGGGAATGGTATTGCGAATGGCGGCTTCCATGACGGTTGCGCCCGCATCGACGTCGACGGCGCGTGTCGTACCTGAGGAATCGACAAAATTGATTTTGACCATGACTGCTCGTGCTGCCGGGAAAGAAACGAAGAAGATGGCAGTCCTATAACGGGTCCGCACCGCTCGCGCCAGCACCGGAAACGAGTTTCGACATGCCGGACGGCAGGTTTCCGGTCTGGCCGTTTCGAGAGTTGGACGAGACGTTGGACGAGACGTTGGAAGTGACTGAAAATCAGGAGCGGTTCAGAATGGCGTCGATGGCATGACGCACCTCTGCGACCATATCGCGCAAGGCCTGGATCGATGATGCGGTTTCGTGGTCGCATCGGATCGCCACTTCGAGATCGGCCGCAGCGTCGGCCACGCGGAAAGCGCCGACCGCCCGCGCCGACCCTTTAAGAGTATGGACCAGGGTTGCGGCATCCTCCGGCATCCCGGACAGCCGCTCGGTCAATTCCGCTGACTGCGCCGCAAACATCGCCAGCACTTCCTGCTCCACCGCGACATCGCCGAGCGTCATGCGCGCAAGGTGTCCCTTGTCAATCGGCACAGCATCCGGGACGAGCGGCGGCGAAGGCATCCAGATAATCCGTTCCAGCGGGTGAGGCATGACCAGCGTCCTACAGTCCTCGGTCCGGGTAAAAGATGTCCACAGGCCCGGGCGCAACCGGTAACCAAACATGCCAATGGTTAACGGATCGTTGCAGTGAATTGACACATCTTTGCCGTAATTTAGCCATGCCGGCGCCGCGAAGTCTCGTAGCGATTGAGAATTTCGTGCGTTTTGAAGGCTTTACGCGCGGCCCGCGTTAACGATGATTAAAATGTTCTTAACGGCGGGCATTTCATTCGAGATAACGAGCAAATAGGATGTTCGGAGAAGTAGGGGACAAGCCAGGCGGGCGACCAGCGACTTCGCTTCGACTCTGACTGCATGGTGGCAGAATGCGAGCGATTGCTTGCTGCCATCCGCATGGTCCTCCAGGCGCGTAAACCAAAGGCGTAGACTGACATGGCGAATACTCCGAAGAAGGTCAAAGACCCCACCGAAGTCGCTCTCTCAGCCATCCAGGAAGCGCTGAATATCAGCGACATGGCCGCGAACGAACCGCTTCGCGATCCGGGCCTGCGACGCGACGGTGGATCGCCCTCCTCATCGCCACGCTTCGACGATCGCCAGATCGCGGATCACGACCGCTCGGCCTATGAGCCCATCGATGATCGCGCGCCGCGCCGAGCCGCCAATGACGACCGCGAAACCATTGGACAGTTGCTTCAGGCCATCCAGAAAGGCCGACCCGGTCGCAACGTCTACACGCTCGCGACGCTGTTTTCCGGAATCTGGATTGCAGGCGCGGGTCTTCTAATCGTCAGCTTTCTCCCCTCGCTTCAGACCCTGCTCGGACAAGGCGCCGGCGGCACGCTGGCCCTAGGCGGATTGATCGCCTTGTTTTTCGCGCCCGTCCTTTTGTTCTATTTCCTCGCAAGCCTTGCCTGGCGCGGGCAGGAGTTGCGCATGATCGCGCAATCGATGGCGCAGGTCGCAGTCCGCTTCTCCGAACCAGAGCTTGCCGCAAGCGATTCCATGGTGACAGTGGGTCAAGCCATCCGCCGTGAAGTGGCTGCAATGGGCGACGGCGTCGAACGTGCGATCGCCCGTGCGGGCGAACTCGAAACTCTCGTCGCGAACGAAGTTGCCGCTCTCGAACGCGCCTACAGCGACAACGAAGTGCGCATCCGCGCCCTTCTGCAGGATATCGCCCATCAGCGCGACAATCTCGTGGGGCAGGCTGAACAGGTTCGCAGCGCGATCTCCGGCGTGCAGATCGACCTGCGCCAGGACGTTGCCGTCATTAGCGACGCGATCGCGGCGCGCGTCGATGAGGTTGCGCGCACGATCACGACCGCGCTCGAAGATCGTGGCGAGCACATCACCCGCGCCCTGAGCAATGCGGGCGACACCATGATTCTGGCGCTCGGCGAGCGCGGCGGCGACCTGCTCGACCGTCTGGAAGAAGCCAGTTCCGAGACCACCCGCGCCGTACTCGACGCCAGCGAGCGGCTGACCGCGAGCCTGAACTTCAAGACCGGCGCGGTGCACGAGGAATTCGTCGATCTCGCCGACCGCATCCACGATATGCTGAACGAGCGCATCGATCGCGTGACGCGCGAATTCGCGGAGCAGTCCGCCAACATCGTCGACAGTATTTCCGGCCGCACCGAGCAGGTCCACGACGCGCTGAAGGCGTCGAGCGACACCCTGCTGCTGGAGCTCGAGCTTCGCAGCAACGATCTCGTGCACAAGGTCGACGAAGCGGGCCAACGGATGGCCGGCCGCATCGTCGATAGTGGCGACAAGGCCAGCGAAGCGCTGGATGTCACCGTCAACACGCTGGTGACCAAGGTCGTCAGCCAGGTCGAAAACGTTCACGACAATCTCGGCTCACAGATGAGCGCGTTCGACGAGTTGATGCGCGAGCAAGGCGCGGAGCTGGCGGAAAGATTCTCGCGCGACAGCGGCACCCTTGGCGCGGTCATTACCCGCCATATCGCGCAGTTCGACCGTACCGTAAAAACCTTCGGTGGCGAAATCGTCGAACGCATCGGCCAGCGCACGCAGGACATTGCGGAAAACCTCAAGACCTATGTCGACACCTTCGACAATCGCGTCACCGCGTATGCGGGCGATATCCACGGCACCCTCGATCAGCGCCTTGCTGCGTTCGAGAGCACACTCGAATCGCGCGTGACCAATCTTGACCTGTCGCTCGACACCCGTATCAAGTCGTTCGACGAAAGCATCGACAATCGCCTGAAGTCTCTGCAGGAACTCGTTCGACAATCGGGCCACCGCCGTGACCGATACGATCGACACCCGTTTGCACAACCTGACGACTGCCTTGAGCGGAGGCGCCGCGCAAGCCATCGATGCGCTCGACGAGAAAACCTCGTTGCTGAAATCCTCTTTGACGGAGAGCACGGACCAGGTGGTCGCGGCTCTGGATTCGCGTATTTCCACCCTCGCCTCTTCGCTGGCGCAAGGAACAAACCAAGCCATCGATGCGATCGACCAGCGCATCGGCAACGTGACCGAAACGATTGACGGCCGCAGCACTCATTTGGCCGAAACGATTACCAGCCGTTTCCACGCGATCCACGACGGCCTCGAAGTTCGAGTCGGCGCGGTTGCGAACGACATCGAGACCCGCGTCACGCAGTTCGAAAACCTGCTCGGATCACGGATCGAAGCAGTCGCCGGCCGTTTTGAAACCACTGGCCGCCAGGCCAGCGAGATTCTGGTGCTGCGAGCCGAAGAACTATCGCAAGGCATTCGCTCCAACGTCGAAGACGCCGAGCGGACACTCGTGACGGTGATCAACAACACGAACGACACCATCAAGACCAATGCGCGCCTTGCGCAGGAATCGCTGCTGTCGGTTTCCGGCGACGTCAGCGCCCACCTCCGAGCGACCGCGAGCGATGTCGAACAGATTCTTACGGCGACCGGCGCGACCACAGCAGCCAACGTGCTGAACAGTTCGCGCGAGGCGCAGACTGTGCTGATTTCCGCGTCGGAAGAGGCAACGTCTCGCGCCCACGCCCTCTCGGCGGAAATCGAGCAGACTCTGACGGCGGCCGGAACGGCAACCGCCACATCCATCCTGAACAGCACGCGAGATGTTCACAGTACGCTGCTGCTGGCATCGGCAGACGCAGCCAATCAGATCAAGACGCTCACCGGCGATATCGAACGCTCCGTCATTTCCGTCGCAAGCAATGCCGCCGATTCGCTGCAAGCGAGCGCTCGCGAAGCACAGAATTCAATCGTTGTCGCGTCGAACGAAGCGAGCGCCTCGCTTGCAATGGCATCGACCAATGCAAGCGCGTCGATCATCGGCGCATCGAGCGACGTCAACTCGTCACTGATTGCGGCATCAAACGATGCGAGCCAGAGGATCAAGTCGACGTCGAGCGAGATCGAGCGCACGATCGTCAACGTAACCGCCCAGTTCGGCTCGGTCCTGCTCGGCAAGACCGACGATATCGTGACCGGCGTCAAACAGCAGACCGATCGTCTGGCGCAAATGGTCGATACCTCGCGCGGAACGCTTGTCCAGGCGATCAGCGATCGTGGCACCCAGTTCAGCGCCGATATCAGCCGCGCGACCGATGAAGCGCTCCGGTCGATCGACAGCAGGGGATCTACATTCGCGCAGTCCCTCGCCAAGAACAGCTCGGACCTCGCCCGTACCATCACCACCGCAAGCGAGATCGCGACTGGCGCCGTCAACAAATCACTCAAGGATATCGAGCAGAGCTCTCGGGCCGCCATCGATCAGTCCCGTCAGGTCGCCTCCGCCGCCGTCACGGAAATGCAGGAAACCAGCAAGATCCTGCGCACGGACACGGTCGCCCTGTTCGAGCGTCTGCGCGAAGGCAACATCCTGCTGCAGGAGGTGCTGACAGGCGCGCACGACAATCTCAACTCGCTGGAACACACGCTGGTCACCAAGGTTGCGGACTTCGTCACCACCATGAACGATGTCACCTCGCGCAACGGCGTCGCGACCGGCGCGCTGGAAGATCAGCTCAACGTCTTCAACAACAAAACCGCAAAAGCGCTGGAAAACCTGGGATCGCTCTCGGATCAATTCGCGGCCCATGGCAATGCGCTTGTTGAAGCCGCAGCGCTCGTTGAGAAAAGCAACCAGAACAGCAGCCGAACGGTCGCCGACCGCAAAGCCGATCTTGAGTTGCTGGTGACCACGATTGACCAGCGCACCTCCGATCTCGATGAGCGCTTGTCGCGCTTCACCAGCCTGCTGGATGAATCTCTGGAAGCGGCGGAATCCCGCGCGCGGGATATTGCCCGGGTGGTCGCCGAAACGGCCGGCTCAGGCGCATCGGCAATCAATCATCAGTTCGAAGCGGTTCGCGCCGCAGCCGAAGACGAACGCCGGCTGACCGCCGAAACGATGAACGAGCTGTACGAACAGACCGCGGAACAGGTGGATGCGATGTTCAAGCAATCCACCGACAAGTTCTCGGCCGTGGTGCAAAGCATGAAGCAGATGGCTTCAGAAATGCAGCACGAGCTCGAGGCAACGCGCGCCGAGCTGCGTCGCGGCGTTCTCGAAATTCCCCAAGAGGCTGCCGAGAGCACCTCGCAAATGCGAAAAGTCATCGTCGACCAGATCGAAGCGCTCGCCGAACTGAACCGGATCGTTGCCCGTCATGGCCGGGGTCTCGACGTTGTCGGAACTAGCAATACCCGTGCAAGCGCGCGGGACGAAGAACCGGTGTTGGCCGCAGCCAGCGCACGCACCGAAGCTGTCGCACGCCCCGCCCCGCCGCGCCGCGACAACACCAGCGCGTCAAATCTCCCGCCTCCCGATCTCGGCGTGCCGATGGCACCGCCGCGCCGCGCCGATGCGCCGCCGGTCAGCCCCAGCGCCGACCAGAATGGCGACGGCTGGCTGTCGGGACTGCTGAATCGCGTCGATAACACTCCGGCGGAAGCCCCAAGACCACGCGCGCCGCAGGCACCTCGCCCTCCGGCAGCATCGGCCAACCCGCTGGATGCGCTGGCCCTCGATATCACGCGGATGATGGACCGGGATCTCGCAGCCGAGATGTGGGACCGCTATCAGCGCGGCGAGCGCAAGGCGTTCAACAAGCGGCTCTACACTCCCATCGGCCAGAAGACGTTCGACGAGGTCGGTCGCAAGTATCGCACCGACCGCGGCTTCAAACAGACGGTCGACCGCTACATCGCGGAGTTCGAACGCCTGCTCGACGATGTCGCTCGCGACGAGCGTGGACCGGCCGCGCTGCGCAGCTATCTCACCTCGGAGAACGGTCTGGTTTACACCCTGCTCGCTCATGCGGCAGGCAGGCTCGGCTAACCCGATAGACCTCTCCCGTATCAAACGCCAAAAAGCGGAGGCTCGAGCCTCCGCTTTTTTGTTGAAGTCGAACTGTGGATGGAAGACCGGAAAGCAACCGGCTTCGAGGAATGGCCTTCAGCATCGCCGGGCATTGGTTCGAGGCCAAGGCAGGTAAACGCGCAGCGGCCGGTGCGAGCGTCCTGCGCCACCTCTCAATCAATACTGGTAGCGGGCCAACAGTGCTGACCGTCCGATGTCGCTGCCAGGTCCGCGTTCATCAACGCGCGGGCGCTCTTGCATCCGCTGGCGGCGGCGTCCGCACCGCGGGCCGCTGCTCAGTGGGCCGGGCGTCTGCGGGGCGCGTATCGGCGTTGCCTGCGCCAAACAATACGCGGGTCGGGTTCTTGTCAAAATTGTTGACCGCCCGGCTGATGTCGTCGAGCGTGCGGCGGCCCTCGACCATCAACGCACTGAAATCCTTGGCGCCCGATGCGGTGAAGCGATTGACGCCCGCCGTGATATCGGCGGTACGCTTATCGAGATTGTCAGCAAGCTCCTTGATCGATTTGACCGTGGCGACGAGTTCGCCGCCGTTCTTGCCGCCGACCAGCGCATCGACCCCACTCATGATGCTGTCGATGCGCTCGGAGTTGCGCGCCAGGGTCGTTGCGAATGCTTCGAGACTGCGCAGCGAAACCCGAACGGCTTCCTGGTTGTCCGCGACAAGACGGTTGAGATTTTGAACCGATGAGCGCACCGATTCCATGACGTCCTGGGTGGCGCTCAGGTCCGCGGTCAAGGTCGGCACGCCGTTGTCGCCCAACGTCACTTCAGGGGCATCCTGCGATCCGCCTTTCAGCGCGATCGCCGCAACTCCGGTCAGCCCTTGAAACTCAAGCCCGACCAGCGTGTCCTTGCGTATCGGAACGTTCTTGTCGACAGCAGTCAGCGCGATGACGCGCTTGGGATCGTCGATCTTGACCGAGGTCACTTCACCGATGCGAATGCCGTTGAAGTTCACGCTCGCTCCGGTCCGGAGTCCTGACGCTGAGCCTTCGAACACGACACGCAGCGGGCTTCGCGCTTTGGCGGCATGCAGGCTCTGGAACCACATCACGAAACCGAAGCCGCAGGCCAAAACCGCGAGCGTGAAAAACCCGATCAACACATAGTTCGCTCGCGTTTCCATAAGTCTACTCCGAATCCTCAGCGTCGGCTCCGATCAATCGGATGCGACGTTCCAATGTGTTGGTTAGCTCAACTTCTTCCAAGCCCGCGCTGCGGCCACCTAAAAAATTCCGCTACATGACCAGCGCACGCGCGCGCGTGCCATGAAAATAGGCCTGCAGCCAGGGGTGGCGCGAAGCCAGCATGTCGCTCATGGTGCCCACGGTAATTACCTTTCCCTCGCCCAGCACCGCGATGCGATCGCATGCGGTGTGAAGGCTGTCGAGGTCGTGGGTCACCATGAAAACCGTCAAACCAAGCGTGCGCTGCAGCGTCCGCACCAATTCGTCGAAATCGCCCGCGCCGATCGGGTCCAGCCCCGAGGTCGGCTCGTCGAGAAAGACAATGTCCGGATCGAGCGCGAGCGCGCGCGCCAAGGCGACCCGTTTGATCATGCCACCGGACAATTCTGACGGATAGCGCTCCGCGACCTCAGGCTTCAGCCCCACCATGGCCAGCTTGGCCATGGTGATTTCGTCGAGCAGCCGGTCCGAGACATCCAGATATTCACGCACCGGGAACTGAATATTCTGCCGGACCGAGAGTGAGGAAAACAATGCGCCGTGTTGAAACAGCACACCCCAGCGCCGCTCGACGCTACGCCGCGCCAACTCGTCCGCGGCATCCATATCGACACCCAAAACCTCGATGCTGCCGCTCCGTTTCGGAACCAGCCCAATAATCGTGCGCATCAGCACCGACTTGCCCGCGCCTGACGCGCCGACGAAGCCGAGGATCTCACCGCGGCGAACGTCCAGATTGAGATTGTCGAGGACCTGAGTCCGACCGAAGCGAACCGAGATATCGCGCACCCGAATGATTGCGTCGTCAGCCATCGGCCTACACTCCGATCGAGGCAAAGAAGATGGCGAAGACGCCATCCATCACAATGACGAAGAAAATCGATTTCACCACCGACGACGTCGTTCGCTGGCCGAGCGATTCCGCGCTGCCTTCGACCAGAAGTCCTTCGACACTGGCAACGACGCCGATCACAAGCGCCATGAAGGGCGCCTTGATCATGCCGACCACGAAATGATTGATCGAGATTGCCTCGCGCAATCGAAACAAAAATGCATCGGGGTCGACCCCGCCATAAAGCCAGGCCACCAGCCCGCCGCCGTAGAGCGCCGCCATGCCGCCGATAAACGCTAGCGCCGGCAGAGCGATCAACAGGGCGAGGATGCGCGGCAGAATGAGCACTTCGACGGGATCGAAGCCCATCGTCCGCAGCGCGTCGATCTCCTCGCGCATTTTCATGGAACCAAGTTCGGCCGTGTATGAACTGCCCGAACGTCCCGCGACCATGATCGCAACGATGAGAACACCGATCTCGCGCAGCACTAGCACGCCCAGCATATCCACCACGAAGACGTCCGCGCCGAATTGGCGGAAATGGAAGATGCCCTGCTGCGCGATAATGCAGCCGATCAAAAACGTGATCAGCGCCACGATGGGAATAGCGCGCCAGCCGACCTGCTCGATGTGATGCACCATCGAGGTGAAGCGAAACCGCGACGGATGCACGAACACGCGTGCAGAGGCCACGATCAGTGCGCCCGTCATCCCCGCGAGAGCAATCAGCGTATCGCCGATCTGGACCACACCGCGGCCGACGCTATCGAACATGCCCGTGATGGACCACAAGGGCGTGACCGGAGACGTCGTGGGCCCGACGCGGCGGACTTCGTCCACGAGACTGGAATAGTTGGCCGACAAACCGGCGATCCTGGGCTCGGCACCACCTTGCGCCAGACTGCGACACAGCCGCTCGATCAGCCACGCGCCGAATGTATCGAGCTTCACAACCTTCGAAACGTCGATCAGAACACCGGCCTGCCCCTGATCCAGCTTCGCGGCATCGTCCACGAGATGTTCGAGCGCATGGGCGTGTTGCGCCGTCCACGTTCCAGACGCCCGCAACGCCACGACACCGCCTTGGGCGACACGCTCCAAAATTGGCTCACCGTCCACCGCAAACCCTTAATACCAATAGCGAAGTCCCCGAACCAGCGGATAGCAGGTCGCAGCGAGAAAAGCTCGGGGTTTTCTCTGCTGCGGCGCCGGAACACGCTCCATTTCGGTCGCATTTACAGACCCGCATTTAAAGCCATACTGCGGCCAGCGATGCAATCGGATCACAATAAATCATCAGATTTTTGAATGGCATCAAACGTTTCCCCCCTCTCAACCCATCTGCAGGCGCGAATCGAGCGATGGCCGATCGCCGGCAGCTTCACCATCAGCCGAGGCGCCAAGACGGAGGCTGTGGTGGTGGTCGCGGAGATCTCCGCGCAAACCTCCGCTGGGACCTGGATCGGCCGGGGTGAGTGCACGCCCTACGCACGCTATGGCGAAACGCCGGAAACCACCCTCGCCGCCGTGATGGCCATGCAGAATGCTCTGCGCGAGGGGTTGGATCGTCACGCATTGCAAAGCGCCATGCCCGCGGGCGCGGCGCGTAACGCACTGGATTGCGCGCTGCTCGACATCGAAGCCAAGATGGCCGGCAAGCGGGTCTGGGATGCACTCGGGCGAAGTGCACCGCGCCCTCTCACGACCGCGTTCACGATCTCGCTTGGATCGCCCCAGAGCATGGCCGAGGCGGCTGCCCGTGCAGCGCACCGTCCTCTGCTCAAGGTCAAGCTCGGCGGCGAAGGCGACGCCGCGCGGATCCGTGCCGTACGCGATGCGACTCCCCGGTCCGAACTGATCGTCGATGCCAACGAAGCATGGACGGATGGCGATCTTGAGCGAAACCTCGCGGCCTGCGCGGAGGCCGGCGTCACGCTGGTCGAGCAACCGCTTCCGGCAGACCGGGACGAGGCGCTCAGCCGGATTCGTCATCCGATCCCCATCTGTGCCGATGAAAGCGTGCATGCGCGCGGCCCACTGGAAAGTTTGCGGGGACGTTACGACGCGATCAACATCAAACTCGACAAGACCGGCGGTTTGACCGAAGCGTTGGCGATGGCCGATGCGGCGCGGGCGCTCGGCTTCGACATCATGGTGGGCTGTATGGTCGCGACGTCGCTCGCGATGGCGCCGGCCATGCTCGTCGCCCAGCAGGCGCGCGTGGTCGATCTCGACGGCCCGCTGCTGCTGGCGAGCGATCGCCTTGACGGCCTTCGCTATGATGGAAGCACGGTCTATCCACCGGACGCCGCGCTCTGGGGCTAATCAGATCAATCCGGCAGCGCGAGAACTAGAGCGCGTTTGCTTTTGATTAAATCACAACCGCGCTCTAATTTATTGATTTGACGTGTTTTCTTCACGCGAACCGGTGCCCACCACCGGATCAAGTCCGGTGGCATGCTTCGCTCGAAAATACTAGCCCGGCTCGGAATCGTGTCGCAGCAGCCGGCCAGCCGCCAGAACCACACCCGCTCCCGCCAGCGCCATGCCGGCCATGGCATAATAGGCACCCGCTCCGTAACGGGCATACAGCAACCCCGACATCATGGTCGCGCAGCTCATCACCAAGCCACCGACCGCAACCAGATAGCCCTGCGCACTCGCCATCACGTGTAGCGGAACGTTGCGGGTCAACAGACCGACCACGCCGACCTGTGTCAGGCCGAACGACAACCCATGCATCGCTTGAATCCCGGCAAGCAATGGAATGGCCGGTTGTTGCGCCGTCAATATCCAGCGCAACGCGGCGCTTGCTGCGGCGAAGGCAACCAGCACCACAGGAGGCCAGGTGAACCGGGGCGAAACCGCAAACACAACGATCTCGGCGACAACGCCAAGCGACCAGAGAAATGAGATGGTCAGTCCGCCAAGGCCCGCTTGCTGCCAGGCAATCGAGGCGAAGGCATAGTAGACCGCATGGCTTCCCTGGATCAGCGCCGACGACAGGATGATCGCGAGAAAAGCCGGCTGACGCAGCAAGTCGCCTGCCCGCGACAGCGACCCCCGCGCTGCGACCGTCGGGCCGAGTGGCCTTAAGCCGGTGCTGACCAGCGCGCCGAGGCCGGCCATCGCAGCAATGATCCAGATCAGATACGTCGCCGCCACCAGATCGACGAGCAGGCCACAGGCCAGCGCGCCGGTCACGAACGCGGCCGATCCCCATAGCCGCAATGGGCCGTAATCAAGCGCGTATCGCGCGACACCCTTGAGCGCGTACCCGTCGATCAGCGGCACGATCGGCGTCCACGTGCAGGCGGTCAAAGCAAACACAAGCAGAATCGCCAGCGGCTGGCTGAATTGCCCAACCAGCAGAAAACCAAGCGAGGTCAAGAATGCCAGCACGACGATAGCCTGGCGCAGGATCTGGCGCCGCTCGGCAAAACCGATGATGAACGGCAGCACGGTGAAGCGCGTCAGCGAGGGGACAGCTGTGATGATTCCGATCCAGCCCAGATCGACGCCGACCGCCTTCAGCCACACGGGGAAGTACGGAAGGCTTATCCCCACCAGCCCGAACACCGCACCGTAGGTCAGCGCGAGCCGCCGGGCGAATTGCCGTGCGTCGAGAGCCGAAGGAGCGGGGATTTCGGAATTGATTTCCATCAATTCAATTGCGATTCGGACGTGTTCATGATGAACTTTATACACACTGGATTTGACAGGCGTGCGGTCCCGAGCGACGACGGCAGACGCGTTTCAAGACAAGTTTCACGGCAACAGGTTCGACGTAACAGGTTCAAGATGGCCAACGACGCTTTCGCACTGTCGCCGATGTCCGCCAGCGGAACGCTGCCGACCGAGGCGGACTACCACGCCATCAACGAAGCCTTCATGGAAACCTCGCGCGGGCGCTGGTTTCTGAAGGAATACGCCCGTCGCAATCGCAATGCCGATACCGCCGTCGTGCTGGAAGCGGTGACGCGGATTGAAGCCGGCCTCGCGGCCCAGAAACAGGGCGCATCTGCCACCGGGCTGACGGAAGCCATGGACGCGATCCGGGCTATCATCGAGGATGGCAGAACCCAGGCCGCCCGGGCATTCGAACAAGTGAATGCGGACGAAGCCTTCCTTCCGGCACGCAACGGCATCCGGATTATCCAGGAAGTCACGTGGCGGCTACGCGAAATCGGCTATGACGGCCGTATCTGCGATATTCTTGAGGCTCAGGCGGGTGCAATCGGCGTCTGCCTGGACGCTCCGATCGCGCAAGGGATGCAGGCGACGGTGCTGGCGTCGTTCGACGCCATCACCCAGCAAATCGGCGGACTGACGGATGCCCCGCCCTCCGCAACACCCGCACCTCCACCCGCCGATCTGACCGAAGCCAGGCTCGCCCGCGAGAAAATTGCTGTTGCGGAGGCTTCCGTCTCGTCCCGGCCACCAGCACCGGTGCAGGCGTTGCCCATCCAGACCGCGGCGGCCTCGCCCGTGCCGGAAAACGTGGTCAGCCTGACGGCGAAGCCGCCGCTACCCGCCGCTCCGGCGCGGCCAACCCCGCCGCTAGCCGACGAGCGATCCAGCGAAATTCTGGCCATGGCGGGGCTACCACAAGCCGCAACGTTGCCTCCGGCCGCGCCGCCGCCGAGTGCGCCTGCGACGGTTGCAGCGGATCGCCCCGCTTCGTTCAGAGTGCCGCCTCACCGGTCGCCCGAACCAGTCATTTCGTCGGAGGCTTCAGTCATACGGTCCCCTGAGCCACCGCCTGAACCCGTGGGACAATCGTCTGGACAATCCCTCGGACAATCCCTTGGCCAACCTCTTGGCCAACCTCTTGGCCAATCTCTTGGACAAGCGCTGCTCGCGCGCGGTGTGGTCCCTCCAGCCGCGGCCAAAATCGATCCGCTGGCTCAGCTCAGGCGCATGAGTTCAGGCTGAAAAGATCGCGTTCTTTAGCTGAGACGGTTTAGTCGGCTCGTCTGAGAGCGAGACGATGCTCTAAGCAATCAACCGCGCAAACATACCCGCATCGACATTGCCGCCAGAGAGGATCACGACCGTGGTTTTTCCACGGGTCTCAATTCTGCCGGCGAGCAACGCAGCCAGCGCGGCGGCGCCACCCGGCTCGACCACAAGCTTGAACTCTCGAAACGCAAATGCGACGGCGTTGCCCACTTCATCGTCGGACGCCGTCACGCCGCGTGACACCAGTTTTCGATTGATCGCGAACGTAATTTCTCCCGGGATCGTCGCCATCAATGCGTCGCAGATCGATAAGCCCTTGGCGTGATGTGGTTCGCGATGACCGCTTAACAGCGATCGCGCATGATCATCGAAACCTTCCGGCTCGGCGGTGACAATCTCGGCGTTCGGAAAACGCGCCTTGGTGGCGATCGCCGTTCCGGCGATCAGACCGCCACCGGATACAGGCGCAATGACGAGATCAGGCGCAACGCCGCGCGCCGCGAGGTCTTGGCAAAACTCCCGCGCCGCTGTTCCCTGTCCTGCAATGATCATCGGATCGTCATACGGCGGAACCACAGTCGCGCCGCGTTTTCCAGCGATCTCGCGCGCAATGGCTTCGCGGTCTTCCCGCAGCCGATCATAAAGAACGACCTCGGCCCCATAGCCCTTGGTCTTCTCTCGCTTGGACAACGGCGCATCCGCAGGCATGACGATGCACGCAGGCATCTTCAAAATTTCGGCTGCGGCCGCAACGCCCTGTGCATGATTGCCGGAGGAGAACGCCACCACCCCGGCAGCGCGGGCTTCCTTCGGAATCGACGACAGCTTGTTGAACGCGCCCCGGAATTTGAAGGAGCCGGTTCGTTGCAACACCTCCGCTTTCAGAAACACATTGCCGCTGGCAAAATCGTTGAGCGCGGGTGAGGACAACAACGGGGTGCGAACTACGAAAGGCGCGAGCACATTCGCGGCGGCGTCGATATCGGCGGATGTCACGGGAAGAGAGTCGGTCATGCCGTCTTTTTAGTGCATTTTCCCGAAAAGTGAAATTCCCGTCTCGAGCGAATGCAACGGGCCTGGAATTGGAATTAAAGGATATGAGGCCATGGGGACTCCTGCATTGCGATGCGTGTCCCCGGATTTGCACGATGTCCGGCATGAACCCGCGCAATATGATCGACGAACGCCCGCGCTGAAACATCCCATGTCTGCTTCAACGCAAAATCGCGGCAAGCCGGTCGCGAAAGCGTCATGGCCGTGAGACATGCCAACCGCAAGTCATCGTTCAGGGCGCCGACCGGGGCATTCCCGATTACATCGTTCGGCCCTGATACGGGAAAGGCGGCCACGGGAACACCGCTGGCAAGCGCTTCGAGCAGAACCAGCCCGAATGTATCCGTCAGGCTTGGAAAAACGAATACGTCGGCGGCGGCGTAGGCTTCCGCCAGCGCTTCGCCGTGGAGCGCACCGAGGAAGACCGCATCCGGATATTTCCGTTCAAGTTCAGCCTTTGCCGGGCCGTCACCCACGACGACTTTGGTGCCCGGTAAATCGAGCGTAAGAAACGCCTCAAGATTTTTTTCAACCGCGACGCGTCCCACCGACAAAAATATGGGCGCCCTCGCGCCGCGATGAGTTTGGCGCGGGTGGAAAAATGCAGCGTCGACGCCACGCGGCCATAAAACAACATTGTGAAAGCCGCGCCCTCGCAATTCATCGGCAAGCGCGGGCGTCGCCGCCATCACCGCACTGCTGGGCAGATGAAAGCGCCGCAATGCCGTCCAAACCCAGGATTTAGGAACCGGAAAACGCGCTGACACGTAATCCGGAAACCTCGTATGGAAGCTCGTGGTGAATGGGGTTCGTTTTCGCAGACAATAACGCCGGACCAGGCATCCGATCGGGCCTTCGGTCGCAATGTGAATATTGTTCGGCGCGAGATCTTCGATCAGTCGCGCAATTCGCGTGGGCCCCGGCAATGCGATCCGCAAATCCGGATAACTTGGCAACGCCACCGTGCGAAAGCGCTCCGGCGTCAGAAAGTGCACCTCGGCGCCAAGCTTGCGAGCGGCCTCGGCCATCATCATCAGGGTGCGAACGACACCGTTGACTTGCGGGTGCCATGCATCGGTCGCAATCAGGATGCGCATCAGGCTGCTCGCGCCGGGACTTGGCGAGCGGGCAGCACCTGCCTCGCCTGCGAACCGGCCCATGTCAGAATCTCGAAGCTGCCGTCGTCGTGCTCGGCCAACGCGGTGCAGCTTTCAACCCAATCGCCACAATTCATGTAACGTATCCCGTGCTCATCGCGGATCGTCGCATAATGGATGTGGCCACAGATGACCCCATCCGTTCCATGCCGCCGGGCTTCGCCCGCGAGGGTGGCCTCGAAAGCGCCGATATAATTGACGGCATTCTTGACCTTGAGTTTCGCCCACTGCGACAGCGACCAGTAAGGAAATCCGAACAGGCGGCGACCGGCGTTGACCAGCCGGTTCAGCCTGATCGCAAAACCGTAAGCCTTGTCACCAAGGTGAGCGAGCCAGCGCGCGTTCTGCACGACGAGATCGAAAATATCCCCGTGGATCACGAGATAGCGTGAGCCGTTCGCACTTTCGTGAATTGCTTGCTCGACGATCTCGATCCCTCCCGCGTGGATGCCATAGAAGGAGCGCAGGAATTCATCGTGATTACCTGGAATATAGACAATGCGCGTGCCTTTGCGCGCCTTGCGGAGCATCTTCTGAACAATATCATTGTGGGACTGCGGCCAGTACCAACTCGACTTCAGCGCCCAACCGTCGATGATGTCGCCGACGAGGTAGATGGTGTCGGCGTCGTGGCGACGAAGGAAGTCGAGAAGCTTGCCGGCCTGCGCTCCCCGCGCGCCGAGATGAATGTCGGAGATGAACAAGGCCCTGAAGCGCCGCTCTGCCTGTTCTTCACTTGCAGCATCGTTTTGCATGCGCGAGCGGCTATCAGATTCAGATGACAGCGCGATGACGGCGCGCCTCAACCTCGGCGGCAACTGTCAACCACTCATATCTTAGCTACCGGCGTCGAGACCAAACGAGCTAGTCACTCTTGATCGTCAGTCTCGTAAAAATGATGAATTGGGCCGTGTCCGCGGCCGACATGCAGCCTGTCCGCCGCTGCGATCGCCGCATTGACGTAATACTTCGCAAGACCGACCGCGGCCGTCAGATCCTCGCCCTTGGCGACGCCTGCCGCGATTGCCGACGATAGCGAGCACCCGGTGCCATGGGTGTTTTTCGTTGCAATGCGCGGCGCGGCAAAACGAATGGTCGAGCGCCGATCAATCAGGTAATCGATGCTCTCCTCGCCGGCACCGTGCCCTCCCTTGATCAGCACCGCCGGACATCCGAACGTCAGCAACTGGTGCCCCTGGCGTTCGATCTCGTCGGGGTCTGCGGCGACCGGAGCATCAAGCAGAGCCGCGGCTTCCGGCAAATTGGGGGTGATGAGATGCGCCCTAGGAATAAGATCCTGGCGTAGTGCCGTGATTGCGTCTGCCGGAAGCAGGCGGTCTCCCGATGTCGCGATCATTACCGGATCGACCACGACAAACGGCGGCGACCAGCGTACCAGCCCCGCCACGATACTTTCGATGATGTCCCGCCCCGCGACCATCCCGATCTTGACCGCCTTGACGTCGAGATCGCTGAACACGGCATCGAGCTGGGCCGTGACAAAATCGGGCGGCACGTGTGAATGGCAGAGACGCCTTGGGTATTCTGTGCCGTGAGTGCGGTTATGACAGATGCTCCATAAACCTCACACGCGGCGAATGTCTTGAGATCTGCCTGAATGCCTGCGCCACCGCTTGAGTCAGAACCCGCGATGGTCAGCGCGATGGGAATCGCCATATCCTAACTCCGGCCACATAAACGGTCGGGGCACGGATTTCCACATCTTGGGCCCCTATTTTATGCTCTAGCCCGCCCCTTGTATCTCAGCAAGTCGCCTTGCCATGCGAAGCGGTTTTCGCTCTATTGCGGCAATATTTCGATGTCCTGGAGAACCAGCATGGTCCCGTTTTTTGTTCAGATTAAATGCGCGCTCGGAAAATCCTATGCGGTCGCAAACGCCCTTGCCGAAGCAGAAATCGCGTCGGAAATCTATTCCACCGCCGGAGACTATGATCTGTTGGTGAAATTCTATGTCGAGAACAATGTCGACATCGGACACTTCATCAACGAGAAAGTGCAGTGCCTTCCCGGCATTCAAGACACCTACACCATCATCACATTCAAGGCGTTCTGACCGCGGTGGCCGCGTCGGTGACAGCAAACTTGCGCATCCGTGAGCTCGCTATTGCGCATGATCGTGTTGGTCGCTTGCTCCTTTTGGCCGCGATGGCCCTTCGACTGCAGGCAGCGACTTCAGGTAGACCGCCATCGCCAGACGATCCTCATCGTTTAGTTGCGACGTATTCTTGATCACCTTCGCCATCGATCCGCCGGCAGAGTCGCCATCCGGCGTCTCACCAGTTTCCAGAAAATAGGCGATGGTTTTCTCGGACCAATCGGCCAGCCCCTTCTGAGTGATATTGGGCACCCAGCCTTTGCCTTCGGGATCCGGACCGCCAGCGAAACGCTGCGTGGCAATGATTCCGCCAAGAAAATTACGAGGGCTATGACATTCTGCACAGTGGCCGAGACCATTGACCAGATAAGCCCCGCGATTCCATTGCGCTGATTGTGCCGGATCGGGCGTAAACGGTTTTCCGTCGAGAAACAGCAGCTTCCAGCCACCGAGGTCCCGGCGAATATTGAAAGGAAACTTCACGTCATGATCGCGGACCTTGCCGCTGACCGGGGGCAGGCTTTTGAGATACGCAAACAGATCGCGCAGGTCTTCAACCCTCACATGCTGGTACGACGTGTAGGGAAAAGCAGGAAAATAATGCGTGCCTTGAGGCGACGTGCCCTTCTGAAGCGCCGTTACAAACTCGGCTTCGGTCCAGCCCCCCAAACCGTCTTTCGGGTCGGGCGAGATGTTCGGAACGTAGAATGTCCCATAAGGGGACAGAAGGGCCAGCCCGCCACCCAATCGCAGCCGATCTGGTTGGTCAGGGACTGCATGGCATGAGGAGCACCCCCCTGCATCGAACGCTGTTTGACCATTGGCAAGATCGGGCTTGTAGGTCGACAGCGCGCTTGCGGGCACGCTATGGGGGATGGTGACGACCCAGAAAAGGCCCAGCCCGGCGACCACACCCGCAAGGGCAAGAAATAGAAGTTTACGAAGCATCCTCAACCCACTGGAATGAATCTCGATTTTGGTGGTTATATCACTGTCTGGGACTGGTTGGGCACAGGTTGGGAACAGCTGGCAAAATCGATACCGGATCCACCACTGTTGATGACCATCGCATATTGCGCGGTCAAAGCCTATTTGCCGGAGAGCGAACCCGCTCGGCCGGCGAAGACAAAGTAAGGGAGAAATCTATGAGCTTTAAAAGACTGAATCTTCTCGCACTCGCCATGGGCGCATCGATCGTACTGGCCGGCCCGGCGTTTGCCGAAAAGGTCGCGCTCAAAGCGCAGCTCAGCAGCGCGTCCGAAGTCCCCGCCAACACCAGCAAGGCCACGGGCTCCGCAGCCATCACCTTCGACACCGCCTCCAAGGCGCTGAGCTGGAAATTGAATTATTCGGATCTCTCAGGTCCCGCGACCATGGCTCACTTTCATGGACCTGCAGAGGCAGGAAAGAACGCCGGCGTGGCAGTGCCGATTCCGAACGCTGCAAGCGGTACGGAAGGCACGGCGACGCTCACCGATGCTCAGGCCGCCGACCTGCTCGCAGGCAAGTATTACGTGAACGTTCACACCGCAGCTAATCCTGGTGGTGAAATCCGCGGTCAGGTGACGAAGTAACATCGTCGTACTGTTCGAACAGAATCTGAATAACAAAACGCGGGACCGCCCAACGGTCCCGCCTTTTGAAGGTGCGAATTGATTAGCGAGAGATTTAAGTATTTAAAACGCCGGCCAGCTTATTTCTTCAAGCGATAAGTCTCGTGACAACCGCCGCAGGACTTGCCCACCTCGGAAAATGCCGCCTTGAAACTTGCGGGATCGGCCACGCTGGCTTCAGCCGCCTTTGAGTCGGCACCAAGTTTCGCAAACCTTGCCTCGAAATCCGCTTTGTTCTCCCAAATCTTGGGAAGCGCAGCGGTCTCACCGCCCTGCTTCGAATCGTCCGGGAACAGGGCGGGCGCTTTGGCCGCCGCATTCTGAAACGTGACGAAGATAGCTTTTGCTTTGGCAACGTCGAACGGCGCATCGCCCCGCAACATCGCGGCACCGCTGCTGCCCGCCTGTCCGTTTGCCTTCATCAAGGCTCTGCGAGCCGAGATAGGATCCTCTGCCGCAATTGCTTGGACGCCGATTGCAAATACTCCCGCGACAACAACAGCACGCAACATGTTTAGCTCTCCTCCTGCGGCATTCCCGCAGTGCAAACATTATGAGTCCAAAACGGACGATAGGCGAGCGCGCCGAGTCCGACGAGACAATCGCTCGTCGGTCAACACCGCCAGCCTGTCGTTATTCCGGGATTGTCTTTGCCTATGAGGCTTTCCGATGGCGCTGGATGGTCATCCACACCCGTTCGGCCGTTGCGGGCATATCGATCTGATCGATTCCGTATTCACGCCATAAGCCGTCGATAATGGCGTTGACGACGGCGGGACACGAGCCGATCGCACCGGCCTCGCCCGCGCCCTTCACACCGAGCGGATTGGTCTTGCAGGGAACATTGTGGGTCTCGAAGCTGATCGACGGGCCATCGGCGGCGCGTGGCAGTGCGTAGTCCATGAACGTGCCCGTCACGAGCTGCCCGTCCTGCGGATCGTAGATCGCCTGTTCCATCAAGGCCTGACCAATGCCCTGCATGGTGCCGCCATGAACCTGACCGGCCAACAGCAACGGATTGAGCGTCACCCCGAAGTCGTCGACGATCACGTAGTTCACCACCCGCACGACGCCGGTGGCCGGATCGATCTCGACCTCGACAGCATGCGTCCCGTTCGGGAACGTTCCGTCCGCGCTGCTGAAGGCTTCGCTGGCGCTTAGTTTCGGCGAATTCGCACCCGCCCGTTTCGCAAGGTCCGCGAACGAGATCGTACGGTCCGTGCCCGCGATCCGGATTGCGCCGTCCAGAATTTCAAGATCCGAGGCAGCGGTCTCCAGCGCTTCGGAAGCGATCTCCTTCAGGTTGACGCCGAGCTTGCGTGTTGCACGCTCCACGCTGACGCCGCCTGAGGGAATCGAGCTCGAACCGCCCGTTCCGAGACCGGTTGCAATCAGGTCGGTGTCACCCTGCAGGATATGCACGCGTTCGGGAGCAAGACCGAACTGTTCCGCAACAAGCTGGGCATAGGCGGTCTGATGGCCCTGGCCACTCGATTGTGTTCCGATCAGGATCGATACATCGCCGTTGGTATCGAGCCGGACTTCCGCCCTCTCCTCGCCCATGGTGCCGCAGACCTCAACATAAGTGCCGAGACCGATCCCGCGCAGAAGGCCCTGCTTTTTTGCAGCTTTCAAACGCTTGGGAAATTCCTTCCAGCCGGCGACGTCCATTGCCCGCTTCATATGGGCGGAGAAATCCCCGGAGTCGTAGATCTTTCCGGTTGCGGTCTTGTAGGGCATCGCGCGCGGCGAAATGAAGTTTTTGCGGCGGATCGCATCCGGCGCCATGCCAAGCTTGCGCGCAGCCGCATCGACAAGACGCTCCACCACATACGCCGCCTCCGGCCGTCCCGCACCGCGATAGGCGTCGACGGGAACTGTGTTGGTGAACACGGTGCGAACCCGGCAATGGAATGCCTGAATGTCGTAGAGGCCGGGTAACATGCCCGCGCCGCCATGGGGAATGTAGGGACCGAACGTCGACAGATAGGCGCCCATATCGGCCACCAGATCGACGTCCATGCCGAGAAACTTCCCGTCCTCGGCAAGCGCCATCCGCGCCGTGGTGACGTTGTCGCGGCCCTGCGCATCGCCGACAAAATGATCGGCGCGCTCCGCCACCCACTTGACGCTCTTGCGCAGCTTGCGCGCGGCCACCGCCGCCAGCGCATATTCGCGATAAGGAAACAGCTTGGTGCCAAACCCGCCGCCGACATCCGGGCAAATGACCCGCATTTTTTCGACCGGGATTTTCAGGATATTCTGGCACAGGATGTCGCGCAGCCGATGGCTGCCCTGACTGCCGATTGTGAGCGTGAGGCGGTCGCTTTTGGCATCGTAATCGCAGACGACAGCACGCGTCTCCATATAGTTAGTCACGATGCGTGGATTGATGATCGCCACTTCGGCCACAGCATGCGCTTTTGCGAAGGCTGCTTCGGCGGCTTTCTTATCGCCGATGGCCGTGTCGAACAGCACATTGCCAGCATGATCGCGCCAGACTTGCGGCGCGTCCTTTTTTATCGCCTGCATCACTCCGACCGCCGCCGGCAGCGGTTGCCATTCCACACTGATTGCCTCTAGCGCGTCACGGGCCTGATCGAGCGTATCCGCCACGACAAAAGCAACCGCGTCACCCACATGCCGAACTTCGTCGCGGGCCAGTATCGGATAAGACGGCGCTGTAAAAGGCTCATCCGGCAAATTGAACAGGCAGGGCAAATCGCCGAGGTTTGCGGTGTCTTCAGCCGTCAGGATCGCGGCAACGCCGGGCAGACTGCGGGCTTTGGACGCATCGATCTTGAATTTGGCATGGGCATGCGGCGAGCGCAGCATCAAGGCGTGCAGGAGACCGGACGGCGCATGATCGGCAGTGTAATGACCCTTGCCGCGAATGAACGCGTCGTCTTCCTTGCGGCGAACGCTATGACCGACGCCGAATTTGATAGGAGCCTTGGTGGAAGCCATTGAATCTCCGGATGCAGGCTAATCTTCCGTGGAACCAAGCCGCCGAGGCATCCCACTGAAGGCGTTTGAAGGTAGCTGGGTCCCCATATTGCAGCGAATTGCGCGGCAGCGCAAACGGGTTCCAGTTTGGGCCGGCTTTTCAAAATTGGGGGTTTTGGCTGGAACGGCATAGCCGGGCCGCCGACGGCGCCATGTCATTCACCCTATGGGGAAAGCCAATGTTAATGGCGCCGCCTTAACGTCAAAGGCCGGCGGGCGGCACCCAGGACCGCGCAGGTCAAATCTCCCATGATCGAAAGCAAACTCAACTCCCTCGATTTCATGCGCGGTTTGGCGATCCTCGGGGTCGTATGCTTTCACGTCTTTGTTGTTTTTGATCCAGGCAGCCCCGGAATTTCATTTATCGCCCCGCTCGGCGCTTACGGCGTGCAGCTGTTTTTCATCGTGAGCGCAATTTCAATGTGCCTGATGTGGCACCGCCGCGCCGACGAAGATCAGGCCACCGCAAGATTTTACATCCGGAGATTTTGGAGAATAGCGCCTCCATTCTGGCTGGCCATTATTGGATATCTTTTGCTGGATGGAACGGGCCCGTCGTACTGGTCGAGCGGCCATTTCGGATGGCGGCAGATCGCCATGACCGCAACATTCCTTCACGGCTTTTGGCCCGACACGATCAATATGGTGGTTCCGGGCGGCTGGAGTATCGCCGTCGAGATGACCTTCTATGTGTGCTTCCCGTTTATCATCAGATGGAAGGCATCCGCCATCGTATTTGTCGCCGCTGCCTTTGCGCTCTATCTGGCCAATATCGCCATCATCACCCCGGCCTATTCAATGCTGCTGGAGAATTATCAGCGCCCGGATTTGCTCTGGACCTTTTTCTATTTTCAGTTCTTCAATCAGTGCCCAATATTTTTAATTGGTATAGCGCTCTATAAGTCGTCGCTGAAGCAAGACACATCGCTATCCAAGCCCATATTGCTCCTCGTCATCGCCGCGTGGCTATGGATCGCGTTCAATTCCGACGACCCATTCAACCACTCGAAGCTGTCCTTCTGGTTTTCGGTCGCGGTCCTGTCAGGATTCGCCTGGGTGTGTCTTCAGAGAGAGTTTTCATTCCCCCTTATCAATCGCATGGGCGAATTGTCCTATTCGATCTATCTTTCGCACTTCGCAATCGTCGAATTTGTCGCGTATGTATTCCGCGCGCTTTCATTCGACCTGAATTCGGTTTCCGGATTTTTTGTCGCTCTCGCCGCGACGCTTTCGCTTTGCTACATCGCAGGCGCCGTTTTGCGGGCGACCGTTGAGCGCGCATCGTACGTGGCGACAACGTTGAGCCTGAATTATCTTTCGAAGAGATCCTTGAAATTGAGCTTTTGAAATTCTCAATCGCCATCGCTTTATCTCGCATGACGGAAACGAGAATATCGAGGAGTTAGCGCACCAGGGAGACGAGCCAACGTCTGCCGAACAGCGCCCATATAGCAACGCCGTAGACCAGCGTCCCAACAAGCATTAGCAGCGCCAGCATGATTTCGTCATGCCAGGCCACTGTCGCAATCGGCGAGACGCGTGCGGTGGCCCATAAGGCTGCGGCAAGGACGCAGCCCGTGACGGCGAACTTGGCCAGCGTCGACAAAAATGCCCGATCGATCTCAAGATACTTTGCGCGCACCGCAAATCCGATGACCAGAAGAAGATTGACCCAAGCCCCTACAGCCGTCGCCAGCGCAAGCCCGATCTGAGCCAGTGCGCCAACCAGCGCGATTTTGAGGAGCACATTGATTGCGACGCCTGTCAGCGCGGCCTTTACTGGCGTCGCGGTGTCCTTGCGCGCATAAAAGGTCGAGACCGCGCTCCTGATCAGAACGAAAGGGATCAAGCCAATAGCATAGGCCGCGAGTGTCGCGCCGGCGGCTGCGGCATCGGCTTTGCTGAAAGCGCCCCGCGCGAACATGGCGCGCATGATCACGTCAGGCACCGTCAGGAAGGCAGCAACGAACGGCACCGAAAACAGCAACGTGAAATCAAACGCGCGCCGCTGGGACGCCATCGCGCCCGCATGGTCGCTGGACGTCAATCTGCGGGACATATCCGGGAGGAGAACCGTCCCGATCGCAATCCCGATCACGCCTATCGGAAGTTGATTGAGGCGGTCCGCATAATACAGCGCTGACAAGGCGCCTGCCGGCAAAAAAGTTGCGATGATCGTATCGGCAAACAGAGCGACTTGCGTGCCCATGGAGCCGAGAGTCGCAGGTCCTAGCGCTTTGAAGAATGCACGGACATCATCATCCAGCCGCAATGGCGCGAATTTTGGCAACACACCGTGCTTTGCAGCGTCGCCCGCAAGCAAGGCATACTGAAGAACTCCGGAAATCAAAACGCCCCAGGCGGCGGCATGCCCGGCGCTCGGAAACCAGGCCGCGAGCGCCAGCGTTGCCATCATCGACAGGTTCAAAAATATCGGAGCAGCGGCGGCGCTGGCAAAACGATGCATGACATTGAGCATCCCGCCATACAGCGTGACCAGCGTGATCAACAGAAGGTAGGGGAACGTGATCCGCGTCAGCTCGATCGCAAGATGACGCTGTGCGGGATCTTCCGTAAATCCGGGAGCAAGGATCGACATCGCCTGCGGCATGAACAGCCATGCCAGCACCAGCAACAAGACTTGCGACACGAACAACAGCGTGAAGATGCGGCTTGCAAACAGCCTCGCTGACGCTTCCCCCCGCTCGCCGTGAACATGCGCGTAGGCAGGGACAAAGGCTGCGTTAAACGCGCCTTCCGCGAAGATAGCCCGGAAGTGGTTGGGGAGCCGCAGAGCGACAAAGAACGCGTCGGCCATTGGGCCTGCGCCGATAATGGCCGCGAGCATGATATCGCGCGCAAAACCCGTTAGCCGCGAAAGCAGCGTGTATCCGCCGACGGTGAAAATGCGCCCGAGCATTTATTGCGTTTTCCAGCGAAGTGAGCAGCAACTCGCGTTAAGAAAACGCGTCAAGACAGGAAGGATCAAGCGCAACGAAACAATCAAACCAAGCAACGTCGAACAGGGCGCCCGCATCAACAAACCGGCCTTAATGCGTCCGGCTATCAAACAACGACGTCAGGTCGCAAGCGCGTCGCGCACGGCCTGAATGACACGATCTTGAGAGGGCGCGTCCAGATAAGGATGCATCGGCAAGCTGATAACGTCGGCAGAGAGTTTTTCGCTGACCGCAAGCCCACCCTCGGCGACCGGATAGTGTTTGTAAGCCGTCTGCTGATGCAACGACTTGGGATAATAGATCGCGGTGGGAATGCCACGTGCCTTCAATTTTGAGGCAAAACCGTCGCGGTCGCCGTGCGGGAGACGGATGGTGTATTGCGCCCAGACCGAGACATTGCCGTCAATGACACGGGGCACCCCAACGACATTATGCAACGCATCGAAATAGCGCTTGGCGACACGATTGCGAGCGTCGATCTCATCCTGGAAAATCTTCAATTTTTCGATCAACACGGCGGCCTGCACGGTGTCGAGCCGCGCCGTTAATCCGATACGGACATTGTCGTATTTGTCGGAGCCTTGACCATGCACCCGAACGCTGCGGAGCGTTTCGGCCAACTCGGCATCGTCGGTGAAGATCGCTCCGCCATCGCCATAACAGCCAAGCGGTTTCGCCGGGAAGAAGCTCGTGGCCGTGGCAAGCCCGAACGTTCCGATGCGGCGCCCCTTGTAGGTTGCGCCGAAGCCCTGCGCAGCGTCGTCCAACACAAAGAGGCCTGCGCTTTGCGCAATGGCCGCTATCGCGTCGTGATCAGCGCTCTGACCGAACAGGTCGACAGGAATAACCGCCTTCGGCGCCAGGCCAAGCTTTTTCGCGGTCGCGATGCCACGGGACAGCGATGCGGCATCAATGTTGAATGTTGTTTCATCGACATCGACGAACACGGGGGTCGCCCCGGTCAAGGCGACAACTTCACCTGTTGCGCAGAACGTGAAGGATGGACAGAAAACGGCGTCGCCCCCGCCGATCCCCTTGGCCATCAAGACCATCAACAAGGCATCCGTGCCGCTGGCACAGGCGATGACGTGCCGTGCGCCGGTGAAAGCCGCGAGCTCCGCCTCAAGCTGGGCAACTTCCGGGCCGTTGATGAACTGACAGTGCGTCAGAACGCGCGCGACCGCGTTATCGATGGATTGTCCCAGTCGTCGACGCTGCGCGGCGATATCTGTAAAGGCAATGGTTTGCGGCGGCGTGTGCTGGTTCATATCATCCCACAGTCATCAAAAAGAAAGCGTATTACGCCACAACGCGGCGCGGGCCTTTATGCGCACGACTGGCCGGTTTCGCCGGTGTCTCAAGGCACTAAATCGCAATCGCGAGGCTGGCAACGCCCTCATCACCGCTCACCGCAGGCGCGGTCTGCGAACGCACTGCGCCGGCGAACGCCATTAACTCGGCACGCAACGGCTCGTCATGGCCAACGGGCAAGTGCCGCATCGAATAGCTACCATCCGGCTGAAAACCGAAGCACTCCGTGACCTGACGCGTAAGCAGATCGCCCATAACATACTTGCCCCGCGTCGCAACCGTTACACTTCGCGCCTTGAACGGGGTGAGCCAGTTCGTGTTGATATGAGCAAGCACCCCCGAAGCGGTGCGGAATTGCAGGAGCGCAATGTCTTCACGCTCGGCCACCGCGCTGGAGAGCTGCGGCTGCACGTCGATAATATCGGATTCCGTGAACCACCGGATCAGGTCGATGTCATGCACGGCAAGATCGATCACGACACCGACATTGGACATCCGCGGCGGAAACGGACCGACGCGGGTGATCGCGATCGACAGGATATCCTCGCCTTTGATCGCCTCCTTGATCGCCGCGACCGCGGGGTTAAATCTCTCGACGTGGCCGACCATGAGCGTCACGCCTGCCTTGCGCGCCGCATCGACAATCTCCTGCCCCTCTTCGACTGTCGAAGCGATCGGCTTTTCCACCAGAACGTGAATACCGCGTGCGATGAGGTGAAGCGAAATTTCATGGTGGAGATAAGTCGGCGCTGCCACGGTGACGGCATCGACACCGGCGGCAATCAGCTCATCAACTTGCGTGAAGGTCTTGCATCCGACCAATTCCGTCGCGCGCTGGCGATGGGCCGGTAGAGGATCAACAATACCCACCAGTGAGATGCCCGGCACGCTTGCCAGTACGCGAGCGTGATTGGTGCCCATGACACCAGCCCCAACCACCCCTACGCGGAGCGCGGTCGGTGCGCTGGGCGCGATATTCGTAAGGCTCATCCACAATCCCCAATGTCAGAGCGCACTGCAGCGAATCGAATTCAACTCCCGGTGACGCTCTTTCTACCCGTTTCGGCACATTTTCGTGGCGTGACGTAATTCGCTTGAAAATGCCCCAGCGGCGCGACCATCCCCAGCGGCGCCGGCCCATGCTCTAGCACGCCTCCCCGGCCGTTGCGAACCTCGGCCGCGCACCTATAAACACGTTTTGATTCAAAGAATTACATAAATGGTATTGTTTGTATTGGCTTATTCCGCCCTACGTCCAGTCGGGGAGACTACGATCTTTTGTAATCGTCCTCGATGCGAATGATGTCATCCTCGCCGAAATAGCTGCCAGTCTGCACCTCGATCAACTCCAGCGGAATCTTGCCGGGATTTTCCATCCGGTGCGTTGCACCGATCGGGATATAGATCAACTCGTTTTCGTGAACGATCTTCTGCAGATCGTTGACCGTCACCAGCGCCGCACCGCGAACGACAATCCAGTGCTCCGAGCGGTGATGATGTTTCTGCAGCGACAACCTGCCGCCGGCCTTCACAATAATGCGCTTGACCTGATGACGCTCGCCGACGTCGAGCGATTGATACGATCCCCAAGGCCGGTGCACTTTCAGATGGTCTTCCGTGACCTGCGGAGCGACTGTCCGCAATTTTGCGACCAAACGTTTCAGACCGTTCGAGTCTTTCTGGCGTGACACCAATATAGCGTCCTGGGTCGCGACGACCACAAGATCCTCAACGCCTTCGAGTGCGACAAGCGCCTTGTCGGTCGATACGTTGCAATTGCGCGAACCTTCAAAAACGGCTTCGCCCTGCGCGACATTGCCCTGCTCGTCCTTCGCCGACAATTCCCAGACCGCGTGCCACGAGCCGACATCCGACCAACCGCATGCAACGGGCACGACGGCCGCCTGTGACGTTTTTTCCATCACCGCATAATCGATCGAAATGGGGCGCGCCTTTTCGAATGCGTCCTTATCTAGTGTCACGAAACCAAGATCGCGTCCCGCCTTCGTCACCGCCTCGGATACGGTCCGCACGCTGTCCGCATCGACCTTTCCGTATTCAGCGAGCAGCATGTCCGCGCCGAACATGAAGTTGCCGCTGTTCCAAAGATAGCCATCCGCGACATATCGAGCGGCCGTCGGCGCATCGGGCTTTTCAACGAACTTGGCAACCGCGCGGACAGCGCCAGAAATCTGGTCGCCTGGACGAATGTATCCATACTCAGTTGAAGGATGTTCCGGCGTGACCCCAAAGGTGACGATGCGACCGGCATTGGCGCCTTCGAGACCGCGACGGCACGCCTCAACAAAAGCCGCCGTGTCGCGCACGACATGGTCCGCTGCCAGTGCGAGCACGACAGCGTCCGGATCACGTGCCCGCGCGAAGGCCGCACCTGCGACGATCGCGGGGCCTGAATCGCGCCGCGCCGGCTCGAGCAAGATATCGGCTTCCAGGCCTATCTCGCCAAGCTGCTCCAAAACCATAAAACGGTAGGCGCTGTTCGTAATGACGATCGCACGCTCGAACAAAGCGGGATCAGACACGCGCCGCATGGTATCCTGAAATGTGGAGTGCGATCCGAAGAGCCGCAGAAACTGCTTCGGCCGCCCTTCGCGCGACGCCGGCCACAACCGGGTCCCCGCACCGCCGCACATGATCAACGGAATGATACGTTCAGCCATTGGACTCTTCCGTCAAAGTTGGCGCGTCACAATTTGTGAAATTCGCGATACCATTGCACGAACCTGGCAATGCCGTCTTCGATCGACGTCGAAGGCCGAAACCCGACCTCGCGCATCAGATCGTCGACATCGGCGTAAGTCGACGGCACGTCCCCTGGCTCCATCGGAGCCAACTCCTTTTGTGCTTCGCGTCCGAGTGCTTTTTCCAGCACCGACACCACATGCAAGAGCTGCTCGGGATTGTTGTTGCCGATGTTGTAAACCCGCCATGGCGCGGAGCTCGTGCCCGGGTCGGGTTGCGCACCGGACCACTTGGGATTTGGTTGCGCCGGACGATCGGCAAGCCGGACGATCGCCTCCGCAATGTCGTCGACGTAAGTGAAATCCCGGCTCATCTCGCCGCGGTTGAATAGCTTGATGGGACGCCCCTCGAGGATCGCCTTGGTGAAGATATACATCGCCATGTCGGGACGGCCCCACGGTCCATAAACCGTGAAGAACCGCAAGCCGGTGGTCGGGAGCCTGAACAGATGGCTGTAAGAATGCGCCATGAGTTCGTTGGATTTCTTGGTGGCGGCGTAGAGGCTGATCGGATGATCGACGTTGTCATGCACGGAGAACGGCAGCTTGGTGTTGGCGCCGTAAACCGACGACGACGACGCAAACAGCAGATGGCGGCAGCCGTTGTGCCGGCAGCCTTCGAGCACGTTGGCGAAGCCCTGCAAATTCGATGAGACATAGGCCTGCGGATTCTGCAACGAGTAACGCACGCCGGCCTGGGCCGCGAGGTGGATGACAATAGGAAATCGCTCGTCGCCGAACAGCGTCGCCATCCCGGTTTGATCGGCGAGGTCGAGCCGCTCGAAGCGGAAGCGCGGATTATTCTGCAAAATGTTCAGCCGCGCCTGTTTCAGCGCCGGATCGTAGTAGTCATTCAGATTGTCCAGGCCGACGACAGACTTCCCGGCCTGCAGAAGCCGCTGGGCAACATGAAAGCCGATAAAGCCTGCAGCACCCGTTACCAATATCGCCTGATCAGCCATTTTTTATCCTAGCAGAACTATCATGTTCGAAACACGCTAACGTTCTGTCTGTCAGTTCCCGGTTTTCGAAATCGCCTTGAGGAATTGCTCAGGAAAACATCACAATCGCCAAAGCTCGATGCCGGATGGCGTAGTGGCGCGGTCGAGCTTCATCTTGATGTCCAGAACGAGCCCCTTGCCGCCTTCCAGCATGCGCTCGATCAAGGGCCATCCGCCGGCGATGTAATGATCGTGGGCGACGGCAACGATGATCGCATCGGCCGGACGCAGCGATGAGAAATCGGTCAGTGTCAGCCCGTATTCGTGCTTTGCGTCTGCAGCGCTGGCGAGCGGATCGTGGATCTGAACGGTAAGCCCAAACAATTCTAACTCGCGCACGATATCGACCACCTTGGAATTGCGCGTGTCCGGAACATCTTCCTTGAAGGTCAAACCTAGGACCGTCACGATCCCGCCGCTTCCCTTCCGTCGCAGCAGACCTCGGATGCACTGCCGGGCAACGTGTTGCCCCATATTGTCGTTGATGCGGCGCCCGGCGAGGATGACCTCGGGATGATAGCCGGCCTTCTCGGCGCGATGAGTGAGATAGTACGGGTCGACACCAATACAGTGCCCTCCGACCAGACCGGGCTGGAACGGCATGAAATTCCATTTGGTTCTTGCGGCCGCGAGCACGTCGCCGGTGTCGATCCCAAGAGCATGAAAGATCAGCGACAGTTCGTTCATGAAGGCGATGTTGATATCGCGTTGGGTATTCTCGATCACCTTGGCGGCTTCGGCGACCTTGATCGAGGGCGCGCGGTGAATGCCGGCGGTGACCACGGAGCCGTAGACGGCCGCGACAATCTCCAGCGTTTCGGCATCCTGTCCTGAAACGACCTTCATGATCGTCTCAAATCTGTGCTCTTTATCGCCAGGGTTAATGCGCTCCGGCGAATAACCCACTTTGAAGTCGATCCCCGCCCGCATGCCCGAAATGCTTTCGAGTACAGGCATACATTCTTCTTCGACCGCGCCAGGATAGACCGTGGATTCGTAGACGACGATATCGCCCTTTTTCAGAGCCTTGCCCACGGTGCGAGACGCGGCCAACATGGCCCCGAGATCCGGCTTGCGCGCATCGTCGATGGGCGTCGGGACCGTGACGATGAAAAAATCGGATGCGGCGAGATCGCCCGGGTCCGACGTAAACGTGAGCGCTTGCTGGCGCAGATCGGAACCCTCGACCTCGCGGGTACGGTCAACCCCATCTCGCAGCTCGGCGATCCGCTCATTGTCGATATCAAATCCGACGACCGGCACGGCCGACCGCGCGAACGCGACCGCGACCGGCAAACCGACATAACCTAGCCCGATGACTGCTATCTTTCGATGATGTGACACGCGCTATCCTGAAGAAAAATTGAAACAATTCCATGGGGTGGCGTCTGTTTAGCCGCCACCCCATGGAGACCGCAAGGGAGTGGCGTTTTCCTATTGCCTTACGCCATCTAAAGCCATACCTACCTGATATTCCGAACGGATTTCCCCCGGCCTGGACATAACCTAGGCTGAACCTTGCAGATCAGCCTGTTTCGCGGGCATTTGGAACTGCAGCGACCATCCTGAAGGCCCAGCCGGCCCATGCGCCAGTTTACTCTCGCCGCAGCAAAAATACTGATTTCCGGTGCATTGCTGTATTTCGCTTTGCGGGGCGTCAACCTCGCCGGGATCCTGGCCCGTATCAATCAGATCAATCCCGGCTGGCTCGCGATCGCTATTGCCGTGACGTTTCTTCAAATCCTGCTCGGTGCGTTGCGTTGGCGGGAAATCACCGCGATGTGCGATGCGCCGCTGTCCACGGCACAAACTCTTCGCTTCAATTTAATCGGTTCATTCTTCAATCAGACACTGCCGTCATCGATCGGCGGGGATGCCGTGCGTCTATGGCTTGTCAGCAGAACCGGCGCGGGGTGGCGCGCTGCAAGCTATTCTGTGCTGGTCGATCGAGCGATCGGGTTGATTGCGCTTGCGATCATTATTGTCGGAAGTCTGCCGTGGAGCTATCAGCTCATCGGCAACGCGAATGGGCGCACTGCTCTGTTGCTGATCGACTTCGCTGCGCTCGCAGGCGGACTTGGTTTTCTTGCTTTTGGCCGACTATCCTGGGCATGGCTGCGAAGCTGGTTGCCAACCAAACATATTCTCGCCTGCGCGGTCATCGCGAACAAGGTGATTTTCAATCGTCGCAGTGGTCCTGTGGTCGCGATATTGTCGCTGACAATTCACGTTCTGACAGTCGTGATTGCATGGACCGTCGTGCGATCGATCGAAGCACCGGCCGAATTTACTCAGCTGTTTTTGCTGATTCCACCGATTATCCTGATCACGATGCTGCCCATCTCTATTGCCGGCTGGGGCGTCCGCGAGGCCACCATGATGGTCGCATTTGGCTATGCGGGCTTGCAGCGAGGCGATGGACTGATGGTATCGCTCTTGTACGGAGCCGTATCATTCGCAGTCGGCGCGGTCGGCGGGCTTGTCTGGGTGATGAGCGCGGAAAAGGCGGCGAAAGGTTCAGGAGGGATAGAACTTCAAGAGCAAAAGCCTTGAGGGACGATTGAGGGGACTACTGCGCCTTGATCTTGAAGAACGCGAACACGACCATCTTGAGCAGCATCCACCCATGGGTGAACCGCGAGATCTGCGTTTCACCATAGCTGCGCGCGGCATAGCGGATCGGCATATCGATGGATTTGAGATTAAGTTTGGATGCGCCAAATATGAGATCGAAATCGCCGAACGGATCGAAATCGCCAAAATAGGACTTTCCAGCCTTGAGGCGCTGGTAGTCACTGCGGCGCATGACCTTGGTGCCGCACAACGTATCGGTGTAACGCTGATTCAGCAGCCATGAAAACAGATATGAAAACGTGCGGTTTGCGAGAAGATTGAGAAAACGCATGGCACCGTCATCCATCGCGTAAACCAGTCTGGAACCGTTGACGAATTCTCCTTTTCCGGATCGCACTGCCTCCCAGAATTTCGGCAGCTGTTCGGGGGGCATCGTGAGATCGGCATCGAGAATCATCAGCACGTCGCCGCGCGCGACATCGAACGCTGTGAATACGGCGTCCGCCTTGCCCTTTCCCGGCTGCGCCATCGCCTTGATATCCTTGTCCGGATAGGCAGCTTTGACGCGCTCCATTTCCTCGAAGGTGCCGTCCTTGCTGTGACCTTCGATAAAAATAATCTCCAGATCATCGCAAAATTGCGGAATACGCTGGACAGCAGGTTCGATATTTCCTCGTTCGTTACGGGCCGGGATCGACCACGGTCGCGGACTTCAATTCAGGACCCAATGCTTTCAGCGACCGACAAACCACATAGTGCCGTAGCGACAGCGCACGAAAGCCCGGCAACACGCTGACGAAACGATTGATGAGGCGGCCAAGGCCAAGCAATGCAATCGGTGACAATACGCGCTGCTCGGATTTAACCGGGTCAAAATCGGCGAGTGCGGCCAGCGCGCGCACATCCGCCGGCGAGAGAACATTCTGTTCGGGATACGGCATTCGCCATCCTGCCCGTTCCGCGAGACTGAGGACCGGATACCACAGATGGGAAAAGTACCCGATCACAAGGCGCGTCTCGCGTATGCATAACGGGTGCAACTGCGCAAGGAATTGCTGGCAGTCATCGATCGCGCCGATGGTATCAAGCACCAGAATATAGTCGAACGGCCCTTCTATCGCGGCGATAGTCGAGGGATCTTCGACGTCGCCCACCTGAAATTTCAATTTCGGATGAAGTGCACTCGCTTGGGCGATCATCGCCGGACTGAAATCGACACCAACCCCATAAGACGGTTTCAGTGCGGCAAGCGTATCGCCTGTGCCGCAACCGATTTCCAACACGCGCGAGCCTTCCGGAATCAGAAAACGCAGGTAAGTCTCATCTTCGCGATGAAAAAACCGAGCCCGCTCTCGCCATTCTTCTCGCGAGGCAGCGAATTTTTCAGAATGATCAAAAATTGCCGCTTTGCGGCGTGATGAAAATATCATTGCAAATCTTTTAGAGGAAAATCGACAGTCTGGATCAATGTTTCAATTCGCATTCCATTGATCGTGCCATGCCTCGGCCATCAGCACATTCCACAACCAATAGCCGTGGTTACGCCGACCGCTTATGTGCTCGCCAAACATTCTCTCGACACGCGAAACATTGAAGAGCCCCTGTCGGCTCAGCCTGTCGGATGAAAGAAGATCGCCGGCCCAAGATTTGAGAGGACCTCGTAGCCAATCATCAAGCGGAATGCTGAAACCCGTCTTGGGACGGTCAACCAAAGCTGCCGGCACATGCTGATAAAGCACTTGCCGGACCAACCATTTTCCACGTCCTTCGCGAACCTTCATTGCAGGCGGAATCTTTGCAGAAAACTCCACAACATCTTTATCGAGAAAAGGAACACGGGTCTCGAGGCCGACGGACATCGCCGCTCTATCTACCTTTTGAAGAATATCATCGGTCAGATAGCTCAACAAATCCGCTAGCGTCATACGGTCGAGCGGATCGAACGATGCAGGCACATGGCTCGTTTCATCGGCAAACCAGCTCTGGCGTTCTTGTCCCTGTAAGACCGTTCGCGTGGGATCGATATCGATCGAGCACAATTGTTGGTACATGTCATCGAACGATCGCGACCCGACAATTCGCGCCAATTTCAGTGCTTGATCACCTGCGCGACGTACCCGCAACCTGGAAGGAAGCAGCGGCTGGATCAACCGCGCCATGGTGCCGACAGGCTCGGGAGATACAGCTCTGAGAACAGCACTCAACGCCCGTTTTAATGATGTGGGCATTCTGCCAAAGCGCGCGTTCAACTGCGCTCCCCATACATGACGGTTGTAACCGCCGAATAACTCGTCCCCCGCGTCCCCCGATAGCGCGACCGTCACGTGTTGGCGGGCAAGCGCTGAAACCAAATGCGTAGGAATTTGCGATGAGTCCGCAAACGGCTCGTCGTACATTTGCGCAAGACGAGGAATAACTTCCATCGCGGTCTTGGGATCGACGTAAAGCTCGGTGTGCGACGTTCCAAGGTGAGCCGCGACCTTGCGGGCGTCGTCGGCCTCGTTGAATGCCCCGTCTGAAAACCCAATGGTGAAAGTTCGAACAGGCTTGCTCGCTTGCACCTGCATCAATGCCACAATGATCGAAGAATCTATTCCGCCGGAGAGAAAGGCGCCGAGCGGCACGTCTGAGAGACACTGACGCTTGATGGCGATCGAAAGCAGCCGCTGCAATTCAGCAACCGCCTCCACCTCATCATTGATACGTTCACCTTGTCCCTCAGTCACTTTTTCGCGAAGCGACCAATAGGCCACCGGCGCAGGCATGGCGCCGACCGACATGTCGACAGCGAAGGTCACAAAATGCGCCGGGGGGATCTTTTTGAAACCTTGCCAGATTGTCGAGGGAGCCGGCACGTAGCAATAGCGCATAAATGCGGTCAAGGCCGAGCGATCAAGCGAGGGCGCCCATAACGGATGCGCAGCAAGCGCTTTCAACTCCGACGCAAAGATGAGATCACCGCCGCACCAGCCGTAAAATAGGGGCTTCTCGCCGAAACGGTCACGGCTCAGTGTGAGCGTTCGCTCTTTCTCGTCCCAAAGTGCAAAGGCAAACATGCCGACAAAATGCTCGAGCGCACCTTTGACACCCCATTGTCTGATTGCCTGAAGCACGGTTTCCGTATCCGAATGGCCGCGCCAGTTCGGTGCACTCGCTTTCGTTTCCAGTTCCTTGCGGATGTCAAGGTGGTTGTATATCTCTCCATTGAAGGTGATCACATAACGCCCGCAATCGCTGCGCATCGGCTGCGCGCCCGCTTGCGATAAATCGAGGATCGAGAGACGTCAATGTCCCAAGCAGACGTTCTGCGTCGCATTTACCCAGACGTCGCCAGCGTCAGGCCCGCGATGAACGAGCGATGCCGTCATTCGGGTTACGCAATTCGCTATTCCGTCCGCAGGCGTTTTTCTCAGGATCCCCGCAATGCCGCACACTGTTGCTATCTCGACGTGCCGGCCGCAAACAGCTCGTATATCTGCCGCATACGATGGGAATAGGTATGCTCCGCAAGGACCAGATCGTAAGCCCGGTCGGCAATCTGTTGTCGCCTGATCGGATCACCGAAGGTCGCGAGAACTTCGTCTATATTTGAGAAGTCCAATTCAAGGGCGATGTAGTGCTCGTCTGCCTTAAGAATATCGTTAAATCTGCCACGGAACATGATTTGGCAGGTTTTAGTTCCGGCAGCATCGAAATGCCGTGAACTGATACACTTGCTATAATATGGCGAGTGTGGCCTTCCTGCAAAAAACCGCTCAAGGATATCTTTCGAATCAAGTCGATCATTGATGACCGCTTCATGCTTGATAGGCCCGCTCCACATCACGTGGCGGGCCATGGATCTAACCCACCAGGGCATGCGATGGCCCAGCATCCGCATGATCGAATCGTTTCGTATGACATAACCGCTGGAGACATTCGAGAGCACGTACTCCCGGATCGCATTTACAGTCGCGTCGTCCCGTTCAAGAAACCACCCACCCGCTTCGGTCGCAACGGTAGCCCTGCAGTTATTGAGATATTCAGCCCAGCCTTTTCGATCGAGCCGCTTATCGGAAATCTCTACGCTCAGCCCCCGCGCAGGCCCATTTTGAGCGAACCATTGCAAAAGACGGTTGCGATCGTTGTCGCCGAGGTGCGGAGCATAATGGGCCGCACGCGCGCCAATATCCAGCCCGCGATCGTTAGACGACCGCACCGGCTTGTATGCCGCAACATTGAGTGCGTGAGGAATGGCGACGACAGAACGGGCCGCGACGTCGTTAAAAAGGTATTCTCCCGCTTCGAGCAGGAGCTGTGTCGCGATGTAATCCGGCTTGAGCATGCTGAATAGCTTGCGCTTGTCGGCGATCGGTGATCCGGGAAGATTGACTTCGTTTCCGACGAAGGTCAGAAGCGGGACGCTGCGCTGTGAAAACGTTTCCGCGTAGGGCTCCAGATAGGTCGTGGTGTCGCCGTTCGTTGAATGCAAAAGTACGACGGCGTCAACATTTCGCAGCAAGTTTGGCAGATTTGCTTTTGTTGACGAGGCGACAATATTTAACGGAACCGCATCGAACTGTTCGGAGCCCGTGAAGGCATCCAGCCAGTCATCGTAATACGACAGACGATCAGTATAGTGAGCGTAGCCCACCAATACTTTCATCCGGTTATCGCGGTTTGCTGTCATCGTGAGGATATGAGCAGTTCGGCAATGCGAAAAGCTGCACGGCCGTTCCCATATTCATCGATTTCGCGCCGATCAAGAAACCCCGGACCGTTCCACAGGCGATTCCAGCCATGGTTCAGCGTCTCGGTCCACTCCGTTTCATCGCGCAAGGTCGTGCATGGCACCCGATGGAAATAAGCCTCCTTCTGCAGCCCGCCAGAATCGGTAAAAACGGCGCTGGCTCCACTAAGCAGCTTGGCCATATCGAGGTATCCGACCGGGCCTATCACCTTCAGTCCATCAAATGAAATTCCCATACGTTCTGCGTTCTGGCGCGTGCGCGGATGAACGGGAAAAACGATGGGGAAATCCCGTGCCTGTTTTTGCAAGAATGAAATCACCGTGCCAAGCCGCTCTGCGTCGTCAGTGTTGTCCGCACGATGAATAGTTGCAACACCATATCCCTTGGGCGTCAGCGCGAGCTCGGAAAGGATATCGGAGCCCGTGCCCGCGCCGCGAATGGCAAACAAGGTCGCATCATACATGACGTCACCGATATGGTGAACCTGCTCCCAAATCCCCTCTTTCGCCAGATTATCGACCGCCGCTCGCGTCGGACAAAGATGCAATGCGGACAAATGATCGGTCAATACACGATTGACTTCTTCCGGCATCCGGCGATTGAAGGATCGCAAACCGGCTTCCACATGGGCGATCGGGATGTGCAGTTTGGCTGCGGCGAGCGCGCCGGCAAGGGTTGAATTGGTATCTCCGTAAACGACGACCCAATCCGGTTTTTCGGCTATCAGCACGCGCTCGATAGCGGCGAGCATACGGCCTGTCATCTCTCCGTGGCCGCCGCCGTGGATATCCAAACGGTGCTGGGGCGCTGGAATATCAAGCTCCCTGAAGAAAACATCAGACATGTCGGCGTCAAAGTGCTGTCCCGTATGGACCATGACCTCGTCAAGCCCATCTGTTTCGCGGATAGCACGGCTGACTGCGGCCGCCTTGATGAACTGCGGACGGGCGCCAACAATGGTGATTATCTTGAGGGTCACCGTCGATAGACTTTCACCTGCGGAACATAGCGTGCGTGCCTTTTCATGCACTCGAAGATTCGCTCTTTATTATCTCGCGTCCATGCAATCGTCTTTGCGAGACCATCCTTATGCGCAACACCGGCTTTGAAGCCAAGCTTTTCCGTCGCCTTCGAAGGATCGCCAAAACGCTGCCCGGAGCGATCCCAATCCCGGGCGGGCGTGAGAGCGATCGGCGTGGCGTTGCCGGCAAGCGAATTGATGCGCTCCGCCAGTTCTCGGATTGTCGTTTCCACCCCGGAGGCAAGGTTATAGATTTCGCCGGGTTCGCCTTTCAATGCGCAAGCCATCAACCCCCGTGCCATGTCCTCCACGAAAATGAAATCGCGGGTTGCAATACCCCCGTTTTCGACAGGAAGCGCTTCGCCGTGCAGCGCCTTCCAGATAAATGTTGGAGTGACATTGCGCCAAACTGTATGAACAGTCCCCCGCCAGCTTCCCGCCCCCAGAATTTCGCCCGGACCGTAGACATTCTGAAAGCGCGCTTTGACGAATGGCAGATTATGGCGAGCGAAGTAATAATTGCCGTACATCTCGCCGACCAGTTTCGAGATGGAGTACGGGCTGTCATGATAAAGAGATACCGGAGCGTCTTCTTTCGTGGCACTGGCGCCGTCGAAGGTTTTCTCAGCGACTGCGCAACCTGCGGCGGCATACACAACCTTGCGAAGCGACGTCATGCCCTTGAGCCGTTCAAACAGCTTCAGCGTGGTCAGGGTGTTGTTGGCGTGATCGGCAAGGGGATCGGCAATAGACGACTGGTTGCCGTGATAACAAGCCAAGTGGAATACGTAATCCAGATCGCCGGGAAGTTTATCGAGGACGGCGTCATCCGCGATGGATCCGAACCGAAAATCGATATCGTCGCCTTCAGGCACGTTGGAGATATCTGCCGAGAGAAGATTGTCGACAATGACGATCCGGGCCGGCCGCGCCTCGCGCAACAGGCGAACCAGATTGGAGCCGACGAAGCCGGCTCCGCCCACCACCAGGATATTGGCGCTAGCGAATGTTTTATTATTCATAATCAATCTCTTAGCGGACGGGTTTGATCGCGCGAATGTTCAAATTCCAGCCCATCACGCGAGCCGGCCACGATTTGCTGGAGGGAGGAAAATACTTTTCCGCCAGTTTGACCAGCGGCGGTAGCACAAAAAACTGACGCCAACTCAGCTGGGTGAGAGTGAATTCGATGTGTGAGAATTTGCAAAACAGCTGCGCTGCCTCCTTGCGGCTGTAAACTAACGCAAGAGGGCATTCGGCACCGTCGTTCATGTTCAGTGCTTCTTGCTGCCTTTTGCCCCGAAACTGCGGATCGAACATGCGCCGCAGCCTTATCAGCACCAGATTTTTCCAGCTATAGCGATAATAAAGCATGACAATCAGTCGGCCACCGGGCTTGAGAACCCGAAAAATCTCGCTCACCATCGGCTTCGGATCCGAGATGTGGTGCAACACTCCCATTGAGCAGACAATGTCGAAGTGGCCATCCGCAAATGGCAGATTATTGCCGTCTACCTCGAAGAATTCGCCTGGCATGCCGCCAAAGTCAAAGCGCTTGCGGCTCAGCTCGACCGCTCTTTTAGTGAGATCGACGCCAGATACCTCCGCACCATGCCGCGCATACTGAAACAACACGTACCCGTTGCCGCAACCGATATCCAGAACCTTGAGGCCTTTCGAGCTGGAGTAGCCGTGGATGGTCTCAGAAATAGCATAGGGTTCGCAGCTATCCGATTCACGCATCGCGTCAAAAGCCCGGAAATATGCGGCTGTCCCGATTTCCTCCGCGATATTCTCAGCGGCGACAGGGTTTTGCTCCCAGAAGGCTTTGACGCTCCCGATCTGGACGTGCTTCTCCTGCCCCGCAGCCATTCAGAAACCCCTTAGCAGAGCCAACTAACCCGCCACCGCGAGGTGGCTGTAGACGTCGGTTACGCCATGCGCGTCGTACCATGACAGCATTCGTTGCATCGTCGCATCAAAGGAGATTTTGGCTGACCACCCGAGAACAGCCTTCGTCCGCGACGGGTCCGGCACAACAGCGGGCACGTCATCGTCTCCGACCGGGAGCAACTTGACATCTGGATCAGGCGGCAACTTCAAATGGCTTCGAACTGCGTCATACACATCACGGATCGAATGACCTTCTCCGCTCGAGACATTAAAAATACCCGTGGGCGCGTCGTCTTTCATCACGATATCGACCGCAGCGAGAAAATCAGACATGTCGAGAAAGTCTCGCTGCGCATCAGTGCAGAAGCAAGCCTGGCCGGCCTTCAATCGCTTGTAGAACGTCGGCAAAGGGCCGATCGCCAACCGTGGGCCCGTTACGTTTGCAAGCCGAAGCGAGGCAAAAGGCAAGCCACTCATTGCTAAGTACTGTTCTCCAGCGACTTTCGAAATTCCATAGCTGGTAAAAGGCCGCAACGGATGATCGATCGGGATCGGCACCGTTTCCGGCCGACCATAGCAAAGAACGGTCTGGAAATTGAGAATACGCAAGACCCCATGAGTGCGGGCCGCATCAACAACGTTGATCGATCCGGTCACATTGGTTGAAACATCTTCGCGCCAGTCGGCAGGGTCTTTGTAGGCAGCCGCGGAATGGACGACGTGCGTAGGTTTAAAAGAAGCAAATGCGCGATCGACCAAGGCTCGATCGGCGACTGAGCCCTCCACAAGCGACAGATGCGGAAGCGATGGAACAACCTCGCGCTTTCCCGTGGCGAAACTGTCGAGAACCAAAATGTCATGGCCTTGCGGCAGCCAGTGCTCGATCAAATTTGAGCCGAGGCAGCCTGCACCGCCGGTGATCAAGATGCGCATGAATTTAACCGTCAGGACCGGGCGATCTTGAGATGCGTGTAGCCGCCCTGAACGCCTTCCCGCTTCCAGCGCTCGACGGCAGCTTCAGCGATCTTCAGCAAGCGGCGTGAATTCTACTGCCCCGAAGTCCGCGAATGTTCGGGAAGGATCGAGCAAAATCGAGGCTGCATCATCCGGGCCGAGCGGCTTCACCTCAGGCTCGGGATAATCGTTGAGCTTCATCGCCGCAACCACGGCATCGTAAAGCTCACGGATCGAGACATCTTTGCCCGAGGAAAAGTGATAAGTGCCGTGGCCCGCGCCGTCGGCAGCCCGCACAACAACCCTTGCGAGATCGGCGGCATAACAGAAATCACGGCGCGCGGGCGTGACGAAACATTTCTTTCCGCTGGACAGACGCTCGAAGAAGATCGGCAACGGGCCGGAGACGTTGCGCTCGCCGATCACATTGGCGAGACGGAATGTCACCCAATCGACGCCAGAGAACTGAACATAGTGTTCGCCCGCAGTCTTGGAGATCGCGTAGCTCGAATTCACCGGATCGATCGGATGATCGAGCGTGATCGGGGACTGAGATGGCTTTGTGCCGTAGCAGAGCGCTGTCTGAAAATAGATCAGCCGCGAAACACCATGAGTCTTGCGAAGCCTTTGCGATATTCGCGGTGCCGGCCGCATTGACCAGCGCATCCGTCCCCCAATCATCGGGATCCTTGTAGGACGCTGCCGTATGGATCACGACATCCGGCTTGAATTCCGCGAACAACGCGTTAACGACTGACGCATCCGTGATGGTATCTTCAACGAGCTTGAGATCCCTATTCTGCGCCAGGTTGTCGCGCCTGCCGGTCGAAAAATTGTCGATTGCAACGACCTTGATCGCCCCGCGCGAGGAGCATGTCGATGACAGTCGACCCGACCTGCCCGGCTCCGCCGGTGACAAAGATTTTCATATCGATTTCCTTAGATTTGGATTGTCATTTGGTACACAATGTTGGGCCTATAGGACCACTCAAATCGTGATTTTCTGGCCAAGAATATGGCATTGGGAACAAGATTCTTCGGCTAATTAACCATTGCCCTAAACTCGGCTCCCCGGTCGTGAAACCGCTGGTGCCACAACTCCAAGCTCAGCAAGCCCCACGTTTTGCGAGAAAACTGTGAGGCGACCCAAAATTATTCAACACGACGTCGCTGTTAAAATATGGGCGCGTGCTGTGATTTCTGTTGGGAAAACACCTCTCGCACATAGCTTTGCAGCGGACCTTCAAACCATTCTTTCAGTGGCACTGGGAACCCCATCTTGTCGCGACGCTCCACCACACTTTTTGGAAGCGTGTCGCGATACGCCTTCTTCATCAAGTGCTTCATCTGCCCGCCTTGAATTTGACATCGGCCGGCACGGTCGCGAGAAATTCGACCAGCGGATGATCGAGAAACGGCACACGGCTCTCCAATCCGTGCGCCATGCTCATGCGATCCTCAACGTGCAATAGCGCCGGCAAGCAGGCATTTGAAATCGAAATGCGTCATCTTGTCGAAATAGGCTTCTTTGCGAACGTTATCCTGGTTGTTGAAGATCTTGCGGAAAGACTCGAAGACGCCCCCCTTGTCCAGTGACGACCAATCGACTTCTCCCACCATGTCGGTGGATCGATCAATCAGCCGGAAATAGCGCTTGTCGAGATCGTCGAACAAGCCCCTCGCGCCAGAACTCCTTGATCATCGGCTTGTATTCGCGCAGCAGCCCGAGATTGGGCACGATCGACTCGATCGTGACGACGTAGTTGCCTTGCTTGTAGGTGCCGTCCATCGCGGCCTTGATGCTCTGCTCGAAATACGCAACCAGATAGCGCGCATAACCGCCGAGCAATTCGTCGCCGCCCTGCCCGCCGAGCACGACCTTGAGATGTTTGGCGGCCAATGCCGACACCATGAATTGCGGGAAACGATCCCGGCCCTGCAACCGGGAAAATCGAGGTGATAGATCACATCATCGATATGCCGGCGGAAATCCGCGGCAGTAATGTCAGCGACATGCAGCGACATGTCCGCGAGGTCCGTTACTTCTCGTGCGTAGCGGCTTTCGTCATAGCCTGGGTGTTCCAGAAATCGGCCGTGAAATGCCATGCGGTTGCGATGGTCATGACGCGAGGCAAGCAAGGCGACAAGGCTCGAATCTAGACCGCCCGATACATATCCGCCGACCGGAACATCCGCCCGCAGATGGACATTCATCGAAGTCAGCCAGCAGCTCCTTGAATCGCATTTCGAAATAGCGAGGACTATGGTCGAAATCGACTTCGTATTGAACGTCCCAATAACGCTCGAATCTTGACGCATGCCATTGACAGCGACCAACGAGTGGCCCGGCAGGAGCGTCTCGATGCCTTTGAACAGCGTTTTGCGCCAATCGTATACTGAAACGTCAGATATTCTGCGAGCGCGGACGAGTCGGTCTCGATATCCGGCAGGAACGGCAGCAAGCGCCTTTGGCCTCCGAAGCAAAGAACAACCCGCCTTCCTGTTCGTATGATAGAATGGCTTGATGCCGAAGCGATCGCGCGCAGCGAACAGTTTGTGGTTTCGCTCGTCCCAGATCGCGAAGGCGAACATGCCGCGCAGATGGGTAACGCATTCCTCGCCCCATCTGCTCGTAGGCGGCAAGGATGACTTCGGTATCCGACGACGAGCGAAAGGTCCAATGAGCCGATAGCTCCTCGCGCAACTCAATATAATTATAGATCTCGCCATTATAGGTGATGACCGTGCCGTTTGGCGCGCGCATGGGCTGCGCACCACTCTCGGACAAATCGATGATCGCAAGCCGGCGGTGCACAAGGCCGACACGAGAGTCAGCCGACGACCATTCGCCCTCACCGTCCGGCCCGCGATGGGCAATCAGGGACGACATGGCCCGAAGCGCAATACCCGAGCCAACATAAGGATTTCCGAGCGACACGAAACCGGCAATTCCGCACATTTTTTTTTACAATCTCACAATTTGGGAATGCTGGGGACAATCAGGGTTTCAACTGAGCCCAAACCAGACGAAGAGGATAGAGAAAGAATTTCAGCCACGATTGGACGATCTCGCGAGTTTCAGGCCTTGCTCGGCCCAGCACGGTCGAAAACAGGAAACGGTACGACGACTTCAACTATACGTCGTGTCATCCAGCGTCGACGTGCGGCCAGACTGGGCGCGGATTGCTTAGCGAACTCCTGATCGTCCAGGTAAGGCAATGCAGCCCGCTGGGGGGGGTAAATGCTTCGGCGATGATTTTGTCGAATTGCCTGACGAAGGCCTGGAACGTATTGTCAGGATTACAGGCGACTTCGCGGTAGGCTGCCTCAATGATGTCCTCAGCACGAGACGCATTCTTGAGGACGGCGATCACTTCCGCATGATTCGAGTGATCTTTCTTGAGCGGGACATAGTGGCGCCACGGCATCCATGCGGCCCGAATACTCCCCTTCGTACATCACCAATAGCGTTCGGAGAGCTGCCGCTTCAAAGCATCGGGGCGAAATCTGGTTGAGCGAAATTTTTCCATCGACGTCGGCAAAATAAAGTTTCTTTAATTCGTCAAAGCTCGCTCCAGGATTGCGTCTGGCATGACCTTCAACATTGCGCTGGATTTCGCCCGTAAAATCGAAAACCGACGCACCGCTTTCGACGCCAAGCATCGCCTTACACTGGCTGACAAAGTTGATCCAGCTGTCGCCATAAAGGCGGTCTTCCTCTCGAAAGGAGATGTCGATCGTCAGACCGGCGCCGACCGCGTCATCGCGAAAGATCCGGCCGATCTCGTATTTTTCGTGTCCCAAATCGCCCAGCCAAGCCGGCACCTTTCGCGCCCGATAACCGACATCGATTGGTCGCTCGGCATATGGCAGCACGGCTTTTCCGAGCAGACGTTCCGGAACATATCCCGTGAGTACATTGACCTTGACTACGCCGGGAAGCTGTTCCGGGGAATACACTTTTTCGATCTCGGCCTCTGGAACGCACGTGAACAACACATCGATCCCGATTGTCTGCATCGCAGCGATCGAGGCATGGACGTGGCGATACTCGTCCTGGATAAAAATCGCCTTGAGGCCGCGAAACTGACGCAGTGTTTCGCGCGCCCTCGGACTGACATAAGTATTGTGGCAAGCAATCAGGGAGTAGTGAAGATAACCGCATCAAAATGATTGAGATCGAGACGCGGCGGAAGATCTACCAAAAATCGAGAGCTTGCGTATGCGATGCTGAGAGCACTGCGTCAACGCGTCGATGTGCTCACGGACCGTCGCCGCGATGTCTATCGCGGTAGTCGCAGAGCAAGAGTATCTCGAGAGGATTTACGGATGTCACGCGGACCGTGTCGCACGAATATAGACATCAAGCCCCGCCCATGGGCCCATCGTCTCTCAACTTACCGGAGCGAGGAACGAATCTGAAGCAATCCCTCGTCCCCGATGTTCTCGAGCTGCAGCGCATCGATCGACCATTTCGACATCAGACGGCGCAACTCGTTACTGCGACCAGAATGTGGTTTCGGGCGCAGCTTTGCCTTCGGCGTCCGCGTCGTAAGCAGCTCGTTCGGATTCGCTCGACGAGGGCTTGCGATCGAGCATACCAGTCGCCCATAGCGCGTGGCGCAAGTTGGAAAGCGGCCATTTCAGCCAGCGACGATATGACAAAGCATTGTAGACCATAAAAATGAGCGTCCCGCCCGGGACAAGAACGCGTCGCAGCTCGTCGAGAGCAAGCGCAAGATTCCCGGTATGATGCAACGAACCGATCGCGACGGCGACGTCGAACGATTGATCAGGAAACGGACATTCCAGCACGCTGCCCTGAACTGCTTGTCCGGGCAGGCCCTGCTGACGGAGGCGATGGTTGACCATGGCGACAGGCCCCGCAGCAATATCGAGCCCAATGTAGTTCCCACCGGCCTCGGCAATTTCCTGTGACAGAGAGCCGTAGCCAAGCCCCACCTCCAATGCCCGCTTTCCCGTAAGCCTGGCGGCATTCACGAACGGCAACAGGTAGGGGTAGAAGTCGAAATACCAGTCATCAAACCGTTTGAGCGAGGCAGCGGACGAATCCTTGACGCCAAGTGACGCGCCAAAGCGGATCCACACAGCTCGTTCCAGAACTCCGAATTCAAGCTATCGACCAGCGGGCTCGGTTGCCCGCCACTCGTGCACTATCCAAATCTTTATTATTCGTACTGATGGATCGCTGCGTCATTACCACATCCTTCGCCCGCCATCGTCAGTGACAAATCTCGTTTCGACCCATTTCCGGGCGCGGTCTGTCAGGACCTGCGTGAGCAGCCGCCACACCGGCCTGCGGAGCCTTCTTACAAACCGCCTCGTATAGATATCGGCCCAACTAATGACCTCAAGGAGGCTCAGCGTCGCGAGCCATGTTCTTTCCTGCATGCCGAACACCAGCAACAGTTGCCGGTAGCCCGAGCTCTTCGCCAACCACTCGATCAAAGTGCCGAACCATGGCTCGGAAGCTATTCTCCGGATTGCACGCGACCTCTCGATACGCGGCATCGATGATCGGCCGCGCACGGTCGGGATCCCTGATGACGCGGATTACGTCTTCAATATTTGAATGGTCTTTTTCAAGAGGCACGTAATGTCGCCAGGGAACAAGCAGACCGGAATAGTCGCCAGGATAGTTGATCATGAGGGTCTTGAGGGCCGCAGCCTCGAAAATACGGGGAGAAATGACATGAATGATCACCCGCCCGTCATTGCCCTGCAGCAGCCTGTCCCGGACGGTTTCAAAAGAGATGCCAGGATCACTATCCGCTGCGGCATCCACGCTGGCGCGAATAGCTCCGGTAAAATCGCAGACACTGGCGCCGCTTTCGGTGCCCAATACGGATTTCGCGCCGGCAATAAATTGGATCCAATGCTCACCATAAAGTCGGGCGCTCTCATCGCTCGAAATATCGCAGGACAGTCCGAAGCGCTCCGCGTCCTCCCGAAACCTCTTGCCGATGGTCCACTTCTCCATCGCGAAAGATCCGAGCCAATAAGGCACTTTGCGCGCTCGATAAGCAACATCAACCGCCCTCTGTGCATACGCGGGAACACTCGATTCAGAAGCTGCTCATCGACGAAACCCGTAAGCGTGATCTCCTTTCGAACTCCTTTCAGCCAAGGATGGTGATACACTTTATCCACGATATCCCAGTTCAGGACGGTGAAGATGACGGATATGCCAAGCTCTCTAACTGCTTCGGCCGTCGCGTCGATCCAGCGATATTCGTCCTGGATGAACAGAACCTTCAACGCTTTCAACGCTCCCAGGCTTAGCCGCAAGGCGGCATCAATATGAAACCCCCGGGCGATAACGATCGAATAATGAAGCACAATCACATCGAACCTATTCGCGCGAAACGGAATCCGATTCAGAGTCCTGACGTTGGCAATTTCGACATTCAGATTGCTGAAATTGCGAAGCGCCGACACGTGCTGGCGCACCGTTCCGATGGACATCGTCTCGAAATCCACCAGGACAAGGCACCTGGGCTTGCGCGTTTCACTATCGTGCATGGCTTGGATCGCACAGCGTCTCAGTTTGACGATGGAGGCAGATTCATCATCAGCCGGTCGTAAACCTGCTCAAAACGAGCAGCACATGCGTCCGCAGAATGCCATTTCATCGCGAACTTCCGACTTTCGATACCAATCTCGAGGCGCCGCTTTTCGTCGAGCAGCAGATCTCGCAGGACAGGATAAACTGTAGATTCATTGGCGCTGACGAGCGGACATGTCTCAATGGATTCGAGCGCGAGCTGCCCGGGGAACTCCGACTTGTTGATATGGCATATCGTCGGCCGCCCCAACATCATCGCCTCGCGGGCATTGGCACCATACCGACCATGGTTGAGCTGATCTACAACGACATCAGCCTGCAACTGAATAAACCTTACGTCCTTACTGGGCATATCGGTGACGAATTCTAGACGCACGTTCATGCCTTCCGCTTTAAGTCGCGCAACGGCTTCAGAAACAGCCCGTGTACCCTTGATGTTTTTCTCCGTGTTCGATCTCAAGTCAAAATTTCCAACTGCATGATAAACGATCAGCTCACCATCCGAACGAGGAAGTCGCAGGTGGGCCGGAATCTCCAGCTCAGGTCGCCAGAATTCATGATCAAGGGCAGTCGTCAGCGGCTCGCGATATGCTTTTTGACCCGACTGATAGTCAAGGGCAGGAAATCCCTCGCACGCGATCAAGTCGCAGAACATCTCGACCTTGTGGCCCCAGGCGAGATTGGATTTATCGTTGCACACGACCGGATTGTTTTGCCAGATGCAGCGATCACAACATCCATGGCTCCAGCGGTGGAAGGTCGATTGAGACACGCCATCGAGGCAACCGCATACAGAATAACCAACCTTGACGCCGTTTTGTTTAAGCCGAATAAAATCGATGGGAAGGCGACAAAAGGGCTCGACCATATCAAATTCCGACGGGAAGAGCGACATATGTCCGCGACCATAGAAATGCACCATGCGGAACCGGCCGACGCTCTCGTCAAAGAACCCTTCCAGATTCTTGCGCATTCGATCTTCCGACAAATCGTACAAGCAAAGATCATTCCCATGATAGAACTGCGCATGGCCGCAATCAGAGTTTTCCACGCTAACGGATAGCGCGTCCCATCCCCTCTTCCGCAAAGCTGCAGCAAGATAGTAGAAATTGTAGTAGCTATTGTGCAGGAATAATACACTTCGACGATTGATCGCGTTACCACGCCGTTTCGGCTCTTGGGTTGATTTCGGTTGAGCTGAGGTTGATTTCGGTTGAGCTGAGAACCACTCAAGCTGCGCTATCCGACGATAAAGCTTTGCTAGCTGCGATCGCCGCATGACCGCTAAAGGCCCGAGCAGAAACACGCCACCAAACCGTAATTCGGTACGATTCGTGGCCATCATTCTTCTCAGAAAATTCGCGATCAACTAAATATACCCCTTCAGACGCGACGCGATGAACACTCCGGCTCAGTCGCCTTTCACACCGCGCATAGTGATCCCGTAAAGATCCTGACGCGCCCAGACCACCCGCAATCGAGCCCTATTGAACCACTCCTCCACTTCATCGATGTTATGCTTCGAACAATGGCTCGGGTGATACCAGTCGTAGTTGATGACAGCATTCTCTTCGAATGAAAGATCTGGATTCCAGTAGCACTTGAGGAAAAAATTGTAGAGAATTCGTTGCGGCGTATAACGTCCACGTTCGATGCCAACGGCTGGAAGATCGTCGACCTCGATCTCTTGCTCGATCTCCGCCATTCGACGACCAAGCTCGGCGATTTGGCGACACACAACCATCGCCTCATCATACGGCAGCCCGGATATCTTTTCACGAACTACGTCATCCATGAATTCACGCGCAGGCGCTTTGCGTCTGTAAACATAAATTGCGATCTCCCCGCGAGGGGCCAGGATCGCAACTAAATTGTCAAACGACGCCTGCGCATCGCCAGTATGATGCAAAACTTCCTGGCAATAAATGAAATCGAACGTTCCAATTTCCGCCAGGGACTTCCTTAGATCCGCGTTCCAAAGCGATACGTTTGGGCATTGCGCCGTATTTTGCCTTGCAGGAGTGAGGTCAACCTGATCAATCCCAAAAACTTCCGCTTGTACCGCAAGTGACGACAAGAGCGCCGTAACTCGCCCGTTTCCACAACCCGCGTCAAGGATACGCTTCCGATCCTTCAAATGCTTCTTGAACTCGTCCGCGGAACTCCAACCGTTACGCTCGAGAATCCACTTTTGAAACATAGAATTTGGATCGAGCGTTTGCTTAAAGGCGAGATCAGAATTCTTGCTCCACTTGTCGGAAAAAGATCTACTTGTCTGCTCATCACCGTCCTCCGGAGAAACACCAATCTCATACGGATCATTCTGCATTTTTATCTTCCTGGCCTTGCTCCAGATCGACATTGGCGAGCGTTCGCTCGCGTGATTGCCAGTGTTCGATCACCATCCGCTGGTTCATACGAAGTACGTTGCGCCATTTTTCCAACGTGCTGATCGGTTCAACCGTCCACCACATTGGATGGATAAGGAGCTGCAAACGGTCGTAAAGATTTCGCGAAAAAATCTCTACGGGATGTTCATGTCGCCAGGTCATGTTGGTATCGGAAACGTAAAAATAGGGAGACGTCTGCGCTGAGTTATAGGTATTGATCAGTCTTGGAAAACCGATCTGCTTTTTTATGATATCTGGTGTCGGCTGATGAAACGAAACAGCATCGACTGTAGTGCCAAATTCCTGTTCGAGCCATCGCGTCTCGCGCAACACTTCATCGACAATATATTCTACGCCTTTTTCTTCACAACGCTCGCTCATAAAGTGCAGGCCAATTTTGTGACCGTCGCGCAGAATGCGCTCCACAATAGCCCTGGCCTCAACCGAAAACAAATTGTAAGCAGTTGACCGCGTCATAAGGAAATAGGTTGCTTTGACACCCAATGAACGCTCGATATCAAGCATAGCACCGCATCCGAGCAACTCAGAATCAACGTCATGCCGAAGCAAACAGCTGCGCAGCGAGCTCTCCTGACCTATTTTATTAAACGACAGAAATTCATAACCGGCGTTCAATCCGGCCTGAAGTATCTGATCATATGATTGAAGTTCAAAGCCCGCATCAATCACAAAGCACCTCCGGCTCCTTCAGGAGTTCCAACGTTCCCTCGATCCCGACATAACATAGGGCGTCAATGATACTCAGGCCCGGGACAAACTCCGATCCGCGTCGCTGCGGATATGGTCTGGCTCGGAATCCGAGCTTTCTTACGGCGATACCAGCCTCTTCGAATTGGCTAATAACTTGATAATCATCAGCACCATCTCCGGACAAATAAGCAGTACCTTTCTCCGACAATGTGAGATTGATAAGTCGCTCCGTCGCCACACCACTTACAGGCCGCTCAGACGAACGGATCATCTTTGTTTTGAGGCCGAGCATCGCGCATATATCTTGTATAAGCCTAATATTGGTCTCACAGACAGAACCTTGGTGCTCGGAAAGAGTTTTCAGCAGCGGAGACAGGCACATCCAGTATGGCGCCTTCCTGTATGAACTCTCCAGCGTACTCAGCACCTTCGGAAGCCAGCGCGACTGCTCGTCTGTCTGTAGTTGGAGAATCGATTGCAGACCAAGTCCGGCCCGACGGACAGGCTGGCTCAACCAAAGCGGACCGTTAACCGTTCCGATTCGCACCCGCGACGTCCAATTATGTTTCGCCCCTTGCGTGAACTGCACATCGTCCAACAGGACGAAGGCGTCCGAGCGCGCCACCTTGGCAAAAAAGCCGAGCCAAGGAAGAAAATTGGGCTGGTGGCACGCAACAACAATTTCCATCACTCGAACGATGTCCGCTGGGCTAAAGTTGTTCGCCGGACAGGATGCCCATCATGACAATGTCCTCAAATACTCCGTCAATGCAGGCTGCCTGCCGCTGCAACCCTTCGATCGAAAATCCGCATTTTGTATAGGTCCGCTGGGCTCGCTCGTTGCGTTGAAACACTTGCAAGTAAATACGGTGAAGTTTGAGCTCGCCGAATCCGAACCGGACAAGTTCCCGGACAGCATAGGTGCCAACACCTCGCCCTTGCATAGCGGGCTCACCGATACGAATTTGAAGCTCGGCGTTACGGCTCACCTGATCAATCTTCTTCAACTGACAATAACCGAGCATCATATCGTCCTCCACGGAGGCGATTGCAAAAATGCGAACGTTCTCTGCGCAGCAGATCTCTTGAAACCATTTCTGATGGGCCTCTCGACTTACTGAGCGAAAAGGTGAGCTTAGAATAACGAGTTCACGAGTGTTGATCCACTTGAACAAAAGGTCGCTATCCGCCGCCCCAAGAGGCCGCAATCGGGTTTTCATATTGAGTCCAACCGGCTTAACACTCGCATCGGATGCAAGTAGATATTCATGCCCGACCGAGCGTCTCCGCTAGACCGCTTTCGAAAGACCGAGGCTGCAGATCCAATACGTGTCGGGCGATGGTAATGTCCGCTACAAAGTCGACCGGATTGCCCGGCATCGCCTCAAAAAGAGGTGTTTTACCGAGATACCGTCCAGCCATATCGGCGACGGAACGAAGGCTGAGAATATCCTGTCCAGCGATGTTAACGATCCGGCTTTCCGATATATCGAGCGCGCGCGTGAACGCCGTGACCGCGTCATCCACGTAAATCGGGTTAATCTTCAAGCCTTCGGGGCCTTGAAGAGTGATCGGCCGGCCATTTCGCACTGAATTAATGATCCGAGTGACAAACATATCCGAACGTTGATTCGGGCCATAAATAAAGAAGGGGCGGACAATGACCGCACAATCAAAAAACTGCCTATAGTTCTGGAACACGATTTCAGAGCAAAGCTTGCTTCCAAGATAAAAACCAAAGGCGGCGAATTCACGGGAAAATCATTCGTTTCCTGAAACTGAGCTCCAAATTTTCCACCGTAAATACCGCCCGATGACGCTAGCACGAAACGCTTCACGCCTGATCGCACAGACCAATCCAGCAACTTCAAATTGGCCGTGACATTGACGTCAAAAACCTCCTTAGCGCGCTCAGGAAACTCCCGAAAATGTGCAGATTGCGCCAGCGCCACCACAGCGTAGATACCTGCAGGAAGATGGGATGTATCAAGATTGCTCAAGTCAGCCTTAATCGTTTTCACAAGCCTTCCGGCAAAGTAGTGACGATCTTCCGCGGATGGCTCGGTGCGTACGATTGCAACAACAGAGCGCCCGGCCGCGGCAAGTGACGCGACAAGGCGCTTGCCTACAAAACCGCCCGCTCCTGTAATCAATATCGCCATTTCATTAAACCATATCGCCGACAAAGCCCTGTGCCTTGCGCACCGCCAGCCAACCCGCGCACAGAAACAACGCAGAAGTTGAGTAGGCAACGATCCAGGAAGTCGCATGAATTCCATCAGGGTTCGCCAAGATTACATCACGGAATACCGTCACATAGCTTGACAAGGGATTGAGATAGATAAACTTCTGCAGCAGCGGCGGTGCCGCCTCCGGCGGATACATGATCGGCGTCACATATAACAACGCCGAAAACAATACGGCCGCAATCTCCTGAAGATCGCGCAGAGCGTAGCTTATAATTGAAACAGCCAGCTCGCGCCAAGATTTAATGCAAATAAAGCAACAAGTGCAAAAGGCAGCAACACGATAGTCCAGCTGAGCGCAGAGCCAGCCACGATCAGCAGCACCACCATAAATAGACACTGAACCAGAAATTCTACCGACAACGCACCAACGGCGGACAGAGACAAAGCGGGCAATGGAAATACGGCCGTCTTGAGCATTTCCATGTTTCCAACCAACAAGTCACAGCCCTCAATAGATGCCTTTTGTACAATTCTGAATGGCAGCAAGCCGCTGAGCATGAATGCCGCATACGCAGCAACCCCCATCGACTGAATTTGCGGTATACGGGCGATGTAATAGAAAACCGCAACATTCATGAGTAGCGGAATAAGAGGCGATAAAATCACCCAGAAGAGGCGCGAACTGGTGCCGATATATTTATCGACTACGCGCCGGCGAGTCAGTTCAATGACGAAGTCAATCTGCAACCGCGTCGCTCCAGTTCGACAACGTTGCAGCCGCCGGCTGATAGTAAACCACGGATCGGTTCGGATTACCCAAACGCCGGACCCCTAATTCCAGAATCTTTGTCTTAAAGAAATACTGCTGGTCACTAGTAAAACCGCTGTGGTTGGCCGGATCGAATAAATGCAGATCAACGCTGTAGTCACCTGGAGCCAGAAGCAGAGGATCGAGGCTGAACTTTACGGTCGAAAGCCCCGGCTTCAATTCAAACGTCGGGTGTACGAACTCATGCCTCTCGTTCAATGTTCCACCTGCCAGCCCGGCTATGGCAGTTGCCGATATTCCGTCGCCTCGCCTGAAGGCGACGGACAGAGCGACATTCTTACGTAACTTTAGCGTTTCTAGTTCAAGCCACAGCGCGCCAGATTGCCCCAATTAACAATCCGCACGCTCCTACCGGAAGCGTCTCGAAAATCCACGCGGGTCAACCTGACCTCTCCAGTGCCGACAAAACCACTGTCAGTGCGTTCAGGCGAATACGCCTCCAAAGCCTCATTCTTGAGCATGAACTCGTAATAGCGATCGGTCACTCGCGACGTCTCTCCGTCATCGGCGAGCTTTCCATCGTTGATCAGGATACACCGATTGGTTAGCCGCTTGATGCTCCAAATATTATGAGAGACAAACAACGCAGTCGTTCCGGACCTCGTGATTCGTGAATGTGATCGATGCATTTCTTCACGAAACGGACGTCACCCGTAGCCAACGCTTCATCGACGATCAAAATTTCCGGATCTTGACAGGCTGCCACTGCAAACGAAAGACGTGCGCGCATCCCAGTAGAATAGCTTGTAAGCGGACTTCTCGACGTACCGCCCAAGTTCGGAGAAGTCGATGATCCAGTCGCGTTTTTTTCGGATTTCATCCCGCGACATTCCGAGCATCATTCCCGCAAGATCAATATTTTGGAGGCCGGTCAGTCGCGGATGAAGCCAAGCCTAACGCAAGTACAGCGACTACCCGACCATTAATCTTCACGCTTCCTTCCGTAGGTCGGGAAATACCTGCGATAATTTTTAATAGCGTCGTCTTCCCCGCCCCGTTAGGGCCAATGACACCGACAACCTCGCCCTTCTCAAGCCTAAGATTCTACATCGTTAAGCGCGACTTTCTCGCGATAATAGGTGTTCCAAAAGAACAGTCCTTGCTTGATCCGAGATGAAACCAAATCCGGGTACAGTCGAAAGACCTTCCGTAGGCCGACTATTTCTTTGATTGCTGGGGCTAACACTAATGCACGCTCGATACGCTACCATTTTCCCGCAGCATAATCTGCGCACAGAAGACCGTCCACGAGCGGATGATCCACACGCGGCCGTCGCTTGTTGAACTCTGACTTCAACGGGTGAAACAAATTCATGAGATCGATGTCCTTACCATCGACGATCTTTGCGTAAACCGAACTAAACAAATACTGAGCCGTTTCGTAGGAATGATATTTCTCGGTATATTGCCGTCCCGCCCTGCCTAACCGTCGCCGAAGTGTGGGATCAGTTACCAGAATGCGCAAATGCTGCTTGATCGTCTCCGGCGTAGTCGACAAGATTGGGCATCTTCTTCCGCGAATGAATATCGACGAAAGATCGTTTTGCGAGGTCGATCCTCAAGCCCGACAGCACCGCAACTCCGCATGCCATACCTTCAATTGCGTTTAGCGCATACCCCCCCGCAATGAGTTGCTCAACCAAAATATCGGCCTTGGTGTGAAGCACCTCAATGACCTGATCGTTAGGGACCCGCTCCAGAAGGATAAGCTCGATGTTTAACCCCTCTAATATCAGTTCCCGACTGCCTGGATCACAAACTCGGTACCCTTAAATCCTCTATGGTTGGGCGCATGTACGACACGCACTGGTGAACCCGCACCATCGGACATAGAATAATCATGCTCCACCTCCATCGCTGCGACATTCAGGCAAAGCGGGCTCGGCGTGGTGACATCCCCATCTGCTCATTCCATAAATCAAAGCCCCGCAAATCAAACAATCTGCCTGCGAAGCCCAATAATCGACACGTTCGCGAATGCTCCGTTCGTTTCGAGCCGCGGCGGGATAGTCGATCAACAAGGCGTTGCGCATCGATGTGTTTAAAATTGCAGATACATATGGGCATCACCCCCATAGGGAATAACAACCACCTTGATGCCAGCAGCTTTGTAGAGTGCGAATTCGTGCCGCCAGAACGGCGTCGACCCAAATGGCCCCCCCGTAAAGGGAATGTGAACCACCTTCGCGTTTGCAATCACATGGAAAAAGGCGATCAAATCGGAAAAATAAAGGGCACCCGCGCAAAAATCGCGCGGGGTGAACGTCAACGAGATCTTCGTAATAGATGTCAAAATCGCTCCGCTTGTAGACCGCATAGTGATGGGTCATCAGCGTAACCGCATCAAATCCCGCTTCTTTCAATGCCGCAGCCCAATACTTATTATTGATAAGCGGCGTCGGACAGAAGAATAACTGCCGCTGCGATTTGGATACCAAACGTACGACCAATCTGTAGCACCCAAAGCGCCGCACGGGATTTTGCCATGAATCGAATTAAGATTTTATATGCCAGTTACGAAACGTAGGTTGAGACATATCATCGGGCAGGCCAATCAGCGTTTTCCGGTTCATCTGTCTGCGAGCTTCGTATTGACGAATGCAACCATGTCGTTGATGGTTTTCACACTATCAACCTCGGAATCCGGCAACTTGATCTCGTAGTCTTCCTCTAGTGCTTCACAGCAAATTCACAAAGTCAAGAGAGTCCAACCCTTGCTTATCGAGAGGCACGTCGAGGACCAAAACACCAGGATCCGAGACCAGATCTAGTTTTCCTATAAGCGCACGTACCATTTCAGCGTCGATACTCATGATTTGACCTGCGTTCGTTTAAGGATGGTGCTGGCCCAGGAAAGGCCGACTTCTTCAGAATCCCGATGAAAATGAAAGATTCTTGTTGTTCGCCAGCATCTCGTTTTCAAGGATCATCGGCACGGACGACGAAACCATATTTCCGTATTGGGTAGCACCAAAAGGAACCTTTGGCTTCGGCAGACCCAGCGCATTTGCGATTGTGTCGACGATATATCGACTTCCCTGATGAAACACAAAACTATCGACGTCGCCGATCTCCAGGCCATTCGCAGCGAGCACACGTTTCACGTCTCTCGGGATCTACGCGCCGCAAAATTGAAAATAGCACGGCCGTTCATGTGCAGCACACCATCGCGCACACAGAGTTCAGCGCTTTCCCGACCGATCGTTCCGAACCCGAATTGTCCTGGCAGAAAGGCGGGACAATCCCAAAGCAAGGTCACCGTCGCTCCGTCGCCGAAGAGCAAGGTGGTATTCCTGTCGTCTTTATCAATAATTTTCGAATATGGGTCGGCGGTGTAATACAGACCGCGACTTATTTTGTTGGCCGCCATGAATGACAATGCGATCGATAGGCCGTGAACGTAACCCGACAATCCGAACGAAACATCAAAGCACGCGCAATGTTCCGGCAGTCAAGCTGACGATGCAAAACCGCAGAGACATGCGGAATGTTGATGTCAAGGATTCTGAGTGACCACAATAACGGCCTGCACTCTGTTCTTATCGATTACAACCTTGTCCGCGAGGCGCGCGTAGGCCTCTGCACAAAATGGAGGTCGTATCTCCCACATCCATTCGCGCGACAGCAAGTCCTAATCTTTTGTAGATAAAGCGGTCATCAAGATCGCGAATTCGTCTTTCCGATCCATATTCGATATTCGCAAGGAGGGAATGTATGACGCGATCTGTTCTATGCCAAGCATGATCGGTTCACCGCATCGAGAAAAAATAAAGCCACGCGAAACGCCGTCTACCGTTATTTCGCTTTTGGTGAGCCGGAAGTTGAAATTGTGCATCAAGCGCAATTCGACAACCTCATAATCCGAACTCGGCGAATAAACGCCGAACTCTCCTTGCACGAACCACCACTTTCCTGCTCGTTCAGGAAACCTTCGCTCAAGCAAAAGCTTGTTTTGCGCGACCCACAATTCAATGTCCGAATAAGGAAGTATGCGTTCAATCCGTAGGGCGGCACGATCCTGATCGAGATGCCGATCTTCCGTATCGGCTCTTCTTCGTCATAGGGCCGTCGGTCAGTAACCGACACATCATCTTCAAGGGCTGATAGCCTCCAGCCATCCCCCCGGAACCAAACGTAAGCGATGCCGCTAGCTTGGACTGCGCGCTACCCTCCAGTTGTTTCTCTGACAGAACCAACGATAAACCAGATCCACGATCCGGTCAAAATCGTAAACTTGATATCGTTGACATCCGGCATATGAAAATCCCGGAGCAGCGCAACATTCATCCCATCGAAGATGTCGGGGCCTTGGATATAATCCCGATCTCCCTTGAAAGACGCGATGAACTTAACAGGCGCCATTACGAGTCGCGCATAACCCCGAAGATTTGTTACATGATTGACGGCGAAGTTGCCGAAACATCGGCATGATCGGGAACGTCTTCGATGGCGACACTGCCAATACGGATGCGCGCACCATCCCCAATGCGGATTCCATCTTTGATAGTTACCGACGGTCCGAGCACCACGTCATTTCCATCTTAACGCTTCCACCAATCAAGCAATTTCCAGCAATAGAGCAACGGCAGCCGATCTCCGATTGATGGCCAATGCTGCTGAGGAGACTTACGTGGGTGTCATCACCAACAGTCGTGAACACCGGATGCACCGCTCGCGATATAACCGCATTTGCCAAAACGATGACCCGCTCGCCGAGCCGCACGCCTCCGGCATGATCGACGAAGCTCTTGCGCCTTGCAACATTAATGCTCTGGAGTCCATCCGCACCAATTCTCGCGCCCGGACCAATATGACCGCCGTCACCAATAATACAATAGTCACCGATCGAAGCATGCGCCTCGATCGATTATGCTGTCCCCCAACCAAACCTTCTCGGACACGCTAGCGGACGGATGAATGCGGCAACTTAAGCCACGCCCGAACGCCATATTCGGAAAAGAAGTCCCCGTTTGACAAGTGAAACGAACGCTTGCCAATACACCGCGCGAGGATGATCGACAGCGGCGAATCCGACTGTAGGCCGTCCACCGAGGCGATCAAGGTCGCACCGCAAAGCAAGAATTGCCGAGACGTTTGGATTTTAAATCGCACGACGCAGATTTTCCAATCTTCGCAAAAACGCTAACGCTGAAGGCTTGGTCGCTTGCGAGTTGTCAAAATGAATAAATACGCCAGCACGAATCAACTGCCCCGCCTCGACAAAGTTCTGAAGTTGAAACTCAGCACTCACTGATGAAGTTCCCGGATGAAGAAACCACCACCGTACGCGGAGACGGCATCTGCGACAGCTCCCAATGCAGTCTTGGTACCGGCACGTGCCGTCTCAACGAATGGCGCAGCCAAGGCCGGCGTAATGTCCGCCAGCCTAGAATAACTACGTTTCATTGCGTTGTAATTATCCATCACGTTGGAGTTCAAAAGAGACATGAATGGGATGGAAATTGAACACCTGAATGCCGCTTGCGCACTGCAAGCATCTCAGAAAATCCCGAAATTCGCGCTCCCGCGGCATGTTGAGCGGCGACGACTACTTCATCGACGTAATCATCTTCCCAAACGTAAGGAACCCGCCACAGAACTTGACCGAAGCGCTCATATTTCACGACATCGATATGCAGTGCCTGGGGTGAAACAGCGAAACGTCGAACGTTACGGGCGTCAGCGCCATCACCGAATCAAAGATATTTCCCGATTGAAGCAAGCCATGGGTCCGCACGCTTACAGCCTCGGGGACAAAGCTCATGCAGGTTTTCAAGACCGCTTCGGGTTCCACACCATGTGATGACCCGGGCATGAAATTGGGATGGATGCCGAGTTCAAACAAATCCGGACGAGATCGCAACCTCTCCACCGCAGGACTGAAATGGGTCACGAACCACGTTGATCGTACGCCGCGTTCCTCCAGCAAGCCCGCAGCGAAATCGATCGCACAATCCGGCGCCCAGTCTGATATCGAACGTGATCGCAATCTTCATCAGTCCTGCTGCTCTAGTAGCCTGAATGGCAAAACGTAAAAGTTTGGGTACTGATCAAGAATTTGTCTCCGCGATCTCTGCGTTAGCGATTTGTCATGGATCTTAACGTAGTATCTGTAGCTGAGATCCTTTGCGCCCCATCGCTTCTTGAACAAATAGACCCCTTCCTGGGTAGTCCAAGTGCCTCCCCAATTCCACCATCGAAAGCCGACTTCGGACGCATCGTACATCGCCCGAAATATTGCTCCGCTCAGCGCCTGGGTATTACGAAACTCGGCTCGAATAACAGGCGTGAAATACTCCACTGTTTTGTTGAAATAAAACAGCAGAACCGCTGCAACTGGTTCACCGTTGATTCTTGCCACGTAAATCCTGAACTGCTTGTTGGATTTAAAATACATTGGGAGCGTGGTGAAAAATCTCTTTGCCTTTGCGATTCCACCGATCGCCTGCATGTTTTGAACATGGATTTCGTGAACAAAATCGAGCATATCGTTCTCGACGCTTATTTCTACCCCAAGTTTCTCGGCCTTCCGGACCATGTTGCGAGTTTTTTGATGGAAAGACGCCATCAGACGCCCCTCTCTACAGTTCTCTGCACTTAACGGCGTCACTTGGCATAAACGCTCATCGACAGCGTCGTAATCGAGATTATTTCGGTACCAAGCATCCATCTCTTGTGAAATCGAGAGGTGAAGTGATGATCGTCGAAGAGACGCACTTCGCCTCCATGGCGATTTCATAAAATCGCTCGGCAAGGGCTTTTGCCGTACCGTCATAATGCCGACCGACAATGCCGCCATTACTGCCGTAAAAAGGCAACGAATTTAGCACCGATCCCCACGGCCCTGGACGGGAAACAAATGCCGGTAGCGCGGCTGTGATGCCGCCTCCACGGTCGATCGTATATAAATATCGATCGTTGGCTCCCAGTACATCCCGCAACAGACGACGGTAGCTGCTCGACGCATAAAGCAATGCATCATCCTGACCATCAAGAAATGCACCGAACGCAACTTCGCTTTGCTCGTTCAATTCCAGAACTTCGGCAGTCATCTTATGATCAGCTATCAAAAGCCTAGAGTTCGGTTGTCGCCATAAAACCAAAGCCAGCCATAAAGATGTAGTTCGACCTCAGACCGACGGCTTCCAATTCCTGATATGATCTTTGAGGCGTGGCCGATCTCCGATTTTCCTGGCCGGGCTTCCAACGTATATGCTCCATGGCTGGACGTCCTTATTAACAAAACTCCCGCCGCCAATCACAGCTCCTTCGCCAATCGTGACGTTCGGCATAATCGTGCAGTTGACGCCGATATAGACATCGTTTTCGACGACCAATTTACCGAACAGAGTGTTCGTGTGACCATCCGGCAAGCCATCGACCATGCGGAATCCGTTGTAGTCATACGTCGCGGTTAGAAGCTGCGATCCGCCGCCGACCGAAATGTAATCTCCCAAGATCGCTTCTCCGCCCCCCAAATATTCACGAAAGGCTGGATGTCATTGTGGTTTCCGATCTTGATTCCGAGTCCTCCCCACATAAAAACAAAGTCGTGTATTCGCGCCATTTCGCCGATTTCAATCACGTCGGGTTTACATAGTTTGGCGAGAGGAAAAAGCTTGGCTGAATCGGCGCATCTCTTGAGCAGCTGGCGGACATTGTCTCCCATGAACTCGTTACCTGGAAAGTCTTCAGGAACAAGGTGACCGATCATGCGCTTTCTCCTGATTTAGTAGCCACATAAACCTATCATCAGAGCGCATTACGCTCAGACGCCTCCTCCGCAACCATTCTAAGCTTTCGATCCAACAAAAAACTCAGCTCTCCTCGCTCTACTTCCATTTTATAATCCATCAGCATATCTTCAAATGAATACTGAGGTTTCCACCCGAACACCTTTTCTGCCTTGCGGATATCATAGACACAAGCATCGATGGAATTCCGTTTCTCCGGCCGATATATGATTTCCGGACGACTTCCTTTCGGGCTAAAAACTTTCACAACGCTGTCCACTTGCTCTTGCAATGTCAGAGCCTTCCCGGACGCGATATTAAACATCCCCGAAATGCCTGCATTTTCTTCCCTGATTGCGAGCATCATAGCCGAAACGACGTCCTTAACGTAGATCACGTCGCGACCGTTATTTCTGTCACCCCAAACTTCAATCGGTTTTCCGTTGAGGGCGTTATCGATGAACACGCCCAGCCCTGACCTTGCGCCTTTTCCATCGATTAGGATGCTTGCGTGATGACCGAAACCATACACCGACGGCAGACGAAAAATGACGCACTTCATATGATGTTGCTGATTATAGTATTCTACAATGTCAGCCGCAGCGCTTTCAGAAATGCTGAATAAGGAAAACTTGCCCGTGTATTTAATAGCTCGCGGAGATTCTTCTGTGATTTTCTCTCCGCGTTCCCACAGACCCTGCACGTTCCTATGCGAAATCGTATGCAAAAATTTTCCAACATTATGTTTCCTGCAATATTTCAACAAATTCGCAGTCCCCAGCGCATTGACGCTAATGTATCTAGCCGGGTCGGATTCTTCCGTCGGCATGTTAGCGGGCTGCACACATGCCAGATTTATCAAGGCTGTGACCCCGTCCTTCGGCAGTTCGTCAACCGCAGCCTCTTTCGTGATATCAACGGCTTGGAAAGCCGCGCCGCTATTCTTGAGAAACTCAGCCTCTGAGTTCACAATTTTATCGACCGCGAGCACCTGATAGCCTGCCCTCCGAAGCGCCCTCACCAGATAAAATCCAACGAACCCACACGCGCCTGTGACAATAATCATTTGAATTACTTTCGGTAGGCGGACAACTGCGGCACAGGAACACCCGCAGAATAAGGATAGACACGGAGTGTCATAGCGCGCCGCACTTCCCTGGTCTGGTCGCTATGGCAAAAATGTCTGACACCATTGTTCGAAGCTCAACAATGACCAGATCAACAACCGACGATTCTTCTGCCCGTTCAGATGCTCGGTAACCAGGCCCTGAATCGCATCTCGATCGAGAAACTCGTACATTCGAGATCGATCATTGAAAACCGTGCGTCGCAAATAATCGATACTCTCACCCTTGAACCAACTGGCGTCTGGCGCTGAAAACCCCTGCTTGGCACGTGACGTCACCTCTTCAGGCACGTAACGGCGCATAGCATTTCGCAGCAGCAATTTTCCGTCCTTCGTATTACGATAATAACTTTCAGTCTTGATGCCTGGATCGTTCTCGTTGATTCGAACAACCTCCGCCAGGTTACCGAGCTTTAGTTTGACCGGCACCCGCATGGCAAAATCGACGAGATCGTTGTCGAGAAACGGCACCCGCGTCTCAAGCCCGTGCGCCATGCTCAGCTTGTCTTCGACCACCAGCAGGCCGTGCAGAAACGTCTTCGCCTCGAAATAGAGCGAGTGGTTGACGTAGTCTTCGGGCCGCGACAGGTCGCTCGCCGTGCATCGGTAAACACGTCGCGGAAGATATCCCGGGTCCAAACGTGTTTGACGTCCTTCCAGACCGGGCCGAAGACCTGTTGAATCGCCGTGTTCGGGATCAGGCGATGCCAGAACGAATAGTACTTGTCGATGTAGTGCTCAAAATCGTCATTTACGACCGCGCGGTAATAGCGCCAAGGATAGCCGCCGAACAGCTCGTCGCCGCCGGTTCCGGACAGCACCACCTTGACGAACTTGCCCGCGAGCTGCGCCGCATAGAAATTCGGATAGCTCTGGCCGACGCGCGGCTCCTCGAGTGCCGCGCCAGACGCGGCATCACGCGCTCCATATCACCTGCCTTGAGCACCATCTCGTAATGCTCGGTCTTGAACAGATAGGACATGTATTCGGCCTTCTCCCGCTCGTCGAAGGCAGCTCGACGCCGGACGCGGAATTGAGGTCGAAGCCGACCGTGAAGGTCTTCATGATGCGGCAGCTGCCGCGCGGCCAGCGCCGTGATCGAGCCAGAATCGATGCCGCCCGAAAGATAGCGCGCCGACGTCGACGTCGCTGACGAGCTGACGGCTGACCGCCTGCTGGAACAGCCGGTCGAGCTCTTCGACGTATTCCTCGCGAGCACATAGAGATCGTCCGGCTCCTCGAAATTAAAATCCCAGTATCGCGACGTGGTGACCACACCGGTCCGCGGCTTCGACCCGACATGATCGTCCCCGCCGGAAGCAGGCGGACACCTTCGAACAGCGTTCGATCGGTAAAGAAATTCTGAAACGTCAAATACTCCAGCAACCCCTCCTGATCCAGACTCTGCGCGATAGGTCGGATGCGCAATGATGCCTTGACCTCGGAGCCGAACGACAGAGCTGGCCTTGCTGCCAGGTGTAATAGAGCGGCTTTACGCCGTAGCGATCTCGCGCCAGCAACAGCGTCCGTTCGCGCTTGTCCCAGAATGCAAACGCGAACATGCCGTTGAGACGGGACAGCGCCGCCTCACCCCACTGGATCAACGCATTGAGCAGAACCTCAGTATCAGCTCCTCGAACGGAATTGATGACCCAGCACTTCGAGCTCAAGCTTGCAATTCCTGAAAATTGTAGATCTCGCCGTTGTAGCTGAGCACATGAACGCCCATCGTTGCTGAGCATCGGCTGGTGCCCGCCCGAACTGAGGTCGATGATCGAGAGCCGGCGGTGACCAAGCCCCAGCGGACCGTCGGTCGAAGACACCCTCACCATCCGGCCCTCGATGCGCGATCGCGTCGCCATCCGTCGTAAGAAGACTGGCGAACGCCGGATCGCCGTTGCAGATCTCAAGATTCCCGCAATGCCGACACATAGGTTCAGGAGATTTCGCGCAGGCACTCGACGACGTATGTCATAATCGTCTTCGCTCATGCGATTGTGAAGCGGAATCGCCATCGTGTTCCTGTCGCAATCTCGCGCTGCCGGAAAATCATCGGCACTGTACCCGAAGCGATCGCGATAGACAGCCAAGCATGTGGACCGCATGGGTTCCTGGACGCGTGGCAATGCCGCGCTGGTGCAGAGTCTCCATGATTTCGTTCCGCGATCGCGGCGCACGTTGCGGATCAACATAGGCGACAAATGACTGCCAGGCGTGGCGTCCTTCAAAAGGTTCCACGGGTAGGCGGAGCCAACTCGAGATCGCTAAGCTCCTCGCGATACCAGTTCGCCCACATTGCGCGCTCCTCGATAAAGCTATCGAGCTTGGCCAATTGTACGAGCCCAACCGCGCCTTGCAAATCCGTCATCCGATAGTTGAAACCGAGTTACATCAAATGCAGCCAGCAGATAAGGCTGCGGCCCATGATGGCGCTGCTCTTCCGAAATGGAGGCGCCGTGGTTGCGCATTACGCGGATACGTTCGGCGAGGGCAGCATCTCTGGTCGTCACCATGCCCCCCTCGCCTGTGGTGATCGATTTGCGCGGATGAAACGAGAAAGCAGCCCACGTCGCCCAAAGCACCAGCCGGCACATCATTGTGCGCGCCGCCAGCGGCACAGGCCGCATCCTCGACGATCGGAATACTGCGTTGGTAAGACGATGCCGTAGTGCTCGATATCGGCGCACAAGGCCGAACAGATGAACCGCAATCACCGCCTTCGTCCGCGGCGGTGAGCCCGCGTTTCACGTCGATCGGATCGATGTTGTAGGTCCGCGGTCGACATCAGCCAGAATCGGCGTCGCGCCGCAATAGATCACCACATTCGCTGTCGCAATCCAGGTGAATGCACGGAACGATGACTTCGTCGCCTGGCCCAATCCCGAGTGCCGCAAGGGCCAGATGCAGTCCCGTCGTGCAGCTTGTCACAGCCAGCGCGTGCAGGCACCTTGTGACGCACCGCGAAGGCTTTTTCAAAGGCGGAGACCTTCGGTCCCTGCGTCAGCCATCCGCGTCTGCAGCGGCTCGCGCAACGCTTGCCATTCCTCTTCGCCTGTGGAAGGCTGGGAGATCTGAATGCGTCGCGTTGTTCCACTCATCTGGTCATTCTCTCTACGAGGCCGCGCGGGCCCGGCGCGTCTCGACCTCGACGATATGCGTGCGGCGCCAATGCGATCAGCCGCTTCAGCCCGTCATCAAGGTCGATTGCGGCGATAAAGCCGATTTCGTCCTCGGCGCGCTTCGGCGAGCCGATGCGGTTGCGCACCAGGGTCGCCTGACTGCGCGGTGCATAGTTGATCGGCTGGTTGCAGCCGGTCAAGATTCAAGAGCTTCTCGGCAAGCTCCTTCAGCGACGTCCGCTTACCGGTGCCGACGTTGTAGAAGCGGTCGGTCGCCGTCGCGCTCCATCGCGCAGAGGTTTGCCGCGCGCGCAATCTTCGACCGCGACAAAATCGAACGCTTCGGAGCCGTCGCCGAGAATGGTCGGCCCCTCGCCGCGATCGATCGCATCCAGCATCTTCATGATCACCGCGATGTAGGCGCCGCGATAGTCCTGGCGCGGACCATAGACGTTCATGTAGCGCAGGCCGACATAGTCGAGCCCGTAGCGGAAGTGATAGGCGCGCGCCATCGCCTCGCCGCAGATCTTCGTCGCGCCGTAGAAATTCTTGTTGTTGAACGGATGGTCTTCCGTCATCGGCTCCTCGACGGCGTCGCCATAGACGGACGCGGACGATGAATAAACCAGCCGCTTCACGCCATTGCGGACGCAGCCTCCAGCACGTTGAACATGCCGCGGACGTTCACATCGAACGCGGTGCGCGGAAATTCGTGGCATTGCAGCAGCCACAGCGCGGCGAAATGAAAGACGCCGTCGGCGCCCTTGAGCGCCGCATCAGGATGTCGGTCTGGGTGATGTCGCCGCCCGCCTCGAAGATCTTGACGCGCGGATCGCGCAGCGCCGCGGCGAGGTTCTCGTGCGTGCCGCGAACGAAATTGTCGTAGATGACGATCTCGCCGACGTCCTGCTGCACCAGTTGATCGATGGCGTGGGAGCCGATCAATCCGGCGCCGCCGATCACCACAAAACGCTTTCCGCGAATATCCAAAAACGCCTCCCTTACTCGACGAGCATCAGTTGCATCGGCGAGAGCTCGCGATACTGCTCGTTGCTGCGTGGACAGATCAGATCCTCGCCCAAGTCGCTCGCCCGCCTGGCTCATCCAGCCCATCCGCCGCGCCGGGTTTCCGGCCATCAGCGCAAATGCCGGCACGTCTTTGGTCACGACCGCGCCCGCACCAATGAAGCAGTACTCGCCGAGTGCATGGCCGCACACGATCGTGGCGTTGGCGCCGATGCTGGCTCCGCGCCCGATCGGGGTGGTGCGAAATTCATCCTTGCGCGACACGTTCGGCGCGCGGATTGTTGACGTTGGTGAACACGCAGCTGGGTCCACAGAATACGTCGTCGGCTAGTTCGACGCCGTCGTAGAGCGAGACGTTGTTCTGGATCTTGCAGCCGTTGCCGACTTTCACCCGCGGGCCGATCATGACGTTCTGGCCGATCGCAGCAGTTCTCGCCGATCACGGTGCCGGAAAGAATATGGCAGAAATGCCAGATTTTCGTCCCTCGCCCGATGACCGCCCCGTCATCCACATAGCTCGATACGTGAATCAGCGCGCCGGGAAAACGCGGATCCTCCCGCATCTCACTCATTTTGCGGCTCCTCGGCGCGCGGACGGATGCCGCCATTCGTGCCCGGATGACACTGGAGCATTCCGGAACGTTGACACGATATCGATTGAGGCCCGCACCTCGTCGAGGCCAAAACCGCGGCCTGCGACGATTTCTTCGTAGCTTCGCGTGTGAAGGTCGGTGAAGCCTTCGGAAAACTCCACCTCTTCTCCATCAACCGTGATCGAGCGAAACGTGGTCTTCTTGCCTTGGACATCGGCGGGAAGATCGTTGCGGTCGACCGACAGAAACCAGCTCACATCAGCGCGCTCGCACTCAAGAAATCCGGCTGCGCGCTCGGGCTCGCGCAAGATGCGCTTCGTTGCGCTTCACGGCACCGAACACGAAATTCAGCATGTCAAAGAAATGGACACCGATATTGGTGGCCACGCCGCCAGACTTGGCATCTTCGCCCTTCCACGAGGCGTAATACCAGCGTCCCCGCGATGTAATGTATGTGAGATCAACTTTGTGACGTTTGTTGCTGGTGGCGAAGCGATCGCGCAGCGCGATAATGGCCGGATGAAGCCGAAGCTGCAGGATAGTCGAGATACGCCGTCCGGTGTCGCGCTCGATCTCGGCGAGACCATCGATATTCCACGGATTGAGCACCAAAGGCTTTTCACAGATCGCATCCGCCCCAGAGCGTAAAGCAAAACGGCAATGTGCATCGTGCAAATGGTTGGGCGAACAGATCGAAACATAATCGATCTTCTCGCCTCGGCGGCGAAGCTTGTCGATATGACGATCAAACCGCTCGAACTCCGTAAAAAAATGCGCGTCGGGAAAATGGCTATCGATTACGCCGACCGAGTCGTTTGGATCGTAAGCCACTTTCAGATCGCCTTTGACGGCTTGCATTGCCTTCATGTGACGCGGCGCGACGTATCCGGCAGCGCCAATCAAAGCAAACGATGTCATCCGCGTTCCCTTCCCAAGCAGTCGTATTTTTACAAGCTACCGCAGTCCGGGTGACTTCGTGTCACCAGACCACGGCAGTTCTATCAAAACGTTTGCGGCGAAGCCGCAAACACGCTGGCCTATGCAGCCGCGATCATATCCGCATCCATCGAGACACGGACTTTTTGCCCCAACAAATCAAGCAGGACCGCAACTCTCTCACGATCCCCTAACCCATCGAACAATCCGACGATATCGGCAAATGCGCCGGTCAGAACTCGCACCCTTTCGCCAAGCGAAAATGCGGGCTGACGGTCCATTGTGATGAAGCCGGTCTCATTCTCTCGGGCGCGCAGCAGATGAACAACCCCACGCGCGACTGGTGCGGGATCGGGGCCATTCGATACAAGCCGCGAAACACCGAAGGTGGATTGGATCGAGCGCCAACGCTGTGTTTCCACATCGACGCGCACAAAAGATATCGCGGGAATAGCGGCGCAGGGACGTTCTGGATTTTCCGCGCGTGGCTTCTGCGCTTGAGATATCGCGGCAGATAAATTTCGAATCCCTGGCGCACCAGATTCCGCGCGGCTTTTGCCTCAGCATTGACTTGCGTCTGGACGACGTACCAAGCCCCTTCGCCGATGCTGCTCATTGCACGACACTCTGACGTTGCGGCGCATTCAATCCGAGCAGCGTCGGAGCCAATACCCGATCGGCTCCAAACATACCGACGGCTTCATCAAACAACTCGCGCGCCTTTCGCACATCGGTGACGACGACTGCGTCGAACGGAGCAGAAAGACTGCTATAATCGGGCAACACATCCTTGCCGGCAAAAAGTGAGGGGCCGGCATCCTTGTCGACGATCGCGACAATGGAAACACCACTCTCGATCGCGGAGAGAATTGCGACCTCGGCGAGATCAGATCTGCCGCAAAGAACGAGATTCTGGAAGTTGCGCGCTTTGGCAATTGCAAAAACCTGCACGCAATCGGCTTTTGCCTGGCGGAAGAACGAAAACGACGACGACAGATATTCTACCGTCAGACGAGACTTCTCCGCGAAACCATGGGGTGTCAGATAGTAAGCATATCGACGCGCGGGCGCTCCACTGACCTTTACAAAACCCTTCTTGACGCAGCGTTTAAGGTACGCGTTGACAAGCCCGAGCGCCACGCCGAGCTCAGCGGCGATCCGCCGCTGCGATGTCGCGCCGTCTTCGACGGAATTCAGCAGACCGAGAATGATCCTGTCATCCTCGCCACTCTCACTGGGAAATACACCGTTCATGCTGCCCTCTACGGTGCGGGTCTTAGCGCGTTCATTGCATGAACGTCAAGCTGCATGTTTGGAACCAAAATCTACTAAACCATTGATAATATTATAAATAATTAGAATGAAAAGAACTGTGCACAGACTTCAGATGCCCATGCAGAAAACCGTTTGCCGCCCAGCAGCACGCTTGACGTTCACACCATGAACGCGATAGGAAAATTCATCGTAACCAGCGGCCAACCGGATCGATTGCAGGGCGCAACTGCGGACCAGCCTGCTCGATCTTTTATAAAGCAAGCAATTCGAGGTGTATCGCGTTGCCTTCGTCGCCATCCGATCCAGGCGCCGTCGCGTGACGCGCGTTCACCCGGACTGCGGTAGCATGGACAGTTTTGTGAAATCAGCGCGCACAAAATCAAATCTGTTTCGCCGCTGGATAAGCGCTGTCATCGACCCCCGGCTCATCATCGCTTTGCCAGGTTTGCCCCGGTATCTCCTGAGCTGGTTCTCGTTCCGGCGGCAACAGGGCGATATGCCGGTGTTATGGAGTGATACCTTCCCAAGGTTGGACGACCGGGTTCAAAAAACACCTTTCGATCCGCATTATTTCTTCCAGGGAAATTGGTTGGCGCGCAGGCTTGCCAGCAGTCCGCCATCGCAGCATGTCGATATCGGATCGAGTGTTTTGATGATCGGCGTATTGTCAGCTCATGTGCCGACTATCTTTGTAGACTACAGACCCCTTGAGACACATCAAAGCGGCCTCACGTCTGTGGGTGGCGATATCGTTCGGCTTCCCTTCGCCGACAACTCGCTACGCAGCGTGTCGTGCCTCCACGTCATCGAGCATATCGGCCTTGGCCGTTATGGGGATCCGATCGACGCTCAGGGAGCGCGTCGCGCCGCGCTCGAACTGCAGCGGGTGATTGCGCAGGATGGCAGGCTATATCTTTCCACGCCGATTGGCAGAGAGCGGGTGTGTTTCAACGCTCATCGCGTGTTTTCTCCCTCGACGATCCTGGCAATGTTTTCGCAGCTGAGGCTCATTCAATTTTCCTATATCGACGATGCAGGTCGTTTGCACCAGGACGCTTCTATCGAAGGCATTCCGTTGCTGGATTATGGATGCGGGTTCTTTGAATTTGTCAGGTAAATTGCGGCTTCGACACTTTAAGGAAATATCCTGGGTCGCTGTCGGCCAATTTGCGGCCGCAGTTGGCGGCCTGCTTGCGATCAAGGTTTGCACTAACGTTTTGGGGCCTGATGAATTCGGCCGCCTCTCGGCGGCGTTGGCAATTGCCGGCTTAGGCCAGGTTTGTTTTTTTGGTCCCATCTCACAAGCTGCGATGAGATTTCTTGCCATCGCCGTGAAGCAAAATATCTTTGGGACGTATCGTTTTTCGCTCGTTAAACTCTATCTGCTAGCCGCCTCGGTATCGCTGCTATGTTTGTCGATTTTGCTCGTTGGCGGATTCAACCACCTTGTGCCGATATCACCATCTCTCGTGGCGTTGTACACACTCGCTTCCGGTCTTCAGGCAATCCAGCTGGCGGTGATCAACGCCGCAAGGCTGCGACAACAAGTGGCAAGCCTGCAAATCGCAGATGCGTTGCTGAGGCCCGCAATTATTTTGCTGATCGCGCTACTCGTGCATCGCTCCTCGTCATATGTCATGACAGCCTATGTTTTGACCTCATTGATCATGGTCCCGCTTTCAATCGCTGCATTCGCAGCCTATTGGCCTCAGGAATTGTATCCGGAGCCGTCATCCATCGAAGGCCACGATGACGACAAGCTTCTGATGCGAATGGTGTCTTTCACTTGGCCGTTTGTCATGTTCGGCATGTTGGGTGCGATCGGCAGCCACGGCGAACGCTTGTTGCTGATCAATTTCGTTTCCTGGCAGGATCTGGGAATCTATTCGCTGATGGCCCAGCTCGCGCTAGCCCCCAGTTTGATGCTGACCAGTGTGATCAACCAGTTTTATCTTCCGGTAATCTATCAATCAGATCCGCTGGGCGCCACTCAACTAGGCCGCAGCTATAAATATTATCTGGCTTTAAGCGCTATAGGCGTTTTCTCGGTTGCCCTTGCAGTCGCCACGCTCGGGCGATGGATTGTGCCGCTGTTTTCAAGCGCTTCCTTTTCAGGGCACGAACATCTGCTCTGGTTTCTGGCGCTCTCGGCCGGTATCTTCAATCTCGGACAGCAACTGGTATTACCCGGCATGCGCAGGAACAAATTGAGCTATTACCTGCCGTCAAAATTTCTGCATTCTTTGGTGCTTGTTGCGGCCGCCTTTTTGTTTGCGCCGAAATGGGGGATGACGGGAATGGCTTTGGCATCCACGGCAGCCGCAACCGTGTACACACTCAGCGTCATATGGGCTAACGCCCGTATCGCCAAATCAGCATCTGCTTAAGGATTTTCGATGCGCACACCGTTTTTGACAGGGCTAACCATTCTAGGGATAGCGACGGGCGCGGTCTTTTATCCTGGCGAACTGTTGAATTACTTTTTTTTCAGCATCGTCTTTTTTGCCGTACTCTATTCAGGCTTGTTTTTATCCTTTCAATATTCGCATTTCTTTTTTGCGATTGCCTGGTTTCTCGGCTTTTGGCCCAAGTTGGTTCTTCACTTCGTATTCAACCATTTGGGATTGACCGAGGCAGCGCGGTATGTTGAGCCGGCAGGGTCATTCGACGGAAGCAGCGCCGCTTGGGATAACGTCCTCTTAACTGCAGCCATCGGAGGATTGGGCTATCTCGCGGGACGTCTTGTCTGTCGACCTGCCGTGAGCAGGACCAACAGTTCAACCGATGAACTTGCGGCCCCGCGATGGTATCCCAGATACAGGTCACTGCTGTGGATATCGGCATGCGCCGTTTTGCTTGCGATTCTTTTTACGAATGCGCAGATGGGCCTGATCGTTCGAGGGTATGTCCCGAGAATCCAATTGCCTTGGCCGCTGGGCGGCCTTTTTAGCTGGACGACAGACATCGGGTTCGCGCTCGCGATATCGGTGTTGGCAACGTGGGACTGCGCGGTGGGAGCAGGCCTAACCCGAGGATTTATTGCGTTGTGTATCGAGGGCGCGATCTTATCGGTCGCCACAAATAGCCGCGGAATCTATCTGTTTCACACGCTTCCGCCGCTTGTATCGGAGGCACGTGCTCCTGCTCCATCGCAATTTGGCCGCGTCAGCCTGTTGCTGGTCGTTTGGTTCGCTGGCGCCGTGACCATCCCCATACTCACCAGCGGTCTAAGGGCGCTGGGTGAGAGGGTGGTCCTTGCAAACGTTGAAACCGGACAATCGTCGCCTCTAACCAACCCCACTGTGTTGCAGCCGCCTCGCAAAATAGATGCAGAACCGGGATCCTCGACGCCAGCCGCCTCAAACGAACCGAGTCGCAAGGAACTTTTGCGCGCATTTTTCAAATTCGCATTTCCAGAAGCCGGCAAACTCCTTATTGACCGCTGGACAGGACTCGAAGGCGTTATGTCCGTGGCTTCCTATCCGCAACGAGGGATCTCGCTATTGCGCGAAGCGGCTCTGGAAAGACGGACCTTTGGAATGGTTGACATCTACACGTCTAAGATCAGCGGCTCACCCTTTACGGTTGAGCAAACCAAAAAATACCATAACGCAACATTGGCAGGCCCGATTGCCTTCTTCTATCTATTCCGGATCATTGTTGATAGTCTTCGGGGGGATGGCATTGCTGGCGGCATCTGATGTCCTGCCTTGAAATAATTTGGACACGTCTCGTCCGCGACGCCTCTGGTCGTCGCGATGAGCGGCTGCTATCTGGCTCTCGTTGTTTTGCAGATAAGTACCGGCATCGTTCAAGTGATGACGGGCCCACTGACCGTTACCACTTTTCTTGTCTGGTTTGGTGCATTGGTCGGATTAGTGCGCCGGTGGCGCGGTTCCCGTCAGGCAAGCCGGAGAAATGGCCTGGATATGCTTTTCCGATTGGAAACACTGATTCGCGAGCAGTGACCTGTTCGCATACAACTTGCGCAATCGTGATGCTGGATAGCCGAGCAAGCAGCTACCAGTACCTGCTGGTTCGAGAGTACTCGATGTCGGTGCAGGATCGGCCCCATATCGTGCATTGTTCGCCAACTGCGACTACAAAACCCAGGATTTCGCCCAACTTAAGGACGACCAACTGCGATACGGCGGTTATTCGCCGATCGACTTTGTCTCCGAGGCAGACGCCATCCCGGTCCCTGACGCCAGTTTCGAAGTGGTCATCTGCACCGAGGTGCTTGAGCATGTCCCTGAGCCCATCAAAGTGGTTCAGGAATTCGGCCGTATCGTAGCGCCTGGTGGTCGCCTGATCTTGACGGCGCCGCTCGGCTCCGGCATCCATCAGGAGCCTTATCATTTCTATGGTGGTTACACCCCCTATTGGTATCAACGTTTTCTGAAACAGGCGGGCTTTCAATCGATCGTGATTACGGCCAATGCGGGCACCCTGCGTCACGTCGCGCAAGAAACGATCCGGTTCGTGCGCATGACACGCCCATTCGGCTTCGCCGCTCCTTTGTATAGTCAGATGTTGTGGCTTCCAGTCTGGCTGATCCTCGCTCCGATCCTCGCTATCGGCGTACCCCTCGCCGCGAGGCTGCTGGATCGATTCGACCACGAACAACGTTTCACCGTCGGCTATCACGTGACGGCTGTTCGCATGAGCGCGAACTAGTTCGTGAGGATTCTCTGCGTTTTGAGCAGGTATGCCTATGGAAAGCCAGAGCGTGGCGAGAACTACGACTATGTCAACTTTCCTAGCGGCATTCGTGCGCATGGGCCATGAGGTCGATTTTTTCGATAGCGGGCGATCGTTCGCTGTTCGGCGATTTTGCCGATCTGAATGTTGCATTGCTTGAACGCGTGATGAGCTTCCGTCCGGACGTCATATTTTGCGTCCTGATGCATTATGAAATCTGGTTCGAAACGCTCGACCTGATTCGCGCCAAAACTCCTGCACTTATCGTCAATTGGGGCACGGACGATTCCTGGAAATTTGCTCAAGCGTCATGCTTTTTCGCACAGCATGTCGACCTGCACGTTACAACCGACCTTGCAGCAGCCAAAAATTGCGCGCCTCTCAGGGTCTCGCCAACGTTTTTCTCTCACAATGGGCCGGCTCGGATCGGCAACTGTGGCTGCGCCCATCCCGTCAAAATCGTGCCGTTACGATGTGAGCTTCGTCGGCAGCATGTATGGTTATCGAGCCGATTGGATCGCCGCGTTACGTCGCAATGGAATTGCTGTATCGTGCTTCGGTCATGGCACTGAAAATGGCGTTGTCGAGCTCCGCAGAAATCTTGCAAATTTTTCGAACTTCGAAGATTTCGCTGAATTTCTCCGGCTCGGGTCAAGGCCTCTTAAGCGCGACGAATATGAGCGGACGGCAGATCAAAGCACGGACATTCGAAGTGCCTTGTTCGGGAGGCTTTCTGCTGACAGAATTCGCACCGAAGCTCGACACGTATTTCGCGATCGATCGTGAAATTGCTACGTTTAGTTCACCAGAAGAGCTCGTTGACAAAACGCGATACTTCCTCTCTAGGCCGGAGGAGCGTGACAATATCGCGCAAGCGGGCCACAACCGAACGGTCTCGGAACATACATACGCACGCCGTTTTTCTGCAATCCTGGACCGATTACGGTCGATTGAAGATAGAACAAATCAAGCTTGGACCTTGTCAGTCGACGATCTCGACCTCGCTGTCAGTCGCTACCGGAGCCGAGGCTCGATCAGCTGGATTCGTGCAGCGCTGGTCGCTTTGTGCACTGTCGCCTTTGGAAGACAACGCGCTTCCCGTGCGGCCCGGCGGCTGGTATTCGAACTATCCTGGAGACTTGGCGGCGCGGTCACCTATCGTGCAAGTGGCTTGCCGGGCCGATTGTTCTACGCTGAAAGCTGATGATGGAAAATCTGGCAAATTCAGCGCGCCCGTTGGTCTCGATCATTATGTCGATGCGCAACAGTGCAGCCACTGTCGGCGCGGCTATTCGGTCCGTTCAACTGCAAACGCTCAGTGACTGGGAGCTGATCGTCATTGACGATGGCTCCAGCGACGCGAGTGCCGAAATCGTAGGCAATGTAACCGATCCTCGTATTCGGCTCGTTCGTGAGCCGCATTCCGCTGGGCTCGCGGCGAGGCTTAATCAGGCGGTTGCATTAACGCGCGGAGATTTTATTGCGCGGATGGATGCTGACGATCTCTGCTTTCCCAATCGATTGGCGCTTCAGGTTGAAAGCCTGAAAAAAGACCCGACAATTGATGTGTTGGGTTGCGGGGCAGTGGTTTTTGCACACGATGGAACGCTGATCGGCACATTACCGATCAAACTAATACACGAAAACATTACCGCCCGCCCATTTTCAGGGTTTCCATTTCCTCATCCAACCTGGTGTGGCCGCGCAGAGTGGTTTAGAAAAAACCCATATAACGCGAACCTTTTGAAGGCGCAGGATCAGGACCTTTTGCTCAGAGCATTTGCTCACAGCAACTTCGCAGCGCTTCCCGACGTCTTGGTGGGCTATCGGCAGGATGTTCTTAATTTGCGCAAGATGTTGCAGGGACGCCGCGTGTTCATGGGCTCTCTATGGCGCTATGCGCTAGTCTCCGGTCGCATCGTTCATTCTTCCTGGGGAATTGTGGCCCAACTTATCAAGAGCGCGATGGACATCGTCACTATCGCTCTCGGCCTCAATCGCCTGGCACAACGCCGTCGCCTCAAACCGGTACCGCTTGCCGTGGCGCAGCAGTGGCTTATCCTGCAACGGCAGTTAGGTAGTCACGGGACACGCTAATTAGTTAGCTAAAACTTCCGTTTCGGCACTACGAACGCAAGCGCGCAGGCACCAGCCGCTGCCCGATGCTGGTGATTGCGTCCAGCAGAGCCGACGGCGCCTCGATGATTGCCCCGCTCAGGATCATCCAGATGCTGAGCCCGCCGACCAACATCAGCATCGCATATTGAACAAGCACTGCGATCGGAAACGAGACGGCAATCGTTGAACAGGCAAAGCCTGCGATACGAACGACCAATACCGTAAGAAGCATCGCCGAGATCGCAAAATTACGACTCTGACGGGTTGTGCGCGGCATGCCGAGAAATGCAAACGCCAGCAGCGCGAATACAAAAGGGTACAGCGGCGCAAACAGCCGATCATGCAATTCGGCGCGAAACTCGCCGGGCCCTCGCGCCGTGCTGGCGATCTCCGGCGGCGGCGAAATCAACTCGGGCGTGAGTCGCTCATGCACGTTGTAGGTGACGTTTTGGACCGAGCTTGAAAACTGTGACATGTCGAACGCATAGCTCTTGAACGCAACAAGTGCAGGGTCACGTTTTCCGGCCTCGAAACGTTCGAGGTTGCCGTCCTCAAGAATAAGGAACGACCCCCGCTCATTTTTCTGAACGGTCCCGCGGTCAGCCACGATATTGATGCGCTGTTCAGGATCGCGCTTGTCGTCGATAAACAGACCCACAAGAACGCCGCCCGGCCTTCGCTCCTGCACCCGGATGGTCAATTTATCGAGCTTGATGAACTGCCCCGGCTGAATGACATTGGCAATGACATCGGCGCCAAGCTGGGTATTCCACCGCCGCAGAGCGCGCAAACATTCCGGCGCAAGATAGAGCGAAATGAATGCGATCGAAAAACTCACGAGCAACGTCGACAAAATAAACGGACGCAAAAACCGCATCGGACGCATACCCGCGGCGCTTACGACAATAATTTCAGAATCGGTCGCGAGCCTGTTCAGTGAATGCATCACCGCGACCAGCAAAGCGATCGGCGCAATGATGGAAATCAGCAGCGGGATTGCGAGACCGGAGATGCCGAGAAACACCAGGATGGTTTGGCCCTGGCTGGTCATCAAATCGATATTGCGCAGCGCTTGCGTGATCCAGATCACGCCGGTGAGCGACACCAGCACGATCAGAAACGACATCAATGTCATTTTAGCAACATAGCGGTCGATCGCGCCTAAGCCGGCCATGGTCACTACCGATCTCTGTAACTAAGCCTCACGTCCCAACCCGCGCGAAGCGCTGCTCAACAGTTATTCATTGTAGTTGAAGTGCTTGAAGCCGTGCTCTTTGACCAGCTCGTCGCGCTGTGCGGTTTGCAGATCCTCTTTCATCATCTCCGTGACGAGTTCTTGAAAAGACGTAACCGGAGACCAACCCAGTTTCTCTCGCGCCTTCGTGGCATCTCCCAACAAAGTCTCGACCTCAGCCGGCCTGAAATAACGAGGGTCGACCTCGACGATGCATTTTCCCGTCGCTGACATCATATCCTTTTTCGTCGACGCCTGCGCCTTCCCAGCGAACGAGAATACCGATCTCCTTCGCCGCGACTTCAAGGAATTCGCGAACCGAGTGCTGCTCGCCCGTTGCGATGACATAGTCTTCGGGTTTTTCCTGCTGAAGCATCAGCCATTGCATCTCGACATAATCGCGCGCGTGCCCCCAGTCGCGACGCGCATTGAGATTTCCAAGATAGACTTTCTCCTGCAAGCCAAGCTTGATGCGCGCCAATGCGCGGGTGATCTTGCGGGTCACAAACGTCTCGCCACGTATTGGCGATTCATGATTGAAGAGAATGCCGTTGCAGGCATAAAGACCATAAGCCTCGCGATAATTCACAGTGATCCAGTAGGCATAGAGCTTTGCGACCGCGTAAGGTGAGCGCGGATAGAACGGCGTCGTCTCCTTTTGCGGAACCTCCTGCACAAGGCCGTAAAGCTCTGATGTCGAAGCCTGATAGAAGCGGGTCTTCTTTTCCAATCCGAGAATGCGAATTGCTTCGAGAATTCGCAGAGGGCCGAGCGCATCCGAATTCGCGGTATATTCCGGCTCTTCGAACGAAACGGCGACATGGCTTTGCGCCGCAAGATTGTAGATTTCGTCCGGCTGCACATCCTGCACGATGCGAACGAGACTTGAGCGAGTCCGTCATGTCGCCGTGATGCAAGGTGAGGTCGTAACCCTTGTCATGAGGGTCATGGTAGAGATGGTCGATGCGGTCGGTATTGAACAGCGACGTCCGGCGCTTGATCCCGTGGACTTTGTAGCCTTTGGTCAGCAGGAGCTCTGCCAGATAGGCTCCGTCTTGGCCTGTAATCCCGGTTATCAGGGCAGTTTTCTTCGACATTCGCGTTATCGTCCGATTTTGAAGAGCTCGACCATATGGGCGAACCTATAGAGGCTTCGGCGGCAGATTGCGACGCCTCGAGCATAAGAAGAGCGCCCAAGCGCAAACCTTAAACCGCCTTTAGGCCGCCGCCGCAATTACAAGTTGCATACCCCGCTCCGCCGGTCCAAAACACTTTGAATTTCGATAATCTGTGCAACAGGATAGATGCTAAGTCGATTTTCTCCGCTTCGGCCTGTAACACCCTACATTCCAACCAAACCCAAGCAGAGAACGGCCAGAGTGTCCCCCTTAAAACGATCAATACTTTATGTCGTCTCCGAGGACTGGGCTTTCCTGTCGCATCGCCTGCCGATGGCCCGCGCAGCGCGCGAAGCGGGTTTCGAGGTTCATGTCGCAACCCGGGTAGGAACGGATGCCGATGCCATTGGCGGTGAAGGCTTTACTCTGCACCCAATTCCCTTTCACCGGGGGGGCCGCTCGCCCTTATCGGCTCTGTCGACGGTGATCGCCCTGAGGCGCGTTGAAAAAGCGATCTCACCCACGCTCGTGCACCATGTTGGCCTGCAATGCTGTGTCCTTGGCGGGATCGCAGCTCTGGGAAGCGGCAGACCCCAGGTCAATGCACTCACCGGACTTGGATATGCGTTCACAGGCTCGCCAGAACGCGCGGGCGTCTTGCGCCGCGTATTGACTGGCGTACTTAGATTTCTGCTGAACCGCAGGCATGCAACGACCCTGGTGCAAAATCCCGACGACCAGGCCGCCCTTGAGGGCATCGGCATCGCGAAAGAGCGCATCGTGATCATTCCGGGATCTGGCGTCGATACCGACAGGCTTAAGCCGCTGCCCGAGCCGGAAGGACCCATCACGGTTGGATTCACCGGGCGGCTGCTCACGGACAAAGGAATTCGCGCATTGGTCGCTGCGCATCGGCTGCTGAGAGCCAAAGGGCTGAACGTGCAACTGTTGATCGCCGGCGAACCCGATTCAGCTAACCCTGCATCCGTCTCTTTGCAGGAGGCGCAAACCTGGGGTCGTGAGGAGGGCATAACCTGGCTCGGTCATGTCGACGATATCGAGCCATTATGGCGCAAGTCACATATCGCGGCCCTCCCATCTCATCGCGAGGGCTTGCCGAAAAGTCTACTCGAAGCCGCGGCATTCGGCCGCCCGATGGTGTCCACCGATGCACCGGGGTGCCGGGAAATTGCAATTGATGGCCAAACAGGAATTCTGGTGCCGATCGAAGATCCGCCAGCCCTTGCCGATGCAATCGCAATCCTTGCGAATTCGCCGGATCTGCGCGCACGATATGGCGCTGCGGCTCGGGACCTCGTGGTCAAGAAAATGTCCGCGCACGCGATCGGCCAAGCCACGCTTCAGCTTTATCTCTCCATGATTTAATCCACCGCATTCCCTGATGGATCCAGCATGACGAGTACAATCAAGGTGTGGCCGTTGCTTGCTGCGCTTATTCCGGCGGCTGCAGCCGCACTATGCGCTGTATCTGATCGTCTTGTTGCGGCCACTTCTCGTTCGTTATGCTCTGGCGAGACCTAACGCCCGTTCCTCGCATGTCACTCCGACGCCTCAGGGCGCAGGAATTGCAATTGTTGCAACGGTTGCGGCAATCGTCGGTATCGCGGAAATCTATCCGGAGCAAATTGCCAACCAGAGCATGCTGGCCGTCGTGATCGTAGCGACTGCGTTTCTTGCTTTGATTGGCGCCATTGACGATCTGCGCCCTATTTCCGTTCTGCCCCGGTTGCTATTGCAAATCGCCGCAGCCGTCGCCGTTCTTGCCGCCACTCCGGAGACACTCCGGGTCGTGCCACTTCTTCCGTTCTGGATTGAGCGCGGGTTGCTGCTGTTGCGTTTCTGTGGTTCGTGAACCTCGTCAATTTCATGGACGGCCTGGACTGGATGACGGTCGCGGAGATGCTGCCTATCGCAACGGCCCTCGCCGCTTTCGCGCTTGTTGGCGTGGTCACTTCCGACATTTTGATCGTCACACTTGCACTTGGCGGGGCCCTGCTCGGCTTCGCGCCATTCAACCGGCCTGTTGCAAAAATCTTCCTTGGCGATGTCGGGAGTTTCCCGATCGGCCTGTTGATCGCATGGTGCCTGACTTTGCTTGCAGGCCAAGGTCACCTTGCGGCTGCGCTATTGCTGCCGCTCTATTATCTTGCAGATGCGACGATTACGCTGGTTCTGCGGCTTAAACGCAGGGAAAAAATCTGGGTCGCCCATCGCACCCATTTTTATCAGCGCGCCACCGACAACGGCTTCAAGGTCATCGAGGTCGTGCGCGACGTATTTCTATTGAATATTGGGCTGGCGCTGCTGGCGGCTGGATCGATCGTTCTGAATTCCACATCCATGGACTTCGTGCTTCTGGCAGCGGGCTCAGCCGCCGTCGCGATCGTGCTTACGCGATTTTCGCACGTGAGACGATCAGAGGCGTGACAATTCTACTCAGCGCAGCACAGCTCGAACACCGCATCATTGATCAAGCGTTACCGGTTTTGAATTCGGGCACTGCATCCTTCAAGACGAGTTCGATCACACCGCGATCTTCCGTCGTAACCGCCTTTTCAAGCGACTGCAGCCAGCTCCGCAACGTCTCAAGCGGAGGCTCATTAGGCCGCGCGGCGACGATACCAGCCATGCCGATATCCGTCGTTGGCTCTTCGTGGGCAAACAGAATTTCGTGCAACCGCTCGCCGGGGCGAATGCCGGTAAAGGCGATCTCGATATCGTAGCCCGGCTGCAGCCCGGAAAGCCGTATCATCCGTTCGGCAAGGTCGACGATCTTCACCGGTTGGCCCATGTTGAGCACATAGACCGAAACGTCCGGCCGTTCGCGGCTGCAGAGCATGCGTCGCGGCGGTGACCACCAGATCGCATGCTTCGCGGATGGTCATGAAGTAACGCACCATATCCGGATGAGTTACGGTCACCGGTCCACCCGCTTCGATCTGCGCCTTGAATTTCGGCACTACCGAGCCGTTCGATGCAAGCACGTTGCCGAACCGAACCGATATCAGCCGCATCGGCGGCTTGCCGTTGGCCTTGCTGGCAAGGAAACGGTCGAGCGCCTGGCAATACATTTCCGCGAAACGTTTGGTCAGTCCCAGCATCGACACCGGCTCGATGGCCTTGTCGGTCGAGATCATCACCATCGCCTCGGAGCCCGATGCGAGGGCGGCGTCGGCAACGTTGACTGAACCGAAGATGTTGGTCTTCACGCCTTCAGCCCAATCCCGCTCCAAAATCGGCACATGCTTGAGCGCGGCCGCGTGGAAGATGATGCTGGGCTTGAATTCGTTCATCAGCCGCATGATACGATCGCGATCGCGAATATCGGCAATGCGACCTTCGACGATGGCGGATGCGCCCCGTGCCCCGAGCTCTTCCATCACCGCATGAAGCGCCGGTTCGGAATTCTCGATAATCAACAGGCGTGCGGCGCCGAACGTGACAACACGATTGCAAATCTCTGATCCAATCGAGCCGCCGCCTCCGGTGACGACAACGGATTTGCCTTTAACCAGCTCTTCAAGGCGCCCATAGTCGATCTTGACGCTCGGACGGAGAAGCAAATCCTCCACCGCAACGGGTGCAAGGTGTGGCGTATCGCGGCTTTCTTCGAGCGACGGCAGCCGGCTGACGATCAAGCCGAGCTTACGCGAGCGCGTCAGCACGGACTCCGGCTGAACGTCAGCCTCGAATGCCGATGGCAACATGACCACACGTTCGATCGGCTTCTCGCGGCGCGCAAAATCCGCAACTACATCGTTGAGGTCGTCAACGGCGCCAAGAACGGGAACACCTCTAATGGATTGCCCGCGATCGGAAGGCGACGGCGACAAAATGCCGATAGGCCAAAGACGTTTGACGGCGCCATTTTCGATAGCGCGCAACAACACTTCCGCGTCGGCCGCGCGCCCGATCAGTAACGCTGGAGCCGCATCGATAATACGAGCCTGACTGCGTGTTCGCGTATAGCGGAAGTATCGGTAAGCAAGCCGCGCGCCGCTCAGAAAAAATATTTCAAGGAACCAATAGAGGATGATGGTGGTCTTGCCGAGAAAGAACGTCCCGTACAGATTCGGAGCCAGGAAGATGTAATCGATCACCAAAAGGATGACCGCCAAAATCGTCGCGGCTTTGACGATATTAAGCAGATCTGGGAGCGAAATGAATCGCCACTTCGTCGTCGTCAATTGGAAGACGTAACAGACGGCGAAACTGAAAATCACGAAATACGGCAAAATCTTAAGCAGCAACGGCAGACGTTCGAGAAGATTAACCCCTTCGAACCTGAGATAAAAACTTGCAAGCACGGCTGCGGCGGTCGCAAGCGCATCGTGCGTCGCGATAAGCCAGTTTCGCCAGGTCAAACCATAAAAGCGCATCATTTTAGCCAATACCGAAGTGACGAAATCCGCCGCAGAACGACGACAGGGCTGTAGATCCCTGAGATCGTAGCAGTCAAAGCGTGGCCTTCGACAAACCCACACCTTCAGAGCTGAATCGTTCCCGAGCGAGCACGCGATGGCGTAGCACCATCCCGCCGGCCACGCCAACACCGAGAACGTACATCCAGCCTTCGTGGAAATCGAACAGGTGGGAATTCAGAAGCGAACTCACGACATTCTGCGCAACGACCAGCAGCCCGACCCAGGCGGCAAGATTTTCGGCGATGGCATCCCTCCGAAACAGCAAGAGATGACTAAGCCACATCGCATAAAGAACAACACAACCAAACACTCCCCACTGCACCGCAACGTTAAGGGTCTGATTGTGTGGATTGCCGATCACCTCGGCCGCCAATCCGGTCTTGCCGACAGCATCCTGCTCGAACAGGGCTTTCGTCGAACCGGTGCCGTTCCCGAAGATCGGCGCCATGGCGGCGAACTTCAACGACTTATTCCAGAACTGCAGTCGTTCGCCCGTGGAACGAACAACCGAGCGATCCTCGCGATAAAATTGATATTCCTCATGCCACGGCTTCAACGCGCTGCCGCAAATAGGGTGACGTGAACCAGACGATGGATGCGGCGCAGATCGCACCGGCGAACACGAGCAGCGTCGCGCGCCGATCGAGATGCAGCACCGCGAACAGAACCAAGAGCACGGGCATATAGACCAGCGCGGTGCGAGCCGACACCACGAACATCATATTGGCGAAGAAGCCCAGCATCAGCACGGCACAGCCGATGGCCCAGGCGATACGCCGCTCCCGGACGAACTTTAGTCCGGGCAGCGCCAGCGCGAACATGCACAGCGCAAACTCCTGGCTTTGATCGATGTAATTCTTCACGGGTACGCCAGCGGTCACGCGCGAGACAGGTGTGAAGGGGATCGCCGCGACAATGTACGACAGCAGCAACAGCATCGTGCAGGACACGAGAAAGGCGACCAGAACCCAAAGGCCTCGCTGCGAGCGCTCGAAGTGATAAAGCAGGAATGGAATGGCCAGCAGCTTCGCAACGGGATTGATGCCATGAAGACGCGCCGGCCAAGTACTGTCAGCCCACAGGGTTCCAACAACAGCCAGCGCAAAGAACGCCAGCGGTAACGCCGAAACCGGGCGCTTGAGCGAGCCAAGCAGCGCACGAACATCGAAGGTCGGAATCAGCGCAATGAACCAGAGCACCATGAAAATGGCGACCGCAGAGGTCGACCAGGGCAGCGAGGCCGCGACTGCGACCCCAAGCAAATCCACGGTCCTCACGCGCGCGGCCGGGTCGTGCCAGACGTCGAACCAGCGCGACCAAACCGAATGCGTCGCACGGGCTGGTACGGTCGTATCCATGCTGACCGTTTTGCCTTCGCTCATGTGGGTCCCCCACGTGCGCGGGCAACCAGCGACGTTGTGCTGAAACCTTCGAGAATATCCACGAGCACGACCTCGCCGCCCTGCGCCTCGACGATCTCGTGACCGACAACCTGCTCGCGCGTGTAATCGCCACCTTTGATGAGCACATCGGGCTTGACCCGCGTGATCAGATCAAGCGGCGTATCTTCCTCGAAAATCACCACAAGGTCGACAGCCTCCAACGCGGACAGGACTTCAGCCCGCGCACGCTCATTCTGGACTGGGCGCTCTTCACCCTTCAGACGCTTGACCGATGCGTCGCTGTTGAGGCCCACGATCAGCCTATCGCAGGTCGCACGGGCCCGGGTCAACACCTTGACGTGTCCCGGGTGAAGGATATCGAAACAACCATTGGTGAAGCCAATGCGTAAGTCCTGCTTGCGCCAGCCGGACAAATGCATATCGAGATCGGCTTCATTCATTGCAATCTTGTCTTCGGCGGCAAGCGAGGCGTGTGGAAGGATTTTGCGGCGCAATTCCGCCAGCGACACCGTTGCCGTGCCCTGCTTGCCGACCGCCACAGCCGCGCCTGCATTGGCGCATCGCAATGCGGTATCCCAATCGGCTCCTGCCGCAAGCGCCACCGCGAGAACGGCAGCTACTGTATCTCCAGCACCTGATACGTCACGAACTTTGACAGGTTGCGCCGGCACATGCAGCGGCTCGCCTTCGCGCGGCACCAGCGTCATTCCATTCTCGCTCTGCGTAACCAACAAAGCCTCACAATCCGCCAGCAGCATCAATTCCCGCGCGGCAGTTGCAATCTCGGCGTCGTTGCCAGCGCGGCTGCGGCTCGCTTCCGCGAACTCCTTACGATTGGGGGTCAGTAACGTGGCGCCGCGGTAAACCGCAAAATTGGCGCTCTTGGGATCGACGATCACTTTTTTGCCGAGCTTGCGTGCTGCGTCGATGACGTTGCGTATCACCCGCGCCGTCAGCACGCCCTTGGCATAATCGGACAGGAGCACGATATCGGCGCGAGGAAGTGCGGAAAGCGCGGCATCGATGAGCTTCTTCTCGACCGCATCGGATGCAGGCGCAGCCAGTTCCCAGTCTGCGCGCAGCATATGCGTGGAGAAGTGCTCCGAGACATATCGGATCTTTCTCGTCGTCGGACGCGTGCGATCTGAAACGACCTGCAGATCGATTGCCGGCTCGCGGGCCAGCAAGGCTTTCAACGTCGACGCCGCATCATCCTCCCCGACAAGACCGACAAAGATGCAACGCGCGCCGAGGCTTGCGATATTGCGGGCCACGTTGCCCGCACCGCCAGCATTGATTTCGCTGCGCTGGACCGCGATCACCGGCGCAGGCGCCTCGGGCGAAATGCGCGACACCTCACCATAGACGAATTCGTCAAGCATCAGATCGCCGATGCATAACACAGTCTGCCGGACCATCGCGCGCGATAGGGCTTCAAAATCGAACATGCAGACGCCCGTATTCCTGTTGCAAATCAGCGATAACGGTCAGCCTGGTCGAGGAAGCCACGGACATAGCTGCCGACGGCATCTTCAAGCGGCGTGAACCCGCCATTGTAACCGGCACCGCGCAGCCGATCGACATTGGCCTCGGTAAAATACTGATAGCTGCCGCGAATGGCATCCGGCATATCGATATATTCGAGATTGGGGCGGGAGCCGAGTGCGGCATACGCCGCCAGCATCAAATCGCGAAAGCTGCGCGCCTGCCCCGTGCCGACGTTAAACAATCCGCTGACTGACCGTCGCGACAGCAGCCAGACGATAACCCGCACGACGTCGTCGACAAAAATGAAATCCCGCCGCTGATCGCCGTCGGCGATGCCCTCGCGATGCGACTTGAACAGTTGCACGGCACGACCGCTTTTAATGTCGTCAAAGCGGCGCGCCAAAACGCTCGCCATCGTTCCCTTATGATATTCATTAGGTCCGAACACGTTGAAGAATTTCAGACCAGCCCATTGCGGTGGCAGTTTTTCGCCGTTCTCGACACAACTCATCACAGCCATGTCGAACAAATGCTTGCTCCAGCCGTAGAGATTCATGGGCCGCAATTTTTGCAGTGAAGGCAGCGCGGCGTCGTCATCAAAACCTTGCGCGCCGTCTCCATAGGTCGACGCTGAAGATGCGTAGATCAACGGCGTCGCATTGGCCGTGCACCAGTCGAGCAATTTAAGCGACAGCCGGAAGTTGGTGTCGATCACCGCATCCCCATCGGTGGCCGTGGTCTCCGAGATCGCACCAAGATGGATGACCGCATCGAGACGACGGCCTTGCAGCCAGTGCATCAGTTCCACTGGCGGCACCACGTCGGCCAACCGGCGCTTGGCGAGATTTCGCCATTTGCCGTCGCTCCCCAGCCAGTCGCATATGGCAACGTCGGAGCGTCCCGCCTCGTTGAGCGCGGCGACGACATTCGATCCGATAAATCCGGCCCCGCCGGTTACCAGCAGCATGAAACCCCAGTTTTCATATCCGTGCGCTTCCAGGGAGAGTGAGAGCGAGCCCAGGAACGCGCATCAAGGAAAGCGCATCAAAAACAAACATGAGCCTGGTTAAGTCGATCGGCACCAAGGCTTCCAAAGCCACCTTTGCCCCAGTCACCGCCCTCAAGCAACATGCGTCCACAGTTGTTTTGGCGACGGATATTCGGTGCGGCGCGCAAAACGGGGCTCGCGTCTCTTTCGCAAAACCGGTATCCAGCGATGCAAAGTGAACTGCGGCCGGTTCGAGCCTCACAAGGTATTCCCAAGGTTCAGAAATCCACCTAAATCGATATAATGAATTTAAATTCATCTTTTCAGGGCATGACCAACGGCGCGGAGCTGGACGATACCAGCCCGATCCTGATCGTGCCTTATATGTGGATCGGGGATTTCGTCCGGGGTCACACGGTTGTCCGCGTTCTGAAAGATCGCTGGCCGAACCGACCGGTGGATATGCTCACCACAAGCCTGTGCGCTCCGCTCGTCGACTACATGCCGGGTGTTCGCAAAGCCGTCGTATGGGATATGCCACGCAGCCGTCTGGCGATCGCGCGGCAGTGGGGACTGGCAAAACAATTGCGCGAGCAGAACTACGCGACCGCTCTCGTCATGCCGCGCACATGGAAATCAGCCATCGCGCCGGCGTTGGCCGGTATCCCGCAAAGGACAGGCTTTGTCGGAGAAGTTCGCTTTGGACTGATCAACGATTTGCGCTGGGGCGAAAAAGCCCTGCCACGCTTTGTCGACAAGAATGCCGTGCTCGCGCTGCCACCGAACGCGCAGCGGCCGTCGGAATGGCCGGTTCCTCAACTTGTCGTGCCGGATGCGGAAATCACCGCCTGGCGGCAGGCCCATGGATTGGGCAAGGCGTCCGCGATAGCGTTGGCTCCGGGCTCGGTCGGGGCCTCCAAACGCTGGACATATTATGCCGACGCCGCGCGGCTGTTTGCCGAGCGTGGGCTCGACGTCTGGGTCGTCGGCGGCCCCGCAGAAAAGTCGCTGGCCACAGAGATCGTTGCCAAAGGCGGTCCGCGTGTTCGCGACCTGACCGGCACGGATCTGCGTAACGGCGTACTCGCCATGGCAGCCGCCGGTGTGACCATATCGAATGATTCCGGGCTAATGCATATCGCCGCCGCGATCGGCACGCCGACCATTGGCATTTTCGGACCGACCGACCCCTACCTTTGGGGACCGCTGAACGGTCTCGCCGCGACCGTCCAAACCAAGACCGTTGTGCCCTGCCAGCCCTGCCATCGCCCGGTTTGCACCATGAACGATCATCGCTGCATGCGGGACATTCCGGCAAACGATGTCGTTGCCGTCGCATTTGAAGTGGTTGCCAAAACCGGGGCACTTCTCGCACATTGATCTCACCGGACCCGATGCTTGCGCGGGGACCGTGCGACCGTTACCACTGAACGAGCGACCTCATCATCCAAGGTGCCCCTTGAGCCAGTATCGGATCGCAGCGCATTTTCAGAACTCTTTGGCGGCGTTGACGGAAGCTGCATGCGATGATGCGCTGCTGCAGACCACCCACGCGATTGCGCGGACGACCATCGATGCGCTTGGCGCGGGCAAGAAGCTTCTTCTCGCGGGAAACGGCGGCAGCGCCGCCGATGCGCAACACCTCGCTGCCGAGATCATCGGCCGTTACAAGATTGACCGGCCAGCCTGGCCCGCGATCGCACTCACCACTGACACATCGGCGCTGACGGCCATTTCCAACGATTACGGCTTCGCGCAAGTGTTCGCGCGTCAAGTGCAGGGCCTTGGTCAACGCGGTGATGTGTTCTGGGGATTTTCCACATCCGGAAAATCACCGAATATTCTCGCGGCGCTCGAGACTGCCCGGAGCCAGGGTCTCATCACGGTCGGATTCGTCGGCGCAAAGGGCCACGAGATGGCCAAACACTGCGATGTCCTGCTCGTCGCGCCGAGCGAGGACACACCGGTGATCCAGCAAATTCATATGATGGCGGGACACGCCATCTGCGACGAGATCGAGCACGCATTGACGAACGAGGCGCCGAAGCGATGAACGGCGGAGCCGACCCGCTTGGTTCTCGGCCTGCCGCGTTTCTCGACCGCGACGGCGTCATCAACTATGACGACGACTATATCGGAACCTCGCAACGCATTCGCTGGATGCCGGGTGTCGGCGACGCGATACGCCGTCTGAACGATGCGGGCTATCTGGTCTTTGTCGTCACCAACCAGTCAGGCGTCGCCCGCGGATTGTTTACGGAAGACGATGTTCGCACCCTGCACGAGTGGGTGCGCAGCGAACTTGGGCGATCCGACGCGAGGATCGACGACTTCCGCTACTGCCCCGACCATCCGGACGCAACACTGGCCCGCTATCGGCGCGATAGCGAATGGCGCAAGCCGAAACCCGGCATGATCCTGGATTTGATGCAGCATTGGCCCGTGATGAAAGCGCAAAGCTTTCTGATCGGCGATCGCTCGATCGACATGGAAGCCGCTTCAGCCGCGGGCATAGAAGGCTACTTGTTTACGGGCGGCGATCTCGACGCCTTCGTCGCTGAATGCCTTAAAAATCACAGCGCAGTGCGGTAAACCTCCGCAATCGCTTTCGCTTCCGCCTCAAGACTGAAGTTTTTCACCACGCTTGCCCTGGCCCGCGCGCCCATCGCAGCTGCAGCATCCGGATCCCGCATCAGCGGTTCGATCGCGTCCGCCAGCGCAGCAGCATCGCCGGTGGGGACCAGGACGCCCGTATCACCATTGGCGACAACTATTTCGGCCGCACCGGCCCGCGTCGCCACCAGCGCGGCCTCCACCGCCATTGCTTCGATCAACGTCAGTCCGTATCCTTCATTGCGGGATGTGAACGCGTAGATCGTCAGTCGCTTGAACCAGCGCACGACCTCGTCGATGGGGCGTTCGCCAAGAATGACGATGCGCGATTGCAGACCCGCTGCGGCAATTTTGGCTTTCAACTCGTCGGCAAAAGCTGACTGATCGGGTGTGATCTGCCCCACGATCACTGCACTGAAATCGGGATAGCGCGGCAACAACCGGCACATCGCATCGACAAACAGATCGGTGCCTTTCTGTGTTCGCACCCGGCCGAAGCATCCGATGGCGTAACGCCCGGGCAGTCCGGACTCGGCAAATGCGGCGGCGCGATCCGATGGTGGGGAATAGCGTTCCGAATCGACGCCATGATGCACCACCGTCGCCTCGCGCTTGAGGAAGGACGCGGAAACCTCGCTCGTCGCGATGATCGCATCCATTCTGCCGATCAGCCAACGCGTGATCCAGGTGTGATGCCGCTGCGCGGCGGACGTGAAAATCAACTTCAGCGGCCATCCCAGGCTTTTCAGCAGCACGCCGACGATCATCTCGTTGTTGCGGCGGGCATGCCAAATCACCGGTGCACGGCGCATCCAGAGGCTCAGCAGGTTCGTAAGGCTCAGGCGCGCAATACCGTCCGGCGCATCGGGACCGAGCCACGCGGCACGAAACATTCCCGCCATATGGGGCGCGACCATGCGGCTCGTTGCCGTCACACCGGAGTAACGCCAGTGCAGATTAGCCACGATGAGCTGCAGATCTTGCACGGATTTGCGGTCTATTCCCAACGAGTTGCTCCATGTCGTGCCCGTTCTATACGCAACATTAAGCATAGTGGCCAGATCGCAGCCCCCGCAAAGAACATCTTCACCCTGTCCTCTTTACGATTGCGCCACCAATTCAACGTGGGTGCATTTTCATGACTGTCCTCGTCACGGGGGGCGCCGGCTACATCGGCAGCCATATGGTTCTTGCACTGGTTGAGGCCGGCGAACGTGTCGTCGTCATCGACAATCTGTCCACAGGGCTTTCCGCATTTATTCCGGAAGGCGTCCCGCTTTTCATCGGCGATGCGGCGGATGAAAACCTCGTCGAAGGCGTGATCGCGGCACACGAGGTCAATTCGATCATTCACTTCGCCGGTTCAGTCGTCGTTCCGGAATCGTTGCGCGATCCGCTCGGCTATTATCGCAACAATACCATGACGACGCGCAATCTGTTGAACGCCGCCGTCAAGTGCAGAATTTCCAATTTCATCTTTTCGTCGACCGCCGCGGTCTACGGCAATCCCGATCAGATGCCCGTCACCGAAGAGATGGCGACGCGTCCGCTTTCGCCCTATGGCACGTCCAAGCTGATGTCGGAGATCATGCTCCACGACGTCGCAACCGCCCACGGCATGAACTACGTCGTGCTGCGGTATTTCAATGTCGCGGGCGCCGATCCGCATGGACGGGTCGGACTGGCCACCGCGGGCGCCACGCATCTGTTCAAGATCGCAGTCGAGGCGGCAACCGGTCAGCGCGCCAAGATCGATATCTACGGCACGGATTATTCCACACCTGACGGAACCTGCATCCGCGATTTCATCCACGTCAGCGATCTGGTGCAGGCGCATCGCTCAGCGCTTGTCTATCTCGCAACCGGGGGCGCCTCGACGACGTGGAACTGCGGCTATGGTCGCGGCTATTCGGTCCTGGAAGTGATTCAGGCCGTGCGAAACGTCTCCGGCCGGCACTTTGCGGTTCAGCAGGCCGAGCGTCGCCCCGGCGACATCATGACCATGATCGCGGACACTCGCCGCATCCACTCGGCCATCGATTGGAAGCCGCAATACGACAATATCGAGACCATCGCCGCCCACGCGCTGGCCTGGGAAGAAAAACTGCTTGCCGGGCGTTCCCTCGGCGAAGAGCGCGCTGCCGCCACGGGCTGACCAGCCGCCGGATCAGCCTGCCAAATTCTGTGGCAAGCATCGCGTTCGTGCCTGTTTTTACTTGAAAAAACAGCTTATTGCGGGCAATCAATCGAACGTCTCGCACGAACCGGACCGGGTGGCCGATTGTCGTGCCTCGCCGCCTATTTGCGCGTACCTTGCTCACAAAACCTGTATCCACTGAGTGGAATACGATGGAACGCGGATGACCGATCTTCCTGTCAAAGTCCCACGAAAAATCACCGACGATCCCTATCGCGCCGCCGCCTTGATCCGCCGGTTGGTCACTGAACAAGGCGCGATCTACTGGCGGCGATATCTGGTCGCATTCGCGCTCATGACCATCGTGGCTGCCACCACCGCGGGATCGGCGTGGCTGCTCGGTGAGGTCATCAACGCCGCATATGTCGCCCGCGATTTTCGCAGCATCGTGTTGCTGTCGATCGTCACCATGGCGCTGTTCGTCGCCAAGGGCGCCGCGACTTACGGCCATTCAGTGATCCTGTCGCAGATCAGCAATGCCATCCTGGCCAATAACCAGCGGCGGCTGTTCTCGAAACTGATGCGAGAGAGCGTCGGTTTCTTCTCCGAACGGCACTCGTCCGAATTTCTGTCGCGGCTGACGGCCGGCGCCACCTCTGTCACACAAGTTCTCAATCTGCTCATTACTGCGGTGGGACGCGATCTGCTGTCGCTGATCGGCCTTGTCGTGGTGATGTTGATGCAGGATCCCTGGATGTCGTTGTTCGGGCTCATTCTCGCGCCGCCGGCCATTCTGGTGCTGCGCAAGCTGATCCGGCGCGTCAGACATCTCGCGCACACGCAATTCACCAACAACTCAGACATTCTCGAAACCATGCAGGAGTCCCTGCAGGGCATCCGCACGGTCAAGGCTTTCACGCTCGAGGATACGATGCGTGCCCGCATCGATACCAATATCGCTGCGGTGGAACGCAACGCCAACAAAATGGCGCGCGTCTCAAATCGCTCCAGCCCGCTGATGGAAATGCTTGGCGGCTTTGCGATTGCCGCATCGCTGATGTATGGCGGCTACGGCGTGGTCGTGAAAGGCGCAACGCCCGGACAATTCTTTTCGTTTCTCACGGCGTTTCTGCTCGCATACGAACCTGCAAAGCGCCTCGCGCGGCTCAATATCGATCTGAACAGCAGTCTGATTGGCGCCAGCAAATTGCTGGAGATTGTCGACAGCCCGGCGAGCGAACCCGATGACAGCGACAAGCCAGCCTTGAAGCTCACGGATGCCCGCGTCGAACTGCGCAACGTGACCTTCGGCTACCGGCCCGACGAACTTGTGCTCAACGCCATGAGCTTCGTCGCCGAGCCCGGAAAAGTCACCGCGCTGGTGGGTCCCTCGGGCGGCGGAAAATCCACCGTACTGGCGCTGCTGCTGCGGCTTTATGAAACCACCGCCGGATCCATCCTGATCGACGGTCAGGCCATTTCCGACGTTTCGCGCCGCTCGCTCCGCACGCAGACCGCTTATGTGGGACAGGACGTCTATCTGTTCCGCGGCACCATTCGCGAAAACATTGCCTTCGGCAAAGTCGGCGCGTCGAACGACGACATCATCGCAGCCGCGCAAGCTGCCTGCGCCCACGATTTCATCATGGGCTTTCCTCTGGGCTACGAAACGCCTGTGGGCGAGCACGGCACACAGTTGTCAGGTGGCCAGCGTCAACGCGTCGCGATCGCGCGCGCGCTGCTCAAGGATGCGCCATTGATCCTGCTGGATGAGGCCACTGCGGCGCTCGATTCCGAATCCGAGCGGCAGGTGCAGGAAGCCATCGAGCACCTTTGCCAAAACCGCACCACGATCGTGATCGCGCACCGGCTCCACACCATCATGCATTCGGATTCCATTCTCGTTGTCGAGAACGGTCACATCGTCGAGTCCGGACAGCATGACGACCTGCTGCGGCGTGGCGGACGTTATGCCTCGTTCTTCCGGCTGCAGCACCGTGAAACCACACCGCTGGCGCCGGTCGCGGCATCGGCATAAAACGACGACGCCGGTCTTTTCCCGGGCCGGCCGTTCGAAACATCCGCCCATTGTTTTAATCAAGCCACGAGATCCGATCCATGAGCGCCTCATTCGTCATTCCCGCTCCCGCCATTCCTTCCCTTCCGGTTGCCGGTGAAGCGAGCGCCTTTCCGGTCCGGCGGATCTGGTGCGTCGGCCGCAATTACCTGGAGCACATTCGCGAGCTCGGGAACGACGAACGCCAGCCACCGTTTTTCTTCGCCAAGCATGCGGACATGATCGCGCAGGACGGCGCGACCATCCCCTACCCGCCTCTGACGAAAGATTTTCAGCATGAGGTCGAGTTGGTGGTTGCTCTCAAGAGCGGCGGATTGAACATCCCCGCCGACAAGGCACTCGGCCACGTCTACGGCTACGGCGTCGGCATCGATCTCACCCGGCGCGATCTGCAAATGGCGTCGCGCAAAAAAGAACAGCCGTGGGAGATCGGAAAGTCGTTCGACGCGTCGGCCCCGTGCGGCCAGCTTCGCGCCGCATCGGAGATCGGTCATCCGGTGCGCGGCAAGATCTGGTTGTCCGTCAACGGCGTGGAGAAACAGAAGGGCGACCTTTCGGAAATGATCTGGAATGTCGCCGAGATCATTTCAAAACTATCGCTCCAGGTCTCGCTCGGCGCCGGCGATATCATCATGACCGGAACGCCGGCGGGCGTGGCAGCGCTTTCGCCCGGCGACAAGATCGAATGCGGCGTCGACGGTATCGGCACCTTGAAGGCCACCATCAGCAAGGCGTTGTAGGTCCTATCGAGGCCCGTTCACGCGAGATCGGAGCCGTTAAGCCTCCGATTTCGGTAGGATGACACTCTGGACGGCGCGAAATTCGCGCCCTGGTGCAAATACGCAACAATCGAATTTAACAACCTGTTGTTGGCCGTGCCGATTAAGGCAATTTATTCCAATTAAAAATGAAAAATAGCGTTGATTTACCATCGTCTAAAACTCAATCCGGCTTTTATACTTGGCGCTCTTGGAATATTCGCGCCAATACTCAGATGATAGCCATTATGACTGTGATTTAATCGGCTCGCGCTTGGCATTACTCGCCAAGCTCCCAAATCTTCGCACATTTGCTCATTTCTTTATTTTGCCAGCGCCACCGGTATTTGATAACTGTCGGTGACGGCTGGGGATTTATGATTCATATGGGCACGCTATTTCGGGTCGCGTCGGTCTGTTGTCTGATGACGACATCCGCAGCATGGGGCGAAGGCTTCTCGATCAACGATGCGATTTCGCAATCCGTACTGACGAATCCAGGCGTCGGTGAAGCCGCCGCCAATCGCCGCGCCACCGAATCCGAGCTTCGCCAGACCCAGGGCACGTTGCTGCCGCAGGTCCGCCTGGAATCCCGCGCAGGCCCGGAAAAGTTCACGCAAGCCATCGTTCCGCCGCCCCGCGCCAGCGGCGAATGGCTCAACGGGCGGCAAGTTTCCGTTGTGGTGCGACAGACCTTGTTCGATGGGTTCGCATCCATTCATGACATCTGGAGACAATCGGCACGGGTGAATGCCGCCGCATTTCGGGTTCGCGAACGTACGGAGCTGATCGCCCTCGATGCAGCGGAAGCCTATATCGACGTGGTGCGATATCTGCGTCTTGTCGCGTTAGCGGACCAGAATCTGGCCAACCACCAGGAACTGCTCTCCAACGTCAAGTCACGCTATTCAGGTGGCCGCGCCGGCGAAGGCGATCTCCAGCAGGCAATCGAACGGATGGAAGCGGCCAAGGCAACCCGCGTGGAATTCCAGCACAGCCTTGATGATGCGCGTTCGAAATACCGCAAGACCGTCGGCGTTGAGGCCATCAATCTTCGCTTTCCCAACCCGCTTCGCGGACTTCCCGTCTCGAAGGACGACGCGCTTGCGGTCACGCTGCGCCATAATCCGACGCTGCTCGCCGCCGAAGCCGACAAGGAAGCGGCGAAGCAGGCATTCCGCGTCACCGACGGTGCTTTCGTTCCGAACGTGGCGCTCGAAGGGCGCGCGTCGCACGGCGTCGATGCCGATACGTTCATCGGCAAGCGCGACGAAATGTCCGGCAAGGTCGTGGTCTCGTGGGATATTTTCCGGGGCGGTCAGGACAGCTGGCGCCGCGCGGAAATGGCCGAACGCTTCACCGAAGAAACCATGCGTCATGCCCGCTTGCAACGCGACGCTCAGGAATCGATCGACAAAGCCTGGGCCGCGCGAACGATTACGGCAGACCGCATCGCCGCGCTGACGCGGGAACTGGCGGCGGACAAGAAGGCAATCGCTGCCTATCGCCATGAATACGAACTCGGACAGCGATCCCTGATCGATCTTTTGAATTCCGAAAATCAGTATTTCAATGCCGCCGTCTCGCTCACCGCGGCCCGTGGCGTGATTGTTTTCGCAGACTATCAGTTGCTGGCGGCCATGGGCGCCCTGCTCGAATACATCAAAACCGCGCCGCCGATCGACGCCGCACCGCTGGACACCATTCCCGTCGGCTTGCTGCCGACCAAGCTTCCGCCGGTGATCATCGGCCTTCCGCAGTCGGGCTCGGAACCGCTGAACGTTAACGGCGCTCCGGCGGCAGCGGATGTCGGCGACCAACCGCCCCGGGTGATTTTCGACCGGCGCTGGCCCAACCAGACCCTGGCGCCCTCGATGACCGGCGCAAAAGAGTGGATTGCCACCAACGGCGCGGCCGGACCAAAGACGGATGCGATCTCGTCCGCGCCACTGGATTCCTCCGTTAACGCCATGGCGTTTCAATCCGAACCGACGTGGCTGCGGGCGGTCTTCCCGCGAAATTAGTGTTATTTTCTTAAAGCCCAGGCCGACCCCTTCGAAACGCGGGACATTGTTGTCCCGACAAGAGTAAAATCCAGCTTGTATCCGATGGCCGCGGATACCGGCGCGCGCGAAACCTTGCCTCAAGCCACCGTTTTGTTCATCCCATTCACGAGGACAATCGTGTTGAATCCCAACGTTGCGGGCACAACCACGCCGGTCCAGCCGATCAGCTCCTCACACGTTAACCTTGATCGTCCGGATTCATTTTCCGATGCGCTCATTTTTCTCGCTGCGTTTCATGGCCGCGCGATTTCCCGCGACGCCCTGCTCTCCGGTCTTCCCGTTGAAAACAACCGCCTGAGCGTTGGCCTATTCGAGCGCGCCGCACGGCGGGCGGGTCTGGAGGTCGAGCCCATCAAGAGGGCCGTGGGCGAGATTCCTGCTCTTGTGTTGCCTGCCGTGCTGATTTTCCACGACCAGTCCACGCGCATTCTGACAAAAATCGATGCGCAGACCGGCGCACTGACCCTCATTAATCCCACCACGCATGATCAGCGGGAGGTTGCTGCCTCCGCGCTTGATAAAGAATATTTCGGCTTTGGCTTCTTCGTCAGGCCCGCTTCGGTCGCCGGCGAACGAACGTCCGCAGCCGGCGACCTGCCGAAGCCGCACTGGTTCTGGAGCGTCGTTCGCAAGTTCTGGACGAACTACAGCCATGTCGCCATCGCCGCGTTCATCGTCAACGTGCTTGCACTCGCCGCCCCCCTCTTCACGATGAACGTCTATGATCGGGTGGTGCCTAACGGCGCCATCCCGTCACTGATTGCGTTCGCCATCGGGCTCGGCCTTGCCATCGTTTTCGATTTCCTGCTGCGCACGATCAGGGCCCGGATCATCGACATGACCGGCAAAAAGCTCGACGTGGTTCTTGCAGCCGATATTTTCGAGCACGTGCTCTCGATCCGCATGGCGCAGCGGCCGGCATCCGTCGGCATTCTCGCCAACCAGATGCGGGACTTCGATTCGGTGCGGGAGTTCTTCACGTCGGGCACGGTCGTATCTGCAACCGATCTTTTGTTCGCCCTGCTTTTCATCGCCGTCCTGTTCATGATCGCCGGGCCGCTGGCATGGATTCCGGTGGCGATCTTTCCGATCATGATCGCGGTGGGCTTTGTCCTGCAGCGCCCGCTCAACCGAGCGGTGAAGCGGCTGCAGGCCGAATCCAGCGCGCGCCACGGTGTGCTCGTTGAATCGCTGTCGTCGATCGAGACCGTTCGAGCCGCCGGCGCCGAGGCAAGGATGCAAGGCGCCTGGGAAAAATCCGTCGCCGCGACGGCGCGATCGAGCGAAGACGTGCAATTCTGGTCGACGATATCGTTGACGCTGGCTGGAACCGCACAGCAATTTACCAGCCTGCTGATGATCGTGGTCGGAGTGTTTCTGATTCTCGACGGCAAAATCACCATGGGCGCACTGATCGCGGCCAACATGCTGGCCGGGCGTGTGCTCGCACCGATTTCGGGCATCGCAGCTGTCATCACACGCGCGACCCAAACGTTCACGTCGCTTCGCGCCATCGACAAATTGATGGCGCTGGAGCGCGAGCGCCCTCCGACGCGAACCTACCTGGCGCGACAGGTGAAACAGGGAACCATCAACTTCGATGGCGTCGGCTTTAAATATCCCGGCGCAACCGCAAATGCGCTCGACAAAGTATCGTTCTCAATCGCGCCCGGCGAGCGTGTCGGCGTTATCGGCCGTATCGGTTCCGGCAAAACCACCGTGGGACGCTTGCTGACGGGACTCTACGATCCGGACGATGGCCGCATCCTGATCGACGGCGTGGATGCGCGACAATACGATCCCGCGGATCTGCGGCGGGGGATCGGTTTCGTTCTTCAGGACACCGATCTCTTCTTCGGCAGGCTGCGCGACAATATCGCGCTCGGCCTTCCGTCGGCGACGGACGAACAGATTCTCGAGGCCGCTCGTCTGGCTGGCGTGGAGAAATTCGCGGCCAACCATCCGCTCGGTTACGATCTGCCGATTTCGGAAGGCGGACGCAGCCTTTCGGGAGGGCAAAAGCAGGCGATCGGTCTGGCGCGGGCCATGATCCGAAAACCGAAGATCCTGTTTCTCGACGAGCCGACCGCGCACTTCGATATGCGCAGTGAAGCTGAATTCCTTGACAGACTGAAGCTGCTGGCAAACGGCGACATGACGATCATCGTATCGACCCACCGCCTTTCGTTGCTTGCGCTGGTCGATCGCGTACTGGTTTTCGAACAAGGCCAGTTGATCGCGGATGGCCCGCGCGACCAGATTATCGCCAAGCTTCAGGCCGCAGGACGAGGCCCAGTCTCTCAGCCGCAATCACCGGTGGGGCAAAATGCAGCAGTCTGATTTTGCCTTCGTCAACGACGTGCGCGCTGCAGCCGATCTTCGCACACCGCGCACGTCCCGAATTCTTCTGGTGTCGATCCTCGCCCTCCTGGGCGTGGCGATCGTCTGGGCGCATTTCGCCGTTCTCGACGAGGTAAAGCGCGGCAATGGCCGGGTCGTGCCGTCCCGCCAGATTCAGGTTTTGCAAAGCCTCGAAGGCGGCATCGTTCTGGAGATGCTGGTGCAGGAAGGCGCGATCGTAAAGCAGGGCCAGGTCCTGATGAAGATCGACGACATCAAGTTCGCCGCGGAGCTTGGCGAAGTCCGTGAGCGCCGCGCCGCGAATGCCGCCCGCGTTGCCCGCATCGAGGCCGAAGTGCAGGGCCGCAGCGCTCCCGAGTTCTCGGAGGACCTCGTCAAGATCGCGCCACAGGCGGTTGAATCCGAACGTAATGTCTTTGAAGCGCGGCACAGAAAACTGAATCAAGATGTCGACGTCCTCACCCAGCAGGAAGTGCGCCTGACGGAGTCGCTGAAACTTCTCAACCGCGAGGTCGAACTCACGCGCAATCTTTACAATCAGAAAATCGTCCCCGAGATCGAAATGCTGCGGCTCGATCGGCAGGCCTCGGAAATGCGCGGGCAGCTTGCCGAGACGCAATCGCGTATCAGCAACGCCAAGGCTGCCTTTCGCTCTCAGGCGGAAGAGGACCTCGCCAAGTCGCGCGGCGATCTCGCCGTTCTCGAAGAGACGATCAAGTCGGCCCAGGACCGCGTTCGCCGGGCGGAGTTGCGGTCGCCGGTCAACGGCGTCGTCAACAAACTCAACGTCACCACAGTCGGAGCCGTGATCCAGCCCGGCGGGAGCGTGATGGATATCGTGCCGCTTGATGACACGCTGCTCGTGGAGGGGCGCATCCGGCCACAGGATATCGCGTTTATCCGGCCTCAACAGGACGCGGTCGTCAAGCTCTCGGCTTATGAACTCGTCGGTGTTCGGATCACTCAAGGGGAAAGTCGAACGCATCAGCGCTGACACCATCGCGGACGACAAATCATCGCAAGGCGAGAAAAACGAAACGTTTTACCGTGTCATGATCCGCACCGACAAAAACCATCTGGGGACGGACGATCGCCCTTTTCCAATCCTCCCCGGCATGGTCGCAACGGTCGAAGTCCTCACGGGGCAGAAATCGGTGCTTGATTATGTCATCAAGCCTGCGCGGATGCTGCGCGAAGAAGCGCTTCGCGAGCGCTAGATCGGCGGCTGCGAGCACGCCTTATCCTTAACCGGCAGTTAAAACACGGAGGATCGTTCAATTTTGAACGATCTTCAGAACGTGCAATTGACCGCGCTTTATACTCGCGCTCCCCGCTTAACCAACTCAAAGCAGCCCTGGCTCTAGCTTTCGTCCCAATAACAATGCGGGACTCGTATCGTCGCAAAGACGTCGAACAGTCTCGAATGGGGCGTCGACATGTTTACGTCGGGTGGGGCGACAAGGATCCTTGCAATTGCGCGGGCTACGCTTTTCGTGGCTGGCATATCTATTGTAAACGCCACTGGAGCCTTTGCCGATCCGTCGGATCGCGATAGCCTCCCATCGAACGGCGCTCCCGCAGCCCTGATGGATTTCCAACCCGGGTCGCAAGGCAGTCCGATATCGTCCCCTGGCGGCCGTGCGCTCTCGCAGCGCTCGCCGATGGCCGCCCTTTCACCCGCCCGGTTTTTCACCATCAATGATGTGCTGGCGAGACTCGACCGCTCCAGATCAGCGATACAGAACGATAGGGCAAAACCATTCTGGTATCCGCCGTTCCTGCCCAGAACATCACGACGGAAATCTCTGCATCGGCGCTCTCTCAGCTGGAAGCGACCGAGCCTTTCGGTTTGCTGTCTTTCAAGGCCCCCGAAGGGGCGCTTTGGCGAAAGTGGCGTGGGGTCGAAGCGGAGATCGCACAAGACGAAATTCTGCTCGATCGCTGCCGCCAAAATCCGGAAAACTGCCCGGCGCCCGCAGCCCAATTCTTGAGACTGATCGAGGCGGCCACCGCGAAAACCGGACGAGACCGGCTCGAAGACATCAACAGCGGCGTCAACGTCGCCATCCGCTATGTCAGCGACATCGTGCAACATGGCGAAGCCGATCGCTGGAGCGGACCGCTCGCAACGTTTGCCGCATCACAGGGCGACTGCGAAGATTTCGCGATCGCAAAATATGTCGCGTTGCGCGAAGCAGGCGATTTCGTCCGACGATCTCCGCATCGTCCTCCTACGCGACCGGTCGGTGACCGAAGATCACGCGGTCCTTGCCGCGCGCCATGATGGGCATTGGCTGATCCTGGACAATCGCTCGGCGCATATGATCGAGGATCGGGCGCTGTCGTCGGTGACACCGCTGTTTGCGATCAATCACCAAGGCGTGCATCTGTTTGCAACGCCTTACGTCAAACGCCTGATGGATTGCCCCGACCCGATCACAGCTCCGCTTGAGCAGAGTCTGAACTCGGCAAGTCCGGATATCGACAGCAACGTAGCTATCCCGGCGCTACTCTAGCGAATGCCGATTAAACCACGTGAATATTGGTCGCGGCCACGATAGCGTGGTTATCGAACACCGCGAGGGCCGCCTGGGTCCCGCCGCTGGCGCTGCCGTTTGAATCATACAGAAGCGTGTGCGTCGCGGTGTCGTAATGAAAGCGCTCGGTCGGTGAGCTGAACGTATCGTTTGCGCTGCTGCCGAAGATCGCGGCAACGTTGGCACCGGCCGTCAAGCCCCCGAACGCAGATCCAAGAATATCGATGACGTCGCCCTGCGCAGCGTTGAAGTCGAGAATATGATCCGCGCCTGCCTGGTTGGTGATCGTGCCGCCGTCCGATGTCGAGATATATTTAAAGTGATCGGCGCCGCCGCCGCCCGTCAAAATATCCGATCCTTGACCTCCCGTCAGCGTATCGCCACCCGCACCGCCGCTGAATGTATCGTTGCCGTTGAAGTTCTCACCGTCGATGAGAATGTGGTTCGAGCCGGTCAGATGCGACGCATCGATAACCGTGCTGAGACTGATCGGGATGTTGGTGGAGATCATCAGGTCTCCGCCGAGACCATCCTGGTTGTAGTCCGCCGTCGATACCATGGCGTCGCCAACCGTGACGTCGAAATTCCCGGCAACGCTGCTGCTGAAAACGAGGGAGTTGATATTGGTGATATCGAATTGTGTCAGGTCGTAAGGATCCACGTCGTCGAGCGTCAACGTGTCGATCGTCGCCGCTTCGGCCGTCCCGTTGATCGAATCGCCCGCATTGAGGTGAGACGAATCCGAGATGATGAAAATATCGGCGCCCTTACCCCCGGTAAAATGGTCAACACCTGCACCGAGCGTAAGAATGTCGTTGCCTGCTCCCGTATCGATATCGGCAAACTGATACGACTTGTTCGACATCAGGATGCCGTCCGACATGTCACCCGAGGTATTGATATTGAGGTCGTGGACCTTGACCATGCCCGTGACGCTCGTATGCCCGTCGGACAACGTATAGGTGAAGCTGCCGTTCGGGTTGCCGGACAGATCGGGCATCATAAAAGTTATGGTGCCGTCGGCATTGACATGAGTGGCAATCGAAGCGCCACCGATCCCGAGATTTCCGGTGGCCGTAATGCTGAGCGTATCACCATCCGCATCGCTATCGTTGGCAATAAGGAGAGCGATCGGCACGACGATATCCGTCGATTCCGACACGTAGATCCCATCTGTTTCCGCAACCGGGGCATGGTTTGGCCCGTTGACGTTGATCGCAACGGTGTCGACATCCTGCTCGCTGGTTGCCGTTCCGGTGAGCCCCGGATCCGTCCCCGTATTTCCCTGGTCGTTCGTAGTGATCGTCAGAACGTCCGAGCCGTGAAAATTGTTCACCGGGGCGTAGGTCAAGCCGTTCAGCGCGGCATTGAGGTGAGCGAGGTCGCCGGTCAGCACCACTTGATTGGTGCCCTCGCCGGTCACCGTCAGCCCGGCTTCGGTGGAAAGATTCAAAGTGCCATGCTGCACGTTCAGCGTGACCTGCTCGTTGCCGCCATTTGCATCGATATCCGCGACCGAAATGACTTTGCCTGTGCTAAACACCAGCGATTGATTTTGATCGATGCTCTGCGCGCCCGGCACCGTGTTGACCGGCGCATCGTTCACCGCCGTCACTGTCAACGCGATCGTATCGGTGTCCGACTGCGCACCACCCGAACCGGTGCTGCCCTGATCGTTGGAGGTGATCGTCAGAGTGTCGCTGCCGTTGAAATCCTGCGCGCCCTGGTAGCTGAGGCCGTTGAGCGCCGCATTGAGGTGAGCCAGATCGCCCGTCAGCACCACCTGTCCGGTGCCGTCGCCGGTCACGGTGAGCCCTGCTTCGGTCGTGAGGTTCAACGTTCCGTGCTGCACGCTGAGCGTGATTTTCTCGTTACCGCCGTTGGCGTCGGTGTCCGCAATCGAAATGAGCTTGCCCGCGCCAAACACCAGCGCGGTATCCTCCGCCACCGTCTGCGCGCCGGGCACCGTGTTGACCGGGGCGTCGTTCACCGCCGTCACCGTCAAGGCAATCGTGTCGGTGTCCGACTGCGCACCACCCGAACCGGTGTTGCCCTGATCGTTGGTGGTGATAGTCAGGGTGTCGTTGCCGTTGAAATCCTGCGCGCCCTTGTAGCTGAGGCCGTTGAGCGCCGCATTGAGATGAGCCAGATCGCCCGTCAGCACCACCTGGCCGGTGCCGTCGCCGGTCACGGTGAGCCCTGCTTCGGTCGCGAGGTTCAACGTTCCGTGCTGCACGCTGAGCGTGATTTTCTCGTTACCGCCGTTCGCGTCGGTGTCCGCAACCGAAATGAGCTTGCCCGCGCCGAACACCAGCACGGCGTCCTCGGCCACTGTCTGCGCGCCCGGCACCGCGTTGACTGGCGCGTCGTTCACGGCCGTGACCGAGACGGCGAGCGTCGCGCTGGCATGATCGCCGTCGTTATCCGTGATGACGTAGGAAAAATTCTCCGTCGTCCCGTTCACGAGTTGCGCAGGCGCGGTATAGTTCCAGTCACCTGCCGCATGGCCGTTGGCCGATGCAAAATTAAAATCAACGTGACCACCAAGCGCGGTATCGACGGATATCGCGGTGCCGGACAATGCACCGCCCGAACTTTTGCTGATCGTCGCTTGACCGTCCCACGTGTAAGTGACGCCATCGACGATTATCGAGAAAACCCTGCCGCCATCAGCGCCAAAACCATCGATCCCGTGCCCTAAGTCGACCGTCAGAACATTTCCGTTTACTGCGTGCGATGAACCTTCCGCGACGCTCGCCGCATCGTCATGAGCGACCGGCGCATCGTCGATGATCGCAATGGTGAGGTTGCCCGCAGGCGTGCTGTCGCCGTCCTTGTCGGTCACCGCAACCGCAAAACTTACATTCGAAGGATCGGTCAGCGTGTTGTCGGTCAATGTGTAGCTGTAAGCAATGCTGCCCGCGCCGGTCGCCGCATCGTAACTGTACGAGGCTGTCATTGAGCCTGTCGCGTCGCTGAACGTCTGCGGTGTGCCGGTCAGCACGTGACCGCCGAGCGACACCGTCTGCACGCCGTCCGGCGAGGTGAATGCAATCGTGCCGGATGTGGTCTCGGAATTCGCAGCCGCGTCGGAGCCTGCGGGCTCGCCACCGCGCGCCGCAAGCCCTGCCTCTGACACCGTCGTGGCCGCACCACCGGCATCGGGGATCGTCACGCGTCGGCGCGGAATTGCCGATCGCGATGGTTAGCGTGGTGTGCGACAGATCGCCGTCGCCATCTTTCAAGCGTGTAAGTGAACGCATCGCTGACGCCACCGGCAGAGCCCGCGTCGCGCACATAGCTGTAAGAGCCGTCGGCCTGCAGTGTCAGCGTGCCATAACTGCCATGGATCGACGCATTCACCGTACCCGCATTGACGAGGTCCGCGCCGGTGTTACCAGCTGCGACGCCCGCAACCACCGCACCGTCCGCGCCTTGCACGTCCGCGCCGGTCGCCGCCGATGTGGTGCCCGCGCCCGTGATGACGTTGCCGGCTTCCGCCGTAAACTGGTTGGCAGCAACCGCATCCGTATCCGCATGCGCCACCGGCGCATCGTCGACGATGGTTATGGCAAGCGTGACCGTCTTCGAATCCCCGTCACTATCCACCACCTTGATGGCGAAGCTGTCCGAGGCATTGTCGCCCGAGGTGTTGTCCGCGAGCGTATAGCTGTAGCCGATGATCCCGGCTGCCATGCTGGTGATCGTCAGCGCACCAATCCCGGCATGGACGTAGGTCTGCCCTACTGCCGCAGGAACGCCATCGATCAGAATCACGCCTATACCGTCGGCGGCGGTGTAAGTGATCGTGCCCGTCGTGGTTTCGGAATTCGCGGCTGCATCCGAACCCGCAGCCTCGCCGTTGCGCGCCGCAAGCCCGGCCTCGAATACTTCCACGCTGGCAGAACCCGCATCCGGCAAGCCCACGGCGACACCATGATCGCTGATGGCGACCGAGAGCGTAGCAGTTGAATGGTCGCCGTCGCCATCGGTCAGCGTGTAGGTGAAAATATCCGTCGCGGTCAGTGGCGATCCGTCGAACCGCACATAGGCGTAGCTGCCGTTTTCATTGACGGTCAGCGCGCCATATTGGCCATTGACCTGAAAATTGCCTGCGCTGTCCGCAGTGGCATCCGTCGCACCCGCGAAGCCTGCAATCTGCGTGATCGCGGCATTGTCTGCGCCGACAACATCCGCACCTGTCGCGGGCGATGTCGTGCCCACACCGGTGATGACATTCCCGGTGGCGGTCGAATTGTCGGCGTAGCTGAAATCATCGAAACCAAAATAAGCGCCGTTGGCGCCGCCGGGCGAATCGAATGTCAGGTGATCGACGCTGCCGAAAACGGAGAAATCCACATAGGTCGGGCCGCCGCCCGGGCCAGTGTGGATCGCCTGCGTAAAGCTGCCGATCAACTGGTTGTTGTCGTCATAGGCCGAGAACGTCATCGTCAACGGATCGGATGCATTGGAAGAAAACCACGCGCCGATCGCTGTGAAGTTGCTGCCATCGACATGCCGGACCGTGACTGGATCGCCTGGATTTCCGGCATAACCAGGAATGTCTTGACCGTTCTTTTCGCCGATGAAAGCGACGTTCTCGCCGGAGTGCGGCGCATACGTGCCGCCGCCGGGATTGTACACACCGGTCTGAGTCAAATTGAACGAATGATAGCCGGGAGCGAGCGGCTGCTCCATTCCGTCGGCCAAAGCCACGTCGTCAAACGTCAACGTCTGCGCGGATGTCGAGACCACCGCCCCATCGTCATGGGCCACCGGCGCATCGTCGATGATGGCGATGGTGAGGTTGCCCGCAGGCGCGCTGTCGCCGTCCTTGTCGGTCACCGCGACCGCAAAACTTACATTCGAAGGATCGGTCAGCGTGTTGTCGGTCAATGTGTAGCTGTAAGCAATGCTGCCCGCGCCGGTCGCCGCATCGTAACTGTACGAGGCGGTCATTGAGCCTGTCGCGTCGCTGAACGTCTGCGGTGTTTCGGTCAGCAGGTGACCGCCGAGCGACACCGTCTGCACGCCGTCCGGCGAGGTGAACGCAATCGTGCCGGATGTGGTCTCGGAATTCGCAGCCGCGTCGGAGCCTGCGGGCTCGCCACCGCGCGCCGCAAGCCCTGCCTCTGACACCGTCGTGGCCGCACCACCAGCATCGGGGATCGTTAGCCGTCGGCGCGGAATTGCCGATCGCGATGGTTAGCGTGGTGTGCGACAGATCGCCGTCGCCGTCTTTCAGCGTGTAGGTGAAGGTATCGCTGACGCCGCCGGCGGAGCCCGCGTCGCGCACATAGCTGTAAGAGCCATCGGCTTGCAGTGTCAGCGTGCCGTAATTGCCATGGATCGCAGCATTCACCGTGCCCGGCATTGACGAGGTCCGCGCCGGTGTTGCCAGCGGCAACACCCGCCACCACCGCGCCGTCCGCGCCCTGCACGTCCGCACCGGTCGCTGCCGATGTCGTGCCCGCGCCCGTGATGACGTTGCCGCGCTTCCGCCGTGAACTGGTTGGCCGCAACCGCATCCGTATCCGCATGCGCCACCGGCGCATCGTCGACGACGGTCAGACCCAAGGCAGCCGATGTGGAGTTGCCGCTTGCATCCGTCGCGACGACGGTCAGGCCGTTGATCGTAATGACGTCGTTGCCTGAATGATTGGGATCGGAGTTCGGAAACGCATCGGTCAGCGTAACCGTGACGACCGGACTGACGCTCCCGAAAGCGTCGGCATGAATCGCATGGGTGCCCCCACCCGACGTGTTGTCGACGATCTCGAGCACGATTGCCGGATGCGCACCTTGCGTCGTCGGGTCGACCAGAAATCCTTCGAGATGCGTGCCGCCCTGCGACACCACCCAAAACAACGGAACGGTGTGACCGCTGCTATCGGCCACGGTAACCTGCGCTGTGCCGCCGAAAGCAATGTCGATTGCCTGCGAGCCAGCCGTAAAGGCGACGCCGCGAAATTCGGCTGTCTCGCCGCGTCCGCCGGGATTGGAGCCGGCAGTAAAACCTGCGGCAAGATCGCCGGGAGACGCGGACGGAAGAGTTTCAACTGTGTCGAGATCCGATTCAGCAGCGAGCGCTGACCGAATGATCCAGCGGCACTCGGCTGAACCATGGGCAAAGTTGTCGCCGCCGGCAGCGCAAAAATGTCCAGAGGCGCAACGTTTCGCCTGTCGTCCTGCGCAAACTGCGGCAGTTCTTCCTGCCCCAGCAAGCGCAAGCGGTGCCGAGCCGCCGCCCGGGTTCAACTGTATCGAAGCACATCATGGAAGTCTGCACCGCTGGAAGGAGCATTGCCGTTTCCGGCAGCAGGCAGAACCGATTGGTCTTCGGTGATCGGAAACAGCGCGGCGAATTGCTCGCCGTTTACATCGCGGCCCGCCCCGAGTTCGACATTCAGATCGGCAAACGGCTTGCCGGACGAATTGAAGAACGGCTCGACGGTCACGGTGGATTGGTTGTCGAATAAAATGATCAGCTTCGTGCCGGCATGCACGAGCGTCAGTTTCTCGTTCGCGATCGCTGACAGGTCGAGCTTCGCGCCGTGATCGTAACCGAGTTCGAGCGTAATCGCCTGGTCGCCTTGCGGCTTCGTGATTTTGACGCTGTCCGGTCCAGCGGAATTGGAAATCCGCGAACTGGTCGCCTGCGCGACAACGATGCGTTCGTTCATCGACCTGCCTTAAAATAAATTTGCGGCAAAGGCGGTTTAATTCGCCTGCCGCAAATTAATCGTTTGTTAAGGTCGACAATCGCCGACAGGCCGTCGCCGGTCAAGGAAAACCGTGCTGGAGCCGGGAGTTATCAGGGCGTTGGTTAAGCCGCTAAAATACGGATTTCTCAGATTTTTTTGAGAGCTGGGTGGAACCTTGACGCGTAGAGTTTCACCCCACACTGTTGCTGCAGGCTGCGTCGAAAGGGCAGGAGTTTGATGAGTTGCGCTATTAACTGTTTCTCGAAAAATCGATTAATCTCGTCAACCAGCGCCGCCAGCGCTTTGGCGGTCGTTTTGGCCATTTCCGGCTCAATAGGGCCGGTTTTCGCCAGCGATCGGCCTCTCCGCCCTCGCGCTGGCATCGCCTGCGACGAATTCGTTCTGTCCTGCGAAAACGGGCGCGATTATCCGTTCTGCCCGCAAGCGGTGAGCGAGCTGGGCGACGTTGTGACCGGCACACTCATGACCGGACAGGGTCGCGGCGTCTCGATGCGGCTGATTCCCATGGGAACCGGCTATCGATACGCGGGACGTGGCATCTGGTTTGACGGTTATCGAGGCGCCGCCGCTTTGAATTTCGGAAAGCGCCAGTCTCTCGCTTGCACGGTGACAGGATCCGTTCCCTGAGCCGCAATAGCCCCTTCGCCGTTTAAGTTTAGCCCCGGATAGTCACGCGATCGGGGTCAATGGCAAGAACTGGCCAGTAGCCAGCCCCCGGCCTGTCGTTAAGGTTCCGGAGGTAACGGGTGAAAGATTTCCACGCGACGGAATTAACTTCCAGTGTGTCGCGCCAGATCTTTCGCAAATTCAATAACCTTGCGCCGATCGGCCACCGATCGGATTCTGACGAATGCGTGCATCAACTCCAACCCTTCGACCGGCAGAATGTTCGTGGCCGGATCGGATGTATCTGACAACTCCGTCGGCATCATCGACGGCCCATCATCTGGTTTCTCAAAATCCATTCACAGTCCCCGAGGGCTGAACGTATGCAAACGCAAAAAGAACTGAGGGAGCTTAGCTCCATAATTAAATCAACGAAGGAACTTGCCGAAAGGCTCGACCAAAAAATGGCAGTATATCTGCTTTCGATGGCCAGTCTGGAAATAACACAAACGATCAAATCGATTCAGGAGCCATCGCACATCCAAAAACTGGATAGCTAGAAGGCTTACAACCCTAGACCGCTTTTATCCGGGCTTAAATCCCCAGTCGCGCTCTAATGCAAACCGGTATCAACCACCGGATCAAGTCCGGCGGCATGCTTCGCTCGAACACGATCGAGGCGGGCAATAAAAACAGCAAGCAAAAACCTTGGTGGATGAATTTTATAGAAGGCTCGACGTTTGTCGAGCGCTGTAGCCGAAAATTATTCCCAGCAAAAAGCCCCGGATCGCTCCGGGGCTTTTGTTGTTCGGCCTCGCGGTACTGCGAGGTGTGCAATCAATACCGGTAATGATCGGACTTGAACGGACCGTGCTCCGGAACTCCGATGTAGGCGGCCTGATCGGGACGCAGCTTGGTCAGCTTCACGCCGATCTTTTCAAGATGAAGCATGGCAACCTTCTCATCGAGATGCTTCGGCAGCGTGTAGACCTTTTTCTCGTACTTGCCCGAATTGGTCCACAGCTCGATCTGCGCGATCGTCTGGTTGGTGAATGACGCCGACATCACGAACGACGGATGCCCCATGGCGTTTCCGAGATTCACGAGGCGACCTTCCGACAGCAGAATGATGCGCCGGCCAGATGCGAGCTCGATCTCATCGACCTGCGGCTTGATGTTGTTCCACTTGAAATTCTTCAGGTGCGACACCTGAATTTCGTTGTCGAAGTGGCCGATGTTGCAGACGATGGCCCGATCCTTCATCCCGCGCATATGCTCAAGGGTGATGATGTCCTTGTTGCCGGTAGCTGTCACATAGATGTCCGCGCGCGGCAGCGCGTCCTCGATGGTGACGACCTCATAGCCTTCCATCGCAGCCTGAAGCGCGCAGATCGGATCGACCTCGGACACCATGACGCGGCAACCGGCCTGACGCAGCGATGCGGCCGAGCCCTTGCCGACGTCGCCGAAGCCGGCAACGAATGCAACCTTGCCCGACATCATCACGTCGGTACCGCGACGGATCGCGTCGACAAGTGATTCACGGCAACCGTAGAGATTGTCGAATTTCGATTTGGTGACGCTGTCGTTGACGTTGATCGCCGGGAACAGCAGCTTGCCGGCGGCGGCGAGCTGATAAAGACGATTGACGCCCGTGGTGGTTTCTTCCGAAACGCCCTTGATGTTCTTGGCGATCTCGGCAAACCAGCCCTTCGGCTTCTCGGCGAGCTTCTTCTTCAGCAACGCGAAGAACACTTCCTCTTCCTCGCTGCCGGGCTTGTCGAGGAATGCGGTATCGCCGTTTTCGGCGCGCAGGCCGAGATGCACGAACATGGTGGCGTCGCCGCCATCGTCGAGGATCATGTTGGGCGCGCCGCCGCCGTGCCAGTCAAACAGCTTGGCGGTGTAATCCCAGTATTCAGTGAGCGTCTCGCCCTTATAAGCAAACACCGGAATGCCGGCTGCGGCGATTGCGGCGGCCGCGTGATCCTGCGTCGAATAGATGTTGCACGACACCCAGCGGATATCCGCGCCCAGCGCTTTCAGCGTTTCAATCAGCACCGCTGTCTAAATCGTCATGTGCAGAGAGCCCGCGATGCGTGCTCCCTTCAGCGGCTTTGAGGCGCCGAACTCGGCGCGGGTCGCCATCAGGCCCGGCATTTCCGTTTCGGCAATGTCAATTTCCTTGCGGCCGAACGCGGCAAGGCTGATGTCCTTGACGATGTAATCGGAGAATGAAGATGATTTCGCTGCAGCGGTGCTCATGAAGTGTCCTCTATATCAGACAGATGCTGTCAAGCGTCTGCGATCTATGTTTTCGTCATGCCCGCGCATGTCGCGGGCATCCACGTCTTAATAGCGCCGCAGCAAGGAAGACGTGGATGGCCGGAACAAGTCCGGCCATGACGCCCCAACGATGCGGCTTGCTTTATCAATCCTCAGATCGCGCGCTTCAGCGCGTCGACCAGATCGGTCTTCTCCCAGGAAAATCCGCCTTCGGCATCCGGCGCACGGCCGAAGTGCCCATAAGCCGAGGTGCGTGCATAGATCGGCTTGTTCAAATCGAGATGCTTGCGAATGCCACGCGGCGTCAGATCCATCGCCTCGCCGACCGCCTTCTCGATCTGCGATTCCTGAACCTTGCCGGTTCCGTGGGTGTCGACATAGATCGACAGCGGCTTGGCAACGCCGATCGCGTAGGAAAGCTGAATGGTGCAGCGGTCTGCGAGACCTGCGGCAACCACGTTCTTCGCGAGGTAGCGTGCAGCATAAGCGGCCGAGCGATCAACCTTGGTCGGATCCTTGCCGGAGAACGCGCCGCCGCCATGCGGAGCCGCGCCACCGTAAGTATCGACGATGATCTTGCGGCCGGTCAGGCCTGCGTCACCATCCGGACCGCCGATGTAGAACTTGCCGGTCGGATTGACGTGCCAGATCGTATCCTTGCTGATCCAACCATCGGGCAAAGCCTTGCGCACATAGGGCTCGACCAGCTCGCGCACCTTGGCGGAGGTCAGGCTTTCGACCAGATGCTGATGCGACACGACGATCTGGGTCACGCCGACCGGCTTGCCGTTTTCATAACGCACCGTCACCTGGCTCTTGGAGTCAGGACCGAGCACGGCTTCCGTGCCCGCATGGCGCGCTTCGGAGATCAGGCGCAAAATCTTGTGCGCGTAATGGATCGGCGCCGGCATCAGCTCCGGCGTCTCGTTGCAGGCATAGCCGAACATGATGCCCTGGTCGCCCGCGCCTTCTTCCTTATTGGTGCCGGGCTGAAGCGCATCGACGCCCTGGGCGATGTCCGCCGATTGCGGATGCAGCAACACCTTGATGTCGCATTTGTCCCAGTGAAAGCCTTCCTGCTCGTAGCCGATATCCTTGATGGCCATGCGCGCGACATGCGCGATCCAGTCTTTGGTTACGCTGGCCGGTCCGCGGGTTTCTCCGGCGATCACCACCTGATTGGTCGTCGCAAGCGTCTCGCACGCGGCGCGGATTGCCCATGGATCGATGCCCGCCTTGGGGCCTTCACGGAAGAACAGATCGACAATTTCATCGGAGATACGATCGCAGACCTTGTCCGGATGACCTTCCGACACCAACTCGCTGGTGAACAAGTAAGACGCGCGCATCAACAACCCCTTCCGCTGGACCTTCCAGCGGTCCGCTTGAATTATCATGAAACGTCAGTCGCGCTTGCGCGAGATGACGTAGGATTCGTCGTAGAACCACAGGCCGTTATGCCGGCGCAAAACATCCCGGGTGGCTTCGAGATAGCGGCCGCTCTGGGCCATATCCGTCAACCGGTCGTCTTCGACCTGAGCGACATACACCGCCGCATTCCATGCTGCAAAGGCCGTGGATGTCCCGATGGACCCCATGACCTCGTTGGGCAGCGCTTCCATATCATAACGGAAGATGGAACGGGCGTCGGCATAGGCGTTAAAGTTAAGGTCGCGCCCCGCCGAACCCAGTTCGTATTTCACCGCGCGCAATAGCTCATGACGGCTCACCGCGAAAGGATTTTCGCCGGGCCAGACCGCCTCGACGATCTCCATCCCCGGATCATGACCATAGGAATGAATCCCGATCAGCCGCCCACCCGCCCGCAACGCCCTGGCAAGCGGTGCGATGATCCTTTTGGCCCGGAAATTGACCGAGGATTTGGCCCGATACGGCTGCGAGGCGATGACGAGATCGAAACTGGCCTCGCCCCGGCCAGGCCGGGGAATCACCAAATCCAGCAAAAACCGGTGGTCCTCGCGATAGAATACCAGCGCGATGGGCCGCTCATAGACCGGCATTCCGGAACGCGGGCTGACGCTGGCACGCCAGTTTTCCTCAAGAAACGGCTGCAATTCGGCGATTTGCGCCTCGAAATCCCCGGAAGACTGGCCTGTCAGGGCGACCTCGCGCCAGATCATCCCGGCGGCGGCGGTGGACGAGCGTGGCGCCAGCCAAGGCGCTTCGGCGTAGTTCATATTGGTCAGGACGAAAACCGTGGCCGGGTGCTCGAACAGCCTGTCCGGAACCTTGTCCAGCGTCAGGCGGACGTCTTCAAGGCTGATTTCCTTGCCTGCCACATAAAACGGCATATGGGGGAAACGGCTATGCATCGAGCGCATGACCCGCGCCAACACGGTGCCATCGCCCACGCCCGCATCGAACACCCGCAACGCGGGCGGCCGGGGATGGATGCTGGACAGCTCTAATTCGATACGCTGCGCGATCACCCGCTTTTCGCTGCAGGTGTGGACAAACAGCAGATATTTCTGCCGGTTTTCAAAAAAACGGAAATTGCCGCGCGGATCGCGGCGCTCCAGCGGCGGCGCTGGCTTTTGACGGCGGGCGCTCCCCGCCCGGCAGGCCCTCCCCGAGAAAGGCCCTGATTCGGTCCAGCGTATCGACCGTGATCCGCTTGCCCTCGCGCAAGCGCGTGACCAGCTTGCCGTCATTGACCGCCCTTCGCCCGAAGGTCGATTCTGCCATTCCGGCTTGGCGGCAATAGTCGGCAATCTGGGCCAACAGCTGGTCGTTCTTCATCGCCCGGTCAGAGGTTGTGTCCCTGCGCAGCTATCCGCTTATACGAACGTTAATGCCAAAGGGACACTGGCATATTGGTGCCATCGGCGCGGTTTTGGATTCGCTTGTGTATGGAATATGACGCCTAGCCGTCACGACCGGAGGCCGGGCACGCCTTTCATCCCCATCGCGCAACTGTTAGAAGCGCCGACCATTGCGGGTCGTTTTCGGAAAAGATCAGCATGCGTATCGCAATGATCGGTACGGGATATGTGGGGCTGGTGTCGGGCGCCTGTTTTGCCGACTTCGGACATCACGTCACCTGCATCGACAAGGATGCCGGCAAGATCGCCGCTTTGCAGCGGGGCGAAATCCCGATCTACGAACCGGGTCTGAACCAGCTTGTCGCCGACAACGCTGCGGCAGGCCGGCTCGGCTTCAGCCTTGACCTGAGCGATGCGGTAGCGAAGGCCGATGCCGTGTTCATTGCCGTCGGCACGCCATCGCGGCGCGGCGACGGCCACGCCGATCTCAGTTACGTCCACGCCGCCGCCCGCGAGATCGCGGCGAATGTTAAGGGCTTCACCGTCGTCATCACCAAATCGACCGTACCGGTCGGCACCGGCGACGACGTCGAGCGCATCATCACCGAAACCAATCCGAAGGCCGATGTTGTTGTGGCATCCAATCCGGAATTCCTGCGCGAAGGCGCCGCGATCCGCGATTTCAAGCATCCCGACCGCATCGTGGTCGGCACCGAGGACGAGCGCGCGCGCAAGGTGATCACGGAAATTTATCGCCCGCTTTATCTCAATCAGGCGCCGATCATGTATACCGGACGCCGCACGGCCGAATTGATCAAATACGCCGGCCAACGCGTTTCTCGCGACCAAGATCACCTTCATCAATGAAATTGCGGATCTCGCGGAGCGTACCGGCGCCGACGTACAGGAAGTCGCGCGCGGCATCGGCCTCGACAATCGCATCGGCGGAAAATTTCTGCATGCGGGCCCGGGCTTCGGCGGCTCATGCTTTCCGAAGGACACCCGCGCGCTGGTCAAGACGGCGCAGGATCACGATGTGCCGCTGCGCATCGTCGAGGCGGTTCTCGCCGTGAACGAAACGCGCAAGCGCGCGATGGCGCGCAAGGTCGCAGCGGCGCTCGGCGGAAACCTGCGCGGCAAGACCGTCGGCGTGCTTGGCCTGACCTTCAAACCCAACACCGACGACATGCGCGAGGCGCCGTCGATCCCGCTGATCATCGCATTGCAGGATCTTGGCGCCACCGTGCAAGCCTACGATCCCGTCGGCATGGAACAGGCGAAACTCGAGCTGCCGGCGATCACCTATTGCGACAACCCTTACGACTGCGCGGCGAACGCCGACGCGCTGGTGATCGTGACCGAATGGGAGCAATTCCGCGCGCTTGATCTCAAGCGCCTGAAAAAGGAAATGAAGCAGCCGGTGATCGTCGACCTGCGCAACATCTATCGCGCCGACGAGATGGCCGAGCACGGCTTCACTTATGAGAGCGTCGGACGGCCGGGCAAATAGCAGCGCGGCAGCACCGCGATCAGCGATACGCTTCTCATGCGTCCGATTGAGGAAAGCTGAAGGCGTGCATCAGGTAAACCTGATGCTCGCTCCTCAACGTCTACGTCATTGATGCCACGCCGCAGCGATTGCGCTTTGCAAACCGGGATCGTTCGGCGCCTGCACTGAGACGGTCGGATCAAACCCCGCATGGGAGGCTGAATACGACGCCATCGCCTGCACCAGCTGCGACAGGCCGGTGTCGATCTTCAGCCCATCCGCCGTCTCGATCTCCTGCAGTTGTGCTCCGGTCGTAGCGAACCACCCGGCCACGGTGACCCGGTCCTGGCTGCCCATCACCGAGATCGACGAGATCATTTCCGGTTCGCGCGAACCAGAGTTGATCGGTGCTGATGCCCGCGCCGAAATCGAGTTCGCCGCTGGCCTGGGTGTTGGCCGCCGTGCCGTTGACAATGCGATCCTGCCCGCCCCAGAGCCCGGACACGTATATGTCGTAGCCACCGCCGCCGGTCAGGACGTTATTACCGGCGTCGCCGATCAGCGCGTCGTTGAACACGCTGCCGGTCAGGTTCTCGATGCTGTTGTAGACATCGAACATCGCATCGCTGCCATAGCCAATGCCGTACTCGAGATCGGCGGTCACGCCGCCCGTCGAATTTGCGTAGCTCGCAGTGTCGTTGCCCGCGCCACCAGCCAAATAGTCCCCGCCCGCGCCGCCCGTGAGCACGTTGTCATTGGCGTCGCCGATCAGCCAGTCATCAAACGCGCTGCCCGTCAGGTTCTCGATGCTGTCATAAGTATCGTCCCACGCGTCGCCGGCGGAGCCATAGCCGGCATCGAGATCGGCATACACCCCGCCCGCCGCATTTGCATAGCTCGCGGTGTCGCTGCCGCCGCCACCGGCCAAATAATCCGCGCCCGTGCCGCCCATGAGCACGTTGTCATTGGCGTCGCCAAACAACATGTCGTTGAACGTGCCGCCGATCAGATTCTCGATGCTGTCATAAGTATCGCCCGCCGCGTCGCCGACGGAGCCATAGCCAGCAGCGAGATCGGCATACACCCAGTGCGCCGCATTTGCATAGCTCGCGGTGTCGCTGCCGCTGCCGCCGACCAAATAGTCCCCGCCCGCGCCGCCCATGAGCACGTTGTCATTGGCGTCGCCGATCAACGCGTCGTTGAACGCGCTGCCGGTCAGATTCTCGATGCCATTGTACGTATCATTCGTCGCATCGCCGACGTAGCCCAGGCCCCCATCGAGATCGGCATACACCCCGTCCGCCGCATTTGCGTAGCTCGCGGTGTCGCTGCCGCCACCACCGTACAAATAGTCCGCGCCCGCGCCGCCCGTGAGCACGTTGTCATTGGCGTCGCCGACCAGCAGGTCGTTGAACACGCTGCCGGTCAGGTTCTCGATGCTGTCATAAGCATCGCCCGCCGCATCGCCGCCATAGCCAACGCCGGCACCGAGATCGGCATATACCGCGCCCGTCGCATTTGCGTAGCTCGCGGTGTCGCTGCCGCCGCCACCGTACAAATAGTCCGCTCCCGCGCCGCCCATGAGCACGTTGTCGCCGCCGTCGCCGTAAAGCTGATCGTTGAACGCGCTGCCGGTCAGATTCTCGATAGAGTAATAGGTATCATTGCCATCGCCGAAGCCATAGCCGGCACCGAGATTGGCATACACCGCGCCCGCCGCATCTGCGTAGCTCGCGGTGTCGCTGCCGCCACCACCGTACAAATAGTCCGCGCCCGCGCCGCCCGTGAGCACATTGTCGCCGCCGTCGCCGTAAAGCTGATCGTTGAACGCGCTGCCGGTCAGATTCTCGATAGAGTAATAGGTATCGCCCGCGCCATTGCCATAGCCGACGCCATAGCCGGCACCGAGATCGGCATACACCGCGCCCGCCGCATCTGCGTAGCTCGCGGTGTCGCTGCCGCCGCCACCGTACAAATAGTCCGCGCCCGCGCCGCCCGTGAGCACATTGTCGCCGCCGTCGCCGTAAAGCTGATCGTTGAACGCGCTGCCGGTCAGATTCTCGATAGAGTAATAAGTATCGCCCGCGCCATTGCCGTAGCCGACCCCATAGCCAGCATCGAGATCGGCATACACCGCGCCCGCCGCATTTGCGTAGCTCGCGGTGTCGCTGCCGTCACCACCGTCCAAATAGTCCCCGCCCGCGCCGCCGATGAGGGTATCGTTGCCGTCCAATCCCAGAATGTAATCGTCTCTGGCGGTGCCGACGATGACGTCGTCACCTGCCGAACCTGTCAAAGTTGCCATGAGGATCTGCTCCTGATTTCAAGTGGATAGAGGGGGATGAGCAGGCCACTGGCCGGCTCCTGGGTTGATGCGCCTGTGTTAGATCGGACAGGCGCACTCATTCGCGATCGCTCCTGACACGCAGCAACCGCGGACAGGGGAAGATCAAACATTCAAGATGAAGCTTTGAGAATCGCCACGCCCGAGCGCGACGCGCCGCACAACGGATCAGTTTCGGAGAATCCCATAAAGCGACATTCGCGTAAGCAGAGATCGCTGCACGTGCCGGGATTCTGACGAGGTCGAGAGTGGAATGCACAAATGCGGTGAACGTTCGCGCATTGTACGTGATGGCGACAAACCTGCAGTCTGCGTCTGCCATTGAGGAACCGTCCTCAAGGAGCCTCTTGCCCAGCTGACTATCAGTTGAATCAAGCGGTCCTACGCAACCTTATGTGCGATAACCTGTGGTTGTAAAGAGGCAACGGTTGTCGAGCAACCTTTCCGTTAAAAGTCGGTCCGCTTCCCACTGTAATGACGGTCGCTAAAAGCTCCCAATGCGACGCAAGACGATGGCGGATAATCACGCAAGTCTTCACAAGTGCAGCGGCCAGCAACGACGAAGCGTTGCGTGTAACTTTGGGAAAGCCGCCGACATCTGCCATTGGGGGAACCGCCCTCAAGGGGTCTTGCCTCAACTGACTGCCAGTTGTGACGAGCGACCCTGCGCAAACCTAAAATCGAGTTTCTTAATTTTTGATGTTCGGATAAAAAAACGATTGTCTGGACAACTTACGTCACAATTGAAGAACAATTTTGCGCTTTGTCTCACTTCAGACGTGTACCGAAAAATCGCGAGCGCGCTCCAACTCATCCAGCCAGCTTCGGTATTCCTCATTTCATGATCAACGCCGTCCATCAATTCCATGCCATGGGCTCCGATTGCACGGCGCATCTGTGCGCGGACACGGCTGATGATTTTGCAAGGATCGCCAACGCAGCCGAGGCTGAAGTCCGGCGGATCGAGCATCGCTATTCGCGCTACAGACCCGACAGCGACCTAACCCTGATCAACGCCGTCGCGGCGTCGGGCGGAAGCATCGATGTCGATGAAGAGACGGCAGCGCTGATCGCCTACGCCAAAGCCTGTTTTGAGAAAAGCGATGGCGTGTTCGATATTACGTCCGGCGTTCTGCGTGCGGCCTGGGATTTCTCGACGCCTCGCCTTCCCGACCAAACAACTATCGACGCGCTGTTGCCATCGATAGGCCTCGACAAGGTGAGCCTTGCGAGCGGCCGGCTGAACTTCGCGTGTTCCGGCATGCAGATCGATCTCGGCGGCCTCGGCAAGGAATATGCCGCCGACCGTGCGGCCGAAATCTGCATCGCGCTTGGCGCAAGACACGGCTTCATCAATCTGGCGGGCGACATTCGCGTGATCGGCCCGCAACCGGATGGTCAGCCCTGGTTCTTCGGCATTCGAAACCCCAGATATCCCGATCAGATTGCCACCCGAATTTCTCTGAGCGATGGCGCCCTTGCCACCAGCGGCGACTACGAACGCTTCATCGAAGTCGACGGCGTGCGCTATTGCCACCTTCTCGATCCAAGAACCGGTTGGCCCGCGCAAGGGTTATCATCCGTGACGGTGATCTCGGAACGCTGCTTGAATGCGGGTAGCCTGTCGACGACGGCCATGCTCAAAGGAACCGATGGCCTTGCCTGGCTCAAGAGCCTCGACGTGCGGCATATCGTGATCGATACGCGCGGCGGTTATCACGGCTCGGAGCCGTGCGAAGACACGGCCTTGGATTCAAGGGCCAAGGCAAGTGCTACAGCCTGAGCGGCTGTCGCCGCAAAGAAACGAAAGCGCCGCGTTCAAACCGTCAGCTTGACCACTCTGCCCATCGGAGATGGCGGGGCAACGGACGGCCTGATTTCGCTGAGCGACTGCAAGCTCACCGCAAGGCTGTCGGCCGGCGGCAAGATCACGGACGACGGACGTTCGGCACGCAGCGAAACCATCAGGCCCGACATGGTCAGAACGAAATCGCGTTTGGACACCTCACCCGTTCCATTCGGATCAAGCGCGGCAAAGATCGCATCAGCGCCCTGATGCCGAAACACGGCCGGCGGATTTTTCGTTTCAAACGCGTGATTGAACTGCGATTGCGTGATCGTGCCCGACCCACTGGTGTCGATCGCATCGAACAGGCTCGACATCTTTTGTCGTGGCGGTGCGCCATAACTCGCACCAGAGATGGCATGAACTCCAGGCGCGGAAGCTGTTCGTGAAACATCCATGGTTGTAGCCGTGCTCGCTGCTGGTCTCTTTAATGCGTGCAGGCCGGGACGGGAACCCGGCCTTCTGCGGTAGGCATGTGCCGCATGGGCCAATCAACGCTTGCTTAACGCAAAAGAAGAGCGAAACGATTTCGTCAGCAAAATCAACCGGGGCTACAGCGCTGCGGTGATCATGGTTTGAACTATCTTAAGACGATCGTAGAAAGCCGCCGGTATCAATTGAGGAGTGGTTCATGCCCTCTCCCTACAAATGGTCTCTCAACTGAGAGGTAGGATTATGGATATTTCGGCAATCCCCGTGTTGGCCGCCGGTTCGATCGGACAACCCGTGCCTGTGCAAGCGCCGGCACCAGCTCCGACAGCAGAGTCGTCCGCTCCTGCTACGCAATCTGTTCGGGCCGCGACCGCGCCGGGGACAGGAAACCACGCGGATTACAGCTGCTGAACGAAACTCGATAACGAAATTCAAGAAAAAAGCCCCGCTGTCCGCGGGGCTTTTTTTGATTCAAGTGGATACCCCAAGAGCGTCACTCACGCTAACTACTTGCCCCAAACTTCTTTCGACACTTCAAGCGCAAGGCTGAGCTTCGCCCACTGCTCGTCCTCCGAAAGGATGTTGCCCTCCTCCGTCGAGGCAAAGCCGCACTGAGGCGAAACCGCGAGCTGGTTGATGTCGGCGAATTTCGCAGCTTCCTCCAGCCGCCGCTTGACGTCGTCCTTCTTTTCGAGCTGACCGAACTTCGAGGTGATAACGCCGACAACCACGATCTTCTTGCCCTTCGGCAGGAAGCGCAGCGGCTCGAAGCCCCCGGCACGGTCGGAATCATATTCCAGAAAGTAGCCGTCGTAGTTTGTCCCCGCGAGCAGCGTTTCCGCTACGGGCTCGTAGCCGCCCGAGGAAATCCACGTCGAGCGGAAATTGCCACGGCAGACATGCGTCGTGATCGCCATGTCGGCGGGCTTCTCGGCAATCGCGTAGTTGATCACCCGCGCATAGATTTCCTGCAGACGGTCGACCTCTTCGCCGCGCTCCCGCGCCTTTTTCAACTCATCCTGCGAACACAGATAGGCCCACACGGTGTCGTCGAATTGCAGATAGCGGCAGCCGGCGTCGTAAAACGCTTTCACGGCCTTGCGGTAGGTCTTCGCCAGATCGTCGAAGAACGGTTCGAGATCCGGATAGATGTCTTTTGAAATCGCCTTGCGGCCGCCCCGGAAATGCAGCACCGCCGGCGAGGGAATTGTCATTTTCGCCGTCACGCCCGCGGCGGCGCATTGCTGGTGCAGAAATCTGTAGTGATCGAGCATCGGATGGTCGGCGGGGAAATCGATCTTGCCGATCACGCGCACATTGTCCGCGCGCGTGGTGACGCCGGCGAATTGAATGCCCTCCGGATGATAGAGTTCGCAGCCGGTCAGCTTTGCGAGAAAATCGAAATGCCACCACGAGCGGCGAAACTCGCCGTCGGTCGCTAGTTGCAGACCTATCGACTTCTGCTTGCGCACCACCTTCTCAATTTCGACGTCTTCGATGCGCTTGAGCTCGCTCGCGGCGATCTCGTGCTTCTCAAGCTTGACGCGTGCGTCCTTGATGCTTTGAGGCCGCAACAGGCTTCCTACCTGATCGGCACGGAATGGCGGGGTCGTTCGCTGCATGATCTATCTCCTATTCAGTCAACAAAAAGCAAAAACGCGGGAAGATCACCGGCACCAAACGATGGATCATGCCCGTGAAACTCCGAGAAACTTTTCCAGCGTCGCGGGATCATCCTTCAGAGCGGCGCTGGTGGCATCGTGCACGATCGCTCCGCGTTCGAGAATCACGACACGGTCGGCCAAGTCCGAGAATTTTTCGGGCGTTCTGCTCGACGATGATCGAACAGATGCCACCCGCGCGGGTGATCTTGCCGAGCGCCAGCAACAACTCATCGACGATGATCGGCGCCAGCCCTTCGGTCGGCTCGTCAAGCAACAGCAATTTCGGATTAAGTGTCAGCGCACGGCCGATCGCCAGCATCTGCTGCTCGCCGCCCGAAAGCTGGTTGCCGAAATTACGCCGGCGCTCCTTTAAACGCGGGAACATCTCGTAGACGCGCTCCACCGTCCACGGTCCCGGTTGCGCCACAGCCGTCATGTTTTCCTCGACCGTCAAAGAGCGGAAAATATTGCGCTCCTGCGGCACCCAGCCGATGCCGGCACGCGCACGCTGATCGGGCCGCAGCCGCGTCACATCCTGCCCGGCGAGCGCGATCGTTCCGCCGAACCGGCGCGTCACGCCAACGATGGAATTGATCAGCGTGGTCTTGCCGGTGCCATTGCGGCCGAGCAGCGCCAGCACCTGCCCCTCGGCAAGCGTCAACGACATTTTCGGCAGCACGATGGCTTCGCCGTATCCCGCGCGAAGATCGGCGATTGCAAGCAGCTCACGCATGGGCGCCCTCGCCGAGATAGACCGCCTTGACCTGCGGATCGCGCGCCACCTCGTCTGGCGAGCCCTCGACCAGCATGGCGCCGTTGACCAGCACCGAAATCCGATCGGCAAAACTAAACACCAGATCCATGTCGTGCTCGATCAGCAGCACGGTCACATCGCGCGGCAGACTGGCGACCGCAGCGAGAATATCGTGACGCTCGCTTTCCGGAACGCCCGCCGCCGGCTCATCGAGCAGCAGCACGCGCGGCTTGGTGGCGATCGCTACCGCAATCTCCAGCAATCGCTGCTTGCCGTAGGGCAGCGTCGCGGTCGGCTCGCGCATCACGTCCAGCAAATGAAACCGCGCAAGATGCTCGGCGATTTCGCCGTTGACGTCGGACCGCGTGCCGAGAACGCGCCACCAGTCACCGCCGTGACCGAGACGTTCGGACACCGCGAGGCCGATCGTCTCCAGCGGCGTCAAATCCGGATAGAGCTGGTTGATCTGGAATGTACGGGACAGGCCACGCAGCACCCGCGTGTGTACCGGCAGCGCGGTGATGTCGGAGCCTTCCAGCAGGATGCGCCCGCCGTCCGGGCGCAATACGCCGGTGAGCAGATTGATCACCGTGGTCTTACCCGCCCCGTTTGGGCCGATCAACGCATGGCGTGCGCCGGTCTTGACCTTCAGGGACAGATCGCGCGTCACGACGAGGCCGCCGAAGTGTTTGCGAAGACCGACGGTTTCGAGCGCGAAGGTCATGGCGCGTCTCCGGCGGTCGATGCCGCAGACGCAGCTTTCCCGCCCGTTAAACGTGAGAGCTGGCGCGGCAAGAACAACACCCAGCGATGCATCCGCTCGCGCCCAACCAAAACGATCACGACCAGCACGGCCCCGATCCAGAATTGCCAGTATTGCGGCGTCCAGGACGAGAACAGCTCCTGGAGCAGCTTGAAGATGACCGCGCCGATCAAGCCACCATAGAGATAACCGGCGCCGCCAATGATCAGCACGAGCAGCAGATCGGCCGACCGCTCAAACGAGAAAACATCCAGCGACGCCAGCGCTGTCGATTGCGTGAACAGCGCACCCGCGATGCCGGCATAAAACGCCGCGACACTGTAGATCGCAATTAACCGCCTGCTCACCGGAATGCCGACGGCGGCGGCTCGCAACGGATTGTTGCGGATGGCGCGCAGCGAAAGGCCGAAGGGCGAATGCACGATCCGCCGGGCCAGCAGGAACAGCAGGAACAGCACCGTCAGGCAGTAGATGAATCCGACCTTGCCGAAAATATCGAATTCAAACAGGCCGAGAATGGGCGCGATGGTGATGCCCTGCAGGCCGTCGAACCCGCCGGTGATATTCGAATAACGATTGGCGAGTTCGCGCAGCAGCAGCGCAATGCCGAGCGTCACCATCAACCGCGTGAGATCCGATCCGCGCATCACCAGAAAACTGGTGAGAAAACCGACGACCATGGCGGCAAGCCCCGCCACGACCAGCGCCAGCACCGGTTCGTTGATGATGCCATGCTTGGCGAGCAGCCCCGCCGTATAGGCGCCGACGCCGAAAAACGCGGCATGGCCAAGCGACACGATCCCGGCATAGCCGAGGATCAGATCGAGCGACAATGCAAACAGCCCGAGCCACGCGATTTCAGTAAAGATCAAATAGCGATGCGGAAACAGAAAGATCGTCGCGGCCGCGAACAGCCAGAACACGGTCTCGACCCAGCGCCACCGCGCGGCCGCGATGAGATGATCGCCCATCGACGGAAGCGTTTTCGTGTGGCCGGATTTCGCTTGCTGTGTCATCGGCCTGCCCTCACCGCGCCGCACTGCGGCCGAACAGGCCGTTGGGACGCCAGATCAGCAGGGCAATCATCATCGCATAGATCACGAACGCGCCGAGCTTCGGAACGTAATATTTGCCGGCGACGTCTCCGATGCCGAGCAGAAGCGAGGCCAGGAACGGACCGGTGATCGTCGTGGTGCCGCCGACCGAGACCACGATGAGGAAGTAGATCATGAATTTGAGCGGGAAATACGGATCGAGCCCGAGAATCTCCGCGCCGAGCGCGCCACCAAGACCGGCAAGGCCGGATCCGAACGCAAAGGTTAGCGCGAACACCTGATTGACGTTGATGCCAAGTCCCGTCGCCGCGCGGGAATCATCGACCGCCGCGCGCAAGCGGCTTCCGAAACGCGTCCGCGCCAGAATGAGTTGCAATGCGACCATCATTAGCCCGCAGATAACGACGATCATCAGCCGGTAACGGCCGACGCCGATGCCGAACAGATCGATCTGGCTGCGCAGATATTCGGGAATCTGGATGAAGACCTGCTGCGATCCCATCAGGTAATCGACCGCCGTGACCGACATGAACACCAATCCGATGGTGAACAACACTTGGTCGAGATGAGAGCGTGCATAAAGATGCCGATACAGCAGCCGCTCCAGCACCAGGCCGATCAAGGCTGCCGCGAGAAATGCCAACGGCAGCGCTGCGAAAAACGGCAGACCCGATTTGTTGACGAGAACGACGCAGGCGTAGCCTCCGGCCATGGCGAACGCACCGTGGGCGAGGTTGACGAAATTCATCAATCCCATGGTTACGGACAGACCACAGGCCAGCACGAACAGAAGCATGCCATAGGCAACGCCGTCGAACAGGATCGTCAGCACGGTCATTGTCGTCTCGCTTTATCCAATGAGGGCAGACGATCCCTCAGGTCACGGTCAGCGACTGTCGTGACGAATACGGCCGTCTGCGTTGTGCGCATGAGCACGTCTTGATCTTTCGTTCGTTCCCGATGGCGCGACTTCATCGGCCTCACCCTTCGAGACGCGGCCCGCCGCTAAGATTACTGAGGCTGCGGTCTTTCACACCGGCGGCCGCTCCTCAGGATGAGGGGAGACAATCCTCTCGCCTCTCGAAAGAGCAATCGAACCTAGAGTTGGACCAGAAACAAACCTCACCCCTCATCCTGAGGAGCCCGCCACCGGCGGGCGTCTCGAAGGACGAGGCCACTTTTCTCAATGAACGCCGTGCGGTCGTGCTCAACCACCACCGCACGGTTCAACCCGCGCGCGGCGCTGGTTTATTTCTTGGTCTTGCCCGGATCCTTGATCGACTCGAAGGTGGCGAATTCGATGTTGTAGAGCTCGCCGTCGGCCTTCTCGACCTTCCGGATATAGACGTTCTGCACGATGTCGCGGGTTTCCGGATCGATCGAGATCGGGCCGCGCGGGCTCTCCCACTTCATTCCCTTCATCGCGCCGATAAGCGCATCGCCATCGGCATTGCCGTTGGTTTTCTTCAGCGCTTCGTAGATCAGATGAATGCCGTCATAACCGCCGACAGCCATGAACCCCGGACGGGAATTGTAGGCCTTCTTGTAGGCTGCGACGAAATCCTTGTTCTTCTGCGACGGGTGAGCCGCAGAATAGATATGCGCGGTCACAGCGCCAAGCGCGGCGTCGCCCATATTGTTCAGAAGATCGTCGTCCATCACATCGCCCGGCCCGATCACCTTGATGCCGCTCTTGTCGAGACCGCGCTCGACAAACTGCTTCATGAAGTTGCCGCCCTGCCCGGCGGGCACGAAGACAAACATCGCATCAGGTTTGGAATCCTTCATGCGCTGCAGAAACGGCGCGAAATCCGGATTAGCCAGCGGCACCTTGATTTCTTCGACGATCTTGCCGCCGCCTGCCTCGAAGTGTTCCTTGAAGGCTGCGAGCGCGTCGGCACCCGGCGCGTAATCGGACACCAGAACGGCGACGGTCTTGATGCCGTTCTTGACCGCCCAGTCCCCGATCACGGTCGAGGATTGCGGCAGCGTGAAACTGGTGCGCACGATATAGGGCGACTTCTCGGTGATGATCGATGTGCCAGCAGCCATCACGACTTCCGGCACCTTGGCTTGCGTCGCCAGCGGCGCGGCAGCGAGGGCCGCCGGTGTCACACCGAAGCCTGCGATGATGTTCACCTTGTCGTTGACGATCAATTCCTGCGCCAGACGCTTGGTGTTGTCGGGCAGCGCGGCGTCGTCCTTCAGGATGACTTCGATCTTCTTGCCCGCGACGGTCGCGCCGTTCTGCTGCATGTAAAGCTTGATCGCGTTGTCGATCTGTTTGCCGGTCGAGGCCTGACCGCCGGTCATGGGCACGATGAGACCGATCTTGATGGTGTCTTCAGCCGATGCGGGCGTGCCGGACAGCACGGCGCCCAGCATGACACCGGCCAGCGCGGCCCGTGATAAGTGATTGCGAGCAAACATCATGTCCCTCCTTGTCGTTTCTCGTTATGACCGCCTTTGAAACGGTCTCGTTTGGTTGGTTACGCGTGAATGACCTTCGCGTAGCCCGATCATAAACCGGTGCTCACTGGTGGAATGAGCCTGCGGACAGTCGCGGTTTCGGCGGGCTTGTCAGCGTAGACTTTAGAATAGCGCCACGGACGCGACTCACCCGGGCAAATTATTGCCCGGAGGCGCCGGACGGCGTTTCGATGTCGGTCTCCAGCCCTCGCGACGACGCCCCGCAGCTGTCGGCACCTTCGATTTTCGGCAGGGTGTATACAATTGCGCTCAAAATCAATAACCGATCGCGGAAATCCGGAATTTATCGGCAGCGCTGTATACAGAAAATCGGGCGTCGGCCCCGCCGCACCGGTATTTTCTCTTAAACGTTTGAATCTTTTTCATAATTATCAACCAAAAATTGGTCGCCTGCTCACGCGGGCCGATCGATCAAGCTGCGCCTGTTGGGGGACATGCGCAGTTTGCGAAAAATGCCAAGCTTATCAAGGGTGGGGCTTACGAATGTCTGAAACGATCACGCGCACAAAGCGTTCAAAATCGCCGAGCCGGAAAGCCTTTACCCAAACCGCTTGGACCGATTGTTCCCTTGCTGCGACTGCGTTGAATGACCCGGCTGCATTGACGACCCTGGGTATCAGGCGTGCCGTTCTCGACCATCTCCCCACCCGTCCCGTTTCCCTATCCCCAGAGATCGACCAGGGATTGGTCAGCACCCGTTTCGTGATCGAAGCTCCGGATCTGACCGCGCTCTGTGGCGCCTATGGCCATGACGACTATCTTCGGGATCTGCACGACCAGGGCGTACGCGGTGTGCGGTTCGATATCGCCGGTGACAGCGACAGCGCTGCTCGGCAACTCCGGCAGGCTCTGCGTTATGCGGATCACGTGGCGCCATTGGATTGGCATATCCAGCTCACGTTCGGCGCAAAACCGCTGTCGATTGCGGCCCACGAATGGACGCTCACGCAATTCCCGGTCGCGATCTGTCTCGACGGCATTACTGGCTCCCTTCAGGAGGGCGCGCCGGACGACCGCGAACGCGGTTTCGTCATGGAATTGCTGGGGATGGGCCGCACATGGATCAAGCTGTCCGGAAGCGCGGATGCTACAGCCCCGTTTGTTCAAGCCGTTCTCGCGACGCGGCCTGATCGCGTGGTGTGGGGGAGCGGCGCGGACGCCGCAGCTGAAACGGACAAGAACAGCCATGCAGCGCGGGTCGCAGCACAGCTCACCGCGCTGAAACGCTCCATCCCCAATGAACGGCAACGCATGGCGGTTCTCATCGCCAATCCGGAGCGGCTCTACGGATTTTGATAGGCTGAAAGCCGCTTCTTCATAGCTAAGGCCATTCACCTCGGCATTCACAGCCGTCATCCCGGCCAAGCGAGTTCACGAGCGCGAGCCGGTGTCTAGTAATCGTTGTCTCTCGTTGTTTGCTGAAGAGGCCGGCCACAAATCGGCGCAGTCGTTTACAAACAATTCCCGAGCGATACTGGATTTCCGGCTCTCGCTGCGCTCGGCCGAATGACGGTGGTGGATGGGCGGGCCGGAATGACGATGGTGATGCGCCGAAGCCTATCGTCTCTCTCCGCGTCATTGCCGGACTTGATCCGGCAATCCATCTTTCGTTGGAACAAAGCATTTAGCAGGGAAGATGGACACGCGGGTCAAGCCGCATGTGACGGCTAAGATCGCAGAGACGCACCATGCTTTCCACGCTCCCCCTCTGGCAGCGGATAAGCGGACACAATTTATTAGAACGCCACCCTCATGCCGCCCTTGGCGGAGCCGGTACGGCTCTGGTCCGACATCGCGATACCTTCCACCGCGCCGAACAGCGCCACGTTCTTGTTGAACTGATAGTCGAAACCAGCACCCGCGACAGCGCCGACAGCACTGCTTTTGCCGGGCGTCACGAAGTTGAGGTTTTGGCCGATCAGCACCGTATTGATGTTGGCATCGCCCGCCCGCTGAAGCGCAATCACACCGCCATGAATATTGGTCTTGAGGATGCCCCCGAACACATCCACGCTCCGTGATACGTCAAGCTCGGCGCGTTCCTCGAAATTCTGCAAGGTTCGCGAGCCAACCGACAAGTTCTGCGCCGAACCGAGTTCGCTGAAGCCATCAAAGAAGCCCGCGATATAGCGTGCGCGCGCTGTCGGCGTCAGCATGTAGCCATGGCCGATATCCACGCGAACGCCGTAAGCGAGTTCCGGGCTGATGAACCAGCCATTGTATTTTGACGTCGCGGTTTCCATACCTCCCGCCACCGCATCGTTGAGTACCAGACGGCGCGAGCGATTGGACACGCTGCCGCCCTGCACCGTCAGGTCCAGAAATTGCGAGGACCACTCGAAGCGGCTGTAAGCTCCCGCGAACGCGTAATCGGAATCCACCGTCTGGGAGTTCAGATCGACAGACAGCCGCCCCGAGCCGCCGCCCGCGAAAACCCCGACCAGCCAGTCCGGCCGCAACCGGCGGTCGATGCCGATGGCGCCGCCATATGCGGTGGATGTCGCGCGCAAAGTCGCCGCTGTCTCGTCCTGGATGCGTTGACCGCCGAAGCCGTTGGTCCAAACCACGATCGGCGCGGTCTCGTAACCCGTCATCACCGGCGCTTTGGTGAACATTTTCGCCTGGGCGTCTTCCGGCGCATAGGCCATCGACGCCATCGCGCCGTTGACCGATGGCGACGCACCATTGAGCCGGCCCTGCACCAGCGACGACACGCCGCCGGTGACATCCATCAGAGTGCGGCTGGTTTGCGCCAGCGCGGTCGGATCGAGAGTGGCAACCTGCGTGGCGTTTTGCACGGCGAGCAGCGCACCGGTGTTGACGCTATTGAAGATATTTGGCGTGCCGTCAAAATTGATGACGTTCTGCAAGGCGGTGGCCGCCGTCAAAAGCGTCGTCAACGAGGACACCCTGCTGGTCGGCGACACGCTGTTGAAAATATTCAACGTGTCGGCGCCGTGGCCCATGTCGATGAGGCCGACGATGTGCGAACCGGGAAGCAACGTCACGGCATCAGCACCCGCGGACAGCTTGATCGCCGTACCGGTCGGACCATTGGTGCTGATGATGCTGCCGGAGTTGGTGATGGTGCTCGCCGTCGCGGCGTTGATACCCGTCGCGGCCTGAATCGTGCCGGAATTGTTCAAATTGACCGACGCCGCGTTGATGCCGATGCCGTTCGCACCCGCGGCCGAGAGGGTCCCGGTGTTGGTCACGGTGGCCGCGTTGGCCTGAATGGCAAAGCCGTCCGCGCCGACAGAAATCGTCCCTGAATTGTTGACCGTGGCCGTGGTGCCGGCAAAGACGCCGACGCCATTCGCGGCCGGCACGGAAATGATACCGGTGTTGGTGACGACGGCGGTAAAAAGCGTTTTGATGCCTTTACTGGTCGCGCCTGTCGCCGAGATCGTGCCGCTGTTGACGACCGTAACATCGTCAGCGGAAACACTCGCGCCATCGTCACCAGACGACAGGATCGTGCCGCTGTTGGTCACGTTGGCGCTAAGAGCGGCGTTGACGGCGATACTGTTCGCACCCGTCCCCGCAATCGTGCCGAAGTTGCTCACACTGGCGGTTGTCGAGCCGATGATACCGTACAGCTCGCCCGATATGCTTCCGGAATTCGTGACATCGGCAGTGCTAGCACTGATTCCGATGCCAGCGACGCCGGTTGCCGAAATCGTTCCGGTGGCGGAATTGATGGCGAGAACGGAGGTGTCGGCCTTGATGCCGTAAAAACCTGCTGAAATGCTGCCGGAGTTCGTCAGACTGACGGCGCCGACGGCCGCGGAGATTCCGGTCCCAGCGGCGCCCGTCAAGATAGTGCCCGAGTTCGTCAGATTGACGGCGCCGATGGTCGCGGAGATTCCGGTGCCAGTCGTGCCCGTCGAGATCGTGCCCGAGTTCGTGACGACGGCGCCATCAATACCAATGGATTGGATTCCCGCGCCGTTCGTTCCTGTCGCGATCGTGCCCGAATTGGTGACGGTGACGGTCGATCCAAAGATGCCGTTTGCGCCGCCCGAAATGGTCCCGGAATTGGTCGCGCTAAGGGTGGAAGCGGAAACACCTGTACCGTTTGTCCCGCCGAAGATCCCTCCGGAGTTGGTCACGGTGACGATCTGGCTGCCGACACCCAGTCCCGCTGCGTCGGTCGACGAGATCGTCCCGAGATTGTTGACCGCGCCGGTTGGCACATCCACACCGATCGCGGTGCCGGTCACCGATGCGCCGGACTGAATGTTGACGGTGTTGCCCGCGTCGCCGGGAGTACCGTAGCCGGCCGTGCCGTTCTGGCCGTTGGTGACGCCTGTGCAGGTGACCGTCGCGTTGTTGACCGGCGCTGCAGGCGTGCACGCCGCCTCTACACGCTGGCTCACAAGGATCGGCACGACCAGAACAGCCAGCGTCCCCAACAAATATCGAACCGGCGTCCCGGAAAGATTCATATCTTGAAGTTCCAAAAACGTTCGAGAAAAATATGCGGGCTCGGTCAGCTCGCCCCGGAGCAATCATCACTAAGCGCGATCGGCGCTCCATCTTTCGACGTTAACAGTTGTGCCAAAAAACATACTTCTCCTGCCGAGTCCATATGATGAACATATGATCCGATACCTGTGACGTATGAGACACATGGCAGGTTCCGCCTAGTGCGGCTGGAATGACGGCGGCGGTGAAATTAACGCATCGACCAATCGCGCGGCGGTCACGGCGGCGGCGCTTAACCCCGCAGCGCTATGTCTCGCTCCGCGTCATTGCCGGGCTTGACCCGGCAATCCATCACTTTGGAAATACGCATTTCGCGAAGAAGATGGACACGCGGGTCAAGCCCGCGTGTGACGCAGTGTGTGGAGCGAGCGCCTACGCGAACGCCGCTCGTCTCAGAAAGCGGCGGACGCCGCTCGTTTAGAACGCCACGCGCACGCCGCCCTTGGCGGTGCCGATGTGGCTCTGGTCCGACATCGCGATGCCTTCGACGGCGGCAAACAGCGCGACGTTGACGGCGGCTTGATAGTCGAAGCCGAGACCCAACACGCCGCCGACCGCGCTGCTCTTGCCCGGTGCGGCAAAGGCGAAGTTCTGCCCGATCAAGACGGTGTTCACATTCGTGTCGCCTGCCCGCTGCAGCGCGATGATGCCGCCATGGGCGCTGACCTTCAACGCATTGGTCTGCCCGCCGACATCCATCAGCCGGGAGACTTCCAGCTCGCCGCGTTCTTCGAAGTCTTGCAATGTGCGCGAACCAAGCTCGAGAGTTCTGCGCCGAACCACTTTCGTTGTAGCCGTCGAACATACCCGCGACGTAACGCACCCGTGCGGTCGGCGTCAGGGTGATGCCGTTGCCCATATTGATGCGATACCCGTAGGCGACCTCGGGGCTGACGAACCAGCCATTGTAGCTTGCGGTGGCGATGGCCAGACCCGCGACGTTGTCCGCCACCTGACGGGTGGACTTGTTGTGGATGCTGCCGGCCTGCACCGTGACGTCGAGGAACTGCGAGCCCCATTCGAACCGGCTGTAGCCGCCGCCGAAGCCGTAGTCGGTATCAACCTTCTGCACGTTGCGATCAACCGAGAGATTGCCCGCGCCGCCGCCCACGAACGCGCCGAGCAGCCAATCCGGACGCACCCGGCGATCGATGCCAATGGCCCCGCCGTAAGCGGTGGAGGTGGAATGCAGGGTCTGATCGGTGGCGTCTTGCGTGCGTTGCCCGCCGAAGCCGTTGGTCCACACAACGTAGGGCGCATCGCTCCACTGCGCGGCGGGCGCCTTGGTGAACATCATCGCATTGGCGTTGCGCGGATTGCTCTCGTCCGGCGCATAGGCCATCGCCATCATGCCGTTGGCGGATGAGGTGACACCGTTCAAGCGGCCAGACACCAGCGACGACGCGCCACCGGCGATATCCATCAGGCCGCGATCGGCCTGCGCAAACGCCGTGCCGTCCAGCGTCGCAATCTGCTGCGTGGTGGGATTGTACACCGCAAGCCCGCGCGTGTTTACCGTGCCGGTGAAGTTGGTGAGCTTGACCAGCGTCGCCACGCCGCCGCCACCGACCACATTCACCACGTCCGCGCCACCGTCCATATCGACCGCGCCGAAGATTTGCGAACCGGGCAGCAACGTCAGCATGTCGCCTTCGGTGCGACCCAAAGATCGCCCTGCGCCGGCGCCGCCGGTGCCGATGATTGTGCCAGAGTTGACGACATTGCTCGCAGCATAAACGTGTTGATGCCAATGTTGCCGAAATGGTGCCGGTGTTCGTTACATTACAAAATCGGCGACGATGCCGTAGCGGTTCGCGCCGGTCGCCGAGATGATGCCGGAGTTGGTCACGTTGGCGGTGCCGTCGACGAAGATGCTATCGTCAAAGCCAGAGATCGTGCCGGAGTTGATCACAGTGGCCGTACCGGCTTGGATGGCGGGGCCGACCCCCGCCGAGATCACCCCGGTATTGGTTACAGTGGCCGCAGCAGTCGTGCCGATGCCGATCAAGCCCCCGGAAATGACGCCGGAGTTGGTCACATTGGCGGTGGTGGCAGAGATGCCGAAGCTTGTCGCTCCTGAAGCCGAAATAATCCCGGTATTTGTCACATTGGCGGTAGTTGCAGAAAATGCCGGCGCTACCCAAAGCCCGAAGCCGAGATCGTGCCTGAGTTGGCGACTGCAACAGTGATAGCAGCGATACCAAAGCCATCCGTCGCCGAGATGACACCGGAATTGGTGACGTTGCCCGTGAAGATAGAGACGCCGCTGACTCCGCCGACGGCGCCCGCATTGTTCACCGCCGTTCCGGAGCCCAGATTAATACCGTTATTCGTTCCCGTCACAGATGCGCCGGACAGCACGTTGATCGTGTTGCCGTTATCGGTGGACTGGCCGTAGCCGTTTGCACCGTTCTGTCCATTTGTCGTTCCCGTGCAGGTCACGGTGGCATTGTTGACAGGCGACGCCGGCGTACACGCTGCCTCGGCGCGATCCGCAGCCACGAATGGCGCGGCAAGCAGCGCCAATGCAAATGCGCGGTTGCCGATGCGAAGATTCGAGCCGGGCTTCGTAGTCATCACCATGATTTGCCTTGTCTATTTCCGGAGATCGCTCGAACGAACGCCGATCTTTTGTCATCAACAGTTGTGCCAAAAACCATATTTTTCCCGCCAAGTCCATATGACAGACATATCAGCCAATATATGTTGCGTATGAGATACATGGGTTGGGTTCTGGCGTCGTTGCCGTGCGCGGAGCTTTATCGGCGCATCATGTGGAGGGCGCGCAGCGCTACGTCCCGCTGCCACGCCATGGCCGGACCTGATCCGGCAAATCATTATTGTTTGGAAGGCAAAGTGGTGTGCGAAGCAGATGGACACGCGGGTCAAGCCCGCGTGTGACAGCTGAGATTGCAGGGACGCACTACGCTTCCCAAGCTCCCCTCACGGTGAGCAAAGCGCCACACCAACCACCGCCGTCGTTCGGGCCAAGCGAGTTCACGAGCGCGAGCCGGGATCTGTACAAACAGACGCTTATTGGTGAGGATACCGATCCTCGGTTGATACAGTCTCTCGCAATTGAGACCGGGCGTACTGCATTCCGGCTCTCGCGTTGCTCGGCCGGAATGACGATGATGGTTGTGGCAACACGAACGCAACAAAAAGCCCGGTGCGATGACCGGGCTTGATGTCAGAATTGGATTGCCGCGCTTCCTGCGTCAGGGCCGGGCTCCGCGCCGTGCAGTATTGCTTCAATCCTCATCCCGAGGAGCCCGCAAAGCGGGCGTCTCGAGGGACGAGGCCACATCCTTCGAGACGCGGCCAAGCGGCCGCTCCTCGGGATGAGGGTGACTGAGAACGGAGAGCGTGGACAAGCGATAGAAGAGCACTCTTCTCAGAAGCGCCCTCAGAACGCCACCCTCACCCCGCCCTTGGCGGTGCCGATGTGGCTCTGGTCCGACATCGCGATGCCTTCGACGGCGGCAAACAGCGCGACGTTGACGGCGGCCTGATAGTCGAAGCCCAGACCCAGCACGCCACCGACTGCGCTGCTCTTGCCCGGTGCGGCGAACGCAAAGTTCTGCCCGATCAGCACGGTGTTGACGGTGGTGTCGCCCGCGCGTTGCAGCGCAATGATGCCGCCATGGGCGCTGACCTTGAGCGCGTTGGCCTTGCCGCCGACATCCATCAGCCGCGAGACTTCCAGCTCGCCGCGTTCCTCGAAGTCCTGCAGCGTGCGTGAGCCCACGCTCAGATTCTGCGCCGAGCCAGCCTCATTGTAGCCGTCGAACATGCCCGCGACGTAACGCAGCCGTGCGGTCGGCGTCAGGGTGATGCCGTTGCCCATATTGATGCGATAGCCGTAGGCGACCTCGGGGCTGACGAACCAGCCGTTATAGCTGGCGGTGGCGATGGCCAGACCCGCGATGTTGTCCGCTACCTGACGGGTGGACTTGTTGTGGATGCTGCCGGCCTGCACGGTGACGTCGAGGAACTGCGAGCCCCATTCGAAGCGGCTGTAACCGCCGCCGAAGCCATAATCGCTGTCGACCTTCTGCACGTTGTTAGCAACCGAGAGATTGCCCGCGCCGCCACCCACAAACGCGCCGAGCAGCCAGTTGGGACGCACCCGGCGATCGATGCCGATGGCCCCGCCGTAAGCGGTGGAGGTGGAATGCAGGGTCTGATCGGTGGCGTCCTGGGTGCGTTGGCCGCCGAAGCCGTTGGTCCACACCACGTAAGGCGCATCGCTCCACTGCGCGGCCGGCGCCTTGGTGAACATCTTTGCGTTGGCGTTGCGCGGATTGTTCTCTTCCGGCGCGTAGGCCATCGCCATCATGCCGTTGGCGGATGAGGTGAGACCGTTCAACCGGCCAGAAACCAGCGACGACGCGCCACCGGCGATATCCATCAGGCCGCGATCGGCCTGCGCGAACGCCGTGCCGTCGAGCGTCGCGATCTGCTGCGTGTTGGGATTATACACCGCGAGCCCGCGCGTGTTCACCGTGCCGGTGAAGTTGTGCAGCGCCACCAGCGAGGCCACGCCACCACCGCCCACCACGTTCACCACGTCCGCGCCGCCACCCATGTCGACGATGCCGAAGATTTGCGAACCGGGCAGCAACGTCAAAGTGTCCGCATTAGCCGAAAGCGCGATCGCGGTGCCGCCGGTGCCGACGATGGTGCCGGAGTTCACCACATTGCCCCTTGTGGTCGCGATAATACCGGTGTCGGCCGAGACGAGGCCGGAGTTGACGATGTTTGCCGTGGGGGCCGAGATGCCAACGCTGGTCGCCCCCGTGGCGATAATCGTACCGGAGTTAACAACGTTCGCGTTAATCGCGGTGATCGCATCACCGGCATTACCTGCCGAGATCGTCCCGGAGTTGATCACATTGGCGGTGTTGAAGGCGGAAATGCCGAAGCCGTTCACGCCTCCCGACACGGTGCCGGTATTGGTCAGAAAGATGATGGGACTTCTGATCCCCCGGCGCCGCCAGAAATCGTTCCGGAATTGCTCACAGTGGCGCTGTTGATACCCTGAATACCGAGACCACCTGCACCTGTCGCAATCGTGCCCGAGTTGGTCACGATCGTGGTGGCCCCGGTAACTGCGAAAACGCTTGATGAAATCGTGCCTGAATTGAAAACGGTATTGGTCGCGAAGGCAGCAATACCTTCGAAATCTCCCGAGATGGTACCGGTGTTAGTCACGAACGCCGTGTTTGCCAAGATACAGTGGAGCCTCCCGGGAGGCCTGATATCGCTGCCCGCATTGTTCACAGTTCCGTATCGACATGTACACCACTACCCGCCCGAAATGACCGAAGCGCCGGCCAGGACATTGATGGTGTTGCCGGTATCGGCGAAGCTGCCGAGCCGGCGGTGCCATTCTGGCCATTGGTTGCACCAGAACAGGTCACTGTCGATGTTGTTGACCGGCGATGCCGGCGTGCACGCCGCTTCGGCGCGATCCGCGGCCACGGAGATGGCAAGGAGCGCGACGGCGCTTGCGCTCAGGTAAAGGTTACGGTTCACGGGCATCCACAACAATTGTTGCCAAAAACGATTGTATTTCAAAACATAAATTTACCGACTCGTCTATGGCGGAATGGCAACACCCCCGCATTTCGGCACGGTTTCGTCGGCAACCGAGACATCCGGGATTGCGCGCGGCCTCATCCTTCGAGACGCGGACCCACGGCCGTCATCCCGGCCAAACCCCGGACTTGATCCGGGGGCGAGCCGGATCCAGTACACACAAACTCTTGTTGGTGAGGATGCCAATCCTTGGTTGGTGCAGTCTCGCGAATTGAGACCGGGAGTACTGGATTCCGGCACTCGCTCCGCTCGGCCGGAATGACGGTGGTGGCGACGGGAAGCCAATGACGATTCTCCGCGTCATTGCCGGACTTGATCCGGCAATCCATCTGTCTTTGGAAAAAACATTTTAGCCAAGCAGATGGACACGCGGGTCAAGCCGCGTGTGACGGCTGAGACCGGAGAACGCACCCGCTTCCCACACTCCTCCTCATGGCGAGGAGCGCTGCACGGCAGCGCGTCTCGAACCATAAGACCTCATGCCCCTCTCGCATCATGAGGTCACATCCTGCGAGACGCTACCAAGAGGCCGCTCCTCAAAATGAGGAGAGTCGAGCGTGCGGAAGCAGGGATGCGATTGCGATATTCGAGCTCGCGACCGGCAAGCGCCTACGAAAAGTTGCGTGCGCCCTGAATTGCGCGCGCCAACCGCTTGAATTGACAGCCATATATGCGCTGGTTACGATCGATAGTTTCCTCCAACACAGTCTATGCGTAGTCGCTACGAGGCCGGCTCGGGAACGCCGCCGCCACCTGCTGTCGGAGCTTGAAACGTGCATCAGAATATTTGGTTCGATGTTGCGGGAGCGGCGTTCGCCGCTGTATCAGGACTCGATGTTCCGAGCCGCGAATCTCAAAACCAAAGATTGATCGCAGAACCAAGCGAAGCCCTCTGCGGCGCATCCCTCCCTAAGCTTGACAAGAAAGGCCCTGCATGAAGACCGAGAGCCGTCCGGATTTTGCGTTGTTCGACCTGATCGGGGGCCATCGGATCACATCGGTGATTTACACGGCCGTTCAACTCGATATCGCCGATCGGATCGCGGACGTGCCAAAATCCGCCAAGGCGCTCGCCGAGGAGACAGGCATCGAAGAAAAAATTCTGCAACGGCTGTTGCTGGCGCTGGTGACGATCGGAATCTGCGTTCGCGACGAACAGCACAATTATTCGCTTACGGATATCGGCAGCAACCTTGCAGGCTCGGCCAAAAAATCCCTGAAAGCCTGGGCGCTTTTCGAAGGCGAGATATTATACCGATCATGGGCCGGTCTTCTGGATTCAGTGCGAACCGGCCAGACCGCGTCGGAAATTCTCGGCGTCAAGAACCGCTTCGAGGACAAGAGCCGCGATCCGGAAGACATCGCGATCTTCAACGCGGCGATGGTCAGCCTGACGCGGCTGGTCACGGATGAAGTCATCGCGGCGTATGATTTCTCCGGGATAGGAACGCTGATGGATGTCGGCGGCGGATCAGGCGAACTCATTGGCGCGATCCTGACAGCGTATCAAGACGCGCGCGGCCTGATCTTCGATTTGCCGATCTGCGCAAGCCCCGCAAACGAACACCTGCAGGCCATGAAGCTCACCGAACGTTGCCAGTTCATCGCGGGCGATTTCTTCGTCAACATTCCGCCGGGCGCGGACGCCATCATCATGAAGAGCGTTCTGCACGACTGGAACGACGAACGGTGCAAGACGATCATCCGAAGCTGCAATGCGGCGCTTCAGACAGGCAGCAAGCTTATCATCGTCGAGAGACTGCTCCCGGAAAACCCGGCAGAAACACCGCTTGATCGTTACCAGACGCTCAGCGATCTCAACATGCTGCGCGGCCCCGGCGGTTCGGAGCGAACCGAAAGCGCCTACGAGGAACTGCTGAACGCTGGCGGCTTTCGCGTGGAACGCGTGCTTTCCGCCGGACGGTTCGGCATAATCGAAGCCCTAAAGAATTAGAAGAATTAGAGCGTTTTCGAGCGAAGCATGCCGCCGGACTTGATCCGGTGGTTGGTACCGGTTCGCGTTAAGAAAACGCGTCAAAACAAATCGATAGAGCGCGACGGTAACTCAATCCGAAACGGAAGCGCTCACCGGCAGACTAAACAAAAGCCCGGCACGAGGCCGGGCTTATAGTTAGAGCTTCAAGCGAAGTCGCTGGAGTAAGTGTGAACGCTCAGTACTTCGCCGTGACCGGCGCGAAGTGATAGTTCAGGCCCGTGCGGAAGATGTGTTCCTGCACCCGCGTCTCGATGGTGTGGTTGAGCCCGGTGTAGGCGTAAGTGTCCGTCACCTTGCCGAGATCGACATAGAGGTACTCGGTGTTCGAGGTCCAGTTCTTGCCGAACAGTCCGAAAATATCGAACGGGGTTTCAAGACCCCCACCCACCGCGAAACCGGTCTTGGTGTGGTTGAATTTCACAGCCAACGCGGCGCTGGGGAAAAGTTGTTCCGAGATGCGGTTCTCGACCCCGCCGTAGGCAAGACCGCCAGTGGCGTAGAACAGCGACGAGCCCACCGAATATCCCGCACGACCACGAACTGTGCCGAACCAGGACATCCGCTGATCGATCGCAAAGAAGGTTGGAGGTGGAGGAGAGAGGGCACACAAAAGCTGGCAGTTCTTGTGGTCTCTCTGCAAAGATCCGTCCAGGTCCGCTTCAATGCCGAACACCCAATTGGCTGCTTGCCAATTGTACCCGATCTGCGCACCGCCGAGAGAGCCCTGAGGACTTAAGTTCAGCGTTTCGGCGCTCGCCAAAACGCCGGTCGCCGTTGTCAGGATTTCGGACACAGGATTGCGCGCGATGCCGCTTCCGACATTGCCTCCGATATAAAGGCCTGCCCAATTTGCGACAGCCAATGGCGCTGTAACTGCAGTACCGCCGATACGATAGTTCACACCGGCGCGAAAAATGTTCTCCCGAATATCGGATGAAACAGCGCGCGTCCCCGCAAATGCATTCGCGTAAGTTCCGGCTTGACTGCCAAGATCGACATAGAGGTATTCAATCTTGCCGGTCCAGTTGCCGCCGAGCGCGGCTTCGACGCCACTGCCGAGAGTCCAACCCGTGCGGGTTTGGTTGAAGCTTGCCCCGGACAGGAGACCTGTGTCGTTTTCCGAGACGTTTGTCTTGACCCCACCATAGGCAAAGCCGCCGGTGACGTAGCTGAGCACCGGACCATCAGCGAGGCCGACGCGGGCGCGCGCAGTGCCAAACCAGTCAAGCTTTTGGTCGAAGCGAACCTGCAAACCTTGCGCGCAAAGGAGGATGCAAGTTCGATCGTCGCGCATGCTCGCGAGCTGGATGTCGGCTTCCATGCCCAGAACGAAATTGCCCCGCTGCCAGTTGTATCCCGCCTGCACACCGCCAACCGCCCCGAAAGGATTAAGGTAAGACGCAGGAGTATCAGTCCACACCGTGAGGTTACGTCCGAGGCCAATACCGACGTTGGCGCCGAGATAAAAACCGGTCCAGTCGTACACCGCCATGGCGGGGGCCTTGGTGTAAACCGCTCTGGGTTGAGCCCCCGAAAGATCCGCCGCCAATGCGGACCCGCCAAGCAATGCGGTGGTCATGACACTCAGCGATAAGGCGGCAGCGATCTTCATCACGGGCTCCGGAACAGTTCGGTTAGAAACTCTTGTAAGCATGACCATATTTCATACGGCAAGTCTGTGGCCCTCGCGCAACAGCAAGCGTTAAATGGTATAAATCCATTTATTTTTGGGGGATTCTATCCCGTCCCCTGCTCTTAAAGAGGCGAAATACCGGGAATCCTGCTCATCAGTCGGTAAAGACCACCGTCTTGCGGCCATTGAGAATAACGCGATCTTCCAGATGGAAGCGCATGGCGCGGGCCAGAACCCGACGCTCGATATCGCGGCCCTTCCGAATCAGGTCATCCGGCGAATCGCGATGGCTGATGCGCTCGACGTCCTGATCGATGATCGGCCCCTCATCCAGCGTCGCGGTGACGTAGTGCGCGGTGGCTCCGATCAGTTTGACGCCACGCTCATGGGCCTGATGGTAGGGCTTTGCGCCCTTGAAGCCCGGCAGGAACGAGTGGTGGATGTTGATGCAGCGGCCGACCAGCCTGGCGGACATCTCATCCGACAACACCTGCATGTAGCGCGCGAGCACCACGAGATCGGTGCTGGTCTCCTCCACCAGCTTCAGGATTTCCTGCTCCTGCGCCTTTTTGTTCTCGCGGGTCACCGGAAGATAGTGAAACGGCACCGCGCCGAATTCGAACCCGTTGTAAGTTTCGCGCGGATGGTTGGAGACAATAGCCGTCGGGATCATTTCCAGCTCGCTGGTGCGCCAGCGATAAAGAATATCGGCGAGGCAGTGATCGAACTTCGAAACCAGCAGCATCACGCGGCGGCGCGCCGCGCGGTCGCGCATCTGCCAGTCGAAGGCGAAGCGCTGCGCGATGACGCCGAAATCCTGACGCAGCTTTTCCAGCGGCAGCGTCGACGACGACGGCTCGAACAGCACGCGCATGAAGAAGTGCCGGGTTTCGGTGTCGCTGAACTGCTGCGCATCGAGAATATTCTGGCCGGACGTGAACAGAAAATCCGAAACCGCGGCCACGATGCCGGGACGGTCCGGGCAGGACAATGTCAGGACGTATTGATGATCAGGCATGAGAACAATCTTGCTCGGTAAGAGAAGGAACCCGCGCGGGCGACGCGTTGTGATTAGATCATTTCGGGGCAAAACGGAATGTGGCCGGACCGCGCCACCCTGGTCTTAGTCTACCCCTTATACTGCCCTTCCATAGTGCCCTTCCCCGCCCTTTGGCAGCATGGCCGGCAATCTATCGCCAATAGGTTACGCAATTTTTGCGGGCTTGATCACATTGCCGGAAATGCCGTGTTATCATCCATAAAGCGTGGCCCTGCGCCGCTGATATACTCAACGACATCCGGTCGGCCCAGCCAATGACTCCTGACGGATATCGACGCGACGGCGGGGTCGAAGCCGAACCGAAAGAAGCCCATAGAAGAAGCACCATGAAAGCAGGACCATGGCGGACAAACTGAGCGGCGCGCGCATTCTGATTCTGGAGACGCGCGAAGAAGCGCAATTCTCCCGGCTGCTGGCCGAGCAAGGCGCGGACGTCGTGCAATGTCCGATGTTCATCATTCATGACGCGCCCGATCCCGCACCGGTCGAAGCGTGGATTAAGCGCGGCATCGCGCAGCCGTTCGACGATCTGGTGTTGACCACAGGCGAAGGCTTGCGCCGGTTGATGAAGGTCGCCCGGCGGCTTTCTCTCGCCGAGCCGTTCGTTGCCGCGCTGGGCAAGGCCCGCACTTTCGCACGCGGGCCAAAGCCCGGCCGCGCGTTGCGCGAGATCGGTCTCGAACCGCATGTCACCACCGAGACGCCGACATCGGAGGGGATTGCGGAGATGCTGGCGCGGACCGACCTCAAGGGTCATCGCGTCGGCCTGCAGCTCTATCCCGACAAGGATCACGGCGCGCTGATCGGCGCGATCGAGAAGCTGGGAGCGACAATCGATACGGTGCTGCCTTACAGTTACGATCCTCAGGCGGCGGACGGAAATATCCTGCGCGCTATCGAGGACATGACCAGCGGCCGCATCGATGCGGTGGCGCTCACCAGTTCAGGTCAGGTGCGGCGATTGATCGAGGTGGCGCGCAGCCACGGCTTTGAGGCGCAACTGCGCGACGGACTCGCGCGAACAAAGATCGCATCCGTGGGACCGGTGGTGTCGGAAGAGTTGAAAGCGCACGGCCTGCGCACGGATATCTATCCGGCAAACGATGCGTTCTTCATGAAGCCGTTGATCAGCGCCATGTCGCTGGCGCTCGGCAAGAGCGAGCCTCGAGCTTAGAACCGTCAGGCACGATCCGTGAGCGAATAGTTCGCCAAAAGCAAGACGCAACATTCTCCACCCTGCCCCGCGCGAACCGACATTGAGCTTTCGCTCGTGTTCCCGCAGACTGCGCCGAAAGAAGCCGAAAGAACCCATGGTGCAGATGCAGAATTTTCCATTGAGCGGACTTCGCGTCGTCGAAATCGGTTCGGGCGATGCGCTCGCCTATTGCGGCAAACTGTTTTCGGATTTCGGCGCCGAGGTCATCAAGATCGAACCTCCCGGCGGCGATCCGGCGCGGCGCACAGCCCCGCTCGCCGAGACCGGTGACGGACACGCGGAGAGCGGTACCTTCGCCTGGCTCAACACCAACAAGAAAAGCATTGTGGCCAATCTAGGCCTCGACACGGATGCTGAAAAAATCCGGTCGCTGCTCGCGACCTGCGACCTCCTGCTCGATGCGCGGCCACCCTCCGAACTGCGGACCGCGGCGCATCACGCGCTGTCGCATGACGCGTTACGGCGCAACGATCCCGGCCTCGCGATCACCAGCCTCTCCTGGTTTGGCGAACACGGCCCCTATCGCGACTATGCGGTGACCGAATCCGTCTGCCGCAGCCTCGCGGGGCTGGTGAAGCTGGTCGGACCGGTGGACGGACCGCCAGTGTTGCCGCGCGACGGACAGGCCGCGATGGTCGGCGGGCTCACGGCCTTCATCCCGAGCCTTGCTGGTTTATATGCCAGCCAGCACGCGGCCGACGCACACGCAAGGCGCTTCGCCGTCAGCCTTCACGAGGCGTTTCTGCAGATCACCGAATTCGACACCGGCCTCGCGCTCGAATCCGGTTTTTCGCGGCCACGCCCCGGCATCAACCGCTTCGGGCGCGGTTATCCTTCCGGCAATTTCATGACGCAGCACGGCTGGCTCGGCGTCACGGTCGTCACCCCCGCGCAATGGGTGGCTTTCTGCAAATTGATCGAACTGCCGGAGCTGGCACACGATCCGAAATACAACACCATGATCGACCGCTTCATGCGTGCCGCCGAGCTCGGCGACATCATCCGCCCGGCGCTGATGAAGCACACCGCGCTGGAGTGGTTCGAGCGCAGCATTCCGCTGCGGCTGCCGCTCGCGGTGGTGCCCGACATGGAAGAACTGCTTGCGCAGCACGTGCACCGTGAACGCGGCGCATTCGCCGAAGTCGCCATCGGCAACGCACGCTTCGAAGCGCCGGTGCTGCCGCAACACCTCACCCGCACGCCGCCGAAGCCGAACGGTCGCGCGCCGCTGGCAGGTGAAACCGATATGGCCTCGCTCACGCCGCGCACGCGCCGCGCCCGCCGCGCGGCCACTGCATCGGATGTCCTGCCCTTGCGCGGCCTGCGCATCATCGATCTCACCATGGGCTGGGCGGGGCCAAGCGCAACGCGGCAGATGGCGGATCTGGGCGCGGACGTGATCAAGGTGGAGTCGTGCCAGTATCCGGACTGGTTTCGCGGCACCGATACGCGGCCGCCCTATCACGAGGAAACGCTGTACGAGAAATCGCACTGGTTCCAGATGATGAACCGCAACAAGCGCGGCATCACGCTGGATCTCACCAGCGAGACCGGGCGGGATTTGCTGCATCGCCTGATGGCCGATGCGGATGCGGTGATCGACAACTATGCCGCCGACGTGATGCCGCGGCTCGGCCTCGGCGTGGATACGATTCTCAAGATCAATCCGCGGCTGGTGGTGGTGACCATGCCCGCCTTCGGCATGAGCGGCGCATGGAGTGGCGTGCGCGCCTATGGCTCGACGCTCGAACAGGCGTCGGGGCTGCCTTCGGTGAATGGGCGCGAGGGCGATCCGCCGACCATGCTGCATGCCGCGCTCGGCGATCCGCTCGGCGGGCTGAATGCGGCTGCGGCCTTGCTGCTCGGGATCATGCATCAGAAAAACACCGGACAAGGCCAGCATATCGATCTGTCGCAGGTGCAGTGCATGTTCCCGGTGGTCGCACCGTTCGTGATCGCGCAGTCGATCAAAGATCACGCGCGGCACGCCGATGGAAAACCGGCGAGCGCAGGCGATGCCGCTTCGGCAGACATCGGCCCGCGTCTCGGCAATCGGCATCCCGAGCATGTGCCGCACGGTTGCTTCCCATGCCTTGGGATCGATCAATGGCTGACGATTGCGGTTCGCAGCGATAGCGAATGGCAGGCGCTCTGCAAAACCATGCGGCGCGACGATCTGGCCCGCGATCCTGCGCTCGCAACAGCAACTGGTCGCCGCGCGCAGGAAGATCGCGTCGAAGCCGCCGTGGCGCAGTGGACCGCCACCGTGCGTCCGGACGTCGCCATGGTCACGCTTCAGTCAGCCGGTGTCGCGGCGGGTGTCGCGCGGCTGCCGATGGACCTTGCAGCCGATCCGCATCTGGTGGCGACGGGCCATTGGCAATCGGTCGACCGGCCGTTCATCGGGCCGCATCTTTTGCCATCGGTAAGTTATCGCGAGGCCGTCGCCGATGAGAGTCTGGCGGTCATGCCCTATGGGGTCCGCAACACCGCGCCCACGCTCGGCCAGCATAACGAAGAGATTCTCGCTGGGGTGTTGGGACTGAGCACGCGTGACATCGCGGAGTTGCGCCAGCGCGGCGTGATCGGAAACGCGGCGACGGTCACCAAAACTTGAACGATCACGGAAACGCGAAACCCGCGGACGCCGGTGCGGTCCGCGGGTTTCAGTCTATCGACATATTGATGTGACGAGATGTCGTCTCGATCATCGGCGCGTATAGCGCGAACGGATCTGCGGGTCTGGAAAATAGCCGGGATTCAGCTGGCAGTCCGCGCCGATGCCGGAGGCGGTGGCCATACACTGCTCCATCGATGCGTAGTTGCATTCCTTGAAGTCGCTTCGGGAGTACAGGCAGACCGGCGCTTCCCTCGCCTGGGCAGGCGCTGCGATCGACATGAACCCGGCCGCGATCGCGGCGGCTGCAAGGCTCGACATCAGAAAATTGGTCCGGGTCATAACTCGCTCCCTTGATTTGCTTGCAGGGGCTGCCTGCTATCGCTCGTTCACCGATCCTATCGACCTTGAACAGAAAGGAGCCTACCCGGCGCTGCCTGAACGGAGTTTGGACAAGCCGTTCAGAATCGGTTCATCGGGCGAGATTCGGGGCGACGGTTGGCCGCAAAGGCAATCCCCACTCTCAGCGTCATTGCCGGGCTTGACCCGGCAATCCATCACTTTGGAAATACGCATTTCGCGAAGCAGATGGACACGCGGGTCAAGCCCGCGTGTGACGCAGTGTGTGGAGCGAGCAATGCCTAAGGCCGTTCAACACACCTTGCCGTCGTGCCACCCACCTTGTGTTGGCAATGCGCCACGCCACCCACAGATGTCATCCCGGCCAACCCCGGACTTGATCCGGGGGCGAGCCGGGATCTACCGTGTCATGTGTCAAGAGTTTGTAGCCCTCGCCACGGCTGATTGGATCGCAGAACCGCATTTGCGAACACAACGAGGCGGCGCATGACGGCGATGAGCGCCAACTTGATCGGCTTTCCTGCGGTAACCAACCGATCGTAGAAGGGTTTGAGAACAGGATTGTGCTGGCTGGCGGTCACGGCCGCCATGTAAAAGATACTCCGCAGCGGAGCCCGGCCCCCCAGGATCCGTGCCGGTGCGCGGAACGTTCCGCTGCTGCGAACAAAAGGAGCGACCCCGACGAGGGCGGCCGCAGCTTTGTTGCTGACACGGCCCAGTTCAGGAAGCATGGCCAGACATGCCAGCGCTGTCTTGTCGCCAACGCCCTTGATGGTTTGCAGCAAGCGCTTCTGTTGCTTCAGGTCGTCGCGCCGTCGCACCAGGGCTTTCATCCCATCATGCAGCTTGCGGTCCTGATCCTTGAGACCCTCGAGATGCTCGCGGATGCTCTCACGCACTGCGGGATGTGCCGTTGCCAGCCGACAGGTCTCGGCGTAAATCATATGTTTGATCTGGTCGCGTCGCGCCGCCAGACCCGCCAGCTCCTGGCGCTCCGCATCGTCGGCGAGCACGACATGACCGGCCTTGCCGCGAATCTCATCGGGAGCCGCAGCATAAGACGCCAGCAGACGGGCATCCGACGTGTCTGACTTCGCCTTGCTTCCCACCAGCGCGCGATAAGCCGCAAAGCGGCTGGTGTGAACAACTTCCACTGGCAGACCGGCACCACGCAAGGCCGTGACAAGCGGCTTCTCGTAACCGCCCGTCGGCTCAATGGCGATCCGCCCGATCAAACGCTCCTCACCAAGCCGCTGCAAAAAGCATGCGATCGCATCGGGACGGTTGGCATATCGGGCGCCACCGCCCCGATGCCAGGCCACCTCGAAGCTCGCCCCTGCCATGTCGATGCCGATGAACGTATTGTCGAATGAATACGAGACTGTCATGATTGCTACTGCCTTGGTTCTCGAGGCAGGGGCCGGCGCCGGGATCGTCAAGCGTGCGGCGAGCACTTACTACCGTCCGGGTGTCTGGCCCCTCATCAAACCTGATGGAAGTACGAGATCCCGACGGTCGTGAAGGACCTCTCCAAAAACCCCGTAGCGTTCCATCAGGTTTACCTCATACCCGAGGCAACCAAGACTTACGATCCAGTACACGCGATGGTTCGTGGTTTGGGCGAAGGCCCGCCTTCGGTTAGCGCAGTCGTTTTACAGTCAATTCCGGGCGTACTGGATTCCGGCTCTCGCTGCGCTCGGCCGGAATGACGGCGGTGGATGGGCGGGCCGGAATGACGATGGTGGCGATGCGCCCAAGCCTATCGTTTCTCCAGCCGTCATCACCGGGCTTGTCCCGGTGATCCACGTCTTGGCTGCGTTCAAGGAAAAAAGTCGTGGATGCTCGCAACAAGTGCGAGCATGACGGCGAAGCGTGCGACGCGGACGTCCTGCCTAGAGCGTCACCCGTTGCCTCAGAACGCCACGCGCACCCCGCCCTTGGCGGTGCCGATGTGGCTCTGGTCCGACATCGCGATGCCTTCGACCGCCGCAAACAGCGCCACATTGACGGCGGCCTGATAGTCGAAGCCGAGACCGAGCACGCCACCGACCGCGCTGCTCTTGCCCGGTGCGGCAAAGGCGAAGTTCTGCCCGATCAACACGGTGTTCACGGTGGTGTCGCCTGCGCGCTGCAAGGCGATGATGCCGCCATGGGCGCTGACCTTCAGCGCATTGGTCTTCCCGCCGACATCCATCAGCCGCGACACTTCCAGTTCGCCGCGTTCCTCGAAATCCTGCAAGGTGCGCGAACCGACCGAGAGGTTCTGCGCTGATCCAGTTTCGTTGTAGCCATCGAACATGCCGGCGACGTAACGCAGCCGTGCGGTCGGCGTCAGGGTGATGCCGTTGCCCATATTGATGCGATAGCCGTAGGCGACCTCGGGGCTGACGAACCAGCCGTTGTAGCTCGCGGTGGCGATGGCAAGACCCGCGATGTTGTCCGCCACCTGACGGGTGGACTTGTTGTGAATGCTGCCCGCCTGCACCGTGACGTCAAGGAACTGCGAGCCCCATTCGAAGCGGCTGTAGCCGCCGCCGAAGCCGTAATCGCTGTCGACCTTCTGCACGTTGCGATCGACCGAGAGATTGCCCGCGCCGCCACCGGCGAACACGCCGAGCAGCCAATCCGGACGCACGCGGCGATCGATACCGATCGCGCCACCATAAGCCGTGGAGGTGGAATGCAGGGTCTGATCGGTGGCATCTTGGGTGCGCTGACCGCCGAAGCCGTTGGTCCACACCACGTAAGGCGCATCGTTCCACTGCGCGGCGGGGGCTTTGGTGAACATCTTCGCATTGGCGTTACGCGGATTGCTCTCGTCCGGCGCATAGGCCATCGCCATCATGCCGTTGGCCGACGAGGAGATATTATTGAGCCGGCCCGAGACCAACGACGATGCGCCACCGGCGATATCCATCAACCCGCGATCGGCCTGCGCGAAGGCCGTGCCATCCAGCGTCGCAATCTGCTGCGTTGTGGGATTGTAAACCGCGAGCCCGCGCGTGTTCACCGTTCCGGCGAAATTGGTGAGCTTGACCAGCGAGGCGACGCCACCGCCACCGACCACGTTCACCACGTCCGCGCCACCACCCATGTCGACCGCGCCGAAGATCTGCGAGCCTGGCAGCAGCGTCAGCGTGTCGGAATTCGCGCTCAACTGGATCGCCTTGCTGCCGACGCCCATGCCGATGATGGTGGCGGAGTTGACAACGGTGGAAGCGCGATTCGCATTAATACCGATCGCTCCTGCCCCTGAAGCCGAGATCGTGCCGGTATTCGTCACGTTGACAAGAAACGAGTCGATGCCGATGCTATTCGTTCCTGTCGCTGAGATTGTCCCCGAATTGATCACATTGGCAGTGGCGGCGCTGATGCCAGTACCGGACACTCCTGTCGCTGTGATGGTGCCGGAGTTGGTGACGTTGGTGGTGTCGACGCTGATGCCGGTGACCGCCCCCGAAATTGTGCCGGAGTTAATTACATTGGCAGTGCCAGCGGAGATGCCAGCGTTTCCTCCCGAGATAATGCCGGAGTTGTTCACGATAGCGGTGGTGGCGGAGATGGCTAAACCGCCCACGCCTGTCGCCAAAATTGTGCCCGAGTTGACCACATTGACGGTGTTGATTGCTTGGATTCCGTCGCTCCCCCCGAAGTGGTGCCTGAATTATTGACCATTCCGCTATCGAAAAGCAGGCCATTAGTCGTCCCAATCACCGATGCGCCAGAGAGGACGTTATAGGTGTTACCCGTATCACCGAAGATACCGTAGCCGGCGGCGCCGTTCTGATTATTGGTCGCGCCCGAGCAGGTGACGGTCGTTGGCTGGTTGCTGACCGGTGGCGCGGCGTACACGCCGCCTCGGCGCGCTCGGTGACCATGAACGGCGCGGCGAGCAGCGCCAGGCCCAAAGCATGACGGTGCAGGAAGCTGTGGGGGCCTGAGATGGTCATGAGGATCGGGTTTCCCGGATATTTATGAGTGTTGTCTTCGGCCGGTCGAAACCACCGATCCGAGACTCGCACATGAGAGATGAGGTCTATCCAAAAGGGTTAATCGAGGATGTCTGCATGGTCCAATATGTTGATCCCGACCTCGCCATATGGGCGACGTATGAGCGCGAGAATCTGTCCGGCGTATCCCCGTGGAGCACAAACTCGTCATCACCACAGTGTCACCTCATGACCACAGGGCTGTTGGATTCCGGCTCGCGCTGCGCTTGGCCGGAATGACAGCAATGGATGGACAGGGCCGGAAGGCAGCAAAGGCATTGCGCCTCCGCACCCACCGCCGTCACCCCGGCCAAGCGAGCATCGCGAGCGCGAGCCGGGTCCAGTAAACGCGGGCGCTTGTTGGTTGGCGCATCGTTGCTGAAAGACGCCAATCAACTGACGCGGTCTGTCACCACCTATTCCGTGCGTACTGGATTCCCGCTCTCGCTTCGCTCGGCCGGAATGACAAGAATGGAGAAACGGGCCGGAATGACGATGGTGGCAACGCCGAAGCGCTACGTCTCTCTCCGCGCCATTATTGGGCTTGTTTCACGACCGTCCGGTTTGAACTTGGATAAGAGGGCACATCACCTCGCAGGCTCTGCGCCTTGCCCGTACATATTGCACAGCTGTCCGGCATACTCCGCCGTCATGCTCGCACTTGTTGCGAGCATCCACGTCTTACATCATGGCGGGAGGCCATGTTTACGTTCTGACAAATCGTTCCAGTGGCGTTCGGTACAGAACGATCTGATCGTCGTGTGTTTGAGCATCGAACGAGGCGGTCGAAACGTCGATACGGTCTGACGTAGCGGGCGTGGAAGATGCAACGCCGCAAGAGACGTGGATGCTCGCAACGAGTGCGAGCATGACGGCGGAGTGTGCGACGTGCTGTGTGCCACAGCCCGGCTTAAGCGGGCAGCCGCGGCACGTGACGAGCAGCCGTCATCCCGGCCAACCCCGGACTTGATCCGGGGGCGAGCCGGGATCTACCGTGTCATGTGTCAAGAGTTTGTAGCCCTCGCCACGGCTGATTGGATCGCAGAACCGCATTTGCGAACACAACGAGGCGGCGCATGACGGCGATGAGCGCCAACTTGATCGGCTTTCCTGCGGCAACCAACCGATCGTAGAAGGGTTTGAGAACAGGATTGTGCTGGCTGGCGGTCACGGCCGCCATGTAAAAGATACTCCGCAGCGGAGCCCGGCCCCCCAGGATCCGTGCCGGTGCGCGGAACGTTCCGCTGCTGCGAACAAAAGGAGCGACCCCGACGAGGGCGGCCGCAGCTTTGTTGCTGACACGGCCCAGTTCAGGAAGCATGGCCAGACATGCCAGCGCTGTCTTGTCGCCAACGCCCTTGATGGTTTGCAGCAAGCGCTTCTGTTGCTTCAGGTCGTCGCGCCGTCGCACCAGGGCTTTCATCCCATCATGCAGCTTGCGGTCCTGATCCTTGAGACCCTCGAGATGCTCGCGGATGCTCTCACGCACTGCGGGATGTGCCGTTGCCAGCCGACAGGTCTCGGCGTAAATCATATGTTTGATCTGGTCGCGTCGCGCCGCCAGACCCGCCAGCTCCTGGCGCTCCGCATCGTCGGCGAGCACGACATGACCGGCCTTGCCGCGAAATCTCATCGGGAGCCGCAGCATAAGACGCCAGCAGACGGGCATCCGACGTGTCTGACTTCGCCTTGCTTCCCACCAGCGCGCGATAAGCCGCAAAGCGGCTGGTGTGAACAACTTCCACTGGCAGACCGGCACCACGCAAGGCCGTGACAAGCGGCTTCTCGTAACCGCCCGTCGGCTCAATGGCGATCCGCCCGATCAAACGCTCCTCACCAAGCCGCTGCAAAAAGCATGCGATCGCATCGGGACGGTTGGCATATCGGGCGCCACCGCCCCGATGCCAGGCCACCTCGAAGCTCGCCCCTGCCATGTCGATGCCGATGAACGTATTGTCGAATGAATGCGAGACTGTCATGATTGCTCCTGCCTTGGTTCTCGAGGCAGGGGCCGGCGCCGGGATCGTCAAGCGTGCGGCGAGCACTTACTACCGTCCGGGTGTCTGGCCCCTCATCAAACCTGATGGAAGTACGAGATCCCGACGGTCGTGAAGGACCTCTCCAAAAACCCCGTAGCGTTCCATCAGGTTTACCTCATACCCGAGGCAACCAAGACTTACGATCCAGTACACGCAGGCGCCCGTTGGTCGGCAAGCCGGTCCTTGGTCGGTGCAGTCTATCCCAATTGATTGCGGGGCTACTGGATTCCGGCTCGCGCTTCGCTTGGCCGGAATGACAGCAAATCACGCATGGCACGTCGGCGCGTCCAAAAACGCCCGATAGGCCTGCTGCAAACCTTCCTGCAACGGCGTGGTGGCGCGCCAGCCGAGGCTTGTGAGCCGCCCAACATCCAGCAATTTGCGCGGCGTGCCGTCAGGCTTCGAGGGATCGAAGGTGATCGCGCCGGAATAACCCACCGTCGCGGCGACGACACGGGCGAATTCGGCGATGGAGATGTCCTCGCCGGTGCCGACATTGACGAGATCGGGGCTCGAATAGGTCTTCATCAGATGGACGCAAGCGTCCGCCATGTCGTCCACATACAGAAATTCGCGGCGCGGCGTGCCGGTGCCCCACACCGCGACTTCGCGCGCGCCGGAAACCTTGGCCTCGTGAAAGCGGCGGATCAGCGCCGCGACAACGTGGCTGTATTCGGGATGATAATTATCGCCCGGCCCGTAAAGATTGGTCGGCATCACGCTGATGAAATCGCTGCCGTACTGACTGCGATATGCCTCCACCATTTTGATGCCCGCGATCTTGGCGATCGCATACGGCTCATTGGTCGGCTCCAGCGGACCGGTGAGCAGCGAATCCTCTCGCAACGGTTGCGCGGCGAGCTTGGGATAGATGCAGGACGATCCGAGAAACATCAGCTTCTCGACGCCGCTGACATGCGCGGCATGAATCACATTCGCCGCGATGATGAGATTGTCGTAGATGAACTCGCCGCGCAGCGTGTTGTTGGCGACGATGCCGCCGACTTTCGCCGCGGCGAAAAAAACCGCCTGCGGGCGCGCGGAGGCAAACCAGCGGTTGACGGCGGCCTGATCGACCAGATCGACCTCGGCACGGGGCGCGGTGAGTAGTGTCACACCTTCGCTGGCCAGCCTGCGCACCAAAGCGCTGCCGACCATGCCGCGATGACCGGCCACGAAAACGGTCTTGCCTTTCAGCTCATATGGCGTGGTCGCCATTCATCGTCTCCCGCCGCCTGCATGAATACCGGCCTTGTATTGCCGAAAGCCCGCGTTGGGAAGATGGCACCATCGATATTAACCAAGGAACGCCAACAAGAACGCGGAGAATCACGAGGCTCGCCGCATTTCGTGAACGCCCGCAGCGTCTCGCGCGCCGGAACGCCTGCGACAAATATACCTGCTGCTTTTCGCGTCACGGCAACGTCGTCATAGACCAAATACACGTTGCCGGACGGCATGACAGACTTGCGAGTTTGAGACGCATGGACCACAATCGCCACCAACAAGATACCGGTGACGACAAGCGAATTTCGCCCAACGAAATTCACGCCGATGCACTGGTCAAAACGTTCAAGAAAACACAATCCGGAGGAAACAAATGAAAACAACCCTGACCCATACGACCTTGATGCGCAAAGCGCTCATGAGCGCATTGCTGGCGATGCCGCTGGTCGGCGGAACAGCCATGGCGGCGGACGACACCGTCAAGATTGGATTTATCGATCCGCTCTCGGGCGGCGGCGCCAGCGTCGGCGAAGTCGGCTACAAGACGTTTCAATTTATCGCCGACGAGTTGAACGCCAAGGGCGGCATTCTCGGCAAGAAGGTCGAGATCGTTCCGCTCGACAACAAAACCAATCCGCAGGAAAGCCTGATCCAGGCGCAGAAGGCGATTGACGCCGGCGTGCGCTACGTCACCCAGGGCAACGGCTCCTCGGTCGCTGCGCGCGCTGTCGGATTTCGTGACGAAGTACAACGAACGCAATCCGGGCAAGGAAGTGCTGTACTTCAACTATGCCGCGGTCGATCCGGTTCTCACCAACGACAAATGCAGCTTCTGGCATTTCCGCTGGGACGCGAATTCCGACATCAAGATGGAAGCGCTGACCAACTACATCAAGACAGTGCCCGACGTGAAGAAGGTCTACCTGATCAATCAGGACTATTCGTTCGGCGAATCCGTTCGCACCCAGGCTCGCGCAATGCTGGCGGCGAAGCGTCCTGACGTGCAGATCGTCGGCGACGAATTGCACCCGCTGCTGAAGATCACCGACTTCGCGCCGTATATCGCCAAGATCAAGGCATCGGGCGCCGACAGCGTGGTCACCGGCAACTGGGGACAGGACTTCGCGTTGCTGATCAAGGCGGCCGCGGACGCCGGCCTCAAGGTGAACTGGTACACATATTATGCCAGCGGCACCGGTGGACCCACCGCCATCAAGCAGGCCAACCTGAACCATCAGGTGTTCGCGATCGGCGAAGGCTTCCCGAATATCGGCTACGCTCCGGCGGACACTTTCGAGAAAGCGCTTCGCGCGAAGTACGACTTCAGCCTGTTCTATCCGCGCGCCGTGAACGAAATGCGGATGTTCGCAGCCGCCGCCGAGAAAGCCAAGTCGCTTGAGCCGGTGAAGGTCGCAGCGGCGCTGGAAGGCATGGAAGCCGATGTCTATGACGGCGGCAAAGGCACCATGCGCAAGGACGACCACCAGTTCTTCCAGCCGATGTACATCGCCTCGCTCGGCGACCGGACCGAGAAGGAACCGTTCGACGAGGAAAAGACCGGCTGGGGCTGGAAGCAGATTGCCAAGATCGACCTCGACAAGACCATGCTGCCCACGACCTGCAAGATGACAAGGCCGTAAAGGCCGGCCGATCTTGCGCGCACTCTGACGGCGGACGAGCCTCTGCAATCTCGCAGGCTCGTTCGTCCTCACGGCGCGGCAGTTTAGCTTCGAGGCGTTGCAGCCTTAACCGTGTCGACCGGGCTTGATACCCGCGCATCGCTCTTCAAAAGCCATCTCGCGAAGACGGGCGATGGATTGCCGGATCAAACCGGCAAGGACACGGCAGGAGCGGCAACATACCGGTCAAAATCCTCCATGCGGTGGGGAACACGTCGTGCTCGAGCTGGTCGTCATATCCACGTTGAACGGCATTCTGTTCGGAATGCTTCTTTTTCTGATGGCGAGCGGCCTGACCGTCATCTTCAGCATGCTGGGCGTGCTGAATTTCGCGCATGCCAGCTTCTACATGCTGGGCGCGTTCTTCGGCTTTCAGCTCAGCCGCTGGGTCGGGCTTCTGGCCCGCGCTGGTGATCGCGCCGATATTGGCGGGCGTGATCGGCGCCGGTGTCGAGCGTTACGGCCTGCGCAATGTTCACAAAAACGGACATGTCGCCGAACTGCTGTTCACCTTCGGTCTCGCCTTCGCCATCGAGGAAGTGGTGCAGATGATCTGGGGCAAGAGCCCGTTGGATTATCGCGTGCCCGCTTCGCTGGACTTCCCCGCCTTCACGATCTTCTCGACCAACTACCCCGCCTACAAGATGTTCATGCTGCTGGTCTCGATCGCGATCTTCGCCGCGCTTTTGATCGGCATTAAGAAAACGCGGATCGGAATGATCGTCCAGGCAGCGCTGACCCATCCGCACATGGTGGGACACCTCGGCCATAACGTCGGCCGCATCTTCATGCTGGTGTTCGGGTTCGGTACCGCGCTCGCGGCGGTGGCCGGCGTCATCGCCGGACCTGCTCTCGTGACGCAATCGAACATGGCAGGGCTGCTCGGTCCCATCCTGTTCGTGGTTGTTGTCGTCGGCGGTCTCGGCTCGCTGCCGGGCGCGTTTATCGCTTCACTGCTGATCGGCCTGCTGCAGACCTTCGCGGTGTCCGTCAACGGTTCGCTCGCAAGCCTGTTCGGGCCGCTCGGGCCGGGCCATGCCCAATCGCTGTTGTCCGACATCTGGAATGTCTCGATCGCGCAGATCGCGCCGGTGCTGCCTTATGTGCTGCTGGTGCTTGTTCTGGCACTCCGCCCGATGGGCCTGTTGGGGACACGCGAAGCATGAGCGACATTTCCGCCCCCCGCCTCGCCACGCCCTCCGTACGATCCGGAGCCATGCGCTTTTACGGCCTGTGGATCGGCGCCGCCGCTGCATTGCTTTTGCTGCCGCATCTGGTCGCCTCCGGCGGCGCGCTGACCACCTTCAGCCTGATCGGCATCTCGATCATCTTCGCGCTGTCCTACAACATCTTGCTCGGGCAGACCGGCATGCTGTCGTTCGGCCATGCCGTCTATTACGGGCTCGGCGGCTTCCTCGCCGTGCACGGCATGAACGTGATCGCCGCTTCCAAACTGCCGATCCCGTTGCCGCTGGTGCCGTTGATCGGCGGCTTCGCCGGGCTCGTGTTCGCCATCGTGCTGGGCTGGGTATCGACCCGGCGCAGCGACACGGCCTTCGCGATGATCTCGCTCGGCGTCGCCGAACTTGTCGCCTCCTCCGCGCTGATCCTGCGCAGCTTCTTCGGCGGCGAGGCCGGCGTCACCGCGAACCGCACCCGCCTGTTCAAAATTTTCGACTGGAGCTTCGGGCCGCAAATCCAGATCTATTATCTGGTCGCGGCGTGGACGCTGCTGGCGGTGATCGCGATGTATGCGCTGACGCGCACCCCGCTCGGCCGGATGTGCAACGCGGTGCGCGACAATCCGGAGCGCGTGAAGTTCGTCGGTTACGATCCGCATATCGTGCGTTATTTTGCATTCTGTTTCTCCGGGTTTTTCGCGGGCGTCGCCGGTGCGCTCTCCGCCATCAACTTCGAGATCGCCAACTCCGCTTATCTGGGCGCGGCGCAATCCGGCGTGGTGCTGTTCGCGGCTTATATCGGCGGTATCGGATTTTTCATCGGCCCGATCATCGGCGCGATATTCGTCACTTATCTTTCGCTCGCGCTGAGCGATCTCAGTTCGGTCTGGCAACTTTATTTCGGCCTGATCTTCATCGCGGTGGTCGCGTTCGCGCCCGGCGGCATCACGGGCCTCTTGATGAAGCACCGCCCGGTGGTGCGCGCAGGCATGATGGGGCCAGTGCTGCGCGCCTATCTCGTCGCGCTGGTGCCGACATTCGCCATGGTCGCCGGACTGGTGCTCGCCATCGAAATCGTGGTGCACCACACGGTGAACGCGACGGAAGATCCGACCATCAAGGCCTTCGGCATGAGCTTGAACACCGACAGCCCACTGATCTGGCTGCTCGCCGCCGTGCTCATCGCCGCCGGTTATGCGGTGGCGCGCAAGACCTGGGCCATGGTCGCGCTCGCCTGGGATGGCGCAATGACCGTTGCACGCGAGAAAGGCTATCTGGCATGACGCTTTCCTCCTCACCTCTTGCCTCCGCACCTCCCGCGATCGCGATCCGCAACGTCAACAAGAGCTTCGGCAACGTCGCCATCATCCGCGACCTGAATCTCACCGTGGCGCAGGGCGAGCGCCACGCCGTGATCGGACCGAACGGCGCCGGAAAATCGACCACGTTCAACCTCATTAGCGGCTACATGGCGCCGACCTCGGGCGAAATCCTGTTGCGCGATCAGGTGATCTCGGGATTGCCGCCTTACGAGATCAATCGCCGTGGTCTGTCGCGGAGTTTTCAGGTGACCAACGTTTTCGCCAATATGAGCGTGTGGGAAAACGTGCGCTGCGCGGTGCTGTGGACCACTGGCCATCGCTATGCGTTCTGGAAAAATGTCGACCGCCTGCCCGAGGTGCGCGACCGCACCACGCAAATCCTGGAGGACATCGGTCTGACGGCGCGGCGCGACGTTCCCGCCGGATTGCTGACTTATGCGGAGCAGCGCGCGCTGGAAATCGGCATCACCACGGCGGGCGGCGCCAACGTGATTTTGCTCGACGAGCCGACGGCGGGCATGAGCCACGCGGAAACCGAGCGCGCCGTCGCGCTGATCCGTCGCCTGACCGAAGGACGCACGCTGGTCATCGTCGAACACGACATGAGCGTGGTGTTCGGTCTGGCGGATCGCATTTCGGTTCTGGTCTACGGCCAGATCATCGCCTCGGGCACGCCGGAGGAAATCCGCAGCAACCCGAAGGTCAAGGAAGCCTATCTCGGCGAGGAGGCCGCCTGATGCTCGAAGTTCAGGACCTTCACGCCTATTACGGCAAGAGCCACATTCTGCAAGGCGTCGACATGCATATCGACGCCGGCGAAATCGTCAGCCTGCTCGGCCGCAACGGCGTCGGCCGCTCGACAACGGTCAAGGCCATCATGGGCGAAGTGCCGCCCCGTGGCACGATCCGCTTCAAGGGGCAGGAGATCGCAGGGCTTCCGAGCTATCGCATCGCGCGGCTTGGGCTCGGCTACGTGCCGGAGAACCGCGACATCTTTCCGTCGCTGACCGTGCGACAAAATCTGCTGATGGGCGTCAAGGATCCCCGCCATCCCGGCAAGTGGAAGCTGGACGACATGCTCGGCATGTTTCCCAATCTCGCCGCACGCGCCGATACCGCCGCCGGCGTGCTGTCGGGTGGCGAAAAGCAGATGCTGACGATTTGCCGCACCCTGATGGGTAATCCCGAGCTCGTCATGATCGACGAGCCGACTGAAGGATTGGCTCCGCTGATCGTGCAGCAGGTGGGCGACCTGATCGCCGAGATCGCGCGGCGCGGCGTGGCCATTCTGCTGGTGGAGCAGAAGCTCTCGATCGCGATGCGCATCTCCCACCGCATCTACGTGATGGGGCACGGACAGGTGGTGTTCGAAGGCACCCCTGCCGAACTCAAGGCCAACGACGCCGTGCGCAAGGAATGGCTGGAGGTTTGATCCGGTTCGACCATTTATTATTTTCAGTCGGATCACCTGGAATGATAACTCAAATTCGAGAGTTTTCGCAGAAGACTGCAATCTTTATCGGTTGCACGTCTGCTTGCGGTATTGCGGGCTTCACTATCCCAATGCTTTTTGATCGAGACGTTGGCGGGGCTCTGGCCGCCGCTTATATTGGGGGCGGCCGGATTAATCTTCGGTGCAATTGCTGCCGTCGTTTTTATCCGGCGAAACTTCGATTGATCGACTGCACGGTACGGTGTTCCTTCGCTTGCAAATGGGGCATGAACCTCAGACGCTGCAATTCCTGTTTTGGAGCTAAATCAACTTTAAAACCGGTATCCATTTTTGCAAAATAGGCGCTAAGTTGAATAGGTTGACCGGTCCAATCCATGTAAATTCTGATCGATTTCGGGCTGTATAAAAAAGAGAGCGCGGCAAGCGCCGGCACGGGAGGAATAACGTGAATCACGCGTTGGAAGTGCGCGGCGTATCATTGCGTTTCGGCGGCGTTCGCGCGCTGAGTGACGTCAGCTTTGCCGTGAACGAAGGCGAGCTGTTTTCCATCATCGGGCCGAACGGCGCGGGCAAGACCTCGATCGTCAACTGCATCTCCGGGCGCTACCGGCCCACCGAAGGCAGCCTGCATTATCGCGGCCGCGACATCACGGGCCTGAACCCGAACGCCCGGCCAGGACTGGGCATCGGCCGCACCTTCCAGAACCTCGCGCTGTTTCACCACATGAGCGTGCTCGACAACATCATGGTCGGGCGGCATCATCTTCTGAAGAACAACTTCATCACCGGTTCGCTGTACTGGCTCACAGGCGCGCGGCGCGAGGAACTCGACCACCGCCGCAAGGTGGAAGAGATCATCGATTTCCTCGATCTGCAGCCGGTGCGCAAGGCCACCGCGGGCACCCTGCCCTATGGCCTGCGCAAGCGCGTCGAGCTGGCGCGCGCCATGGCGCTGGAACCCAATCTTATTCTTCTCGACGAGCCGATGGCCGGCATGAACTTCGAGGAGAAGGAAGACATGGCGCGCTACATCGTCGACTTGAACGAAGAGTTCGGCATGACGGTGATGATGATCGAACACGACATGGGCGTGGTGATGGACATCTCCCACCGCGTCATGGTGCTGGATTTTGGCCGCAAGATCGCGGAAGGCGATCCGGAGGCCGTGCTTGCCGATCCGCACGTCAAGCGCGCCTATCTCGGCGAGGAAGACGAACTGCTGGTGAGCCCGGACGACAAGGCTCCCACGGCGGAGCTGACCGCATGACGGATCGCCCGATGGACTACGCCGCCCGCGTCGCGCAGGCGGACACCTATCCGAAACTGCTGCGTCTCAACGCCAGGGAACACGGCAACGACGTCGCGCTGCGCGAAAAGGATTTCGGACTGTGGCGCGAATTCACCTGGAGCGCTTACGAGACGCGGGTGCGCGAATTTGCGCTCGGCATGACGGCGCTTGGTCTCGGCAAGGGCGACGTGATCGGAATCATCGGCGACAATCGTCCGGACTGGGTCTCGGCGGAAATCGCCACGCATGCGATCGGCGCCATGAGCCTCGGCATCTATCGCGACGCGCTCGATGAAGAGGTCGGTTATCTGCTGAACTACGGCGAAGCCAAACTGGTGTTCGCCGAAGACGAGGAACAGGTCGACAAGCTGCTCACGCTCGGCGAGCGCGCGCCTCACCTCAAGCATATTGTGTATTCCGATCCGCGCGGCATGAGGAAGTACGACGACCCACGGCTGATCGCGGCTGACAGGCTGGCGGAACTTGGCCGCGAGCGCGAGATGCAAGAGCCGCACCTCTACGACGGGATGGTCGATGCGACGCAGGGCGAAGATGTCGCCATTCTTTGCACGACGTCCGGCACCACGGCGAACCCCAAGCTTGCGATGCTCGCCGCCGGGCGCGTGCTGCGTCATTGCGCGACGTATCTCACATTCGACCCCAAGGGGCCGGACGACGAATATGTGTCGGTGCTTCCGCTGCCCTGGATCATGGAACAGGTCTATGCGCTCGGCAAAGGCCTGCTGTGCCGGATGAAGGTCAACTTCGTCGAGCACGCCGACACCATGATGAACGACTTCCGCGAAATCGCGCCGACCTTCGTGCTGTTCGCGCCGCGAATCTGGGAATCGATTTCGGCCGATGTCCGCGCGCGCGTGATGGACGCCTCTCCGCTCAAGCAAGGCCTTTACGATCTCGGCATGAAAGCGGGACTGTCAGCACTGGCCCAAGGCCGCCACTCCGCCGTCGCCGAAACGCTGCTGTTCCGCGCGCTGCGTGATCGCCTCGGCTTCACGCGGTTGCGCTCGGCTGCCACCGGCGGCGCCGCGCTCGGCCCCGACACCTTCCGTTTCTTTCGCGCCATGGGCGTGCCGCTGCGCACGCTGTACGGCCAGACCGAATTGCTCGGCGCCTATACGCTCCATCGGCCCGACAGCGTCGATCCCGACACCACCGGCGTTCCGATGGGCAACGAAGTTGAAATCCGCATCGACGGCGCCGATGCCAACGGCGTGGGCGAGATCGTGGTGCGGCATCCCAATATGTATCTGGGCTATTACAAAAACCCGGAAGCCTCCGCCGCCGATATGCGCGAGGGCTGGATGCTGTCCGGCGACGCCGGATATTTCAACGACAACAAGCAGCTCGTCGTGATCGACCGCATCAAGGACATGGCGCAAACCGCGGGCGGAGATCGTTTCTCGCCGCAATACATCGAGAACAAGCTGAAGTTTTCGCCTTACATCGCCGAAGCCGTGGTGCTTGGCGACGGGCGGGCGCATCTCGCCGCGATGATCTGCATCCGCTATTCGATCATCTCCAAATGGGCGGAGAAGAACCGCATCTCCTTCACCACCTATACGGACCTCGCCTCGCGGCCGGAAGTCTATGCGCTGTTGCGCAAGGAAGTCGAAACCGTCAACGCCACGCTGCCGCCCGCGCAGCGCATCACCAAATTCATGTTGCTGTACAAGGAGCTCGACGCTGACGACGGTGAATTGACGCGCACGCGCAAGGTGCGCCGCAGCGTCATCAACGAGAAATATGCCGATATCATCAATGCGATCTATGGCGACGCGAGCGACATCGACATCGATACCGTGATCCGCTTCCAGGACGGCACCACGCAGCGGATCCGGACCACGCTCGCCGTCGTCGATCTCACACAGCACCAGCCTCTCGCCCAGGCCGCCGAATAGAAGCGTTCTCAAGCGGAGTGGGAAACGTTTCGCTTCAAGAAAACGTGACAAACAAAAGGATAAGACAGGATATGCAGCTGCGATGAATACCCACCTGCTCTTTCAACTCGTCGTCAACGGCCTCGTGGTCGGCACGCTTTACGGCGTGGTCGCGATGTCGTTCGTGCTGATCTACAAGGCGACGCAGGTGGTCAACTTCGCGCAGGGCGAGCTGCTGCTGGTCGGCGCATGGGTGTGCTGGGCTCTGCTGACGAAGTATCAGGTGCCGTTCTGGCTCGGCATGCCGATCACGCTCGTCTTCATGTTCGCATTCGGCATCGCCGTGCAACTGGTGATCCTGCGTCCGATGATCGGCGAGCCAATCATTTCGGTCATTATGGTCACCATCGCGCTCTCCACCATCCTGCAAGCGCTGATGAAGTGGATGTTCGGCGTCAGCCCGCAGCCGTTCCCGCAAATCTTCCAGAGCCAGACCGTCAGCTTCGCGGGACTGCAACTGCAGACCGTTTACGTCTTGAGCCTCGCGGTCTCGGTCGCGATGATGGCGGGCATGGCCTGGTTCTTCCGCGCCTCGAAATACGGCCTCGCCATGCGCGCCACCGCGTTCGACCAGCAGGTGGCGCAGTCGCTCGGCATTTCGGTGAAGACCGTGTTCGCGATGGCGTGGGCGATCTCGGCCACGGTGTCGGCGGTCGCGGGTATTGTCGTTGCGGTCGTGAACGGCGTCTCGTCGGGTCTTTCGGCCTACGGCATCAAGGTGTTTCCGGCGGTGATCCTCGGCGGCCTCGACAGCATCGGCGGCTCCGTGCTTGGCGGCATCATCATCGGGCTTCTGGAAAACATCGCGCAGTTCATCGACGGTGAATATCTGCATTGGGGCAATCTGTTCGAAGTCGCGCCGTTCTACGTGCTGATCATCATTCTGATGATCAAGCCTTACGGCCTGTTCGGCACCAAGGATATCGAGCGGATATGAGCAACCGTGCAAGACAGATCGTTGCGCCGATGATGGGGCTTGTTGTGCCGATGCGTCGGTATCTTGCGCCGATGACCCGGCCTCATCCTTCGAGACGGTGCTGCGCACCTCCTCAGGATGAGGGTTTCAGCTTTACCGAGAACGCACGGAGCTTAACCCTCATGGTGAGGAATAAAACCCTCATGGTGAGGAGCGCGGAACGCGCGTCTCGAACCTTGAGGCCAACCACGACGCGCTGCTGGCCCACCGCACGCACCGTTTCAAGCGAGCAGATGTAATGGCCAGCCCCTCGCTCATTCCCGCCGGGGACTTCCGCACTTCTTATGCGGCGGACACCACGATGTTCCCGACCGTCACCAGCCGCAACGCCGCGATCCTTGGAATCGCGCTGGTGTGCGTCGCGCCCTGGTTGATGAGCGATTACTGGGTGGCCATTCTGATCCAGATCGGAATGTTCGGCATCGCCGCGCTCGGCCTCAACATTCTTGTCGGGTTTACCGGCCAGATCTCGATCGGCCACGCTGCGTTCTTTCTGTTCGGCGCCTTCACCTCGGCCTATCTCTCCAGCAAGCTTTCGGTGCCGGTGTTCTTTTCCATTCCACTGTCTGGCGCTATCACCGCCCTCGTCGGCCTCATCTTCGGTTTGCCTGCCGCGCGCCTGAAAGGGCTTTATCTCGCCATCGCGACGCTGGCGGCGCAGTACATTCTGCTCGATTTCTTCTCGCGGGCGGACTGGTTCAGCGGCGGCACGGTGCCGGCTATCGCAGAGCCGTTCTCGATCTTCGGCTATGTGGTGCATGGCGACCGGCAATATTTCTACGTTGTGCTGGCTTATGTCATCGCATGCTTTATCCTTGCGACGAACCTGATGCGCACACGCGACGGCCGCGCGCTGGTCGCGGTGCGCGATCACTATCTCTCCGCCGAGATCATGGGCATCAATCTCACCAAGTACCGCACGCTGTCGTTCGGGCTTGCCGCATTCTTCGCAGGCGTCGGCGGCGCGCTGTACGCCCATTATCAGCTCGTGGTCTCCAACGAAGGCTTCGGCATCGATCGCTCGATCCTGTTTCTCGCCATGGTCATCATCGGCGGCACCGGGTCGATCATGGGCACGTTGATGGGCACCGCGTTCGTGGTGCTGCTTCCAGAGTCCATGCAGTGGATCAGCGCCGCGCTGAAGGGCAGCGCGGTCGATCAGGCGCTGCAGCTCAACAACAATCTGACCTTCCTGCGCGAAATCGCGGTGGGTGTAATCATCATTCTGTTTCTGGTGTTCGAGCCGGACGGGCTTGCGCATCGCTGGCGGCAGATCAAGGCTTACTGGAAACTCTATCCGTTCTCGCACTAAGATCGTTCCACGATAAAATAAAACAGGAGACGTCCATGACCATCAAGACTCATCTCGGTTCGGCGCTGGGCTCGGCGGCATTCGCCCTGCTGCTCGCGGGCAGCGCTCTCGCGCAATCGCCGATCAAGATCGGCCATCTGGCCGATTATTCCGGCGGCACGTCCGACGTCGGCACCCCTTTCGGACAAGGCGTCGCGGATACCTTCGCGTGGGTCAACAAGAACGGCGGCGTCGACGGCACCAAGCTCGATGTCGACACGGTCGACTACGGCTATCAGGTGCCGCGTGCGATCGCGCAGTACAAGAAGTGGTCAGGCAGCGACAAGGTTTCCGCCATCATGGGATGGGGCACCGCCGACACCGAAGCATTGACCGGTTTCCTGGCGCAGGACCAGATCCCGGATATCTCCGGCTCCTACGCCGCCGCGTTGGCGGACCCCACCGGCGCGAGCGGCAAGGCCAAGGCCGCGCCCTATAACTTCTTCTATGGCCCGACCTATTCCGACGCGCTGCGCGCAGAACTGACGTGGGCGGCGGATGACTGGAAAGCCAAGGGCAAACCGGGCAAGCCGAAATTCGTCCACATGGGCGCCAACCACCCCTACCCCAACGCGCCGAAGGAAGCTGGCGAAGCCATGGCGAAAGACCTCGGGTTCGATGTTCTGCCGCCGCTGGTATTCGCGCTCGCGCCCGGCGACTACAGCGCGCAATGCCTCAGCCTGAAAAGCTCCGGCGCCAACTACGCCTATCTCGGCAATACGGCTGCTTCCAACATCTCGGTGATGAAGGCCTGCAAGGCGGCCGGTGTGGAGGTGCAGTTTCTCAGCAACGTCTGGGGCATGGACGAGAACGCAGCAAAGACTGCGGGCGACGCCGCCGACGGCGTGATCTTCCCGCTGCGCACCGCTGTGAGCTGGGGCGGCGATGCGCCCGGCATGAAGACGGTGATGGATATTTCCAAGATGTCCGACCCGACCGGCAAGATCTATCGTCCGGTGCATTATGTCGCAGGCGTCTGCACCGCGCTCTACATGAAGGAAGCGATCGCCTGGGCGGCGAAGAACGGCGGCGCCACCGGCGAAAACGTCAAGAAAGCCTTCTACCAGAAAAAAAACTGGGTGCCGGCTGGTCTTGAAGGCGTCTGCAATCCGTCGAACTGGACCGACAAGGACCATCGCGGCACGATGACCGTCAATCTCTATCGTTCGAAGGTGTCTGGCGCGACCGATGGCGATCTGAACGATCTGATGGCCAAGGGCACGGTGAAGCTCGAGAAGGTGAAGACCGTCGAACTGCCGCGCAAGAACGACTGGCTTGGTTGGTGATCACCAAGCTCAACTCTCTCCTCATCCTGAGGAGCGGCCTCTGGCCGCGTCTCGAAGGATGAGGCCTTGTGATTGGAGACGGCCATGAGGTCTTATGGTTCTAAGACGACCATGGGGCCTCATGGTTCGAGACGCGCGGCTTCGCCGCGCTCCTCACCATGAGGAGAAATTGCACAGAGGTGCTCTAGACAGAGTTGAATCGACGTCGCGCAACTTATCGTTTTGCGCATTTCTTAACGCGAACCGGTATCCACTTCGCTCGAAAACGCTCCTAGAGAGATCGCAATATCGCCATGCTACAGACCACCCACACCCTGCATGCCTCACCGGCGCCGCCCCGGCGACGCCGCTGCTGTCGGTGAAGAACATCGAGGTGGTCTACGACGACGTCATTCTGGTGTTGCGGGGCCTGAGCATCGAGGTGCCGAAGGGGGCGATCGTCGCGCTGCTCGGCGCGAACGGCGCCGGTAAATCGACCACGCTAAAAGCAATCTCGGGTCTGCTCAAAACCGAGGATGGCGAAGTCACACGCGGCGACATCATGTTCGACGGAGAGCGTATCAACGGCATCGATCCCGACAAGATCGTGGGCCGGGGCATCTTCCAGGTGATGGAAGGCCGCCGCATCATTTCCGACATGACCTCGCTGGAAAATCTGCGGCTCGGCGCATTCACGCGCAAGGACCGCGAGATCAATGCCGACATCGACATGGTGTTCGACTATTTCCCGCGCCTGAGGGAGCGTACCGGCCTTGCCGGTTATCTCTCGGGCGGCGAACAGCAGATGCTTGCGATCGGGCGCGCCTTGATGGCCCGTCCAAAAATGATCCTGATGGACGAACCGTCGATGGGCCTTTCGCCGCTGCTGGTGAAAGAAGTGTTCGGCATCATCCGCCAGATCAACCGCGATCTTGGCGTCACCATCCTGCTGGTTGAACAAAACGCCCGCGCCGCGCTCTCCGTCGCCAGCCACGGCTATATCATGGAGCAAGGCAAGGTGGTGCTCGACGGCACCGCTGAAGAGCTGCGCGACAACGAAGACGTCAAGGAATTCTACCTCGGCGGCGCGGGTGACCAGCGCAAGAGTTTCAAGAACCTGAAAAGCTTCAAGCGCCGCAAGCGCTGGCTGTGAATCCGGCGCTGCCGGCCGTCCGGCACAAACGGTTTGCCTCAAGTCCTCACCGTGCGTAAGCAAGCTCGGTGACACATCCGGAAGCCTCCCATGACCGAACACTACGACGCCCTCGAAACCCGCGATCCTGACCAGCGCGAACGCGATCTGTTCCGCCGCCTGCCCGATATTCTCCGGCGCGCGAAGGGCGCGCCCGGCTACGCGGAGCATCTCGCCGGGATCGACATTAACGAGGTGACCAACCGCGAGACGCTGGCGCGGCTGCCCGTGCTGCGCAAATCGGCGCTGCCTGCCTTGCAGAAGGACAAGCCGCCGTTCGGCGGCTTCGTGCACGATGCGCCGGGATCGTTCGGCCGGCTGTTCACCTCGCCCGGCCCGATCTTCGAGCCGGAGACCGTGCTTCGCGATCCGTGGTGTGGTGCGCGTACGCTGTTCGCAGCCGGATTTCGCAAGGGCGATATCGCACTCAATACGTTCAGCTACCATCTGACGCCGGGCGGTTTCATATTCGACGGCGCGGCACGCGCGCTCGGCTGCGCGGTGATCCCGGCGGGCCCCGGCAATACCGAACAGCAGTTCGAGTTGATCGAAGCCTATAAGCCGTCGGCCTATTGCGGCACCCCCGATTTTCTCAAGATCCTGCTCGACGCCGCAGCCGCCGCCGGCCGCGATGCGTCATCGATCAAACGCGCGCTGGTATCAGGCGCGGCATTCCCGAAATCGCTGCAGGACGACATGAAATCGCGAGGCATCGATGCCTATCAGGCATTCGCGACCGCCGATCTTGGCTTCATCGCTTACGAAACTCCCGCGCGTGAAGGGCTGGTGCTCAATGAGGATCTCATCCTCGAAATCGTCAAACCCGGCACGGGCGATCCGGTGCGCGACGGCGACGTCGGCGAAATCGTCGTCACTTCGCTCGATCCGCATCATCCGTGGATCCGGCTGGCTCTCGGCGACCTCACCGCCGCCCTGCCCGGCACCAGCCCGTGCGGACGCACCAACATGCGCATCAAGGGCTGGATGGGCCGCGCCGATCAAACCACCAAGGTCAAGGGCATGTTCGTCAGGCCCGAACAGATCGCCGAAATCGGAAAACGCCACCCCGAACTCGGACGGCTGCGTCTGGTCGTCAGCCGTGACGGCGAAACCGATACCATGCTTTTGAAAGCCGAGACAGCTACCGCGAGCGACACGCTGCGCGACGACGTGGCCACCACATTGCAAAGCGTCACCAAGCTGCGCGGCAAGGTCGAGCTTGTCGCGGCAGGCGCGCTTCCGAACGACGGCAAGGCGATCGCGGACGAGCGCAAACCGGCCTGAATGTTTCCAACCATGCGCGCCCCGATACCGGCGAAAACCGCTATCCACTTTTCTTCCTCATCCCGACCAAGAGCGCTGACGCGCTCTATCGGTTTGTTTGACGCGTTTTCTTAACGCGAACCGGTATCCACTTCGCTCGAAAACGCTTTAGACTACCCGCGAGCCGACATCACGGGTGGAGGGTGGAATGCAGGAGACGGTGCAGGATACCAAGGGCGGATGGCATGCTTTCTATGGGAAACACGTCGAGGAATCCCTCAAGTCCGTCTTCGGTCACGTCGAAAAAATCATCGTCGGAACGTTGATTGTTTCGGCGGGCGCGCATGTTTCGAGCAACGAGCCTGCGATCCAGCTGTTCGGTTATCTTCGCCATGGCCTCGTCGGACGCGGTGTCGAACTGTTCGGCGTGGCGCTGTTGCTGCTGAATTTCGTGGACGGTCTCTATAAGCTTTACCGGCTGAATTGGCCGGCGATTTTCCAGTTCGCAATGGCTGCGTGCTATTTCGTGCTATCGGTTCGCCTGGTACAGCTCATCCTCGCCTTCAGAGGTGAATGACACGGAAAATACAAAATCACAGCGCGGCCTTCGCCGCGCCGTCAAATCATTTGCCCCTCGCGAAAGCTGTGTCGTCGTTTCGCTACCAGCACCGCCGGACAAAGACACAGCCGTTCGGACCGCAGGTGCGGACACGTCGGCAGCCGCCGTAGCCGACGCGCGGGCCATAATGACGGCGAACCACATAATAGGCAGGATCCGCTAACGGGTCCGCAGCAGTCGCCTGCGCGGCAGGATTGCCCCCCGCCGGCATAGCCGAAGAAACGGAAACGCCACAGATCATGAGACCGGTTGCAAGCAATAACCCAAGAGCCATTCGTTTCATGCTTTCTCTCCCTTGCTGCGACGTGTTTTTATTTAACTGCTTGTTTGGCACTCAACCGGCGGTACAGTTCAGCGGCGCAGTCCCATCAAAGCGCTCTGACATCGCGGCGACAGCGAGGCCTCGTTGGCGCGCAGGCACCCGACCACCCGTCCACCGCCGAGCGGCACACCACTACAGCGCATGCGAAAATCCTCGCCGCACGACGATCGCACCAGCACGATCTCTTGACGCGGCGACAGCGACCGCATCGGCGCAATGGCTGCAGAGCCGACCGTTGTTGCGGAAGGTTGCGCGGGGGCGGCAGCCGGTGCATTCGACGCGGGCGCGCCGACCACAGCCTTGGCTGTAGTCTTGGCCGATGTGTCGGCGGGCGGCGCTGCATTGGCCGGAGACGCCGAAGAGGATGCTGATGAAGATGAAGGCGAAGCGGTTGGCGGCGGTGGCGATGCGGCCGTCGTAGGTGCTGCAGCTGCCGGCGACTTGCCCGTTACGCTAGCCACGGCCTTTTGGCAGGCCGACGAGAGGCTCGCCATATTTTTCTGCAGACACATCAATGACGGTTTGCCGCCAGGCGGCACGCTGGCGCAATACGCCTCGTAGTCCGACGTGCATGAGGCGCGGATCGCGCTGCGTTGCGCCGCGCTCGGCTGCTGCGACGAGGCCGGATTGGAAAAGATGACAAGGGCAATCGCGACGAATGACGCACCGACTACGCTTGTCGCGATAAGAGCGAGTTGTGTCTTGAGATGGCGTTCGACGCTTATGGTCATGGCAATCTCCAACGCATGGCCTATAGCAGGCGCATCAATACCGGGAGACGTGAATCCTCAGACAATCAATTTCGCGAAGCGCAAAGAAAACAAAAGAAAGAGAAAACGAACCGCTTTCGCGGCAGAACATCATTCAGAAACAGGGCAAAACGTCATTCAAAAAAATATCGCGCAGTCGGCTGCATACGGAGCAACGTGCACGCCTGAATTCACGCCAGACTGCACGGTTTTGGATTTTCCGGCAAGAAGAATGTGCTATCAATAAAAAGCATCGCGACTGCCATCGACAGGGGAACGGAATGAATCCCGCGCACTGCCTGTTCAATGCAGAGTTACGTTTTACCGCAACGCACACATTTCCTGCTCCTGCGAAATCAACATTAAGGGGAAAAGAAGAGCGGACGATGGTTCTCGCGGCACTTCCGTGCGCCGGTACAGGCAAAAAATACCAGCAAACAGCGAATTCTTTTTGTGCTGGCTGCGACGAGCTTTCTGACAGCCTGCGAGCAAAATACGTTCGTGCAGCCACCGCCCCCAAGTGTCGAAGTCGCCGCTCCCGTCCGCAAGGCCGTAACCCGCTATCTGGAATCGACCGGCAATACCGCACCGGTCAAGACCGTCGATCTGGTGGCGCGCGTGCAAGGCACTTTGCAGGCGATCAATTACAAAGATGGCGCGTTCGTCAAGGAAGGCACCTCGCTCTTCACCGTCGAGCCTGAAACTTACAAATTGAAGCTCGATCAGGCGCAAGCGGCGGAGAGCGGCGCCAACGCCTTGCTGAAACAGACCGAGGCGGAGTTCAAACGGCAGTCCGATCTCGCCGCCAAACAATACGCCTCGCAAGCGACGTTCGAACAGGCCGCCGCCGCCCGGGATAATTCCCAGGCCGCCGTGCAACAAGCCCAAGTCAACACCAAGATCTCCGCGGTCAATTATGGCTATACAAATGTCACCGCACCGTTCGACGGCATTGTCACGGCGCATCTGGTGTCTGTCGGTGAATTGGTCGGGGTCGCGTCGCCGACGCAACTTGCCACCATCGTTCAGCTCGATCCGATCTATGTGAACTTCAGCGTCAGCGAACAGGACGTCCTGCGCATTCGCGCCAGCGCCGCCAAAAAGGGCATGACGCCGAGCGATCTGTTGAATACGCCCGTCGAGGTCGGGCTGCAGACGGAAACCGGTTATCCCCATCAAGGCAAACTCGACTACGCCTCTCCCACGATCAACCAGTCAACCGGTACGCTCGCCGTGCGCGGGTTGATGCCGAACGCGGATCGCGTGCTGCTGCCGGGATACTTCGTGCGTGTACGCGTTCCCCTCGATGAGGTGCCGAACGCGCTGCTGGTGCCCGACGCTGCGCTTGGCAGCGATCAGGGCGGCCGTTACGTCCTGGTGGTCAACAGCGACAATATCGTCGAACAGCGCAAGGTCGAGGCCGGTCAACTCGACGGCGAGCTGCGCGTCATCGAAACTGGGCTGAAGCCGGACGACCGCGTGGTCGTGGCCGGAATCCTGCGCGCCATTCCGGGGCAGAAAGTCGATCCGAAACTGCAGGGAGCCGAACCCAGCCGTGCATCGGCGAATTAACTCGACAAATCATCCATCGCTCAAATGCTGCAGGGCCACGCATGATTTCGAAATTCTTTATCGAGCGGCCTGTTCTTGCCAACGTCATCGCCATTCTCATGGTGCTCATTGGCGCGGTCGCGCTGATCGGCCTGCCCGTTGCACAATATCCGAACGTCGTGCCGCCGACCGTGCAGGTGACGACGCGCTATCCGGGAGCCAGCGCGCAGACCGTGATCGATACCGTGGCGTTGCCGATCGAGCAGCAGGTCAACGGCGTCGAGGATATGCTGTACATGCAATCCTACAGCAGTGCCGACGGCGCTTATACGCTGACGGTCACGTTCAAGATCGGCACCGACCTGAATTTCGCACAGGTGCTGGTGCAAAATCGCGTCTCAAGCGCGCTGTCGTCCTTGCCGCAGGCCGTACAAAACCAGGGCGTCACGGTGCAAAAGCGCTCGACGTCGATTTTGCTGTTCGTCACGCTCACCTCGCCCGACGCGCGCTACGATGGTCTTTATCTGAGCAATTACGCGACCATCAACCTCAAGGACGAGCTGTCGCGCCTGCCCGGTGTCGGCAACGTCACGGTGTTCGGCGCCGGACAATATTCGATGCGGCTGTGGCTCGATCCCGACAAGCTTCAGGCGCGCGGGTTGATGCCGCAGGATGTCATTCAATCGGTGCAGCAACAAAGCCAGCAGGTCACCGCCGGCCAGGTCGGCGCGCCGCCGACGCCAGCCGGACAGGCGTTTCAATACACGCTCAATCTCAATGGCCGTTTCGACAGCGCCGATCAGTTCGAGAATGTCATCGTCAAGACCGGCAGCAGTGGCGACGTGACACGTCTGCGCGACGTGGGCCGTGTAGAGCTTGGTGCACAGACGTACAGCCAGGGCTTTTCCCTCGACAAACTTCCGGCAACCGGGATTGGCGTGTTCCAGTCACCCGGCGCCAATGCGCTCGACGTCGCCGGTGAAGTGAAGAAGAAGATGGCCGAGCTTTCGAAGCCTCGTTCCCTCAAGGCCTGACCTACGGCATTCCATTCGACACCACGATCTTCGTCAACGCCTCGATCCACGAGGTCTACAAGACGCTGATTGAGGCGGGAGTCCTCGTGCTCATCGTCATCCTCATCTTCCTGCAGGACTGGCGCGCCATGCTGGTGCCGGCGACCACCGTTCCGGTCACGATCATCGGTGCGTTCGCCGCAATGGCTGCGCTCGGCTTCACCGTCAATCTCTCGACGCTGTTCGCGATCATTCTTGCCATCGGCATCGTGGTCGACGACGCCATTGTCGTGGTGGAAGGCGCTGCCCACAATATCGAGCGCGGGATGACCGGCCCGCAGGCGGCGATCAGCGCGATGGATCAATTGTTCGGCCCGATCATCGGCATCACGCTGGTGCTGATTTCGGTGTTCGTTCCGGCCGCCTTCCTGCCCGGCCTGACCGGGCAGATGTATGCGCAGTTTGCTCTGGTGATCGCCGCGACCGCTCTCATCAGCGCTGTCAACGCGGCAACCTTGAAGCCGACCCAATGCGCGTTGTGGCTGCGGCCGCCGGTGCCACTCGATCAACGCAATCGATTTTATCGCGGCTTCAACGCCATCTACGATCGGCTGGAGCGCGGCTACGCACGGCTGATCGAACGGCTGGTGGCGCATAGCGGCCTGTCGGTCGCAGTTGCGTTGGTCATCATCGCCATCGGCGGCTACGGCATCTCCCGCGTCCCCACCGGTTTCATTCCCATCGAGGATCAGGGCTATTTGCTTGCCGCCGTGCAACTACCCGATGGCGCCTCGCTGGAACGCACCCGCCATGTGCTCGATCAGGTCAGCGAGATTTCTGGCAACACACCCGGCGTCGCGCATGTGCTCGGCATCTCCGGAATTTCGGCGCTCGACAACAGCGCGAGCCTCGCCAATGCGGGCGTCGCCTATATCGTCTTGAAAGACTGGAGCCTGCGCGGCGCGGGAGAAGACCTGAGATCGCTGGTGTTCGGGCTCAATCGTTCCCTTGCCGCCGTTTCGGAGGCCCGTATCATCGTTCTTCCGCCGCCCCCGATCCAGGGTATCGGCAACGCCGCGGGCTTCGCCATGCAGGTTGAGCTGCGCGACGGCAGCTCGGACTACAACAAGCTGCAGGCCATCACCAATGCCGTCGTCGCCAATGCGCAGACGCAAAGCGCCTTGCAGCGCGTCAGCTCGCCATTCCGATCGATGGTGCCGCAGTTCAATGTAGAGATCGACCGGATCAAAACCCAGACGCTCAATGTCTCCACCGATCAGGTGTTCCAGACGCTGGCATCTTATCTCGGCTCGACCTTCGTCAGCCAGTTCAACAAATTCGGACGCACGTTTCAGATCTACGCCCAGGCCGACGCCCAATTCCGGCTTCGGCCGCGCGACATCGAAAACCTGATGGTGCGCAATTCCAAGGGCGCGATGATCCCGCTCGGCACCATCGCTACGATTACGCCGGTGGTCGGCCCCTCGCTGATCAGCCTCTACAATCTCTACCCGTCGTCGACCGTCATCGGCCTGCCCGCTCAAGGCTTCAGCTCCGGCCAATCCATGGCGCTGATGGAGCAGGTCGCCACCCAGACGCTGCCGCGCGGCGCGGGATATGACTGGACCGGCATGTCGTACCAGGAAAAAGTGGTCGGCAATCAGATCTATTACGTCTTCGGTCTTGCGATGCTACTGGTCTATCTGGTGCTCGCCGGACAATACGAGAGCTGGTATGCGCCGGTCGCGGTTATTCTCGCCGTGCCGTTGTCATTGCTGGGGCCGATGGCCGTGCTCACCGGGCTTGAAGATCGATAACAATCTCTACGTCCAGATCGGCTTGATCCTGCTGATCGCGCTGTCCGCCAAAAACGCCATTCTCATCGTCGAGGTTGCGCGCGAGCTGTATGAACGCGACCGCAAGCCGCTGCTGACATCGGCCATTGAGGCGGCGCGCGCCCGGTTTCGTCCCATACTGATGACATCGTTCGCCTTCATTCTCGGGGTTGCTCCTTTGGTGTTCGCGACCGGCGCAGGCGCCAGCGCCCGCAAATCCATCGGCATCACCGTTTTCAGCGGCATGCTCGCCTCCACCTGCCTCGCGGTGTTGTTCGTGCCGGCCTTCTTTGTTGTGGTTCAGAGATTCGAGGAGTGGACGAAATCGCGCAAGGCCGCAGGTGCGACGGCCCCTGCCCGGATCGGCACACCCCGGATTCCACCAACCACCCAGATTCCCACCGCGCCGCACTGAACAGGACAACGCGATGATCGTCCCCTTCCCGCAATCGTCCTCATGATGCCTCATTCATCGAAGCAAGTTGCGCAAAGCGTCGGCCTTGCCGGGCACATCCTGCCGGTGTCGGGCACGATGATCGGCATTTGCGTGACGCTGATCGGTCTGGTGAAAGTGGCCGAAGCGAGAGTTGGGCAAAGCCGCGTCGATGAATACGCGGCCATCGCCGCCATCGCGTTCCTGGCCAGCGCCATTACCTCGTATCTTTCGCTGCGTTACGCCAGCCGCTCGAAGTTGAGCTATCGGCTGGAGCAAATGGCGGACGCGATTTTTCTCTGCGCGTTGATCGGCATCACATTGATCGCCACGCTGTTCGCTTACGAAGTGATCTGAAACTTGTTCATGGTGCGAGCGCGGGGAGCACATGCTTGAGCGGCTCGCTCGGAATTTGCATCAGACCGACGAACGGTTGGCTCAAATCGATAATCAGGAACAGGGCGCTTGAGACTGACACCGCATAAACCAGCAGCGCCGTCACCACGATGACATTGGGCTCCGCGAACAGACTGAAGCTGATGAAAATGACCGTGAGCCAAAAAATCAGAATAATCAGAAATGGTGCGGGAATGGGGTTGTCGACATGAACAAACAGCAGCAGCCGCGTTCGCACCAGCTCCGTGCCAACCTGCAAGATGCGCGGTTTCAGCAAGCGCTGAACGTCGTTGCCGGGCGTGAGTGTCTCGATCTTGACGTAAAACTCCTCGGCGATCCGGCTCGCTGAAAACGGCTCGGTCTTCGCCGAGGCGTTTTCGTGCCAGATCCTGTCCACGGTGTTGTTGGCTGCGACCCGCAACATGCCGCGTAGGTCTTTGGTTTCGGAACCGTATTCCGCGAACATCTGGTCGAGCAGAATGAGATTGGCCGCCAGTTGCCTGACATTGCTGATTTGGGTGTCGTAGGCGCTTTTGGCCGATGCAACCATCAAGCCAAGAACAAGCGCCGCCAGCGTTCCGATCAGGCCCGCGCCGAGCCTGACCACTTCCTTGGATTCTGGCGTGAGATGAGCATCCGGCAAACGAAGCCGCGTCGCGATGCCGATCGCGGCGCCCGCCGCGATACATACAAACGTGGTCAGAAATATTGAGCCGGACGTCACAATTCACCTCGACCATCATGTCTCGACGATGACGCGCCGCCCGGCATACGGACGGCGTAAGCGCAAAATAGTGTAACTGTCCGCGCCTTTTCGAATACGGCGCTTGCCCTTCGGAGGATGGTGGTTCAAAAATGAAGCCGCGTCAAAATAAAAGGGCGACGAGACACGCAGTCTCGTTCGGGATCATTCAAGAGTCCCGGCTCGAAAAAAAGGGAGAATTCAATATGAGACAACCAGCAACCTGGACCGCCGCGCTTGGTCTTGGTCTTGGCCTTTTTAGCGCCTGTTCGGCGCAGGCCCAGAGCATGACCGTGACCAGCCCGGACATCGCCGAAGGTGCAACGATCGCAAGCGAACAGGTGTTCAAGGGCTTCGGCTGTACGGGCGGCAATGTCTCGCCGGCCCTGAAATGGAGCGGCGCGCCGAGCGGCACCAAGAGCTTCGCAGTGAGCATCTACGATCCCGATGCGCCGACCGGCAGCGGCTGGTGGCACTGGGTTGCCTTCAACATCCCGGCCGACACAAACGCATTGCCGAAGAACGCGGGCGACGTGAAAAAGAAATTGATGCCGAAGGGTGCTATCCAGAGCCGGACCGATTTCGGCTCCGACGGCTACGGCGGCCCCTGCCCGCCGCCCGGCGACAAACCCCACCACTATCAGATCACGGTCTTCGCGGTGGATGTCGATAAATTGCCCGACGCGAAGGACCATTCTGCCTCCGCCGCATTGGTCGGCTTCGATCTGCATTTCCATACGCTTGCGAAAGCAACGCTGACCGGACTTTATGGCCGCTAATCGAGCGCCTGAAAGAATCAGGAACCGGGCCGCCAGCGCAAGTTGGCGGGCCATTCCTGCGCAGCTTTCATTTTTGGCTCGACGCGATTGACCGGGCGAGACGGTCAACGGATAGTCGGTGCGTGGTTTAAACAACGCGGCGGCTTGGCGGGCGATTTTCTCTGATGACCTTTTTTCACTGATGACCCTGACGGACTCCGGCACCGACGACACGCAGATCGAAGAGGTTCATTTCGAACTGCTGGATGAGCTATTTCGCGCCACCGGGCGCGAAGATCAGGCGCGCAGCCTTGCGCGCGTCGTGCTGGCGATGTTCGAGGATTATTATCACCGCTCTCGCCTCATTCCGGATCTCGCAAAGTCAGCGTTCGAGGCGTGCGACTGGCCGGAAACAATCCGGCTCTCGCGCCAACGCCTCACGCTCTACGCGACATACCTCGATCATCTGGCGCCGCTGCTGCGTACAGGTCTACCGGAAGCAACCACCGACGAACACCTCTGGGAAACTGGTGAGGCGGATTTTCTCGAAGCCATCGCCCGCCGTTATCAGGCGGATTTTGCGTTCGCATTCTGGCATTCGCTGCGCCGCAAGTTGTTCGAAAACGAATGGCGGCCAGTGGCCTATGAGACCGACGATACCGCAACGCCGTTTCGCTGTGTGGCCGACACGGTTCTGCTGAATTTTCACGCCAAAATGCCGCTGCAACAAAATGATATGCGCCAGTTGCTCGACGTTCCCGGCTTCACCGTCGGATGGAACGACATAGATCGCGATGCGCAGCTTGTGGCGAATGCTGTCAACGCGGCATTGGAACGGCTTTCTCCCGTAGCTGGCGAACCGCTGCGCATCGAAATGGCCAATGCAGGCTTCTTCCGGAACAGGGGCGCCTATCTGGTCGGACGGGTTTGCCGGAGAGGCACGAGCGCTTCGGACGTGCCGCTGCTGATCGCGATCCTCAACGACAAGGACGGCCTGCACGTGGACGCCGTGCTCTGCGAAAGCGACGAGCTGCAATATGTATTCTCGTCGACACTCGCCAACTTCCACGCCACCAGCCCTTATTATCATGAGTTGGCGCAGCTGCTGTTCGAATTGATGCCGAAGCGCCCGCTCGGTCTGCACTACTCGACCATCGGATTTCATCATCTCGGCAAGGTCGCGGTGATGAAGGAAATTCTCGACGAACACCGGCAGACTTCCGAACCACTGGACACCGCCGCCGGATTTCGCGGCACCGTCGCCATCGGGTTTTCGATGCCGTCGTCGAACTACGTGATGAAGATCATCCGCGACAAGCCGACCGCCGGATACAAATGGGCGAAATTCGACGGGCTCGACAGCGTGCTCGGAAAATATCGGCTCGTGCACGAAATGGACCGCGCCGGATCGATGCTCGACAACATCATCTATGCGAACGTGAAACTCGACCGCTCCATGTTGGCCAAGGAACTGCTCGACGAACTGCTAGAGCAAGGCATCGAGACGGTCAGCCTCGAACGCGGATCGGTGGTGTTCCGGCATCTCATCGTCCAGCTCAAGCTGATCCCGCTGCCGTTGTTTCTCGCCAGCGCCTCGGCGGAAGACGCCCGCACCGCCGTGGTGAACCTCGGCGACTGCATCAAGAACAACGCCGCCGCCAACATCTTCAACAAGGATCTGGACGGCCGCAACTACGGCGTCAGCCGCATCCTCAAGGTCTACTTGTTCGATTACGACGCGGTGGAGCCACTGACCGACGTCAAGGTGCGCACCAACGCCAACCGCGAGCCGGGAGAAGAAGACATTCCGGACTGGTTTTTCGAAACCGGCACCATCTTCCTGCCGGAAGAAATGATCAGCGGCTTGCGCATCGACGACCCCGAGTTACGACGTCTGTTCCGAAACGCCCATTCCGAACTCATCGGCATCGATTATTGGGAGCGCATGCAGCAGGCGTTGCGCGAGGGCAAGGTGCCCCGCGTGAGCAGCTATTCCGCCGCCCGCCAGCTCCGCCGCACGGAGTGAGATTGAGCGAGATTCGATTTTACAAAAACGACCCGTTCACCAGAGTTGAAACCGTAGACAAAATGTCGGCATCGTCCGAAAGGCTGGACGTCGTATAACTAATCACGAGCGCATCCCCTCGCACGAAGTGCGAAACCGGATAATTTCGCAATTTTTCATAGGAAAACGAATAATAGATGGAATCCTTATTGTTGAAGTGAATCCGCACTGGCTCACTTTCGAGGCTTCGGAAGAATTCTATATGATCTTTAATGAGGGTGCTGCTCGGTAGAACACCTCGAAACAAATGACTTACATCGAGATGATTTGAGCGCGTAGCTCCAACTAATCGATCGACCGCAATGACCGCTTGCTCAAATTTCTCTCGATTAAGGCCGGCATTCGCTTCTTTATCGTTTGCAAAGAGAGGGGAACACACCAGCAATGCCATCAACAATGCTGGAAAATGTCTTGGGACTCTCCAATTCCCAATCATGCGGCCTCTCTTTCGATACTCTCACTACGCGGCGCGTTCGGAAGTCTTACAAACAATTTATCGCCTGACAGAGAGACGCATCCCGCTAACGCAGGCCTATGCGAACTCTCACGTTTAGCAACCCGCCTGGACGAAATAGAAATTCTCTTTCAGCTTTATCACGGAGCTTGAGCACGTGAATAAAACGCTCCACCCGCGAGAAGGTATACTTTTAAATTCGCTGGATTGCTGATTGGCATCGAGCGCGAGCTCTCCTCCGGAATCGTAGACAATCATATCGAAGGAATTTCCGACTTCCGTCGTGCTGCATATCTTGAGTGCTGCCTGCTCTCGGTATACCAACGCTTTGCTCGCGCAAGCCGCATATGTTTTGGGGAATGAATAAAGGATTACTCGCTGCGTCGTGATCGCCAGTTGATGGGCAAAGGGGAAGAACGCAACAAAAATCAAAACCGCCGCGACAGCATGAGATACCGTCTTTTTCAACCTCAGCCGAAGCAAAAAAATCGCTGCAGCGATCGAATTGAACAAGATCGCCAGCGCAGCTAATGCATACAATGACAACAACGGCACGCCGATGTGCGGCTCGGTCCCCGCTCGAAGATGAGAAATCAGCTCCGGCAAACCAAACATCGAAAAAATAATAGCCCCAGCAAGAGCAAGCGGCCAAACTCGGAATGCATCAGGGCCATAATTCTCAATAGCCATCGGAATCAACGAATGACCTGAGTTTGAACCAGCAGCCAACGGTCGCGTAGCAAAAGTGCATCCCCGCTAGCGCTAGCCAAACAACCGGATAGGTGCCACATTTTAGCCCGAGGGCGCATTCGTTACGGTAACGCCCGGAGGCGAGCACGGCAAAGATCGCCACATCCAAAATGGCCAACGCTAAATTTACCAATCCCGGCTTCGCCAACTTCGATCGAGCCTCTGGAAGCATCACTCTTTCAAGCTTGGACATTCCGAAGATCGTAAGCGCCAAGCCTCCTGAGAAAATTGCCCCGATCGGGGGAAAAGCGCTGAACGCTGCATTCTCTAGAGAAAAATACTTGACGTAACCAAGCGGAGCCATCGGCCCAAGAAATATCATCAAAAACAATATTAGTTTTCGATTCTGCGTCACCGAACTTTACCGTAATGCCACGTGCAGTTGCTCGAATTCCAGACGCGAATTATGTGCCTGGCAGGCAGTCATCCAGTTGTTCGTAACACCCTCACCGCTCGCGCAGGCTCTCCTGCCGATAGCGCAGCACGGGCGACATCACGTATTCGATCAGGCGGCGCGAGCCGGTTTTGACTTCCACCGTCACCGCCATGCCGGGCGCGAGCGGCACGATCTTGTTGTCGATCTGCATGGTGGTGCGGTCGAGCACGATGCGCGCCGAATACAACAACTCCTGACCAGCCGGTTCGCTTGAATCCGACAAAGCGCCGGTGCCCTTGCCTTTGGCGGAGGGATCCTGCGGCTTGTCGCGAATGATGGCGTCGCGCGAGACACTCACCACCTTGCCGTCGATCAGGCCGTAGCGCGTGAAGTTGAAGGTATCGATCTTGACCTCGGCGGCCTGCCCTTCGGTGACGAAGCCGATGTCGCGATTGGAAATCATGGCTTCGGCTTCGAGCTGGCTGTCGGTCGGCACCACCAGCATCAATTGCTGCGCGGGCGTCACCACGCCGCCGACGGTATGGATCATCAACTGCTGAATGGTGCCGTCGATCGGCGCGCGCAACACCTGCTCGTTGGCTTTGCGTTCGGCCTTGACGAGATCCTGCGTGAGTTCGCCGACTTTGCGCTCCGCTTCCGCGAGATCCGTGAACAGTTGATGCGCATAGGCGCCGCGCGTCTGGTCAAGCTGCTTTTCCAGCGCCTGACTTGCGGCGGCGATCTCGGTAAGCTTGTGCTGCTGAACGATCCGCTCGTTCTGTTGCTCGACGTAGCGGGTCTGCGCATCGAGATAGGCGACGCGGTTGCCGTATTGAATTTCCATCGCCTTGCGGCGGATGGTGGCGCCCTCTTCCACATAAGGCATCGCGGCGTCGATCTTCGCAATGGTCGCCTTGGTGCTTTCGGCTTCCGCCGATTTCTGCTGGATCTGCTGAAAAATCGAGGCGAGCTTGGCGGCTTGCTCGGCGGATTGTGCAAGAACCGCCGCGCGCGTGCGCTCCAGATCCGTTGCGCTGATGTTTTGGGGCGGGACAAGTTGCGGCGCGCTCGTATCGTCGTCGAGCACGGCGCGCAGAGCCGAAAGCCTGGCCACATCGAGTTGCGCCGAGACGAGATCATGCGCGATTTTGCGCCGCTCCGCCGTCGTCACCGTGCGGTCGAGCTCGACCAATATCTGGCCGGCCTCGACATGATCGCCGTCCTGCACATGGATGGCTTCGACAATGCCGGTCTCAAGCGGCTGGATGATCTTGGTGCGCGCGGAAGGCACGATCTTGCCCTGCGCGGTGGCGATGATGTCGATATGACTCAGCAACGCCCAGATCAACGCCGCGGTCAGCGATGCGGCGATGGTCGCCGCGATGGCGCGCCCGACGGGCGACGGTGGCGTTTCGAGAACCTCCAGCGCAGCCGGCAGAAATTGCAGCGCCAGCGGATCGAGCTCGGGCCGGCCGGTTGCTGGACCGGGCTTTTGCGCGGCGTTCTGATTGGCGGGGGGCTGAGTCGCCGCGCCCGGGCTACCGGCACTTCCGCCTCCCGGATTTTGACCACCGGGGATTTGGGCGCTCCGGGTTTTGAGCACTTGGATTCTGCGCACTTGGATTTTGAGCGCCTGGGTTTTGCGCGCCAAGATTTTGAACGCCAGGATTTTGAACCCCAAGGCGTTGTGCGCCGGGGGGTGGGCCAGCGCTTGGTGCGGCGGCAACACTCGCGCCGGACGCTTGCGCTCCGGAGTCTTGCGCCTTCGGGTTCGGGTCCCCGGCCGCCTTGTTTCTTTCAGCGAGTTTGATCTGCTCAAGAGACAGCATGGAGCCCTCCCTGCAGACGATGCAGCGACGCATAGCGCCCAGCCTTCTGGATTAACTCGTCATGAGTGCCGTCCTCGACGATGCGCCCACGTTCGATGGTGATGATGCGGTCCGCATTGCGAACGGCGGAAAGACGGTGCGCGATAATCAAAACGGTCCGCCCCTGCGAAATCTTGCGCATGTTGTTTTGAATGATGTGCTCGCTCTCGTAATCGAGGGCGCTGGTCGCTTCGTCGAAAATCAGAACTTTCGGATTGGTCACGAGCGCCCGTGCAATGGCGATGCGCTGGCGCTGCCCGCCCGACAGGCTGGCGCCGCGCTCTCCGACCACGGTGTTGTAACCATCGGGAAGATCGAGAATGAATTCATGGGCGCCGGCCAGCTCCGCCGCATGCATGACACGCTCCATCGGCATGCCGGGATCGGCCAGCGCGATGTTGTCGCGGATCGAACGATTGAACAGCACGTTTTCCTGCAACACCGAGCCGACCTGCCGGCGCAGCCACGCCACGTCCGTCACGCTCAGATCGATGCCGTCGACCAGCACGCGGCCTTTCTCGGGCACGTAAAGCCGCTGCACCAGTTTGGTAAGCGTCGATTTGCCCGAGCCCGAAGGCCCGACGATGCCGACGACCTGTCCGGCCGGGATGTGCAACGACACGTCGTGAACCACGGTCGGCCCATCGACCCGATAGCGGAACGCAATGTGCTCGAAGGTGATCTCGCCACGGATGGCGGGCAGCGCGGCGCGCGAGGGATCGAACATCGGTTCCGGCGCGGTATTGAGAATATCGCCGAGTCGCGCGATCGATACCCGTGCCTGATGAAAATCCTGCCAAACCTGCGCCAGCCGCAGCACCGGCTGGGCAACGCGCCCGGCCAGCATGTTGAAGGCGATCAGCTCGCCGACGCTGAGCTCTCCCGCGATCACGAGATGCGCGCCGAAATAAAGCGTCAGCGCGGTGACGACTTTGCTGATGAGCTGGACCGACTGGCTGCTCCAGTTGCCGAGCGACAGCACATCGAAGCTCGATCCCACATAGGCGGCAAGCTGCTCTTCCCAGCGCTGCTGCATCTGCGGCTCGACCGCCATTGCCTTCAGCGTCTGGATCGCGCCGACGCTTTCGACCAGAAAGGCCTGGTTTTCCGCGCCGCGTGCGAACTTCACATCCAGCTTGCGACGGAAGATCGGCGTCACGCCGGCGGACAGCGCGATGTAGAACGGGAACGAACCGACCACGATCCACGACAGGATCGGCGAGTAATAGAACATCACCGCGAGGAACACGAAGGTGAAGAACAGATCGATGATGAGCGTCAGCGCGGAACTGGTGAGGAAGTTCCGGATATTCTCCAGTTCGCGCACGCGCGCGACGGAATCACCCGTGCGGCGCGCCTCGAAATAGGAGATCGGCAGCGCGATGAGATGCCGGTACAGCCGCGTGCCGAGTTCGACGTCGATGCGGTTGGTGGTATGGGAAAATACATAGGTGCGCAGCGCGCCCAGCAGCGTCTCGAAAACCGAAACGCTCAGCAGCCCGATCACCAGCACGTCGAGGGTGGTGTAGCCGCGATGGGTCAGCACCTTGTCGGTGACGACCTGAAAGAACATTGGGCTGACCAGACCAAACAGCTGCAGGAAGAACGAAGCGACCAGCACTTCGCTCAACAGCCCACGATACTTGTGCATCGCCTGCAAAAACCAGGTGACGTCGAAACGCCGCGCCAGCTCGGTCAGCGACGCGCGACGGGTCATCATGATCAGGCGGCCGGTCCACTTTTCGTGGAATTCGTTGCGGCTCATGCTTTGAGGCCGTCCGACGGAGGGAATTTGCACCAGCACATCGTCGGCCCCGGCGCGGCCCAGAATGAGAAAGCTGCCGTCTTTCAATTCGGCGATGGCGGGCAAGGGCAGCTTGGCAAGCTGTTCCCACTTCACGTCGACAGCGCGGGCCCGGAGCTTCAGCTCCTTGGCACAGCGCAAAATCTCGTTGGTGCCGACGGTGGTTCCTGAAAACCGATGCTTGATCTGATCCGGATTAACCGGAATCTGATGGAATCGAAGGAGCAACTGCAAACATTGCAGCCCCGATTCATCCTCGCCCCCGCTCATTCGCCTGCCCTGACGCAAAAACAGTATATCTGCAACAACAGTTGCGCGTTTTAAGCGCAATTCCAAGCGAAATAAATCTTGAAGTGCATGAGCTTGAAAGAGCTCACAGCTTATTTTCAGAAAATTGTCGCGATCATTCAGTGGCCGACTTGATAGGACTACCGTGCTTATCAGCCAGTGAACGAGGCAGGAACGGAGGCGCTATTCCGCCGGGACGACGGCGCCTGGAAGCCGGGTCGAATAATAAGAGGCGGTCTGCCGGCCGCTTGCCGCGCCACGCGCAAATAAAATCAGATGATGCGCGACGAGGCCCACGCTGATGACGCGCTCAATGTCACCACGCACCAAACGCGGTCCTGAGAATTTCCAGAATTCGCGGCGATAATCGCTGAACACGCCGACGTTCCAGATGATCTTGGCCAGCATCGTGAAGCCGCGCTTGATGTTCGGCCAGGAAACACGCTGCGGACTGTTCGGCGGTTGCAGCCGGTTCGGGTAAGTCTCTCGCACCTGATGCTCGAAACGTGCGAACAGTTTTTCCGGCCGATAGGCGCGCGCCATGCAGTCCCGCCACATCGACACCACCTGATCGTAAGGCAAATGGAAGTCGACGTTGGAATCCCGCCGTTCATCGTCCAGCAACCGGTTCTCCCGCTTGAGCCGGTCCCACAACGGCGTACGCGGCAACGCCTGCAGAAGATTGATGGTGAGCATCGGGATCTGCGACTGCTCGATGAATTCGAGAATGGTTTCGCCGGAGCTGAGCTTGTCAGTATCGAGACCGAGGATGATGCCGGAGACCACCTCCATGCCATAGCTGTTGAGCGCCTGCACGCTCTCCAGGATCGGCACCATCATGTTGTGGGATTTCGACATCGCCTTCAGCGCGTCATGATCCGGCGTTTCGATGCCGCAGAACACGGTGGTGAAATAAGCGTCGCGCATCATCGACAGGATTTCGGGACGCTTGGCGATGTTGAGTGTCGCCTCGCAGGCGAATTGCAGCGCAAAGCCGTTGCGCTTCTGCCATTCGACCAGATGCGGCAACAGCTCCAGCACCGCACGTCGATTGCCGATGAAATTATCATCGACGAAATACACCGCGCCCAGCAGGCCGCATTCCAAAAGCTTGTCGAGTTCGGCTGTAATCTGCTCCGGCGTCTTCAGGCGTGGATTGCGCCCGTACAGCGCGGGGATGTCGCAGAACTCGCACTGGTACGGACAACCGCTGGAAAACTGGATGCTGCCGATGAAATATTTCGTCAACGGCACCAGTTCATAGGCCGGCTGCGGAAACGCCGTCATCTCGCGGCGATCCTGCGTCGTCAGCATGATCTGCTGTGACGGACGCGCGCAATCGCTCGCCAGCCGCTCAATCAATTGATCGGTGGCATCGCCGAGTTCGCCGATATGAAGATAATCGAACTCGGGGTAATGCTCCGGGCACGAACTGACAGATGGCCCCCCAAGCGCGGTCACGCGTCCCGCTTCGTGAGCCCGCGCGCAGATGTCGTTCATCTGCTGGCGCTGGATGTGCATGCCGCTGACCAGCACCGCATCCGACCACTCGAAATCTTCCCGTGTGGCGCTCTGGATGTTTTCGTCGATAAATCTGACGTGCCAGTTTTTCGGAAGCACCGCCGCGATAACGAGAAGCCCTTGCGGCGGCATGAAGGCCTGCACGCCATCGGTCAGGCTATATGAATATTCGAAGGTTCCGAACGAGGGGGTGTAGCGCGGAAAGACACACAGGATTTTCCGTACCGGCCAGACGCCGTCATTTGTCATAAGTCCCCCACTTCATGCATTCCCGGTCGCACCGGTCGAATCTTATCCCGGGACAACCCAATGTCCTGGCTTTTGTGCCACGCTCATAGCGCTTTTCATTCTGGGGCAAATCACTGCCGCGCCCTATCGTTTTGTTTTGACGCGTTTTCTTAAACGCAGACCGTATCCTCCACTTCGCTCGAAAACGCGCCAGGGGCTAATCTGCAATTTCGATTGCAGACGACGCGACGCAAGACCCAAGGAGTGTTCGGTCAGATTGTGGCTTTTACCGGTCATCGCCCTATACGATTGAAATCGGCGCTCGGCGCAGAAGGCTTAAGCGCCCGTGCCTACGACCGCCGTCGCCTCGATCTCCACCCGCGCGGCAAACTCCACGAGGCGAACGACCTGAACCACGGCCATGGCTGGGTAATGCGGCCCGATGATCTCGCGATAGGCCTCACCGACCGCCCTGAGGTTCGAGGTGTACTCCTCCATATCGACGACGTACCAGGTCAGCCGCATCAGGTGTTCGGGCTTCGCGCCGCCCTCCGCCAGAACGGCGACAATGTTTTGCAGCGTCTGTCGCACTTGCGCCGCGAAATTTTCGGGAAACACGCCGGCTTCATTCCAACCGATCATGCCGCCGGTCAACACCAGCCGCCCCTCGGCCATCATGCCGTTGGCGTAACCTTTCGGCCGTGGCCATCCGCCCGGCTGCAACACCTGAGGACGATCCTCGCGACCATCGGCGGTCGCGGACAACGCGGCATTTGTTTTGGGAGGGTTCAACGGCCGGACTCCTGTTCAACCATACTGAATGCCGAGCCATCGGCGCGCAAGCCGTGAGTTGCGTTCATTGCGTTTCGCTCATTCGGCCGCTCGTTTTTTATCGGGCGCATCGGAAAAGACCGCGTCCCGCGCCATCTGCCGCAACGTGAAACGTTTGACTTTTCCGCTTGGCGTTTTCGGCAATTGATCGACGAACTCGATCGCGCGCGGATACTTATACGGCGCGATCTCCTGCTTGACGTGTTCCTGCAAAGCGAGAACCGTGGTCTGGTTTTTCGCTGTGCCCGGCCTGAGCACCACATAAGCCTTGACGATGGTTCCCCGCTCGTCATCCGGCGCACCGACCACGCCGCATTCGGTGACGGCATCGTGCGTCAACAGCGCGGCTTCCACATCCGGTCCGGCAATGTTGTAGCCGGCGGAGACGATCATGTCGTCGGAACGCGACTGGTACCAGAAATATCCGTCCTGATCTTTTACGTAAGTATCACCGGTCAGATTCCAGCCATTGAGGATGTATTTGCGCTGGCGCTCGTCGGCGAGATAACGGCAGCCGGTCGGGCCGCGCACAGCGAGCCGCCCCATCGATCCCGGCGGCAATTCGTTGCCCGCATCGTCGACGATCCGCGCCTCATAACCCGGCACAGGTTTTCCCGTAGCGCCGGGGCGGATCTCGTCCTCTGCGGCGCTGATGAAAATGTGCAGCATTTCGGTCGAGCCGATGCCGTCGATCAGCTTGATGCCCGTGGCCTGCAGCCATGCGTCGAATGTGCCGCGCGGCAGGGTCTCGCCCGCCGACACGCATTTGCGCAGCGACGAGAGATCGTGTTGCCCGGCCAGCGCCAACATGGCGCGATAGGCTGTCGGCGCGGTGAAGCATACCGTGGCCTTGAAGCGCGCGATCGCCGCCGCCAGATTGTCCGGCGTGGGCTTCTCCAGCAGGATGAACGAGGCGCCGATATGCATCGGAAACAGCACGCCGCCGAAACCGAAGGTGAAGGCCAGCGGCGCGGAGCCGATGAAACGATCGTCACGGCGCGCGCGCAACACGTTGCCCGCAAAGCCGTCGCACACCGCCAGCATGTCGCGATGGAAATGCATGGTGCCTTTGGGTTCACCGGTCGTTCCCGATGTAAACGCAATCAGGCAGACATCGTCGGCGGCGGTGTCGACGGCAGTGAACGCGTCGGAGGCATCGGCCAGCAGCGCTTCCAATGAATCCGGGCCGCTTGCCCCCCAATACACCACACGCCGCAATTCCGGCGCGAGCTCCCTCGCCTTCTCCATGTCCTCGGCCAGCGTGTGGTCGCACAGCGCGAGCGAAATTTTCGCCTTGCGGATCGGATAGGAGATTTCCTTGGCGCGCAGCAGCGGCATGGTCGCAACCGCAATGCCGCCCGCCTTGATCACGGCGAGATAGGTGGCGACCATCATCGGATTGTTCGCCGAGCGCAGCAACACGCGGCCGCCGGTGACCAACCCCAGTTTGCCGACCAGCACATTGGCGATGCGGTTCACCAGTTGCTGCAGCTCGCGATAACTGTAGTTCGCCTGCGACGTGAAAATGCAGGGATCGCCGCCCCGCCCTTCCTCAACCCAGCGGTCGAGAAAATTGAATACGCAATTCAGCCGCTCGGGATATTGATATTCTGGCCGGGTGAAGATCAGGTCCGGCCAAAGCTGGCGCGGCGGAAGATTGTCGCGGGCGAACGTGTCGACATGAGCGGAACCGCACTTCACCGTTGTGACCATCGGCGTGACCATCGGCGCTCCATTGGCAACGCCTGCTCATCGGCAGCGCCGCCAGAGAATGTCCCGGCCGAATTGAATCCGCTTGGCCGGAATAAAATACCTTATTCAAATATCGTCTTCGTTCGGAATCGTCAGCGCAATCATTTTAAGCCTAAAACAAATCAGCGCAACAGCGGAATCCAGGTGCTAACCCGCCTTGCACGATCACATCGGCGCGAGATCGATCCGGCAAGCTTCTGCAGGCTACCCTGCGAGGTGGGCCAATTCGGCCAGACGCGCGGTCATCGCCGAATGGGGATCGGCAAGAGGCATGACGACGGTGAAATGATTGGCGTTTTGCACCGGCGTAAACCGCGTCTCGATTGCGGCACTCCCCCAGGCCTCGGCCATGGTCTTGCTCTGCCGCAGGAATTCGCTGCTTTCGGCCCCCCCGACGACGGCGTCGAACACACCTTTGTTCGGCGCTGTCCAGAACAGCGGGCTCACGGCTCGCGCGCTGGTTTCGTCGAGACGCAACGCGGCATTCAGCGGCGTGGCGATAAGAGGCACCAGATCGAACACGCCCGAGATGGAATAAACCGTGGTGACCAGATCCGCCGGCAGCGCGGGATCGAGCGCCTTCCAGTCGGTCGCCATCAGGCACGCGGCGAGATGCCCGCCCGCGGAATGGCCGCTGATCGTCAACGGCCGGCCGAGCCGCGCAAGCTCGCGGGTCATCATGCGCATCTGGCCGATGATGTCAGACACCGTAACCTGCGGGCACAGATCGTAGCCCGGAACGGCGACGCTGATGCCGCGCGCGTTCAAGCCGCGCGCAAGATGGCTGAACGAGGAACGCTCGAAGGACTGCCAATACCCGCCATGGATAAAAACCACGATGGGGCCGCTGTCCGCAGCCGCCGGGAAATAATCAATCGCCTGCTGCTCGCTTGGGCCATACCGAACCGTGCGCCATTTGCCCCGATGTTCCTCGCGATAGGCTTCCGCGTCCTTGGCCCATGCCGCGAAGAATGCCGGATGCTCCGGCACCCGCGCGCGGTTGTTATATTCGGCCGAATAGTCGATCTCGGTGCTCACCAGAAATAACCCATGCTGTCAGGCCGGCAACGCCTCGGCTTTCGTGAAGCCTTACGTCTGGCCGTTTCCTTGTTTCGCTTCTTTGGCCTTGTTCCTGTCCTTGGCCGTCGATGATTTTGTCTTGGCAAGAAGGCGCATCAAATCCTGGACATCCTTGTCGGACAAATCGGAAAAGAACCCGGCAATCCAGGTTTCATGTTCCGCCGCCATCTTGCGAAACACTGCACGCCCAAGCTTGGTCAGCCGGATGACCTGAACCCGCCCGTCGGTCTTCGACGTTCGGCGGTCGAGATGCCCGGACTCGACCAGACGTTCGACCAACCCTGTGACGTTGCCGTTGGACACCATCATGCGCTTGGAAACGTCGGACAGCGTCATGCCGTCCGGGGCCTTGTCGAGCTGGGCCATCAGATCGAACCGCGGCAGCGTCACATCGAAGCGCTCGCGCAATCGGCCTCGCACCTCGCCTTCGATCAGGTTCGTGCAGGTCAGGAGCCGCAGCCATAGCCGTAATTCGGTGCCATGGTCTTCCGGCTTTTCCCGGACTTTGGTCTCGGAATCGACCGTCACCGAAAGATCGTCATGAGCATTCGTCATGGGGCGGCCGGTTGCGGTTTCAAGATAACCTTGAACCTTCAAATAATTCGAAACGGCGCGAAAGTCAAAACCGGCCCATCCCTCAAGTTGCAATTCGCGCATGCTGCTGCGCGAAAGCGCCGCCGCAAATTCCATCGCGTTGCTTGATCAATAGGCTCAACCGTCGCTTGCTTGAGACTCGTGGCTAATTTAGGGTTCAACCAAACCGGCGAAAAAGAAAACAGCTTGCGATCGTGGTTCGGGAATTGCGGTAAAGCAACGTTGACTCAACTTCATCGAACCTGTCGAATTTCAACTTTCATGGCTGTAAGACGTCCGCGTTCACAGGCAGCAGCCACCGACGGCACAAAGGAGAAAACGACGATGAATCGGATCCTTAAAGGGATGGCATGCGCGGCTTTGGTGAGCGCGGCGGTTTGCAGTCTCACCACGCGTGACGCAGCAGCCCAGGAAAAGCTCAAAATCGGTCTGGTGTTGACGCTGTCAGGCCCGGCTGCGGTGCTCGGGCAGCAGGCGCGCGACGGTTTCAACCTCGCGGTCAAGGATCTCGGCGGCAAGATGGGCGGCCGCGATGTCGAAGTGCTGATTGCCGATGACGAACTCAAGCCCGACGTGGCCGTGACCAAGGTCAAGGGCCTGCTGGAACGCGACAAGGTCGACTTCGTCGTGGGGCCGATCACCTCGAACGTGCTGCTGGCGATCGAAAAGCCGATCGTTGAATCGCAAACCTTTCTGATCAGCCCCAATGCGGGACCGTCGAGCCTCGCCGGGAAGGCCTGCAGTTCCTATTTCTTCGTCACCTCCTATCAAAACGATCAGGTGCACGAGATCCTCGGCAAGGTCGCGCAGGAGCGCGGTTACAAACGGGTCTTCCTGCTGGTTCCCAATTATCAGGCCGGCAAGGACGCCGTCGCCGGTTTCAAGCTCGACTTCAAGGGCGAGGTGATCGAAGAAGCCTACGTGCCGCTGAATACGCTCGACTTCCAGGCCGAGCTTTCGAAAATCGCTTCGCTCAATCCCGATGCGGTGTTCACCTTCATGCCGGGCGGCATGGGCGTGAATCTGGTGAAGCAATACAAGCAGGCTGGGCTGGTCGACCGCGTTCCCCTTCCTGTCCGCCTTTACGGTGGATGAATCCACCCTGCCCGCGCAGCAGGATGCCGCCCTGGGCATGTTCGGTGGTTCGAACTGGGCGCCAAACCTCGATCTGCCGCAGAACAAGAAGTTCGTCGCGGCCTATGAAGCCGCCTACAATAGCGTTCCCGGCACCTATGCGTTCCAGGCCTATGACGCAGCGATGCTGATCGACAGCGCGGTGCGGGCGACCAAGGGCGACCTCAGCAACAAGGACGCGGTGAAGGCCGCATTGAAAAAGGCCGACTTCACCTCGCTGCGCGGCGCCTTCAAATTCAACACCAACAACTACCCGATACAGGACTTCTATCTGGTGAAGGCGGCGAAGCGGCCGGACGGCAAATACCAGACCGAGATCGTCCAGAAAGTGTTCTCGAATTTCGGCGACCAGTTCGCGAAAGATTGCCCGGCCACCAACTAGACCGGCATCGGAAAATCGCCTCATCCTTCGCGATGGCGTCGTACGCCTATCGAGGATGAGGCGCAATCGGGACAGGCTTCAATTCCTTTCGAGCTCCTGCCGCCACGATAAGCGCGGCAGACCGCGCATCGCGAACGGCGAGACCATGAGCGTGTATCCAGACGCGTTGAACAGGCCCACATGACGCTCACGCTCGCTTTCGTCCAGGTTCTGAACGGACTGCAATTCGGCCTGATCCTGTTTCTGATCGCGGCCGGACTGACGATCGTGTTCGGCGTCATGGACTTCATCAATCTGGCCCACGGCGTGCAATACATGGTCGGCGCCTATCTCGCGGCGGCGTTCACGGCGATGACGGGAAGCTTCGCCGCCGGGCTGGCATTGGCGTTGCCATCGGCCTTGCTGTTCGGCCTGCTGCTGGAAGTGCTGATCTTTCGTCATCTCTACGAACGCGACCATCTCGATCAGGTGCTGGCGACATTCGGCGTCATCATTTTTCTCAATCAGGCGGTCAAGCTGGTCTGGGGCGCGGCGCCGCTCAGCGTTCCCGTGCCGGACATGCTGTCCGGCACGATCGAGATCGCGCCGGGCATGCTCTATCCGGTCTATCGTCTGGTCATCATCGGCGCCGGCCTTGCGGTCGGGTTGCTGCTGTACTGGATCGTCAATCACACCCGCCTCGGCATGCTGGTGCGCGCCGGCGCGAGCAACGCGCCGATGGTGTCGGCGCTCGGCGTCGACATCCGCTTTCTGTTCACCATCGTGTTCGGCGTCGGCGCCATGCTGGCGGGTTTCGCCGGCGCGATGGTGGCGCCGATCCTCTCGGTCGAACCCGGCATGGGCGACAACGTGCTGATCCTCGCCTTCGTCGTCATCGTGATCGGCGGCATCGGCTCGATCCGCGGCGCCTTCATCGCGGCGCTGCTGATCGGACTGGTCGATACGCTCGGCCGCTTTTTCGCGCCGACCCTGCTGCGCGCTGGTGCTCGATCCGGCGACCGCCAGCCAGACCGGCCGCGCGCATGGCGCCGATGCTGATCTACATCCTGATGGCGGCGGTGTTGTTCTTCCGGCCGACCGGCCTCTTTCCCATGAAACGCTGATGAAGCAGCGCTGATGCACCGCCCCTCCATCAACGACCCCATTGACGTCAATGCGGCCGACACGGCCACGACGCTGCGCGCGCGGCGGCGCGCGATGTTGGTGCCGGTGGCGCTGTTCGCGGCGCTTGCGATCGTGCCGCTGGCCGCGCATTTCGGCGCATCGGGTTTCATTCTGGCGCTGGTGACGCGAACCATGATCCTCGGCCTTGCGGCAATGTCGCTGGATCTTCTGATCGGATGCGGCGCGATGGTCACGCTTCGGCCATGCCGCCTATCTCGGCATCGGCGCCTATGCGGCGGGCATCCTGTCGAGCCACGGCATCAACGACGCGTTCGTGCAGCTGGGCGCGGCGCTCGCCGGGTCCTGCGCGTTCGCGCTGTTCACCGGCGCGATTTCGCTGCGCACGCGCGGCGTCTATTTCATCATGATCACGCTCGCCTTCGGGCAGATGCTGTTTTTTCTCGCGATCTCGCTCGCGGCCTATGGCGGCGAGGACGGCCTGACGCTGGCCGCGCGCAGCACCGTCTTCGGCGCGCCTGTGCTGAAAAACAATGTCACACTCTATTATGTCGCCTTCGGCGCGCTGCTGCTGTTCTATCTGCTGATCCGCTCCATCGCCGCGTCGCGGTTCGGGCGCGTGCTGCGCGGCATCAAGGACAACCGCGTGCGCATGGAGGCCATCGGCTTTGCGCCCTATCGCTACCAGCTCGCGGCCTATGTGATCGCAGGGATGATCGCCGGCATCGCCGGCTGGCTGCTGGCCAATCAGGTGGAATTCATCAGCCCGGCCTATGGAAGCTGGCAGCGCTCCGGGGAATTGATCTTCATGGTGGTGCTGGGCGGCCTCGGCTCGCTGCACGGCGCCATCATCGGCGCCGCCGTGTTCACGCTGCTGGTGGAAATGCTGTCGCAACGTCACCGAATATTCCGGCATGATCTTTGGCCCCATTCTCATCGTCATGGTGCTGTTCGCGCGCGGCGGTCTCGTTGGCCTGTTGAGGGGCCAGCGATGAGCACGCCGATCCTGACGCTGGAGCATGTGCGCAAGAGCTACGGCGCCTTGCGCGTCACCGACGATGTTTCGCTGGAGATCGCGCCGCGCGAATTGCATGCGATCATCGGTCCCAACGGCGCGGGCAAGACCACCCTCGTGCACCAGATATCGGGGCTCGCTCTGCCGGATTCCGGACGCATCGTGTTCGACGGGCAGGATGTCACAAAATTGCCCCTGCACGCGCGTGCGCGGCTCGGGCTCGTGCGCTCGTTTCAGATCGTCTCGATCCTGCCGGGGTTTTCGGTGCTGGAAAATGTCGCGATGGCCGCACAGGCCCATGCCGGATCGAGTTTCAGATTTGTCGGCAACGCCGCGGCGGAGCGGCCGCTGAACGATGCCGCGCTGGAGCTGCTGACGCGCTTTGGGCTGGCGGCACGAGCAAGCGTGCTGGCGGGATTATTGTCGCACGGCGAAAAGCGACAACTGGAGCTGGCCGTCGCGATCGCGTCCAAACCCCGGCTACTGCTGCTCGACGAACCGCTCGCCGGCACCAGCCACGAGGAATCCCGGCGCGTGGTCGAAATCCTGCAGGCGCTCAAGCATGATCTGCCGATCATCCTGATCGAGCACGACATGGAAGCGGTGTTCGCGCTGGCGGATCGCGTATCCGTGCTGGTCTATGGCCGCATCATCGCCAGCGGCACGCCCGAAAGCGTGCGCGGCAATGCGGAGGTGCGCGCCGCGTATCTCGGTGAAGAAACCATCGGCGAGGAGATCGTCTGATGCTTCACGTCTCGAAATTGCAGGCGGGTTACGGCGCGGCGCAGGTTCTTTTCGACGTCTCGTTCTCCATCGGCGCGGGCGAAGTGGTGACGCTGCTCGGCCGCAACGGCATGGGCAAGACGACGACGATCAAGGCCGTGATGGGCCTGCTGAAGCCGACGGGCGGCTCGGTGACGTTCGGCGCCACCGCGCTCGCGGGTCTTCCGCCCTACCGGATCGCCCAATGCGGCATCGGTCTCGTGCCCGAAGGCCGCCAGATTTTTCCAACGCTCAGCGTGGAAGAAAATCTGGTCGCGACTTCGGCTGCGCGCGAAGGCACAGCCCGGTGGACACTGGCGGCGATCTACCAACTGTTTCCGTCGCTGAAGCAGCGGCGCGGTCACCTCGGCTCGCAACTGTCCGGGGGCGAGCAGCAGATGCTCGCAATCGGACGCGCCTTGATGACCAATCCGAAACTATTAATTCTCGACGAGGCGACGGAAGGCCTTGCTCCCTTGATCCGCGCGGAAATCTGGGCTTGCCTGAAGCGCCTGAAAAACGAAGGTCATGCCATTTTCGTGATCGACAAGAATGTCGATGCGCTGATGGCTTTCGCGGACCGCCATGTTGTCATAGAAAAGGGACGCGTGGTCTGGACCGGAAGCAGCTCGGACCTGAAAAGCGATCCAACCATCAAGGACAGATTTCTTCACGTATGATTTCTTCCGGCTTACGCATGACGCCGGTGTCCGTAAATTGAGTAAAAATAAAAGGAAGAGGACCGACCATGACTATACCCGTCGAAATCGCCGGTATCACCCGCGCCAACGAAGGCATGCAGGGAATATCATGGAATATTCTCGGCCAGACCTACGTGCCGAAAACCCGCACCGAACATTCCTTCTCGTGGCATGCGCTGTTTCCGCCCGGCACATTCGTGCCGCCGCACATCCATCCGGACCAGGACGAGTATCTCTATATTCTGGAAGGCAAGCTCGACTTCATGCTCGACGGCGCGGATGAATCCGCCACCCCCGGCGATCTCGTTCGCCTGCCCATGGGCAAGCCGCACGGCATTTTCAATAAATCGCAGCAGTCCGCCAAGGTGCTGTTCTGGGTGTCGCCGACCCGCCGGCTGTACGAGCTGTTCTGGGCCATCCACAACATGAAGAACCAGAACCCCGACGACGTGGTCGCCCTCGCCGCCGAGCACAACATCCACTTTCTGCCCCCACCGCCAGCCTGAGGCGGGGGCTGCTGTGCGTGGCACCGACGCCACGCGGTGCCCTCTACATGCTGCGTCATGCTCGTGCTTGTCACACGACTGACCGGCTTAATTGTCTAGAGCGATTTTCCACCCACCGCGTCATTGCCGGACTTCGATCCGGCAATCCATCGTTCTTCACAAAATGCTTTTTTTTAAACGTGATGGACACGCGGATCGACGTCCGCGTGTGACGGCTGAGAGTGTGGAGACGCACCGCACCTCACTCCGCATGCAAGCGGTTGTTCGCAAATTTAAGCCGGTCAGCCGTGTGCTTGTCACGAGCATGACGCAGAGTGTGTAAATGTGCTCGCAGAATTAAACCGGACGGCAGGCTGGGAACGGGCATGACGGCTGAGCGTGCGCGACCTTTTTATTCTTACTGCCGCGCGACGACCCGGGCGGCGAAACCGGCTTTCGCGGCATAGCCGCGCACGATGGCCTCACGGGCTTCGTAATTCAGGATCGCATTGATATCGGTGAAACCCTGCGGCGCGAGCTTCTCCACGGCATCGATCACGCCCTCGGGACCTCCCCGGCGATTTGACGCCACAACCTCGGCGGTCATCGGCAGACGCTGGCGCTCATAGGCGACCAGCGCCTGACGCGGATGTTCGGATCGCACCAATGCGTCCGCGAGGCAACGCGCATCCAGAATGGCTTGCGACGCGCCGTTGGAGCCGACCGGATACATCGGGTGCGCGGCATCGCCGAGCAGCGTGACGCGGCCGCTCGACCAGTAGGGCAACGGATCGCGGTCGCAGGTCGGATATTCGAAGAATTCGGGGGTGGAACGAACCAGCGCCGCGAGATCGACTTGCGGGATGGAAAAGCCTTCGACAAACGGCATCAGTTCATCGCGCATGCCCGTGCGCGACCAGTCCTCGCGACGGGGCGGCGGGGTCGAGCCGTCGCCGATCCGCACCAGGATCGCCCAATTGGTCAGCCGGTTGGCCGGGTTCGATCCTTCCGCGATCGGATAGACCACGGCCTTGGCGTCGAGACCTCCGGCCACGATCATGGAGCGCCCGCTCAGAAACACCGGCCAGTCCGCGGCCCCGCGCCAGCCCATCAGCCCGTTCCAGCACGGTGGGCCTTCGTCCGGAAACAGCGTCTCACGGACGCGCGAATGAATGCCGTCGGCGCCAATCAGGATATCGCCGCGCACGGTTTTGGTATGCGCGCCGGAGCGATCGAAGAAGTAGGCCGTGACACCGCCCTCGTCCTGCGTGAACGAGCCAAGGCGGCAGCCGGTGTTGATCGCCTCGGGCCCAAGCCGCTCGATCACCGCCTGATGGATGACGCTCTGAAGGCGGCCGCGATGAATGGAGAATTGCGGCACGTCGTAGCCCGCATCGAGACCACGGGCTTCGTGCCAGACCTGCTGGCCGTTGCGGGTGAGATAAAACAATTGATCGGTGCGGATCGCGACATCGTCTAACCTGTCCAGCAGGCCGAGCCCGGCCAGTTCGCGGATCGCATGCGGCAGCGTGTTGATGCCGACCCCCAGTTCGCGAATGGCGTCGGACTGTTCGAACAGCTCGCAATCGATGCCGCGAGCGCGAAGCATCAGCGCGGTGGTCAGCCCACCAATTCCACCCCCGACAATGATCGCCTTCATCGATTGTACTCCACGCTTCCCTGACCCGGGCTTTCGAACGCAGCCCTCAGCCGTCTCACCTTATTACGTTCTGATCGTCCCGGAACCAAGACTGTTCTTTGTTATGATTTTCCGGAACGTCAGGTCGTCATTGCTGAAATCTCTATTCCGCCGCCAGCGGTTTCGATATGTCCGCCTTCATTTCGGCGCGGGTTTTTGGCTTGCCCTTGATTTTCAAATCCTCGAAATCCTGACGATCGCGCACGCTGTTGCGAAAGATCTGCTCTTTTCCCGGTAAATATGGCGAGGGGCAATAGATGCCGGACGCGCCGTACCAGGCAGCTGCCTTTATGGTAAAGGCCGGGTCGACAAGATGCGGACGACCGAGCGCAACCAGATCGGCGCGGCCCGCCGCCAGAATGGTGTTGACCTGATCGGCGGTTGTAATATTGCCCACGCACATGGTCGCCACATGGGCCTCGTTGCGAACCTGATCGGAAAACGGCGTCTGAAACATGCGGCCGTAAATCGGCCGCGAGTCCCGCACCGTCTGCCCGGTGGAAACGTCGATCAGATCCACACCCGCATCCGCGAAGGTCCGCGCGATCTGCACGGCATCGTCGCCGGTAATGCCGCCTTCCGCCCAATCGGTGGCGGAGATGCGCACCGACATCGGCTTGTGCGCCGGCCACGCGGCGCGCATCGCCTCGAACACCTCGCGCGGAAAGCGCAGCCGGTTCGCGAGCGAACCGCCGTAGTCGTCGGTCCGCGTGTTGGTCAGCGGCGAGATGAAACTCGCAAGCAGATAGCCGTGCGCGCTGTGCAGTTCGAGCATATCGAAGCCGCAGCGCTCGCCGCGCAGCGACGGCGTCGACAAAGGCCTGCTTGATCCGGGCCATGGCGGCGGTGTCCAACTCGCGCGGCACCTGACTGTCGGGGAAATAAGGAATCGAAGAGGCCGAGACGATATCCCATCCGCCCGCTTCCAGCGGCCGGTCGATCCCTTCCCACATCAGTTTGGTCGCGCCCTTGCGACCCGCATGACCGAGCTGCAGGCAGATCTTCGCGGCGGAATTGGCGTGCACGAAATCCACGATGCGCCGCCACGCGGCTTCCTGCTCGTCGGTCCACAACCCGGCGCAGCCCGGCGTGATGCGCGCGTCGCGCGACACGCAGGTCATCTCCGTAAAAATCAACCCCGCGCCGCCGATCGCACGTGAGCCCGTAATGCACCAGATGGAAATCCTGCGGCACGCCTTCTTCGGCGCAATACATGCACATCGGCGACACCACCGCGCGATTTTGCAGCACCATGTCGCGCAAACGAAGCGGCTGGAACATCGGCGCTACCGGCGTCTTCACATCGACATCGAAGCCCTTGGCCTGCACCTGCCGCGCGAAGGCGCGGTCGACCTCCGTCACGAAATCCGGCGCGCGCAGGCCGAGATTGTCGTAGGTGATCGCCTTGGCGCGCGTCATGACGCCGAAAGCGAACTGCACCGGATCGAAATCCCAGAACCGGTCCACGTGCTCGAACCAGACCAGCGAGACATCGGCGGCATGCTGGGTTTTTTCCACTTCCTCCCGGCGGCCATGCTCGTAGGCTTCGAGCGCAGCGGCAATGGTCGGCGTATCGCGCACCGCATCGGCGAGCGCGATGGCATCCTCCATCGCGAGCTTGGTGCCGGAGCCGATGGAGAAATGCGCGGTCGCTTTCGCGTCGCCGACCAGCACCATGTTGTCCTTGACCCAGCGCCGGCTGCGGATCATCGGGAAATTGCGCCACATCGAGCGATTGATCAGCAGCGGATGGCCATCGAGAAACCAGCCGAAAATCTCTTCCATGCGCCGCGCGGATTGCTCCTCGCTGAGGCCCGTCAGGCCGGCGCGAGCGAAGGTGTCCGGATCGGTCTCGAAAATCCATGTCGAGTGTCCGACCTCATATTGATAGGCATGCGCGATGAACGGTCCCCACTCCGTCTCCTGAAAAACAAACGTGAACGCATCGAGCGGCTTGGTCGACCCCATCCATGTGAACTTGTTGGACCGTTGGTCGAACTCCGGCTGAAAGTGTTCGGCATATTTGTCGCGGAAGCGGCTGTTGATCCCGTCCGCCAGCACGACGAGCTCGGCATCGGCGAATTTCGTTTCGTCATCGATATCGACGCCGAAGAACAGATGCGCGCCGAGTTCGCGCGCCCGCTCCTGCAGGATCAGCAGTAGCATGCGGCGCGAGCAGCCGCAGAAGCCGTTGCCGCCGACGCGGTGGACGGTGTCGCGGAAGTGCACGGCGATATCGTCCCAGTAGGCGAACTCCTGGGTGATCCGGCGATAGCTCGGCGGATCGTGCTTTTCGAAATTGTCGAGGGTCGCGTCGGAAAATACCACGCCGAAGCCGAAAGTGTCATCCGCGCGGTTGCGTTCATAGACCGAAACCGTGGCTTCCGGATGCTGCTTCTTCAGCAGGATCGCACAATAAAGCCCCGCTGGGCCGCCGCCGATGATTGCAATCTTCATGGCAACCTCCGCTGAGCATCAGACATCGCGTAGCGCTTCGGTTCAACCCGCCCGCCGGGCGGGGATTGTAGCACGCGTCTCTTTTGGCGATGCAAGTCAATTGCCCTCAAACACTGGTTTCTGTTTGTTGGCGAACGCCTGGAACGCCCGCTCGAAATCCTTGGTGGTCATGCAAAGCGCCTGGGCGATGGCTTCGGATTCGATCGCCTCCTCCACCGACATGGCCCATTCCATTGCCAGCATGCGCTTGGTCATGGTGTTGGCGAATGTGGGCCCTTCCGCGATGTCGCGGGCCAATGCCTGCGCCTGCGCGAGCACGTCTTCCTTCGCGACGATACGACTGAAAAATCCCCAGCGCTCGCCTTCCTCCGCCGTCATGAAGCGTCCGGTGTAGAGCAGCTCCGATGCGCGGGATTGTCCGATAATGCGCGGCAGGATCGCGCATGCGCCCATGTCGCAACCGGCCAGACCCACCTTGTTGAACAGGAATGCGACTTTCGCGCCCGCCGCCGCCAGCCGCATGTCCGACGCCATGGCGATGATCGCGCCTGCGCCTGCGCAAATGCCGTCGACCGCCGCGATCACCGGCTGCGGACACGCCCGCATCGCCTTGACGAGATCGCCCGTCATGCGCGTGAAGGCAGTGAGACCCTTGGTATCCATCGCCACCAGCGGGCCGATGATCTCGAACACGTCTCCGCCAGAAGAGAAGTTGCCGCCCGCGCCGGTGACGACGATGGTCTTGACGCCATCGTCATGCGCGCAGGCGCGAAAGAAATCGGTCAGTTCGCGGTAGCTCTCGAACGTCAGCGGATTCTTGCGCTCCGGACGGTTCAGCGTCACCGTCGCCACGCCCGCGCTGACCGCCAGCAGGAAATGGCGCGGCGCATATTGCGACAGCGGCAGCGAAACCGGATTTGCGAATGTCGTCGTCGAAGCTGTCGTCATAAGATCTCCCAACAATTCATCGTGATGTGCGGATCAGATTTCCCCGCCCGCAACCGCAATCGCCTGCCCGGTGACGGCGGATGCTCCCGTCCCGCACAACCAGAGCACCGTGTCCGCGATCTCCGCCGGAGTCACCAGCCGATTTTGCGGATTGTGGCGGGCCAGTTCGGCCACGGCTTCCTCGCGGCTACGTCCGGTCTTCGCCATGATCAGATCGAGGCTGTGCGTCAGGAGATCCGTATCGGTAAATCCTGGGCACACCGCATTGACCGTCACGCCCGACGCCGCGACTTCCAGTGCCAACGCACGGACGAAGCCCACCACCGCATGCTTGGCCGCGCAATAGGCCGAGACATAGGGATATCCTTTAAGGCCCGCCGTCGAGGCAATGGCGACGATCCGGCCCTGACGCCGTTGCACCATCGGGCCGATCACCGCCTGTGCGGCATGGACCACGCCCATCAGGTTGACGTCGATCATCCGGCGAAACATCGCGTCGTCGGAACGCGCGAAAGGCGCGGATTCGGCGGCTCCCGCATTGGCGACGAGAATATCGATTGGTTGCCGTGCGGCGGCCAGCGCGATCGCCGTGCCGATCGAAGCCTCGTCGGCAACGTCGGCGACGACACGAACATGTGCGATGCCTTTGGCAACCGCATCGTCGAGGCTGTCCCGATTGCGGCCGAGCACGGTCACGGTCGCACCGGCCTCCGACAGCGCGGCGGCGATTTCGCGGCCGATCCCCCGCCCACCACCGGTCACCAGCGCGTGAGGCGCATGTTCGTGAGACGAGCGCAGCAATGCCGACATCTTCGACCCCGCACGATCAAACCCGGAATATATTTTAAACCTAAAGCTTTTGCAACAAACCGGCACGCGCATTGCGTCAATTCGGGAAAGCGGTGCGGGGCGCAACTATGAACTGGACAGTTTGTCAGGAGCGCGACAATCTGCGCGGATCGATAGCATTATGCGGCCTACAAGAGGTCCGGTTCAAGAAAAAGGGAGAGCAAACATGAAAGCCCTGGAGAAAGGCATCACCGCGAAAGGCACGGGATATGCCGGCAAGACATGGAATATTCTGGGGCAGGTTTACTTTCCGAAAGCGGTGACCGATTCGACATTCGCGTTCGAGACCAACAGCGAACCGGGCCAGTTCGTGCCGGTGCATGTCCACCCAACTCAGGAAGAATTCATCCTCGTTCAGGAAGGCGTGCTCGATCTCAAGCTCGACGGCGAATGGGTCAAGGCGAAAGCGGGCGATCTGGTGCGCCTGCCGCGCGGCATCCCGCACGGCTATTTCAACAAATCCGACAAGCCCGCGCGTGCACTGTTCTGGGTTTCACCCGCGCGCATGCTCGAAGCCTTGTTCGACAAGCTGGATAATCTTCAGGACCCCGAGGAAGTCGTGCGCGTGTCGGCTCAGCATGAAGTGAACTTCCTGCCGCCCGAAGCCAACGAGTAAAACGTTTTCAAGCAAAGCGTGCCGCCGGGCTCGATCCGGCGGTGGCGCTGGTTCGCGTTAAGAAAACGCGTCAGCTCGCCAGGTTCTGCAGCGAGCGAAAGCGCGCCAGCGACAGAACCTGCCTGATCGCCGGAATCTGCATGTCATAACGCGAAGCGAGTTCGACGACCGCCTCGCCGATTGCCGCAAGTTCAAGCGGCTGCCGCTTTTCGAAATCCTGCAGCATCGATGTCTTGAACTGGCCGAGCCTGCGCGCCACGTCCATCAACTGATCGATATCCACCTGGGGCCGAATGCCATAGAGCGCCGCGACCTGTAATGTCTCGCGCATGACGGCGCGAATGATCTGGCACAACCCGTCGTCACCATGCATATCGCCCAATGTGGCGCCGGTGATAACGGACAGCGGGTTGGTCGCGAGATTCGCCATCAGCTTGACCCAGACCGCCTCGCGAATGCGGTCGGTGATCTCAGCCTTGACGCCGGCATGTTCAAGATGGCTGCGCAGCGCCGAGAGCCTTCCCGGCTCACCGTTCGGTCCCCTGCCCGGCTCGTCGCTCAACTCACCTAATATGACGCGATTGGTATTGCTCGTAACGACCACGCCGGGTTCCGCGACACGGGCCGTGATATAGACGACGCAGCCCACGATCTGCCGCCACGGCAAACCGCGCGTCAACGCGCCATCGGGATCGACGGCATGAACCGCGTTGCCCTCGAAACGGCCGCCTTCTCCCTGGAAATACCACCACGGCAAACCGTTGAGCGTGGGAACGATGACCGTTTTTTCGCCGATCAGCGGCGCAAGCACAGGCAACATGTCGCGCAGGCTGTGCGCCTTGGCCGACAGGAACACGATGTCCTGCACGCCGAACGCCGCGTTATCGGCGGCCTTCACCTCGGCGGTCATGTGGGTTTGCGCGGTTCCGGTATCATCGACCAATTGGAGACCGGCCTTGCGAATGGCCGCGAGATTCGCGCCGCGCGCGATGACGCTGACATCATGGCCCGCCATGGCCAAGCGAACCGCGAGCGTGCCGCCGATCGCGCCTGATCCGGCGACGCAGATTCGCGCCGGATTTTCAGTTCGCAGCGTCTGCGGGGTGTGCGTGATCGACAGAAGCGGCGGAGATGATTGAGTCTTGATAACGAGGGCGACTTTTTGCGGGGACTGATCGTCCATGCCACGCAATATGGGTGAGCCCATGATGACTTTCCGGATGACTGATTGCGAGGAACGCGTGAGGCGTACTGATTCAAACAGGCTATCGATTGAAAGTTGCGGCAACAACAGTCGATCACCTTCACGCTTAAAATGGAAGGCTAAAAAATGTAACTGCGCGCCACAATTTGAATAAAGTTTGAGCTCTATGCGCGGCGCGCGCGAGTCGCATCTCGACATCGCATCCCCGGCAGAATGACGGAAATAATCGGCAGTGGAACGAATGCGCGAACAAGTTCCACCCGCGATAGAGCTCCACGCATCGGCGCGATGAAATGATTTCAATCGTTGGAGGATCGTGCCACGCCCAGTGCAGCACCCGTGGCGACGGAAAACGGATCGGTCGCGCGATCGGCCATCCGTTTCAACCACACCGTTCGATTGTTCGTCGCAACTGACTTAAAAATTCCTGCTTTTGAGCGGGCTGAGATGGAGTCCGGGTGACGCTGCCGGCGTGGGCGCCGGTTTGGGAGCAGCGGGAGCCGGTGCCGGTCGGGGCGCACCCGGTGCCGGCGCCGGATGAACTGAGATCGGCGCAGGCGCAGGTCGAACGGCGGGTGGTTTTGGGTGGGGCGGGTGACCCGCGGCAAACTCGGTAACGCTCGCCGCTACCAGCATCGCGCCGGTTGCGACGGCGAACGTGACACGCAGATAGTTTTTTATCGACGGCATTGGGATTCCCTGCTCGGTCGGAGTAGATGCAGTGAGTTGGTGATGGCTTCAAGCGAGAGCCATCATGGTTTTGAAACGTCGGCTCAACGGCGGTTCATTGCTTGTGAGGAACGGGTCTTGATGAGCCCGGCCCCATCTGTCCGGTTTGTCCCATCCTGCCCTGGGTCGGCATGCCTGAAGCGGGGTGCATGTAATAAAACCGGTGATAGTACCAGTCCTGATAGGCTTGATAGTCCGAGTGGAGCTGGTCCGCGAAGCTGCCGCTGGCTGTGCACAGAAGCATCGCGCCGGTTGCTACGGCAAGTGTAACACGACGGTAGTTCGCTGACATTGCACTCCCCTATGATTCAAGCCCGGTCGGTCATGAACGACACCGGACATACGCAAGCTATGCCGGTTAATCTGAACCGAGCTTGGCCGGGCCGTTCAGATACGGTTCACCGAGACAGGATTCGCCGCGTCATCCACGCGCATTTCGGCAGTGGCGACGATGCAAGAACAGGTTCGCCCGCGACAATGGCGCGCAACAATGGCGCGCAGCGGCGTGATGTATTTGATTTCAGTCGTTGGAGGATCGTGTGCCGGGCTGTCAGCTCAGCTTGCGCAGCGTATCCGACGGCGCTTCGCCGAACTTGATACGATAGACGTTTGCCATTCGGCTCAAATGGGTGAAGCCGAGGTCGAAGGCGATGTCGGTGATGTTTTCACCGGGACGCGCGATCTTGAGCCGGGCATTGAGGTGGGCCAGCCGGAGGTCCTGCAGCATGCCGGAAATGGACGTTCCAAAATAACGCCTGAAGCCGAGTTGCAATGCGCGAATGCCCACCCCCGCGGCCTGCGCGAGCTGTTCGAGATCCAGCGGCTCACACGTTTGCGCATGCAGGCAATCGCGGGCGCGCTTCAAGTTGAGCGGCAGAGCTTCCGCGCCGCCGCTGAAAACCTCGATCGAATTGCTCAGGCTGTGGCGCTGACCGTTGAGTAACGTATCGAGAATCGATTCCCGGATGACGGCGGCCGCCACCGGGGTGCAGCGTCGCTGCGGACCGAGGCTCTCGGCGAGGTCCGCAAGATGCGCCACCTGCGCCTGCAGCGTGCGCCCGCCTTGCGTATCCAGATCGATCGCCGGATCGAACTCCACCGCACGGGACACGGTGCCGGCCAGCGCCGCGGCGCGCTGCTCCACCAGCCGGCGCTCGATCAGCAAAATGAGCTTCGCGCAATCGCGCTCCCATATCATGCGCGTGGGAATGGTCGGCGACAGCACCGAAGCCGCGACGCCGGGAGCGCTTTCGATCTGGCATGACGCCGTGGAGATCTGCGCGGCGCCCGCGATCGGAATCTGCAGCAGGAAAAAACTTTCAAGACAGCCGGGATCGATCGCGACCGATCCGCCGTAGGACACGTAATTGACCGAGACCCCGTCGAACGCCGCGGTGTTGTGCTGGGCGTAGAAATCCGCCGACGTGCGATGAACTGGGCTCAGATCGTGCGGACAGAAGATGCGGCCGATGCCATCCATCGCATCGTCGATGCTGTCGGTTGAGACGCGCGAAAAGGCGGCGAGCCTCACGGTCCCCGCCGACGATTGTAAGTGACTGTGAGCTTGCAAACCGCCAGCGAAATGCGCCATCACACGGTGTCCGGATTATTTAATATCCATAATAATATACTTTATGCTTATAATATGCCGAACAACTGTTGCAAAGCGATTTTAGAAGTTGCTGCGTGAAGTTTACCACAGGGCAGAAAGCGCGACTTGCGCATTAAAACAACTTTAAATTGCATTTCCTAAAATAAACCGATCGTGCAATCGGATTCGTTTAACGGCTAGACCGTACTTCCCCGCCGCGATTAAGTCCGCGCTACAAAAAAAGCCGCATCTAAATCGGCTGTGCATGATCAACCGGGAGAGTGGCGGAACATGGCAGCGCTCGACAAAGGTATCACCGCGAACGGCACCGGCTATGCGGGCAAGACGTGGAATATTCTTGGTCAAGTCTACTTCCCGAAAGCCGTCGCCAATTCGGCGTTCGCATTCGAAACCAACAGCGAGCCGGGACAATTCGTTCCGGTGCATATCCATCCCACCCAGGACGAATTCATTCTGGTGCAGGATGGCGTGCTCGATCTTAAGCTCGACGGCGCCTGGCTGAAAGCAACAGCAGGCGACGTGGTTCGCATGCCGCGCGGCGTTCCGCACGGCTATTTCAACAAATCCGATAAACCGGCGCGGGCCCTGTTTTGGGTCTCGCCGACGCGCAAGCTCGAAGCTTTGTTCGACCGGCTTCACGATATGACCGACGTCGCCGAAGTGGTGCGGGTTTCCGCCGAGCATGAAGTGAATTTTTTGCCTGAGGAGGCCAACGCTTAAGCGCGCCGTTCTCAAAGGCAGTGGTTCCAAGTTTTTGAAAGACTTGCCACCGGTCGACGCCGACCGGTCAACGATGACGCGTGGCTCACCCACGCTCGTCGAGAGCAATTCTGTTGCAGTGCGGTCCTGTCGGAGCGTCGGTGTTTTGAAGAGCAGTTCTTTGGAGAGAAAATCTTCGGAGAGCGGTCTTTTGGAGAGATTGAGTCGTACATGATCAAACAGAAGCAGGTTTGCATCATTGGCGCCGGCGTATCCGGTCTCGCGGCGGCGAAAGCATTTTCGTCGCGCGGGCACCTGATCACGATTTTCGAGCGCAGCGGCGACATCGGCGGTGTCTGGGAACCCTCGCGATCCTATCCCGACGTCCAGACCCAGAGCCCGAAAGATCTTTATCGCTACACCGACAGGGCGATGCCGGAGACGTATCCGGAATGGCCGAAAGGCCCGCAGGTCTACGAGTATCTCGCAGGCTACGCCCGCGATCACGGCCTCAACCGCGCCATGCGTCTCAACACCAGCGTGGTCGGGATGAACCGCCGTGCCGATGGTCAGGCAGGCTGGACGCTCGACATGAAAAAGAGCGACGGCACCACCAGCCGCGAGACGTTTGATTTCGTCGCGGTCTGCACCGGGCAGTTCAACGAGAAGCGCACGCTGAACCATCCGGGCGAGAAAACATTCCAGGCGCAGGGAGGGGAAATCCTGCATTCGTCGCAATACAACGATCCCACTCTCGCCGAAGGCAAACGGATCGTGGTGCTCGGCGGTTCGAAATCCGCCACCGACATCGCGGTGAATGCAGTCAAATCCGGCGCCGCCGAAGTGACCATCGTCTACCGCGAGCCGGTGTGGCGCATCCCTTACTTTCTCGGCGGCCTGATCAACTTCAAGCGGGTTCTCTATATCCGCGCCCAGGAAGAAATGTTTCGCAGCTGGGGCATCAATCCGCGCTCACGATCGGCGCAGAAGATTATGAAGTCGCTGGTCTGGGCGAACTGGCGCGGGCTGGAAAGCCTTCTGAAGATGCAGCTCAAGCTCAACAAGTGCAACATGGTGCCGAACGAGCCGATCGAGGACAGCATCAACTGCTCGGTGCCGATCGCAACGCCGGGATTCTTTCCAATGGTGGCGGACGGCCGCATCAAGGCCATACGCGGCACGTTCGATCGCTACGACGGCGACACCATCGTGATGACCGGCGGCGAACGGGTGCGTGCGGACGTGGCGGTGCTGGCGATCGGCTACAAGATCGGCGTGCCGTTCCTGCCCGAGGCCTATCTCGACAAGCTGGTCGACCCCGATGGGCAATACCGGCTCTATCGCCTGATCGCCAATCCGGATTTGCCGGATATGGGCTTCGTCGGCTTCAACTCCAGCTTCTGTACGGTGCTGTGCGCCGATCTCGCGGCGAACTGGCTGGTGCGTTACGCCGACCATCAACTCGCGCGGCAACCGACCGCCGCCGAGATGCGTGACAACATCGAGATGATGCTGCGCTTCAAGCGCGTGGAGCGACCGGCCGCCAGCGTCTATGGCGGGCTGTGCGTCGCGCCTTATCACTTCAAACATTTCGACGAACTCATGGAGGACATCGGGACGATAACTCATCGTCGCGGTGCGGTGGTGGAGAAATTCACACCGCCAAATGCGGATGCCTATGCACGCTTTCTCGCATCGGCGCCGAATTACAAGGCGGTGGCGTGATCGGCAAAGGCAGAGCGTGAGGTGCGTCCCCCCACACCGCACCAAGCGCAAAACCGCAATCGAAAACGCCACCGTCATTCACAACGAAAGGAGGTGATCATGGCAGGTCGACGGAGTGCCCCAGCAGACTGACTGAAAATGAGATCCCGTTTCCGGGTTTGGCGCGGCGTCGCGTGCGTATTGATGCCGCCGGGGCACCCGACGATCTTTAAGCTCAGCGAAAGCGAGCGGAACGTCGTGTGGATCGCAGAACTTCAGTGGGACCGATGTTGTTACAAGCGATGCGTCAACAGGAAAGCGAGTGAGCCATGCAACTCATTTACACAGGACAATGCGGCATAGACCCGCGCAGCAAAATCTTGAGGATCGACGGAATGAAAAGAAACGCCTCTGCAAAAGCGGACACCATCCAGTGCCAGAATTGCGAGACCTCGACCATGAAGCTGGTCTCGATCGTGCCCGCGATCTTCCTGGGTGGCAGCTACCGCATCTATCGCTGCGACAGTTGCGGTGGCACGGAGGAAAAGAATTGTCTGCCGCAGCAGACTTAGCCAGAGCGTTTTCGAGCGAAGCATGCCGCCGGACTTGATCCGGTGGTGGATACCGGTTCGCGTTAAGAAAACGCGTCAAAACAAACGATAGAGCGTGACGATGTTTCAACAAAGAACGAAAACGCTCTGGCGCGCTCCGGTCTGTGCCCGGCCCGCACCGCGTCTCGGATCAGGCTTTCATCAGATCAGGCTTGCATCAGATCAGGCTTGCATCAGATCAGGCTTGCATCAGATCAGGCTTGCATATGACATGAAACCAACGGTCTGGCCGATCTCGACCTTGGTGAGGTCCTCGCCGAGTTCGACAAGCCCGTCGGTCTCGACCAGCGACGACAGCAGACCCGCGCCCTCGCGCGGAAACTTTACGGCTTCCGGCACGCCGTCGGCAGCCACGCGCAAGTGAACCCGCACATATTCGCGGCGCGCGATCTTCTTTGTATAGGCGAACGCGGCGCGGACCGGCAACGCGACGGGTTTTCGCCATGTGCCGCCCGACAGCGCGACGATCGTGGGATGCACGATGTGCACGAACGTCACGAAGCTCGCCACCGGATTGCCCGGCAGGCCGATCAGCGCCGTGCCGTCGATCACCCCCATGGCGACGGGCCGCCCCGGCTTGATCGCCATGCGCCACAGCACCAGCTTCCCGGCGCTTTCCAGCCCGGCCTTGACGTGATCCTCCTCGCCGGTGGACACGCCGCCCGAGGTGAGAATGAGATCGTGCGCGGACGCCGCGCGGCGCAGCGCATCCGCGAGTTCACTGCGTTCGTCGCGCAGAATGCCGAGATCGCTCACCGCGCAACCGAGACGCGCCAGCAGCGCCATCAGCATATAGCGATTTGAATCGAACAGTTGCGCTGCGCCGCGTGCCTCGCCGGGCGACACCACTTCGTTGCCGGTGGAAAACACCGCGACACGAACCCGCCGCCGCGCGCTAATGCTCGTCAGGCCCAGCGCCGCGACCAGCGCCACATCCTGCGGACGCAGGCGCGTCCCCGCGCGCAAGGCTATCTGACCCGCGACGACATCCTCGCCGGTCGGCCGCACATTGGCGCCGGGTTTGAGGCCCGACGGCAGCACCACCCCATCGGGCGTCAGCTGCACGTCCTCCTGCATGAAAACCGTATCGAAGCCGCTCGGCATCGGCGCGCCCGTGAAGATGCGTACCGCATGCGCCGGCGCAACGTGATCCGGCGCAGCGGCGCCCGCCTGCACCCGCCCCGCAACCGGAAACGTGGTCTCGCGCGCTGCCGGAATCTCGCCGCCCCGAAGTGCGTATCCATCGACGGCGGAATTGGTGAAAGGCGGCAGCGGCAGCGGCGCGACGATGTCGGCGGCCAGCGTCCGCCCGTCCGCCTGCATCAACGGCACCACTTCGATGTCCGGCACCGCGCCGACCCGCGCCGCGATCGTCGCCACCGCCTCGTCGACCGACATCATCGGTCCACCGAAGGCAAAGCAATCGTCGGACAGTTGCGCCATGGGGCGTGGCCTCTCCTAAAGCATGATCCGGAAAAGATACCGGTTTTCCGAAAAGGTCGTGCTCAAATCAAAAACCGTCCGTCACGCGAACCGGCCCGCGATAATATCCCCGGCCGGGATCGCCGTTGTCTCGATCAGGGCCACGACGGACGCGATATCGTCGAGATGGGCAATGGGCAGAGCGGTGTCAACGGCGTCAACCGCCGCATCGGTGACGATCCCGGCGATGGCAGGATCCCGAGGAAAGAGAAAATCCTTGCCGTTAGCAATCCGATGCACCTCGATCTTGCGATGCGGTGCGGCCTTGAAACCCTCGACGATGATGAGATCGACCGGCGACATCTTTCCCAGCAGTTCGGGCAATTCAGGCTCGGCTTGCCACGCAATTCGTGCATCAGCGCCCAGCGGTGCTGCGAGGAGATCATCACCTCGCTCGCCCCGGCTTCCCGGTGCGCCCAGGAATCCTTGCCCGGAACATCGACGTCGAATTTGTGATGCGCATGCTTGACGGTGGAGACGCGCAGGCCCTTCGCAACCAGATGCGGAATGAGGCGCGTCAACAGCGTCGTCTTTCCGGCGCCGCTCCAGCCCGCCAGACCGATCACCCTCATGCCTTCGCCTCGTATTCCGGACCGGCTGCGCGCGGGCATCCAGCCGATTGAACCTCAAGCCTCTCCTTAGCATATCCGGCCACCGGCGAAACCACGGCCTGCCGGCGCAAAAGCCCGGCATTCGGATGGTTTTCCGCCAACGACGCGCAACGCCATTGCAAAAACCGCCCGCCGCGCTATCTCAGACGACATGACCGATCATCCGCTCACGCCCGGCGTCATTCTCGCGGGAGGACTTGCGCGGCGCATGGGCGGCGGCGACAAGCCGATGCGCACGGTCGGCGGCCGCACCATTCTGGATCGCGTCATCGAACGGCTCGCGCCGCAATGCGACGGGCTGATCGTCAATGCCAATGGCGATCCGGCGCGGTTCGCATCGCTCAACCTGCCGGTAGTCGCGGACAGCATCGAGGGATTCGCGGGCCCCCTCGCCGGAATTCTCGCCGGCCTCGACTGGATTGCCGCCAACAGGCCGGACGCCAAATGGATGCTGAGCGCCGCCGGCGACTGCCCGTTCCTGCCGCAGGATCTCGTGGCGCGGCTGCATCAAGGACGCATCGAGCAGCATTCCCGCCTCGCGGTTGCGACATCCGGCGAGCAGGCCCATCACACCATCGCGTTGTGGGATGTCTCGCTGCGCGATGCGCTGCGTTACGCGCTGGTGGTGGAAGACTGCCGGGCCATCCATCGCTGGACTGCGCGTTACGCCGTCGCCAATGTCGCGTGGTCAAATGAGCCGCTCGATCCGTTCTTCAATGCAAATACCACCGACGATCTCGGCGAGGCCGAACGTCTGGCAAAGCTGGAAGCGATTTAGGTTTAGATTTCGGTTTGGATTTAGGTTTGGGTTGGGTTGGGTTTGCGGGATCCACGCCACCCACAGCCGTCATGGCAACAATCTCCCCTCCGTGGCGGCGGCGCTTGACGCCGCAGCGCTATGTCTCGCTCCGCGTCATTGCCGGACTTAATCCGGCAATCCATCTTTCTTCGAATAGCGATTTGGACGAAGCTTTTAGCGAAGCAGATGGACACGCGGGTCAAGCCCGCGTGTGACGCAGTGTGTGGAGCGAGCAATGCCTAAGGCCGTTCAACACACCTTGCCGTCGTGCCACCCACCTTGTGTTGGCAATGCGCCACGCCACCCATAGATGTCATCCCGGCCAACCCCGGACTTGATCCGGGGGCGAGCCGGGATCCAGTACAAACAGACGCTTGTTGGTTGGCGCAACGTTGCCGAAACACGCCAGCAATCAACTCACACGATCTTTCTCAATTGATTCCGGGCGTACTGGATTCCGGCTCTCGCGGCGCTCGGCCGGAATGACGGTGGTTGCGGCAACGAAGGACAACAAAAAGCCCGGTGCGATGACCGGGCTTGATGTCAGCATTGGATTGCCGCGCTTGCTGCGTCAGGGCCGGGCTCCGCGCCGTGCAGTATTGCTTCAATCCTCATCCCGAGGAGCCCGCAAAGCGGGCGTCTCGAGGGACGAGGCCACATCCTTCGAGACGCGGCCAAGAGGCCGCTCCTCAGGATGAGGCGTGAGCGAGGGGAGCGAATGAGCGTGGACGCCCGATAGGAGAGAGTGGATGAGCGGACAACGCCCCTTTTATCAGAACGCCACCCGCACCCCGCCCTTGGCGGTGCCGATGTGGCTCTGGTCCGACATTGCGATGCCTTCGACCGCCGCGAACAGCGCCACATTGACGGCGGCCTGATAATCGAAGCCTAAGCCCAGCACGCCACCGACCGCGCTGCTCTTGCCCGGTGCGGCAAAGGCGAAGTTCTGCCCGATCAACACGGTGTTCACGGTGGTGTCGCCTGCACGCTGCAAGGCGATGATGCCGCCATGGGCGCTGACCTTCAGCGCGTTGCTCTGCCCGCCGACATCCATCAGCCGCGAGACTTCCAGTTCGCCGCGTTCCTCGAAATCCTGCAAGGTGCGCGAACCGACCGAGAGGTTCTGCGCTGATCCAGTTTCGTTGTAGCCATCGAACATGCCGGCGACGTAACGCAGCCGTGCGGTCGGCGTCAGGGTGATGCCGTTGCCCATATTGATGCGATAGCCGTAGGCGACCTCGGGGCTGACAAACCAGCCGTTGTAGCTGGCGCTCGCCGTGACCAAGCCCGCGATGTTGTCCGCCACCTGCCGGGTAGACTTGTTGTGGATGCTACCCGCCTGCACCGTGACGTCAAGGAACTGCGAGCCCCATTCGAAGCGGCTGTAGCCGCCGCCGAAGCCGTAATCGCTGTCGACCTTCTGCACGTTGTTAGCAACGGAGAGATTGCCCGCGCCGCCGCCAGCGAATGCGCCGAGCAGCCAGTCCGGACGCACGCGGCGATCGATGCCGATGGCGCCGCCATAGGCAGTCGAGGTGGAATGCAAGGTCTGATCAGTGGCGTCCTGGGTGCGTTGACCGCCGAAGCCGTTGGTCCACACCACGTAGGGTGCATCGCTCCACTGCGAAGCTGGCGCCTTGGTGAACATCTTCGCATTGGCGTTACGCGGATTGCTCTCGTCCGGCGCGTAGGCCATCGCCATCATGCCGTTGGCCGACGAGGTGAGACCGCTCAACCGGCCCTGCACCAGCGAGGACGCACCGCCGACGATATCCATCAAACCACGATCGGCCTGCGCGAAGGCTGTGCCGTCGAGCGTCGCGATCTGCTGCGTGGTGGAATTATACACCGCGAGCCCGCGCGTGTTCACCGTGCCGGTGAAGTTGGTGAGCTTGACCAGCGAGGCCACGCCGCCGCCGCCGACCACATTCACCACGTCCGCGCCACCACCCATGTCGATCGCGCCGAAGATCTGCGAGCCGGGCAGCAGCGTCAGCGTGTCGGCGCTGGTATCCAACTGGATGGCCGTACCGCCGGTGCCGATGATGGTGCCCGAGTTCACAATGGTGTTGCTGTTACCACCGCCAAAAATAGCTCCATCCCCGGAAATAGTGCCGGAGTTGACTACATTCACCGCGAAGCCCGCGCCGACTGCGACACTGCCCAAAGCCGTGGACATAACTGTGCCGGTGTTGATCAAGTTAATCACGCCACCCGCAGAGATAGTGCTTGTGCTTGCGCCGTTGCCCGAGATGATGCCGGAGTTGGTGACAGTGACATCGTTAGACGTGCGAATTGCATCACGAGCACCCACAATAGTGCCAGAATTCGTGATAACGGCGTCTAGTGCATCGATAGCATTGTTGCCACTGGATATCGTGCCGGAGTTGACGAGGGACAAAGATCGGGCAACATCGATACCATCATTAGTAATGCCAGCGATGGTTCCCGAATTTGTAACTGTCGCGTTATTGTTGACAAAGAGGCCTTCGAGGCCGCCAACGACAGTTCCTGAATTAGTCAGAGTAAGTGAACCGAACGTGAGAATGCCGTTCGTTCCAGGTGACGATATAACTCCGGCATTATTTACTGTTACATCGAAAACATTGATCCCATGGGCTGCTCCCGTGACTGATGCACCCGACAAAACATTGACGGTGTTGCCCGTTTCCGCGCCGCTGCCATAACCGTTAGGGTTTCCGTTTGTCGTTCCCGAACACGTCACGGTCACATTGTTGCCAATCGCGGGCGTACACGCCGCCTCGGCGCGATCAGCAAGCACGAACGGCGCGGCAAGCAACGCCAATCCCAAAGCATGACGCTGAAGGAAGCTGTGGGGGCCTGACGTGGTCATAAAGATGGATTCCCGGATGTTACTTCGCGCGATCCGGCAATTGGCAGCAGCGCCGATCCAGGACTCACAAGCGAAGCGATTTGAAACTGCCGTAAGAGGTAATTAAGTAAACTCGCCTCGTCTAATATCTGGAACCATCACTCGCCATACAGGCAGCGTATGACGTCACTGAGCGGCAGGTTTTCTGCGAGATCGTGCGGATCGGCGATCGCGTGCAGAATGCAATGAGGCTCAAGAGCTGTGGAAAACGCCGAGCGCATCGTCGCTCCCGCGCCTCTCCACTCACTTCCGTCATCCCGGCCAAGCGAGCGTCGCGAGCGCGAGCCGGGGTCCAGTAAATGCTGTCGCTTGTTGGTTGGCGCATCGTTGCTGAAAGACGCCTATTTTAACGGGCACAATATTTCCCAATTAACTCCGAGCGTACTGGATTCCGGCTCTCGCTGCGCTCGGCCGGAATGACGGCTGGTGGTGGAATTCAGGCACCGACCAATCAAATGCGTGATGAAGGCAGCCATGTTGTCCGCGCGTCACTAAGACACGCGGCGGCCTATCGTTTCTCTCCGCGTCATTGCCGGGCTTGACCCGGCAATCCATCTTTTTTGGAAAAAGCATCTTGCGAAGCAGATGGACACGCGGGTCAAGTGTTCAGCCCGGACAGATCACTGACAGGTGTTCGGAGACATAGCTGACACATCATGATTGGCTGGCGAGGTCTTTTGGGGAGGCCTTTCATGCCATGGCAAGAGGTGTCGGCAATGGATCAGCGGCGTGAGTTTGTGCGCTTTGCGATGCAAGAGGGTGTGAACCGGCGGGAGTTATGCCGCCGGTTCGGGATTAGTCCCGATGTCGGCTACAAATGGTTGGCGCGATCGGTGGCCGGTGACAAGGAACTGGCGGATCGTTCGCGCCGTCCCCATGAGAGCCCGAGGCGTTGCGATGCATTCACCGAAGAGCGGGTGCTTGCGGTGCGCGACGACCATCCGGCATGGGGTGCGCGCAAGATCGCCCGCTGCTTGGCACGCGATGGCCTCAAGCCGCCGGCGCTGTCCACAGTGCACGAGATCTTGTGCCGCCACGGGCGTGTTCATCCGCCGCCGGGCGGGCCAAGGGCTTGGCGGCGTTTCGAGAAGGAAGCACCGAACTTGTTGTGGCAAATGGACTTCAAGGGCCATGTCGGGCTGGCGAGCGGCGCGCGGTGCCATCCGCTGACCATGATCGACGATCATTCGCGTTACGCGCTGTGCGTCAACGCCTGTGCTAACGAACAAAGCCGCACGGTGCAGGATCAACTGACCGCGACCTTCCGCCGCTACGGCATGCCGGACGCGTTCTTCGTCGATAATGGCACGCCATGGGGCAATTCATCGGGCGCGGGTTGGACCAGGTTTGGCGTCTGGCTGCTCAAGCTCGGTGTCGATCTCATCCATGCAAGAGCCTATCACCCGCAAAGCCGTGGCAAGAACGAGCGCTTTCATCGCACGCTGAACGCCGAAGTGTTAGCGTTACGGCGCTTTCGCGACTTCAAAGATGCGCAGGGCGCCTTCGATCTGTGGCGCGACATCTACAATCGGGAGCGACCGCACGAGGCGCTCGACTTTGATGTCCCGGCCGACCGCTATCGCCCCAGCGCTCGCGCCATGCCCGATCGCCTTCCCGAGATCGAATACGACAGCCACGAGATTGTGCGCCGCGTCTCGACCACCAAAGCTTACGTCAGCTTCAAGGGCCGGATGTGGTTGGTTCCTCGCGCGTTTTGCGGCGAGCGCATGGCCATTCGGCCTCTGACCCGCGACGGTCACTTCGGGATTTTCTTCGGCAGCAGGCAGGTCGCCAAAATCGACTTGACCGCTGACAAAACTGTCAGTCATGTCTCCGAACAGGTGTCAGCTATGTCTCCGGGCTGAACATCAAGCCCGCGTGTGACGCAGTGTGTGGGACAGGCGTAGCGCAAAAATCAAATTGCCAGCAACGGGGCGGATCGCCGCGCAGCGACGCGGACGCCCCTCTATCAGAACGCCACCCTCACCCCGCCTTTGGCGGTGCCGGTCCGGCTCTGGTCCGACATCGCGATGCCTTCGACGGCGGCGAACAGCGCGACGTTGGCGCTGGTATGATAATCGAAGCCGATTCCGGCCACCGCACCCACGGCGCTGCTCTTGCCGGGCGTGGCGAATGACAGGTTCTGGCCGATCAGTACGGTGTTCACCGTGGTGTCGCCGACCCGCTGCAAGGCGATGACGCCGCCATGGACATTGACCTTCAGCACATGCGCGCCGCCGAACAACGCCGTGGTTTTCGAGACGTCCAGTTCGCCGCGCTCTTCGAAATCCTGCAAGGTGCGCGAGCCGACAGAGAGCGTCTCCGCCGAGCCCGATTCAGTATAGCCGTCGAAGAAGCCGGCCACGTAACGCAGCCGCGCGGTCGGCGTCAGCACATAGCCGTTGCCGATATCGAGCCGGTAGCCGTAAGCAATTTCCGGACTGACGAACCAGCCGTTATAGCTGGCGGTGGCGTTCTCAAGCCCGCCGGTGACGCCATTCTGCACCTGACGGTTCGACTTGTTGTGAACGTTGCCGCCCTGAACAGTTATATCGATGAATTGCGAAGCCCATTCGAAACGGCTGTAGCCGCCGCCGAACACGTCTTCGGTTTCCACCGTCTGCGACTGATCGACCGACAAGGTGCCCGCGCCGCCACCGACGAATGCGCCGAGCAGCCAGTCCGGCCGCACGCGGCGATCAATGCCGATCGCGCCGCCGTAATTCGTGGAGACCGCACGCAAGGTGGAGTCCGTTGCGTCCTGAATGCGTTGACCGCCGAAGCCGTTGGTCCACACCACATAGGGCGCGGCAGCGCTCCACGGCGCGACGGCCGCCTTGGTGAACATCTTCGCGTAGGCGTTGCGCGGCGTATTTTCTTCCGGCGCATAAGCCATCGCCATCATGCCGTTGGCGGCGGGCGACACGCCGTTCAGGCGGCCCGCGACCATCGACGACACGCCGCCGGTGAGATCCATCAGCGCGCGGCTGGTTTGCGCGAATGAGGTGGGATCGAGCGCTGCGGTGACGCCGCCCGCGGTGACCGACGGCATGCCGCCGTTCACAGTGCCTGCACTTCCGCCGCCACCAGCGCTGCTGACGTTCAACACGTCGCCTGTGGTGGTATCGAAATTGACCAGTTGCGCCTGCAAGGCGGCAACAGCCGCATTGGCGTTCACGGTGACAACGGCCGTGAGCGACGACGGTCCGCGCGCCGCCACCGGTCCGCTGCCGCTCGGCAGGATCAGGTTGATGACGTCGTTGCCGCCGCCCATGTCGATCAAGCCGACGATATGCGAGCCGGGCCGCAGCGTCAGCGTATCGGAAGCCCCGCTCAATTTGATCGCGGTGCCGCCGGTGCCGGTGATAGTGCCTGAATTGACGATGGTGCTGGCGCCGCTCGCCTGAATTCCGATGTTGCCCGTGATGGTGCCAGAGTTGGTCACCTGGGCACTGTTGCCGGCAAGGAGGCCAAAAGCACCGCCGGTGATCGTGCCGGAATTGTTCAACGTAAGGTCGTTCGTGTCGATGCCGGCAAACGTGTTACCGTTGATGGTGCCTGAATTGGTGATCGTGGCGGTGGTGGCCTCGATCGCTTCGAAATTGCCCAAAATGGATCCGGCATTGGTGAGGGTCACGTCGGTGGCCTGAATGCCGCGCGTGATCCCTGAAATGATGCCGGATTCCGTGTTGGTGATGGTCATGGTGGAGAAGGCGACGCCGATGCTACCGCCCGCCGTGCCCTCGACAAAGCCCGCATTGTTCAGCGTTCCGCTATGGATCGCTATGCCGTTGACGTTTCCAAAAAGCGTTGCGCCGGATTGAACGGTGATGTCGTTGTTGGTCTCGACGCCCGTCCCATATGCAGTGCCCACGCTATTGGTCGCGCCCGTGCAAACCGTGGCCTGGTTGCTGCCCGCGGGCGCGCACACGGCTTCGGCGCGGCCGGCGGCGAAGGGAGCCGCCAGCAACGCGAGCGCGATTGGCTGCCAGCGCGTGAAGCGAAACGGAGTCGGGGTTGTCTTGAGGGTCACAATGGGCTCCGTTGCGCTCTATCGTTTTGTTCTGAGGCGTTTTCTTAACGCGAACCGGTATCCACCACCGGATCAAGCCCGGCGGCATGCTTCGCTTGAAAACGCGCCCGGTATGCGAGAGGCGCGAAACGGCGATGCGCGACTTTGATGGCGAGTCGTTCAGGAACAGTTAACTACACAACTATTGGTAAGAGCAACCGTCAGCCATAGGCCACCCGCGTCACGGACGCGTTCAGACCGGTGTGAAGCCGGCCTTCTGCAAGGCGTCGCGCGTTTCCTGCGAGCCGAGCGCCAGCATGAACGCCCGAACAGGCAGACGCTCCTTGCGCGCGCTGACAAGCGCGAAATCGTAATGCTCCTCGGCGAGCGGCAGGAAACCGAGCCCCGCTGCATGCGCCACCGGCGCGATGGTGACGCCCCAGTCGGCGCGCTTTTGCGCCACGGCGGCGGCAACCGCGTTATGCGAGCGCGGCTGATTCCAGTAGCCATCCGGCCGCGTGCCGCCGAGCAGGCGGTCGATCAGGATGCGCGTGCCCGCGCCCTGGTTGCGATTGACCATCAGGCAGGTGGAATCCTCGCGCGCGGCCTCCACGGCCTGTTGCGGCGTGCGGCCTTCGAACCGCGCATCGCCCGGCCGAAACACCACGCCCTGCATGCGCCGCCAGCCCGGCACCAGTTCGAGGCCCGGTGAGAGGAACGGCGTGTTGTAGCTGTCGGTCTTTTCATCGAACAGATGGATCGGCGCGATGTCGCACTCGCCGCGCCGCGCGGCAGCAAGACCGCCGAGACTGCCGATAGGAATGGAGCGCACCAGCAGTCCCGCGCGGGCGAGCGGCGCGGTGACGAGATCAAGCCCGGTGCAATGGCTGCCGACGATAACGAGATCCGGCACTCGCACATGCGGCGTGAACAGCGTCACCTGCGCCATGGTTCCGGCGGGCATCTGATCGGCCAGTGCATCGATGCGCAAGAAGCCATCGGCTTGCGTGAACGACGTGATCGCGCCGGAGCCCTTGGCGGAAGGATAGGCGACAAGCCCGCTCTGCCCTTCCACCAGCGACACCATGACGAATTCGGTGCGGCCGATTTCGGAGGGAATCCGCACGGGGATTTTGGCGGTCACTTCCGAGTCGCGCCGGAACGGCAGGCCCGCCATCCGCCGCAGCACCGGCACGATCATATCGTGAAACGTGAACATCGCCGAGGTCGGAAAGCCCGGCAGCACCACCACCGGCTTGCCGTCGCACACCGCCAGACAAAGCGGCTTGCCTGGCTTGAGCGCCACGCCATGCGCGACGATGCCGGGCTTGCCGAGCTGCGCGATGATGCGATGGGAGACATCGCCTTCACTCTTCGAGGTGCCGCCGGAGAGGATCACCATGTCGTAGGCGGCGATGGCCTCGCGCAAAGCCGCCTCGAGTTTGTCTTCGTCATCGGGAAACGCGCCGATGAATTCCGCCTCGCCGCCGCTCTCGATCACGGCGGCGGTGATGATCGCGCCGTTGGAATCGTAGATCGCGGCAGGCCGCAGCGGCTCGCCGGGCTGTATCAATTCATCGCCGGTCGACAGCACCGCGACGCGCGGCTTGCGCACGACTGGCACGCGCGCGATGCCGCAGGCGGCCAGCATCCCGATCTCGCGCGAGCCGATCAACGTGCCTTCGCGCAACAGCAATTCACGCTGCGCGATGTCCGACCCCGCATAGGAAACAAATTGCCCCGGCGACGCCGCTCGGCGCACATCGATGCCGTTCTCGCCGGCCGGTTGGGTGTGTTCGACCATGATGATCGCATCGGCGCCGCGCGGAACGGGACCACCGGTTGCGATCGGCGTCGCGGTGCCGGTGACCACCGGCTTTTTCGGCTCGGTGCCGCAGGCGATCACCTCGTCGTTGAGCGTGAGATAAACCGTGGCAGCCTCGCTCGCGGCCATGGTATCGGCCGAGCGCACCGCGAAGCCGTCGACATTGGCGCGGTCAAACAACGGCACGTCGATCGGCGCAGCGATGTCCTTCGCCAGCGCCAGACCCAGCGCCGCCGCAAGCGGCCGTTCCTCCACCGCCAGCGGGCGCGGAAACAGCGCGGCCTCGAAACGCGCCAGCGCCGCCTCGCGCGACAGGATGGTGAGGAACTGACCCTGATCCACCGGGCCGCGCTCGGCGGCAGAGTCGGATGGAGACGATGTCGAGGTGCCGGACATGCTCATGAACTTTCGTGCAGGGAATAAGCCCCCACCATGCTCGCGGTTGCATAGCCTTCGCTGCCCGCAGGCACCGCGAGCCAGGCATCCGCCTTGGTCAGCGCACCGAGCGGCAGATCGCCGATCGCGAGCGGCAACCATCCCGCCTGGGTTTCCTTCAGCAAAACGATATCGCTCATCCCGACACCGGAGGCGATCTTGCGCGCGAGCGGACGCACGATGCGCGGCCGCTGTGCGCGGCCCGACAGCACATCAAGCACCGGCTGCGCCAGCGCCCACCAGGCGGCGAGCGCGTGATCGGATGCGCCCGGTAGCGCGATCACCGGCAGCGTATCGATCATGCCCACTGCGGTGGTGCGGCCCGGCTGCAAGGCAATGCCATGCGACGGCGCCGCGCCGCTTTGCGCCAACGCGTCGACGGTCGCATCGCGGCGGCCCAAGCCAGTGCCGCCGATGGTGAGCAGCAGATCGCAACTGACGGACTTCATCGCCTTGGCAATTGAGACGGCGTCACGCCCCGCGGCTTCGGTGCGAGCCACTTGCGCACCCGCGACACGCAGGGTTTCGACGATCAGATGTTCGGTGACGGCCTGGCCGTCGGCTGCGGGCACGTTGACCACATGCACGCGGGGCCGATGCACAGCGAGACTTCGCAATCCCGCCTTGCGCGCGTTCAAGCCATCGACGATGCGCACACGCTGGCCGGGCGCGACGATCGCGACGCCCGCCGGCAAATCCTCGCCAGCGCGGCGCACGCCCGCGCCCGGAATGGATTCCGACACCGCCTGAAACATCGAACCGACAGCTTCGATCGAGCCTTCGTCCAGCACACAGTCGCAACCGTCCGGCAACGCGTCGCCGACTTCAACCCAGGTGGGCTCCGCCATCAGCAGCACCGGCGAATAGGAAGAGGCTCCCGCGAGGTCGACGGATTTGAGCGCCCAGCCATCCGTGGTGGCGATGTTGCGCACCGGCAGCGCGCGCGTCAGCACCGGCATCGCCGCGGCAACGCAGCCGATGGCGGCGGCGATGGAGCAATCGATCGGCGCGACGGGGCGGCACCCGCCAATGAGCCGCGCGAGAGCGGCGTCGAGGCTGGTCAGCACGGCGGCGGAACGGGAAACATTGATCATGGCCGAAGGTAAGCTGTCCGCCATAAGAGCATCTGTATCCACTCTTGCGGAATACGCGCGCGCTTTGCAACGGCTGGCTTGCCGCCTTGGGCAATCGCCTGTGGGTGACCCCCGGTCCCGCTTTATCTATCTGACATTAAAGAGGATTTTCAGAACGTTTTCGGGGTGTTTCAGCATGGTTTGGCCTGCGGGCAGCAGCCGTCGCGACGGATCGGCCATCGCCCCCGGGGAAAACCGGTGGCTGGCCGCAGGTTTGGCGGCCGGGATGGCTGCCAGCCGCCATGCCCACGACTGTCATCCCTCTCTGCGTCATCCCGGCCAAGCGAACCGCGCGAGCGCGAGCCCAATTCCAGTCATCGCTGTCGTTCGTTTTTAGGCACTGCGTTGCCTAACGCCCGCGATGAACCGCCGGTCTGTCCCAATGAATTCCGGGGATACTGGATTCCGGCTCTCGCTACGCTCGGCCGGAATGACGGTGGTGGAACGCGGGATTCACGTCACGGTCGAGACCAGCCACACAGCAAACTGCCGCCGCCTTGGGAGGCGGCGGCAGTTATTAGGTGCGAAAACCCCGGAGGCTTAGGCGTGGAGGCTTAGGCGTGCCAGTCCGCCGCGATGGCGTTCTGCAAGCCTGCATCGGCGGGCGCTTGCGTCGCGGTTGCCGGATCGAAGCCCGCATGGGTGGACGAATAGGCCGCCATTGCCTGGACCAGTTGCGACACGCCGGCATCGATCTTCATGCCGTCGGCCGTCTTGATCTCCTGCAACTGCGCTCCCGCGCTGCCGTACCAGCCGGCGATCGTGATCTGATCGTGGCTGCCGATTACGGCGATTGACAGATCGTCGTTGTTGCGCGTGAACCAAAGCTGGTTGGCCTTGATGCCCGCGCCGAAGTCGAGCTCACCGCTCGACACCTTGCTGGCCGCCGTGCCGTTGACGATCCGGTCTTGTCCTCCACCATGGCCGAACTGATAGGTGTCGTTGCCGCCACCTCCCGTCAGCACATCGTTGCCGGAACTGCCGAACACCACATCGTTGCCTGCGCCGCCAGTCGCGCTGCTGAAGAGCGCTGCCGGCACCGGTCCGATCACGGGCGGTGGCGGCGGTGACGCCGGTCCCGCAGCGACAACGATATCGATGGTCTGCGAGACGGTCTTGCTGTCGGTGACGTTACCGGTCGTGAGCGTGGCGTGATCCGTCGCCGTCGCCGTGACCGTCAGCTGGAAGTCACCCGTGAAGTCCGGCACCGGCACCAGGGTCAGATTGCTGAAGTTCCAGCCGGTGATGTCGATGCTGGTGTTGGCGGCCGCGCCGACAATGCCACCGTTATCGCCAGGAGCAGACGGCTTGAACACGTGCAGACCATCGGTCAGCAAGGCTCCGACCGGAACGCCGGAGATCACGACATCCAGAGATTCAGAGCTATCCGTATCGGTCAGGTTTGCCGAGAGATTGAGCTTCACCGGGCCGCCCTGCGTGGTGGTGCCCACGGTGAAGATCTGCGCCTTGATCGAACCGTCGGTGGCGTCGCCGCCGGTGCCGCTGTCGTCGGTCCAGGTGACGATGAAGCCGCCATTGGGAAGCGTATCGACCGATGGGAACATCTGATCGTCCGCCGTCGCGGTGTTGACCAGGAGTTCGCCGCCGATCTTGTTGCCCTGTGCATCCAGAAGCTGCGCCTTGATCGAAGAACTCGCTGGTGTCGCCGTTCTCCTCGCTCTCGTCCTTCCAGACCACGACGAGATAACCGTTGCTGAGCTCCTTGACGATCGGCGCACGCTGATACTCGGTCGTCGAGGTGTTGATCTCCAATTCCACGCCGACCTTCTGGCCGGACGAATTGAAGATCTGCAACTGGATCGACGAGTCGTCCTTATCCAGCCCGATGTTCGACGATGCTTCCCAGCTCACCACGAAGCCGCCGTTCGACAACCCGGTGACGGTGGCAACGTTGTTGGCGAAGTTCAAGCCCTTGGTGTCGACGAGCAACTCCGCACCGACCTTGTGACCGTCGGCGTCGAACATCTGCGCCTTGATCGAGCCGCCGCGCGTGTCGTCGTTGTTCAGGCCGCTGTCGTCGTTCCAGGTCACGACGAAGCCGCCGCTCTTGAGCGAGGCCACCGAGACCAGGCTCTGGTCGGTCGGAGTAATCGTGTTGACCAGGAATTCACCGCCGACCTTGTGGCCGCCGGCATCGAACACCTGCGCCTTGATCGACAAGCCGCTGGCGTCACCGCCGAGGCCGCTGGCGTCCTGCCAGGTCGCGACGAAGCCGCCATTGGAAAGCGCGGTGAGGGCCACGCCGTCCTGCGTGCCCTGCGTCGTGGTGTTGACCAGAAACTCGCCGCCGATCTTGGTGCCGTCGGCGTGATACATCTGCGCCTTGACCGACGAGCCGCTGGTGTCGCCGCCCTCGCCGCTCTGGTCTTCCCAGGCAATGACGAAGTCGCCATTCGCCAGCGCGCTCACCTTCGGCACGCGCTGTTCAAGATCGGTGGTGGTGTTGACGCGGAATTCCTTGCCGAGCTTGTGACCGTTGGCGTCGAAGATCTGCGCGCGGACCTGTGCGTTGGAGAAGTCGTTGTCTCGGTAACTCGTATCGGTCCAGGTAACCACGAAGCCGCCATTGGCGAACGACGCCACCGACGACAGGAACTGTCCGCCAAACGTCGTGGTGTTGATCAGGAATTCGCCGCCGACCTTCGAGAGCGTGCCTGAGCCATTGGAATCCTGCGACACGGACAGTTGCGGCGCGTCGGCAACCGGCGCGACATCGACCGTCACCGTTGCCGTGCTGGAGTGTCCGCTTGAGTCAGTCAACGTATAGTCGAACTTCGCTATCCCGCTGAAATTCGCATCGGGCACGAAGGTGATGTTGCCGTTGACCAGCGAGACGGTGCCGTTCGTGGCCTTGCCGACAGATGTCAACGACAAAGCAGAGCCAGAAGGATTGCTGCTGTCGGCAATCAGCGACGAGGCCGAGATCACGACCGAACTGTCTTCGCCGGCCGCCTTGTGCTCGCTCGCGGCAACGAACTGTTTTGCCGGATCGGTGACCGCAATATCGAAGCTCTTGTCGAAGGAGAGTCCGCCCTGGTCTGTGACACTCACCTTGATGGCGTGCAAAGCCGCCGTCGCGAAATCGAGCTGCGTGCCGTCGGCAACCGTAATGACGCCGGTCTTGGCGTCGATCGCGAAAATACCGCCCGGATTGCCGCTGAGCGAATAGGTCAGCGATGCGTTGGCGTCCGGATCGATGCCGTGGACAGTGCCGACCACGGTGCCGTTGGCAGCGCCGCCCGACCACCGAACCGCCGGTCAGCGTTTCGCCGGTCGGCGCCTCGTTGACGTTGGTGACGGCGATATTGACGGTCCTGGCGAAGGATTGGCCGGTTTGGTCCTTCACCTGAACCTTGATGCTCTGCGATGCCGAGGTCTCGTAGTCGAGCAGGCTGCCATCGGCAACGGTGACGATGCCGGTGTTGGCGTCGATGCCGAAGCGGCCGCCGGCATTATCGAGCAATGTATAAGTAAATACCGCGCCCGGGAGAGAATCGACCCCGTGAACGGTGCCGACGACAGTCCCCTTGGCTGCGTTCTCGGCCACCGGTACACCGGACCACGTCTCGTCGCTGATGATTCCTTTCGCCGGAGCGACGATGATATCGACGGTCTGCGAAACAGTCTTGCTGTCGGTGACGTTGCCGGTGGAGAGCGTGGCGTGATCCGTCGCCGTCGCAACGACCGTCAGCTTGAGATCGCCGGTGAAGCCCAGCGGCGGCTTGACCGTCAGATTGCCGAAGGTCCAGCCGGTCAGGTCCACGCTGGTGTTGCCGGCAGTCGCCGTGAAGCTGTGCACGCCGTCCGACAGGGTCGCGCCGACCGGAATGGCCGAAACGGACACTGCCAAGGTCTCGGACCCGTCCTTGTCGGTCAGGTTTGCCGAGAGATTGAGCTTCACCGCCGTGTCTTGCGTGGTGGTGCCGAGCGTGAAGATCTGCGCCTTCACCGAACCGTCCTTGGCGTCGCCGCCGGTGCCGCTTTCGTCGGTCCAGGTGACGATGAAGCCGCCATTGGGAAGCGTATCGACCGACGGGAACGTCTGATCGTTCTTCGTCGACGTGTTGACCAGGAATTCGCCGCCGATCTTGTTGCCCTGTGCATCGAGCACCTGCGCCTTGATCGAGGCCTCGCTGGTGTCGCCGTTCTCCTCGCTCTCGTCCTTCCAGACCACGACGAGATAGCCGTTGCTCAGTTCCTTCACCACCGGCGCGCGCTGATACTCGGTCGTCGAGGTGTTGATCTCCAGTTCCGTGCCGACCTTCTGGCCGGACGAATTGAAGATCTGCAACTGGATCGAGGAGTCGTCCTTATCCAGCCCGATGTTCGACGAGGCTTCCCAGCTCACCACGAAGCCGCCGTTCGATAGTCCGGTGACGGTGGCGACGTTATTGGCGAAGTTCAGGCCCTTGGTATCGACGAGCAATTCGCCGCCGACCTTGTGGCCGGTCGCGTCGAACATCTGCGCCTTGATCGAGCCGCCGCGCGTGTCGTCGTTGTTCAGGCCGCTGTCGTCATTCCAGGTCACGACAAAGCCGCCGCTCTTGAGCGAGGCCACGGAGACCAGGCTCTGGTCGGTCGACGTGATGGTATTGACCAAGAACTCACCGCCTACCTTGTGGCCGCCGGCATCGAATACCTGTGCCTTGACGGACATGCCGCTGGCGTCACCGCCGAGGCCGCTGGCGTCCTGCCATGTCGCGACGAAGCCGCCATTGGCCAGCGCGGTGAGAGCCACGCCGTCCTGCGTGCCCTGCGTCGTGGTGTTGACCAGAAACTCGCCGCCGATCTTGGTGCCGTCAGCGTGGTACATCTGCGCCTTGACGGACGAGCCGCTGGTGTCGCCGCCCTCGCCGCTCTGGTCTTCCCATGCGATGACGAAGTCGCCATTGGCGAGCACGCTCACCTTCGGCACGCGCTGTTCGAGATCGGTGGTGGTGTTGACGCGGAATTCCTTGCCGAGCTTGTGACCGCCGGCGTCGAAGATCTGCGCGCGGACCTGCGCGTTCGAGTAGTCGTGATCCGAATAGCTGGTGTCGGTCCAGGTCACCACGAAGCCGCCATTGGCGAACGACGCCACCGACGACAGGAACTGTCCGCCAAACGTCGTCGTGTTGATCAGGAATTCGCCGCCGATCTTCGAGACGGCTCCCAGGCCGTCCGCACCGGTCGTCACGGCCAAATGCGGCGCATCAGCAACCGGAGCAACGTCGACGGTCGCGGTGTGAACCGTTGCGACGCCATTCGCATCGACCAGCGTGTAGTCGAAGGTCGCGATGCCGCTGAAATCCGCGTCCGCCTGAAAAACAACCTTGCCCTTGTTCAGCTTGACCGTTCCGTGAGCCGCGTTACCGACCGCCTGCAAGATTTGCGACGTTCCTTTTGTCAGTGAAGCGGAGGTGATCGAAAGTGATTGATCTTCCTTTGCTGCGAACGGAAGGATATCGGCCAACTGTGCGACGGACGGTTTTTTCATATAGTGCCCTCAAATTGCTGCGACTGATGAAATTGAATTAGCGAGATTGTTGTGACTGTTTCAGTGAGCGTTGTTCAGTGAGCCTTGGTTCAGTGCGCCTTGGTTTCAGTAAGCCTTGGTCTCGGTTTCGCTTTGAAAAGGCTCAGCCCGATGAGCGCGTCGGCGCTCCAGCCCGCGCATCCAACAACACCGGCGAAGCCGATGACAGCGCAAGGTTCCCCTATGCTCAAAGGGTGTTGTAAGAAACTGTTTTGAATGCAATAATTTGATCGATCTAAAATTAACTCTGACTTTCCCAGGTTTTGCGGGCTGAATTCCGCGCCGCGAGCCGAAAATCGGCGTTAGAGGGGAGCTGAAAACAAATTCGATGCAAATGGCACGGATTCACACAGCGTTCTCAGCGACCGTCCTTAAAAAAACATGACTCCGAAAGCACGCAACACAGCGCGATTCAGCGCAACGAAAAGAGCGGCAAAAAACTTTGCCGCCCTTTTTCAGAATTATGACATTGCTGGTGGAGGATTTACTCCGCCGCGGTGCGCATCTCGACGCGCTCGGCCCGCACCGCGCAGAATTTGAATTCGGGAATTTTGCCGAACGGATCCAGCGCCGGATTGGTGAGCAGGTTTGCCGCGGCTTCCGCGTAGCAGAACGGCATGAACACCATATTCTCGGGCACGTCACGATCCGAGCGCACCTTGAGCTCGACCGCGCCGCGACGCGTCTCAAGCCGGACGAAATCGCCGGGCCGGATGTTCATGCGCCGCATGTCCTTCGGTGTCATGAAGGCAACCGCTTCCGGCTCAATTTGATCCAGCACTTCGGCGCGCCGTGTCATCGATCCGGTGTGCCAATGTTCGAGCACCCGGCCGGTGGAGAGCACCATCGGATACTCTTCATCGGGCAATTCGTCCGGCGGGATCACGTGCGCTGGCACGATCTTGCCGCGCCCGCTTTCCGTCGGGAAGCCGGTGGTGAAGATAATCTCGTTGCCGGGCTTGTCGGGGCTGTCGACCGGATAGGTCACCGCGCCCTCGCGCACCAGCCGATCCCAGGTGATGTTCTTGAGCGAAGGCATCAGCTGCGTCATTTCCGTGAACACTTCGGCCGCGCCGTCGTAATTCCAGTCGAGCCCCATGCGCCTGGCGATTTCCTGGATGATCCAGAGATCCTGACGCGCATCGCCCGGCGGCTTGATGACTTCGCGGGCGAGCTGCACGCGGCGATCCGTATTGGTGAAGGTGCCGACCTTCTCGGCAAATGCCGAGGCCGGCAGGATCACGTCGGCATGAAACGCTGTTTCGGTGACGAACAGATCCTGCACCACCAGATGGTCAAGCATGGCGAGCGCTTCGCGCGCATGCTGCAGATCGGGATCGGACATCGCCGGGTTTTCACCCTCGATATACATGCCGTTGATCTGACCCGCATGGATCGCATTCATGATCTCGACCACGGTAAGGCCGCGAACGGGATCGATGTCCTGCTTCCACAGATGCTCGAACGGCTCGCGCAAATCAGTGCGGCCGACCGGCTGATAATCCGGCAGGAACATCGGGATCAGGCCCGCATCGGAAGCGCCCTGCACGTTGTTCTGACCGCGCAGCGGATGCAGTCCGGTGCCCGGCCGGCCGATTTGCCCGGTCGTCAACGCCAGCGCGATAAGGCAACGCGCGTTGTCGGTGCCGTGCACGTGCTGGCTGATGCCCATGCCCCAGAAGATCAGCGAGGCGCGCGACGACGCATAGAGCCGCGCGACTTCGCGCAACGTTTCAGCCGGAATGCCGCAGATCGGCTCCATCTTTTCGGGCGTGAATTCCTGAATGCGCTGCTTCAGATCGTCGAAGCCTTCGGTGTAGCCCGCGATGTATTGATCGTCGGTCAACCCTTCGTTGATGATGGTGTGGAGCATGGCGTTCAGCATCGCGACATCGCTGCCGGGCTTGAATGCCAGATGCTTGTAGGCGTGGCGCGACAGCGTCTGCCGGCGCGGGTCCATCACGATGAGCTTGGCGCCGCGCTTGGCCGCATTCTTGATATAGGTCGCCGCGACCGGGTGATTGACCGTGGGATTGGCGCCGATCACGATAATCACTTCGGCATCCATTGCTGCCGCGAACGGCGCGGACACCGCGCCGGAATTCAGCCCTTCCATCAGCGCCGCCACCGACGAAGCGTGACACAGCCGCGTGCAGTGATCGACATTGTTGGACCCGAAGCCGGTGCGCACGAGCTTCTGGAACAGATAGGCTTCCTCGTTCGATCCCTTGGCGGAGCCGAAACCCGCGAGCGCCTTCGGCCCTTTTTCGTCACGAACCTTGACCAGCCCTTTCGCGGCGATGTCGAGCGCCTCTTCCCACGAGGCTTCGCGGAAGTGCGTGAAAGGATTGGCCGGATCGACCTGATCGTTGGCGTCTTTCCTAGCGTTCGGCAAACGCACCAGTGGCTTGGTCAGGCGATGCGGATGGTGGATGTAATCGAAGCCAAAGCGGCCCTTGACGCATAGGCGATTGTGATTGGCGGGGCCGTCGCGCCCCTCGGCGTAGACGATTTTTTCGTTCTTCACCTGATAGGTGACCTGACAGCCGACGCCGCAGAACGGGCACAGCGAGTTGACCTTCTTGTCGGCGTAAACCGTGCGGGTCTGGGTTTCCTTGTCGAGCAGCGCCGACGGCATCAGCGCGCCGGTGGGACAAGCCTGCACGCACTCGCCGCAGGCAACGCAGGTGGACTCGCCCATCGGATCGTCGAAGTCGAACACGATCTTGGCCTCATGGCTGCGATAGGCCATGCCGATCACGTCATTGACCTGCACCTCGCGGCAGGCGCGCACGCACAGACCGCACTGGATGCAGGCATCGAGATTGACGCTCATCGCCGGATGGCTGGTGTCGCCCGACCAGCGCTCGGCGGCGGGAAAGCGGCTCTCTTCCACACCGACCTTTTCGGCCCAGTGCCAGAATTTGGAATCCGGATCGTGTGATGTTGCGCGCGCCGGTTGATCGGCAACCAGTAACTCCATCACCATCTTTTGCGCGGCGACCGCGCGGTTGCTCGCCGACTTCACCTTCATGCCGACGGTCGGTGTGCGTTTGCACGAGGCCGCGAGCACGCGCTCGCCCTCGATCTCGACCATGCAGGCGCGACAATTGCCGTCGGCGCGGTAATCCGGCTCCGGCGAATAACACAGATGGGGAATGTCGGTGCCCAATCGCTTGGCCACCTGCCAGATCGATTTCACCGTCAGCGGCTTCGACCGGCCTGCCGTCGAGCTCGAATTGAATCGTTTGCGCCGTTGCAGCCTTCTGGGTCTGGGTCATTCGGCGATCTCCTGGCCGGGATGGTAATCTGGATGTGGCACAAAGCAATTCGCACACTCAGCCGTCATGCCCGCACTTGTTGCGGGCATCCACGGCTTCACGGTCTCTCTACGAACAAAGACGTGGATGCTCGTGACAAGCACGAGCATGACGCAGAATGTGACAACACGCGAGTGCTCCACTTCGATTTAGCAGACGTCGATCCTCGCAACACAAGCGAGCATAACGATTGCTGTCTGACCGAAGCTCCCGGAGCATCATCGTGCAATTGCCCGAAAACGTTCATGCGAACTCTTCCGGAAAGTATTTGATCACGGTGGTGAGCGGATTCGACGCCGCCTGACCGAGGCCGCAGATCGAAGCATCGCGCATCGCCTGACTCAATTCATCGAGCAACGCGCGGTTCCACACCCTTTGTTCCATCAGCAGAGCGGCTTTCTGGGTGCCGACCCGGCACGGCGTGCACTGGCCGCAGCTCTCGTCTTCGAAGAACTTCATCAGATTGAGCGCCGCGCCCTTCACGTCGTCCTTGTCGGACAGAATGACCACGGCGGCTGAGCCGATAAAGCAGCCGTATTTTTCCAGCGTGCCGAAATCGAGCGGGATGTCATCCATCGCGGCGGGCAGAATGCCGCCCGATGCGCCGCCGGGAAGATAGGCACGAAACTTATGGCCATCCGCCATGCCGCCGCAGAATTCGTCGATCAGTTCGCGCACGGTCACGCCAGCGGGTGCGAGCTTCATGCCGGGGTTCTTCACGCGACCGGACACGGAGTAGCTGCGCAGCCCATGACGCTCGTTGCGCCCGTGGGAGGTCCACCAGGACGCGCCCTTTTCGACGATGTCGCGCACCCAGAACAACGTCTCGATGTTGTTGATCAATGTGGGGCGACCGAACAGCCCGACCTGAAACGGATACGGCGGCTTGTGGCGCGGCAGGCCACGCTTGCCTTCGATGCTTTCCAGCAGCGATGATTCCTCGCCGCAGATATAAGCGCCCGCCCCGCGCCGCATGTGCAGCACCGGATCGCCAGACGCCTTCGGCAGTTTGACGATCTCGCGTTCGAAAATTTCACGGGCGGCGGGATATTCGTCGCGAAGATAAATGTAGATCTCCGGCGCTTCGACGATATATGCGCCGATCAACATACCTTCGATGAAGCGATGGGGGTCGGTCTCGAGATAATAGCGATCCTTGAACGTGCCGGGCTCGCCTTCGTCGCCATTGATCGCCATCAGACGCGGCCCGGCTTCGCCCAGCACCGCGCGCCATTTGCGCCCGGTCGGGAAGCCTGCGCCGCCGAGCCCGCGCAGGCTCGCGTCGTCCAGCACTTTCAGCAGATCTTCGCGGCTGAGCGCACCCGAGCGCAGACGCTCAAGCAATTTGTAGCCACCTTTGGCGACGTAAGCGTCGTAATCCACATAGGCCGGCAGATGTGCTTGGGCGTCGCCGCGCTTGGCTGTGGCGAGCACACTGTCGACGGTCGCGCGATCGACAAAGTTGTGGCCGACCTCGACCGCCGGTGCGGTATCGCACCGCCCGACGCAGGGCGCGCGCACCACGCGTACCTGCGGCCCGGCGGCACTCTGCAATTCACTCAACAGCTTTTCGGCGCCGAACATCGCGCATGTCAGCGAGTCGCACACCCGGATGGTGAGCGGTGGAATGCCGGGCTCGCCCTCCTTCACTACATCGAAATGCGCATAGAAGGTCGCGGTCTCGAACACCTCGGCAAAGGCCAGCTTCATCTCGTCGGCGAGCGCCGCGAGATGCGCGGCGGAGATCTGCTTATAAGTGTCCTGAATGAGATGCAGGTGCTCGATCAGCAGATCGCGCCGGCGCGGCCTGTCGCCGAGCAATGTGGCGATGTCGTGCGCGGCGTCCGGGTCGATCTGCCGGCCCTTGGGCGTCGATTTGGCGCGGCGGCGGCCCTGGCCGGGATGATCGAACGAGCGGACTTTCTGAAGATCGTTGCTGGTCATCGAGAATTGTCCGCCTTCCCCAATACTTTAAGTGCCCTTTGATGTGCCGTTGTACTGCCTTGGCGCGGAGATTTTGCGGCCCGGCGCACAACGTCTCGGAAGTTGAGCACTCTTATTATGTGGGACTGAATTCGACTTTTGCCGAAAATGTCCCTTTGCGCGATCCTAACGCGTGGCATGCCAGATGCCAAGAGACTTCGCGGCGGCCAGTTTTCCACTGCAGCGGACGCCTGTATCGCGAAACATGCGACAAAAAGCCGGCCGGTGCCGATCCTTTCGGGTCAGCACCGGCCGATGTGGTGGCGAACTCAGACGATTGGCGTCGGATCAGAGATTCTTCGTGCCCGGGACGACATGAGGTTTGCCGGGTATGGGATGAGCCGTGTGGTCGCCGGGAGCAATATAGCCACCGCTTTTACGGATATTTGCAGCCGAATGAGCGGACAGTTCGGGGCTTCTTGAAACAACAGGTGTGTTGGGAATTGGCCTGTGTCCGGACGTCAGGATTTGATTGCTATGAAAGCCGCCGGCGATGCCGGCGCCGGAAGCGCCGTGACCAGATCCGCCACCGGGCCCATGCGCGGACGCGCCGCTCGCTGCGGCAACCAGCATAGCTCCTGCCGCCGCCAGCGTGATGAACCTTGCTGTGTTGAAAATGCTGCTCGACATGGAAATGTCCTTTCCAATTCTGATCGCTCACACGCCCAATGCGCGATTGAGAGAAGCCCGTTCGATCCGTTGCTGCCGATCTCCGCGAGCTTGTTAAAACTCTAACGGATGCCGTCTGAACGCCAGATGGGCGTCGCATTCAGAATGAGTTCATCGACATTAAATTGTCGAACAACTGCGTGGACCAACGTGAGCGGCGACAAACGGCTCGCCAAAATAAAATCCGCCGGTGCTTCTCGAAGGATATTCTCCAAGGATCGGCACCGGCAGGTTCGATTGGGCAGAAGTCTAAAACCGGTCTCGCGACAGCGCTGGGGCCGCCGCATTCGCCACCGCGATATTCGGACCAGTTCGCGGCCAGAGTTCAGGACTGCCAATCAAGAGAAATGCCGAAGATCGGTCAGGAGCAGTGAACGACCCCGCAGTCGGCTCCCTGATCACGTGGGGAAACCGGCGGAAACTTGTCGTTGGTCTGGTGCGAGTTTTGGGGCTGCCCCGCGACGTGACCGCCGGGGGTAACGGCTCCCTGGATCGCCCCATACGATCGCCCCGATATGGAGCTGCTGTGGGCGTGCGCATTCGTCACGAGCGGCGGATTGCGGCCAAACGGAGAACCCCCAACGGGCCCGGCTACAATCCCTCCGCGCTGGGACGGGCCAACGGGGCCATGTGCCGAACTCTGATTCCCACCAACGAGACGCAAGCCGAAGCCGTGCGCGGACGCTCCGTTCGCAGCGGCGACCAGCATGGCTGCAGCTGCGGCCAGCGTGATGAATCTGGTTGTGTTGAAAATGTTGCACGACATGTAAACGCCCTTTCCTGGTTTTGATCGCTCACGCGCGCCCAGTGCGCGATTGAGAGAAGCCGTCCGATCTTTCGCTGCTGATCTTGTGCCGATCTTGTAGCGATCTGGCGAACTTGTCAGGACTTTAACGGCTGCCATCTGAACGCCGGATGGGTGTGGCATTCAGAATGAGTTCATCGGCATGGCATTGACGACTGCCGGACAATCCTTCGTGATCGCGGACGAAGTTAAAAAAATCCGCCGGTGCTCCTCCGAAGATCGGCACCGGCGGTCAGTTGGGGCAGAAGTCTGAAACTGGTCTCTCAATCGCTTGGCGAACTTTCGCGAATAAACGCGTCAGACATTATCCCTTGTGGTTCGCTTCGGGATCCACCGGCACCGGCGCAGGCGCGGCTGGCGTGTCGGCGCGAGGGGTATGATTGGTGTTCGCGCTTGCGCTTCCGGACGTGTTGCCGCTCGGACGATTGCCGATCACGACGGGTCCGTTACAAGACGGGCAATACACACCGGTGTTGCCATTGGCGCTGCCCCTTCGCGAGCGCTCGTCACGATCGCTGTGGCGATTGTCGCGGCGATCGCCGTCACCGTGATTGTAGCGGCCGCCGTGATCGCCACGGCCATCATGATCGCCGCCGCGCACCACGATATGATCGAAATGAACGCCACCGTTGCCGCCACCGTGGCCGAAACCACCGCCGTGACCGCCACCAAATCCACCGCCGCCGAAGCCGTGCGCGGATGCACCGTTCGCGGCTGCGACCAGCATGACTCCGGCCGCCGCCAGCGTGACAAACTTGGCTTTGTTGAAGATGCTGCTCGACATGGAAGTACCCTTTCCCATTTTTGCTCGCTCCCACGCCCAATGCGTGGTTGAGAGAAACTCGCCCGATCTTGTTTCGATCTCCGCGAACCTGTCATGACGCTAGCGGGGGCTCGCTGAATGCAAGCTGGGTGGTGCATTCAGAATGGGTTCATGCAAATTAAATTGTCGCAACAACTGCACGCGCATTGTTGAGCGGTTTGAAAACCCCCATCGCGAAAACGGTTGGCGCCAACCCGAAAGGATCGGCGCCAACCGCAGCAGATCACGACGCGAAAACGCGTCGAATATTATCCCATATTATCTGGCGGAGTTGCTGGTACAGGCGCGCTTGGCGTCTGGGCGCGAGGCGTATGGTTGGTGTTGCCGCTCGGATGATTGCCGATGGCCACAGGTCCGCTGCAAGACGGGCAATACACACCGGTGTTGCCATTGGCGCCGCCGCGCGGGCCCCTGCTCGACCCATCGCCACGATTGCCGTGGCGATCATCGTCGCCGTGATTGTAACGGCCGCCATGATCCCCATGGTCGTAACCGCCGCCGCGAACGACGATATGATCGAAATGTATGCCACCGTTGGAGCCGCCGTAGCCGCCACCGTGGCCGCCGCCAAATCCACCGCCGCCGAAGCCGTGCGCGGATGCACTGGTCGCGGCTGCGACCAGCATGACTCCGGCCGCCGCCAGCGAGACAAACTTGGCTTTGTTGAAGATGCTGCTCGACATGGAAGTACCCTTTCCCGTTTTGCTCGCTCTCACGCCCTGATGCGTGGTTGAGAGAAACCCGCCCCAATCGGCCTTTCCGATCTTCGCGAGCCTGGCATCACCCTAGCGCCGGCCGTCTGAACGCAGGCTGGCACCGGCGTTCAGAATGGGTTCATCGGTATTAAATTGTCGAAACAATTGTCCGGTGAATGGTTGTCAGCAACGCTGACTTTGCCCCGCGTAACCCCATGTTCGGACGTGGAGAATCGGCCTTTGCGCCACGGCCACTGGCCCCAACGCACCCCGCATCGGGCGGCCACAAGTGCGTTACCTACGTCTAAACATGCCCAGAAGTGGCGCGTCCGCTTGAAAACGCTTCAGCTTAATTGCGCGTTTTCTTTGACGCGAACCGGATTCCACCACCGGATCAAGTCCGGTGGGATGCTTCGCTTGAAAACGCTTCATCCTAATGACGCGTTTTCTTAACGCGAACCGGATTCCACTTCGCTTGAAAACGCTTTTAGCGTTCGACGAACGCGCGTTGCAGCTGATCGGTGATCGGCTTGAACAGATAGCTCATCATCGTGCGGCTGCCGGTCTGCATGAAGACTTCCGCCGGCATGCCGGAGAGAAGCTGCAGATCGCCCAGACGGCGGCGCTCGTCGTCCGGGATCGACACGCGCACCGTGAAATAAGGTGCGCTCGACTGCTGATCGCGGCTGGTGTCGGCGGAGATGTAGTTCACCAGACCGATCAATTGCGGCGTGACACGCTGGTTGAACGCCGGAAAACGGATGAAGGCTTTCTGGCCCTTCCGTACCTGATCGATGTCGTTGGGCTGCAGCCGGGCCTCGATCAACAGATCGTCGACATCCGGAACGATTTCCATGATGGTCTCGCCGGTGCGAATGACACCGCCCACGGTATGCGTGACGAGTTGGTGGACGAGCCCCCCTACCGGCGAACGGATATCGATGCGATCCAGCATGTCGCGCGCGGCCACGCCACGCTCAACAAGCTCGGCTTCCTTGCCTTGCGCATCGCCCAGCTCCTTGACGACATCGGTGCGGAAATCCTGATCGATCCGCACGGTCTGAAGCTGCGCTTCCCCAATCTTGGCCTTGGTCTCCGCGATCGCCGACAGCAACTGCCCGCGCTCACCGTCGATCCGCGCGCTCTCGCGCTGCAAGGTCGTCAGTCGGGTCAGCGGCACGAGACGCTTGTCGTACAATTCCTGAATGCCGGTGAGCTCGCCCGCGATCAGTTCGAGCTGCTTGGCCTTTGATCTCAACTGCGCATCGAGACCTGTAATTTCCTCGCCGAGCTGCGCGACACGACTCTGCAAAAGCTCTTTCTGGCTTTGGCGCGCATTGGCTCGCGCCCTGAAGAGCGATTCTTCCGTCGCCAGCAGCGCCTTGACTCCGGCTTCGTCTGAACGCGCCGCCATCGCGGGAGAGATCTGCAGCGCGGCGAGACCGTCGCGCTCGGCGACCAGCCGCGCGATACGGGCGCGAAAATCATCGAGCTGCTTGCTGACCACTTGCAGACTGGAGCGTGCCTGCGTCGCGTCCAGCCGCACCAGCAGATCGCCGGCGTTCACGCGCATGCCGTCATGCACCGCGATTTCGGAAACGATGCCACCAGTGGGATGCTGAATGCTCTTGACGCTCGACTGCAGCACCAGATTTCCCGGCACCACCACCGCACCCGCCAGCGGCACCAGCGCGGCCCAGCCGCCGATCAGAACCACCGCGGCGATCAGCACGCGCAGTCCCGTTCTCAATTCGTGGTCGTAGGCGCGACCGATGCCGAACGCCAAGCTTCCAGTGGAAACATCAGATTGTGCGGGAACGCTGCGATTGGCGAGAAACGCAACGCCGTTCGTCACCGCGTCGCGGCATCGCACGACAAGTTCGCTCGCCGTTGCGAGATGAGGCTGCGGGCGTTTTTTCGGAACGGTTTGAAGCGCACGCGAAACCGGCACGTGCGGCGCGGCAGCCACGGCGGTCGAAGCAGGCGCTTCGGCGGGCAAGCCTCGGCGCTTATTATCCTGCGCGACCCCCTCGGGAACAAGAGGCTGCACCTCCCGCACAAAGCTGCGGGACTGCGACGCAAGGGAGGGACTGCGGTTACGCAAAGGCGCGGATGGCAACGGTGGCGGCGCTCGAGTGTCGTCATTTCGATTGGCGGGCGCCGCAGGTGGATTACCAATGCCGAGTTTTTCGAAACAGGCATCGATTGCCCGCGCCATCTTGCTCTTTCGCCGTTTCGGCTTGGGCTGCGGCGACGCGGCAATACGTGTTGTTTCATTGGCCTGCCGCCGAATGCGCGACGATGCAGCCTGAGGTATCTCGAATGCCTGCTGCAGACGTTCGAGTTCGAGGATCAGCGCTGCGCCCTGCGGGCCGAGGCTGGCGTCGCGCATGTTTGCCCGGCCGGAATCGTCGTCTTCGCCAATACGTGCGTTGCCTTCATGCTTTATCATTGCGCCGCCTCCGCGACGGGAGCCCGGCGCGGCAGCGGCGGCGCGGCTGCAGTTGCGGGTCGCGCCGATGGCGTCGACGCGGTGGTCTGGATACGCGCGAAAATCTCTTCACGCGGACCGAATGCGATGGCCTTGCCCTCATAGAGCACCATCGCCGTATCCAGCGCAGAGATTGCGCTCGGACGGTGCGAAATCACGATGACGATGCAATTATCCTGACGCAGCTGCAGAATGGCTCGGTTCAATGCGTTTTCGCCATCCGCATCCAGATTGGCATTGGGCTCATCCAGCACCACAAGAAAGGGATCGCCGTAGACAGCGCGCGCCAGTCCCACCCTTTGACGCTGGCCCGCTGACAGCGACATACCGCCCTCGCCGATCCGCGTGGCGTAACCGTCCGGCAAGCGCAGAATGATGTCATGCACGCCTGCAATCTTCGCGGCCTTGAGAATGGATTCCGACGTCGCATCCTGTTCGAACCGGCAAATGTTTTCCGCCACGGTGCCATCGAACAACGAAACGTCCTGAGGCAGATAGCCGAGATAACGGCCAAGATCGCCGTTGCTCCATTGATCCAGCGCGGCGCCGTCCAGCCGGACCACGCCTTCCTGCGCCGGCCAGATTCCGACGAGAGCTTTCGAGAGCGTTGTTTTTCCCGACGCGCTCGCGCCGAGAAGCGCCAGGCCCATCCCCGCCGTCAGTGTGAAGGAAATATTCGACACGATCGGCTTTTCAGCGCCGGGCGCGGTGACAGAAAGCTCCTGCACTGTGAGTTCGCGGAACGGGCGCGGCAACACCACGCGGCTCTCCGGCGGCTTCGCCGTCGCCTTGAGAATGTCGCGCAAGCGTGTCACGCCATGCCGCGCGGCGATCAGCTGCTTCCATGTTCCGAGCGCAACTTCGATCGGCGCCAGCGCCCGCCCCATCATGATCGAAGACGCGATCATGACGCCGCCCGAAGCCTTGCCTTCGACGACGAGATAGGCGCCGATGCCCAGCATCGCCGACTGAAGGATATAGCGCAGCACCTTGGCGCCCGCGCCGAGATTTGCGTAGACGTCGGTGGCTTGGATATTCTGCAGCAGGTAGCGCTCATTGGCCTGCGACCAGAGCGCGGTGAGACGATCGGTCATTCCGAGTGCGCGGATCACCTCGGCGTTCCGCCGCGTCGCATCGGCCATCACCTGGCGTTGCGCATTGCTGTCCATCGCCGCCTTGGCCGAGCCGCGCGACAGCCGCTCGGTCAGCAGCGTCATCGCGATGATCGCAGCGGTGCCGAGCACAGCGGTCATCCCGATCACGGGATGAAACAGAAACAATCCGATCAGGAAAATCGGAATCCAGGGCATATCGAGAAACGCGGTCGGCCCCATGCTCGACATGAAGGCGCGGACCTGATCGAGATCGCGCAGCGGCTGCTGCATCAGCATCGGCTTCACGCCGCGCAGCGGAAGTGTTGCCAGCGCCAGATGAATCAACTCCTGCAGACTGGTGTCGAACAGCGTCGCCACCCGCGACAGCATGCGGGTGCGCAACGCATCGAAATAGCCCTGGATCAGGTAAGCAAGCAGGACGATCAGCGAAAGTCCAAGCAATGTGGCGATGTTGCGGCTCGGGATCACCCGGTCGTACACCTGCAACATATAGAGTGAGCCTGACAGCATCAGGATGTTGATCACGCCGCTGAAGACTGCGATGCCGCCCATGCGCAGTGCGCTCGCGCGAAGCGCAAGCGTCACAGGATCGGAAACCGCCGCCGAAGGAGAAGGCTTTGACGTGTCCCCATGCGGCAGCGTTGGCAGCCCGTTCGTCTGAATCTTCATTATCCCCCGTCCGCGACGCGAATCGTCCGCTGCATTCGCTTGCGATGGGGGGACGTTGATAAACGAAGTAGACCAATTTCCGGCGACAATGCGACGGCCCGAAATACTTGTCGGAGAAACAACCGACGTCGTGGGTGCGCGTGACTCCTAATCTCATAGCGCATCACACTAATTCTTCGAAAGCCGTTGCGAGAACCAGCGTCGAAAAAAAACAAACGAGAGTCGCGGGACGAACAATGCGGCAGAATTTTCAAATTGCGTCACGGTTTAGTCGGTCGATGACCTTTCTTTCTGCGAGCCATGGCCTTTGTCCAAGCAGATTGCCGCCACGAATCTAAATGAATCTTCATGTAGGCGTTCACTGCGTCGCACGTCACCGTCGCGCATTCGTAACGCCATTACGTGTAACCACGGGGTCCTTCCGCGATCGCGTGGTCTGAACCAAAATAGGGGATAAAATGGCTCGCTTCACACACGGACACCACCATCACGGGCACGACAATCAGGATCCTGGCGATCCTGTTGTGTCGCCTGCTCCAATTCCCACTCCGGTGACAACGCCGGTTACGACTCCAGTGACCGCACCGGCGGCGCCTGCCTTCGCGGATCTCGGCGCATCGTTCAACGACGCGACGCGCGCACTCGAAGGGGGATTGTGGCAGAATGTCGTCGAGGAAGGCGGCCAGGGACATGGCAGCGTGCTTCGTTACAACGCCGATCTGCTGAGCGTACAATCAGGGTTGCTTGCCGAAGTGAAAGCTGGTGAATTTTCCGGCGCGACGCTCAAACATGTCCAGACAGTTCTCTCCGATATCACGACCGCGATGTCGGCAGCCACGGCTTCCGTCAATGGCGGCGGCGAATTCGGTAGTGTCGCGAAGGCCGAAGAGGCCCTTCGCACAAGCCATCTCGATATCCTCAACATCGTCAACACCGACCCGAAGCTGGCGGCTCTCGCGACCGCTGACGGCGCGAACGGATTCCTTTCGGCGCCCTCTGCGTTCGACAAGGGCGTCACGGCCGAGAACGCACCTCACGCCAACCTTGCCGAGATCGGCGTCATTTTCAACGATGCGGCAAGTCACTTGCTCGGCGGCGTGAATAACGACAATGCCGCTCACATCACCAACGATGTGAATGCGATGATCACCGACATGCAGGCCCTGATGAAAGCCAATCCGCTGCAATTCGGCGGACTGACCGGGGTGCATGCAGAAACCATCGTGCGGCAGCTCGAACTCGAGCTGACATACATCAAACAGGCCGGCGTATCGGAAGACGCGGGACGCGCCAGCAACGACAACATTCTCGATATTATCGACATCGTTCAGGGCGACACCAACCTGGCGAATATGGCGAACCAGGGCGGCGTATCGGGCTTCACGCCCTTTGGGGACGCGCTGCATCCGACGCCGAAATATCTCGACAACGACGCCCAGACCAATTTCTGGGCCAACTTCATCGCTCAATCCAACGCGCTGGGCAACAAGGCGATCGCGGTTGTCGATGCTCACGATGCCCAGGCTGTGACCGCATTGATCGCGGATATGCACAGCTTCCAGAAAACCGTAACCAACTTCGATGCGGCACAAGGCGGAATCTTCGAAGCCAGGTTCGACAACGAATTGCTCGGCAACACCAGTACGCTGGGCGCTGAGGTCACCAAGATGATCGAGGGCCTGAAAACCGGCAATGCAGCTCTCGTCGCAGCAGCGGCGGAGGAAATGCATGCCAATGCCGCCGACGTCGGCGGCAACAACCTCCCGGTCACCGGCGGCACTTATAATCCCGATGGTGTCACAGTTGCCGAAGTGCTGTCGACGTCGGGTGCCGCGCCGGCAATCGCCACCGCAGCTCCGGCCGCGCAGCCCGTCGCCACCGCAGCTGTCGTCGCACCCGCACCGGCCGTGCCGGTCGCTGTTGCCGCGGTCGTCGACCACACCGCCATCGACACAACCCACCATTCGCCGGCAGCGGAGCTGGCGAACCATTTCCATCACATGTGGGGATAACCGCGTACGGAGAAGCATCCGCCGCCCGCATCATCCGGGCGGCGGGACGCTGATTTCACAAATCTCGACAAACGGGCTGTGGGAGCAGCCCGTCGCGTCGAACAAGGCCGGCCGGCGGCACAAAAGGAGATTCTTGATTCGCTGACTCGCGAGTTCAATTCGCGAATTTGATTTCTTGGGGAGATTCACTTGGGTAGTTCGAGAAGCGATTTCCGCTCGCGCGATATGTCGGTCGCGAGACGCGAAAACCAATTTCATGCAATCCGGCGCTGCTGCTTACAGGTCACGGCGCTCGGAACCTGCGATGACCTCCGGCACGTGAGAAGTGTTGCTAACGATTGGCCCGGATACGTGGGGGCCAATTGATGAGACGGCGAAAGACCGATTACGGAACGGTCGCCCTGCACTGGATGCTGGTCGGCGCGCTTGGCGTGGCATTTTTCAGCGGCATGCGTATCGCATCGGAAACCCCGGGGCGCAGCTGGATCAACTGGTTCGACAGCGTGCTGCCCCATAGCTGGGTGTGGACCGCGCATATGCAGGCGGCCGTCGTGTTGATCGCGGTCACGATCGCCTATGCCATCTATGTCGTGCGGTCGGGCCTGACCCGGCGCATTCAACTCGACCGCACGCGCGTGCGCGGGCTCGTCGACGGCGGACATGCGAGGCGTGGAGCGATCAACATCCTGCTGTATTGGGTATTCTTCGCGACCATGGTCTCGCTGATCGTGACCGGGAGCCTGATGTATGTTGGCTATTTTGCCGGACACGATGCGATGGTGCTGCATTGGTACGGCACATGGATCATCGTGGCCTTCATCGGTCTGCACGTGCTGACTCACTACCGGCTCGGCGGCGCATCGCAATTGCTCCGGATTTTCCGGCCGACCGATCTGCCGACACCTCCCCCTAAACTCGATGCCGCTGAGTTGCTGAGACTGCTTGTCGAACGCGTCGCCGCGGACGAAGCAGTCGCGCAGCCTGGCCATTCGGGGGCGGACCACGCTCCCCTCCGCCCGGCGGCAAGAACCGGCCCGGCAAATGACGGCATCGACACCAGCGACCGTCGCGAACGAACCCGATCCACGACACGGAGCAATTGAGAGTGCGGATACCGAGACTTCAAGCCAACCCCTTCGTGGTCGCGGCCGCAGTGGCGGTCACCAGCACGACAGTGATTGTCGCCATGGACCGTGAAACCATCGATACGTTGCAAGTGCATCGCATCGACGGCGCCGACGTGCCGATTCTCGATGGCGATACATCTGACCGGGTCTGGCGCAACATTAAGCCGCTCTCGGTGATGACCAGCCAGGGCGGAAATTTCGACGGCAAGGGTGATACCAAAATCGACATTCGCGCGGCGCATGACGGCACCTGGGCGTACTTCCTGTTCACATGGGACGACCCCACGCGTTCGCTGAAACGCCTTCCGCTGGTGAAAAGCGTCGACGGCTGGCAAATGCTCCATGAGGGCATGGAGACCGGTGACGAGCACGACTACGACGAAGACAAATTTTCAGTGCTGCTGACGACCTCGACCGGCATTCTCGCCGGCGACAATACCTTTCATGCGGGACCGCATCCCATCCCCGATGCGCCCGCCACCATGACGGGCCGCGGTCTGCACTACACGGAAAACGGCGGCTATGTGGACGTCTGGCAATGGAAGGCCACCAGCGGATCGTCGGGATGGATGGACGACGAATATTTCGGCCCGCCCCAGAGTCCGACGCTGGTTCAGGTGAACAACGGCGCGCCTTATAAAGGCGGCTTCGCGCCGGATCCGGGCGTCGCGAACTACGCCGATAATTTCTCCATCACCGCCACCAATGCAGGCGGCAACAGCCGTTCGATCCTGCCGCGCCGGCTGCCGAAGTCCGTTGCCGCGACGACAGGCGCGTTGGGCGTTATCGACCTCGATCCCAACCACGGCGAGAGCGAAGGCGCGCGCTGGTTCATGACCAATGCGGACTCCGTTCCCTATACGCGCGAGCTCGATGCCCAGATCCCCAAGGGCACCATCGTCCCCGGCGTGATCGTCGATGGAGATTTCTCGGGTGACCGCGCCGATGTGCGTTGCGCGGCGCGATGGGCGTCCGGACGATGGGCGCTCGAGGTGGCGCGACGTCTCGATACGCACAGCAAGTACGATGTGGCGATCGCGACCGGCATATCCATGCGCGTCGCGGCATTCGACCATAGTCAAATCCGGCATACCCGGCATGTCCGGCCAATTCATATCGAGGTGGAATAATGGGAAAGACCTGCAAGGTCACCTTCAACGGCGGATCGTTCTTCGCCAATTGCGGCGACCTGCTGCTGGACTCCGCGTTGTTAAACGGAGTGGATCTGCCGCACGATTGCCGGGCCGGCGTTTGCGGCGCTTGCCGCGTTCAGCTCGTCGAAGGCCGCGTTTACGGTGGTCAGGTTCCGGGCGAAGACGTGATCCACGCCTGTCAGGCACGGCTGGTGTCCGATATCCAAATCGCCGCCGAGGCCGTGCCGGAAACCGTCTCAATGTCGGCGGAGATCGTCGATCTCGTTCAACTGGCGGACGACGTGATCAGCGTCTGCCTCGAACTGCCCAAGCCGCTGCATCACCTTCCTGGCCAATATTGCAAGGTGCAGTTCCGCGGCTTCCCGGCCCGCAGCTACAGCCCGACTTATCCTCTCGAAGGCGCACCGAAGGAGCGGCTGCTGAATTTTCATATCCGGGTATTTCCCGACGGGTTGGTTTCCTCTGTGCTGGGCGACAAAATCAATATCGGCCACCGCGTCAAGGTCACTGGCCCGTTCGGCAGCGCGTTCCTGAGGCCCAATCATTCCGGAAACACGGTGCTGGTCGCGAGCGGTACGGGCTTCGCGCCGATGTGGTCGATCGCGGTCGCGGCGATCTGCGAGCGTCCGCAACGCGACCTTGTCTGCATTGTCTCGTCACGCAGCGTACAATCGATGTACATGCACCGCGCGCTGTGCCGGCTCGCGCTGTTTCCCAACGTCACGATCATTCCGGTGGTGACCGAACCGCAGACGATGTCGGATGCGATCCGTAGCGGCCTGCCGACCGATCACATGCCGGAGCTGTCTCCGCATGATGTCGTCTACACGGCCGGCGCGCCGATCATGACGGAAAGCGTGGCGCGGATCGCCAAAGCCGCCGGCGCCAAGTGCTATACCGATCCATTCATGAACGAAGCCAAGGCAAAGGAGCAATTCGGACTGATGTCGCGCGTGGCCAGTTGGATCGCCGCGTAGCCGCCGTTCTTGAAGCCAGAGTCTGCGCGTCAAACACCTCGAACGCGACGCCCAATCACTTAGGTCGCGGTCACAACCTCTCCGTCTTCCTTGACGAAGCGGCCGATATGCGGGTTCGGCAAAATTTCCAGCACGGCTTCTGACGGACGGCAGAGTTTGACGCCATTCGGCGTTGCGACGATCGGCCGGTTGATCAGGATCGGATGCGCCAGCATGAAATCGATCAACTCGTCGTCGGTCCATTTGGCGTCGTTGAGCTTCAGCGCGAGATAGGGCGTGCCCTTCTCCCGGAGCAACGCGCGCACCGGCATCCGCATGGCCCCAATCAAATCCACCAAAAGCGCGCGGCTGAGTGACCCGTCGAGATATTCGACGATAGTAGGCTCAACGCCGCTTTGGCGGATCATCGCCAGCGTGTTGCGCGAGGTGCCGCAGTCCGGATTGTGATAGATGGTCACGCTCATCGAAAGCCTTTTCAGATTAACACATCGGTCTATACGCCATCACGTACGGCACTCACAACCGAGCCTCTTTCATTCAATGAAAAATGCGCCGCCCCGATACGGGACGGCGCATGATCTGTTATCCGAAACGCGTCGGGACAATGCTCAGAGCAATCCCGCGCCGCGCGCCCACTTGTACTTCGCGCCCAGCACTTCCACCGGAAGCTCGGTGGAGTAGGCATAGGCCGGAATGCCGTTCTGATAGAGATATTCGGCGGCTTCCTCGACCTCGACATCGCCCGCGAGCGAAGCGACCATCGGCTTCTCGATGCCCTTGGCCTTCATCTCGTTCTTCACTTCGACCATGTTGCGGGCGAACACCATCGGCGGCGTGACGATGGTGTGCCAGTAACCCAGGATCAGCGAATGAATGCGCTCATCCGAGAGGCCGAGCTTGACGGTGTTGACGTAAGTGATCGGCGGCTCGCCGCCGGTGATGTCGACCGGGTTGCCCGCGGCGCCGAACGGCGGGATGAATTTGCGGAACGCCGCGTCGAGATCCGGCGGCATCGCCATCAGCGACAGGCCGTTGTCGACCACCGCGTCGGACAGCAGCACGCCCGAACCGCCTGCGCCGGTGATGATCAGCACGTTCTCGCCCTTCGGCGTCGGCAGCACGGGAATGCCGCGTGCGAACTCCAGAAGCTGGCGCAGCGAACGGGCGCGAATGACGCCGGACTGCTTGAGCACGTCTTCGTAGATCTTGTCGTTGCCGGCGAGCGCGCCGGTGTGCGACGACGCCGCCTTGGCGCCGGCCGACGTGCGGCCCGCCTTCAGCACCACCACCGGCTTCTTCTTGGAGACGCGCTTGGCGGCTTCCGCGAACGCACGGCCGTCTTTCAGATCTTCGCAATGCTGCGCGATGATCGTGGTGTTGGGGTCTTGCTCGAAGAAGGCGAGCAGATCGTCCTCGTCGATATCGGATTTGTTGCCGAGACCGACAATCGCCGACACGCCCATTTTGGCGGAACGCGAGAAGCCGATGATCGCCATGCCGATGCCGCCGGATTGCGACGACAGCGCCGCCGAACCCTTGACATCATAGGCCGTGCAGAACGTCGCGCAGAGATTGGCGGGCGTATAATAGAAGCCATAAATATTCGGCCCCATCAGGCGGATGTTGTATTTCTTGCCGACCTCGACGATCTCGTCCTGCAATTCCGGCGCACCGGCTTCGGCGAAGCCCGAGGGGATCAGCACCGCGCCCGGAATTTTCTTCTCGCCGCATTCGACCAGCGCGGCCGCGACGAACTTCGCGGGGATCGCGAACACCGCCGTGTCGATTACGCCCGGCACATCCTTGACGCTCTTATAGGCCTTGCGGCCCATGATCTCGGCGGCCTTCGGATGGATCGGATAGATCTCGCCCTTGTAGCCGCCATTGATGAGATTTTTCATCACCGAATTGCCGATCTTGCCGTCTTCGGCGGACGCACCGATCACGGCGACGGCCTTCGGCATCATGATGCGGTTCATCGCGGTGACGATTTCTTCGTTCGAGCGCGGCGCGGGGCGCGGCTTGTAGTCGAAATCGACAACGATGCGCACGTCGGCGGCGGTGGCGTCTTTCTTGGTGGCGAACACCGGATTGAGATCGAGTTCGACGATCTCAGGAAAGTCGCTGACCAGATGCGAGACCTTCTCGATGATGTCGGCCAGCGCTTCGCGGCTCACGGGATCGCCGCCGCGCACGCCGCGCAGCATCTCGGCCGCCTGAATGCCGTCGAGCATCGACAGCGCATCGGCATTGGTGGCGGGCGCAAGACGGAACGTCACGTCCTTCAGCACTTCGACGAGCACGCCGCCCAGACCGAACGCGACCAGCTTGCCAAACGAACCGTCGGTGATCGAACCGACGATGACTTCCGTGCCGCCGGTCAGCATCTGCTGAACCTGGATGCCTTCGACCTTGGCGTCGGCTTTGTATTTCTTCGCGTTGGCGAGAATGGTGTCGTAGGCCTTTTCGGCATCGGCAGCGGTTTTGACGCCGACGATCACGCCACCTGCCTCGGTCTTGTGCAGGATGTCCGGCGAGACGATCTTCATCACCACCGGGAAGCCCATGGCGCCCGCCATCTTCGCAGCCTCGGCGGCGGATTTCGCGACGCCCTCTTTCGGAACCGGAATGCCGTAAGCGTCGCAAACCAGCTTGCCTTCCGGCGCCGTGAGGCTGGTGCGCTTGTCCGCCTTCACCGCATCGAGGACCTTGCGAACAGAATCCTTGGCCCCTTTACCCAGATCGAGTTTACGAGCTGCGTCCTGTGCCATGTAGCTTCCTCCTGAGACGTTTGTTTTTGAATTTGTGTTTTTGAATTTGTGTTCTTGAATTTTGATGCGCGCAACTGCGCCGGATCAAACGCGCCGGTCACCTTGTATTCGATTGATGCGTGCGATCGATCGTGGCGTGCGAGGGCGCGATCCTGATGTGCGCGCGACCGCACCACGCAGAGGCATATATAAAGTCATAGCGAGATGACCTTCCGTTGTCTTGGCATTTGGTATGCCAAGAACAATCTTGTCAAGGAGATTGTCTGCATCACTCTGCACACAGCGCGTGCACGACGTGCCGTAACTTGACATTCTGGCATCTGGCATGCCAAGAACAAGCCCACGGTCGCATGGTATTGTCCCTCGTATTTTTGCGGGAGGATTCATGTCCATCGACAAGATCAGCAAGGCGCAGCCAACCATGGCAGACGCGGATATCGCGATCGTCAGGATCGCTCCTGAGACCAGCTTCAAAACCAAGGCCTATGACGCCTTGAAGGAAGCGATTCTCAAGATGGATATCTACGCGACGCCGGATCCCGTGATGCTCGACGAACGCGCATTGTCCGAACGGCTCGGCGTCAGCCGCACCCCGATCCGCGAAGCCATCGCCATGCTGGAGCAGGACGGTTTCGTCAAAACAGTTCCCCGCCGCGGCATCGTCGTGGTGCGCAAAAGCAAAAACGAAGTCGTCGACATGATCCGTGCGTGGGCGGCGCTGGAAAGCATGGCCGCGCGGCTGATCACCACCACCGCGCGCAAGAAAGACATTTCGGCGCTGCGCGGCTTCTTCAAGGACTTCGGCAAGGACCGCCTGCCCGAGGACCACATCGCCGAATACTCCAACGCGAACATCCTGTTTCATCAGGCGCTGCTGGCCTTGAGCGAATCCCAGGTGCTGGTCGACATGACCAACGACATTCTGCTTCACGTGCGCGGCCACCGGCAATTGACCATCGGCCGGCAGGAACGCATTGCCACCTCACTTCCCGAACATCTCGCGATCATCACCGCGCTGGAAGATCGCGACACCGAGCGCGCCGAAAAGCTCGCGCGTGATCATACGCTCGGGCTAGCCGCCTATGTCGAGGCGCACGGCCATGAAATCTTCATGTAACGCGTCACGGTCAACCGGGAGAGCGATCGCAACGCATTGACTACAGCAGGACGCGACAACGAAAAGAGACGTGAAAAAGCGAAACGAATAGCCAAAGCTGAAAACAACAGACCTGAAACAACAAGGTTTGAATAACGAGACAAAAACGCTGCACGACAACAAAATAAAGGGAGAAGCCCAAATGCTGAAGACCGCCGCAAAGAGTGAAACCACCACTGCCGACGACACGCTGAAGCAGAAGACCAAAGACGGGAACGTCATTTCGGGCGGACACCTCGTCGCCAAGGCGCTGAAGGCCGAAGGCGTCGATACGATTTTCACTCTGTGCGGCGGCCACATCATCGACATCTACGACGGCTGCATCGACGAGGGCATCAAGATCGTCGACGTGCGCCATGAACAAACCGCGGCTCACGCAGCCGACGGTTACGCCCGCCAGACCGGCAAGCTCGGCTGCGTCGTCACCACCGCCGGCCCCGGCTGCACCAACGCCATCACCGGCGTCGCGACCGCATTCCGCTCCGAAAGCCCGATCCTCCACATCGGCGGCCAGAGCGCGCTCGGACAGTGGAAGATGGGCGGCCTGCAGGATCTGCCGCATGTCGACATCATGAAGCCGATCACCAAATTCTCATCGACGGTGATGTCCACCGAACGCGTCGCAGACATGGTGTCGATGGCGGCCCGCGAATGTTTCAACGGCGTCTATGGCCCGAGCTATCTGGAAATCCCGCGCGACGTGCTCGATCGTGAAATCGACATCTCGAAAGCGGTGTTGCCGAAGCCCGGCCACTACCGCGCCTCGACGAAATCGATCGGCGATCCGGCGGACATCGAAAAGCTCGCCGACATTCTGGTGAACGCGGAACGCCCGGCGATCCTGTTCGGCCAGCAGGTCTGGGCCTGCCGTGGACATGAAGAAGCCGTCGCGCTGCTGCGCGGCCTCGACATTCCCGGTTACTTCAACGGCGCGGCGCGCGGCTTCCTGCCGCCCGGCGATCCCCACCATTTCGATCGCACCCGCACGCTTGCTTTCGGCAAGGCCGACGTCGTCGTCATCATCGGCACGCCGTTCGACTTCCGCATGGGTTACGGCAAGCGCATCAACGTGCCGACGCTGGTGCAAGTCGATCTCGGCTACAACATCGTCGGGAAGAACCGCGACGTCGACCTCGGCATCGCCGGCGATCCCGGTGCGGTGTGCCGCGCGGTGCTGCAAGCTGCTTCCGGTCGCCTGAAGAACGACAAACGTCAGGCCCGCAAGCAGTGGATGACCGATCTGATGAAGGCCGAGGACGCGGCGCTTGAAAAACTGATGCCGACTTTCAAATCGGATCAATCGCCGATCCACCCCTATCGCGTGGCCTACGAGATCAACGAATTCCTCACCGACGACACCATCTACATCGGTGACGGCGGCGACGTGGTGACGATCTCGGCGCAAGCGGTGCGTCCGCGCGCGCCCGGCAACTGGATGGATCCGGGTGCGCTCGGCTCGCTCGGCGTCGGCACGGGATTTGCGATCGCGGCTGGCCTCGCACATCCGAAAAAAGAAGTGCTTTGCTACTACGGCGACGGCTCGTTCGGCATGACCGCGTTCGACATGGAAACCGCCGACCGTTTCGGCGTTCCCTACATCGCGGTGATCGGCAACAACTCGTCGATGAACCAGATCCGCTACGGCCAGATCACCAAATACGGCGAGCAGCGCGGCAATGTCGGCAACAAGCTCGGCGACATGGAGTTCTCGTACTTTCCGCGTCAGTGGGGCGGCTTCGGCATCGAAGTGCGGGAGGCCTCCAAGATCGCGCCCGCATTGAAGCAGGCCCGCGAGCAGGTCGCCAAGACCGGCAAGTCCGCCGTGGTCAACATCTGGGTCGATCCGAACGAATACGCGCCGGGCACCAAGAACCAGACCATGTACAAGTAATCGGCTGCAGGCGGGGGCGGCAGCGCCCTCGCCTGTATTCACAAGCGCCGCCGGGACTAACACACAGGGCTTTATTTCTTATCTTTTGACGCGTTGCGGGCGAACCGGTATCCACTTCGCCGAAACGCTAGAGCGGGAGCAGACCATGACACAGGCGCTGAAGGGCGTTCGTATTCTCGATTTCACACATGTTCAGTCCGGGCCGACCTGTACGCAATTGCTGGCATGGTTCGGTGCGGACGTCATCAAGGTGGAGCGCCCCGGCGTCGGCGACATCACGCGCGGCCAGCTGCGCGACGTGCCGGATGCCGACAGCCTCTATTTCACGATGCTCAATCACAACAAGCGCTCCATCACGCTCGACACCAAAAACCCGAAGGGCAAGGAAGTCCTCACCGCGCTGATGAAAAGCTGCGACGTGCTGGTGGAGAACTTCGGACCGGGCGTGCTCGATCGCATGGGCTTCCCGTGGGAAACGATCCAGAAGATCAATCCGAAGCTGATCGTCGCCTCGATCAAGGGTTTCGGTCCGGGCCCCTATGAAGATTGCAAGGTCTACGAGAACGTCGCGCAATGCACCGGCGGCGCGGCATCGACCACCGGCTTTTATGACGGCCTGCCGCTGGTGACCGGCGCGCAGATCGGGGACAGCGGCACCGGCCTGCATCTCGCGCTCGGCATCGTCACCGCGCTCTATCAGCGCACCGTCACCGGCAAGGGACAGAAGGTGACCGCCGCCATGCAGGACGGCGTGCTCAATCTCTCCCGCGTCAAGTTGCGCGACCAGCAGCGCCTCGCGCATGGTCCACTGAAGGAATACAGCCAGTTCGGCGACGGCATTCCGTTCGGTGATGCCGTGCCGCGCGCGGGTAACGATTCCGGCGGCGGCCAGCCCGGCCGTATTCTCAAGTGCAAGGGCTGGGAGACCGATCCCAACGCCTACATCTATTTCATCACCCAGGCGCCGGTGTGGGAAAAGATTTGCGACGTCATCGGCCAGCCCGACTGGAAGACCCATCCCGATTACGCCAAGCCCGCCGCGCGTTTGCCGCGCCTCAACGCGATCTTCGCGCGCATCGAACAATGGACCATGACCAAGACCAAGTTCGAGGCGATGGAAATCCTCAACAAGGATGACATTCCCTGCGGCCCGATCCTGTCGATGAAAGAGCTCGCCGAGGACCAGTCGCTGCGCGCGACCGGCACTGTTGTCGAAGTCGATCATCCTCAACGCGGCAAATATCTCTCGGTCGGCAATCCGATCAAGATGTCGGAGAGCCCGACGGTCGTGAAGCGCTCGCCGCTGCTCGGCGAACACACCGACGAGATCCTGAAAGAGGTTCTCGGCTTCTCCGACAATCAAGTCGCCGAAATTCATAAGTCCGGCGCGCTCGACCCACCGCAGAAGGTCGCGGCCGAGTAACAGCTCGCCATCATTCAACAACAGCCAAGGCCGCCGGATTATCCGGCGGCCTTTTTGGTTTGCGGTTCCGGAACACCTGACCATGCCCGACCGCCCTTAGCCGCACTGCAACACGCCTATTGCTGCCATGCGAAAACGGCCGTTGTCTTGGTATCTGGTATACAATACGTGAGGGCCATAGGTGAGGAAGCGAAACAGCTCCCACCACACCACAAGGACCTCCAATGCATAAAACCGCTTCACTTGGCCGCCTTCGCGCAAGCGATGGCTTTTTCGGCCGTTTTCTTGCTCAGATCGCTTCCGCTCTCGACGCTTGCGGCCTGGTGGCCGCGCGCAATGGCGACCAGCCATACTTCGGGCTTTGAGATCAAGCCACGCGCCAGAATTCGTACCAGCTAAAAGGGCCCCTCATCGGGGCCCTTTTGTTTTGTCGGTTTCACCGTTGTTTTGAAGCTGTTTTTCTTGACCCGGCACAATGGACATCCGCGCGCATTGGGAACCGAGCGCATTCAGAGCAGCGGCCCGACAATCGACTGAAAGTCTTTCTCTTGGACGACCGGCGGAACAAAATCATTGCGGCGCGCATGTTCGCAGCAAGACGAACTCCGGCACGTGGCGGAATATCGAAGCTAGCCAGGCGTTCGTTCTTATGCTGCGCAATTTCGTGAGACAGCTCGGACGAATGCCTGCGACAATTGGCTAAGCAACAAGCTTTCAAAACCAGCTTGCAACATGGAATATTATATACCAGACTTTGAGGTCAGGCAGCGACGGCTCTCAAGCCAAAATCAAATACGCGCCAGGAGGAAACATGACCGCAAACACGCAATCGTCTGCGCCACTGCCGATTGAAGGCGGCGCTTCCCGCTGGCTTCAACTCGCGATGGGCATCGTCTGCATGGCGATGATCGCAAACCTTCAATACGGATGGACGCTGTTCGTCGACCCGATTGACGCGAAGTTTCATTGGGGTCGCCCCGCCATTCAACTGGCCTTCACGATTTTCGTCGTGACCGAAACCTGGCTGGTGCCGGTGGAGGCATGGTTCGTCGACCGTTACGGCCCGCGCATTGTCATCATGTTCGGCGCGGTGATGATCACAATCGCCTGGGTGATGAACTCCTACGCGTCATCGCTGCCGTTTCTCTATCTGTCTTCCGTCGTCGCTGGAATCGGAGCGGGCTCCGTTTACGGAACCTGTGTCGGCAACGCGCTGAAATGGTTTCCCGACCGGCGCGGCCTTGCTGCGGGTGCAACCGCGGCGGGCTTCGGTGCAGGCGCTGCGCTCACTGTCGTTCCGATCGCACAGATGATCGCGAGCAGCGGTTATGAAAAAGCGTTTCTCACATTCGGTATCGGTCAGGGCATCATCGTATTCATTCTCGCGCTGTTCCTGCGCAAGCCCTCACACGCCATGCCGGTTCGCAAGAAGCAATTGAACCTGCCGCAAACCAAACTCGATTTCGCGCCGTCGCAGGTGTTGCGACAGCCCGTGTTCTGGGTGCTCTACGCCGTATTCGTGATGGTGGCTTCGGGTGGCCTGATGACGGCAGCCCAAATTGCGCCGATCGCCAATGACTACAAGATCGCGCAAGTTCCCGTCAGCCTGATGGGCTTCCAGATGGCCGCCCTCACCTTCGCGATTTCGCTCGATCGCATTTTCGACGGTTTCGGCCGCCCGTTCTTCGGATGGGTGTCCGATAACATCGGGCGCGAGAACACCATGTTCATCGCGTTCAGCACCGCCGCGCTGATGCTGTTGACGCTGGCGACCTACGGGCAAAACCCCGTGGTGTTCGTACTGTCCACCGCCGTTTACTTCGCGGTGTTCGGCGAAATCTACAGCCTGTTCCCCGCGACGTGCGGCGATACGTTCGGCGCAAAATTCGCAACCACCAACGCGGGCATGCTTTACACCGCCAAAGGCACTGCTTCGCTGTTGGTGCCGCTCGCCAGCGTCGTCGCCAGTACGTATGGCTGGCAATCGGTGTTCGTGATCGCGGTCGCCTTGAATGCAACGGCCGCACTGCTTGCATTCTTCGTCATCAAACCGATGCGCAGTTCATTCATCCTTGGCCATCAGGATCAGGCCGCCGACGACGCGCCGGTACAGAAAGCCAAGGTGGCTTAAGCGCAGGCCGCACCACCTTCCCATCATGATCTCCGGGTCCTGCTCACCGCATGACCCGGGTGGCAGATCAAAAACGAGCGACGAACTCGTGTCCATGGCGGGTAACCGTCTCAATCTCAAAAATGCGCATCTTCGGGTGCGCTTTTTTTTGCTCGCGGCAATTGCCGCCGCTCTTCCCCGTCCAGCATCGCCACACCCACTCGCGCCCCAGATGAGTGGACAAACCTAAAAGGATTTGACACTTGGCATAATGTATACCAGAATTTGCCCTAGAGATTGGCGGCCCCGCCCGCCAGCTCTGACCGGTCCAATCGAATGCCCTGATCGAGGAGGCTGTGATGAAAGTCGGTGACATCCTGCGAAACAGAAAAGGCACGCGCATCATTACGATCCGCATGCACGAAACGGTGGAAACCGCCGCACGGTTGCTGCGGACCGAAAATATCAGCGCTCTGGTCGTCAAGGATGTTTGCCGCACGGAGGGCAATGTCGCCGTCGGCATGTTCACCGAACGCGATGTGGTGCGCGCGGTCGCCGAACACGGCGCCGCCGGCATCGCGCTCAAAGTCGCGGCGCTGATCTCGGTGCAGCAGCTGGTGTCATGCAGCTCCAGCGACACGCTGGAGCATGTGCGGGACCTGATGCGCGATCATCACATCCGCCATTTGCCGGTGATCGACGATCAAACGCTAGTCGGCGTTATCAGCATCCGGGACATCGAGCTGGCGCACGAAGGCGATAGCCACTCGCTCGGGCATGTTTCACTCACGCAACCATCACGCGCGCAAGCGCCGCCGCTCTGAAAAGCCCCTCTTTCATGCCTCGCCCGTAAACGCCGGACGCCCGGTCTGACCCGTGGACATGCCTGCCGAGAAATGCTTTTGGTAGGCGCGAAACGATCACCCTTCGGCGTTATGGATTTGAGAAGCGACTATGAAAATTTGTATCTACGGGGCCGGCGCAATCGGCGGTTATCTCGGCGTGCAGCTGGCGCAGGCGGGCGCTGACGTCAGCCTGATCGCGCGCGGGCCGCATCTGGCCGCCATGCGCGCCAACGGGCTTAAGCTGCTGATCGGCGAGGAAGAGCGCGTCATCCATCCGCGTTGCACGGACAATCCGTCCGAACTCGGCGTGCAGGATTTCATCATCATCTGCCTGAAGGCCCATTCGATCACAGGCGTGATCGAGGCCATGCGCCCGCTGCTCGGCTCGCATACGCGCATCATCACCGCCGTCAACGGCATCCCCTATTGGTACTTCTACAAGCACGGCAACCAGTTCGAGGGCGCGACGCTGGAAAGCATCGATCCCGGCGGCCGGCAGTGGAAAGAACTGGGCCCCGAACGCGCCATCGGCTGCATCGTCTATCCCGCAACCGAAATCGAAGCGCCCGGCGTCATTCGCCACGTTTATGGCGACCGCTTTCCGCTGGGCGAGCCGTCCGGCGAGAAGAGCGCGGATGTCGAGCGCCTGTCGGAGATCTTCGTCAAGGCCGGGTTGCAGGCTCCGGTACTCGATCGCATCCGCGATGAAATCTGGCTCAAGCTCTGGGGCAACGTCTGCTTCAACCCGATCAGCGCGCTCACCCATGCAACGCTGGACGTGATCGGCGCCGATCCCGGCACCCGCGCCGTCGCCAAGGCGATGATGCTCGAGGCCCAGACCATCGCCGAAACCTTCGGCGTCAAGTTTCGCGTCGACGTGGAGCGGCGCATCGAAGGCGCGCGCAAGGTCGGCGCGCACAAGACATCGATGCTGCAGGATCTCGAGCGCGGACGCCCCATGGAGATCGATCCGCTCGTCACCGTGGTTCAGGAAATGGGACGACTGACGAACATCCCGACACCAGCGATCGATACGGTTCTCGCGCTCACCATCCAGCGTGCGAAAATCGCCGGGCTCTATTGAGCGACGTCGCCGCTCCACCGGCTGACATGCACGGCGGCTGCTCGCTGCCGATGCATGGACCGGTTCTGCATTCCCGGCACCTTCACACCGATGTTCGGCGTCCGGCGCATTGTTTCGTTTCCGATAAAAGGCTTCACGCATGACACACTGGGTTCGCTTTCGTCATCGCAACGAGATCGGCTTCGGCACTCTCGCCAATAACGAGATTGCGGTTCATTCAGGCGACATGTTCGCGGCGCCGAAGGCGACCGGTGCAAAGCTTGCGCTTGCCGACGTCGAGTTGCTGGCTCCAGTCACGCCGTCGAAGATCGTCGCATTGTGGAACAACTTCCACGCGCTGGCCGCCAAGCTGAATTCGCCTGAGCCGAAGGAGCCGCTCTATTTTCTGAAGGCTCCTTCCTCCGTCATCGCGCCGGAAGCGGTCGTCACGCGGCCGCCATCCTACGACGGCAAGGTGATTTACGAGGGCGAACTCGCCATCGTGATCGGGCGCGATTGCAGCCGCATCTCGCCTGAACAGGCCGACGGCTATATTCACGGCTACACCTGCGTCAACGACATTACCGCCGTCGACATCCTCAACAAGGACGCTACCTTCGCCCAATGGGCGCGCGCCAAAAGCTTCGATGGCTTTTGCCCGATTGGACCTGCGATCGTCTCAGACATCGACCCGGCGGCCCTGATCGTGCGCACAATCCTCAATGGCGCAGAGCGTCAGTCCTACCCGGTTGCGGACATGATTTTCAGTCCGCGCGAGATCGTCAGCCTTGTATCCCATGACATGACGCTGCTGCCCGGAGACGTGATCTGCTGCGGCACATCGCTCGGCGCGGGCACCATGAAAGAGCCGGTCAACAAGGTTACGATCTCGATCGATGGCATCGGCGCGCTCAACACCGAATACCGCCAGAGCGCTTAAACCGGCACCATCGATAGGCGCGGATCGCTTCGCGACCTCCCGCGCCCGCTTGCATAAACAAGACCGCGCGTGCTCGTCGCGGACAGACCGCTTCAGCCGCCGTATCCGCCGCCACTGGTGCGGCCGTTAGCATTTTCGCCGGCGCTGTTCGAGCCACTCATCGAGTTGGCATTGTTGCCACCGGCGGCGGCATTACCCCAGGATGGATCTCGCACACCATAAGAACTGCGCGGGTCCGGAGCAGGCTGCATCTGCACGTGCGGCTTCCGGATCTTTTTAACCGTCTCGGCATACCCGGCGGCGGAGGTCAACGTCAGACCGGCGGCAACGGCAGCGGCGATCAGATATTTCATTGTTCGTTTCCTTTTCGGCCAGGCTACGACACACCCGCGTCGCTGATGTTCCAGGATATGTAGGTCAAACGAAAACAAGCCGCCACCGCTATCGGAGCGGTGGCGGCTTGCATGTGTTCACATTTCGCTGAGGCGACTTTCATCGTCACCTCGATCTTTTACCTTCGGCCGTGATCCTCTGGCTTTTAGCGCTAACTATCACAGCGCGGGGATTTAAGAGGGCCTCGCCGTGGAACCAAGCCCGTCTGCGCCGATTGATTTTCAGCTACGCTTACAAGCGTACCCCTATGGAGCGTTTGCGGCGGAGCAGACGCATTTCTTATCACCAACCGCGAGGTCGAGATGGCCGAAAAACACAACGGGCAAATCACCGAAACCGCCACCGAGGCCCGGCAGGCCGAACCGGGTCCGACAATCCTCAATCTTTTGACCATCAGCACCATCGCGGCGATCATCGTGCTGGGGATCGTCTGGTTTATCTTCTTCCGGACGTGACAGACGCCAAAACGGTTCCAGGCCAGAGAAGAGGCGTACGAACTGCGAACGCTCGTGAGCCGCAGATGGACCCCTAGCTTCTCTATCCTTCGATCCAAGCAAAACACCCGCGCCCACGCCAAACAACACGCCGAGCACCACCACCTTCATTGCGGCCACCGGAACGCAATGGCGCCCGCCACCGAGCGGGGACGCGTTCGCACCCTGCCACCATCGTTGCCGCTATGAACAATCCAACTGCCATTCGCGGCGCGTCCCAGAATGACGCCGACGTGATGCATCCACACTACGATCGCGCCGACAGATGGACCACCCGCATCACTTCCCACGCGCGCCCAATTGCGGGCCAGCCAGAGACCGCGATCATGCTTGCCGAAATACTCCGACATATAGATGCCGCACCAGGGCAACCCGTGGCGCAAACCGCGGTGCGCGTGACCATGCGCGTGCGCGGTTTGCGACAGACACGCAAGCACCAGCACCGCCAGAACCAGACGGATCATCGACAGCCTCATGATGTTGAAGATTCTGCCCGCCGCGCAGACAGGGGGAAATTGGCGACACGCTTACGTGTGTTGAGCGATGCGGGTGTTCAGACGCGCCCGGCTGAACAAGGTCCAGATTTCGTCGACGACGTCGCACGCGCGCTCATCGCATCGGCGACTTGTCGCATCGGCGCAAACCGCGCCATGACGTCCGGCGCGAACGGCGTTAGCCCCGTCCGGCCTTCGGTGATATTGGTGTTGCGACGGACTTCGACCTGGGTGAACTCCCAGAACTCACCGGTCGCATCGATCGAGCAGTGATAGCGCGCGGGTTCGTCCCGGCCGCCGGGAATGAAAACGTGGCACTGCGCGTCGCCGATCGGCGTTGCGAGCTGCCAAGGTGGATCGAGAAGCAGCATCACAGCAAAGCCTCGTGCTAAGTTTAGTGCCGGCTCAGGGCCAGCCAGATCAGGCCGAGCATTCCGGTGACGACAATGGTGACGGCGGCACCGATGCCCTTGCGCTTGACGGTGTCGCTCGCCTCGCGCCACGCCCGCAAATAGGCGAAGTCCTTCTGCACGGCGATGACCGCATCGGGATCGTCGGCATTCACGCCCAGCGCCAGGAAAAATTCCTTCACCGTGGCTTTGGCCACCTGTTCGGCGATATCGCGCACTTCGCTGTTCGTGATCATGATGGCCCCGATTGTGTCCGATCCGCCGCGCGGATCATGCTTTCCTGAAGATGCGCGAGACCCGCTCCACCGCGCTTGCGCCGAAATACGAGACGACGATGGTTTGAAACACGCTCCAGAAATGCGGATCCAGCCCATCGGTCACGCCGAGCTTCAACACCTTGTCCCAGACCACGATCTTGAAGGCGAAGATGATGAATGGCAGCGCGAACAGCGGGCGGATCATCGCCGTGTACCAACGCCCCTGCTCGGCGATCAGCAGCCTGGTCGCTTCCGCGCGCGCGGCGATGTCCGCATCGATTTCCTTTTGCAGAAGATCGAGCGCCATCTGGTCCTGCGAATTGATGCTGGCGAGCCGGGCCTTATAGGCGTTCAGCAGACCAGATACGATCGGCCCGCCGAGAAAACCAAAGACCGCGCTCCACATCACGCCGTCTTCCTGAGCGAGCGCAGCCGGGCGATCATCGTCACCACCGCGACGCCGAGCAAAATACGGCCGACGGTTTTGGTATCTCCAATCGCGGCCGTGATCTGGTCCTTCAGATTGGGATCGCCCAAAGCATCGGCAATCGCATCGATGCCTTGAAACATCGCTCCCACACACGCCAGCAGATAAGACCATGCGACGGTGAGCGAATGCAGGCACAGCGCCTTGAACTTGGTCCACGCAGCTTTCACGATCATGATTTCTTCTCTCCTCTCACAAAAGCTTGAGCAATCGCACCGATAATGCCGGCGATGGTTTGCAAAAACGATTTTGACCGTGCCGTTGCCGGTGTTGTCGCGGGCGGCGGCGCCCGGCTATCACGCGCATCCTCGGTCGTTGGCGTTGCCTCGGGCGGCGGCGGGGATGAGGCAACTCCGAACGTACCGAGCGCGCTTGCAACCGACGCATCAACCTCTGTCATCGCCCGCAACAGCCCGGCGCAACCGAGTTGAGTGTCAACGATGTCGGGATCGTAATGACCATCGGCGACATACTTGCCGCGCGCATATTGATCCGTGCCCGCCCAGATGTAGGGTGACGGACAACCTCGATTGGCGTAGCCGAGACCGTTATATTGCTCGAGCAGTGTCAGCGCGCCGCCAGTTGACCAGTCTTGCCATGTGGCCGCATAGGGCGCGCAGTGAACAAGTGCGTCGCGCGCTGCGTCGTCCCATGAGGCAAACGGACCGCGGCCTCTCGGAATATGGGTCGAGACACGCGCCCAAGGATCGCCCTGCGCGATCGAGGCATCCCACCGCTGCGAGGCCTCGCGTTCGTGGATCACGGCAATCACGAACCACGGCACGCCGGTTGCCTGCGTAACCGGCTCGTAACGATCCCGCGCCGCAATCAGCCGCTGTACGGTGGCGCGAAACGCCCCGGCTTTTGCGGTCAAAACCCGGGCGACGGCCCATCGCCGCGCATTGGCCGCGATCAACGCCGAATGATCGATGGTCGATTGACGGCTGGCGATGCGGGAGAAACCCAAGGGACCGGATTGGGGTGTTGAGGACATGCTCATTCGGCCCTCTCAAAACAAAAATCCCCCGAAATCCGGGGCTTTTGAAACAAAAAAGCCGCCCGGAGGCGGCTTGGTTGCAGGAAATTCATGTGTTATCTCGCGCTACTCGTTCGATATCATGGGACACGAAATGACCGCAGGTGCATTCGGAACGTATTCACCAACCCCAGTGAAGAAATTACTTCTAGCCCTGATCCAGAATTCGAAGCTGCGGCGCGGGGCATTCCGGCCGCTCATGTCTCGCCTTATGGGCGCGAGCCCAATTGATACGATTTACCAAGGCGCTCCGTTTCGTTTCCACCATCGAGATAGCGCAACAGAACGAGGAGCGCTGTTCAATCGTCGATACAATATCGATGAACTTGATTTCCTCAGACAGCACACGCCCGTGGGCGGAGTATTCGTGGATGTCGGCGCCAACGCAGGAACGTTTGCAGTGGTCATGTCATCCAGTGTTGGAGGCAATGGGCGGGTGATCGCCATCGAGCCCCATCCAACCGCATATGATCGGCTAGAATTTAATGCAAACCTGACAACACTGAATAACATCACACTAGTGAAGGCCGCCGCTGGGGACTGCGACGGCGAGCTATCAATGAGCACAGGTAACGGCAATCTCGGTGCGTCACGTATCAGTGAAGATGGGATCAAAATACAATCAAAGCGACTGATTACTATACTAACGGATACCGGTATCCGTAACGTATCCTCTCTTAAGATAGACGTGGAAGGTTACGAGGATAAAGTTCTCGTCCCCTTCTTCATCGAAGCGCCCGTGACACTATGGCCACGAGCGATTGCAATAGAGCACCTTGAGCGAAAACATTGGCGATGTGACTGCATCAACGAAATATTGTCTCGCGGATACGAAGAAGCTGGCAAGACAAAAAGCAATACGTTTCTGATCAGGCGCGTAGTGCCCAAATAATCCGGAGCTGCTGAACTTTAAGAACAGAACCCGTTTAGCGATCGGTACGTTGTTCAGTGCGATCCGGCCATCTTTGGCGTCAGAAATTTGCGCGACCGACCATAGCCTCGCATGGGCCGCGATCAACGCCGAATTATCGATTGTCGGTTGACGGCTGGCGGTATTGGAGATTCCAGAGGGACCGGATTGGAGCCTTGAGGACATACCCATTCGGCCCCCCTAAAAACAAAAAGCCCCCGAAAACGGGGGCATTTGAAAAGATAAAAAGCCGCCCGTCGGCGGGTTGGTTGTATTGTTGTACAGCTAATCGTTGTGCTAGACACCCATTTAATAATCATCGGTGTATTTGAGTGCTCCGGATGAGCCGAGCGCCGACGGCACCGCGCCCAGGAATGCAATCGTTAATGAGAGCCCAATTTCTGGTCCACTCCTAAAAATGCTATCCAGGGTCCATTGAATTTTCGAAGAGAAGGCTCTTTCTAAAATGAATGCGAACCTGCCGAGGTTTACGGGCTTGCGAGGCATCGCCGCGCTTATGGTGCTCTTTTTTCACATACGCACCCCCGTTGGTACCGAGTTGACGTTCGGGTTCGCCGATCCGTTTTCAGAGTACGGCTTTTTGGGAGTTGACATATTTTTTGTTCTAAGCGGCTTCATACTAAGCCACGTCTACAATTCGCAGTTCTCAGCGGGCTTGTCTTCCGCGAAGCTGATCTCATTTGCCGTTGCGCGATTTTCTCGCATATACCCGCTTCATCTTGCAACAACGCTGCTAATGCTCATCACTTATGCGGTCGCCGTTAAAGTTGGCGTTACCCCGACCGAGAGCAGCGGATATAGCGCGACGTCTACCATCATGTCACTTTTGCTGATCCAAGAATGGTTTGGCGTCGTAGGACCTAATCCAGGGTCGTGGTCGATCTCGATCGAGTTTTTCAACTATCTCGCATTTCCATTTCTTATTTTTGTAACTTCCAAATTGCCGAGGCATTGGCCCATTGCCGTTATACTTCTCGGCGCCTACATCGCCGAAAATTCATTTAACGGCAATCTGATCCATGGCTCAGCTGAGTTCGTTATGGGCGCGGCCGCCTACACGGCATCGGCACAGTTTAAATTCAAAACATCGCTGCCGTTGTCAGCCATTTTCTTGGCGCTACCGTTCGTCGTTTATCATAATTATCATATGCTCGGATATGGCGTTACATCGCTATGCTTTACAGCCGCCGTTTACTTCCTTGCGATTGCCGATCGAACTGAGATATTCGCGCGCCTTTGCGCTACGCGTCCATTGGTATTTCTCGGAGACATTTCCTACTCGGTCTACCTTCTTCAATGGTTTTTCTGGATCGGATGGAAGCACGTATTGGCAAAACTGCCACCGTTCGCCGGGCATCCCTACTTGATGGTTTTCTCAGCGTCCGCCACATTGATCGCGGCATCAATCGGGAGCTATTATTTCTTTGAAAGACCAGCGCGCGCATGGATTCGCCGGAGGCTGGCCAGAGGACCGTCAAAATCTTTGGCTAAGGCTTGATTGAATGTTTACGAGAACGACAATAATACACGCCTCATTGGCTGTCTGCAGGGACTAAAGATCGGTCATTGATCGATGGCGGGCAGTATCGGAGGGTACATTAACGACGTCTCAGCCAAGCCTTCCAAATAAAAAGGTTAGCAACGGGCGGCTGTGGACAAGAAAGCTTCCTGAAAGCGACTTGGTTGTGTTGATGGCCTGATAAGCGCTGTGCTAGAAACTAGTATGGGCAGAGGTGGATTTGATCCGAGGCTGGAAAGCCTGCGTGGACTCGCGGCTTTAACCGTCTGTATTCATCACGGAATGAGCGCCTTCACAGGCGAACCTATTTCGTTCGGCCTTGAATGGCTGCTTTACGCGTTTAACCCAGCAGCAGCGGTGATGTTCTTTTTTGTTTTGAGCGGCTATGTGCTTAGTCAAGCAATCGGGCGAGACAAGAACCTTCTGCGATTTTACGTCAGAAGATTATTCAGGATCATTCCGCCATTTATATTTTCGGTTTTCTTTGCTTTCGCATGCACAACACTCATCCGCCTCGATCCGCCGCCGGCTGGCCTTTCTGGTTTTTTTCAGCACGTGTTTTGGCCCGCACCAACACTTGACCAACTTTGGGATAATCTTTTTTTACGGTCTTCATGGGTCAACGGACCAACATGGTCCATTTGGCCCGAGCTCGTCGGCTCTGCCGTTTTGCCGGGCTTTTTCTTTATTCATAAGTTCATCGGACCGCGCTTCAAGTGGGTCGCATTTTTCAGCCTGTCAATATTGCTGGCCTTTAGTGAACTTCGTTTAGCGCTATGGTTCTATGCAGGACTTTTCTTGCCCAGAGAGATAGCTCTCGCAATTGGTGAAAGAAAATTAATAGCGGTCGCCGCGTTTATTCTAGGCCTTATCGTTCTGCAGATTACTGGCCAGTATGCCGTTTATTATAAAGCTACGACTATAATTCCCTCAGCGGTCGGTGCAGCTCTAATGATCGGAGCAGTAGCGTCATCTCGAGAATTTCTGCAATGGTCGGAGATCGCCCCGCTTCGCTTTATAGGCCGCTTATCGTTTAGCTTGTATCTGCTTCATTGGCCGATATTTTATTTGAGCGCCCTGTTTGTGGCTAGTCATCCTTTGATGCCGGCTAACAACATATTCGTCATGGCCCTATCCATCATCGTTGCATTCACTGTATCCGCCTTAACGTATAGATTAGTAGAAATTCCCACAATCCAGCTGGAAAGTACCTCGCTGGGATCTTTTCAGCAGCATCAATCCTGATCGCAATCATCGCAGCATGGGCGTGTTATTTTTGGGTTGAAATTCCCGGCATCGCGAAGGGCCGTTCTATTGTGGACAAGATGCGAAATCCCAATGAAACTCGCCCGGACCTCGCGACACGTGCGACGGGCTCGTTGTAACCAATGAGAATAAAATAATGAAGGTTGCGACAAATTTTCGGTCAGGTTGAGGAAGCGAATGCACATCAGACTGTTGGACTACCTGTGCGATCCGATTGACGGGGCTGATCTTAAGCTCGCGGGCAACGTAACCCGGGATGGCGAGCAGATACTGACCGGTGATCTTATTTCAACAGCAGGCCGACATTATCCTATTATCAACGGCGTACCGCGCTTTATTCTCGACCCTTCGATCAAGACAACCGTGACCTCGTTTGGCGACGAATGGAATAACTTTCAACTATGATCGCTTTAAGGCGAATTGGCTAACTCATATAGCAAAAGGAGCGTTTGGATCGCCGGACTACTTTCGCGGCAAGCTGATCATCGATTGCGCAGCAGGCAGCGGAATGCATTCTCGCTGGATGTCGGAATATGGCGCAAAGCACGTCATTGCTCTTGAATTATCCGATAGCGTCGACGAAATCATGCAAGACAATCTGCGAGGCTTGGACAACGTTGATGTGATCCAGTGCTCAATCGATGCTCATCCGATAAAGTCAAACTCGATCAACGGTCTCGTTATTTGCAATGCGGCAATCCAGCATACTCCGAGCGTTGAAACAACTGCTCGCGCCCTTTGGAATATGGTTGGGCCCGACGGCGAATTTTCGTTCAGTTGCTATCTTCGATATCCAAACGATCTTGTTTGGATGACGAGATACTGGCTGGTCTACCGTCCCCTGCGAGCGATCCTCTCACGCTGCTCGTTCAATACAATACTGGGATATGCAAAATTGATGGCCCGCCTTCGGATGGTTCCCGTTCTGGGGCCTATACTGGAAAAAGCGAACTTCATGGTTCGAGGCGAGGTGCCACCCGGAGACCGATACAAAGAGCGTTTATACGAAACGACTGTTCTCAACACTTTCGATTGGTACGGAAGCCATGAGTTGCAGCACCAACTCAGCGCCGAGGAAATATCGGAGATTTGCAGCCGTCTTACACCGAAGCCGAAGCGAATTCTGAATCTTGACTTTTATTTCAAGAGACCCCTACCGCCGGGTTTGCCGATCAGGTTAATGGGGCACGCCTAAAAATTAACACGGCGCGAGATTTTACAAAGTATATACCAGTCACAAATTTTACATCAAACAGGCTCGCCGAAAATCTCCCTCCTCCTGACGCATAACAATCGCTCTATTAGTTGTTAACACAATCGTTGCTACCAAAAGTTTTGTGTGGCAGGCTCCGCCTTCTCATAGAGCAGGTAGCCCGGAGCTGACATGAGAATTCTAATTACAGGGGCATCAGGCTTTCTCGGCAAAAGCCTTGTGGAGATCTCTGCTTAAAGATCATTTTGTAATAGCCGCCGGCCGCTCGGAAACGAAAGGAGTTGCCTTCCGTCAAATTCCAGATCTTAATCAGCAATTTGACTGGTTGCCGTTTCTGAAAGACGTTGACGTTATCGTGCATCTAGCGGGGAATCGCTCATCGCAGAAGCACGGCAGATGAACTGGACCGCGTAAATCACCACGCCACCGTTCGACTTTGCGAAGCCGCTATATATTCAGGCGTTAAGCAAATCATATTCGTTTCTTCGATTGGCGCTCAGTCTGGCTCATCGTCACGGTCCATCCTGACTGAGAACGACGAGCCGCGACCTACAACTCTATATGGCCGCTCAAAACTGGCGGCAGAGAACGCGATTAAGAAGTTCGGCGCGCCAATTACAATTCTTCGGCCCGTTGTCATTGATGGTGAACGCGCCAAAGGAAACGTTGCAACGCTTCGTAAAATTGCAGCACTCCCCGTGCCTTTGCCAATCGGCGGCGTAACGGCTAAACGGTCTCTACTCTCTTTAAAGAATTTTAATTCAGCAGTTGCGGCAATTCTAGGTAACGAAAAAGCGTTTGGGCAGACCTTTATAGTGGCTGACCAGAGGCCTTTAACAGTGAGCGAGATGATTATTTCCCTCCGAGCAGAGCTAGGAAGACGACCAGCAATTTTTTCTGTCCCTGAATTTATATTTGAGGCCTTCGCTCTCATATGTTGGGCTCTCCAAGATGTGGGAGAGTATTGGGCGAGCCGTTAATAGCCAGCCCGCAAAAGCTAATATCGCTTGGATGGAACCCAACCTGATCAAATAACACGCAGCATAAATGGCAGCACGATCGAGGGCTGCATGACGACCGTGGCCGCCTGCGCCACATTACCGTTGAGATTGAACGCTGCGGTAATGCCGGTTGTACTAGATGAAGTGGCCGCTCCACTAACCTGCAATCCATTGCCATTTCCAATGGTGGATCCCCCGATAAAAACACCTGAGCTAAAAACGTGCGTGTGGCCTGGATCGGTAATTGTAACAGGCACGTTTGCATTTGGAATATTAGCGCGTGCCATCATTGTTTTGAGCGCCGCCGGTTGCGTCGAAGGTTATCCCATCAACTCCGCTCCCTGCCGTCGTGATACGCGCCCGCCGCGACGCCGCCCATGTTGTCCTGCGCGGCGATGACCCGCCCCCGCAGATCCGGTGCGTTGAAGGTCGTGGTGCCGTCGCCGGAGCCGAAGGTGGTCGACACCATCGCGAAATATGTGGCGTAGATCGAACGGGAAAGCGCCTGTCCGAACGGCAGGATGAAATTGCTGTTGGGCACCGTCGTTGACGAAAACGGCATGAACGCGCCGATCGGCACCACGTTCGAAAGGTTGAAAAAGCTGTGCAGGATGAATTCCCCGGTCGCGTTGAAATAACTCGCGACATAGGGCGTGCCTGCAACGAGCATGGCGGCGGGCAATTCCACACCCGGCGAACTGCGCAGCGGTTTCGCGCCAAGGCCATCCACGTTTAGCGTCGCCACCGCGCCGTTGCCGGTGTGGGGCGTGAACGCAATGCGCGCGCCGTCGAGATGCGCGAGGCTGTCGAAGCCTTGAAACGACGAGACCGCGTAAGCCGTCGACGTGCCGCTGGTCAGGATCGCGCCCGCCATGTCGTCGCGATATTTCGCGGCGGCGGCCATCAGCCCGCGCACGCCATCGTTCACCGCGCTCGGTGCCATGCCTTCGGGAAACGGGCATGTCGAATCCGCCGTCGCGTTCGATGACGCGGTGCGGCTCCACTTGAAAAACGTCATTCGGTGCTCCAAAAATGAAAAAGCGGCTCAAAGGAGCCGCCATTCGTTGTGTGATGTTAAATCCATGCAGTAAGAACTGGCGCGCGCTATCGGCTGGGGCCAGATCCCAGGTGCTACACGAAAACGACCTTGATGTTTTCGGTTGTCAGCTGAACGGAAAAGCCTGTATCGATGCTTTCAGGATCGACTTCCCGCCTTCCCGCAATTTCGTTGCAGCCCAAATGACGCACCAGCAATCCAGCAAACGCCGCCAGGCGATCACCGGCTTTCCGCGCATTTCTGATTTTCTGGTTTTTCGCCGCGTGGCCGCTTTTTTTGTACGCCGTGACTGTTACGCCGCAATCGCGAGCTTGGCTGGATCTACATCCCTTATTTCTCGGGCTTCCGCTCTGGATCTTCTCGGCCTACCGGGTTTATCGCAACTTTTTTGCAATGGCTGAAAAGCGCTGGCGCAAGCCCGCGAAAATCGCTCGGCAAATCCTGGTCTTCTTCGCGCGCATCATCTGGGCGTTTCGCCCGGCCGGTCATCATACAGACGATTGACGAGGACTGCGCATGGCCGAAAATTCTTTCATCCAAAACTGGCAGCGTCATTTGACGCCCGCGATGCTCGTCATCGCACTGCCGCTTGCCGCGCTTCTGTTGGCTGGCGCGATTGCGTTCATGCTGAGCCCTATGATCTGGGCGAAACCGCTATTATATTGCTCGCGATCGTGCTCGGAGCGACCTTCTTCGCGGCCTATCGCAAGAGGCTGAAACACCTGAGCGAAGCGGAGCTGGCTCCGCTTCGAACATGGACCACGGGGAAAATCATTGACCTTGTGTGCGGCATGACCTTTATCGCGACGGGGCTCGTGACCAGTCTTTTCAGACTCGGGCGGTATGAACGGGGTCTTTCTGTTTTTCGGACTGTGGGCAACCGGTTATGCCGTCATTCGCTACCACTATCCGACTTTTCCGGATTTGAGCGATACCTCACTGCTCGAGCTTTTGATCTGGCGGTTTGTCTTTGCTCTGATTTTCCGAAGCCATCACGACGGCGCACCACCGGACTTCATTCGGGACGCAGTGATCGCCATCATGGCATTCGCCGTTCGTCTTATTCTGAGCAAAAAATCGTCATCGCAGGAATTGCTCGACAGGCGATCCATAAGAAGGAGCCCACCCGAACGGCGGGATAAGATTTTCGTCGCACCGACACCATAAGCCCGTCCGCTCTTGATCGAAATTGCTTTCCCTGGCTCTTTGGCCGGCCGCATAAAAACGATCGATCCCCCTGGATGGCACCTGCCACTGCACCAATTTCGCTGCGTCAACCCGATCCTGCCAGTTCCCTGTGCTTTCTCCGGCGTCCTTGATCCCACCGGTCAGCGCGCCATCCAGCAATCCTTTCCCGGCAGCGTAGCCAAACCGCGCGGCTTGCGACCCTTCGACAACAGCCGGCAATGCTCCAGCGGTGAGAGCCGATGCTGCAGCGTTCGCAGTCAGGTTGCCCGCGGCTTCAAAAGCCGCCGCTCTAATCGGATATTGCTCCCGGTACTTTGCATATCGTTCCCGTTCCGCAGCCTCATAAAACGGATAGGCTGTACTGAAACTTTCGCCATGCAATGCGTCATTTGCAGCCCGGGCCGCTGCATATATTTCATCCCGCCATCCCATCAATCCGCCCTCCGCATAGGCGGTCCGTCCATCGGCTTCAGGCAGCCCCACATGGAAGGCATAGGTTCGATACGCCTCATCGCTGTTGTTCTTGCCCTCAGCCAGCGCCTTAGCAAGCTTGGCTCGTGCGATCTGCTCAAGCACCTGCCGGTCCGGCGACGGCTGCTCAGTCTGCGGGAGGCTGGGAGGCGGTTGCACGGCAGCAAGATTGGCGGGGGCGATCTCGGCCATCGGAGTCGATCCGGTTAGATCGCCGAATGTAAACCCATCGGATGGCGGTGCTTTGTGTACAACAATATGAAGCCTCCCATCGCTGTCGATGTAACAATCGCTGGACATAGGATTTGGCGTTGAATTTGGCGTGGAGTCAGAGGTGGCGTTTGACATGGGATTGGGCACTTGATCGCTCCTTTGCTTAGTGTCGATAGACAGATCAATGAATTGTTAGTTTTTCAGACACATTGAATTTGGACACAGCGCATCCAAGCCGAGCTATCCATGTGCAGAACAAATCCGCTGTGCGTCGGCTGCTAAACAGACTTACGACCGCGCCGGACGCTGCCCCTTCGTCTGCCCGAGGGCCGCAGACAGCGCGTGCTGAGGTGGCACGCCTTTCGCGACCAGCGCCCGGAAAATCGCCTGAGCTGATGGCGCCGGAGAGTCCGCGTCCTGTTGTTGCCCCTGCTGTTGCTGCTGCTTGAGGCCGGCGGCGTCTGTGCGCTGGCCGGTCGAGAATCCCTGAATGCCGTTCGAGATCGCCGCGAAGGGAGACCCCACCGGCGTCTGCGCCCAGCTATGGAAGCCCGCCGCCAATCGGTCGCCGATGTCGGGCGAGCCTTGCGCGGGAGCGCTTCGCGGCAAAGCACCAGCCGGTTGGGCCACGCTCCCCGCCGACGGCGCAACAGCAGAAGGCGCAGCAGAGTTCGCGGGCGCATTCGGTGTGGCGCCCCAATTCGCGGGCGAATTAAAACTGTCGTGGCTGGGCGCGACCGCTGCCGCTGTCAACCACGCCGGCGGATACGCGCCTGCGCGGCGGCGCTATTTTGAGAACTCAGCGGCTGTTGCTGTTGCATGGGAGAGAAAGCATTCGCTTCCTGCCCGTAACTTGCCGTGTCCGAACCAAGACCAGCGCTGAGATTTTGGTTCATGGCCGAGTTGCGAAGCAGATCGAGCCATCCAGAGGAATCGTCCGGCGACGAAAAATCGAGCAGACCCATTATGCAGCCTCCATTGCCCGGCGTGCCGCCTCGGTGGCGGCGTGATAATCGACCATCTTGAACCCGCCGATCTCGGTCACCGCATCGGGGTTTTTCGTCTCGACATCCTGCGCCATCAGGCCGAGTTGATAGACGGGACTGTTTTTGTAGCGATAGCGATAGACCGGCGAGCCATCGAACAGCGTACCCACCTGCACGATGTCGTCCTTGAGCCGCCGGTCCGACGGCAGGAATTTCAACAGACCGCCGACACCGCCGGCGATTTTCGAAAACTGGTCGGCGCCCGACATGGTTTGCGATCCGCTGGAGGAGCCGCTCATCGTGCCGAACGCCTGCCCCACAGGAGAGACCGCGCCGAGCAGCGTCTGCAGGTTCTGCAGCGGAATGCCGCGCCGCTGCGCTTCCTCGGCAAGAAGCTGGTTCGCGCCATAATTATTGGCATCGAGCGCGGCGGAGCCGACATCGACTCCCGCCTGTTTGTTGGCGTTCGCAGCCTGATTGTTCTGATTGAGCAATCCGTAGGTGCTGTTGCCCGCGCTATACAGGCTGTTCGCGGCATTGAGCTGGTTCTGGGTGTCCTGATTATATTGGCTGGCGATCACCGGCGCTTCGCCCTGGGCGATGCCGCGCCCGAGTGCCTGCAGATTGGCCGCCGAACCGTCGCGCCCCGCCGCCGCGAATTGCCCGTTGACCTGACTGGTGACATCGTTGCGGATCGTGTCGAGCTGATCCTGCAACGCTTTGTTCTGCCCGACCATCGATCCGTTGGCATAAGGCGTCAGCAATCCTTTGTAGTCCGCAAGATTGCTCGTGATGCCGGCATCGTTGGCCTGCGCGCCGCCACCGTTCAAAAGCCCCGTCGCTGCGTTACCGATCGCGCCCGCATAAGGATTTCCGCCGGCCGCGTTCGTCTTCAACGTGTCGAGCGCGCCGGTTTCCGTCGCGGTGAGATCGGACTTCGGCACCTGCGAGCCGAGCTTGCCGAGAATATCGTTGATCGTGCCCTGCGCGGGAGCGTAGGGGGTCGTCGTCGATGTCTGTTGCTGTTGTTGCGTGCTGGTGCCGCCCATTATGCCAGATCCTTCTCCAAGATGACGTGCTTTGCCTGATAGCCATCGAGAACGCGCTGCCATCCCTTGCGTCCATAGATGCGGACACAGGCGCAGCCCTCGGCTTTGGCGTAGGCTTCGATGGCCCTCATCAGCGGCAGCCAGCGCCGCATCTCCTCGCCGCCGCAGGCCGTCAGGATGCAAACCTTGTCGCGATCGGTCTCGATCAGCGAGGTCGTGGCCGCCGCCTCGATGGCGCTGCCATTCCAGGCGAGCCACAACAGGCCGTCGCCATGCAGCACGTCGTACTCGACATCCAGCGAATGGCTGAGATTGGTTCGCTTGATCGCGCGCTGGATCAGCTCCATCGCATGCGGCCAGACATCGTGAACCCGCTTGGGGTCGACGCAGACGAGCTCAACCGAGGCAGACAAAGAAGAAGCTCCTGTCGGTTTGCGTGTTGCTGGCGTGCGTGAAGGTGAACGATCCGTTCGCGACCGTGCCTGCGAACAGTGTGCCGTTGCCGAGCTCCGTCGCCGCATGCGCCGTAGCCGGAAAAAGGAATACTTTGCTGGTGGCAGCGCAGTTCGGCGCCTTCACCGGCGTCGTCGTCGTGTTGGCCGCCAGCGTGCATAGGCCAGCGGCATTGGATCGCCCCTGCTCAAGCTGTTGCAGCGCGATGGCGAACTTGGAAAGCTCGCGCTCGTTGGTGGAGACTGTCATTTCAATATTCTCTGTGCGGCATGAAGAGCGCGGCGCGTGCGCTTGAAGCGGGCCGATGCGCTATCGTCTGGTTATCGTTTTCCGGTCGCGGTGATGTCGGGCTCGACGCCTGCGATGAATGTCCAGGCGGTCGCGGCCGGGATTCTCACCTTCATACGGCTGTAGCGGCTCGCCACCAGCATGTTGCATCGGCCCGTGATGGAATTGATCGGGCTTTCCGCGCCAGGTATCGAGGCCGCCTGCTGGGTTTCGCGTTTCGATGCGGAGCCGAACAACGGACGGCGCATCGGTGACAGGGCGAAAGCCGCGCACCTTCAGGCGTCGTCCGTCGGTGCCCTGCTCCGCCGTGTCCAGCGTCGCTTCGAGATTCGGGCCGCGAAAGAAGTTCAGCATGTGGCTGATGTCGAACGCGGCGAGCTCCGGCGTCACCGAAGTTGAGAAATCGTCGAGCGACGTGGTCAGCGCATCGATGGACGATGAAATGGCGTCGAGGCTTTCCAGCGTCAGGCCCGGCTGCGACACCTGCAGCAGATATTCGCCGCCGATCTTCATCGGCGTGAAGCGGTCCAGCACCCAATCGTAGACACAGGATCTTGTCGAACTGGTTGGCGGTGCCGTTGGCGGACTTGTAGGCCCAGAACACCCGCGAATTGCGCGGGTCGGCGGCGCCGATGAAAAGCTGCAGGTTGCCTTTGTCGAGATCGGCGAAGAATGTGCGGTCCACCCGCTCGCGCCCGATCGGCGCCGGAAAGCCGCCGGGATCGATGCGATGAAAGCCCTGCGACGAGAAGAAGAAGATCCGCTCGCCGGCGCGGATCAGGCAGTAGGGGCCGAACAGCCCCTTGTCCTGCGAAATCCGCTCGATCTGGAAGATCACCGGCGAGCCCGGCACAAACGTCATGCGCCGGATCGCGCTGGTCCTGCAGGATGACGCCGGTCTCGCCGCCGGCGACGCCGCGCACGATGCCGCCATCCGGCAGGTCCTGGAAGTCCGACGAATTGACCCCCGGCGTCCAGCTGTCGGCGCCGTTGACGTCGTTGAGGCCCGACCACTGCACCCGTTGCGGGATTGGACAGAAGCCCGGACAGCACCACGAAGCGGCCGACGATATCGATATAGCGCGCCTGCGGCGGCGAGCCGCGCGAGATCGGCGAACGCCGTCGATGTAACGATGTCGAACACCTGCGGCGCGACGTTGGCCTGCACCGCGATCACCAGATTGTTGAACTGCGACGAACCGCCACTGGTCCGTGCTGGAGACCGACGAATACGGCCCGCCGCCCTTCGAGACCTTGGTCCAGGTGAAGGTGGTGTTGTTCATCGATGAACAGGTCGGTCGCGGTCGCCGCGAAGATCGTCACCGAGCCGTCGGATTTGTAAGCCACGAACGCGCCGCGGCATTGCGCGCCGAGCGATTGCGACAGCGCGGTCAGGCTCGGAAACGGCCCATAGCCGTCGCCGCGCGGCAACACGTTTTGCACGTTGCGCGAGGTCGAGGCTTCGTAATCCGAGACATCGGGACGCTATTCGCCGAACTGGGTCAGCGGCATTTCGGGCATCCGTGGTTATGGCCGTCTGGAAATTGAACTCTAGAATTCCGTGGCTTCGATCACACCGTTCGACATGCGCGCGGAGGTTTCCGCGTTCAGCGCATCGAGCAGCATTGGAATTTTCTGCTGCATCCGCATCGCGCCGTCGGGATCTTCCAGCACATCGATGTAGAGCAGCATCTTGGCGTGGCTGCGGATCAGCTCTTCGGCGTCGTCGGTCCAGGCATTGGTGTCGCCGTCCGCCGGATACGGCAGCTTGTAATGCGCGTGCAGCCTCATCGTGAAAACGGTATTGGGCACCGGCCACAGCCGGATGGTGTTGTCGATGACGGTGAACGACGTCGGTTTGCCGCCGCCAAGGCTTGCGGACGACCACCTCGAAATCCGCCGGCTCATAGCGATCGAGCGGATAGATCGACTGATTTTGCGGAATGAACAGCGCGTCGATACGAACGAGATTGGGAATCGACGCAAGATCGGCGGCGCCGTAATCGCCCTGCCCCGCAACGGTGTTAAATGTCAGGTTTCGCGACTGATTGAACCAGAACCTTTGCCGCGCGTAGAACCGGATGGCGTCGCCGACCGCGTTGGCGATCTGGCTTGTCAGGTCGTCGCGCGTCAGGTCCGCCGCGATCCGGGTCTTGAGGTCGAGCAGCGTCCCCATGGCGCACCTTCGCTTTTACAGTGGGTTGAGACGGCGAAGGCGGCGGTTCGAGAACAACCGCCGCCCCCGCATAGTGCAACCAGTGATCCACAGACAAAGGATCAGAGATCGTTGTTCGGGATGTATTGGATCACGACCACGGCGGAGCCCGCCGTCGCCGCCGTGCCGGTCTGGGTATAAGACGCGAACACCTGGGAATCCGCTGCCAGCGGGCCGAGTGCAGTGCCCGTCGGCTTGATGCCCTTGGTGAGCGCGATGGCCGTTTCGTCGACATCCGCTCCCGCCACGATGTTGTTGAACGACGCGGCGTTGGTGCCCACGGTGAGCACGTTGGTGGTCGCCGCATTGAAAGCGGTGCCGACATAGACGTCCGATCCCGTAATCAGCGCTCCTTTCGGAAGCCACTGCTTGGGAGCACCGGACGCGATGCCGGCATCGTTGAAGTTCACCGCGAAGCGCAGATAGTGCACCTGCTGGGCGTTGTTCTGGCGGGCGGTCGAGCCCGGAGTTCCGGTAGCCATGTTGATGATCCTTGTCGCTGGAATGGAAGACGGTTTGAGCCCGGGTCATGGCCCGGGCTCAATTTAAATCCGCGCGTCAGTGCGCGACGGCGAACGTGGTGGCGACGATGGTGCCGAAGTCCTGTGCGTTGAACACGGTCTTCTTCACGCCCCAGATCGTCTGCGCCGACACGCCGAGTTCGCGTTCGTAGTCGAAGAGTTCTTCGACCCATTTGTAGTTGACGCCCTCGGCGAACTCCTTGCCGAAGGCGAGCGCGCCGGCCTGCGCGCCGCAGAACACCGCGCGGCGGGTCGAGGTCTGCTGCCGCACCGGCATTGGAAATGCCGTTGGGGATGCGGTTCGACTTGTGCAGGATGACGTTGTTGTATTCGCCGAGCGCACCCGTGTAGATCGGGCTCTTGTCGGCCGCGCCGCCGGCCAGCGCCGCCTTCTGGATATCCAGCCACTGGCCGCAGTTGGTGTTGGTGCGCAGATCCGTCACCTGGTAGTCGTGCAGGAACATCAGGTACTTGTTCTCGCCGTTGACCTTGATCGGGCGGATCAGCGGCGAGGATGTTACCGGCCGTTCGACGCAGAGCGTCGATGACGCCGAGGGTCAACACCTTGGTGTTGTCGGCGTTGATGGTGGCGTCGTCGGTCGCCGCGCCGGCACGGAAGATCCGGCCGGCCGAGGGCGCGGTGATGGCGTTGTTGCCGGCATAGCGCATGTCGGTCACCAGCGTGTTGCCGGCGAGGTGGTTGAACATCGCCGTGTCGAACCGGTTGGAGAACCAGTCCTTCAGGCCCATCTTGGCTTCGTCGCGCAGATTGAACGGCACGCGCTGGGCGTCGATGGTGTTCTTGTTGCGCACGCGCACCGCATGCGCCAGCTCGTTGATGGTCACCTTGTCGGAATAGGTGGTCAGCGATTCCTCGTTGCCGATCAGGGTCTGCGCACTCGGTCACGCCGTCGCCCTGCAGCTGCATGCGCAGCCCGAAGGTGACGGTGTCGCCCGCGTTGGTGGACGTTTCCGGCTTGAGCTGGATCATGTTGTCGGACGAAGTGCCCATGAATTTGCCGAAGTAGGTTTCCTTCAGCGCTTCCGCCGAGAGCTTTTTGGCCCACAGCTTGTTCGAGAGTGAATCGTTCACTCCATAGCTGGTCGATGACATGTCAATGTCTCCAAAGATGTGAGGATGTGATGTGGGCGTGTTTTCCGGCGAAGCAGGTCGCTGTTCGCGGAGAGAAAACACGGCAAAGAAAAAGCCAAAGCCCGGGCCTGTGTGTGAACGTCAGGCTATCGAGGCTCGTGCGTTGCTCGCGTCACGCTGCGGGCTTTGCGCATCACCGAAAGTCACGTCTTCGGCGTCGACGAATGGCGCTTAACGACCGCCGGTCGAGAGTAGTTTCAGGCATTAAAAAACCGGCCTTCCGGCCGGCTCGTTCAGGATTTCGTCATCGAATACATCAGACACGATGCAAAAGCTGAGCGATCAAGGCCGTTGATAGATTGGATCAATCGGTGCGACTTCGTTTGAGTCATACAATGCCGGCAGTTTACCGAGGTCACGAACGTTAAACGGTTTGAAGCCGTAAGTCGCACCGATCCCCGGACTACCAAATCCCATCCCACCTGCAACCGAAGTTGGGTTTGCCCCCATTCCAAAACGTTTTCCAGCAACGTTTATGGATGTTCCTGTAAGGGCCTCATCCAAATCCGAGGCCGCGCCGAACGAAGCCGAGACGCCGGGTGTTCCGGTCGCCAATTGCATGTAGATGTTACCGTCATGGTCAGCGCAAAGACCTCCTCCGAAACCAAAAGGGGTGACGCCGGTAAGACAGCCATAATATCCGGCGCGCTTGGTAAGATCGTTTCCCATTAACTTCTCCTTTCATTTTGAACTATTTGACCGAACGATAGGCGCACGGAATCCCGCGAAAGCCAGATGACCCGCGTGCCATACCATTACTTGAGTGCAAGATCGCTCGTTCGAGCGATCAAAACGCAAACGCTGAAGCGTCAGAGTCGATTGTTAAGATACGTTGATTGCGCCGCGCCGATCAGAGCAGCGCGCGGTATTTCTTCCATCGCGTCAGCGTTTGCACTGCGCACACCGCGGAAAGTGCAACGAAGAGCAATGCGGGCACGACGTCGCCTCGACTGTAAAACGCGGCTGCGGCAAACAGCGCAAAAACGGCAAGCAGCCCAAGATACCTGAGGTATTGACGCCGCGCCTTCGCAGGCACGGCGCGTTCCCACACATAGATATCGAGCGCGAACCGGCTCATCACGTTGGCCTCGGAACTGGTTGGGTCTTCCTGAAATTGAGGCGGCAGGGTCGGGTCAACCAGCGCCCGCGCGGCGAAGTATTGCCAAACCGCACCGGCCAAGGCCAGCACGGCCATCAGAATAGAAAAAGCCCCCACTTCAAACTCCATGCGATCGATCACCGCCTGGATAGCAGCGGACCCGATCGTTTTCCAGCGCAGTTATGCCGTAGGGCGCTTCGGATCGAGAGCGGCGGCATGCTTCGCTCGAAACGCTAATGCACCGTCGCCAGCGGCACCAGAGCCGCCAGATTGCCTGCCGCATCGAAAGCCACGATGCACAAGCCCGCGAGCATGGCCTGCGGCATGGTCCTGGCCAGATTGGTCGCCATCGCCTTGCCCCGTCCCGGCGCGGCTTTCGGGTCAAGCCAGAATTCCCCGGCCGGCTTGTCGAATGATGTCAGATCGGTCAGGCCGAAGCTGAATTTCTGCATGTCGGTTCTCCCCAAGAGAGCAAGTGCGACTGTTCGCGAGCGACTGTTTGCCCGACAATCGAAGAACCTACGGGAATGAAGGCCGTTCCTTGACCTGGAGTTACTATCCCCGTTGTTCACAGGGTGGGAGACGATAAATTTCGCCAAGCCGCACAAATCTGGAAATGCACAACTGTGAGGCGAGCCGGTCTTTAAGGCCATTGACTTGCATTGATCATGACCTTTCGGACCTGCAATTGGTCGCAGTCCACGGTGATAAATCCGTGCTCCAGATCAATCCGGAACCGGACGGGATTAATCTCCCGCCGCGATAGCGCTGTCACCTTCAATTCAAGCAAGTCGCCTGCGTTCCGAATTTTCATGTCCACCACGCCGGAAAAGAAAACATCCAGCGAAGCGACGCCTTGCTTGCGCGTCAGAGGAAAATTGACGCATGTGAGTCGAACGCTCGAAAAGGACGGAAACGAGAGGCCCGTAATGACGGAGCCTTCGAGCAAATCGGCATCATCAACTTCTCGCATGTTCGCGCTCATCGCGGGACTGGCCGGCTGAAGCAGTGATAGTCATAGCATTTCAACTTCAGCCCGCCCGAGGTGAGCACCAGATCAACGCCGAAATTGAAATCGCGCTCGGCGGCAGCCAGCGGAGCCAGCGAAAACGAGCGGACCTCCAGAGATTTGGCGAAGCGGGAATAATCGATATCCAAAACCAACACACCAAAGAAAGCAAACGTCCATGCCTCGAACACGGCGTCCGGCGGCAAGTTCTCTGGAATGCCCATAAACTTCAAAAGAACGAGCGATGCGGCGAGGGTATCGATCTCCAAACCGGTCAGACCGTACCGTTCAAGAAGAGGGATCGGCGGCCGGGGGGAGTGAATCATTCCAAACTCCAGAGAGCGTCAGGGCGCGCGAGACCTATAGACATTTTCGCCGGCTGGCCAGTTAAAACCGCCTGTCTCTGCTTTGCATTGTATCCCCCTCACCCGCCCATTAGCCGCTTGGCTTTCGCGGGGTTCTTGCCGCACCAGGCTTCGAATTCATCCATCGGCATTTTCAGCAGGGCTTCGGCGCTCATGTCGCCGTCGCCGCTGCCGCCGCCGGTGTTCGAGAGGCTCTTGTTGGCGTATTGGCCCCGCTCGATGGTGCTCAGCCTGTCGGCGGCACGGCCCTTGCCAGCCGCACCCTTCACATAGCCGCGCTGCTGCGCCAACTGGTAGATCACTTCCGCCGGGCTGCGCCGCGTCGCCAGCGCAGTTTGCGCCACCGCGAATTCGTCCGCCAAGAGCGCCTGGTGGATCGCCTGCGGATCGTCATAGCCCAGCGCGAGCAATTCCTGCGCCCGGCTGTTGAGCAGATGATTGTAGGCGGCCTTGAAATCGGGCGCCTTGGCTTCGAATTGCGCCGCGTCCGCCCGGTAGGCCGAGACCAGCGCATTCTGATGTTGCGAGACGCGGTCCTGCTGCTCGCGCTGCTCGATCCGCTGCTGCAACTGGGCGACGGTTTGCGTGGTGTTACGGACGACGCCGAAAATATCCTCCTCAACCGTCGGCGTCTTCCGCGGCGGCGGCGCGTTCAACTGCTCGATGATGGAAAACTTGCCGCGCAGCTCCGCCACCTGCTGTTGCAGGGCGCGGTTATGCCGGTCAATCTCCTTGCGGCGGCTGCGCTCCTCGTGCAGCGCCGCCAGCGAAACCATTTTCTCCGCTTTCGGCTGGCCAGTTTGCGGCTGGTTGTCGCCATTGGCGTCGTCGCCGTGATCCGGATGCCCGCCCTGATCGTCGGATTGCGCGGTGTCGTCAGCCGCCGGGATGTCCGTGGCGCCGCCGCTTTCGAAATAGTTCGCTTCATCGGTCGTCAAGGTCGCGCCGAGATCGGTATCGGTCATGGTCATGGACTTTCTGCTGGATCTGCCAGCGGCAGAAGGCGCGAAACGCCGCGCGATGCGAAGCCCCGGTCGCCGGGGAATGTCAGCAATTCGATTTCAGGAGTCGGAGTCGCGATTTAGATCGGCCTGCTCGCAGCGGGATCAAAGCGGATCGCGTGATGGATTCAACGCATCGCGTGCCGGATTCAATCTCCGGCTCATCGCGTGGTTTCAACTCGGCAATCGTTGCGCGATCACTTGGACGCGAATTTGAATCCACGGCGTGAAGACCGTGAATCAACTTATTGTTTTTGCTGGATTAGCGTCCTGAGATTTTGCTTCAACAGCATCCGACGCTGTTCGTAGTGTACGCTCAAGTGCTTAATAGAAGGTGGATGCAGCGAGCGGCCTGAAACCGGAGCACCAGGAGCTACAACGAGCGAGCTGATCGAAAGGCCGTGCCTATACGCAGCTGTCATGGCCGGACTTGTTCCGGCCATCCACGTCTTTCTTCGTGGAAATGCAGTGAAGTCGTGGATGCTCGTGACAAGCACGAGCATGACGGCGGAGTGGAGGAAGCGTTTGTGCCATACCCGAAATAAACCGGCCACCCGTGCAGCGAGTGCGGAAGCATTTTGCCGTCAGCGATGCAATCTCCGGCGCGCCCGCACCAAAGAATAACCGCGCTTTTTTGATTTGACGCGTTTTCTTCACGCGAACCGGTGCCCACTTCGCTCGAAAACGCTTTAACACACCAGCAGCAACAGCTCGGCCTCCCGCCTGCGCCGTGTGGCGATGGCGGCCTGTTGCGCGGCTTGCTGTTGCGCCAGTTGCGATGCTTTGCGTTGCGCCGCGATCGCCTGAAAATCCACCACCGGCGCGGGCGGATGCGCCTGCGCTTGCGCGGCGGGCTGCGGAAAGGTCAACGGCTTGAAATGCGCGCGCACCTCGCGAACGATCGGGGCCGGTGTGGGCCGCGTGATCTTCGCAAGCTGGCGCTGGCGTTCGAGTTCTTCCAGGTAATGGCCGATGCCGCCATAGACCTGGTCGTATTCCCCGCCCGTTCGGGTCAGGACAAAATCACCGAGGGTGAGCGCGTACGCGCCGGCATCGGCGCGCATCACCAGTGGAGCGAGATTTCCGCCGCCTGCGATCGTGTAGGAGCCACTGACAGCCAGCAGCGAAACAACGTCCGGTGCGGTTATGCCGGTGACGGCATAGGATCCGGCCGATACCACGAAATTCGACTTGAACGCAGCCTGTCCAAGAATTCCATAGGAGCCGGTGCCAGCCGACAACAGCGGCACGAACGCTGCGGCGCTGCCGGTTGCCGCATATGCACCTGTGTTGGCCGTGAGCGTGACCGCCTCGCCCGCAACACCGCCGGTGATAACATAAACGCCTGCGGACGCCGGGCCCGCCAGTTGAGCCGCAACGCCCGAAAGCGAATAAACACCCGCCGACGCCGCCAGAATCGGCGGAAGCGGAAAGATCAGCTTCCGCGTCGGCCGCCTGACGAAGGGACGCCGGTAGACGTAAGCCATTTACGGCAACTCGCGCCAGACGATGGTGCCGCTGACCACGGTCGAAGCCGGAGCGCCCGGAATGTCGAGCACCAGGGCCTCGCCCGCCTGGATCATGTCGCGATCTTCCGGCGCGGGGAGATACTGCCACGGCAAAAGAACGTTCCACTGCCACGCGCCGAGCGCGACGGCGGTGCCTGTCGTGGTGGATTGGGTGGTGTCGTTTGAGCGCGCTGTGGCGGTCGAGGTCTTGGTGTCGCCCGAGTCCGCCGCGAAACCCGTCAGCGCGTTGCCGCCGGTGCCTTGGGTGACAGTCGCGGGCAGCCGCTTGAGACGAACCCGGATTTCGGCGGGAGCGGTAACGCCACCCGCCGACAGATCGATCTGATGAAGTTCGATGCCGTTGGCCGAGCCCGCCTTGAGCGAGAAAATATCCTGCACCGCCGCGATGGTGATGTTGTCAAACGCCGTCTTGTAGACGCGCTGTCCCATGTCTTATCTCCTGAGATAGTGTCGCATCCTGTAGGACAGGATCGCGAATGTAAGGATCAACACCCGCGTCGATCCCGCGCCGCCTGCGCCGCCGTTGACGGCGCCGCCAAATACAACGCACGTTCCGGCAGCGCCGCCGGCTGCCGTGGGCGCCGGGCCGCTGTTGGTTTTGCACATGACGGTAACCGACCCGCCGCCAGACCCCGAACCGGCAGCAGCGGCATTATTGGCCGCTGTCGTGTTCTGGCCGGCAACGCCATTCGACGACACTGAGCCGCTGCCGGAGTAAGTGCCGAGAACGATGATGATCAACGTGCCGCCGGTGCCGGAGTTCGCACCGCTGCTGCCCGCCGGATTACCTGCCGACGTGCCGACCTGATTGCCGGTCGTGGCGGAATCGCCGCCCTTGCCGCCATTGGGCGTCGCGCTTCCGGCTGTCGTGCCTGAAGCAGAACCGCCTGCGGGACCGCCGCTGAATGAGGTGCCCGCCGCCGACGATCCACCCGTTCCGTTCGGCGATGAGATCGAACCGCCGCCGCCGCCGCCACCGCCCGTGCCGCCGGCGGGAGCCGAGCCCCCCGTGCTGCCGGACGACGCCGTGACTCCGCCTACGCCCACGCCGCCTGCCGCCGGGACTTTTGGGTTCGCGACGCCAGAGAATGTTCCGCTCGCGATCAGAATGTCGGATGCGGCGATGTTGCTGCCGGATACGCCGTGGTTCGCTCCCCGCGCTGTCATCGCTATCTGACCGTTGACGATCAAATTTCCCGTCACATACACGACGGTGAAAAGCTTGCGGCTGGCGGGTTGAAACACCTGTCCACTGTTGATCGTCAGATCGCCGTTGACGATGACGAAGGCGGACTCACTGTCCGCCGTAGCCGTGAAAAAACTCGCCGACGAGAACGCGGAAACCACCTGGCTTCCGGTAAATTTACTGAATCCGTAATTGCCCAGCGCATGGCCGTTGATCGTCAACGTTCCACCGGCGACCGGCGCGGTATCCGCCAGCCCGGCCAACGCCTGGCAAGCGTCGAGAACCGTATTCGACGACAGGTTCGCCATTAGCCCGCCGTCTTGCCGTTCAATGCCCGCGAGATCGCCGCGATCTCGTTGTGCAGCTCGTACAGCGGTGCCTCCATGTCCTTGATCTGCTGCGTCAGCGGATCGGCCTTGGCGGCGGCGGCGTGTGCTTTGGCCAATATTTCGTCGCGCCGCTTGCGCAGAGCAGCGGTTTTCTCGGCAATGGCGTCGCGCTCCAGGCAGGCATCGGCAAACCGCCGACGTAAAACGTCGTGGGTGTAAGTCATTCGATATCCTTGGTCACAAGAGTGAGAGCGGGTGTTTCGTCAACGCTGCCTATGCGCGAACATCATCCGCGCGATTGTGGTTCGCCCCGGCGAACAATCAAAATTGCTATTGATAAACGTGTTGCGAGCGTTCGAAGACCGCCAAGGCCAATGGCCTTTGTCGGCGTCGTCAGGTCATGGTCATCGCGCGATACGAAGAATCAACCATGTGCAGGCGGTTGCTCTAACTCAAACAAAGCCATTGATACTGATTGCCGTAACTGCCCAGAGAAACCAATATGCAGTGAACGCGATAACCAGCCCTGCTATGCAAACAGCGATCGTCCAGAGCCTGAACCCGATGGTGTAGAAGACCGTTCCGGCAAGGATCAAGTGCAACAAGACATAAAATGCAAGGCACCACTTATTAAACATCCAGATTTTTGTCGCCGGAAACGTGCCTAAAAGCGACCAGGCGGTGAAGGCGCACAAAAGCAATGCACGTTGTCTCACGATTCAAACCACCATCTTGCCGGCCAAATTGGCCCTACTCCGCCTCCTTACCTTGCAAAGGCGGAGTGGCCAATATGCCGGCGGCGGCGGCGACATCTTTATTTTTCGCCCCTCTCCACCGCCAGCGTGTTTATTTTGTCAACGAATAGGGCAGTTCGCGATCAGTACAATAATTTTGCTAAGCCCCGATACAAATCGGCGGCATCCTCCGTCCCTGCGGGCGGCGGCTCATTCCAATCCTGGGGCCGATCTGCAAGATTTCTAAGTGCTTTACCCAGATCTGCATCACACGCCTTCCTGGCTGTGGGGTCACCAGCTTTTTCGTAGCAAAAATCATGCACCATGCAAGCTCGGTCCATGCTGTCGATCGGAGGCTTTGTCCCATCGGGTCGGCCAGGCGGAGCAAATTGCCCACCACTCCACTGGCCTCCGCACCAATTGCCATAGATAGGACCATCAGAAAAAAAGCTTCGACGCGGATATCTCCCCCCGGTTGCAGCGCCTACCGGGATAAAACCGAACGGTGGATTCTGGGGGTAATCGTTGTTTCCTCCAGACACATCATCATCGCCAAAGCGATAGGGAGCATTCGGATTGCGCAAGCCGTAAATGTTCATCCACTTTTCCTCTCATGCGAGCGTGAACACGCCGCCGACCTGATCGAGGTCGACCGTGAAGCTGTTGCCGTTGGTGATGGTGATGGACGTGCCGTAGTCCCAGAACGCGATCAGCGGCTTGGCGGGGCTTGATGGCGTGTCGTTGTAAAGCACCGCATAGCGAAACGGCCCGAACGAACCGCCCGAGCCGGTGAAGGTGACATCGGACAGCACGAGCTTGAACGTGCCCGCCGTCTGCGCGCCGGATGCAAACACGGCCTGCGTGCCGCCCGCCGCATAGCCGTTGCCTGCAGCGATCTCGGTGATATCGGTCTTGATCGCGTTGGTCACGACGGGTGCGGTGTTCGTCAACATGATCTTGAGCGTATCGGTGTCGAGATTGTGCACCTTCTTCGCCAGGTCTTCGACGAACTGGTTGAACTTCTGATAAATCGCCATGAGGGATGGTCCTGTGAAGCCGCAAGCATGAAGCGATCATGCCGGGGACAATCTTTGCGAGGTGGTCGTTTCAAAAAAAAATGCCTACAACAGGTGCAGGCATTGGCCAGGAGAGTGTTTTCGAGCACATGCCACCGGACTTGATCCGGTGGTGGGCACCGGTTCGCGCGAAGAAAACGCGTCAATCAAAAATGAGAGCGCGTTTGCAATTCAATCAAAAGCAAAGCGCTCTAGGAAAGCATGAGCGAGATTTCTAGTTCGGCCTCATCGGCACCACTGCGGTGATCTCGCCCGTATGCGGATCGCGGATCACTTGTTTCGGGGTGTTGATCGACTCCGCCAGCGTCTTCATGTCGCTTCGCATTTCGTCGATGATGGACATCACCAGCGCCACGCCCTCGCCGCCCGGCTGCATCGCAACGCCGTCGGGGCCGACCACAGGCGCGGCCGCCAGCATGCCAGTGAGGTTTTCGGTCTGCGCGGTGCGCATCTTGATGGCGTTCTGCGCCTCGGCCTCCCGCGTCATGTTCTGCAATCTTCGCGTCAGTGATCGCCTTCTGGTTGGCGATGTCGGACTGGATCTTGAGGGCGTCGCGCTGCAGCTCGGCCTGCATCCGCTGAACTTCGGGGTCGACATGCGGCTGCTGGTTTTGCTGATTTTTGGGGTTGCTGGCTCTGCGCGATGCTGTCCGAAATATCCTTCTGCGCCGAGGTGGGCAGCGGCGAATATTTCAGCAGCGCCAGCCATGTCGCGGGCGGCAGCATCTTGCCGATCACCGGCAGGAGCTGCTGCAGCATCGCCCAGGTCGCCTCCTTCTGGTTCGGCGACGTCGGCGCTTCGTCCACGATCACGTCGTAGGTGGAGACGCCCTGCTGGCGCACCAGCGGCACATATTGCTCCTGGTCCGGGCCGACGATCGGATCAGCCGCCCGTCGGAGAGATAATTCTCGATCAGATACAGCAGCAGCCGGCCCTGCTCTTTGCGGTAGCGCCGCAGGCTGTCGAACAGCGGTTGCAGGATCGTCATCGCCGATTGCTTGCGCTGCAGGTCGAGGCTCGCCGCCTGGCTGGCCGCCGTCTGCATGCCGAGGATCTCGACATTGACGCCGGAGACATCGCGGATCGAGGAGATCGCGAATTCCATCAGCTGAAACGACGATGACGGAAACTGCGACTGCGGCTTCTGCGCGAATTTCGGCGATTGCGCCGGACAGCGCGCCGGTCTTCGGCCAGGTCATGGATCCTGCCGCGCCCAGCTCGCCTCGCCCTCGGCGTCGTTTTCGAAGAAACCGCCGCGCTCCGCCAGATGCCGCCCTTGGCGGAGGTGTTCATGATGTGCATGGTCTGCGACATCCACTTGTTGGCCCAGCGCGCCGGATCCTTCATCGCGCGCACGAGGCCGTACAAGGTGTTGTTGTTGCGATCGCGCTTGCCGGTCATGCATTTGAACGAGAAATGATCCTTGCACGGCGCTTCGCCGATCTCGAGCAGGATGGCGCCGAGGATAGGCCTGCTTGAAGACCTTGCGGGTCTGCGTGGCGAAGCGGAGCTGCCCGCCGGCGAGCTTCGACCTTGGCGCTGAGATCGTCGAACGCCTCCTTGTCCAGCGTCAGGATGTTGTCCGGATTGGTCGGGTCCATCACCCGCCAGACCGGCACGCGCTCCCACCACTGCGCGCGCACCATGGTCACGCGTCTTGTCGGCTGTCGTCGCCGCGCCGGCGCCGTCCTTGTCGTAGAACGTGCTGTTGTTGTGGTGCGGCTCCCTGGCGTCCTTGTGGTCGACCCAGCGACGCATTGTAGTCGGCATCCTCGAAATCGTCGTTCGGGCACAGCGCCCGCGCCTCCGTCGATCGGAATGTTGCGGCGGACGTGGAACACGCCGCCGCATGTCGACCAGGTTGCGCTTCTTGGCGGTCGGAATCCCACACCATCTCCAGCGGGTCGCGGCGCTCGACCTTCGGCGCGCCGTCGGGATCGTCCTCATAATCGAGCCGCGTCTCGGTCCAGCCCATGCCGCAGACCACCATCTCGCGGAAGGCGTCGGATTCCTCGTCCTCGGCGTCGCACTGGTCGCGAAACCATTTCGCCGCCGAGGTCAGCACTTCGTTCACCTGCACGTCGCCCTGCTTGCGCGGGATGAACTGCACCTCCTGGCGGTTGGCGACTTCCGATCCCGCGACGCTGTCGACGACCGGCTCGACCCGGTTCATGATGATGATCGGCCGGTTCATGTCGCGCAGCTTCTGTTTGTCCTCTTCCGACAGCTGGTCGCCCGAGGTGAAGGCAAAATCCTCCCGCGCTTTCCTGCGCCAGCTGGCCTGTCGTTCGTGATCCTGCGTGAACCAGTTTTTCAACCGGCCGAACAACGCATCGTAATCGGATGCGTCGTCCTGCGTCGCGGCGCCCGCGGTCTCAGGCGCGCTGTCGTTCAAGCTGACACCCACGACCCGCCTCCCTCATATGAACCAAAATCAAAACCGGAAACAAAAATCCCGCCGTCAGGATCTGGGGCGGGTTACGGACGGTACGGAGCGTTTTCGAGCGAAGTGTTTATGAAATCGATTGATCAGACCAATCACTGCGGGCGCGGGGATCGACAACACCGTGTCAACCAAACCTCTCGCGAGCCTGACCAGAATTCCCGATTTGCCGTTACGCGTCAACTGTTACACGACAAAGCTGTGACTAACGGGTGTTGTTACGCCGACTCCCACGATCCGCCTCGGCTTGCGGCGCGCTGATAGCGGCCGCGCGGCGCGACGATGGACGGCTCGACATAGCCTTGCGCGAAATTGCGGAACGAATACGCACCATGGGACCGATTGCGCCGCCAGGTTCGAACTATTGAGAAAAGTGAAATTGCTTCATGCAACTCAGCATCCATGTACAGCAGGCTGGCTAGTTGTCGCGACGCTCATTTATCCAGATCGGAAAATAGAGATGATCGCGATCTATAAAATTCCCGTTCTTCGAGCGGTCATTCAAATCATTGCAGATGCCATTCCGATAAGAAATAGCGTGCTCAAAGCGCTTTTCAAACAACTCCCTTAGTCGTCCAGCGAGATCTTTCTGAATAATCCCACGATTAGGAGTACCGGGCGGGGGAAGACGACCAAAGATCCCTGCATGAGTTGGAACTGGCGAAGCCTGCGGTTCGATGCGCGAAACGGTTTGATCGTAAATACAAAAACACCGCTCTCCAGAAATGTCCTCGATTTTACGAACATCAACTGCTGCTGCTTCGAGAATCCCATGGATCAAGCGCGGCGGATCGTCCGCAGTTGAACTCCATAAACTTTCTTCCATCAAAACTAGAACATCCTCATCTGGACCTCGCTCGCGCCATACGCTCAATCCATTTTTAAATGCTTTTCGAAATGGCGCTTCCGCTATTTTATCAGTTACAGGATCATAGTCTCGAGGAGACGAAATAATACGATGAAGAAATTCCGACGATTTTACCGGACCTGGAGACCCGCTTCCTAAAGTTGCGGTTTCGCAAGCGCACTTTGGCCCTGCCGCTTCCAACAGATCCGCCAGCTTAGGATTGTCTTCTTCATCAACGAGGAGAGCCCGTATCTCTTCCGACACACTGGCACCCTATCAAAACAGAATGTACATCTCTGTTTCAAGAAAGTGCCGAGCTTCTGGGGAGGAATGATTTCCTCGAAACTCTACAGAGTCCTTATTGATCTCTCGTCGATAACACTCAATTGTCCCATCCTCGTGAAACGCTAAATCAGCAAAAAACCCACGAGTTTTGTCTTCGAACTCAAGGACCGCACGTCCCTCGTCGTCCAAGGTCGCGAAGAAATCTGGATGGTGAATCAAACAATCAACAAATGCGATTGCCGTATCCACAGTTTGACGAATAGGCGCCGCTGCGCCTTCTCCGTCATGGTTTTCGGAAAGACGACGAAGCATTCGAAATCTGGCTTTTGTCCGTTCTTTAGCACTATGTAGCGGGACAACCCGACCGGGACCAGTCAGCGGTTTGCCGAAATCCGTCTCAGTGAGGATTAGTTCGACCGGCCCCAGCGCATCAAACTCGTCAGCTAAACGGTTTACTGTCCACTTATCGGAGCCAGGCATAGTTATAGTGGGGATAGTATAGGTGCCGCTCTTGATGGCAATTGAGCTCATTACTTTTCGCCCGTTAGGTAAATGCGTTTGGAAAATCTCTGAGGTAACGAGTGACTTGGTTAAACCGATAAGGTCGGCGTGCATCGTATCGAGTGTAGAAAATATCCCGTCAGAAGTCTGCTCAACTGTATCATCAGCGTAGCGATTTTCTCGCGCTGTCATCAAGTTCATCCAGCGCTTTTCTGGGGTACCAATCGGCGGCTCATTAACTGTTTCAACGTGAACTTGTTGAATGCGCTTCGTCGGACCGTCATCTGAAAGATAAGCACCGCTGTGGCTATGCCAAAGGTCCGACCGTGAAAAAATATGGGGGGCGACCCACGTACTATCGTCCTTCAAAACCCCGCTCGCCATCGCGCGCTCGGTGTCTCCTTCGAACCGAAAGCGATCCAAATATTCCAATCTAATCGAGTTTGTAAAGATTACACCGGACGTAAGCCTTAAAGCGGGCGATAGCAGCGTCCGAATTCGCGATAACTGCCAATTCCAAGAAACATACCGCCACGTGCGATATGCAATAAGAAGTGGCGAGATTTGCACCTGCTCAACAATGCGCGCGGGTACCGGCCCTGCATCTTCCGATACCTCGTCCAGCGAGTTGAACATACGCCCCATAACCGCATTTTCCATGCGAGGCGCATCACCCGGGGTCAAAACCGGAACCGCTAACTGCTGGAAGCTGTGTCTGCTTCGGAGACCTTCCGAAAATGCAATATCTTCGGAAGCTTTAAGTATCCGTTTGAACGTTAGGTCCGGAATTGACCGGCAAACGATATGGCAACAGCCATCACGTCTATGGCATGATTGTCATGTATAGGGTGCCAAGTTCCAGACATATAAGCCACTGTTTTCGCTCAATTATTCAAGATTTAACTGGTCAGCGCTCATGGATTCTCACGCCGTATACACTGCACGAGATGGCGGAAGAATGCAAAAATCGCGTTTAAAGGGGGTTACTAAGAAGTACCTCACGCCGATTCCCACGATCCGCCTCGGCTGGCGGCGCGCTGATAGCGGCCGCGCGGCGCGACGATGGATGGCTCGACATAGCCCTGCGCGAAATTGCGGAACGAATCCGCGCCATGTGACGCCCAGTTATGCAGCGGCCGGTCGCGAAACGTTGCGCGATCCTCGTCCCATTGCTTGCGATAGTTTCGCAGCGCTTTCAGCCCACGCTCGCAACGCACGGGATCGATCACTGCGCGGCTCAGCATCCGCCGTGTGGCGTTGATGCCGTCATTGATGTTCTGCACACGCGGAACGGCGGTGGGCGTAATTCCCATGCCCACCAGCGTATCGAAACGGCTTTTGCCGTTGTTCAGCTCGGCGTTGTTGACGTCGTGCGGAAAGAAATGATCGCCGAAGGTGTAGCCATGCAGCTCGCGGCGCTTCTTCAATTCGTTGACGTAATGTTCGAGGCCGTAACCGCTGTTTTCGTAATAGTCGATGAAGCGGATTTCGAGTCCCGCCACCTGGATGAACCAGATCGTGTTGGCGTCGTTCCAGCCCAGATCCCACGAGGTCATCACCGGGATCGCCGGATCGATGGGAATCCGCGTCAGCCGCCGGTCCAGCTCCATGCGCGCAAGCTGCTCGGCGTAATAGGCGCCTTCGATGGCGGCCTCGAACGCTTCGTCGGGCGTCGAGGGAAACTCGCGCATCATGTCGCCTTGCTGTTGCTCGGCCTTCTTGACGTACCAGGCTTGTTGCGCGGGCGAGAGCGTAATGCCCTGCCCCTGAAGCTTGCCGAAATAGCCGGCGTAGGACGGCGGGATAGGCACCGACTCCGGCGGCAGCGTGTAGCTTTCGTCCTCATGCCAGGGCGAGAAGTGAAAGCGAAAATCCATCGGTGTCAGCGCATCGCCGGTGTTGCGCTTGCTGCGCGCGGTCTGGCAGATCTCGAAGAAATGCCCGTCCTGCCCCTCCGCCGTGCTCTCGATGAACACCACCTGGTTCTTGTCAACCGTATTCAGCGCGCCCGAGCGCACCTCGCGCGCCTTGTCCGGAAACTTCGCGCAGATCTTGCCGTATTCCGAGACGTGCAGATATTGCAGCGTGCCGGAGCGCAGCGAGGTGCCGACACGAATGCCTGAATTGTTGGCGAGCAACAGCTCCGTGGCGTTGTCGTTCACCACCGGCACCGCGTTCTTGATGCCGTCCGGCAGGTTGTCGTAAGGAAACCGTACCTTGTCGCGAAAGATCACCTGCGCGTCGCCGAGCGTATGGGCGATGGTGCCGGCGCGAATGTCGCTGTTGAATATGCAGGCGTCCAGCATGAACACCTGAATGAACGTGGTGAAGCCGCGCTGCCGGGCCTTCAGGATCACGTTCTGATTGTGCATGGTGTCGAACAGCGCTTCCTGCGCGGTGTTCATCTCGAATTTGACGCGCCGGCCTTCCTTGTCGGTGATGAGATAGAGATTATTGAGCCGCCAGCGCCGGTCGGAAAACTGATCGACCGCTTTCTGGAACGTGTTCTTAGGCATTGTCGCTTTCCGATGGCTTTTGCGCCTGTCCGTAATCGACATCCTCTTATGGGCGAATAGAAACTCTGTGAACGCAAACGTCGAGAAAACGACGTTCATGAGTCGCTTTACTAAGATCACGCCAAGCGCAGGTGACGTATTCTCTGTTGCGATCTACAACCAACATGACGGGGCCACCGCTATTGAGCCGCACCTGATCGCCTAGAGTCAAAGGAGGCTCTCGCGCATTTAGAAAGGTTTCCCTTGGGGAAACTAACTCCATATTGCTTGAATTGGCGTTCTGTTGCGCTACTCTCATATTGCAACTCTAGGTTCGAGGAGGATTTATGGCTGAATTTAAGGCGGGGGACACTGTACGGCTCAAATCCGGCGGGCCCCTTATGACGATCCATTCGATCAAAAACGGCGAAGCGTGGTGCCAGTGGTTTGATGAAAAAGAAGAAGCCAAAGAAAAGTTTTTTTTGATGACTAGCCTTATTGCTGACGATGGCGTGCCCGTGATCGCCTAGGCCTTTGGCAATCCCCGCGTCCGCCCATCGATTGCCTTCATCAGGTCGAGCAAGCTGTCTCCGGCGTCGTGGGTCGCCTTGAGATCGAGCCGGTCGCCGTAGATTTTCGGCAGTGCTTTCGACAGCAGCCAACGCCTCACCTCGATGCGCAGCTTGGCGCGCGACACATGCTCGTGATCGAGCATCGGCTCGCCTTCGCCGTTGGCCCTGCGCCGGGCCACCCAGTCGTTGCGGGCATCGTCGGCGATTTCGAGAATTTCATCGGCCATCGCGTGATAGCCGATTTCGCGCGCCAGCCGATAGCGCGCGGTGAAGCCGTCACGGTCGTCGCGCGCCCAGACACGCACCGTGCTCTCATCCGGCATGCCGTCATCGCGACAGACATCGCGCAGCGTGCGGCCGGTGCAGAGTTGCGCGCAGATGCGCTCGGCAAGCTCGACCGTATAAACGGTCGGGCGGCCGATCAGGCGGGGAACGAACTGGGAGACCATTGGGCGTAGCCTTCCGGCGCGAGATCGTCGATCTGCGCTTCGAGCGTGGCGGCGTGATAATGCACCGCGTCAAGCCGCGCCTGCACGCTGGCATAGGCCGCAAGCACGGCGTTTTCGTTTTCCGAGCGGTCCGCTTCGGGTTTGGCGAATACCCGCGTCATGTCCATCGTCATCAACCGCAATTTGCCCGGACCGATGATCGCCTCGGACGCATCGCGCTCGGCCAGTCGAACCCGGGTAATCAGTGCCTGCTTTCGTTCGGCATCGGTCGGCACCTGTTCGGGCGGCGTGTCGTCGAACACCGTGTAGTCGGCCACGAAATCGTCGGGCTCGCCCACGGTCTGCACGCGGCGCACCGCCTGCTCGATCAGGGCCGGCGCCGATGGCGCAGCGTCGCCAACGAAGCGATGCGCCAGCAGCGCCTGCCGATGGGCCTCGACCTCTTGGGCATAGTCATACGGCAGTCCCTCGATGACGGACTTGAAAACTTTTAATGTCATTAGCTTTTCTCTCTTGTATCTATTTACGATACGTCGCGCTTGCGCACTGCCCGGCCTCGATAAGGAAAATATGCGATGACAAGGAAAATGCCCCCTATGCATCCCGGTGAAGTCCTTCGGGAAGAGTTCTTGATCCCGCTGAATTTGTCGGCTGGCAAGCTTGCCAAGGCATGCGACGTGCCTCGCACACGCATCGAGCGATTGGTCAATGAAGAGGCTGGTATCACCGCCGATACCGCGCTGCGCCTCTCCAAGGCTTTCGGAACGACGCCAGAACTCTGGATGAATTTGCAGAATCACTACGACATGCAGATCGCCAAGCGGCAGATCGAAAAGAAGCTGCAGAAGATCGAGCGCGTCACTAAAGCTGAGGTGGCTTGAATAAAAAACCCCGCCACCGATGTCCGGAGGCGGGTTGCGTGTTTCTTCGTGTCTCTTGGGTGTCTGATTCAAACGTCTTGCGACCGTAGCCAAATTCCTCGATTTGCCGTTACGGGTCAAGCGCGGCCCGCAGGAACTGTGACTAACCTTCTTCGGCCTTCTTCGGTACCTCCCCGTCTTGCGGTGAACGCCCGCGATGCGGCGCGCCTATTTTGCTTTGGTGTGAGCGCTCAACTCGACCGCAAGATGATCGAACAATAGGCGAACCCGCTGAACGTTCTTTGCGTCTTCATGCATCGCGAGCCACGCTTCGACGGAGAACGAAAAAATCTCCGGAAACACGGCAACGAGATTGGAGTTTTTCCGGGCAACCTTCACATGACAGACGCCGATCCCGAGCCCCGCGCGAATGGCCGCCAGTTGCGCGGGCACGCTGTCGGTGCGGAAGGTGAAACGTTCGGGCTTGAGATGCGCGACAGGCCGCCCCGTCATCTGCATCACATGCGTATCACGGTCGAATCCGATCGTGCGATGACGAGGAATCTGATCGATCGATTTCGGCAGTCCGAAAGCCTTGACGTAGCTTTTGTGCGCGAACAGCCCCAGTTTCAATTCACCGATGCGTCGCGCAACCAGCGCTTTTTGCGTGGGGCGCACCATCCGTACAGCAATATCGGCATCCCTGCGCAACAGATCTTCGTTGCGGTTGGAGAGCGCAAGCTCAATCTCGATGGCGGGGTAACGTTTGCAGAATTTTGCAAGCATCGCCGGCAGCACTTCAGCGCCCATGAATTCGCTTGCCGTCAGGCGCACTGTGCCGCTTTCGCTTTCGACCGGGCCGGACGAGACGCGCCGTAACATCGCAGCCGCCGCGGCCATTGCCTCCGCCTGCGGCACCAGTTCGCGCGCGGCCGAGGAAGGAATGAGTTCACGCGGTGAGCGGGTGAAAAGACTCATGCCGAGCTGGGCTTCCAGCATCTCGATCTGCCGCCCCACCGTGGGCTGCGCCAACCCGAGATGCCGGGCGGCGGCGGAAAAGCTGCCCTCACGAACCACCGCGAGAAAGGTTCTGTAGAAATCCCAGGGCGGATCGATCTTGCTCATGCAAAATTGTATGGCAGAGATAGGAAGATATGCAATTCCCTTTTGATCTTTGGCGGCCAATTTGCGCCGTTGGGGCATGGAAAGGGAACCACGCATGAATTCTGGCAATCTCGCCGATCCGCAGGCGAAAGCCGTGGAATCCGTCAGCCGCATGATCGATATCGGCGGCCGCCGCCTTGCAATGACGTCTTCCGGCCAAGGTTCGCCGACGGTCATTCTCGAAACCGGGCTCGGCGCGGAAAGCGCCGAATGGGAGCCCATTCAGCGCGAGATCGCAAAACTCACGCGCGTCGTGCGCTACGACCGCGCCCGCCGTGGTGCAAGCGATCCGGTCGATGGTCCGCGCAGCGCTTCGGACATGGTCAGCGATCTCCATCAGATGCTGCGTATCGCGGATATCGGCGGGCCTTATCTTCTGGTCGGCCATTCATATGGCGGTCTGCTCGTTCGCCTCTATGCACAACGCTACCCCGACGATGTGGCGGGTGTCGTGCTGGTGGATTCCATGCATGAGGATCAATTCGATATTTTTGGTCCCAAAATTCCACCGGCCACGCCCGGCGAGGCGGCTTCGTTTACAGAGATGCGGGCCTTCTGGCAGGGCGGATGGCGCAACCCGGACGCCACCACCGAGCGCATCGACATGGTCGAGAGCATCCGGCAAGGCAAAGCCATCACCTCGCTCGGAGCGACCCCGCTTCATGTCATCATGGCTGGAACGATGCTCAATAACCCTACCGTGCCGCCGCACTTTCGTGCGCCGTTACAGAACATGTTCGAAGAGCGGCAAATGGACTTCACCAAATTGTCCTCGCGCAGCACACACTCTCAGGTGCTGAGCAGCGGTCATTTCGTCCAGCGCGATGCGCCTCAGGCGGTCATCGACGCCATCAAGACGATGCTCACCAGCATCGGGGGCAGATGAGCTGCCGGTTCCTCGCGGGGAACAAATGGGTTGCCTCCCCGTTTTATGCTCCAGATATTTCAAGCTCGGGAGCCTGAGGCGATGTCTATTCTGAAATGGGCGCTGATTTTTCTGGTTGTTTCGATTGTTGCGGGCCTGCTCGGCTTTACCGGCGTGTCGATCGTCTCGGCCGATATCGCGCGCTTTCTATTCTACGTCTTCGCGGTGATCTTCCTGGTTTTGCTGGTGCTCGGGCTTACGGTATTCCGCGCCTAGAGTATCGTGAAGGTTGTCCTTCGGCGTGAAGACACGACACGGGTCCGGTTCAGCGATGAACCGGACCTTTGTTTATTGGCTGCTGCACTGGCCAAATTTATTTTGTTCGGTCGGATTGCAGATCGCCCCCTCACACGACTTTTGACCCGCGCCGCACGGAACGCTGCCACCTGACAGGATGTTGGTATCCATCACTCTCGAGGAGATCCAACATGCGATCATTATTTCGATTAGCCGCGATCCCAGCATTGGCACTGATGACGACAGTGACCGTTGCGAACGCCCAAAGCGCGGGCGCCGGTGGCAGCAGCAGCGGCGCGGCGGGAGCCGCAGCGACGCAATCCCCCGGCGGCACGGGAATGAGCACCGCGCCCGGTGCTCCATCGCCCACGACCGGAGGCACGACAGGAACGGGAACGGGAACATCCAGCCTTAACTCGAACACCAACAGCAGCGCGACGACCGGATTGAATACCGGCGGCGTCAATCAGCCCGGCGCTCCGAACACCACGACACCCGGAACCATCGGCACTGGCGCATCGCCCAGCGGGCTTCCCGGCGACGACCCTGCCCATCCCGGTTATCCGGGCAAGGTTGGCCAGTAAATTTTCAAATGAGAAAACGCGAAAATAAAAAACTGGCAGCCAATGGCTGCCAGTTTCTTTGTATCGCGAGAGCCGATCGTTCGACCGCGCGCTTGCTTAACAGCCGCTGAAACGAGGATGCGGCCCCTCATGAAGTTCTTTGAGGTAGGCGAGACCGAACACAGCCAACTGGTGGGCATCGCTCTGCCCTGCCGCATTCAGTTTTTCGAGATAGCCGCTCATCTTTTGGCGGGACCGCAACAGCTCCAATTCATCCATCGGACGGATGAGACTATATGTCGTTAAAACCCGTTCGATCACTTCGTCCATCGCGTCCTCCGCAGGGGTTGCACTGCAATAATTGCGCTGCGGGATTTTCGTTCCAGACGAAGCATTGCGAGCAAGCCAGACGCTGCATAACAAAAAGCCCGCGAGGGCGGGCTCTCTGAAATTCGATATTCATTGCACAAGTTCTCGGCACAAGTTCTCGACGCGAAGCGTGTCTCCGCGCGTTATCCGATGTTCGCGGTCAGCTTGTTCCAGGTGAGACGCACATTATCTTTCACGCGCTCCCATTCAGTCGCCGCGACGTCCCAATTCACGATCTGCGCGCTGCGCGTCGTCGACGTATTTGAATTGTTGGCGACGGTCGATGTCGCCATGGCGTCGTGGAAATACACCACGACAATGGTCAACAGGCATCCGAGAATCATTCCCAGAAACGTTCGCATCGGATTCATCCTCTTCACCGATGTGGCTCGCTTGAACATGTTCATGCGACCGCAGAACAATGCAGGCGGGTGGCGTTGGTTCCACCCGAGGGAGTTTAGAGCGCAAACCGGTATCCACTTCACTCCGAAACGCTCTATTTGTTTTGACGCGTTTTCTCAACGCGAGCCGGTACCCACCTCGCTTGAAAACGCTGTGGCCTCAGCGCGATGGCGTTGCTGGCGTCGGGGATTGCGGATTGACAGGCGGCTTCGTGGTGGTGACGCCCGGAGGTGGTGGAATGCTCGCATTGGCGTCGAACACCGCGCGGCAGGAGGCGCCAAGGAGCTGCACATTTTGCTGAAGACACGTCACGATCCGGCCTTCATCGGGAATTTCGCTGCCACACAACCGAAACACATCGGGCGTGCACGCCAATTGCTGTTGCAGCGTGCCGTGATAAGGCTCGTCGGCCCGCGCAGGCTGCATAATGCGACGCCGCCCGAGAGCACCGCGACGAATGTCCGGACGATGAAAACTGCATGATGCATGCGCATGGCAGCAACTTTCCTGTCAGCTGCTCGAATGTCTCGTTTCAAAAACACCGCAAGTCGTGGAAGGTTCGGCGGAACCTTGCTCGATGGTCTCGCGGCATTCAGGCCACACGATGGCCGCGCCGCACGCTCACAGATTTATCGCACCAGCATTTGAGGGCGGAGTTAGCGACAACCGATGCCGTTTTTTCGGTCAGGTTTGGAGAAATTGCGGCAACTTCGCGCCCCGCCACGAAACCTTGCTATGGTGATAGCCGGCTATGGTGATAGTCGCCGAAGCATCGTTTCGGCTTGTCTGGCCATTCGAAAATCGTCGAGATACGCAACGTTGGATGCATAAGCCGCTTCCTTCGCCAGCAAGTGATACACCCGCGCGATTGTCCGCTGTTTGTTGCGAAGACTGCCACGCGCCATCCCGCGCGCTCTTCGCGTGGCCTCGGCGGCATGCGCCAATAATCGGCAGCGTCGGACATGGATGACTAACGCCGAAAGTTGCCCTCGGTTCTCTCCGGTGCGCATCAGCAAAGGATTTTGGAAAGTATACCGGGCGCCTTAAGAGCGCCGGCGCCTGTAAAATAAAGATCGATCAGTGGAACGATTTTCCCGCTTCGCGCAGCACGTCGAGCGGATGCCAGGGCTTGATCATGAATTGCGTGCCGTCGGGCAAGCGGCGAATGCGCGGTGCGCTCGAGGTGACGATGACGTTCAAGCGCGGAAACTTCCTCCGCGCGATGTAGGCAAGTTCAATTCCGTCCATCTCTCCGGCGAGGTCCACTTCCGTGAACATCATCGCGAGAGACTTGCCCGATTTCTTCAGCACGAGAACGGCGGCTTCCGCGCTCTCGCATTGAATAACGGTCATGTCGCTTTCTTCCAGCAGCACGTTGAGACGCTCTCGCTGCGTTTGATCGTTCTCGACGATGAGCGCAGAGCGAAGGACGAGCGAATGTCCCATGGGATTCTCCGGCGATTGCGTGATCTAATTCAATCCCGCATCGCGGGAGAGGTTCAATGGGAACTTCGGCCCGCGCGATATTTGTCCACGCAAATCAGAACGGCGGCGCGCAGACCAGCCCTGCATATTCGAACGCTGCCCTGCAGGGGCCATTCTGCATCTCTTTCGGGCATATACCGCCCGCTTGGCGATCGAAGCGGAGCTTGCTAAATCAGCAGATGCCGCTCTTGTTTGCACACATTGAGCGACGTACCGCTCAAGCCGGCGGCCCGCCACGGAGTTTTACGTACTGATGTCCCTCTCTTCTGCCGCGCCCCCTGCTTCGGCACGCCTGCTCAGCCACCCCACCTACCTGATTTTCTTCAGCACCCGGACGCTCTCGCGCTTTGCATCGCAGATCGCCGCCGTCGCGATCGGCTGGCAGATCTACGATCTCACCGGTAGCGCATTCGATCTCGGCATGGCAGGCCTCGTGAAGTTTCTTCCCACGGCGATCCTGGTGTTCGTCGCGGGACACGCGGCGGATCGTTACGACCGCAAGCGCGTGATGCAGATCTGTCAGGCGGCCCAAGGGCTGACCGCCCTGTGCCTTGCATGGGGCAGCTTCACCGGATGGCTGACGGTGCCGCAGATTTTCATCGCGGTCGCCGTGTTCGGCACCGCGACCGCATTCGAAAGTCCGGCAGCGGCGGCGCTGCTGCCCGCCACCGCGCCGCAGGGCATGTTGCAGAAGGCCACCGCTGTGTGGAGCGCCGGATCGCAATTCGCCACCATCGCGGGGCCCGCCCTCGGCGGTCTCGCCTACGCGCTGTCTCCCGCCGCGCCTTACGTGGCGATGGCCGCGTTCTGGCTGTTTTCCGCGCTTGTCACCGGCGCGCTTAAACTTGCGCATCCTGTCGCCGCGAAAGATCCGCCGACGCTCGACGCGCTGTTCGACGGCGTGCGTTTCGTGCGCAGCAATCCGGCCATTCTCGGCACGATCTCGCTCGATCTTTTCGCCGTGCTGCTCGGCGGCGCCACGGCGCTGCTGCCGATCTATGCGCGCGATATTCTCCACACCGGGCCGTGGGGACTGGGCGTGCTGCGAGCGGCCCCCGCCGTCGGCGCACTGCTGATGACGGGCGTGCTGGCGCGGCACGCGATCAAGAGCCATGTGGGCCTGCGCATGTTTCAGGCCGTCATCCTTTTCGGCGTGGCGACCGTGGTGTTCGCGCTGTCGCATCTGATCTGGCTGTCGCTTCTGGCGCTCGCGGTGATGGGCGCGGCCGATACGGTCAGCGTGGTGATCCGCTTTTCGCTGGTGCAGCTCGCAACGCCGGATGACATGCGCGGGCGCGTCGGCGCCGTGAATTTCCTGTTCATCAACGCTTCCAACGAACTCGGTGAATTCGAAAGCGGAATGGCGGCCGCCCTGCTCGGCGCGATGCCCGCGGCATTGGTCGGTGGCCTTGGAACGATTGCGGTTGCGCTACTGTGGATGAAGCTTTTTCCGGCGCTGCGGCATATCGAACGGCTGGAATGAAACGACCCGCCGATTGAACCAAACCCGCCATCGCGCAACTCAATACACGGCGACAACCGCCGGAGTATGAGTCACGCATGAGGCATTCGTGGATCTTGGGCCTGGCCGCTGCAATGCTGATCGGCGGCACGGTCTCGCGCGCCGCGTCCGCCGAGACGAAGGTGGAGAGCTGCATCGGTGCATCCGGCACCTCCTCCGAGGCGCTCGGCAGCTGTATCGGCAAGGCCTCGCGCGCCTGCATTGGACCTGATGAAGCGGCAATGCCGCCGAGCGAGGTCAGCGACTGTCTCAACAAAGAGCAGGCGCAATGGGACCGCGTGTTGAACGACGCCTATCGCGCCCTGCTGAAAGGCCTCGACGAGACGCAACAACCGAAGCTGCGAGAGATGCAGCGCGCCTGGATCGAGGCGCGTAAACTGTCCTGCAATTTCTATGAAGACTATTTTCAGGGCTCGATGGCGTATCCGATGATCGCCAACTGCATGAATCTCGAGACCGCGCGCCGCGCCATCTTTTTGCTGGGCTTCGCCCGAGACATGGCGAGCTGGAAGAAATAGCGCACCTCCTAACCGTCATCCGGCCAAGCGAGCTTGCGAGCGCGAGCCGGGATCTACCGTGTCATGTGTCAAGAGTTTGTAGCCCTCGCCACGGCTGATTGGATCGCAGAACCGCATTTGCGAACACAACGAGGCGGCGCATGACGGCAATGAGCGCCAACTTGATCGGCTTTCCTGCGGCAACCAACCGATCGTAGAAGGGTTTGAGAACAGGATTGTGCTGGCTGGCGGTCACGGCCGCCATGTAAAAGATACTCCGCAGCGGAGCCCGGCCCCCCAGGATCCGTGCCGGTGCGCGGAACGTTCCGCTGCTGCGAACAAAAGGAGCGACCCCGACGAGGGCGGCCGCAGCTTTGTTGCTGACACGGCCCAGTTCAGGAAGCATGGCCAGACATGCCAGCGCTGTCTTGTCGCCAACGCCCTTGATGGTTTGCAGCAAGCGCTTCTGTTGCTTCAGGTCGTCGCGCCGTCGCACCAGGGCTTTCATCCCATCATGCAGCTTGCGGTCCTGATCCTTGAGACCCTCGAGATGCTCGCGGATGCTCTCACGCACTGCGGGATGTGCCGTTGCCAGCCGACAGGTCTCGGCGTGAATCATATGTTTGATCTGGTCGCGTCGCGCCGCCAGACCCGCCAGCTCCTGGCGCTCCGCATCGTCGGCGAGCACGACATGACCGGCCTTGCCGCGAATCTCATCGGGAGCCGCAGCATAAGACGCCAGCAGACGGGCATCCGACGTGTCTGACTTCGCCTTGCTTCCCACCAGCGCGCGATAAGCCGCAAAGCGGCTGGTGTGAACAACTTCCACTGGCAGACCGGCACCACGCAAGGCCGTGACAAGCGGCTTCTCGTAACCGCCCGTCGGCTCAATGGCGATCCGCCCGATCAAACGCTCCTCACCAAGCCGCTGCAAAAAGCATGCGATCGCATCGGGACGGTTGGCATATCGGGCGCCACCGCCCCGATGCCAGGCCACCTCGAAGCTCGCCCCTGCCATGTCGATGCCGATGAACGTATTGTCGAATGAATGCGAGACTGTCATGATTGCTCCTGCCTTGGTTCTCGAGGCAGGGGCCGGCGCCGGGATCGTCAAGCGTGCGGCGAGCACTTACTACCGTCCGGGTGTCTGGCCCCTCATCAAACCTGATGGAAGTACGAGATCCCCGACGGTCGTGAAGGACCTCTCCAAAAACCCCGTAGCGTTCCATCAGGTTTACCTCATACCCGAGGCAACCAAGACTTACGATCCAGTATTCACCGCCGCTGATGAGCGAATGCCCATCGATAGCCCACCGTTCATGCGCAACGGCCGAGCCGCACTCGCAAACCGGGCTACTTCGTTTCCGGCTCTCGCTTCGCTCGGCCGGAATGACGGACAATGATGACTTCCTCCTCATCCCGAGGAGCCCGCAACGCGGGCGTCTCGAGGGACGAGGCCTCATCCTTCGAGACGCGGCCAAGGCCGCTCCTCAGGATGAGGAGAATGGGCTTACCTGGACGGGCGGCAGCAGGATGAGGGAATGAGCTTGCAGAAACGCAGGCAGACGCAACATCGCGATGAGTGCTGACACGCACGGCGCCTCTCCACCCACCGCCGTCACCCCGGCCAAGCGAGCATCGCGAGCGCGAGCCGGGGTCCAGTATTCACCACCGCTCGTTGGTGAAGCTGAACGTCTTGTCGCTAACATTCTTTTGCTCGCTCATCCGTTCATAATGAAAACCGGGCGTACGGGATTCCGGCTCTCGCTGCGCTCGGCCGGAATGACGGACATGATGGTTTCCTCCTCATCCCGAGGAGCCCGCAAAGCGGGCGTCTCGAGGGACGAGGCCGCTCCTCAGGATGAGGAGAAGCGTAAGGCGCACGCGTGATGACATTCCTCATGGTGAGGAAAGCGACGGGCGCGCCGCCTCCGACCAATCCTCACCATCCCACGGCGCTATATAAAGTGTTGCGCTCTTTCAGAAGTTGAGTAATCTTTCTCGATCCTCTTTAGGTTGCAGCGCTGGGGTTTACTGTCAAAACTATCGGGAGGTTTTTACGGTTTCCTTTCAGCCGCCGGAGACCGGTTAAATCTATCGTCTGCCACCGCGAACTCTGAACCGTCGCACTCATGGGATTGCCGCGACGGCATCGCAGCTTTCTCTGTTTCTTTCTGTTTTGCGTGTTTGTTTTTTGTTTCATTGCAGGATTCAAAACGGGATCGACGATTCCAACAATTCGATTTGAGCGCATTTCGCTTGCCTTGACGACGACTGCCAACACCCCTCGCAATTGCCTGAGGCTTCCATGCCGTCAGTCTTCGATCGCGTGTTTTCGTCCAATCCCCAGCTTGAAAACGCGCGTGACGCGGTCGTCGATTTCGTCGCCGGGCCGGTCGGGCCCGTGCTCGCCGATGCGGGCGACGTTTTGCTCGACGAATTTCGCGATCGTACAATTGCGGCGCGCCCAGCCACCGGCACAAACCACGACCCAAGGACAGGCTGCAACCACGGCACCACCTGTCACCAAGGTCGTCACCGATGCGCTGACGCCATCGGGCGAAGCATCCGAGGACAAGCTGCAGCGATATTATACGGCGGCACACGGCTTGCAGAACCTGTCGGCGCTGTGTCTGTCCGGCGGCGGCATCCGCAGCGCCGCATTCGCGCTCGGCGTGGCGCAGGGGCTCGCCAAACGAGGCCTTCTGCAAAATTTCGATTATCTGTCGACCGTCTCCGGCGGCGGCTATTTCGGCAGCTTTCTCACCGCATGGGTGCAGCGCCGGGGCTATGCGGCGGTGTGCAAGGAACTGGGCGGCGATTTCCGCGTCACTGAGGGATCTCCGCTGCAATATCTGCGGCGCTACACCAGCTACCTCACGCCGGAACGCGGACCGTTCACCGCCGATACGCTGAGCGTCGTCGCGCTCTACCTTCGCAATCTGCTGCTGAACTGGCTCATCATCATTCCGCTCGTGCTCGCCATCATCATCGCCGTGAAAGCCTATGCGACGGTGGTCTGGAGCCTGCCCGCCACGCCGCAAACGTCGGCGAATTTCGTGGTGGCGGCGATCTTCGCCGCCGGCATCGCCGCACTCGAATCGCTGCGCCAGCGTCCGGGATGGGAAAGCCCGCCCAGCGATCGCTTCCAGTTTCAGCGTTGGGTCAAGTGGATGCTGTTCGTCAGCGGTCTGGCGGCGAGCATCGCGGCGCTGAAATATCTGCAATACGCCGAGGAGCTGAAGCTGCCCGCACTACGGCTGCCGATCCCGGACGATCTTGGCGCGACATTCGATCTCAAGGAAGCGCTGGAAGCATTGAAACCGCCAACCCCGAATCTGCTCGGGGTCATTGCCTTTCCTGCGATGATCATCGGCGCGATCAATGGGATTTCCTGGGTGTTCGCGTTTTTCATCGCGCCCGCGCCGAACGCCAACGAGATCTCGACCCGCCTGACGGTGCGCGCCACCGGCATCTGGTCGGTGTGGAATTTCTTCAGCTTCACGCTGTCGGGCGCCATCGCGGGCGCGGTGCTGGGATGTTCCTTCTATCTCGCGGCCGAGTTGTTCTGGCGGTTCGATTTGGCGGCGCTGGTCATCCTGTGCGCGGGGCCGCCGGTCGTGGTCGGCGCGGTGTTTCTCGGCGAGGCTATACACCTCGGGCTCACCAGCTACGCGAAATGGAGCGACGGCGAGCGCGAGTGGCTGGCGACGGCCGCGGGCTATCACGGACGCACCGCCGTGAGCTGGACATTGCTGACGCTATGCGTGTTCGGCGGATCGTATCTGGTGTTTCACCTGTATCAGGATTTCGGCTTCAGCAAGCAGCTTGCTTCGCTCGGCACCACTGGCGGAGCCGCCGGTCTGATCGCCGCCTGGCTCGGCAAGGCCACCGCCACCGCCGCCACTATCCGCGAGCGCTACGACACCTGGAAAAACTGGTCGGCCAATATCGTGCTCTCTATCGCCACGCCGCTGTTTCTGGTGATCGCGATCGGCTTTCTGTCGGCGGGCGTCAACGCGGTCTTGATCGGGCGCACGCTGACATTTTCCAGCATCACCCATGTCGGCGACATCTTCCCGCTCGACCCCACCGAACTGAGCACCGTCCTGATCTGGAAATTCGCACTGATGTTCGCAGGCTGCATGGTGCTGTGCCTGGCAGCCTCGCGCGCCATCAACACCAACCGCTTCTCGCTGCACGGTCTTTATCGCAACCGGCTGATCCGCGCCTTTCTCGGCGGGTCGCGCGATCCTGCCGAGCGGCGGCAAAATCCGCTGTCGCAATTCGACGAGCACGACAATCTCAATCTCTGCGACATATGGCCGAACAAGCACAAGCCGGGGACGGTGCCGCCGCAATTGCTGGTCATCAACTGCGCGCTGAATGTGCTGAGCTCCAGCAATCTCGCCTGGCAGGAACGAAAAGCGCTGTCGTTCACTTGCACGCCGCGCTCGGTCGGCGCCTATGCGCTCGGCAACTGGACGGGCTATTACCGCCGCGCAAGCGAGTACGCGGACAAGATGACACTGGGCACCGCGATGACGATATCGGGCGCGGCGGTCAGCCCCAACATGGGCTACCACTCTTCGCCCGCGCTCAGCCTGTTGATGACATTCTTCAACGTTCGCCTCGGTGCGTGGCTCGGCAATCCAGGCCCCAACGGCGCACGGGTCTATCAGCATGACGGCCCGCGTGATTCAGCGATTCCCTTGATCCAGGAAGCGCTGGGAATGACGAACGAGGACCGGAGTTACGTCTATCTGTCCGACGGTGGCCACTTCGAGAATCTCGGCCTCTACGAAATGGTGCAACGGCGATGCCGCTTCATCGTGGTCAGCGATGCCGGATGGGATCCGGGCATCACCTTCGAGGATCTCGGCAACGCGGTCCGGAAGATTTCCATCGACCTCAATGTCAGGATCGAATTCGACACGCTGCAAATCTCGCCGCGCAAAAATCCGCCGGTCACTGGCAGCTGCATCGCCACCGCGAGGATTTACTATCCTGAGACCGGCGCACCGGTCGGGCAATTGCTCTACATCAAGCCCAGCTATCGCGGTACCGAGCCCGCTTCCGTGCGCGGCTATGCGGAAGCCAATCCGTCCTTTCCACATGAGCCGACCACCGATCAGACATTCGGCAAGTCGCAATTCGAAGCTTATCGCGCGCTCGGCGAATACATCGTGCAGACCATGGATGGCGATCCCGCCCGCCAATACACCAGCGTCGAAAGCTTCATCAGCGAGGTCGCCCTGCGTCAGCGGGTCGAAGCCTTGCGCAGAGGGGATGACTGAGACATTCGAAACGAAAGTGATTTTGCGTGAAGTGATATTGACAGAAACGGAGAAAAGCCATGCGACGCTCGTTCCTGATTGCCGCGACGATGCTGTGCTTCGGCGGACCGGCAACGGCCCTCGACGATCCGGCGGTGTGCAAGCGTCTGACGCAAACAACCGGCGGCGGGCTTTTCCTCGCCTACCCGAACGGCGCGCCCGCGCTGAGCAGGCTCGGCGCACAGGCGACATGCGATAACGACGGTGGTTTCTGCTTCATCAAGGTCGGCAACCGCAACATGTTCGACGATACGGCGCGGTTCTATTTCCTGCCTGCGCCGGTGCCGCGCAAGGAAGAAGGCGTGTGGCACATCCGCACGCAAACCCGCGCCATGAATCTGGCCGGTGCGGACCAGGCCTATCTCGCGCGGCCTGCGGTGACGACACGCTGCCATTCCGATCAGCCACTCGAAGTCTCGCCGACCGGCCCGTTCGTGCAGATCAACGATTACATCGATCATCACGGCGGCCCGGGCGACAACCGCCCCGTGTTGCCGTTGTCGCGTTTCTTCCATTTCCAAATTCAGGAACCCGTCGGCGGGCCGAACTGCATCGCCACCGACGACCGCCGCGCGTTCGGCGATCTGAAAAGCATCTACGGCTTCGACGATGTGGCCCGCACACCAAAGCTGGTGTCCCGGCTGTTCAGTTTCGTCGGGCCCGCTGCAGCCGCGCCTACGGTTTATGCCGGACTTTCGTCGGAATTTGCGTATCAGGATAGCGCCGATCCGCCCTGCTTCGGCTTTTCGGTGCCGCGTATCACCCGCACCGAATACCTGAACGAAAAGGTCGACTGGAAACCGTCCAGCACGACCGTGTGGATCAAGCGGCTGCGCGGGAAACAGGTTATCAACGTGCCCGAATGGACCGCGCGGGCCGTTTCATGGAGTCAACAGTGATGAAGCGAGCGATGCGTGCGGAGATCCTTGCGGGCGTTCATGCCGAGGGCGTCGATAATTCATCGGACGTACAATCGCTGCCGACCCAGCATTCATGGCCGAAATTTCCGGCGGGCTGGGCGGTGGAAAACGCGGCCGCCGAGCGCGTGTTCGCACGGCTGGTGTGGTTCCTCGTACCGCTGCAGTACTACGTGCTGACGCACATGGCTGGGGGACAGTCTCCCGACGATCTGATCTCGGTGGCGGTGCTCGCGCTATTCTCGGTCGCGATCGTCCTACTCGCCGGCCTTGGGGCGGCATGGATGATCTGGTGGTTCAGGGATCAAAAAACCTCGGTCGAAGACTTTACGGAGCTGGTGCGGGTTTGGGTCGTCGCCCTTCTGATCGGCACGTTCGCCGCCTACACGCTGCTGGCGATCTCGCTCTATGTCGGCGTTCGCACCGGCTACGACGGCGATATTCTCGGCAGCGTTTTCTATAATCTCAGCAACGGCGCCGGCGGCTCGGTGCCGGGCCTGAACTGGCCGACATACACATCTTATCTGTTTTATGCCTATACGGGCGTGCTCGCCGTCACCATCGTCTTGCAGGCGCGCCGGGGTTCCGATGCGAGGCGGGCCGCTCACTCGACCACCCACGATCCCGGTGTGGTCTGGGTCGGGGCGATCGTTGCCGCGATTATGTTTTGCGTCAACAACATCGCGACGCTATGAAGGCGGCAGCGCCAAGTCCGGCGACATCATTCAAGGACCACGCATGCCGCGATCACTCTTCAGCCTTTTAGAGCGTGTTCGAGCGAAGCATGCCACCGGACTTGATCCGGTGGTGGCACCGGTTCGCGTGAAGAAAACGTGTCAAATAAAGAAATTAGAGCGCGTTTGTGATTCAATCAAAACCAAACGCGCTCTAGCGATCGCGTCATCGCTCGTTGTCCTGACGGCGGCAATCGGCATCGAAACCGCCGGCGCCGCGCCCACGCACAACAATCCACACATCAAGCGGCACAGAACCGGAGCTTGGCACGGCTACGGTTTCCTGCCGGGTTACCGGTCGCCGGACCGCATCGAATGGGAACGCGCGCGGCAGCGCGGCCCGGTCTATTGGTACGGCTATCCCCGCTTCTATCGCGGACAGTGGAACGGCGGCGGCTTCGGCCCGTGCTGGACCCAGACCCCCATCGGCAACGTCTGGAATTGCGGCAAGTAGAACCACGGCAAGCCGCCCACGGTCGGCATGCAATTCATGTCGGGCGAGCGGCGGCGCTTAAGGCTTCAGATAGCTCCAGCCTTTTTCCTGCAGCTCCATCAGGTGCACCGCGCCGGAAGGCACCGCGCTTGCTTGCGGGACCATGCCGATGGCATGCCCCTCCTGCTTTTCCATGTTCTGCATGGTGTTTTTGCAAGCCGAGAACTTGATCTGCGACGGGAACGTGACTTCCGACATCTGCTTGATGCGGTCTTTCACCGGCGAGGTATCCTCGCGCAGCATGTGCAGCCCCGGCCCATAGGCGACGAGATCGACCTGCGCGGTCTCGCCCTTTGACTTGTAGTATTCCAGGACGTTGGCTGCATTATTGAGCACCAGAGTCATCACCGCCGGATCGTTCTGATCGATCTGGATCGCGACGCGGTGCGCGACGCCATCGGCCGCGGACGCCATCGAACCGGTCAATGCGAGCAGTGCGAGCGTCGTCATTGCCTTGACGAAATACCGTGAGAGAACCATGCGCATGAGGTGTCTCCTTTCAGGGCGTGCGGGATCGTACTCCCTTTCCTAGGGGGCGAGAAGCGCTCCGGGCGCGGGCGGGCGCACTGAATTGCGGCAACCATCCCCCGGTGTTCCGGCGCGACGGCTTGCGGCGGGGGCGCTCATTTGCAAGGATTGGAACAAGACCGGTTACAAGGATCGCGTTTGCGAGATTTGTCCTCACGCGAAAGCTATCCGCGGACCGCCAATCACACTCTGGGGATTAAAGCTCATGGTCGATCAATCGCTCGGCACATCGGTCGCTCCGATCGAAGACACCAGCCTCACCGCATTCTATCGGGACATGACAGTCCCCGAAAAGCGCACCTTCTGGGCCTGCGCCACGGGCTGGGCGCTCGACGGCATGGATTTCATGATCTATCCGCTGGTGATCGGCACCATCATCAAATTATGGAACGTCGATCCCGGTACCGCCGGCCTCGCGGGAACCGTGACGCTGCTGGCCTCCGCCATCGGCGGCTGGGGCGCGGGCTTCATCGCCGACCGCATCGGCCGCGTGCGCACGCTGCAGATCACCATCCTCTGGTTCTCGGTGTTTTCGCTGATCTGCGCTTTCGTACAGGATTTCAACCAGCTTCTGATCGCGCGTGCTTTGCTCGGTCTCGGCTTCGGCGGCGAGTGGGCCGCAGGCGCGGTGCTGATGGGCGAAGCGATCCGCGCACAATATCGCGGCCGCGCCGTCGGCTCGGTGCAATCCGGCTGGGCGATCGGCTGGGGCCTTGCGGTGCTCGCGCAGGCGATTTTGTTCAGTTATTTCCCGGCGGACATCGCCTGGCGTTACATGTTCGCCATTGGCGCCCTTCCCGCATTGCTGGTGCTGTACCTGCGCCGCTATGTCGAGGAGCCCGCGATCTCGGCCGAAACCATCGCCAAGCGCAAGGCCGTGGGCGACAGTCCCGCATTGTGGGAAATCTTCTCAGGGCCGATCGCAAGGACCACCGTTCTGGCCTCGCTGGTCAGCATCGGCTGCCAGGGCGGATATTATGCGATCACGTTCTGGGTGCCGCGTTTTCTCACCGTCGAACGCAAGCTGACGATCGTATCGTCGACGGGCTATCTCGCGGCGCTCATCATCGGATCGTTCGCGGGCTATCTTGTCGGCGCGTGGCTCGCCGACCGCATCGGACGCCGCAACCTGTTTCTCACCTTCTCGCTCGGCGCCATCGCGGTGGTGCTGATCTATACGCAGGTGCCTCTGAGCAACGAACTCCTGTGGGTGCTGGGCTTCCCGCTCGGCTTCTTCGCCTCGGGTTACTTCTCCGGAATGGGCGCGTTCCTCACCGAGCTTTATCCGACACGGCTGCGCGGATCAGGCCAGGGCTTCTGCTACAATTTCGGACGCGGCATCGGCGCGCTGTTTCCGTTCCTGGTCGGCTATCTGTCAACGATGACGACGCTTGGCAACGCCATCGCGATCTTCGCGGTGCTGGCCTACACGCTGTTCTTCATCGCCGCCTATTCGCTGCCGGAAACGCGCGGCAAGATCCTGCATGCCGATGCGTAAGACTTAGTTTGCAAAAAAGCACTCGGGCTGAGCGCAGCCCGAGTGCGACCTCGACGGTGCGCAACCACCGAGGGCCGCGGTTATTTATCTTTTGCTTTTAACGCCGATCGTAATTCGGCGCGGCCATGCTCTTGATCTGCAGCAGCGATGCAACGATCCAGGCCAGCGTGAACAGCCCGGCCAATCCAAGTGCAGTCCTGCGATCGAGCAACGAAAGCCCGGCCCAGAACCAAACCCGGTAAAACCACAGCCCGGTGGTCGCAACGCCCAAGAAACAGACCAGCAGTTTCAATCCGCGCGAATTCGCGACACCCAACGCGCCGAACAGCAGCGTGGCCGGGATCAAAAACAACTGGCAGGCGGAAATCAGCGATTCATTCATGGCAGGTCCGGAGCGCGAGGGTCGAAAGCGCATATCGGATTCCCTGCCGGAAGACGAGCCGTTTCTGATCGTGGCTTTGCAATCCCAAGGGCCGAACGCAAAACGGGCCGAGGCGGCAATCGCCTCGACCCGTTAATTTGAGTCTTGCAGTTTAAGCCCTGCACTTTGAGTCTCGTACACTGCGCGGCGATCAGGCCACGAGATCATACGATCTCAACTCGTCTTAAGAGCAAAAAATCAAGGACAAGGATGGCGCAGGCCATCGTGACCGAGATACGTGCCGCTGGCGGGATCGTAGGTGCGGAAACGCTGGGCGCAGTAGTCGGAGTCACGCGGCGGACCGGCGTAATACGGATCCGGACCATAATAACGCGGAGCCGCAAGCGCGCCGCCGATGATCGCACCGGCGATGATGCCGCCGGCAACCGGACCGCCCCAACCTCGGTACTGCACTGTTTCAGTGAGGCCGGCGGAGAGCTGGCTCACCGAAAGATGGTTTGAAACCGGCGCGGCCAAAGCGGTGTCCGTCAGCACGGCCACGCTCGCGGCAGCCAAAATAGATGCGGCCAGAAATCTTGGCCCGAAGAATCTTGGCCCGATCAACGTCTTCATTCGCCTCGCTCCTTGTCGTCCTGGTTCGAACCTTCGAAAGAAATTTCATAGCCACAAACCAAACTGTTGTCATGTGAACTTTCTGGCGCGCGCGGTGCTTTTCGGGCGCGTCGACCCAGCCCGCGTAAGCGGCCACGGCGCAAAAAGACAAGCGTTGTCAAGGCAACTATCGGCAGAGTGCCTGCCTCAGGTATCGAGGTGAGGATCTCCGGCCATGCCGCGCTGCGAAAGCCGGACGATCACATATCTGTCAGAACGGCATTTCTGTCAGGAAGTCGGGTCGGCAGCGTGCTTGTGACGAGCATGACGCAGAGTGTGAATTGCATCGGCCGCCTTTGCCAACACACTCTCATTTGCCCACCCACCACCGTCATCCCGGCCAAGCGAGCATCGCGAGCGCGAGCCGGGATCCAGTACACGCAGGCGCTTGTTGGTTGGCGCATCGTTGCGGAACGATGCCAGCAATAACTGGCGCGATCTGTCCCAATTAACTCCGGGCGTGACTTCCTTCCGGCTCTCGCGTTGCTCGGCCGGAATGACGGCTGTGGCGATGCGAAGCCTATCGCCTCTCTCCGCGTCATTGCCGGGCTTGACCCGGCAATCCATCGCTTTTCGAAAAACATTTAGCGAAGACGATGGACACGCGGGTCACGCCCGCGTGTGACGCGGTGTATGGAGCCGGCGTATTGCGTGAAGTTATTTCTACGATGCGCAACGACACTCGTGCCGCAAAAGCGATGCGCCACGCCACCCACCACCGTCATCCCGGCCAAGCGAGCATCGCGAGCGCGAGCCGGGATCCAGTACACGCAGACGTTGGTTGGTTGGCGCATTGTTGCCGAAACACGCAACAATCAACTGGCGGGATCTGTCACCACCGATTCCGGGCGTACTGGATTCCGGCTCTCGCGTTGCTCGGCCGGAATGACAGCAACGGGTGGAAGGCCGGAATGACGAAGGGGAATAACAACAGTGGGGTCTTCCTCATGGTGATGATTTTCCCCTCATGGAGGCGCATTTGCGCCGTCTCGAACCACAAGGCCACAGGGCGTCTTGAATTACGAGGCCTCATCCTTCGAGATGCGGCCAAGAGGCCGCTCCTCAGCGACTGTCTTGGCGGTCAAGCGTTTTGCCATGGGCGATTGTCCCTGAGAATAGCGTTGAGGATGGTGAGCAGCTTTCTAGCCACGGCAATCAGCGCCACCATTTTCGGCTTACCGGCGCCGAGGAGGCGTTGATAGAAGCCCCGCAAAGGCGGATTGTGCCGACTGGCGACAAGAGCCGCCAAAAAGCTCGCGGCCCGAACAGCTCCGCGGCCCCCACCGATCATGCTCTTGCCGCGCCATCGTCCGGACTGGCGGGTAAAGGGTGCAAGCCCGGCCAGGCTTGCAATTGTCCGCCGATCAAGATTGCCGAGTTCCGGCAACTCGGCAAGCAACGTGCGCGCCAGCGTCTTGCCGATCCCCGGGACCGAGGCCAACAGGTCTTCCTTGACACGCCATACCGGCGAGCCACGCACCAGTGTGTCGATGTCCTGGTCGATTTCACCAAGCTCCCTCTCCAGCACCGCGATATGACGTGCCAGGCTTTTTCGCACCCGTATATTGCTGGCCCGCTTCTCGCGCTGGCGTTCCGCAACCATCATCTCGATGATCTGCCGCCGCCGGCCGACCAATTCGGCCAGCAGGCGGGAGGCTTCATCGGGAAGCCGATGCGTCATGGGCCGCACCGCTTCGGCAAAGTGAGCAATCACACCGGCATCAATCGGATCGGTTTTCGCCCGCTTGCCAACCGCTTGTGCAAAGTGACGAATCTGCGCCGGGTTCACCACTGCCAACGGCAACTCCGCACCCGCGACAGCTGCGGCTACGATCGTCTCGAAGCCGCCGGTCGCTTCCACAGCAACCAACGTCGGCGACAACTCTCGCAGCCGTTCCACCAGTTGTTCCAAACCCTTGCCATTACGCTCAACGGCAAAGGCTTCTCCGCCGGGACGCACATGCACGTCCAGCCGATCCTTCGATACATCAATGCCGACAAACATCTCCACCGTCTCCCGTCCTTGTGCAATCGGGCTCGCAATGCGGCCCCCGCGACTGTTCGGGTTCGATGGAACGACGGACGAAGTCCCGCGCTGAGGATCGGGTTGCAATACCCTTGGATGAGCCGGGCTCTCGTCCGCCACCGCAACGGCTACTCTAGCCGATTTCGGCCTCTTCAAGTTACAAGGATGAGGGGATGCGTGACAGCTAACCGCGAAGATGAAGCCCATCGCCTCTCTCCGCGTCATGGCCGGGCTTGTCCCGGCCATCCACGTCTTTCATCGTATCGGCACAGCGGGAGTCAATGTTTTCACTCTGGCAAATCGTTCCAATAGCGTCCTGTCGAAACACTTGCCTGACGTGGCGGGCGTGCTGGACGCAACGTCGTAATGACGTGGATGCCGCAACACGTGTAGGCATGGCGGCTGAGTGTGCGAGTGGCTTGGTGCCACATACGCATTTTGCGAAGAGAGATGGATTGCCGGATCAAGTCCGGCAATGACGCGGTGGATAGCAACACACGCCACCGCTCTCCGCAAATCTTGCCGATCAGTAGCGTCGGCCGCGCAGCAGCCGAACGATCAGCAGCAGAACAATCGCGCCGATGGCGGAATAGATAATTTCCGACACCAGCCCGCTGCCGAGATGAATGCCGAGCTTGGGGAAAAGCAGCGAGGCGAGCAACGCGCCGCCGATGCCGATCAGGATATCGCCGATGATCCCGAAGCCCGCGCCGCGCACGATCTTGCCCGCCAGCCAGCCGGCAATGAGACCGACAAAAAGGATGACCAGAAGACCTTCGTTCGACAAATACATCGGTTATTCCCTTTGTGCGCGCGGCCGGTGCGGCCGCTGTGGATTTGCTCGTTCGGCTCTTGCTTGCGCATGCCCTCAGGCGGCGACTCGCGCAAGCGATATAACTGAACCATCATCCGCCGTTTGGGTTGCGTCGTAAAACTTTTTTTGTGACGGCCGACGCTTGTTGATCCTGAAAAACCCATGAAAAGCAAAACCCATGAAAAGCAAAACCCATGAAAAGCAAAACCCCTGGGCGGCGCCCAGGGGTTGAACAGATTTTATGACGATCGGCCCGGTCGGCTCAAGCCAAGTCGGGCCCGGTCGGGCCGGATCGAGGCGTTATTGCGTGACCAGCGGGCAGCCGCTGTCGGCGGCTTTGCCGAAGGCTTCCTCGCCGGACATGGTTTGCACCAGCCGATAGTAATCCCACGGATACTTGGATTCTTCCGGCTTCTTCACCTGCATGATGTACATGTCATGCTCCATCAGACCATCGGCGCGGATCTTGCCGTTGGCCGTGAACATGTCGTCGATCTTGGCCTTGTGCAGCTCCGCCATGACCTTGTCGGGATCGGTCGTACCCGCCGCCTTGACGGCGTTGAGGTAGGTCAGCGTCGCCGAGTAATACGCAGCCTGATTCATGGTGGGTTCGCGCTGCGTCTTGTCGAAGAACCGCTTGCCGAAGGCGCGGGTCTTGTCGTTCAGATCCCAATACCAGCCCGTGGTCAGGTAAAGCCCCTGCGCGGTCTTCAGCCCCAGCGCATGAATATCGCTGATGAACGCCAGCAGCGCGGCGGGCTTCATGGTCTTGGCGATGCCGAATTCATCGGCCGCCTTGATGGAGTTGGTAAAGTCGTTGCCCGCATTGGCAAGGCCGAGCACCTGCGCGCCGGAATTCTGCGCCTGCAGCAGGAAGCTGGAGAAATCGGAGGTCGAGAGCGGAACGCGCACCGCGCCCACCACCTTGCCGCCATTGCGTTCGACCACCTTGGACGCCGCTTCCTGAAGCTGCGTGCCGAATGCGTAGTCTGCCGTCAGGAAGAACCAGGTCTTGCCGCCCTCCTTCACCATTGTGGTCGCCGTGCCGTTGCCGAGCGCGGTGGTGTCATAGGCATAGTGAACGGTGTATGGCGTGCAATCCTTGCCGGTGAGCGACGCTCCCGCCGCGCCGATCGCGAAGAACGGCGTCTTCTTTTCCTTGGCGACCGTCGCCATGGCAATGCTGACGCCGGTGTTGGATCCACCGAGCACCATGGTCAGGCCATTGCGGTCCGACCACTCGCGAAATTTTTGCGCGCCGATGTCGGGTTTGTTCTGATGGTCGGTGATCAGCAGCTCGATCTTGTTGCCGAGCACGCTGCCGCCGAAATCCTCGATCGCCATCTTGGCGGCTTCGACACCGCCCTGCCCGATCACGTCGGCATAAAGCCCGGACATATCGTCGATGTCGCCGATCACGACCTTGTTGTCCGCAGCGTGTGCGGCAACGAGCGGCATGCATGCCGCTGCGGCCAGCGCCATCGCGCGCAAATTCCATTGTCTTCGCATTCGTTCCTCCACTGTTTGCTTTTCCTGCCGTTCTCGGCAGGCGTTTAAAAGAGGCTCTGTAAGAGCAAGCGTCTCGATCGAAAGCCTTAACTTCAAAGCCTCAACTTCGAAGTACTTGGCTTCGAACCCTCCTGGATAGGCGCAAACCCATCCGGATAATCTTCCTGAGCGCGGATAGTCTCATGCCGTAACCCTCCGGGAGCGGCACTGTCCGGGCGTCACCATACGCGGTTACATCTGTCAGGCCATAGGTCTTTGGTCCGAAAAGGTCCGGGCGCCGCCCCGCGACCGCCCGGCAACGTCTTGATTGCACAAGACATTGCCGGCGCGGGCCACGCGGGTTTTATGCCTTGTTCGGATTGATGAGATACTTTTCGCCCGTGGCGCGCTTGCCGTAGGCCGCGATGACCGCAGGCTGCAGGGTCTCGTGCAGCGAAATCACCTTCGTATAGTGACTGGCAAAGGTGGTCTTGAGTTCGGCCACGACGCGCGCGCGCAGCTTCTGCCCGTCCGCCGCGCCGATCTTTTGCAGGAACGGAAACAGCAGCCAGCCGCCGACGCCCCAGGCCATGCCGAAGGCGCGATTGAGTTCGATCGGCCGGGTGTCGAGACCGCCATAGACGTACACCTGCTTGTGCACGTTCGATCCGTAGCGGCTGTATTCCTTCGCGGTTTGATTGATCGCGATTTCCATGCAGGTCAGAATTTGTCCCGCGAGCTTGCCGCCGCCGATGGCGTCGAACGCCAGCGTCGCGCCGGTTGCGACCAGCGCTTTCGTCAGATCCTCCATGAAGGTGGGCGAAGACGAATTGCAGATATGTTTTGCGCCGATGCCGCGCAGCAAAGTTTCCTGCTCGGCGTTGCGCACGATGTTGACCAGGCCGATGCCGTCCTTGATGCAGATCCTGTTCAGCATCTGCCCGAGATTGGACGCCGCCGCCGTATGCACCAGCGCCTTGTGGCCTTCGCGGCGCATGGTCTCGGTCATTCCAAGCGCGGTGAGCGGATTGACGAAACACGATGCGCCTTCCGCCGCCGTCGTGCCTTCCGGAAGCACCAGACAATCGGCCGCCTTGACGACGCGATATTGCGAATACATCGCCCCGCCGATCAACGCCACAGTCTTGCCCATCAGCGCCTGAGCGGAAGCCCCTGCCTTCACCACCACGCCTGCGCCTTCGTTGCCGACCGGCATCGACTCGTCGAGCCGCGCCGTCATCGCTTTCATCGCCACCTCCGGCACTTTCGCCGTGACCACGACGCTGTCGCCGCTGCCCGATGATGTCACCGTGGCGGGATCCACCGGCCCCAGCAACAGGCCGAGATCGGACGGGTTGATCGGCGTGGCCTCGACCCGCACGACGACTTCATCGGCGGCCGGTTCGGGGGTCGGCACTCTCACGAGCGAGAGTTCGAGTTCGCCGCTCTTTTTGATCAATGAGCGAAGCTGAAGCCCGTTGCCGGAATTTGCGTTGGTCAAGTCAAGTCTCCCTGTCGAATACGCTCGCGCTTGCAAACGGATGCCGCAAGCCGATGCGTAAAGTCTCCCACGCCGGTGTGCGGCGCGTCAAATGCGGCCTTTGATGCGCGGTGCGCCTAAAGTCATCCAGAAACGGCTTTGACGGCTGCTTTAAACGGGTAGATCATCACCGGCCTGACGTCCGCCTATTGCGGCGGGCGGCAGTCACCGCGTTCGCAGACGTCGCGGCATCGAGACCAAGCTATTCAAACTGAAGCCTATTTCAAAAACATCATCAATAAAATAGTGGGAGAGCGACATGGCCGAGAGCGTCTACAAGGTGATCGAGCTGGTGGGTACCAGCACCGAATCCTGGGAAAAAGCAGCGAAGGCTGCGGTCGACCGCGCCGCGAAATCGCTTCGCGACCTGCGCGTTGCCGAAGTCGTGCAACTGGACATGCAGATGTCCAACGGCAAGGTGCAGGCCTTTCGCGCCAAGGTGAAAGTCTCGTTCAAATTCGAGGGCGAGAAAAACGGCGAGAAAAACGGCGGCAAGAAACGCTAAAGCATTCTATGACGCCGCTCGTCACACTGTTACGGGACCGCTCACACGTTTGGCGGTGCGCCTGATCAGTTCGGCGGCCTGATCGGGGTGAGAGACCGGCAGCATGTGGCCGCCGTCCGTCAGCACGAGATCGAGCGTGGGGACCTTGGCTTTCATCCCCTCGCCGTTCTCGCTCGGCTTTAGGATGTTGTCGCCGTATCCGAACAACATGCCGAACGGCAGCGTCAGCGAAGCATAGCGCGTCATCATCGCAGGCAGTTCGTCATTGATGGCGACGATGTCCGACGACGATCCATAAAAACTTTGCGGACGCAGACTTAGCAGGCCTCCGCCGCGCGTCCGGAAATCCTGCGGTACGGAGTCCGGCGCGAACACGAGTTTCAGGAGCTTCTCGCCTTGCAAGATCGCTGCAGGCGTCGCGAGTGTCCAGGCGATGAGACGCCGCAGCGCGGGCGACGGAACGATCAGCCCCTTGAACGCATCCGGCACATCCTCCTGCGCATGCGTAAGCGGCGCAAGCAAGGCCAGCCCGCCGACGCAATCGGGGTGATTGAGCGCAAGCGCAAGCGAAACCGCGCCGCCGAGCGAATGCCCCACCACCAGCGGCTGCTTCAGATCCAGCGCGCGGATCAGTTTCGCAACTGTCGCGGCCTGCACGCTCAACACCGCCGGTGTATCGTCGGGACGGACCGAATAGCCGGAGCCCGGCCGATCGAGCGCGATCACGCGGAATTCTCCGGCCAGCCGATCCACCAGCGCATAGGTGAAATTCATCAGGTTGCCGCCAAGACCGTGGATCATGACGATGGCGGGCCCTGAAGCGGAGCCCGCGCCCGTATCGACGTAGTGCACGCGCTGGCCGTCGATCTCCATGAACTTGCCGCGCGGCGGCACCGCCGCCTCGACCTGCCGCGCTGTTCGCGCGGTGAACCACACGAGGCCGAGCACGACAACAACGGCAATGATGAGCAGGACGATGATGACGGTCATGTGCGTTGCGCCCGAGGTTGGAGGAATTTCCAGTAGGACACCGGGACCAGCCGTTCGAGCAAGGATATCACCTTTGCATCGCGCCCCACCAGCACGCGCGCGGCGCGGCGCTCGATCCCATCGACGATGATTTCACCGGCGCGCGGGGGCGGCATCGTCAGCATGCGCCGGGCACGCTCCATCTGCTGCTCGACTTCCGCGTTGGTGGTGCCTGCGGCCCGCCGCGCGTTTTCGGCAATGGACGTGGCGACACCGCCGGGATGCACCACGGTGACACCGATATTGGTGTCCTGCAGTTCGAACCGCAGCGCGTTGGAAAATCCCCTCACCGCGAATTTGCTGGCGGCATAGGCGGTCTGCCCCGGCGGCGAGATCAATCCGTAAAGGCTGGAGATATTGACCAGGCGGGCGTCGTCGCTCGCTTTCAGCATCGGCATGAACGCCCGCGTCAGCCGCACCACCGCCCAGAAATTGATCTCGAACAGCCATTCGAAATCGCGCTCGCTGACCTGATCGAACGTGCCGGTGATCGCGACGCCGGCATTGTTGATCAGCACGTCGGCACCGCCATGCTGCGCCATCACCTGCTGCGGCAGCGCGGCGAGCGCCTCGCGATCCGTTACGTCCAGCTTGTGCCGCGTCACGCGCAGGCCGCTCCCCGCGCCGACCATTTGCGCGGTCTCCGCCAGCCCTGCCTCGTTGATATCCGCCAGCGCCAGATGACAGCGGCGTTGCGCCAGCGACATCGCGATGGCGCGGCCGATGCCGCTGGCCGCGCCGGTCACGACCGCGGTGCGGTCCGCGAGATTCATGCGCTTCGACATTTCCTGAGGACCCGTTCTCTTGAAGACTGGTTTTGCTCTTGAAGACTGGTTTTGCTGAAGACAGAGCGTCCGTGTCGGGGCGCGAGCGTTACGCCCGCTTCGCCATCGGCAGGCCCGCCTCGCGCCGCGTGAACGTCATGGTGCCGTCGTCCACCTTGCCGAAGCGCAGCAGCATCAGATCGCGCACGTAATTCTGATAGAGCTTCCACGGCGCTTTCGACCCCTGCCGGGGCAGCAGATCCTTTGCCCGCTCGAAATAACCGGACGACAGCGGCGGCGTTTCGTCCTGCGTCAGCGACGGATCGGCGTTATGCGGCATACAAAACGCATAGCCCTTGTGGTCCATGTAATTCAGCAGGCGGCAAAGATATTCAGCGGTGAGATCGCTTTTCAATGTCCACGACGCATTGGTGTAGCCGAAGGTCGACGCGAAATTCGGCATGTCGCTGAACATCATGCCCTTGTAGCTCATGGTCTTGCCGAGATCGGCGGCGACACCGTCCACGGTCAGCTGCAGCCCGCCCACCATCTGCATCCTGAGCCCCGTCGCGGTGACGATGACATCGGCGGCAAGCTCCGCGCCGGATTTCAACCGCAGCCCGGTCTCGGTGAAGCTTACGATTTCATCGGTAACGACGCTGGCTTTGCCCTCGCGAATGGCGGCAAACAAATCGCCGTCCGGCACCAGACACAGCCGCTGATCCCATGGATTATAGCGCGGCGTGAAATGCGTGGCGACGTCGACATCCGGCGGCAACTCCGCCTGCGCCAATTTGATGATCGCGTTGCGCGCGGCCTCCGGCTTGCGCCGTGCGACGTTATAAAAATACATCTGCAGCAGCACGTTCTTCCAGCGCGACAGCGCATGCGCCATGGCTTCCGGCAGTTTGCGATACAGCCAGTTGGCGATGGCGTCTTTCGACGGACGCGAGACGATATAGGTCGGCGAGCGCTGCAGCATGGTGACGTGCGCGGCTTTCTCCGCCATCGCAGGCACCAGCGTCACCGCCGTGGCGCCGCTTCCGATCACGACCACGCGCTTGCCGTCGTAATTCAGATCCTTGGGCCATGCCTGCGGGTGGACAATCTTGCCGGTAAAGCGCTCCATGCCCGCCCAGCCCGGCATATAGCCGCCGGCGTAATCGTAATAGCCCGCGCACATCTGCAGGAAGTTGCACGTCATCTGCCGCGTCTGCCCGTCCGGCCCGGTGACGTCGAGCGTCCACAACGCATCGGCGGACGACCACGCCGCGCGCACCACCCGATGTCCGAAGCGGATCTTGCGGTCGATACCGTATTGTTGCGCGGTCTCGTTCAGATAGCTCAGGATCGAAGGGCCGTCGGCGATGGATTTTTCACCGCGCCAGGGACGAAAGCGATACCCCAGCGTGTGCATGTCGGAATCCGAACGCACGCCGGGATAGCGAAACAGATCCCAGGTGCCGCCGATGGCATCTCGGCCTTCCAGAATCATAAAGGATTTTTGCGGGCAGTCGCGTTGCAGGTGATAGGCGACGCCGATTCCGGACAGCCCAGCGCCGACGATCAGCACATCCACATGAGCCGGATCCGTCGCGCCTTGGCCGGTCTGCGTCCCGGCAGGCTGCGTGCGATCACGCTGTGCCTCGAACGCCGCGACATTCTGCGCCTGCTCTCTTGCCAGCATTCCGGGCTCCCCTGTGCGTTGCCGTTCTTTTTATTACTGTTGTTGAGAGCCATTGTTCAGGAGGCCCAAGACAAAGACAAGGACAAAGACAAGGACAAACACAAGACCAGGCAACGCCGTCCCGGCCCTCTGCGGCCACTGTTCCCGCCCGGCAGACCGGTACAGCACAGCGATCGTCTTGCCGAAGCCGCTAAAGCGCCCAACTGTTGTCGAATGAACGGATGATGAATGCGCCGCTCAAAGGCCGTTCAGGCTGGGGCCGCTAGGTTGGTTTTCATCATCACTGGCCCCCCGAACTAACCTCCAAGGAGACTTCCGATGTCGACCCTCAAAACCCTCAACGCCGCTTCGCTTGCCGCAGCCAGCCTGCTGCTGGTCGCCATGACAAGCAGCAGCTTCGCCGGCGGCAGCGTTGCGGCCCCCCGTCATAACAACCACAACGGAGCAGCGGCGTCCGGCGTATCGCAATCGCCGATCACATCGCAGTCCCGCGGCCCGGCCGGTGGTGCGAAGACGAGCGTTCCGCATCGGCAGTAAGCAGAACCCATCCCGGCGAGCGGTGCCTCCCGCACCGCGCGTCGCTCGCGAACCGCTCGCCATCAAAGGAGACACATCATGTCCAACACATCGTCCAAAACATCGCTGGGTTTTGTTTCCGCCGCGGCGGCGGGCCTTCTTCTGGTCGCCATGACCGGCAGCAGCTTCGCCGGCCACACCGCGCCCTCGCAGCATCCGAGCTCCCGCGTCAACGCAGGCGCTCCCGCCTCGGGCCCGTCGCAATCGCCGATCACCTCGCGCAATAACGGTCCCGCCGGTGGCGGCACGACCAAGGTGCCGCATCAGCAGTGACACCCTTCCCGTCGCGCGCATGATGCTGAACATGCGCAGACGAAAGTGCGAAGCCTCAAGCCGACGCCCGGCTTGAGGCTTTTCTTTTGGGAGCGTTTTCGAGCGAAGCACGCGACCGGGCTTGATCAGGTGGTGGGCACCGGTTCGCGTGAAGAAAACGCGTCAAATAAAGAAATTAGAGCGCGTTTGTGATTTAATCAAAATCGAACGTGCTCTAGCTTTGCAACAAAGCCGAATTCGTCTCGCGCCGCAACGCGTGTTGCGGCAACGACGGTGTTGGTATAGAGCGGATTGACGCGTTTTCGAGCGAAGCTCGCCATACAGGCTGCCAACGCAAACGAAGGTGAATGTTATGGATGCCGACGCCCCGCTTCTTGTCAGCCAGATCATCGTGCGCGTGTGCCTGTTTGCCGCCGCGGCGATCGCACTGTTCGGTGGCGTGCTGCAGATGTCGCGCGGTCAGCCGGACACCGAACCGCGACTCGATAATGTTCACCGCTTCCTGGCAGGCATCTATCTCGGGACGGGGCTGATCTGTCTGTGGACGGGCGCGACCATTCGGCAGCAGGGCCCGCTGGTATATCTTATCGCACTCGGAATTTTGCTCGGCGCGGTCGGACGATTGATCTCCATGAGCCGCGTCGGGCTGCCGCAGCCCGCGCCGGTCTGGCTCGCTTATCTGATATCGGAGCTGGTTCTGCCGGTGGTGATCGCCACCGCGCAATACGCGGGCGCTTAGAACGTTTTCGAGCGAAGCATGCCACTGGACTTGATCCGGTGGTGGATACCGGTTCGCGCCAAGAACACGCGTCAAAACAAAACGATAGTTTCCGCCCTCAGGCGGAAGCGCCCGGCTACGCTCGGCCGGAATGACGGTGGGGGACGCTGAAGCTTATCGTCGTGCCAAGAGCTTTGCGCCACACTGCTTTGCGCCACATCTGCTTTGTGACACATCGAAGCCTGTCGTTTCTCACCGCGTCATTGCCGGACTTGATCCGGCAATCCATCTTCTTTGGAAAAAACTTTTCGCGAAAAAGATGGACACGCGGGTCAAGCCCGCGTGTGACGGCGGAGAATGCAGACATGCGTCATGCTCGTGCCTGCAGGTGATCCACCGCCGTCATCCCGGCCAAGCGAGCATCGCGAGCGCAAGCCGGGATCCAGTACATACCGCAGTTCATTGGTTGAGGGTGACGGTCCTTAGCTGGCGCAGTCGCTCATCACGACATCCGGGCGTACTGGATTTCGGCTCTCGCTACGCTCGGCCGGAATGACGGCCGCTGCTATGGAAGCGCGGGTGTCACGCCAAACACGCAGTGACTATCATCCCTGAGATCGAACCATGAGGCCACGCCGCAGCCGGTAACACGAAACCGCCGGCGTTGAAAACCCCGCGATCTGAACCGATCGGGGGCGAGCGCGTTACCCGGGTCCACAACCCAAAGGAAAACCACATGACCGACATGAGCCGCATCAAAGAACATATGGAAGTGATCGGTGCGGACGGCGCGCACGTCGGCACCGTCGACCGTGTTGAAAACAACCGGATCAAGCTTACGAAAGCCGACAGCGGCATGGGCAAGCACAAAGGTCATCATCATTACATCGAGCCGGGATTGATCGCAGACATCGAGGGAAACAAGGTTCGCCTCTCCGCCAATGCAGACGTCGCGGTGACGATGGAAGCCGAGAGCTGAGATTTCGCACCATATCGCCGCTCCTTGCGGCTGATCATGTATCCTCCCGCCGGGCCTCGCCCGGCGGCTTTGCATTGAAGGGTATCCGCAGCGCATTCACGCCCCGCATCGGCGCGATGAATAAACGACAAATGTGAGCCGCCTCACATCTTCCCATGGAAAGCCGCATTAGCATCGGCGGCAACGGCGCGTTTCGGCGAAGAGAAACCCGGGGCATTCGGTTCGTTATGAAAACGCGGTCGAACACAGATGGAGGCCGCCCATGCAAGCCCGCTCTCAGACCGGCAAAATTCAGACGAAATTTCAGGCCACGCCGAGGACCAAACCAAGAGACGATGCCGAGAAGCTGCGCGACAGAAAGTTCATGTGGTACGCGCTGGCGATCTTTCTGCTGCTGGTGACGATCGACACCTATTTCATCGTCGGGCTGCTGCGCGGTTGACGTAGCGCCATGGAGCCCTCGGCCCCCGCGCCGGTATCCGGCCGCCTCCACTCCTGGAGCCTGCACTCCTGCGGGCCCCAACCCATTAAAAAGTTCGGTGGAAATCAGAACATATGTAGAACATTCTCAACACTTGTGTAGGATGCTCACTCGCTAATTCACACAATGGGTGGAAAAATGGGCGCTTTAAAACAAGATCTAGTATGCTTGAAGCACATCAGCCTCTATTGCACGGAACTGGAGCGAATTCATCAGGGCGGGACCGACGAGGAAATCGACCGCGAATTCAACCGGGTCTGCCAGACCATCTGGGGCTACACCCTCGACGACTTCGACGACGACGATCTGGCGGCCGAAGATCACGCCTGGCTCGACAAGCTCACCGCCCGCAAGGCTTACGTATTCGCCCTGAAACACGGTTACGACCTCGGCGACTATGAGGACATGGTGTCCGACTGGTGGGGCTTCGTCTGGATGATCCTCGCCGAAAAGCGCGGACTGCTGACGCCGGAGCGCCGCGCACTTGCATGGAAGAAACATGACGAGCGGTTGCTGGCCAGCGGCGTCGCCGCCATATTGCCTCGCGCCGGATCGGCGTGAGGCGTTTTCAGCCAATGCACTGCCGCAACGGGCGAGAGGGGATGCGGGTTTGCGAAATGCGCGCGTGAGCGGACAGCTCGAACGCGCGTCTTCACACAGCGAAACGATCCTTTCGCCAGTTCACGCAACGAAAGCGCTCTAGAAGCGCGCCGCACGAAGATTTGGCGCAAGATTTGGCACAAGATTTAGCTCAGATCTGGCAATGCCCCGGCGCAAGATCTGACACCAAACCCGGTACGAAACCTGACGCCGCCACGCGCGGCGCGATCAATTCCCGGAATTCGTTTTCCGGCATCGGCCGTCCCAACAAGTATCCTTGCAATTGATCGCAACCTTCCGCTTCCAGGAAGGCCAGTTGCTCCGCCGTTTCCACGCCTTCCGCGAGAATGAGAATGCCGAGCGTGCGGCCGAGCGTCAGCACCGCGCGGATCACGGCTTCGGATTGCCTGATCGAGCGGTTATCCTGAAGGAACGAACGGTCGAGCTTGATCTTGCTGAAAGGGAACTTCGCAAGCGTGCCGAGCGAGGAATAACCCGCGCCGAAATCGTCCAGCGCAATGGATATTCCGAGCTCGCTCAGCGCTCCGAGATCGCTCATGACGCGCTCGGGATTTTGGATCAGCGTCAACTCGGTGACCTCCAGCTCGAGCCGCTGCGCCGTCAGGCCGCTTGCGTGCAACGCGGTCTGAACGGTGCCCACCAGATCGGGGCTGCGAAATTGCAGCGGCGACAAATTGAGCGCCACCTTCAACGGCATATCCCAGGATGCGGCGATGCGGCATCCCTCGCGCAGAACCCATTCGCCGATGCCGTTAATCAGACCGATCTCTTCCGCGATCGGGATGAACTCGGCCGGTGAAACCATGCCATGCAGCGGATGCCGCCAGCGCAACAACCCCTCCGCGCCGACGATGGCGAGGCTATGCACGTCGTATTGCGGCTGAAAATAAAGTTCGAATTGCTTGCGATCGAGCGCATAACGCAGATCCTGCGTCAGAACACGCCGCCGCCGCGTAGCGTGATCGGAGCTGCTGTCGAAATAGCAGATCGACTGACTGCCGGTCATCTGCGCGCGTGACAAAGCGAGGTCGGCATTGGCAAACAGATGCTCGGCACTGCTGCTGTCCACCGGAAAGGCCGCGATCCCTGCGTTGAACCCGGCCTTCACCGAATGCGAATCCACGGTCAGCGGAAAGTCGAGCACCGCCGCAATCCGTTCCGTGAGGCTGTGCATCGTCCGGATATGATCATGCGTACGTTGCACGACCGCGAAATGCGTGCCGCTGAGGCGGGCCAGCCATTCACCGTCCCGCAGGCCGCCTTGCAGATGCCGCGTGATGGCCATCAACGCACGATTGCCACCCATGCGGCCGAGCACTTCGTTGATCTCGCCGAAACGGCTGATGTTGATGAGCAGCAGCGCGACCTGCCCCTGTTCCCGTTCCGCCTGAGCGACTGTGTCTGCCAGGTATTCGTCGAACGCCAACCGGTTGGGCAATCCGGTCAGTGCATCGCGATGCGCGATGGAATCCATTTGATCGTTGGCTTCTTCACGCATTTTCTGATCGATCGAACGCGCCGCGACGCCGGTGCACAATACGAGCAGCCCGACCAGCGACACCCCAACGGCCATCGTGCCGTTGGTAAAAAACGAATCGGAACCGCCACTGTCGGATCCGGCACGAAAATAATCGCCGCCATCGCGGTGAGATGCAGTGAGATAATCGAGAGCGCGAGCAAAACGACGGCCGTGTAGGTCGCACCCACACCTTTGCCACGCACGGCGCGGTTCATTGCCAATATGGCGAATCCGATGCCGAGGACGAGCGACGCCAAGATCAAATCGTGGTTCCATTCGATACGTGCGCCGACATTGAGAGAGAGCATGCCGGTGAAATGCATCAGCGCCGCACCGAGCCCGATGATCAGGCCGCCGGCTTCGGGATAAGGTAACGACGTTCCGCGCATGGCCACCGACAATCCCGCGATCGTCGCAAAGATGCTGATGAGCAGCGACAGGAAGATCGGCAATGGCGTGTACGACGACGGCAACTCCGGCTGGAACGCGAGCATCGCAACGAAATGCATACACCAGATTCCGCAGCCGCCAACAACTCCGCCGAGAAACAGCCATTGCCGCGAAGCCACGGGATATAACCGCGCCCGATCGAACAGGCTGATCGACGTGAAGCAACCGAGCACGCACAAACAAATCGCCAGCAGAAGGAGCGAAAGATCATGCTCTCCTTCGATGCACGAAATAACTCGGAGCATAATAACCTCGGACCAATGTTCGACGATCTAGCCAGCGAACCGATAACAACAGGTTGAGGATCAAGCATTCCACGCGCAATCACATCTCTCACGCGAGGAAAAAATGCAGGCACCAAAATCCGCTACGTAGTATTACGCGCGGGTTTCCACGGAAGAACGTCGAATTGCATTAACGCTCGTGGCTCTTGGCTCTTGGCTCTTGGCGCCTTGCGAATTCTTGCCGCTTCACCGGACATGCTCGCTAGATCGCGCCTGCTCCGTAGAGCAGAACTCCTCCCGCCGCGCAGGCGGCGAGCGTCTGCAACATTCCCGCGTTGAAGCGGAAGATCGCGATTGCGGCGGCGACCGACAGCACAAGCGCCCACGCATCGACGCTTGCGAGCACGGGCGCATCGAACGACATTCCAAAACCCTGCACCGGCACCGTCGCGCGAAACAAAGTGTGGATCGAGAACCAGACCGCGAGATTGAGTATGACGCCGACCACGGCGGCGGTGATCGCCGACAAAGCGCCGGCGAGCGCCTTGTTGCCGCGCATGGTTTCGATAAACGGCGCTCCGAGAAAAATCCACAGGAAGCACGGCGTAAACGTCACCCAGGTTGCGAGCAGGCCGCCGAGCGTTCCGGCCAGCATCGGCGGCAATGCTCCGGGATCGCGAAACGCGGCCATGAAGCCGACGAACTGCAACACCATGATGAGCGGACCCGGCGTGGTTTCCGCCATGCCGAGACCGTCGAGCATTTCGCGCGGCTGCAGCCAGTGATAATGGTCGACGGCCTGCTGGGCGACATAGGCGAGCACTGCGTAAGCGCCGCCGAACGTCACCATCGCCATCTTGCTGAAGAACACCGCGATCTGCGTGAACACGTTGCCTTCGCCGAGCAGAACGAAAATCGCCGCGACAGGCACGAGCCATAGCAGCAGCCAGACTGCGGCCACACGCAACGACCGCGACACGCTCGGGCGGGCATGCTCGGGCAATTCGTCGCCGAGCAAACTGTCCACCAAGGCCATGGACGATGCGCCGCCGCCGTGCCCGCCGCCCGCCGCGAAGGCGGCGTAACCGCCGCGGCCTCCGGCGTAGCCGATCAAACCCGCGCACAGCACGATCACGGGAAACGGCACATCGAAAAAGAAGATCGCGACGAAAGCGAACGCCGCAAGTCCTTGCATCGTCGGATTTTTGAGCGCCCGCTTGCCGACGCGAATAACGGCCTGGACGACGATTGCGAGCACAGCCGCCTTGAGACCGAAGAACAGCGCAGCGACGAAGCCGACATTGCCTAACGCGGCATAAATATAGCTCAGCGCCATGATCGCGACGATGCCGGGCGCAATGAACAACCCGCCCGCCATGATGCCGCCCCGCGTGCGATGCATCAGCCAGCCGATATAGGTCGCGAGCTGCTGCGCTTCGGGACCGGGCAGCAACATGCAGTAATTAAGCGCATGCAGAAAACGGCTTTCCGAAACCCAGTGCTTTTCCTCGACCAGTATGCGGTGCATCACCGCGATCTGTCCGGCGGGGCCTCCGAAGCTGAGAGAGGCGATACGCAGCCACACCCGAAAAGCTTCCCTCATGCTGGGAAAGCCAGAGGAGCCGGGCGCCGCAGCCGGGGGCGCTGTTGCCGTTGCGTCGATCATGCGTTCGCTTTTCACTTTCGCGTTGCGCCGCCGGGATGGGTATCAACGGCTCACCGACCAAAGGCCATAGCGCAATCCCCGCGTCAAATGCCGTCGCCACAAACATTCGGGCGATGTGGAGAACTAAGGCGGAGGGCGAGTGCAAGAGATGAGCGAGATGGATTGCCGGATCGAAGTCCACGGCTGTCCGGTTTGATTTATGAGACGCGATACCGTCTCGACATTCTCCGCCGTCATCACCGGGCTTGTTGTTCAGCCCGGAGACATAGCTGACACCTGTTCGGAGACATGACTGACAGTTTTGTCAGCGGTCAAGTCGATTTTGGCGACCTGCCTGCTGCCGAAGAAAATCCCGAAGTGACCGTCGCGGGTCAGAGGCCGAATGGCCATGCGCTCGCCGCAAAACGCGCGAGGAACCAACCACATCCGGCCCTTGAAGCTGACGTAAGCTTTGGTGGTCGAGACGCGGCGCACAATCTCGTGGCTGTCGTATTCGATCTCGGGAAGGCGATCGGGCATGGCGCGAGCGCTGGGGCGATAGCGGTCGGCCGGGACATCAAAGTCGAGCGCCTCGTGCGGTCGCTCCCGATTGTAGATGTCGCGCCACAGATCGAAGGCGCCCTGCGCATCTTTGAAGTCGCGAAAGCGCCGTAACGCTAACACTTCGGCGTTCAGCGTGCGATGAAAGCGCTCGTTCTTGCCACGGCTTTGCGGGTGATAGGCTCTTGCATGGATGAGATCGACACCGAGCTTGAGCAGCCAGACGCCAAACCTGGTCCAACCCGCGCCCGATGAATCGCCCCATGGCGTGCCATTATCGACGAAGAACGCGTCCGGCATGCCGTAGCGGCGGAAGGTCGCGGTCAGTTGATCCTGCACCGTGCGGCTTTGTTCGTTAGCACAGGCGTTGACGCACAGCGCGTAACGCGAATGATCGTCGATCATGGTCAGCGGATGGCACCGCGCGCCGCTCGCCAGCCCGACATGGCCCTTGAAGTCCATTTGCCACAACAAGTTCGGTGCTTCCTTCTCGAAACGCCGCCAAGCCCTTGGCCCGCCCGGCGGCGGATGAACACGCCCGTGGCGGCACAAGATCTCGTGCACTGTGGACAGCGCCGGCGGCTTGAGGCCATCGCGTGCCAAGCAGCGGGCGATCTTGCGCGCACCCCATGCCGGATGGTCGTCGCGCACCGCAAGCACCCGCTCTTCGGTGAATGCATCGCAACGCCTCGGGCTCTCATGGGGACGGCGCGAACGATCCGCCAGTTCCTTGTCACCGGCCACCGATCGCGCCAACCATTTGTAGCCGACATCGGGACTAATCCCGAACCGGCGGCATAACTCCCGCCGGTTCACACCCTCTTGCATCGCAAAGCGCACAAACTCACGCCGCTGATCCATTGCCGACACCTCTTGCCATGGCATGAAAGGCCTCCCCAAAAGACCTCGCCAGCCAATCATGATGTGTCAGCTATGTCTCCGAACACCTGTCAGTGATCTGTCCGGGCTGAACACTTGTCCCGGTGATCCACGTCTTGGTGATCCAAGTCTTGGTGATCCAAGTCTTAGTGATCCGAGTCTTAGTGAACCACGTCTTGGCTGCGTTCAAGGAAGAAAGACGTGGATGGCCGCAAGCGCAGGCAAGTGCACGTAGTCTGCGCAAGGCAGACGACTATGTGCGGCGGCAGAATGTCAGGCTGCGCGAGTGCTCGATGACGTTTCCATGAGACACGCCTATCGAGTCATACCTATCGAGACACTCCAGCGCGGATCAGGCGATCCGATCCGCGCCGCGGTGTCAAATGTTACGGGCAGGGATGACGGCGGCCGTCATTACCGAGATATGTCCCGCTACGCGGATCGTAGGACCGGAAACGCTGCGCGCAATAGCCTGCGTCGGCGTCGTCACCCGGAGGCGGTCCCTCGTAATAGCCGGGGCCCGGACCGTTATAATAAGCCGGAGCGCCGCCATAATATCCACCACCATAATAGGGTGAGGCCAGCGCGCCGCCGATCAGCGCGCCCGCGACCAGGCCGCCCGCGACGGGACCACCCCATCCCCAGCCTCGGCCGCGCCAGTAAACGTTTTCGATCTGGCCGGACGACATTTTGTTCATGGCAAGATGGTCGACCGCGACCGGCGCGGCCGATGCGGGGATCGCCAGCGCGAGCATGCCGGCGGTCAACAGGGCCGGCGCGGCAAATGTTCGCATCCGACGTGCGGCAGCTTGTCTCGGTTCGGGGTGCGTCGCGGATTTCTCGCGGCGGATGTTGAGGGTCATGGGGTTAGCTCCATACTTTCCAAGAGGCATTCGAAGGAATGCACGCAGAGTAACGCTGAAGGATCGCCGAGGATCCGAAGTCAATTTGCCCCGCCAATTGATATCCAAATCCGGCCACGCTGTCAGCTTAACTTCCCGTGTTTCGCCTGTTTCAGCCGGTGCGCGGCTCATGATACCGTCTACCATTGCCTCGCGCGGGGCTTGCCGAAAGGGAATCGAGGTTACGCCGATGCCGAAATATTTCTTCAACACCAGGATTGGAAACGACCTGATCCGCGATACCGAAGGCGTCGAATTGCGCGATCCCGATCACGCCTGGGACGTCGCGCGCACGACGATCCGCGACCTCCTCCAGAGCAATGACGGGCCGAAGCATCTGCTCACCGCATCGTTGGAGGTCACGGACGGGGCGGGCGAGATCGTGCTGGAGTTTCCATTCTCCGAAGCCCTGATCGATGAGCCCGAGACGGTGCCCGGCAAACCGCAAGTCAGGCATTAAGGGCGGGCCCCGGACGCTGGCGCCTCTAGCGCAGCGCAGAAGGTGCAGGTAAGGCGTCCATAATCTCTCTGATTTTTCGCGCCAGATCGTCGATCACGTAAGGCTTGACCAGAAGGTGGGCGCCGGGATCGAGAATGCCGTTATGCACCACGGCGTTGCGCGTATAACCCGTGGTGTAAAGCACCTTGAGGTCGGGACGGCGCACCAACGCTTCCTCCGCCAATTGCTGTCCGTTCATCACGGGCATCACCACATCGGTGAACAGCATGCAGACCTGCGGGTTGGCATCGAGCAGACGCAGCGCGGCCGCCGCGCAATCCGCTTCCAGCACCGTGTAACCCAATTCTTCAAGCGCGCCCACCGTGAGGTGGCGCAGATGCTCGTCGTCTTCGGTAACGATGATGACTTCCTCGCTGCGCCCTTGCGGCGCGATGGTCTGGACAGGTGGGTCGGCCTTGATCACTTCGTCTGTGCCATGAAAACGCGGCAGGTAGATCTTGACGCTGGTCCCCGCGCCGTTCTCCGAATAAATTTTGACGTGACCGCCCGACTGACGGACGAACCCGAACACCTGACTCAAGCCAAGGCCAGTGCCCTGCCCTGTCGGCTTCGTGGTGAAGAACGGGTCGAACGCTTTTTGTAAAACCTCGGGTAACATTCCCGTGCCGGTATCGGTGACGGAAATCAGCACGTACTGGCCGGGTGCGATGCCGGCGTTGCGTGCGCCGTCATGGTCGTCGTCGAGAAACGCATTGCTGGTCTCGATGGTCAGCTGGCCGCCGAGAGGCATCGCATCGCGACTGTTGATGGCGAGATTGAGCAGTGCGTTTTCCAGTTCGCCGGAATCCGCGTGAGTCATCCACAGCCCCTCGGCCAGCACGGTCTGAAGCTGGACGGTTTCGCCGATCGTCCCTCGCAACAGCTCCGTCATGCCTGATACCAGTTCGTTGATCTGAATAGGTTGCGGCGCCAGCGGCTGCTGCCGCGAGAATGCGAGCAGCCTTTGTGTGAGCGTTGCCGCGCGCTGCGCGCCGTCCAGCGCGCCATCGAGGAAACGGCTGATATCGCTGGCCCCGCGCGCCATATGCCGCTTGGCGAGACTGATCGCGCCGATGATGACGGCCAGCATATTGTTGAAGTCGTGGGCGATGCCGCCGGTGAGTTGGCCGATGGCTTCCATCTTCTGCGACTGGCGCAGCTTGGCCTCGGCTTCCCGGCGTTCGGTGATCTCCATGGCTTCGGGCACGATGGCGATGACATCGCCCGCCGGACCGAACACCGGCCGCATCGCGAAATCGAATGCGCGCCGGCCCGTGGGAAGATTGATCTCGATTTCCTGACGCACCGCCTGACCGGCGGTGACCAGCGGAATGGCGGCGCGAACCAACTCGGGCATTCCGGGCGTGTCGGTAAACCACGGCGTCTCCCAGAACGGTTTTCCCACGACATCTTCAAGCCGCGCCTCGATGCCAGCGAGCGAGGTCGGATTGGCGTCGACCAGAATGCCCTCCGGCGTCATCAGGCCCTGATATTGATAGCTGGTGTCGAACACCGAGCGCAGCCGCGCCTCTGAACGCTCGAGCGTCGCGGCCCGCTCTTTTTCGGTGGCACGCTGCCGCGACGCTTCGCGCGCGATCAGCGAAAACAAACCCACTGCGAAAGCGAGCGCAAGTAATCCGCCGAGCGTGATAATCAGCAGCATCTGCTGCATCGGCCCGCTATAGGTTGCGCGCGGCACGGCAAAGTGCACCGACCAGCCCGTCAGCGGCGAGGTGTAGAACGCAAACACCATGTCGAGGCCTTCGAGAGTGCGGCCTTCATACATGCCCTGGCGCTTCTGCTTGATGGCTTCGAGCGCCACCGGCGTTGCGAACATTCCGACATAGTCTTCGGCGCGGGTGCTGCGCGCCAGCAGACGGCCGTTGCGATCGACGATCGCGCCCACCCAATCCGGCGGCGCTTCCGCCAGGCTGAACAACTTGCTCAGCTCGACCGGATCGAGATCGACTGTGACGATATATTTGACTTCGCCGCTCTCGATCACCGGCACACGCAGCGGCACGAACATCTTGCCGGACACGGGACCGGGCTGCACCAGATCGCCGATCACCGACGAATGCCGCTGAAGGATTTCCTGATAGGAGGCGGTATCACTCACGCCCGGCAGCGGCGTGCCGAAGGGCGAGGCAAGATTGATCAACTGCTGGCCGGAGCGGTCCAGCACCACCACATTATTCCAACCCGGCTCGTTGGCCTTGACCCGGACAGCGAAATCATAAAAGCGCTCCAGATTGCTCTCGCGCAGGGATTCCACCTGCGCCATGATCTCCGCGGCCTTGAGCTGCGCGGCCACGTAGCGATCGATCCCCTGGGCAATTTCCAAAACCTTGGAACTGGTGGAGGCTTCCAGCGCATCGCGTTCACGCAGCCCGATGATGATCGCGATCGAGGTCGCGAACAGCACCAGCGGCACCAGCGCGGCCAAAAGCAGCGCAAAATAAAATCGCCGGCTGGTTCCGGATGATGTCTTTGTCGAAGCGCCGCCCGCGCGTCGATGTTTTTCAACCCGCTCCGGGCTCATGGCTGCAGCGCGCCTCTTTCACGCAAATGGATAGGAATTTCGAGAAAGCGCATGTGGTGGTTCGAGAGCAGCTTCGCCATGGCGCCCCGCTAAATCACCAGGGCCGAAGACGCGCCGCCGTCGCGGTCCAGCGCGAAGTCGTCGGCGAGCGGCGTGGGAACGCCCGCGATGAGGCCGCCGACGATCTGGGCTGCGAGCATGCTGAACGTGATGCCGTTGCCGCCATAGCCATAGGCAGCATACATATGAGCATGACCGGGAACGGGACCGATCAGCGGCAGCCCGTCCGATGTGGTGTCGAACGTCCCGGACCAGCCATACTCGATATCGGTATCGGCCAGCGGCCACAGCGCGGCCAGCCTCTGCCGCAACGTCCGCGATTTTTCCGACGCCACGCTTTCGCGCGCCTGCGGCTCCACGATCGTGTCGCTGTCCTCGCCGCCGACGATGATGCGTCCCGCCGCCGTGGTACGCGCATAGAGATAAGCCTTGCTGTCTTCCCAGATCAACGCGCCATCGTTCCAAAGTTTGTCCGGTTGCGGATGGGTTGCGATCGCCCAGGAGGACGAGGCCTTGTGCAGATCCGAACGAACGATATCCGGCATCACATAGCCTGTGGCAAGCACCACCGACGTCGCCTCGATCTGCTGGCCGTCGGTGGTGACCACCGCCGCCGAGCGGCTGCCGCTTTCGAATGTCACCGCCTCGGCGCGAAACACCCGCGCGCCTCGGCCCATCGCGACGTCGAGCATTCCGGCGGACATCCGCATCGGATCCGCGTCGGCGGATCCGGGTGAAACAATCGCCCCGGCCCGCGTCATGCCGAAGCTGTCGAGCAAGGCCGGATGATCGAGGAATTCGCCCGGCAACGCCGCGCGCCGCCGCAACGCGTGTTCCTCCATCAAGCTGGCCGGAGACTCGCCCGCCGCAAGATATAACGAGAGCCTGTCACGCAGATCACAGGGAATGGCCAGCGACCGGACCAGCGCTGTCAGATCGGCCACCGCCTGCAGGCTGGCGCGATACACCCGCGCCGCGCGCTCGAAGCCGTAAAGCCGCGTCAATTCGCTCAGCGAACGATCGATCTCCCACAGCAGCATCGCCGTGCTGGCGGCGGTGCTTCCCTGGGCTGGGCGTTCGCGATCGATCACCACCACATCGAATCCCTGCCGCGTCAGTTGCTCGGCCATCATCGATCCTGTGATGCCTGCGCCGACGATCAGCGCATCGCAACGCAAGCTGTCCCGCAACGGTGCACGCACGATCCTGCTGCCCGCGGCGAACCACGGCGACGAGCCGCCGCGCAAGTCAGCATGGACGGTCTGTTCCGGATCGAATTCCAGCGGATCGGATGTCAGGGCCGCCTCCTGGCCACGCACAATCGCGGGACGCCATCATATGAAATAGACACGATGAAACGCCGCAACTGATTGAGCCAATGATTTTTAAAATGGATTCATCGAACGAAAAATTTCTCAAAAATATCCGGCAAAACAAACTGCAAAAGAAAGTGCGTGGCCGGACCGGGCCACGCACTCCCCTCGCCTGTCGCAACACCAAACGGTCTACGCCATCTCAAAGCCGACCGACTTGAACGCGCCGGCCGATCAGAGTCTGCCCATCAGCAGAAGGACCAGAAGGATGATAATCACGAGGCCCAATCCGCCACCGCCGTAATAGCCGGTGCCATAGAACGGTCCGCCGCCGATACCGCTGAACCCGCCGAGCAGGGCGATGACAAGAATAATAAGAATAATTGTACCGATAGACATGAGCCTCTCCATCCAGCTGTGCGCATAGATCGGATAGACAATCTCGGGCCGGAACTTTTGTTCCGTGCCGAAGCGACTTTTCCGCCACATTCGCCACATCCTGTGGGGCGCAGTGTACCGCCCGGAGCGAATGGAACAAACGGAGCCGCTCGGCGTTACACCTCATAATCCCTCATAAAGCGCGCGGGTTCTCTTTCTGCGCGCGGTCAGGCGTATCAATGAATCGCATCACATCTCCCGAGAGTTCAAACCTCAATCCAGGCATCGCGAATGGCGAAGCCCGCAAGGCGCTTGCCTCGGCGGCCATCGAACAGGCCCTTTCGATTTACCGGCAAATGCAGGATTACGAACCAGACGTTCTGCTTTATGCACGAACTGTCGTGGCTGAGCAGATCGATACGCTGATCGACGGCGGCGAATCGGATCAGCAGCGGCTTGTAGTGGGCGCATTGATCCACCTGAAGGCGCTCGACCGCGAACGCGAAGCAAACGAGAGCGCCGAAATGGGCGGCCTCAAAATGGACAGCCTTGCTGGCTGATGCTGCGGACTCACATATTTTCACCGCTCTATTTCACGAAATACAAAGCAAGCAGGCGTTCCGGACGCGTGCTTGCACACGTCGCCCTCTTCAAAAAGTTTCGCGTCCCGATAAAAATATTTTGACGCTTCTTTTTTGAAACTCCCCCACCTCGCTCCCGTATCTCGGGCATAGGCGACAACGCCTTACATCACGGCGGCAGCGCCGCTTGATGGTTCTGTTTTCAATCCGTCTTAGCCGATCGCTCGCGAATAACCGCCGGCGATTTCAATCCATCGGGAGATAATTCATGTCCAATCGTATCGCACTTTTGTCCGCCGTCGCATTCGGCGCGCTTGCGCTCACCGCCGGGGCAATCGCGCCCGCCACCGCTCAAGACAAGATGAAAAGCGAGATGTCCGGCGAGAAGACCGTAATGGTCGGTGGCGCAGCGATGTTCCCCTCGAAGAACATCATTCAAAACGCCGTCCACTCCAAAGATCACACCACACTGGTCGCGGCAGTAAAGGCTGCCGGTCTTGTCGACACGCTGGAAGGCAAAGGCCCGTTCACCGTGTTTGCGCCGACCAACACCGCGTTCGGCAAATTGCCGGCCGGCACCGTCGATACGCTGGTGAAGCCCGAGAACAAGGCCACCCTCACCAAGATCCTGACCTATCATGTCGTCTCCGGCAAACTTGAAGCGGCCGACCTGACCGACGGCAAGAAGCTGAAGACCGTCGAAGGTGAAGAACTCACGGTGAAGGCTTCGGGCGGCAAGGTGATGATCGTCGATGCCAAGGGCGGCTCGTCCACGGTGACGATCCCCAACGTCAACCAGTCGAACGGCGTGATCCACGTAGTCGACACCGTGCTGATGCCGGCGTCGTAACGCTCTCGCAATCAACAATGCCGATCCCAAGCGCGGCGGTCTGAACCAGGCCGCCGCGCTTGAGCCGGTGACGAGGCCACGCATTCTGTGTGCAGCCCCTAAACAGAATGCGCGCGTCCCCTCCCGGGCGCAGAAAAGCGAGCCAGTGTTTGCTGGCTCGCTTTTTTTAGGCAATGATTTTTGAAGCAAAATAATTTTACGAAGAATTGTTATTCGACGATTTCCACGATGCGTCGCGATTGAGGCTCGACCAGCACCGTGCGTCCATTGACCACTGTGTAGCGATAGTCGCGCACGCCGTATTCCTGCGGCACCTCGTAATAAGTCACGCCGCTGTCAGGCAACACCGCGCCTACGCGTACGTCCTCGCGATAGTCGTAGGAAGGACGACGCTGCTCCACCACATAGGAGCGAAAACGCGGACGTTGATCCACGCCCAGCACACCCGCGACGCCACCGGCAACACCGCCGAGCACGCCGCCGACGACCGCACCGACGGGACCGGCAGCCCGCTCACCGTCTCTCGCGCCGCGATCAATGCCTCCCGGCACGCCTTGCGCTTGAGCGGTAACGGGCAACACGAAAGCGACGCCGACGACGGCGGCCATAATGGAACGGCGGATCATGATAGCTCCTGGTTTGGTGACGAGATGCATCTTAAGCCGCCGGGAGAGCGGAAGTTCCATCGCTGGTGTCTCGGCGTCATGCTCGTGCGTGTCACACAGCTGTCCGGTTTCATTTATGAGACGCGATACCGTCTCGACATTCTCCGCCGTCATCACCGGGCTTGTCCCCGGTGATCCACGTCTTGGCCGCGTTCAAAGAAGAAAGACGTGGATGGCCGCAAGCGCAGGCAAGTGTACGTAGTCTGCGCAAGGCAGACTACTATGTGCGGCCATGACGGCAGAATGTCAGGCTGCGAGAGTGCTCGATGACGTTGCCATGCGCGTTGCATCTTCTCGTGTTCCGATCACCCGAAACGATCGAAAGCACCAATCAATCCCTATCATGCGCTGCAGTCGTCAAATTAAACCGGACAGCGCTAGATAAGGTCAGCGAGGCTGTCCTTTCCCAATCGCCAGGATAGCCCCACCGTGGCTTAACTGCATCAGCCGCCGCGCAAATGGTATCCAACGGTATAAAGACGGTTGCGACACGCAACCGCGCATGCTGATCTGAAGCCATTATTCGGGCTTTGATTTGGATTGGGAATTTCGCATGCGAAAGTTATTGCTGGCTGCCGCCGCGTTCGCCGCTCTGGCATCTCCCCTCGCTTTCGCGGCAACGGCTTCGGCGGCGGATTTCCAGCGGCCTTATGCAAAATCGCCTACGGCTTACAGCCCGGGACTGAACTGGTCCGGCTTCTATGTCGGCGCGATGGGCGGTTACGGCTGGTCGGGCTCGGTGCCCCTGGTCGGTTTCGTTAATCTCGGCGGCGACCTTAAAGGCGGCTTCGGCGGCGGCACCATCGGCTACAACTGGCAGGCGCCCGGGAAGTCAACTGGTGTGGGGCATCGAAATCGATGCGGCCGCGTCCGACATTCACTTCGGCGCGCTCGGACCGCTCGGCACTTTCCAGGACAAATTGCGTTCGTTCGGCAGCGTCACCGGCCGGGTCGGCTGGGCTGCCGACGCCGCGCTGTTCTATGTGAAGGGCGGTTTCGGCTGGGCCGACAATCACGTGTCCGCCACCACGATCCCGCCGCTGGTCGGCGCGCAATCGGCCAGCAACGTCTACGCCGGCTGGACCGTCGGCGGCGGCCTCGAATACATGTTCGCGCCGAACTGGTCGGCCAAAGCCGAATACATGTACGCCGATTACGGCCACGAAAACTATTTCAGCAACATCGTCGATCTGGGCATCACGATGCACACGGTGAAGGCTGGCATCAACTACCACTTCAACTGGGGTGGCCCGGTCGTCAACCGGTACTGAGACCTTTCGACCGGCACGCGCTCACATTCACCTGCACGCTGTGACATCAGCCCCGGCATCGCCGGGGCTTTTTGTTGCCGGCAACCGACCAGAGCAGGTATCGACGAAGCCCGTAGGGATCACGGCACGAAAATCCGGATTTCGTTGGGCTTCAAATCGTAGCGCAACACATACACCCGTGAGAAGCCCGCGACCTGCGCGGTGACCTTTGCGCTATCGAGAATTGCCGCCTGACGCGCCTCGCCCGTGAGGTTCTTGTCATCGAGCGGAATGACGCGCGTCGTTCCCTTAATAGCGTCGACGACCAAAGCATGGTTTTCGAACGTGATCGCCACATATTGCTGATCGGCGATGGGCAGCCGCGCGTCGATTTCCTTGACCTCGACCACCGGCATCATCGCCGCGCATCCGTGGCGAACAGGCGCGCTGCGCGGGCGTCCGGCACAAGCTCCGTGCGACGTGGCGCACGGCAACGTAATGCAATCATTTTCATCGTCAGCCTCGACAGCTTCGGAACAAAAGTCTTGAGAGCCGCGCAAGCCGCCGGATTTTCAAAGAGAATGCGCGCGATCACCGGCGCATCGATCAAAATGACGGCGAGCCTGAAACAACACGGCCCGGAAAATATCAACCGGCGCATGTCAGCCGGATCGTGCGAAAACATTGGCCGCAATTTGACAGCAAGGAATTGGAGAACAAGGGTCAGAAAACAAGAATTGGAGCAAAAAAAGAGATCGCGAGGATCAGGATTTGAGGGACTGAAAACGCCGCCTTCACGATCAGGATAGAACAATTCGCGGCCGCGTCAAATCATCAATAATGTCATGAGCTACGCGTCGTACTTGCCGCATCAAACGGGCGGGCTGCGATCCCGGATTTTCACGCCAGCATGTCGCGCACCAGCGGCACCACCTGACGGCCATAAAGCTCGATGCTGCGCATCAGCTTGTCATGCGGCAACGGACCGGCGCTGTATTTGATCTGGAACCGCGACAGGCCGAGCGTCTTGATCGTGGCCGCAATTTTTCGCGCCACCGTCTCGGGCGAGCCGACATAGAGCGAGCCGTGATCGGCCTCGCTATCGAACTCTCCGCGCCCCATCGGCGGCCAGCCCCGCTCCGCGCCGATCGTGTCGCGCATCGCCTTGAAGCCTGGCCACAGCTCTTCCCGCGCCTGCGCGTCGGTATCGGCGACATAACCCGGCGAGTGCACGCCGATGGCCCGCGCCGGCTGCTTCAATTGCTCGAATGCGCGATGATAGAGGTCGACATAGGGCGCGAAGCGTTTCGGATCGCCGCCGATGATGGCGATCATCATCGGCAGATCGTAACGCGCCGCGCGAACCACCAATTCCGGACTGCCGCCGACGCCGATCCAGGTTTTCAACGTTCCATGCTCGATCGGCGGGAACACACGCTGATTGTTTAGCGGCGCGCGCACAGTGCCGCGCCAGGTCACCGCGTGCTGGCGCAGCAGCGCGACGAACAGATCGAGCTTCTCCTCGAATAATTGTTCATATTGATTGAGTTCGTAACCGAACAGCGGGAACGACTCGGTGAACGAGCCGCGCCCGAGAATGACTTCGGCGCGACCACTCGACACTGCGTCCAGTGTCGAGAACCGCTGAAACACCCGCACCGGATCGTCCGAACTCAGCACGGTCACGGCCGAGCCGAGACGAATCCGCCGCGTGCGCGATGCGATCGCCGCCAGCGCTACCTCGGGCGATGACACCGCGAAATCCTCACGATGGTGTTCGCCGAGCCCGATGAAATCCACGCCGACTTCGTCCGCCAGCACCGCTTCATCGACGACGTTGCGGATCACCTGCGCCTGCGGCAGCAATTGCCCGTCCGCCCCGCGCGTCACGTCGCCGAACGTATCGAGGCCGAATTCAAGAGGCTTGGTCATAGGCGGGTCCTTGCAACTGTCGACGGCGGGGATAAACCGCGCACGCCGCCATTGCAATACGCCACAGACGCAGCCGCGTCAGAGCGGCGAACTTACGCCGGACACATGAAATCCAGGCATGCGTCGACGTGGATTGCCGTGGAGTTGATCAACGGCACCGGCGACCGTTCACCCAGATTCAACATCGGCAATTCGGTGCAGGCCAGCACCACGCTTTCGGCTCCCTGACGTTGCAGGTCTTGCACGATACCGAGCACGCGCCCGCATGACGCTTCATTGACTACACCCAGGCACAACTCGTCGTAGATAATGCGATGCACGGATTCGTTGTCGTCGGCGGGCGCGCGCAGGATCTTGCAGGCTCCCGCCGCCTCGATTTGCTCGCCGTAAAAAGGCTGCTCCACCACGTAGCGCGTGCCGAGCAATCCGACACGTCCGGCGGACTTGGCGCGAACCTCGGCGGCGACGGCATCGCGAATGTCGATGAACGGCACGCCAATCGCGGCGCGCACCTGCGGTGCGACCTTGTGCATGGTGTTGACCGCAAGCGCGATGGCTTGCGCGCCTCCGGCCACCAGGCTGCGCGCGACATCCGCGAGAAGCGCGCCCGCTTCATCCCATGCGGCGGCCTTCTGCATTTCGACGATCTCGTGAAAATCGACACTGCCCAGCAGGAGTTTGGCCGAGTGCAGACCGCCCAGCCGCTGCGCAACGCCGCGATTGAGCGCGGCATAATAGAGTGCGCTGGATTCCCAGCTCATGCCGCCGATCAGGCCCAAGGTCCTCATGGTTCTCATCGCCATCTTCACAAAACTTTCCGTGTCATCTCGATATTTTTTTCAGGGCGTTTTGGTCGCAAGCGTTGTTGCCGCGCGGCACAAGGCGCGGTCACGTGAACGATTCTGTTATTTAGCTCCCGCAACCCGTTCGGTGTCGCGATGGTCGCGCGCATGCTGAAGGCGGCATCGGCTGCGATCCCGACGCGCTTGTCTGCAAACACCGGCGCGAGCACGCGCGACAACTGCGCGCCATCGGGATGCGCGATGGAGACGCTTTCCAGCGTGCAGCCGAGATCGGCCATTCGCGTCGAGGGATGCGGACCTGCCGGCCATTCGATCAGCGTGGGAAAAGCGCCGTCGAACGGCATCGATCCATCCGGCGGCACCGAGATCAGCCACGACAGCTCCCCGCGCGTCACCTTCGTCACCTCGCCAGCGTCGACGCCGAGGCCGACGACCGCGCGGCGCAGGTCCGGCACCCGCGCCACCCAGCAGATCAGCCGTGGCGATGCCGCAAGACGCCCGCGCATCGCCGGATCGTCGAGCGAAAACCAGCGCTTTCGCTGCGGCCTGACGGCCGGGTCAGGCGCGATGATTTCGAGAAACACGCCCTCGCCGAGCCGCATCAGATGGTTGTGCGTGCCCATCAGCGGGTGCGCGCCACCGGCAGGCACTGTCACGCCGAGCGCGCGCTCAACATGGGCGACGCCCTCTTCCAGGGTCAGAGCCGCCACCGTGATATGATCGAGAACAAGCATGACGTCTCCCGCATTTCCCCCGTTTCTTGCGGCTTTTCTTTTAAACCGCCGCCGTCTCAGCCACCGCGTCATCGCGTAATTGTCGATGCCGCACCGCCGGAGATGCAAAATAATTATCAGGCTCCCGCCGAAAAAACTTATCGATCATTGCACGTCGGCTTGTGTCTGAGCTACAGTATTACACCATGGATGATTTTGATAAAAGAATTTTACATATAATCCAGTCCGAAGGCGCGCTGTCCGCCGCCGAGCTGGGCGAACGCATCGGCCTGTCCGCGATGCCGGCCTGGCGCCGCTTGCGGCGGCTGATCGAGAGCGGAATGATCACCAAAACCGTGGCGCTGGTGGACAAGCGCCTCGCCGGGTTTTCGATCACGGCGTTCGTGATGCTGCGCACCCGCCAGCACGACAAATCCTGGTTCGCGCGGCTGCGCAATTTCGTCGACCGTGAACCCGCCGTCATGGAATTCCACCGCATGAGCGGCGAGATCGATTTCATGCTCAAGGTCGTGCTGCGCGGCATGGACGATTACAAGGCGTTCTACGACCGGCTGATCGCCGCGATTGATCTGCTCGACGTCTCGAGTTCGTTCGCGTTCGAGACACTGAAGGAAACCACCGCGCTGCCTGTCGCGGATTATGACAACAGCGTCGCCGCCAAACGCATCGCCCAAAATCCGCGCCGCGCCAAAACCGGCGGCGCTCGCGTTGCGCGGAAAACCGCCTCGCGCTGACCCCATCGGGCAAAACGATACTACCCGGCCACGTATTTACCATCGCATAATCGGCAAGCTTGTTTCGACTCAGCGCAAACACGTTGTCGTCGTAGAACATCGCGCGGGGATGGCGGGAAAGATCGTGACCGCGTTATAGCCCTTCGGCTGCGTGGTGGCGTCGAACGTCTGAATGCTTTCCACATGTTGTCCTCGATACGCTGGGGGATCAGACCCCTTTTGCCTAGAACACATGGCTGCTCTGCGGCCCACGCGGCTCAACGCACGACTCGACGCACTAAGTGGTATTTTACCTCGAATTCCGGGCTTTTAGGCCGCCGAGCAACCAACCAAGGAACCCCGATTTATCGGCTTAATGGAGTGGTCAACCGGCACGGGAAAGCGCACACTCTGCTACCGTGGGGCTGACGGCGGCGAGCGGCGGCGGGCTTTCGTCGCCGTCTGGAGATCGCGATGACGCATGGACGTGAACGAAAACTTCCTGAAAGAAGCTCGCTGAAAGAAGGCTTGCATCGCCGCTGCCCCAGGCGGCGAAACAAAAAGCACCGAACCGCTGTACGGGAAGCGGTTTCGGCATAACGACATCCAAAATAACTGAGCACGGTCCGACAATGCGTGAAGCACCAGCGCATGTAGAGCATATGCTTTTGACCGCGATCGCGGCCGGGATCTCCGGCGACGATCGCCACACCGTCACGCTCGAAGACATTGCGGCGCCCGCCTATATGACCGACGCGCGAGGCTTCATCACCGCATATAATGCGGCCTGTGTTGAATTTGCCGGGCGCACGCCGAACATCGGGCACGACCGATGGTGCGTGACATGGAAGCTGTACACGGACGATGGCCGCTCCTTGCCGCAGGACGAATGCCCGATGGCCATCGCCCTGCAAACAAAACTGCCGATCCGGAATATGACCGCCGTCGCCGAGCGCCCCGACGGCACGCGCATCAGTTTTCTCCCCTACCCCACCCCACTACTCGGCCGGGACGGGGAAGTGATCAGCGGCATCAATCTTCTGATTGAAATCGCGGAGCCCGAGGAAAATCCCGAAGCGCCTTGCCGCGCTCCGAATGTCGTCCCGTTTCCGGCCGTTTCAGCCCAGTTGATTCCGGAAGACAGCCTTCGTCTGCTGCGACTCTTTTTCAAGATCAGATCGAAGTACAGCCGCAATCAGTTGATCCAGATCGTCGAAGCTTTCGTGAAGCGGCTCCGGAATTAGGCCGGGTCGTCATACCCGCCATCGCTAAAGCGCGTGCGCGGTCGTCTGCCTTGCGGTGTTCGCCTTTGGACAACGCAAAAAATCATGGTGCATCTTCCCGGAACCTGAAACGATAGTGCCGTGGCGATGCGCGTGAACCGCAATCGATAACCACGAATGTGCGAGCGATATGAGAGTGCGGGACCGATGACGAAGGATAAATTGCGATGAGGAAGCCGGTGGTCGGCGTGATCGGCAACGCACACCTTATCGAGAATCGTTTCACGACGCAGATGGTGGGAGAACGAAACCTTCGCGCGGTTGCCGAAGTCGCCGATGCGCTGCCGGTGATGTTCGGCGGATCGCCGGAGCTGACCGATATCGATGCGCTGCTCGATGTGGTCGACGGAATCCTGCTGACGGGCGCGCGCGCCAATGTTCACCCCACGCGTTTTGGCCTCGACCCGGATCCGCGTCACGAGCCCTACGATCAGGGCCGCGACGCGCTTGCGCTAGCGCTGGTGGAAACTTGTGTTGCCCGCGGCATTCCGCTGTTCGGCATCTGCCGCGGCTTTCAGGAAATGAACGTCGCCTTCGGCGGTTCGCTGCATCCGGAAATTCGCGAATTGCCCGGCCGCATCAACCACCGCATGACGCGGCTGGACACCGGCGAAATCCATCCCGATCCCACCGTCGTCTTTGCCGATCGTCATGACGTGAGCCTGGTTTCCGGCGGCACCTTCGCGACGCTGCTCGGCTGCGAGACCATTCGCGTCAATTCGCTTCACGGCCAGGGCATTCTCGATCCCGGCAAGCGCATCATGATCGAAGGCGTGGCGGAAGACGGCACCATCGAGGCGATCCGTATTGCCGGCGCTCCGGGCTTCGCGCTCGGCGTGCAATGGCACGCGGAATACGATCCGCAACGCAACGTGGTCAATCGCGCGCTGTTTCAGGCCTTCGGCGAAGCGCTGAAAACACACCGGCGCGGTTGAGGCGGCCGTCCGGCTTTGCCGATTTTGATATCCGCGCCGAACGTTTTCAAAAGTCATCAAACTGTAATAGCAAAGCGGATAGATCGTTGTTTCAAGTGACCGGCTGGCGCGGTGCGTCACCGGATGGCAAAAAAAGGCAATGGGGAAGCAAACATGATACGTCGTGCGATGGGAGGCCTGTCGGCCGGCCTGCTGGTTTCGTCGTTGGTGGTTTTATCGATGAGCGCGGCGTTCGCGCAGAGCGAAACGCCTCACAACCTCATTCTGTTCGTGCCGGACGGGTTGCGTGCGCGCATCGTGTCGCCGGAGACCGCGCCCGCGATGGCTGACGTACGCGATAAAGGCGTCAACTTCACGAATTCCCATTCGCTGTTTCCGACCTTCACCACAGCCAACGCCTCCGCCATGGCGACCGGGCACTATCTCGGCGACACCGGCGACTTCAGCAACACGATCTTCACCGGCTATGCCGCGACGGCGGCAGGAGGTTCGGTGACGCCGTTCCTCGAAGCCGATCCGGTGATCGCCGAAGCGGACAAGCATTTCGGCGATTTCCTCAACGAGGAGACGATCCTCAAAATGGCGCGCGGCCGGGGCTTCAGCACCGCGGCGCTGGGCAAGCTCGGCCCGACGCTGATTTTCGACCACACCGACGAGATCGGCGCGGCGGGTCTGCATTCGATCGTGATCGACAACTCCACCGGCGGGCAAAACGGCGTGCCGCTGTCGGACGAAATGAAAGATGCCTTGACCAAAGCCGGACTTCCGCTCGCCACGCCCTCGCGCGGCGACAACGGCAAGGCGGGCGATGCCAGGACGCCGGGCACGGTGGCGCCGAACACCGCGCAACAAGCTTATTTCGCCGACGTCGCCACAAGAATCGTGCTGCCGATGTTCAAGGCCCGCAACAAGCCGTTCATGCTGGTGTTCTGGTCGCGCGATCCGGACGGCTCGCAGCACAACAACGGCGACAGCCTCAATGCCATCACGCCCGGCATCAACGGCCCCACGTCGCTGGCGGGTATCCGGAACGCCGACAACAACCTCGCGCAACTGCGCAAGGCGCTGGACGATCTGGGCCTCGCCGCCTCAACCGACATTATCATTTCGGCCGATCATGGATTTTCGACGATTTCCAAGGAGAGCAAGACAAGCCCTTCGGCGAAAATCGCCTATGACGACACGCCGAACAATTTTCTGCCCATGGGCTTTCTGGCCATCGACCTGTCGAAGGCGTTGAAGCTGCCTCTGTTCGATCCCAACGACAAGAATGCCCGCGTCGCCGACAACGCGCATCCTAAAGCGGGCAACGGCCTGCTTGGCAACGATCCGGCAAAGCCCGATCTCGTGGTCGCGACCAATGGCGGTTCGGATCTGATCTATCTGCCGAACAAGGACCGCAAGCTCGCGCGGCGCACGGTTGCGGCGCTGCTGGAGCAGGATTACATCAGCGGCGTTTTCGTGGAAGACGATCTCGGCAACATCCCGGGCACCTTGCCGCTCTCGCTGCTCAGCCTGCGCGGAAGCGCCGTGACACCACATCCTTCAATCGTCGTGAACTTCCGTTCCTATTCATCCGGCTGCGCCGAACCGTCCACCTGCTCCGTGGAAATCGCCGACACGGTGCTGCGGCAAGGTCAGGGCATGCATGGCAGTTTCAGCCGCGGCGACACGATGAACTTCATGGCCGCGATCGGGCCGGATTTCAAATCCGGCTATAGCGATGCGCTGCCTGTGAGCAATGCCGATGTTGGTATCACCGCCGCGCGCATTCTGGGTCTGGCGCCAAAGCCGCACGGCCACCTGGTCGGCCGCGTCATGACGGAAACCATGCCGAACGGCGCCACCCCGAAGGCAAGCCACGACAGCGTCAAATCCAAACCCGGCGCGCACGGTCTGCGCACGGTGTTGAATTTTCAACGCGTCTTGAACCAGCGCTATTTCGATACCGCGGGCTTTCCGGGGCGCACGCTCGGACTGGAACCAGACAGCGCGCGGCAAAAAACCGCCGGAAAATAATTTTGCGACCAAACGCCCACCGCTCATGGCGGCGGTGGGATAAGACTTTGGCTTAAACGCGCGAGGGACTTGAGCGCGGCGCGGACGTCGCGCGCTGCTTACCAGCTCGACCTCGCAGCGTGAAACCAGCTGGTTTTGCGAAGGGCGAAACGGCTTGCCGCGACGGCAACCTCCGTTCCGAAATAATTACCGCCGGAGGGCGTGGACGCGGGTGCCGTTTTTGCGTCGTCGGGTTGTATTCTTGATGAGTTGCGCTTTTCTCAATCGATCGCGAAGGCAATTCAATTCAGCCAATTGCAGCGCGAGGCTGGATGCGGCTGTTCTAACGAAATCGAGCTTCTGATTTAATACATTCATGAAAAACCCAGCCGGTAACTGCAATGCGCTAACTCCTAACCACCAAACAAGAAGATCGCCAGCACTAGGTTCAATACCATTGAGTATAATTGTGAAGGTGGTGAGAAAGGTGTCGATGAATCCCACCAATTTTCGTTCACTTGATAAAGCTTCATTCAGGAACAAGACGCGCGCACGCCGCTTGAAGTCATGTCGTGCAGCGGAATTGCGGTCGGGCAGTTTGCCCCCTAGCCTCCATCCCGGCCGGGCTGCACGACACGTTGTCGCACTCGCGCTGAATGGAAAGTGAACGACAGAAAAATTCCACACTACAGTTTTCGCAAATTCATTCTTCGGAACAAATTCCGCCATCGATAATTTGAAAACGCATTCGCGTATCCGTTGAGTGGAGTCCGGTATGACATGGCTGCCCTCGTTCGTTCCTTCCGACAGTGAAACGATTTACCTCGTGCTGGACGATTTCGGCGATCGCGGCCAGGCCTATCGCGAAGCCGATACGCAAGGCTCCGATTTGGAAAGTGTCCTCGATGGATTGATGGTGGGTGAGTATCGCAATCCGGTGCGGATCGTCGCCTTCAATACCGCCGCGCAGTGGTCGCGCGACGTCTCCGCCGACATCGCCCGCGAAATCCAGCGGCGCTGTGACCTGCAATTCAGCGATGTGCCCTCGCCCGCGCAGGCTTTCGTGGATCGCCACGCGGACAGACAACAGTTGAACCTGCGACTGGTCTGAAGCCTTGTGTTTGCCGCCTGCTCGGCGGCCTGTGCTGCATCACGCGCGGCATGGAACAATCACGCGGCGGTTCCGTTTTCTCGCGAATAACGGAGCCCTCCATGGTCAAGATCGTCGCTGTCCTGCTTGCTGTCATCGCTGCCTCCCCGGCTTTTGCCGAAGGGCAGAACACGTCGAACGAATTGCAGAAAACCGCGCCCGGCGCGCCTACTTCGGCGGGCCTGCAACGGCAGGCGCCGCAAACGCCCACCACCAGCAATCTTGCCGGCCAGCCGCCGTCGCAGTCCACCACCAACAATCTGCAGAAGCCTCCCGGCTCTCCCGATCCCACCATCGATCCGGACGCGGACAGGCGGACGAAATAAAACGCGTTGGTGCGGACAGGCGCGCAGGAACACCATGATGAACTTGATTCCGTGGATCGGCGCGACCGCAGCGGCGCTCACCTCATTGTCCTACATCCCGCAAGTCAGAAAAGCGTGGCCCCACGGCGCGACGCAGGATCTGTCGCTCAGGATGCTGATCGTGCTGACCTCCGGGCTTTGGCTCTGGGTCATCTATGGTCTCATGAAACAGGATTGGGCGATCGTCGCGGCCAACATCGTCGGCGGCACGCTTGCGGCCAGCGTTCTTATTTTTAAAATGCGCGATCTGGCGCATGATCCCTCGTGATGGACAGCTCTTGTTTCACTGGAAAGTTGCAAAATGATCGAAGCACCTCCCAAAACACCTCTCAAGGCATCTCCCAAGACTGCATCTCCCAAGACTGCATCTCCCAAGACTGCATCTCCCAAGACTGCACCAAAGACCGCACCAAAGACCGCCGCTCCCAAAGCGGTAGATCCCAAGGCGTTGGACACGGCGTTGGATCCCAAGACACCTGCCAAGCCGCCAGGGCGCGCGCCGCGAAAGGCGCCGCACCAGGAAGACCGGCTTCCGCTTGAACGCGCGCTCCACGCACTGGAAGAAGCCGCAAAATCGTTGAAGGCCTTCGGCAATACCAAAGCCGTTAACGACGACCGCGCGCTCTCCGGCCTCAACGCCAACGCTCGCAAGCGGGTCAAGAAAGCGCGCAACGAGGTGCGGGATTTGTGGCAGCACTGGTTGCGGACTCGGGAGCCGGAGGCTCTGGAAACGCGCACATGACGTGCAATGGCCGTCACACGCATGCAACCCGGCTGTCACAGCCAGACCATTGTCTGTGTCATCATACTAATGATGAAGGTTTGTGATGAACGTTTGTAAATCGACGTATGAATATCGGCGAAAGCCGGAACCGGACACACAAGGGACAATGGCGCTTTCGCTCGGAGACCCTATATATCTCGATGGCCGGGGACGAACGCGACCTGTTTAATTCTTATTGAAGCCGCCGCGTTTTGTCTGGCGGCATTTTATCGGGCGGCGCTATTGGACCAGGATATATTGAAGCAAGACATTTCGGACCAGCAACCGGATTTCCAATCCGACGTCGAAGCAATTCAGCGCATCGATGCAATTCCCAGGATTTTGCAGGTCGTTTGCCGCACCACAGGCATGGGCTTTTCCGCCGTCGCGCGTGTGACCGAAGACCGCTGGATCTGCTGCGCTTCGCTCGACGAAATCAATTTCGGTCTCGGACCGGGCGGTGAACTGGCGATCGGCACCACCATCTGCAACGAGATCCGCGAATGCCGGGAGCCGGTGGTCATCGATCACGTCGCGCAGAACGATATTTATCGCAAGCACCACACCCCCGCATTATACGGCTTCCAGAGCTATATTTCCGTTCCGATCATCCTGCCTAACGGCACCATGTTCGGAACCTTATGCGCGATCGATCCCAAGCCCGCCCGGGTCGAGACCCCCGAAACCATCGGAATGTTCAAGCTGTTCGCGGAGCTGATCGCGTTTCATCTCGACGCTAACCGCGAGCTGGCCAGCGCCAAGGCGACGCTCCTCACCGCGCAGCGGGATTCGGAACTGCGCGAGCAATTCATCGCGGTGCTCGGCCACGACCTGAGAAATCCGCTGGCGTCGATCGACGCTGGCGTGCGCATTATCGCCAGGGCCAAACCGGAAGACATGCCCAAGCTGCTGGCATTGATGGGCGACACCGTGAAGCGCATGTCGGGCCTGATCGACAACGTGCTCGATTTCGCACGCGGACGGCTGGGCGGAGGTTTCTCTCTGAGCCGGAAACACGAACAGCTCGAACCGATCCTGCGTCAGGTGGTGTCGGAACTGCAAACCTCCTCGCCGATCGAGATCGAAACCCGTTTCGATCTGACCACGCCGGTGTATTGCGACCGCGTCAGGCTCTCGCAGTTGTTTTCCAACCTTCTCGGCAATGCGATCGCGCACGGCACCGCGTTCATCAAGGTGCAGGCCAGCTCCAAAAGCGGCGGCTTTGAACTCTCGGTCTCCAACGGCGGCCGACAAATCCCTCCACAAATTCTACCACGGCTGTTCCAGCCTTTTTATCGCGGCGAAGGCCGCGAGCATCAGGGCCTGGGGTTGGGGCTTTATATCGCGTCGGAAATCGCCCGCGCCCACGGCGGCAGGCTCGATGTGGCATCGACGCCCGATGAGACCCGATTTACCTTCAGCATGCCGAACCGCGGTGAATAGCGCAGCGGCCGCCGCCCGTGAAAGGGCGGGCCCGCGGCTGATTTCCATTTCAGTTGCAAATCCCTGGAACGGGTTGAGCAACGACGCGTTACGAAGATGGGACCCACGGGCGGGTCCGTGAACCCCTCGCCGTCGCCGCCACTGCTGAACCGCCGGAGCGCCATCTCGGCTTGTAACCTCCGACAGGACAGGACGTGTATTTTGGATCAAAAGAAAAACAAGGTTCTCGTCGTCGAAGACGAACCGATTTTGCTGATGCTTGCGTCCGACATTGTCGAAGAAGCCGGTTGCGAGCCAATTCTGGCGCATAACGCCGACGAAGCGATCCGGATTTTGGAACAGCGCGACGACATTCGGGTGATTTTTACCGACGTCAACATGCCGGGCTCGATGGATGGCCTGAAGCTCGCGGCTGCCGTTCATGGCCGCTGGCCGCCGATCAAGATCATCGTCACATCGGGGCACATGAACATCGATCCCGCCGATCTGCCGGGCCGCGGCCGTTTCTTTCGAAAGCCCTACGATTCCCGCACCCTGATCGATGCACTCCGCGAGATGGCGGCCTGAGCGTCTAGTGAGACGGTGTGGCGACTACTCATTTACCGTTTTCTGTTGAACCCCTCGATCACATCCCGCAACGTGCAGCGACGCGAAAGTTTGGCGCACCCGTGGGCAGGGAGAGTTAGACCAGTCCGCAGATGAATTGAATGGTATCCGTCACCACTGCGGCCAATAAAACGGCCAGCGACGCATCGAGTATGACATCCGCGATTTCAGGATCGCATCGCTCGATCCACGTTCCGACAGTGCGCCACATCTCCACACCCTCTTGCTCAAATATGATTTAAAAAAAACAATGGCACGGACACTGTCCGGGCTGCTGTTTCAAAACGCCTGCCGTTTCGCCGCGTTCCACCCGTCAGACGAAAAAATGACAAAATCGGCGTTCAGGTCGCGGACAGCCCGGCCTACACACCGGTGGCGTCGAGGTGAACGAACGGTTTTGAGAATGCAGGCTTCCATCGACATCACGGACGAAATGAAATTGACCATGGCGCGCGCCTTCGACCGCGCGTGGGATAAATTCGTGCGCGTCGCAGCGCCCGTGAACGACAACGATGCCGATCTGCGCGCATCGCTCGCCCAGCATATCGTCGCGATGGTGCGTGAAGGCGAGTACGATGGCGGGCGCTTGAGCGCGGGCGGGCTTGTCCACCTGCGCGCCTTGCGCGATCGGGACCGCCCGCCGATGACGGCGGAATCGCGCCGGGCTGCGCGGCGCGCGCAACGCATGCAGCGCAGGGGCGAAAATGGTGCGGCTTACCCTCAGAATTTTTCGCAGGATTTCTCGCAGGACCTGTCACAAGATCAATCGGAAGAGCGGTTGGAAAAGGCCAGGGGAACCGAACCGCGCGAGGGCGGTTGATCTGCAGACGCGCGCGAGGACTATGCTGGCGCGCTCGTTTCTTGAAGATCTCTCCCTCGACTGCGGCGCGCAAAAGATGCGCGCCATTTTTTTCAAAGCACTTAACCATCGCCGATCATCGGCGCATCCAACGGCGTGCGGCCGGGCTGCGCACCAATCGCCTGCCCTGCTCAACACCCTCTGCAGATATTCTTGATCTTGCGGTTCATCTCTTCGTCTTCTTTATCGATCAACGCATCGCCGGTGCTTGTGCCCGAAGCGCTGCCATCGGTGCGCCCCGACGGCGCGGCGGTGCCCGCGGAGTTGGTGCCCGGCGCGCGCGCGCTGGTGCCAAGCGCTCCACCGCTTTTCGCGCCGGGGGCGGTGTTGCCCAGACCGCCGCTTTTTGCACCGGCTGCGTTGGTGCCAAGTCCGCCACTCTTCGTGCCGGCTGTGCCATTGCCCAATCCGCCGGTCGAGGACTGACCTCCGGACGTTTGGCCGAACGCGAGCGTCGACCACACTACCGAGCCGGCCACGCACAAGATGCCGATCATCTTCATTTTGTTTCTCCAGATTCGTGCAGCGTTAAATTCTGCGGCTTCAAAGCCTGCAGCGCTTGCGGCAATGCGAGTCGCGAATGCAATGGGGATTCAGCACATCTTGTTCCGATTCGCGTCGTGACCGCCTTTTGGCAAAGCCTGTTCGCCTGATTCCTGTGTGCGTCGTTTCGGGCTTTGCCGCAACTGTTAACCTCAATGAATATCCGTTCAGCAAACAATCCAAAAAAATCCGGAACGCCGCACCCGTGCTGCCGTTGTACTCCGGCAAATCCACTGGAGGAATGACAATGAAGAATTATCGCACCATTTTCGCCGCCGCGCTGACTGCAGCCGTCGTGCTCCCCTCGCTCGCCAGCGCCGAGACCGTCGTCATCAAGAATGGCGGCCACGATCACGACCGTGGTTATCACCGCGGCTTTCATGCGCGCGCCGAATACCGTCCGCACAATTGGCGTTCGCATCACGACCGCGTGGTGATCATCAATCGCGGCCAACGCCATATGGACGTGCGATAAATTGGACGAGCGATAAATCTCGATCGCCACCGCGATCGATCACCGTAGTTCCTGGATGTGAGCGTCGTTTAACAACGCCGCCCGTGTTTCGGACAAAAAATGGCCCCTCTTGATTGAGGGGCTATTTTTCGTTTAATCCGTTTCCGGCATTTTTTTTGCTCTAGCTTATGTATGGCAGCAGTCTTGGCGATGAAAACCACCCAACCGGAAAAATCGGACAACCGCCACTTCCAAGACTTCCCCGTAACCGGACATGCTCCAGACAAGCCAAAATCGGCGCGAATGACCCAAACCGGACTTCCTTCCGTCTTCACGCCCATAGTTGATGGCCCCTTGAATAGGTGACATCATCATGAGCATGGGTCTAAACCGCAAACCGCAGGTGCGCCGGACGACGCCGCCGCCGGAGAGTGTCGTTGCGAGCTGGTACGAGAACGCCAGTTTACTCGACAGCTACGGTATTGACTTGAGTGCATCAGAGCAGTCGAGCATGCGCGAGCTGGCGACGCGAACCCTCGTCAATCCACCCGCATGGCAAAAGGCGTTGATCGCGCTCCGCGACGCCATGGTTACGCCCTTTGGCATCAAAACCTCCGACGCGGTCAGGACGTCTCAGGACAGCCGTGAACGGGTGGCCTTCTTCCCGGTGCACTACGAGGGCAAGGACGAAATTGTGCTCGGTGCAGACGACCGACATTTGGATTTCCGGCTATCCCTGCTCCGACGCCATTCTCCAACGGGCCCGTTGCTTATAGCGACCACCGTTGTGCATACCCACAATGCCTTAGGCTTCACCTATCTTAACGCTATCAGGCCTTTTCATCATCTCGTGGTCAGGGCCAACTTGGCACGATCCGCACAAACACAGTTGCAGTAGGGCCTGCAGCACGGCACCAGAGCATTTCATTGGAAAGTCTGCTCGGACGCGACAAAAGTGCAGCCACTTATCCAAGCCCGCGCACGATTAGCCTATCGAGCCTGGCTGCGAACGCGCGGGGGTCGGCGGGCCGTTCGCCATCGGAAATGATCGCCTGATCCAGCAGCAGATGCGCGGCGTCTTCGCGGAACGCCGTATCCTCCGCACGCAATCCAGCGAGCTTCACTACCATGGCGTGACGCGGATTGATTTCCAGCACGGGCTTGGCCGCCACCGGCGCACGGCCCGACGCCGCTAGCAGTTTTTCGAGCTGCCGGTCCATGGCGTTTTCCGGCGCGACCAGACACACCGCGCTCTCAGTGAGGCGATCCGAGGCACGAACCTCCGAGACCGCCTCGCCCAACGTCTGCTTGACGAAGGCGAGGAACGCCGTCACCTCGGCACTGGCCTCCGTGACAGTTTCGCTCTTGCCTTCCAGCAGCGGGATCAGCTTCAGATCGGCCGCGCCCTGCGTGACGGATTTGAACGGCTTGCCTTCGTAATCGACGCCCGCTGTCACCCAGAAGCTGTCGACCGGATCGGGCAGCAACAGCACCTCGATGCCGCGTGCGCGGAAACCTTCCAGCTGCGGCGAGCCTTCGAGGCGCTCCAGATCGGTGCCGGTAACATAATAGATCGCGGTCTGGTTTTCTTTCAGGCCAGCCACGTAATCCTTCAGCGAACGCCATGCGCCGCCCGCTGCGGGGGTTCCGGACGCCGTGGTCTTGAAGCGCGCAAGATTAAGCAGCGCGGCGCGGCGCTCGAAATCCTCGTAGATCCCTTCCTTGATCAGCGGGCCGAAGTTCTCCCAGACCTTAACGTAAGCCTCCGCGTCCGATGCCGAGAGCTTGTCGAGATCGCCAAGCACGCGGGAAGCAACGCCCTTGCGGATGGCGGCAAGGATCGGGCTCTCCTGAATCATCTCGCGCGAGACGTTCAGCGGCAGATCGGCGGAATCGATCAAGCCACGCACGAAGCGCAGATAACGTGGCAGCAGCTCCGCCTCGTCGGTGATGAAGACGCGCTTCACGTAAAGCTTCATGCGGCCGGGGCGGTCCGCATCGAACAGATCGAACGGCCGCGAGCCCGGCACGAACGCCAGCACCGAATATTCGTGGCGGCCTTCGGCGCGGTAATGGATGGTCATCGCGGGCTCGTCGAACTGCCCCGCGACGCTGCGATAGAAATCCGTATAGTCCTCTTTCGAAATATCGGATTTCGATTTGGTCCACAGCGCCGCGCCGTCGGCGATCTCGGCCGCATCCGCGCCCGGCTTCTCGATGATGGCGATCGGCACCGGCACATGGCCGGACTGCGCCTTGACGATGCGCTCCACCGTGAAGCGCTCGGCGTAGGATTTGGCGTCCTCCATCAGATGCAGCACCACGCGGGTGCCGCGCGCCGGCGCGTCGGTAGCCGCCATCGACGCAATGGTATAAGTGCCCTTGCCGTCCGACGACCACAGCGTCGCCTCGGCGGTGCCCGCGCGACGCGACATCACCTCAACCTTGTCGGCGACCATGAACGCCGAATAGAAGCCGACGCCGAACTGGCCGATCAGCTGCGCGCCCTCGCCGCCCGCATTCGCCGCGATGCGATCCATGAACGCCTTGGTGCCGGAGCGAGCAATGGTGCCGAGCGCGTCCGTCATCTCGGCGGCGCTCATGCCGATGCCGTTGTCTTCGACGGTCAGCGTGCGCTTGTCTGGATCGCAGCTCAGCGTGATCCGGGGCTTGGCGTCGGCATGTCGCCGGCAGCAAAGCGGGATCGGCGATCGCCTCGTAGCGCAGCTTTTCGCAGGCATCGGCGGCGTTGGAGATCAGCTCGCGCAGGAACACGTCCTTGTCGGAATAAACCGAGTGCACCATCATGTGCAGCAGTTTGGCGACATCGGCCTCGAAGGCGTGGCTGGCGGGTGCGGCGGTGTCAGCGGTCGTCGTCATGGCAGGCGTCAATTCCTTGTCGATGGTGGGCCGAGATAGATGCGGCTCTCAAACAGGTCTGGGATTTTTCGGCGTCTGAAGCTTGTTTGTCGAACTTGTATCTCACGCTTTTAGTCTAAAGCACGGGTCGATGGCGTCGTCCACACGCTGGGGACCGCAGGCGATCTCCGGTGTGGAATAGGCGCTAGATGAGGCGCAGGGTTGGATTTTTCAAGAGAGTCGTACCGTTCCCGAACCAGGACGGCCGCCGGCGTTATACACGTCATAGCCATCATATATATAATGTGACGGCGCAGAGGTCTTTGCTTCACCATCTGCATTGCGGGCATCAACCCGGAACGTTCGGTGCCATCACACTCTGCGTCATGCTCGCACTTGTTGCGAGCATCCACGTCTTTACGAGGCTGCGCCCAGCACAGCTGTCACTTTAAGCAAGTATGGAAGATCGCCCAGCCCCGGGGTATGGATGATCTTTCTACCCTTCCTAGCAGTTATCAACGAGTAAAACCCACGACCTAACCTCATAGCCTCACGCCTGGCCGACATGATGTAAGACGTGGATGCTCGTGACAAGCACGAGCATGACGGCGGAGAATGTCGAGACGGTATCGCGTCTCATAAATTAAGCCGGACAGCCGCGCAACAAGTGCGAGCATGACGGCGGAGTGTGTAAAGTGCGTTGTGCCACATCGCCAAATCCCCACATCCCGGCTTGAACCGGGTAGCCAGCCGCCTAACCCGTGTCTCGTCCGGCTACATGATTCTTCAACGCATCATTTCTTCGAGCACATGATAACGGCGGTGAGCGGCGGATTGTTGATGGCGCATTCGGCGGAGTTGTCGCCGATGGTAATCACCTTCGGCACCGAGACGCGATCGGTCTCGCTGACGCAAATGGCGCTCACCAGAATCTCGTCGGGATTGCACAGCGCCGCCGAAGATTGTCCCGTCTGCGTTTTGGCGGAGCGGACCACGCGAAACGCGGCGCCGGGATCGCCCTTCTGCCCCGGTTGACCGGGCGCGCCGTCCTTGCCCGCGACGCCATCCTTGCCGGGTGCGCCGTCCTTGCCCGGCTCGCCTTTCGCGCCTTGTGGACCCGGCGGCCCCTGCTCGCCCTGCTTCCCCGAACACGCCGCAAGCGACGTCGCAAGCATGGCGACCGTCAGCAACGATGCGAAACGCATGATTTTTCTCCTGGCGTGAAATACCCAGCTCAGAACGAGCCGGCGCAGACGAATAGATGATGCGAGGGTGTGCGAACCTTGCATCAATGACGCAGCCGCCCCGAAAGTTCCCGCGACCGAGAAAACACGCCTGGAGAAATCGCAAAGGCCGCAAAAACGCGACGAATCGCGCAAGGTGTCAACCGGATATCAAAATGAAAAACCCCGCTGCGAAGGCGGGGCTTTTCCTTGTGCGCAGGACGACCGTCCGCACGATCCAAACTGTTGTCGCGCGCCCGTCAGGCCGCGACTTTGGAATCCGGCTGCGTATGCTGCTCCCGGCGGGTTCACTGAAACTGCATTCACGGAAATGCGCGGCTATTTCGTCGAGCGCCTGCCGCGACCACATCTCGGCCTGGGCCAACCAGCGCGCGCTGTGTTCGGGCTCGACCGCCGCCCGCTGCCGGCACATGGCTTCGTTCGCACGATATTCGATCACCTTTTTCATGCGCGTCTCCTTTCGACGGCCTTACTACCCCCATTGTATGACGTGCGCGTGATAAGTCATGATAAATATTTTGTGCGTCGTTGTGCACCTGCTCAGTCGCACAGTGCTACCGGCAGCGAATTACTTAGGCATTCGCGGCAGATCACGCACCCGCGAAGAAGGACCGGGTGCAGTGCAAGGCAATTATCGAAGCCGAGTTGATTATTTTTTAGGTGGACCAATCACCATGTCATTGCAGCAACTATGCGTGAGCGGCGTCCATTCCCGACATTTCTCTAGGCAGACAGATATCCCATTACCGCTTCCACGATCATGCGCTTCTGAAGTTTGGCGTCCTTCTCCGCCGACATGTCGCGTTTGAAAATCGCTTTCCAGGTGTGACGGTTCGACACACGAAAGAAGCACAGCGAGATAATCAACTGATGGATATGCAGCGGATCCGCATCGCCCCGAAACACGCCTTCCCTCGCACCACGCTTCAAGAGCCCGCGCAATAGTTCAAGAATGGCGGAGTTCTTCGACACGATCGCATTGGACGCAAGGATGTGCTTGGCATCGTGAATGTTGGCGATGGATACCAGCCGCACCCATTCCGGATGATCGGCGTGATAATCGAATGTCACCTGCACCACCTTGCGCATGGCGTCCATGGCGGGAAGATCAGCCAGCTTCAAGGATTGCTCGATGTTGCGCATGCCGGCGTAGATGTCTTCCAGCACGGCGGCGAACAGCCGCTCCTTGCTACCGAAGTAATAATAGATCATCGGCTTGGTGGTTCTGGCGCGGGTGACGATCTCGTCAACTCTGGCGCCGCTGTATCCCTTTTGCGCGAACAGCGTTCGTGCCGCTTCGATGATGTTGGCGCGCACGATGTTGCCATCCGCTCCGGCTTGCGGCGGAGAGCGTTTCGCAGGCGCTTTCATCACCTTCAACATCGAACGCCGTTTTCCTGTGTCCGGCCGCTGGCTGTCGTGTGCCACACGCACTCTTGGTGTGCCACGAACCGCACGTAGAAAAAAGCTTCTTGCCGTTCTTCCTTTGCGTGCTAACCTACCGGTTGGTAGACACATAAAAACATCGACGCCGGTCAACGTGCGCGGTGGAGGAAACCGGAGATGCCAACGGCGATGACCCATCGCGCCGTAGTGTGCTGCGTTGCATCCCTACGACCGGCGGCCCTGTCCCACACTCTTCAAATTGGCGCTTGCGATCAAACTGGCGCTCGCGACACGCACCGCTGCGGCAATCGCCGGGAGCGTGCGCGAGTGACCGTGCCGGAGGCCGCACGGCAATATTCGTACTGATATTTTACACTGCTATTCGACCGGAGCGATAACGAAGCCAACAACGAACCGAGAACCCGGACCGAACGAATATTCGAAGCGATACGTTCAAGATGTTTGCGACCAAGATGTTTGCGACCAAGAAAATACGACCAAGACGATACGATCAAAACCACCGAACAAAGCAATCAGATCCAGCGATCAAGACAACGCCAGCCCGACGGCCGGGACATTGACGAGCTGACGCCGCATTCAAAGAACACCGCCCCATCGCGAACGCCGCCACAGATGCGGCGGCGGTGACGACACACCGGCAAAAAATCTGGAGGACCCCATGGAAACCCCCTCGGCCAATCCCTCTCCTCAAGCGGCACACGGAACGCACCAGTCGAAAAAGGCCGCCGCCAGCGGCTGGATCGGCTCGGCGCTGGAATATTACGACTTCTTCATCTACGCGACGGCGGCGTCGCTGGTCTTCCCGCAGATCTTCTTCCCCTCCAGCAATCCCACCGTCGCCATCGTCGCGTCGCTGGCGACCTACGGCGTCGGCTACGTCGCGCGCCCGATCGGCGCCTTCGTGCTCGGCCATTGGGGCGACACCCACGGCCGCAAGACCGTGCTGCTCGTCTGCATGTTCCTGATGGGGCTTTCGACCATGGCGGTCGGCCTGCTGCCGACCTATCAGCAGGTCGGCATGCTCGCGCCGATCCTGCTGGTGGTGCTGCGGCTGATCCAGGGCTTTGCCGTCGCCGGCGAAATCTCCGGCGCGAGCTCGATGATCCTCGAACACGCGCCGTTCGGCCGGCGCGGCTTCTTCGCCAGCTTCACGCTGCAGGGCGTGCAGGCCGGGCAGATCCTCGCCGCCGCCGTGTTCCTGCCGCTCGCCGCCTACATGCCGACGGACGCCTTCAATAGCTGGGGCTGGCGCATCCCGTTCCTGCTGAGCGTCTTCGTCATCATCGCCGGCTACATCATCCGCCGCGAGGTCGAGGAGACGCCCGCCTTCGCCGAGGAAGACGAGGAGGGCCAGGTGCCGAAAGCGCCGATCGTCCAGGCGTTCCAACTGAGCTGGCGCGACATGCTGCGCGTCGTCTGCATGGCGCTGATGAACGTGATCCCGGTCGTCGCCACGATTTTCGGCGCCGCCTATGCGGTGCAGCCCGCCTACGGCATCGGCTTCCCGAAGGACGTCTATCTCTGGATTCCGGTGCTCGGCAACATCCTGGCCGTGCTCGTCATCCCCTTCGTCGGCAATCTCTCGGACAAGATCGGCCGCCGGCCGCCGATCATCGTCGGCGCGCTGGGCTCGGGCCTGCTGTCCTTCGGCTATCTCTACGCCATCAGCATCATCAACGTGCCGCTGGCGATCGTCATGTCGCTGCTGATGTGGGGCTCGTCTACCAGGGCTACAACGCCGTGTTCCCGAGCTTCTATCCGGAGCTGTTCCAGACCCGCACCCGCGGTCTCGGCGATGGCGATCGCGCAGAACATCGGAACGACCATCACCGCGCTGCTGCCCGCGCTGTTCGCGGCCGTGGCGCCTCCCGGCTCGGCCAACATCCCGCTGACGATCGGCGCGATCGCGTTCGGCATCACGATCATCGCCGCGGTGGCGGCCATGAGCGCGCGCGAGACCTATCGCATTCGTCTCAGCGATCTCGGCAATCCGCGATGCGGTGCCGGTCCCGAAGCCGGACTACGACAGGATGCGGGCAGCCGAAAGCCACGCGATGACGGTGTGAAAGACCAAGGGGCGCCGCAGATTACCGCGGCCCGTCTTTTTTGACTGACGCAGACCGGCACAGCCAAAACAGCGAGGCAGCATGACGCCCGAATTCGAATTTCATCAGCGCGACCGCGATCTGCATCCTCCGGCCTATACGCCGATCTACAAGACCAGCGTGCTGCGCTCGCCGCGCATTCCGCTGTGGTCGTTGCAGAACTCGCTGTCGGAAGTCACAGGCCCCGCCTTCACGCCCGACGAACTCGGCCCGCTCGATAACGATCTTATTCGCAACTACGCCAAGGGCGGCGAGCCGATCGGCGAGCAGACCATCGTCCACGGCTATGTGTTCGACGGCAACGGGCGGCCGGTTCCCAACACGCTGGTCGAGGTGTGGCAGGCCAATGCGGGCGGGCGCTACCGCCACCGCAACGACACCTATATCGCGCCGATCGATCCGAATTTCGGCGGCTGCGGACGGATGCTCACCGACAGCGACGGCTATTATTTCTTTCGCACCGTGAAGCCCGGCGCCTATCCGTTCCGCAACTGCGTCAACAGCTGGCGGCCCGCCCATATCCACTTCTCGATCTTCGGCACCGGCTTCGCGCAACGGCTGATTACGCAGATGTATTTCGAGGGCGACCCGCTGATCCCCCACGATTTCGATCCTCGCCACCATCCCCGACAAGACCGCTGGCGGCGCGCCTGACCGCGCAACTCGATCTCAATGCGTCGCGGCCGCTGGAATCCCTCGCCTACCGTTTCGACATCGTCCTGCGCGGCAGCCGCCAGACCCTGTTCGAGAACAAGCTACAGGGAGCCTGAAATGATCGTCACGCCGCACATCATTTCCGATCTTCCCGAGACGCCGTCGCAAACGGCGGGACCCTATGTGCATATCGGCCTCATCCCCAAGCAGGCAGGATTCGAAATCTTCGAGAACAATTTCACCGGCGACATCGCCGCACCCGGCGTCGAGGGCGAACGCATCATGATCGAGGGGCGCATCTTCGACGGCGCCGGCCACATCACCAAGGACGTGCTGGTGGAGACCTGGCAGGCCAATGCCGCCGGGCGCTACAATCATCCCGCCGACCGCCAGGACAAGCCGCTCGACCGGCGATTTCGCGGCTGGGCGCGCACCGGCACTGACTTTGAAACCGGCGTCTACACCATTCGCACCATCAAGCCGGGCTCTGTCGCCGGCCGCAAGGGCCGCAAGACGATGGCGCCCCATGTCAATTTCTGGCTCGCCGTCGCGCGGCATCAACATCGGCCTGGCCACGCGCATGTATTTCGGCGACGAAGCCGCCGCCAATGCGCAGGATCCGGTGCTCAACATCATCGAGCAGCCCGAGCGCCGCAAGACATTGATCGCCGCGAAATCCGAGCGCGACGGCAACGGTCGTTTACACCTTCGACATTCATCTGCAGGGCGAACGCGAGACCGTGTTCTTCGATGTCTGACATCGTCGCACACCGCCGCGCTGACAACCGGGAATTTGGGAGCAAGACCGATCGCATAACGCCAACGACAGGAGCGGCCCATGATGACGGATGAAGACGTTATGACTTCAGTGAAGCGCGGCAAGCCGCCTTCCAATTGTCCCGTGCTCGGCACCTGGAAACTGCGCACCTATGTTCGCGAACGCCTCTCCGACGGCGACCGGCACAACCAGTTCGGCGAAGCGCCGGTGGGTTATATCGGCTACGCGCCGGACGGGCGCATGTATGCGATCTTCACCCGCGACGATCGCGTTGCGCCGCGCGATATCGTGCCCACCGACGAGGAAGGCGTGCAGCTGCTCGGCACCATGGTGGCCTATGCGGGCACGTATTCGCTCGGCGAGAACGTGGTGGTGCATCACATCGACACCTCGTGGAACCAGGCATGGACCGGCACCGACCAGATCCGCCACTTCGTGCTGGACGGCGACACGCTGACGATCACCACCGCGCCCTACAAAAGCTATCTCGACGGCACCATGGGCCGCTCGATCCTGGTCTGGAACCGCGTGCGATGAGCGATCGCTTTGCACTCTACGGCAAGCATGCGCTGGTCACCGGCGGCTCCAGCGGCCTCGGCCGGCATTTCGCGACGTTTCTGGCGGCCGAAGGCGCGCGGGTCACCGTCGCCGCGCGGCGCGCCGAAGCGCTGGCTGCAACGGTCGAGACAATCGTCGCCGCCAACGGCCACGCCCGCAGCGTGGTAATGGACGTGACCTCGGCGCAAAGCATCGCAATGGCGCTGGAAGGTGCAGAAACAGGTTTCGGCCCGATCGACATCGTCGTCAACAATGCGGGCGTCACCGCCACCCGCCTTGCGCTGGATCAGGAGGAAGGCGACTGGGACAAAGTGCTCGACACCAATCTCAAAGGCGTCTGGCTGGTGGCGCAGGCCGCCGCGCGGCGCATGGTGATGCACAAGACCAAGGGGGCTATCGTCAATATCGCCTCGATCCTCGGTTTACGGGTGGCAGGAGCGGTTGCGCCCTACGCCATCTCGAAAGCAGGCGTGGTGCAGATGACGAAAGCGCTGGCGCTGGAATGGGCGCGATACGGCATCCGCGTCAATGCGCTGGCGCCCGGCTATTTCGAAACCGAGCTGAACGACGATTTCTTCAGCGGCGACGCCGGACAGGCGCTGATCCGGCGCATTCCGCAGCGCAGGCTTGGGGAATTGCGCGAACTTGAAGGGCCGCTGCTATTGCTCGCATCCGACGCCGGGTCTTACATGACTGGCAGCGTGGTGACCGTCGACGGCGGGCATCTGGTGTCCAGCCTCTGAGTAGAGAGAGTATTCAAGAGGACGACATTTCAAGAGGAAGACATGAGGGTTTTGCAATGACTGTGACACAGGCGCACGCCTTCGAAACCGGGCTCGACGCCACACCGGCCAATTTCGTGCCGCTGTCGCCGGTGAGCTTTCTGACCCGCGCCGCCAGCGCCTTCGCCAACAAGACCGCCGTGATCGACGGCGCGCGCCGCTACACCTACGCGCAATTGCTCGACCGCTGCGCACGTCTTGCCTCCGGCCTCGCCGGTCTCGGCATCGGGCGGCTCGATACGGTGGCGATCATCGCCTCCAACATTCCGGAAATGATCGAAGCCCATTACGCGGTGCCGATGCTGGGCGCGGTGCTCAATCCGCTCAACACCCGTCTCGATGCCGCCAATGTCGCGTTCTCGCTCGATCATGGCGGCGCGAAAGTGCTGATCGTGGACGGCGACTACGCCGCGCTGGTGCGCGAGGCGCTGAAGCTCGTGAAACACGACATCGTCGTGATCGATATCGATGCGCCCGATCATCCCGGCGTGGCGCTCGGAAAGCTCAATTACGAGAAACTGCTGGCGGGCGCCGATCCAGCGTTCCGCTGGCCGGGCGTCACTGACGAGTTGCAATCGCTGTGCCTGCTCTACACCTCCGGCACCACGGGCGATCCGAAGGGCGTGGTCTACAGCCATCGCGGCGCGTATCTCTCAGCGCTCGGCAACGGCTTCAGCTTCGGGCTGACCTATGACAGCATCTATCTCTGGACGCTGCCGATGTTTCACTGCTGCGGCTGGTCATATCCGTGGGCCGTGGTCGCAGCGGGCGGCACGCAGGTGTGCCTGCGCAAGGTCGAACCGCCATTGATTTACAAGCTGATCGCCGAGCATCACGTTACGCATCTCTGCGGCGCGCCGATCGTGCTCAACATGATTGCGCACGCGCCCGACGAACACCGCGTGCCGTTCGACCACAAGGTGACGGTGGCGACCGGCGGCGCCGCGCCACCCTCCGCCGTGTTCCGTTCCATGGAGGCGCTGGGATTCCACGTCACCCATCTTTATGGGGCGACCGAGACCTACGGCCCCGCGACCTCCTGCGTCTATCAACCGGAATGGGACGAACTGCCGGCGGACACCCGCTTCGCCAACATGGCGCGCCAGGGTGTCGCTTATCCCGTGGTCGAAGACGTGATCGTGGCAGATCCGGACACCATGAAGCCGGTGTCGCGCGACGGCGCCACCGTGGGCGAGATCATGCTTCGCGGCAACACCATCATGAAAGGCTATCTCAAGAACGAATCCGCCACCAAAAAGACGCTGGCCAACGGCTGGTGTCTTTCCGGCGATCTCGCGGTGTGGCATCCGGACGGCGCGATCGAGATCAAGGATCGTTCGAAAGACATCATCATCTCCGGCGGCGAAAATATTTCGAGCCTCGAAGTAGAGGAAGTTCTGACCCAGCATCCGGCGGTGATGCTTGCCGCCGTGGTGGCGCGGCCCGATCCGAAATGGGGCGAGACGCCCTGCGCGTTTCTCGAACTCAAGCCCGGCGTGGCGCAGCCCGACGACAAGGAGGTCATCGAATTCTGCCGCTCGCGCATGGCGCGCTTCAAAGTGCCGAAGACGCTGGTCTATGGCGCACTGCCCAAGACCTCCACGGGCAAGGTGCAGAAATTCGTGCTGCGCAAGCAGGCGGCCGATTATGAGTAGAGCGCTCAACACCTCATCGGCCGCACGATGACCATGCGCCATGCGGAGGTCAATGGCATCCGGCTCGCATTCGAGATTCGCGGCTGCGGGCCGCCGCTGGTTCTCATCATGGGCTATCGCCTGAACTCCCGCGCGTGGCCCACCGATTTCGTCGACACGCTGGCGCAGCGCTTTACGGTGGTGCTGCTGGACAATCGCGGCACCGGGCTCAGCGACAAGCCGGTCTCCGGCTATGCACTCTCCAACATGGCGCGCGACGTCTGCGGGCTGATGGACCATCTGCAGATCGCCAGCGCCAATGTGCTCGGCTATTCCATGGGCGGCGCGGTGGCGCAGACGCTGGCGTGCGAGCATCCCGAGCGGGTGCAATCGCTGGTGCTGTGCGCCACGCTGTGCGGCGGCGCGCGGGCGATCTATGCGCGCCCCGCCGTCATCGGCATCATGCACGATCTCGACGGGCTGGATCCGGCGACCGCGGCGCGAAGGATCTGGACCGTGACGTATGAGCCTTCGTACCTCGCGGCCAACGCCGCAAAGGTCGAACAACAGATGCAGCGCGAGCTGGAAAACCGCACGCCGCTGCACGCCGCCGATCTGCAATTCCAGGCCTTCGTCGATTTCGACGTGTCGAAAGCGCTGCCCGCCGTGCGCGCACCCACGCTCGTCATGACCGGCGATCGCGACCTGCTGATCCCGCCGCACAATTCAGAAGTTCTCGCCGAGCTGATCCCCCATGCGCGGCTGGAGATTCTCTCCGGCCACGCGCATCGCGTGATCTGGGAGGCCACGGCGGAATGCGCGCAGCTGGTCGGCGATTTCGTTGCTCAGGCCGCGGGAAGCATCGCCTCAGTATCCACATCCACGGTGCTGCCCCATGGCGGATGACCGCAACCCAAACGATGGCGCGAACGCCGCGCCCCGGTCAGCTTCTGCCCGCTCCGGCGTGCTGAACCATGCGGCGGGCTTCATCGACGACACGCTGCAATCCTTCGGCTCGCCGCTGTTCTGGCCTTATTCATCGCTGCAGGCAGCGACCGAACTGCTGCTGAACGCGTTTCATCCGGTCTATCGCGGCGGCCATGTGCGATACGGCGACGGCAAGCCGGTGTTGCTGGTGCCCGGCCATCTCGGCGGCGACGTGACGCTCGAACCGCTGTCGATGTGGCTGCATGCCATCGGCTATCGCCCGGCGAAGGCCAATATCACCATCAACATCAACGACCGTTTGCTGGACAAGCCGCTGGCTGCGGTGCTGCGCGCCTCAACGGAGCGGATCGGGCGCAAGGCGGTGATGATCGCCTTCGATACCGGATTGCGCGCCGCGTTGCGCGTGGCGAGCGCCGAGCACGATCTGGTCTCGGACGTGATCGCATTGGGCCCGCCGCAACACACCCCGCCGATGCCCGATGGCGTGCGGCTGCACATGATCCGGAGCGACATCAAGACCGATCCAAAAAACAGCCAGGAGCAGCGTCAAAGGCGAAAGCGCACCGGATGGCGCGCCGCCCGGCACCGGCGATAATCAGGAGCACAGCGGCGAGGTGCATCACGTGCGCGGCTCGCGCGCGCTGCTTTCCGTCAATCCCGATGCGCTGCGGATCCTCGCGGCGATCCTGCGCGACATTCCCATCGCCCTGCTCGATCCGCGGGAGCCGCTGTAGCTGGGCTGGCCCCCTTGAGACAGGCCAATAAAACCAAGAAATAAAGACATCAAGAGGACACGCGCATGACACGTCTGGTCTACGTTCTCAACGGCCCCAACCTCAACCTGCTCGGCAAGCGCCAGCCTGCCATTTACGGCCACGAGACCCTCGCCGACGTGCAGGCGGAGTGTCAGCGCGTGGCGGACGCGCATGCGCTCGAACTGCGGTTTCACCAGAGCAACCGCGAATACGAGATCATCGACTGGATCCACGAGGCGCGCGAAGCCGCCGCCGGGATCGTCATCAATCCGGGCGCGTTCACCCACACCTCGGTCGCCATTCTCGATGCGCTGAACGCGTTCGAGGGCCATGTGTTCGAGGTGCACATCTCGAACGTGCACAAGCGCGAAGCTTTCCGGCATCATTCCTATGTGTCGCTGCGCGCCGACGGCGTCATTGCCGGGTTCGGCACCCAGGGCTATACGCTGGCGCTGCAACGGATCGCGCGGCTGCTCGACGGCACCGCCGCGACAAAGAATTGATGCTTTCGGACTTGGGAGGTCGCACCATGATCAACGGCTCGACGAAACTCATCGCCCATCTCGGCTTCCCGACGGAATCCTTCAAGGCGCCGATGATCTACAACCCGTATTTCAAAAAGCACGCCATCAACGCGGTGGTGGTGCCGATGGGTTGCAAGCCGGAAGAGTACGAGGCCTTCCTGAAACTGGTGTTCAAGCTCTCCAACATTCACGGCGCGCTGATCACCATGCCGCACAAGGTGGCGACGGTGGCGCTGCTCGACGAAGCCTCGGTCTCCGTCAAGGTCGCGGGCGCATGCAATGCGGTTCGGCTTGGCGCGGGCGGCAAACTGATCGGCGACATGTTCGACGGCGAAGGCTTCGTACGCGGCGTGCTGCGCAAGGGCCGCACCGTGAGCGGCGCGCGCGTGCTGGTGGCAGGCTGCGGCGGCGTCGGCTCGGCCATCGCGGCCTCTTTCGCCAAGGCGGACGTGGCGGAGCTGGCGCTGTTCGACGCCTTCGCGCCGATGATGAACGGCCTCGCGGACCGCCTGCGCGCCAACTATCCGAAACTCAAGGTCGTCACCGGCTCGATCGATCCGGGGGGGTACGACATCGTCGTCAATGCCACGCCGCTCGGCATGAAGGAAGGCGATCCGCTGCCGATGGATGTCGAACGCATCGCGCCGTCCACATTCGTGGGCGAAGTGGTGATGAAGCAGGAGATCACGCCGTTTCTGGCCGCCGCCCGCGCGCGCGGTTGCGCCTACCAGATCGGCACCGACATGCTGTTCGAGCAGATCCCCGCCTATCTGGAATTTTTCGGCTTCCGCACCACGACGCCGGAAGAGCTGCGCAGCGTGGCCGAAATCGCTTATTGAGGCGGAGCGATTGAACGCCGCAAACGCGCATGACAACGTAATCGAGCGCTCGCGCAGCCTGACTTTCTGCCGTCATGGCCGCACATAGTCGTCTGCCTCGCAGATTACATACACTTGCCTGCGCTTGTGGTTTTTCTTCCTTGAACGCAGCGAGACTTGGATCACCAAGACGTGGATCACCAAGACTGGGATCACCAAGACGTGGATCACCGGGACAAGCCCGGTGATGACGGCGGAGAATGTCGAGACGTTATCGCGTCTAAATTAAACCGGACAGCCGTGCGCTTGTCGCGGCCATCCACGTCTTTCTTCGTGGGAATTTGGGGGAGGAAAACTGGTAGGCGTTAACGATTTCAGCTCTTCAATAGAACGCAAGAGTTGCGCACCGTTGGCCGGACTTTCGAGAAGATGCAACGTCTCCAGGAGGCCTTCGTAATCCTCTTCAGACATCATCACGACCGTCATCCCGTCTTGTCGTACAACGCGTAGGACACCATGAGTATCGCAGACCTCGTCGAAGCAATTGGCAAGATCTTGCGTAGATGGTCGTATGAAATGTAACTCACAGCGTGCTCTCTTTGGGTCTTTCTGGCGCAAGCCCAGATATATGTCCATGAACAAATATTGTCGATTCCCTCATTGGAGCCACCGGTGCCATACTGTTTGAAAATTTCTTGGACCTAAGCTTCCCATGCCCCGCCCTGCGCCCGCATCCCATCCGCTGACAAAAGCCCGCGCCCGCCGTATCTGGCTGCGCGCGCAGCGGCTCGACACGCCTGCGCCGTTCGGCGACGGGCCGGAGGCGACGGCGGCAGCGGTGCAGCATCTGGGCTATGTGCAGATCGACACCATCAACGTGATCGAGCGGTGCCATCATCATATTCTATGGACTCGCATTCCCGAGTATCGGCGCGCGGACCTGCACCGCGCGCAAAGCATCGACAAGAGCGTGTTCGAATACTGGACCCATGCGCTCGCTTATGTGCCCGCGCGGGACCTGCGCTATTTCCTGCCGGCGATGAAGCGCGAAGGGCTCAAGCCGAAAAACTGGTTCGGCAACGTGACCAAATCGGAGCTTCGCAAAGTGGTGTCGCGGATCAAACGCGAAGGCGCGCTGAGCATTCGTGACATCGACGACGACGTGCTGGTGGACAAGCATCATCCCTGGGCGAGCCGCAAGCCTTCGAAGCGAGCCATGCAGCTGGCGTTCTATACCGGCAAGCTTACGATCAGCGAGCGCACCGGGATGCTGAAAACCTATGAGCTGATGGAGCGGCATTTCGGCTGGGACACGCCGCCGAATGCAAAGCCGAAACCGGCCTCGGCGAAGGAGCAAACCGATTATCTGCTCGACCGCGCCTTGCGCGCGCAAGGCGTCGTCAGCCTGGATTCGATCTGCCACCTCGATGCGCCGAGCAAGCCTGCGATCCGCAAAGCCATCGATGCCCGCGTTCGACGCGGCGAATTGCTGCGCATCGATATCGAAGGCGCGGGCAAGCAGGAGCACTGGGCGTCTCCCGAAACTCTGGCGACGGCGGGCGATGCCGCATCGGAGATGGTGCATATCCTGTCGCCGTTCGATCCGCTGACGATCCAGCGCAAACGCACCCATCTGTTCTTCGATTACGAACACCGCTTCGAGGCCTATGTGCCGAAGGAAAAGCGCAAGTTCGGGTATTTCGCCCTGCCCGTATTGGCCGGCGACGAGATCGTCGCCGCTATCGATCTCAAGACCGACCGCAGCAAACGCGAACTTCTCGTGCAGAAATGGAGCTGGATCGGGAAATGGGCGGGCCGTGCGGCGGGAACCGCCGCGCGCAAAGAATTGAAAACGCTCATCGAGGATGAACTACACCGCTTCGAGCGGTTTCAACTCGGCGCGTAAAATACGCGCGCTTTGCCTGAAAGACGCGGCGCGGCGCTTCAGCGTGTTGCGTCAGAAGAAGCCCGCGCTCAGATCCAGACCGTAGGACATGAACACCAGCGACACCGCCAGACCTGCCGCGCAAAACATCGCGACCATTTCCAGTCCGGTTTCGTCGAAACTTTCGGCGGGAATCGCAAGTGTCGAAATTTTTGAGATGGCATTCATGACACGCTCCAAAGGTCAGCCCGTCCAAAGTCAGCCCGGATCATCGGCACCTGGCGGCAATATGAATGGGTCGGGCCCGGAGTATTTACGTTCAAACAGTTTCAAAGAACTTCACGTGCGTTGTCAGCTTCGGTAGGTGTACAACGACCCTGCGTTGCGAGCGCGAATTTATACAACGCGCGCTGGGGCATAGCGGTGCCGAGGTAGTGACGACACTGACACAACGTCCGCCTTCCACCGGGACGAGGATGCCAAAAAAAAGCCGCCAAATTCGGCGGCCTTGAGGAAGGTCGACACGCAAGTGGTCGCAAATTATCTGTTGGTATCGTTCTTACCGTTCGGGCTGCCGTCACCGCCGCCATTGCCATATCCATTGTTCGGATGGCTGGTGCCTCCGGACGAAGCAATGGCTGTTGACGTGAGAGACGTGGATAAAAGCACCGTCAGCGCGGGCGGCGTCACCACCGCGAACTTTCCGCAAACCGCAAGAAAGCGGCGACGATCTTCATCTGCATTCGCATTGGGAAGATGTTCACGCGGCGCCATTGTTAAATCCTTCCAAAAAAAATTAAATATCAAAAAAACACAAGTTAGTTTTAAGTCTTTTAAAGCGCGGAGTGCAACGTTCCATTACGGGCAGGCCGCAACTTAAGCGCGCGGAACTCGTACTGAGGTCGTTTCGACGCGTTTTACCTCGTTTCCTCAACAATGCGTCCGTCGCTTTGTTCAAAAATTTTTACGACTGCATCCACGCACCGTTCAGAAAATACCGGGCAGCAGCATGGCGACTCGGCTGCGATAGCGGCGGTATTCGTCGCCGAAGAAGGCGATCAGATCGCGCTCTTCGAGATAGATACCGACGAAGATGTAAGCCGTGCTCATGGCGGCGAACAGCAAATGCCCGAGCGTCATCAGCGGCGTGCACCACATGGCGATGATGAAGCCGAGATAGATCGGATGCCGGATCAGTTTGTACAGCCCCGGCGTCTTGAATTGCGCAGGAGCGGCAACACGGCCCGCGAAATTGGCGACCACTTGCGTGAGGCCGAACAATTCAAAATGGCTGATGAGAAACGTGCTGTACAGCACGATAAGCCAGCCAAGCGCCTCGCCCGCGAGCGCGAGGCCGGCGAAAAATGGCGACTGAATGCTCCAGATCACCTGTTCGATGGGCCGCCACTGCCAGAACAGGAGCAGGAGAACAAGGCTCGCTGACAACACATAACTGCTGCGCTCGATCGCAGGCGACGCAAAGCGCGCGAACAGGCGCTTGAAACCCTGCCTCGCCATGCCGCTGTGCTGAATCGCGAACAGCGACAGCAGAAGAAGATCGACCACGACTGCGGCGGCGAGCGATCCCGACGGGCCGTTGTCCAGCGTCTTCGGAACCACCAGGCCCGAGACGAAGCCGATTGCGTAAAGTATCGTGCCGAGAAATACCAGATAGGCGACCGCGCCATAGCACAACGCAGCGGTTCTCAGGACAAGTCCCGATGACCGGCGGTCGGTGTGACGCTCTTGAGCGGTGGTCGACATGGAGAACTCCTTTATTCGAATCCGATGGCGCACGGCGTGCGCGAGACGCACGCGACCGGCGCGCGAGTGCACGCAGCCCACGCGGCGATGCGCGTGGCCATTGCGACGTTGATCTGATGTTGTCTTCGATACCCCCCGTTCGGTTCAGTGTTCCACACGTCAGTGCCTTCAAGTTCAGGAGAGCGCGTGGTGAGCGTGCGTTCCACCGGCCGCACATAGCGAACGGGAACCAAGACCTCCGACCTTGACCTTCGACCCTGACCTGCGACTTTGACCTGTGACTTTTTCGCCGCCTGATTTTTCTTTCCGGGTCCGCCGGCAATGTGGCAGAGTGCCGCCATTGCGATCCTCTCCGCGAACCGGATCAAAAGACATTTTGATGAAAACGATTTTACAAGCCGTATGCGTCATTGCCGCATGCGCGCTCTTTCCTCTCGACACCGCGGCCGCGCAATCGGCGCACCCGGGATGCACGCAGCAAGGCGCGTTCAACGGAACGCAGACGCTGCAATGCCAAGGCGTGACCATCGTCGCCGAAAGCGGCGCGCGCTTTACGCTGCAGGATGAGGACGGCAACGGCCGCGTGGATTCGGTGGAGCTGAGCAGCAAGGCATTGCTGCTCGAATTCACGAAGAAGCAAGGCGGCAAACAGTTTCGCGTGATCACGCCGCAGGCGATCGCGGCGGTGCGCGGCACGCGTTGGGCGGTCGACGCCACCGAGGGCAAAACATCCGTCTTTGTCGTCAACGGAAGCGTGGCGGTGGCGCGGCGTGGCGGACGAAAAGCCGCCTCTGAGCGTGTGGTGCTCGGAGCTGGCGACGGCGTCGATGTGGAAACTACCGGCGCACTGGTGGTGAAACGCTGGCCCGCCCCGCGCGTCGAGGCGTTGATGGCCCGGCTTGGACAATAGCGCACGCATGCACGCCCCGCGCCAACAACCCGGCCTGCAGAGCAATTCACTGCGCGAGCGCATGCGAAAGCATTTTCAGGTGCATCTCTCCACCTGGGTGGCGCTGGCCGCCGCCGGACTGTGGGGGTTTTCGGTCTTTATTGGATACAGCCACGACCGGCTGCGATTTCTCGACCGCATCGAGACCGCGATGACCGACACGCGCACGCTGCTGCGTGGCGTCCGCAAGCCGCCCGATCTCGTCACCATCATCGCGATCGACGACGCGCTGGTAAAACAGGGCGGCAGCTATCCCATCGCCCGCGCCGATCTCGCCAGGATCATCGACGCCATCGCACGTCTGCAGCCGCGCGTTCTTGCCGTCGATATTCTGCTGGTCGACCGGCGCACCGACGAGGGCGACGATGCGCTGGCGGCCTCGCTCAAGGCGCTGCCATCGGTGATCGCATCGGCTGCGGTGTTCACCGACGTGATGCAACCGGTGGCTGGTGACCGCGACAGCGTGTTGACGCGATTGCCCAATGCCGAAAAATTCCTGCTGCCGCTCGACAAGTTCACGGACGTGGCAAGCGTCGGTGTCGTCAACGTCGCCACCGGGCAGGATGGCAGCCCGCGCGCCATCCCCCTGATGTTTCGCAGCGGAGCGTCGCTCGAACTGTCGTTTCCGTTGCGCGCGGCGGCGCTCGCCGAACACCAGGAGCCGGCGATCGAGCCCGACCGTCTGGTGCTTGGCACGCGATCCATCGCAACCGATACGGGCTATGCCCTGCCCGTGACATTTTACGGCCCGCGCCGCACCATCAAGACCGTGAGCGCCGCAACGGTGCTGGCGGGCAATCTCGCGCCCGCCGATGTGCGCAACAAGATCGTCGTGATCGGCGCCACCGTCACCGGCGGCGGCGATTTCTTTCCGACGCCGTTCGACCGGGTGATGCCCGGCGTGGAAGTGATCTCGACCGCGATCACGCATCTCATGGCCGGCGACAGTTTGCTGCGCGACCGCACCGTGCGCCTGGCCGACGGCGTCATCGCCGTGCTTCTGCCGATGATCCTGGTCGGTCTGCTGGCATGGCGGCGCGGCGCGGCAGGCCTGCTCGCCGCGGGCGCGGTCGTTCTGCTCTGGGCAGCCAGCAATCTTTACGCCTTCCAGCATGGCGTATGGCTGAGCGCGGCCGTGCCCATCGCGGCGGCGGCTCCCGCCGCAATTCTATTCGGCGCGGAGCAATTATGGGCCGGACGACGCCGCGCGCAGTTTTTCGCCATGAAGAGCGAATTGCTGCGCGAATTTCAGGCGCCCGCCATCGAGCAATGGCTAACGCGCGATCCGGATTTTCTGCTTAAGCCGGTGCGCCAGAACGCGGCCATGGTGTTCATCGATCTCTCCGGCTTCACGCCGCTCAGCGAACGGCTGGGGCCGGATGCGGTGCGCGATCTGCTGAAGGATTTCCATGCCTTGATCGACAAGGCGGTGGAAGCCCATGACGGCACCATCACCGCCTTCATGGGCGACGGCGCGATGATCCTGTTCGGTCTGCCGAAACCGGCCATCGACGATGCCTCGCGCGCGGTCGATTGCGCGATCGCGCTGTGCACCGGCACCGTGCGATGGCTAAACACGCTGCCGCCCGCGACGGCGACGCGGCTGGGCTTCAAGACCGGCGCGCATTACGGCACCATCATCGCCTCTCGGCTCGGCGGCGGCAGCCACCACCACATCACCGCCACCGGCGATGCGGTGAACGTGGCAAACCGCCTGATGGAAGTGGCCGCGCGCCACAATGTCGAACTGGCGCTGAGCGATGATCTGCTCGGCGCGGCGGGCCGCATCCGCGCGCAGATTCCCACCGGCACGCTGAGCGGGCCGATCGACACCGAAATCCGCGGCCGCGCGGGCGGCGTGAAAGTGTGGCTGTGGCGAGGATGAGCGGTTAGCATCCGGGCTTTTGTGAGCGCGACGCGATGACGGCCGGATGAAGCATTGCCGCGTAATGCAACGATCAATCATTTTGCCGGATGAGAGGCACATTCCACTTGTGAAAACCGCTGCAACATATATAGTAATAACACTATATATAGTAGTAATACTATAGGAGACAGAAGGGTGGTAAAGCCCTCCAAAAGCCAGAAGATTGTTCATTTCGTCGGGTCCAGCAAAAAAGACCTGAAGTCGCTTCCCAAGGGCGTTCGCTATGTTTTCGGCTACGCCATTTTGCTCGCCGAGATGGGATTGAAGCATCCGGACGCAAAACCTCTGAAAGGGTTTGGTGGAGCGGGTGTTCTCGAAGTCGTCGAAGATTTCGAAAGCGACACGTACAGGGCTGTGTACTCGGTCAAATTCGGACATGTCGTTTACGTCCTCCACGCGTTCAAAAAGAAGTCCAAAGCAGGCAGCAAAACACCTCCACGAGATATGGAACTGATTGTGAGGAGGCTGCGGGAAGCGGAAACGCACTTCGAGCGCCATTACGCTTCGAAAAAGCGATGATGTGAAAATTAAAAGAAGTGAGATCGAGCCATGGCACGAGCATCAAAAATAACCAAAAGCATCGGTAACATTTTCGCCGATCTGGATCTTCCGGACTCCCAAGAGCATAACGTCAAGGCCCGGCTTGTGATGCTCATCGGCAAGATCATCGCAAAGCAGGAACTGACCCAAAGCCAAGCCGCAGCAAGAATGGGCCTTAAACAGCCCGACGTTTCAAAGCTCCTGCGCGGCCGCTTTGAAGGATTTTCTCTCGAAAGACTTCTATTCTTCGTGCGTGCTCTCGGCTCGGATATCGAGATCAAAATCAAGACAGCAAAGCCAAAGAAGGAAGGTCGCATCCTGATGACGGCTTGATGGTTCACATCTCTCGCATCAATCGTTCCAAAGCTGCTTCGGATCGACACTCTCCGCGAGTTCGCGAAGCTGGCGATCGGTGGTCGGCTGGTCGACCTCTTGCGCTTCCAGCCGCATGCTGTGCGTGACGGATGTCATCGTCTTGCCCGCCACGTTCATCGCACGCTCTTCCACGATGCCCTCGAACGACTCCTTTGGGACGAGCACGTAAAACAGCTCGCAATCAAGCGCTTCCGCCGCCCGGCGCAAGGTCTTGAGCTGAATGCGATCGGCACTCTCAGAGGCTTCCATGTCCAGAATCGTCGGCTGGCTGACGCCCATCCGACGCGCCAACTGGACCGAGGTCATGCCCAGCGCCTGCCGGACCGACCTGATCCACCCTTGGGATGGCTTTTTCAGCAATGATCTGAGTGGGGTAAGCGGCTGCAGCCGCGTATCCAGATGGCGGCGGGCCATTTTTGCATCGAGCGCGGACATTGAACTGCTCCTTCGATGCTTAGGCTATAGCCTATATAATCTCATAATTCAATAGGCTATAGCCTATATACGTAAGCTATAACTTAGGCTGCAGCCTATGATTTTGTTCAGGGTGTTTGCTCCGCGTCATCAGGACGGCTTACGAAACAGCAAGTACAGAATCATCAGACAGAAGGGTGAACTTTTGTGCTTAGCAATTGACACCGGAGTTCCCCATCTCGACTTTCGGTTGTTCTTGGCGAACAATGCCCCCCATTGAGGTCGCAGAACTTCGCCCAAGGAAATCATCAAAATGGTCAATAAGATCAATATTCTAGCGCCGAAAAGTGGCTCTAAGGAAATCACCCTCAATCAACCAAAGCTCGATCTCGGCATTGAAAAAGATGTCGATGTTGGCGGGATCGGAATGGGAGTGCTTTCGGATGGCACACCGTATCTTAATCAGCGGGGGCTGGCCGAGCTTTGCGGTGTTCAAAACGCTCATATCGGAACGATCAGTTCGCAATGGTCGGAGGCTGAGCAAAAGCCCCGTATCAAGACGATCAAAACTATCCTCAACAAAGTTGGCTACTCACGTCCCGTCGCGCACATCGAGGTAATGCACGCGGGTAAGACAAACTTTTGTTATCCGGCAGAGGTATGCCTCGCTGTCCTTGAATATTACGCCTTTGATGCGGGAGCCAATTGTCAGCCACAAGCACGCGACAACTTCCGAATATTAGCCGGGTCGAAGCTTCGCGAGATGATCTATAGCCAAGTCGGCTACGATCCATCTGGCGTTCATACGAAGCGATTTGACAAGTGGCACGAACGAATAGCCCTCAACTTCCAGTCTGCCCCGAGAGGGTATTTCCATGTGTTCAATGAGGCGCACACAATCATCTATGAGTTGATTGTCGCAGGCGCAGACATTGGCGAGAAAACTGTTGTCGATATTTCTATAGGACAGCACTGGTCGCGATATTGGGACGAGAACGGTTTTGATGCCATCCATGGCGTCAGGGCGAAGTACCCTCATAATTACCCAGATAGCCACCCTCAGTCGAAATCAAACCCGCAGGAATCTTGGTGTTATCCGTTGGCCGCTTTGGGTGAATACCGGACGTGGGTTCAGGGCACATACATCGAAGGCGGCAAATTCGGCACTTACCTCAAGGGCAAGGTCGCTGCTGGGCACTTGCCACCTTCAGTGGCGCAACTTGCAATTGCGGCGTTGGCTCCAACCATGATCGCCAACTAAAATGGGAAAAGCTCGAACAATAAAGACAGATACGCGATTATTCGAAAAAGCAGGCGATGCCACCGCCTTCTTCAGTAAGATGTTAGGCGGGTATAAAGTCGGACAGATTGTAAGCGACACTGATGCTCTCGACTTAAAGGCCCTTCTCAAAAGGCACGATGAGTATACTGATAAAGTTGGGGTGGGTATTGACCACTTTGAAGTAGCCGTCCCGCCGGAAGAATACAAAGGCCAATGCTTCTGGATTATCCGGACAGACGGAAGCCGAGAAGCATTCTCATTCAAGCACTGCCTAGAAAAAAAGGTGGGCGATTAAATTCGCCTAGCCTTACGTTCGCTTGCCGCATCAACCAGCGCAACAATGTCTTCCATATTCCAAAGCTTTTCAGTCACACCAGCGGCCATCGCTGGCGAGACTTTCAGGGTCTTATGAATGCGGGCGAAGTTATAGAACATGAAGTAAAGCGCCAGCCCGTGGCAGTGATTTTTGATCTTCTTTGAGAACGCATTGGTCAGGCGCGTGAACCGGCGCATACCCATACGCATATTGAGGTTCTGACATTCAACATACGACGTTGAAACGTGTTTGGCGTCCGGGTCGCCGTCCACTTTCAGCTTCTTTGCACCGATGCATAGCGCGGGGCTGTAGCGGCGTTCATCGCCAGCACCGGGAGCCGTACCGAAAATCTTGACCAGCATGGCGTAGTCAATGCCGTCCGCGCCAAAGGCTTCCTGCACGGCGTCCAGATACAAGCGCATGCCGTCGGTGGTTAGCTGCATTCGCGTTTTCACGCGGCTTTGCAAATCTTCCATGATCCGTTGCGCGCTCTCGGCATCGCGCCCACCGACTGCCCAAGTACAAATGAGCTTGGTATCGGCATCGAGTGCCGTCCAAGTCCAGACGTTGCGAGCGCCTTCCGGTGCGGCTTTAGCTCCCTTTACGTTGCGCTCTTTCGAGTAACAGAACGACCAGATTTCATCGCACTGGACGCGCTTGCATTGCAGGTCCCGGACATACTGATCGTGATAGGCGGCACAAACTTCCCCGGCATCGACCAGCAGCTTTGAAACCGTGTTGATCGACACGTCCGCCGCGCGGCTAATCGACCGCATCGAGCTTCCCTCGCAAAGCATCGAAAGGATTTGGACGCGCTTGGCTACTGGAAGCTTATTCATGCACACGGCAATATGAACTTTAATACTTAGCGTCAAGGTAAATTTTTCATACGAAAAGATGCTGGTAGACGTGCATGGATAAAATCATGAAAAAAAAGCGTTGACAAATGCGTAAAAGTTCCCGATGGTAAGTTGTGGGGTCGGCATGGGGACAGAGGACTAAACTATGACGATCGCCAACGAGGATGACGTCCGGATCACACTTACGCCGGAACGGGAAAACAAGCTCACCAAAGCGTTCCATCAGGCTTGGAACGATGTGATGCCAGATCAAGCCAAGTATGGAATTTGGCCACGCACCCGCGCCAACATGATGTTTGAGCGGCTAGCGGTCCGCTTGCAGGAACAATTCATTGACGACCTTGGTGTTGAGTTCTGCTTTGCCGACGAAACGGTGAAGATTATTTTCGACGACAAAATCGTCGCGCGCTGCAAGAAGGCCAACGGCAAAGGACTTGGCCAAAACATCGCTACGCACGCGGTGCTGGCCTTTTGCGAAGCCGAAGAAGATTTATTCGGGTTCGTAGGGTTACAGAAAATCGAAATTGTTTACGGCGTTAACTCGACAGGAACCGGCATCAGGGCAATCATGGTGCAAGCCCGTGACGGAGAGACCAAACTTTGGGCTTACCGCATCGGCGATGCTGGCGACATCGACTGGCATTCTGCCAATCAAACTGCCAACGCCACCCGCTCCGCCGCCAGCGCCGCCCGACGGCTCGGACCTCGTTCAGCCTCGCACCACACCCATTGTCAAAAAAGACTTAGACGAAAAGTGACCAATGGCAAACTACGTCAACAATGGCCTGCTGCGCGTCGCGCGGCAGAAGAATGGACTCTCACAGGGTGAGGCCGCCGAGCGCCTTGGCACTCCCCAAGTAACCTTGTCGCGTTATGAAAACGCTGTTGCCGTTCCGGGTGATGATTTCATTGCCAGGGCGGCGGCGGTTTATGACTTTCCTGCATCATTCTTTTCACAACCCGATACCGTTTTCGGCGCGCCAGTCAGCGTCCACCCAATGTGGCGTAAGAAGCAGGACGTAACTGTTCGGGAAATCGATGGCATCGTCGCCGAAATAAATATCCGAGCAATGCATCTTCGACGAATGCTGGAAGCGGTGGAATATACGCCGCAATCGAATATCCCGCGCCTCGACCCTGAGGACTATGAAGGCGATATCGAACGAATTGCTTCGATTGTTCGGTCGCATTGGCTTCTGCCCCCGGGTCCAATTGAGAACCTCACTGCCGCTGTTGAAAAAGCGGGTGTTATTGTTATTCATTCTCCATTGAACGGATCGACAGTAAGCGGCGTTACAGTATCCGTTCCCGGCCTTCTGCCAATCGTCGTTTTAAATCAGGACCAGCCATCCGACCGGATGCGGTTCACGCTGGCCCATGAGCTTGGCCATCTTGTAATGCACAAGTTTCCAAGCCCGACGATGGAAGTCGAAGCGAACGATTTTGCCAGCGCATTGCTGATGCCAAAGAACGAAATTACAGTCGCGTTGCGCGGCAAGATTGATATGAGGAGATTGGCGGCTCTCAAGCCGGAATGGCGTGTGTCGATGCAGGCTCTTTTATATCGAGCGCAATCCTTGGATTTGATCGAGAAGGAAAAGGCGACTTGGCTTTGGCGAAAATTCGCTATGACAAAAACGCGAATGAAAGAGCCACCAGAGTTGGATTTTCCAATGGAGACAACTGCCGTCGTGCCGCGAATGGCTCGGCTTCACCTCGACACTTTTGGCTATTCAAAGGAAGACTTTGCGAAGCTGCTGCACGTCTTTGAACGGCATTTGTCTGAGTATTATGACCTCTCGGCACAACCTGTCATTCAGGGAATGCGCTTGCGACTGATCCGATAAGGTTCAGTCGGCCTTCCAGCGAGCTTTTGCAGCCTTGCTAGCGATCTCTTTCCGCTTCTTGGCTGTCATCCCAGCAGCCCGCGCCCTTCCGCCCATACGACCCAGCGCCACGGCAGCGGCATTCTTGCCATCCTCGGTGGTGATGTCGTCAATCTCGCGGGTTGCGATCTTGGCGATCATGACCGCATTGCCGATCACGTCTGCAGCGCGCTTTTCACCTTTAGGGCCTCGGGGCATGGTCAAACCATCCAATGCTTGCCGGCCATGCCGATCAGATCGCGGATTTGAACGTAGAGCTTACCGACAGCGGCATCCGCCTGCCGGAATTCAACTGAATCGTCCCCCTTCGTGCGCAGAACCACTAACATGTGCGCGGTGGCAGCAGCATGTTCGGCTGAAAGCCGTTGATACTTCTCAGCCTTTTCGATGGTCCAAAATCCGCTCAAGAAATTCCTTCAGCAATGCCTCCGATGCTAATGCTTAGCGGTAAGCTTCGCAAGGGACGGTAAAAAATGTGGCTATGATTGTTGTGTTTTTGGCGACTTAAACGTCGCTCACGGTTCCGGGATATACAAGCGTCGAGGAATGCAGCGCGGCAAGGACTGCGCTAGTCAATGCCTCAATATCGCCGTCAACAATCAGCCCCTTTATTCGGACTGCCTGCATGTCGCAGTAGGCCTTATATTTCAAACTGAGACACTACCAACAGCAAGTACAGAACGATCATCAGACCAGCCCAGAACACCCAAAATTTGAAAAATTTCGCCAACCATGGCGAACGCAGAAAATCGCACTACGACCATTAATCCTGCCGCCGTAAAAAAAAGATATTGCTCCCCTGTCGTCGTCAAGAATGTCCCCTGCCTTGCTCCAAGATCTCGTAGCAATCGGGAAGCCGAAGCCTCCCGTCAAGCACCTCAATTCAACTGAAAGCCTTCATTCACCCCACGCCCCAAAGCTGCGCCAGGCGATAACCGGCATCGCGCAGCAATTCGGTGGCGGCGGCGCGGGCCTGCGCCGGCGTGCGCCAGTTCAGTGCAAGTCCCGCCACCTCCAGCGTCTGTTCGGCGCAGACAACACGCTCGACCACCAGCGACGCGCGGATGCCGATATGCTGCACGGCCTCGCGATAACGTTGACGGTGAAACACCTGCCGCTCGGTTTTCGCCATGCCGGAAAACGTGCCGGGATCGGACGCGAACACCCGCGCGAGATCGACGCCGCCGAGCGATGGTTGAAGCCCCGCGTGATACCAATGCTGCTTGAACTTCATTAGCGCCGAATATTCGCGCGGATCGATGCCGCCGCGTGCGCTGAGGCGCTCAAGCGGCGAGTCCCGCAACGTGTAGATGCGCGTGCCTTGCGCGTCGTCGCCGATCTCCACATGGCCTTCCGCCTTCTTCAGCCGCTCCGCAGTCGGCGCGCCCTGCTCCGCGCGCGGCAGACGTTGCCGCAGCCGCCCGACGCGGCGCTTGGGCCGAATGCGCTTGACGTTGGTCTTTGTCGTCGTGTTGGTCGTCGTGGCGGCATCACCGGATGAAAGCTCCGTCGCGGTCTTGGATTTGGGCGGCACGTAAAAATGCGTCATGGCCTGTGGCCTCCATGGGAATGAAACGAGGGGTTGGACTGCGATGGCGCGGACGGCATCGCATGAGGCGGTTCGCGGGCCTGCGCCAGATCCGGCGCAAGACTCGACGCGGCATCGGATTTCGACGTGCCGCCGTTGCGCGCGAGCGGTCGGCCATCCGGCATCAATCCGTATTTCGCCAGCAGTTCGGGCGGCGCGCGGCAACCGCTCATGCCGGGTTCGGGCCCGGCCCATCGCGACCAGTGCCGCGTCTTGCAAAATATCTTCACCGCGTCTTCGATAGCGAGATCGGGCTTGAGCGGTGGCGCGGACGCGACCGCCGCGTGATCGGCCCAGCGATGCTGGTTGAGCCACGTCATCGCCTGCGGGATGAAACGCGTGCCGATGTTGTTTTTCGCGGCCTCTTCGCTGGCGAGTTTTTTTACCGCCGCGATCAGCATCGCTGGATCCACGCCGCCCTGCACCAGCGCGTGAAACTTGCGCTCCGCTGGACTGCGCGGATTGGGCCCATCGCGGCGCGGATAGGCTTTCCAGAATTCGTCGAACGCGCTTTTGCCATCGCGCACGCTCGCCGCCGCAGGCGCGGAGTTCGCGGGTTGGGGGTCGGATCGGGGCTCGGGCGCAGTTGCGGGTTCGGGTCCGGGTTCGGGTCCGGGGTGGGGTCCAGCGTCGGTTTCGGGTCCGGATCGGAGTCCGTTTCCCGATCCTGATCCCTTTCCAGGTCCTAGGTCAGCATCGAGGGCTCGCGAGGCCTCGCGAGGCTTCGTCGAGCCCTCGCGAGCATTCGTCGAATCCGTGTCGCGTGCCGTGACAACCACAGAATTGGAGACGGCAGAACCGGTGTCGCCGGACGAAGCGGCGGCCTCTCGTTGCCCTCCTCGTCGCTGGTGCCGTCGCCGCTGTCGCCACGGTTTCCTTCAATGTCGTCTTCGCCACCAAGCGCCTGCCGTGAACGGGCTTGATACGGATAGGCTTCGGCATAGCGGTCATCGCCGCCCGGGCGGCCCGGCGCGGCCGGCAGCCGCGACGGCGTTGCGCGATCGATCTTCTGATGATCGAGCCATTTGACGATCTCGAGATACTGCGCGCCGCGCACTTCATAGCGCCGCACCGCGCCGTGGGTGGCAAGCTCCGCCAGCCAGCCGTCGATCAGGCCGAAGGCGTCATCGTCGTAAGGATAAAGCAGACTCGCCAGCATACGCGGCGCGGCGCGCGTGCGTCCGGCATCGTCCACGATGGTGAACAACTGCACGAACAGCAGCCGCGCCTCGCGCGACAGCTTGCCGATGGTTTCCGAATGGGGAAACTCGGGTTTGATGGTGCGAATGCGCGGCATCAGGCGGGTCTTGTCTCGCGCTCGGTGTTGCTCAATTGCTCCGTCAACGCCTCGACATCGAGACGCAGATCCTTGTCGGTCTTGAGCAGCGCCGCGATCCGGCGATTGGCGGCGAGAATGGTGGTGTGATCGCGATCGCCGAACAGCTTGCCGATTTTCGGCATCGACAGCATGGTGAGCTGCTTGCACAGATACACCGCCACCTGGCGCGGCCGTGCGATCTCGACGCTGCGGCGCGGCGAGAGCAAATCACGCAGCTCCACATCGTAAAACGTACAGACCGCTTTCTGGATCTCGCGCGCGCTCGGCATCGCCGGCAACGCGCCGGTCTCGCTTTCGCCGATGATGCGAAACCAGCAGGCTTTCGACTCCGCCGATTTCAGCGCCGAACGGCTCGGCTCCGCGCCAACGGATGCCGTGCGCGCAACCGGCGCGCCCCGCGGCGCGGCGGCGGGTTTTGCAACGGCAGGCGCAGGCGTCACCCGCGCCGCGGCGGCGGAGAACCGCGCCAGACGCTGCTTGCGCGCATGGTGAAACGCATATTGCGTCGGCGTCATCGCCTCGCCGTCTTCGTCGCGCAATTGCGCCAGACGGTTGGCGACTTCCGCTTCGCTGCGGCCAAGCTTGCGCGCGATATCCACCGTGTCGCGCGAGGCACGCCACAGCGTCAGCATCGCTGCATCCTCAGTGGGCGTGAAGGATGACGGCGATGGCGAAGGCGAAGGCGAAGATACAGATGACGAAGACGCAACGGCTTGCTGCGCCTCGTGTGAGATTTCACGTGAAACGGAAACGGCTGGCGCTGCACTCATCGCATCGCTCCCTGTTCGGTGACGTGTGATGATGCGGCAGATAACGCACCCGAAGAGGATGACGCGCGCGGATAGATATCCGGTCGCAATCGTGGCGGCTGATGCGGCCTCCCGTCGCGGCCTCGACCTGCAGGACAAACTCGCCGGGCACGCCGCGCTTGGCACGGGCGAGCCAGTACCACACCATGGATTGCGTGGTGCCGATCAGCGCCGCGAGCACCTTCTGACCGCCGACGGCGTCGCAGGCTTTTTGCAGCGCCGTCTGGGCTTTCGACGGCCGCGACATGGTTTCCGTGATCGAGACTTGCTGGGTCAATTGCAGTTGTCCTTCCCTTAAACTTGCAACCGGACGTTACTGATTTTTCTGTTGCGAGACAACTCAAAAATGAGTACGGTGGATAACCGAAATTTTGGTATGGTGAGATCCATGAAAGACGTAGATCCGAATGCCTTCGGCAGACGCGTGGCGACGCGAAGGGCGAAACTCGGCCTGTCGCAGGATGCGCTGGCCGATCTGGTGGGAATGAAACAGCAGGGTATCGATGCGATTGAACAAGGCCGGGTCAAACGGCCGCGACTGCTCAAGGAACTGGCCAAGACCCTACGAACCTCGGAAGACTGGCTGCTGTGGCGCAAGGGCGCGGAGGACAGCGACGAGAGCCGCGCGCCGGTCGAACACAAGCGCGTGCCCGCCGGTCAGGAATTCGATCCCGATCCTGACTGGGACAAGCCCGTCACCGAACGCGACCGCCCCTTCCCCGATGCGTTGCCGCAAATGACCGGGCGTATCGGAGGCGGCTCGACGGCCGCCGTCATCACCGTCGATGTCGGTGAGATGCAGGCGCGCGAGGAAGTCGGCGAATGGTGGCGGATTCCGCCTTCGGTGTTGCGCGGTCTGGCGCGCGCCGATGTCAGCAAGACCGTGGGCTTCGTGATGGACGGCGACAGCATGGAGCCGACGATCCAGCGCACTGATATCGTTTTCGTCGATACCGGACGGCGCAAGGTGGAGCCCGACGGCATCTGGGCGGTGGATTACGGCCTCGGCCGCACGCTCAAGCGCGTGGCGGTGGAGCGCAATGACGGCCAGATTCGCTACGTGCTGAAATCAGACAACAAGATGTATCCGGACCAATCCTTCGCGCCGGAAGAAGTGACGGTGTTCGGCCGCTATATCGGACGCTTCTCGGTTTTTTGAGTTCCCAATACGGGAAAAAGCCTTGTTCCCAAATTGGGAACTATGTATAAGACATGCAAGTTATTACCAAACGAACCCTGCGCCTATTTTGGGAGATGCATCCCCGCGCGAAGCAGCCCCTTGCCGCATGGTTTGCAGTTGTGTCGAAGGCGGCATGGCGTGGACCGCAAGACGTCAAAGCCGCGTTTGGCGCCAACGTTGATTTCGTCCGAGACAACAGGATTATTTTCGACATCGGCGGTAACAAGTATCGGCTGATCGTCCATGCAGCCTATTCGTATCAACGTATTTTGATAAAATTCGTTGGCACGCATCAAGACTATAATCGTATCGATCCGGAAACCGTGTGATGAAAAATATCAGACCGCTGCGCTCGCAAACCGATTACGACTGGGCGCTCAAGGAAGTGGAGCGCTATTTCGTCAAACAGCCCGCGCGCGGATCGGCGGATGGCGATCGCTTCGACGTGCTTTCGGCCTTGATCGAGCAGTACGAAAACGAGCATTTCCCCGTTCCCGATGCCGACCCAGTCGCTGTGCTGCATTTCGCCATTGAAACGATGGGCAAAACACAAACAGATCTGGCACGCATTCTTGGGTCGTCATCGCGCGCCTCGGAAATTCTAAACCGCAAGCGGAGGCTGACGCTGGACATGATCCGCAACATCAGCGTCGCCTGGAATATCCCGATCGAATCCCTCGCGCGCGACTATGCGATCGACCGCGAATACGCCTAAGCACATTTCAGCTCAGGCGGTCCCCGCCGCGAACCGGTCAACCCCTATCGCGCGAGGCCCGCTTCGGTCAGACGCCGCTTGAGCATGGCGACGCGATCGCTGCCCCAGAACAGTTCGCCATTGAAGACGCAGGTCGGCACACCGAACACGCCCGCCTCGTTGGCTTCGTTAGCGATACGTGCGAGATCGGCGTCTGCCTCCCGGTTCAGATAAACGTCGAAACCTTTCGGGTCCACGCCGATCTCCGTGAGCAGTGCAACGATCTGGGCGTGATCCTCGATGTCGAAGGCGCGGTTCCAGAATGCAGGCAGCAGCTTGTCGAGCAACGCCCGGTCGTGGCCCGAACGTTGCGCGTAGAGAAACGCGGCATGAGCAAGACGCGGATCGAAGATCTTGGGGGTGCCACGAACGACCAGACCGCGATCGTTGGCGAAGCGGCGCGCGTCCATATACAGATATTTCAGCTTGCGCATGTCGCGCGGGCTCGGTTGCTTGCCGAAGGATTCAAGCTCGAGCGGATACGGACGCGGCTCGACACTCAGCGCAAATGCTTTATCCAGCGCCAGCACTTCCTCGCGCGCGAGATAGGCGTAGGGACTGCGAACGTCGAAGTAAAAGGTGAGCGTCGCTGCAGGCATCGACATGGCTTTCATCTCCCGTGCTCAAGCGTGTTCGAGCGAAGTGCGTACCAGTGATAAGAAAATGCGTCAGCACGGCTGCGGCGCGCGGAACTGTTCGGCGGCGGCGCGGATCTCGGCAGGGAATTCGCAGGCCTTGCGCGCGGTGCGATCAAGATGCACGGCGGTGATCTCGCAAATCGCAGCCGTTTCCTTGCTCTCGCCGTTGCGCATTTCATGAATGAAGCGGATCACCTTGGGCTTCATCTCGACCATATGACTGTACACCTCGACGATATCGCCGGCCACCATCTCGCTCTTGTAGCTGAGGTTCTGCTGCACGGCGGCAAGGCCGCGCTGCTGGTCGCGCAGGTAAGACGGCGTGAGACCGAACTGCGCGAGGAAATTCCAGCTCGCCTCGTCGAACTTGCCGACATACCACATCACGTTCATGTGGCCGATGTGATCGCACTGCCACGGATAGATGGTGCCGCGATAGCTCAGGAAGGGTGTCATTGGTTGGTCCGGGTTCCAAACGCGCGGCGCCGAAACTTGCCACGAAACTTGTCACGATTCCGCCGTGCTGATACGGCACCGTATCGCGCGAAAGACTTGTTGGCAATCGAGAGTTGTTGGCGATACGGTTGACGTTCCGCAGTGCGGCAGGGTTGATCCGGCAGCGTTCCCGACCAGCCCGTACCGACGCGGCGGCCGCCCAAACCGAAGTCATCGAACAAGCTTATATAAAGGCACGGCGTGAGCGTCGACATCGAGACCGATCACTGGATCGAGGCGGGATTGCTGGAACTGTCGCGCGGCGGTATCGATGGCGTCCGCGTCGAAGTGCTGGCGGAACGGCTGGGCGTCACAAAAGGCGGTTTCTACCGCCGCTTCAAGGACCGCCGCAGCCTGCTCGACGCGATGCTGCAGGCCTGGACGCACGGCCGCATCGCGGCCATCGCAAAGCAAACGGAAAACGGCGACGACACCGCTCGCGCGCGCCTGCAATCGTTGACCCGGCTTTATACCGAACGCGCCAACGCGCAGGGCATGGCGATCGAGCTGGCGATCCGGCAATGGGCGCAATCGGATGCCACTGCGGCGACCGCCGTGACCACGGTCGACACCGCGCGCCTTGAGCGCGTGACGCAGCTTTATCAGGAACTCGGACTCGCGAACGCTGCCGCCGAAGCGCAGGCGGTGTTGTTCTATGCGTTCCTGTTCGGGCAAAGCCTGCTGTTCATCGATGAGACGCCGCGCAAACGCGCCAGCCTTCTGGCTGCCTGCGCACGCGCGTTGATCGACGTCGAAACCTGACGATCCCGACTCGCGTTCAGGCGTCGTCGAGCTTGTTGAGGTCGCGCACCGACTGCATGATCGGTTCGAAATTGGCGCGGGCGTCGAGCGCATCGAACAGTTGCGCGGTGTCGGACAACAGCGCATGGGAGCGCTGCAGCGCGATCCGCACATCGTCCTGCGGCGTGTCGGAGAGCCGGCCGTGCCCGGACAGCAGGATTTTCGAATCGAGTTCCCTTCAGCCGCTCCAGCGACTGAATGTAATCGCTGATGCTGCCGGAGCCAAACACCCCGCCCATCACACCGCCGGGCATCAGCGTATCGGCGGCGAACAGCAATCCCTTGTCCTGATCGAACAGGCTGATGCAGGCGGAGGTGTGCCCGGGCGTATACATCACGTTCAGCCTGAAATTGCCGAGATCGATGAGGTTGCCTTCTTCCAGCCAGATGTCGATATCGATCGGCACATCCGGCTCGTTGAACATCTTGCGCAGCATCGAGAAGTCGTCGCGCAGCATGATCTTGTTGGCGGCCAGACGATGGGCTGCGATGATGGTGCGCCCGTTGAAGTGGTACGCCGCGCCGATGTGATCGAGGTGCTCATGGCTGAGCACGACCAGATCGATATCGGCCAGCGCGCAATTGAGATGCGCGAGGCAGGCTTCGAGGTGCGTGAAATTCGACGACAACCCGACATCGATCAGGATCGTGCGCTTGCTGCCGCGCACCAGATAAGCGTTGGCGGCGCGGTTCTTGAAACGGATCTGATAGACATCCGGTGCGGCCTGGATCAGCGAGCAGACATCGTTGGTGAGCAGCACCGGAAACGGCGACGGCTTGATGTCGCGCTGGGTGTCGCGCGCGCCCTCGCTCATGGCGTTGCTCCCGGCGTTGCTCCCGGCGCTGACGCCGCACGGAAGTTGACCGCGTTGGAGGCGCGCAGCCGTTTGCTCAGCGCATCCATGATCATCAGCGCGAATGCAGGCTGCTGGCTCACCAGATAAACGAACCGCGCGTGGTTGATCCTCATCACGCGGGTGCCGGGCGCGGCGGCGATGGCGGTGGCGGACCGCGCGGAGCCGTCGATCACGGCCATCTCGCCGAAGAATTCGCCCTTTCCGAGCGACACGATCGGCACGCGGACTGTGCCGGCGTTCTTGACGATGTCGATCGTGCCCTCGAGCACAACGTAGAGATCGCGTCCGGTCGAACCTTCCTCGAAGATGACATCGGAGACGTCATATTCGTTGATGCATTTCTCGATCGCCAATCCCCTCGGTGTCATGGTGTCATTCTCCCGGCAGGCTGCGCGGCCATGGTAGTGCATGCCGTGAAAGAAGAAATAGCGCTTCGCCGGTATTCGCCCGTATTGCGGAGCAGCAGCGTTGCTTTATTCAGGCGCCGCGCCCACCGGTGCGCCGCCGGGCGGGCGATGCAGGTAAGTGATCGAGGCGAACGCGCCGAGCCAGGAACCAACGGCGGCAAACACCACGTAAACCCAGTTTTCGGTGTAGCTGATCACCGCATATGACGAGAGCAGATACCAGATGCTGCTCCAGCTGGCGGCGGGAACGCGGCGGCGTGTCACCACTGCTGACGTGAACATCACATAGACGGCATCGGTCGCGGCGGTTGCGATCATGACGCTGATCGCGGTCAGGATATTGAGCGACGGCATCGTGGCCTCTCCTCGCAAAAGGGGATGGGCCGGAGCATGGACCCGGGCGCGGCGTGGAGTCGAGATGCGAGCGATGGGGTGGCGCGGCCAGTGGGTAACGAAAAGCCGTGCGTAGCGGGAGGCAATGTTAAGTTCTGAACACGCTGCCTGAAGAGGCGTGCGTACGAGACGCAGCGTCGTAAGAGTGGGTGCCCGCAAGCGCAGGCAAGTGTACGTCGTCTGTGCAAGGCAGACTATTATTTGCGGGCATGACGGCTGAGTGCGGCTCGCGGCGGATGGCGCGATCAGGTGGGTTATTTCAGCGACGACGATATCGTTGAAAATTTGGTTTTCAAGGCAACGCCGAGATTGCCCAAAGCCACCATGATGGCAAGGCCGATGCCGGCCGCGATCAAGCCGTATTCGATAGCGGTCGCGCCGCGCTCGTCAGCAAGGAACTCGGTCACAAGCTTTTTCATGATCGCAGTCTGCGCGGGAGTTATGAAAAGGTTGTGAATCTTCACGCGAAAACCCCATCCTGAAGGGGCATGAAAGTGGATGCCTTCGCAGAAAGCCTCGCCTCCTTGAGGGAAGCGAGGCTCTGCGCTGTACTAACATACCGTGCCGGCCGCTATCTGCCGCCCGGCATTATTTCAGCTCATCACTTCAGGGCGTCGGCGCCTGCCTTGCACACCGCCGCATCCTGATCGCCGGTGCCGCCGCTGCAGCCGATCGCGCCGATCAGCTTGCCGCCTTCGACCAGCGGGAAACCGCCCGGGCTCGCGACCAGGGTCGCATCGAGCGTGCTGACGTAGGGATGGCCGGTCTCATAGACGTTATAGAACAGCCGCGTCTCGCGGCGGAAACGCGCGGCAGTTCGCGCCTTGCCTTGCGAAATTCCGACCGAGGCGATCTGCGCGCCTTCCATGCGCGAGAAATGAACCAGCTCGCCGTTGGTATCCACCACGGCGATGTTCATTTTCCAGTTGCGCTTCTTCGCTTCGGCTTCAGCCGCCGCCATCAGAACCTTGGCGCGTTCGAGGCCGATCGATGTGCCGTAGGGAATATCGAACGGCATGGCATCGGGCGTACCGCCAGCCGCTGGCATGGCCGGGAGCGTTGCAACGACGCGGTCCTGGGCGGGCGCGGGCGCCATCGCGGGAGCAGGTCCGGTGGCGGGAGCAGGCGCGGCGGTCTGCGCCGATGCGGCGGTGCCGATCACCAGTGCGGTGCAGGCTGCGAGCGTAATCGAAATCAAATGACGCATGTGTCTCCTCGTTCGTTTGTTGCGCGTGCGATGGTTGTTGCGGGGATCTCCCGGACGGCTAACACATCTGGAATGCCAATATTCCGGCGGTGGGTCACGCAGCGGATGCGAGCCAAGCATCACTTATCCACCGCGCCGCTCGTTTTGATTGCCGCCTACTGATTTCTCAGTGATGGTGATCCCGTCGTCAACGGGAGGTCACGGCGTGGCGCGAACACTGCAATTCAGTTTCGAGGAGCTGCCGCTGGTGATCGAAAGCGGTTTCGAAGCTGCCGACATCGCGGGCTGCGCGGAGATCTCTTACCATCGCGACGGCGAGTGGAGCATCCGCGCCATTGCGCTGGATGGCGCGCGGCGTCTCTCGCACACCGCGCAGGATGTTCTCGCCGCACAACGCGAGGCCAAGCCGCTGCCGCGCTTCGAGCGCAAGCCGATCCCGCTCGACGAGGGCGATCCGATCTATATGCGCATCTACCACCGCCTCGAACACGAATGGCGCGGCCGCGTGCACGATGCGGTGATTGATCGCCTCGCCCTCGATCGCGAAACATATCCGGACAACCTTGCCGATCATCGCCGCGCGTTGCAGGCGGCAGAATAAATGCAATCTTCATCGGTGGTGAAAAAGCTCTGACGCAAAGGCGGCGATGTGTGGCCGTCACGACATTGATATCCCGGATCGGGTAGCTAGACTTGTCGAACGGACACGACTGCGAATTCGATTCGACGAATTGAATTGCCCAAAGCCTTTTGAATTCCGCGAAGCCTATTGCTTGTCTCTCTTTTAAATGCCTGCTCCTCAAAGCCGACTATTGCGCGCAACGTATTTCGTAATCGATCCACCGTTCAGCGCATCGCGCCGCCGACCTTTTTCAGTCACGCAAAAACCTTTTCGAGACGCGTTATTGAAGTCATATTTCAAAGGATATTGGCATGCGCTGGCTGGCGGTCGCGTTGATATGCATGCTGACGGCCTGTGGACCGGACCCCGATCCCGCCACCACAGCAACAGCCACCGCGACGTACAATGCCTGCGCGGCCAAGTACTATTCCGAATACAACGCGCGGAACATCGATCAGTGCATCCGCGTCTGCACCGCGTGCGAGAGAGGCACCGTGGGCACCTGTTCGACATCCTGCCGGCTGAAAGGCGCGCGGTGAACCGCTTGCATCATAACGCCTCAGCCGATCCCCGCGAACGTGTGTACCAGGCGCGATAGCGCGCGGTCCGGGCGCGGGTGCGGAGCTGACCGCCGATCAGCGACAGCAACGGCGAGACACCCGGATTCGGTTTGCGGCCCTCGCCCATCCGGCGCAGCTGCACTTTGGTGATGGCCATGCTGGCCAGACTGGCGAGCGGCTTCTTGCGCCATTTGACCCGCGGCACCACGATGTCCAGCGCTTCGCCGCGCCGCCATTTCGCGGGCAGCGCGGGATCAAACGCCATGGCGCTGGCGATGCCGACCATGGCGACACCGGGCCGTCCATCCTGCGGCAACAGCGCCTGCTCCGCGACGGCGCGGCGGCGAATGCCACCCGTCACCATCACCGGCATGCGCGCGACCGCGCATATTTCGCGCGCGAAATCGATGAAATAGGCCTCGCGCGCGGCGGTGCTTCCCGGCCCCGTCGCGCCTTGCATCGCCGGACTTTCATAACTTCCGCCTGACAACTCCACGAGATCGACCGGCAAATCGTTAAGCCACTTCACCACCTGCACGGCGTCGGCGGCTTCGAAACCGCCTTTCTGGAAATCGGCTGAATTCAGTTTTACCGCCACGCAGAAACCGGGCGAGACCCGCGCCCGCACCGCACGGACCACATCGAGCAGCAGCCGCGCGCGGTTTTCCAGCGAGCCACCCCATTGATCGGTGCGGTGGTTGCTGATCGGCGAGAGAAACTGACTTAGCAGATAGCCGTGCGCGGAGTGGATCTCCACGCCGGTGAAACCGGCCTCTTCCGTCAGCGCCGCCGCGGTGGCGAAGCGCTCCACGATCGCCGCGATCTCGTGCGCCTCAAGCGCGTGCGGCGTCGGAAACAGATGCGAGAAACCCTGGATGGCGACGCCGATGGCGGACGGCGCCACCGCGCCCTGCCCCATCGCCGCATAGACCTGCCGGCCCGGATGACTGATCTGCAACCAGGCCTGCGCACCGCCGCGCCGCATGGTTCGCGCCCACGCCTTGAACGGTTCGAGCGGCTGCTTGTCGTCCAGCACCACGCCGCCGGGACCGGTGAGCGCGGTGGGATCGATCATCACATTGCCGGAGAGAATGAGGCCTGCGCCGCCATCCGCCCAGTTTTGATAAAGCCCGAGCAGCGCATCGCCGGGAAGCTGATTGTCATCCGCCATGTTTTCTTCCATCGACGCTTTCGCGATCCGATTGGGCACCACCGCGCCGTTGGGAAGCGTGAGCGGTGCGAACAGCGGCGAGTTATTCTCAGGCATGTATCTTCCTTGGTGGCTTTGGGTTTGGCTTGCGATTGCCGATTACGATTGACGATTACGATTGCCGATTACGATTACCTTGGGCAGGCAACGATCAGGCGGGCGTTTGGCCTGCACGCGGCATGCAAGGTCCGCGATGCGAGGTCAAGGCGCAATCTTCGACATGATGAAAGAATGGAATTGCGATTGTGCTCCAACGCCTGCCTGTAACGGCGCTAATCCGCCGTGCGTAGCCGCCGCATGGTGAATTCAATGTCGCCGCTCGGGGTCACGCGCCAGCGCTCCACTTCGCTCATATATGCGGCGCTTGGATAGCGATCGAGAAACGCCCGTGCCCTGAGGCGCGCATCCGCACGGGGAAGGACAAAGGTCTCGCGAACGAATCCATCGTCCTCGCGCCGTGGCCCCCGCCGCCGCGCCATCCGTTCCGCCAACTCACGCGGGGTACGAACCACCGCCGATACTCCTGGGCTACAAAACTCTTGCGCCATGCGAGCCAGACGCACAGAATTAAATTAGGCCCGATCGGCCAAACTACAAGCCGCTACCCTGCCGTTGACGCGGCGGTGCCGCCGCGCCGAACTCCTGATAATGATGCCACGCGAATATTGAAAACATCCGGAACCAAATCCGGTCGAGCTTATTGATCAGCGATTGTGTGTTGCGTTGGAGTAAGTCGATGGCGCCGCGTCCGAACTGGAAGGGCTTCCTGCGTTTGTCGCTGGTAACATGCCCTGTTGCGCTGTATCCCGCCACCTCCGAAGCCGAAAAAGTCAGCTTCAATCAGATCAACAAGACCACCGGCAACCGCATCAAATATCTCAAGGTCGATGCCGAAACCGGCGACGAGGTGTCCTCTAGCGATATCGTCAAGGGCTACAAGGTCGACACCGACCGTTACGTTCAGGTGACGCCCGAGGAAATCGACGCCATCCTTCCCGACAGCGGACGCACCATCGAGATCGACGAATTCGTGCCGAAATCGGAGATCGACGATCTCTATCTGGTGCGGCCGTATTTCATCGTGCCGGACGGCAAGGTCGGCCACGACGCCTATGCGGTGATCCGGGAAACCATCAAATCCATGAACACGGTCGCGCTCGCGCGCGTGGTTCTGACCAACCGCGAGCACATCATCGCGTTGCAGGCGCGCGGCAAGGGATTGATGGGCATGCTGCTGCGCTACCCCTACGAGGTGCGCGACGAGAACGACTATTTCGACGACATTCAGGACGTCAAGGTCACCAAGGACATGCTCGATCTCGCCAAGCATATCGTCGAGACCAAGGCCGGACATTTCGAACCGGAGAAATTCGAGGACGAGTACGAGACCGCGATGATCGACCTGATCAATCGCAAGAAAGCCGGACAGCCGATCGCGAAAGCCAAGGCGCGCACCGAGGGCAACGTGATCGACCTGATGGAAGCGCTGCGCCGCAGCCTGGGCAAGAATGTCTCCGGCACCAGGAGTGCCTCGAAGGAGGACGCTGCGGCGAGCGTCACGAAGCCCAAAGCAGGCAAAGCGGCAGGCAAAGCCAAAAAATCAAAACGCATCGCGGGCCAGACGGAAATGCTGCTGCCGATTTCCGGCAAGGCCGACAAGGGCCAGACGAAAGCTCAGCCCAAAGCGACGGGAAAAGATGTCAAGAAACCCGCGCGTTCGACCGCGCGGCAGCGCAAAGCTGGCTGAAAAGGCTGGTTGAAAGCCGGCTGACAAGGCGTGTTGAACCGGCGACCGCGCCGTCCGTTGAAGATCCAGAGCAAACGCAAGGCCCGCGATAGCGCCCACGCAACGGGAGACGGGTAGCAAAGGAGACGAACATGGGCATCGACCGTCACGAATTGGAACATCGCAATTACAAGCCCGGACGCCCCGCCCCTGCGCACGAACTCGGCGAGGATCAGCCATTACCCGAGACCGTTGTGGTGGGAGCGGACATGCCACTGGCGCCCGCGGACGCAAAGGAAAAAACATCCGCCTCAAAACTGGCGAAGCGGGGCAGTCCCTCGATTCAACCGGCGATCGAGCCCGCGCCGAGACGCGCTCGCAAGCCCCCTGCACGCTAGAACGCGTTCATTCTGGACCGTCGCGCTCTGTGTTTTGTTTCGACGCGTTTCTTGACGCGAACCGGTGAATGATATGCGCAAGCTGATCGGCTTCGACGACGAGACACTGGACAAGCTGACGCAGCTTGGCCGCGACCGGATGGCGACGCTGCAGGATCTCGCGGACGAAGCCTTTGCCGATCTCCTGAAAAAACACGGCGTGCCGATCGATCTGCGTGACGCGCTCAGGAAAAGCGCACGCAACGCGCATGCGGGATCTGCAGCGCAAAGCACGTCCGGCAAAAAGGCGGGGCGAAAAGAAAAGAGCCGCAAGCAAAAAGCCGCGGCCCATCAGGTGTCATGAGTGAAGTCGTATCGCTTATTTTCCGAACACAGCCTGAATACGCTCCCGTGTCATTCTGGAATCGATCGAGGCCTGCTGCTCGCCGCGGCGTTCCGCCGCCACGCAATTGTGCAGGTTGCGGACCAGCGGATCGCAGATATGCGGATGGCCGTTGCTCGAAGCGAGGCAGGCGTAAACGTCGGGACGGCAATCGGCCACCGCGGGCGACAACGCACCGAGGACGCCGAGACCTATCAGAGGTACAACGAAACCAAGGTAACGCATTCGATCTGCTTCCATCGGTTTGCGGGCTCTTGCCCCAGGTAAATGTTTGCGCCGACCGGCGCCGTCAGATCGCTCAATTCGCTTGTTCACCGTGGCCGTACCAGGCTTTCAGCTTCAGCTGGCCGGGTTTGGACTTCCATGGCACTGAGTTCGTATCGGAAGGATATTTATAAAGTGCGTCGATGTCGGCTTTGGTCAGCTTGGGCGCCTCGCCGTTCTTCTCGCCTTCGATACAGCTGGGGAGATTGCGCACCAGCGGATCGCAGATGTGAGGATGTCCGTAGCTCTCGGCAATACAAGCATACAGATCAAGCTTGCACTGCGGTGCAGCGGTAGCTGATTGCACGATACCGAACAGGGCGAAGCTGGACGTGGCAGCTAGGAGGAAACGGCGCATTTTCGACTTTCTGTCTGCTTCGCCGGTATCGGCGGCGTGTTGACGGACTTTCTACCCATCGCGGTACCGTCATCATGGCAGATCAGAGGTGGCCTGACACCACGCCAATGGCCTACTTGTTGAATCGCGCTTAAAGGCGCTCAAGCGTGGCCGTTACAATTGTTGGATTGGCGTTTACGTTTCGGTGAGGTTTGGCGCGAGGTCAGGCGACCAGGCGGTTTGTCGCGCATCCCTTTGCGAGCGCGCGCTCGCGGTGCACAGCGGCAGGGCGATCGCTGGGGATCATCGAATCACGTTAGAGCCTGAGTGTTTCGCGGCCTGGAAGTGAGGTCAACGGCTAGATCCGGTCAACCTTCAGCAGCAGGCCCCATAGCAGGAACGCTATGGCGACATAGAGAATCCATTGCGGGTTCTGGCAAAACGTCGGGCCGTAACCACACAGGGTGGACAGCCCCGCGCCCGAAGGCGCATTGCCCGCGAAGTAGAACGCGCCGGACAGACCAGCCAGCACAAATGCGACCAAGAGCACCACGGCGAACTCCTGCAATAATGTCTTCGAGCAAAATAATACAATCGTTCGCGTGGCAGTTCCCGCGCTTGCCGTTTGACGCCGTAGTCTGGTGTCAATTGGCTCGACGCAGCCGCAAAAGAAGCGGAAGCGTCCTCACGGGAAAATGAGCCGTGCAGGTGAAGTGAAAACCTGTTCGTTGAATAAAACTCTAACGCGGAGCGTTACGCCAGTCGCAAATGCCACCCCTGGTGCAGGGCCACTTCTGCAATCTGGCATCGAACGCTTGCGCATCCAGCGGATTACCGTGCTTGCTCGCCATGGCGGTAAATTGATGCTGCCGGGACAACGGAGCTTTGGCCGTCGCCCTGTTTGCATGGGTTGCCAACATCGAAAGGCTTTCACGACGGGGCCCGTCATCGGTTCGCGCCTGCACCGCCATCGGCTCAAATCGCGCCGGCGGCCCGATCGGATTGGGCGACAGCACCGCCTGACGCAGATCGAGATTGAGAAAATCATCTGCGCGATAGTCGTCTGCCATCGCGGCGCCGCCACGCAGCACGACTGCCGCAACAGCGAAGCAAAACAACCAGCGATGAAAATTCCGACAGGTCACCAAACAAGCCTTCACCATAGCGCATGCAAGCGTGCGTTTTGCCCGCCGTGCTGTGTCGTTACGTATGAACGAGACAGATATTGTCCAGAGCGTCATGAACACGCATCTCGACGGCAGGATGATAAGCGGCTTGTTCCATTGCTGCGATGCATGGCTGGTTGTGTAGCCGTTTGCGGCGCTCGGCTGTTGACGCGTGGCTGTTGACTTGCGGCGCGCGGACAAATTGAATGAAGCAATATTGCGTTCCGTATTGTTTGTTTTATTCATATTGGAGCACCGGACATGATTTCAGGTTCGAAAACGACATCAGTGTCGGGACTGTTGGGCGTCGCTGCGTTGCTGATTGCCTCCGCCATTACCTTCGCCGAGACCGCGCAGGCGGGCTACACCTACGAGCAATGCCAGAACGCCGCCATCAAACGGGGTATGTCGAACAAATCCACCCGCAGCGGCCCGTCCGGGATGGATCGCTTCATCCAGAAGTGCATGGCGAAAAAATAACGGCTGCAACGCGGCTGTCGTAAGTACACGCAGCGCATCTCGCAGGGATGCTCTGCAGCGTATCAGACATGCGCTCACGCAGAGCCCGAGCGCGCTTATTCAATCACGCTCGCGCTGTATCGTTTTGTTTTGACGCGTTTTCTTAACGCGAACCGGCGCCCACTTCGCTTGAAAACGCTCTAATTGTTTTGACGCGTTTTCTTAGCGCGAACCGGTGCCCACCACCGGATCAAGTCCGGTGGCATGCTTCGCTTGAAAACGCTCTAAAAATGAAACGTCGCTGCGCGCGGGCCGTATCTTTCATGGAGGCCGGCTCATCCTCCAATGCACGCCGGTCTTCAGGCGGCCTCAACCACGATCCCGTGTCATCCTCCAAGGGTTGGGGCCGCCGCTTTGCATGGCCCGGAGTTTGAGCGTTCTTGTCCACTGACGTGGAACATTTCTCGGTTGGGGACGGTGGTTTGTTTTTTTGGCGGTTCGAAGCTTACGCCCGGGCCGCGATTACCTGAGCGTCGGACGCGCGCAGCTTGGCCCATGAACTTCTGATGGTGCAGTTGCGACCCAGGCGCTTGGCTTCGTAAAGCGCGCGGTCGGCGTCGCCCAGAAGTGCGGCCTCGTCTGCCGTCTCCGGCGACCGGCTGGCAATGCCGGCGCTGACCGAAATGAAGCCGCGTCCCGAGGCGGGATTCTCGATTTCGAGCGCGCGAACTTTCAGACGAATGGATTCCGCCACGATGAACGCCATGTCGTCGGACAGCCCGGGAAGCACGATGACGAACTCCTCGCCGCCGTAGCGCGCCGACATGCCCGAGGTGCCAGCGGTCGCCTCGGCGATCACCCGCGCCACGCTGGCCAGACATTCATCGCCTGCCTGATGGCCGAAGCGGTCGTTGTAACCCTTGAAGTGATCGATATCGAACAGCACCACGGCAATCTGCGGGTGCGAATGATATTCGTAGCGCAGGAAGCCGTCGAAGGTTCTGCGGTTGGCAAGGCCGGTCAGGCCATCGGTGGTCGCGAGTTCACCGAGCCGGGCATTGAGCGACGTCAGCTCGTCTTCCATCCGCTTGCGCTTGGAGACATCCCTGAGCACGCCGACAACCTGCTCGCGGCCTTTTTCCCTGCTGGCGCGTTTGAAATTGGATTCCAGCCAGATCTCCACGCCATCGGCGCGCCGCGCCCGGAATATCACCGTCTGCGGCGTGTCGCCTTTGAACATGCCGGTGCTGGCGCGTTCAATCAACGGCACGTCATCCGGATGAACCAGTTCGAAACTCGACCGGCCGATGAGATCCTCGGCGCGCATGCCCATGACGGACTCGATGGATTGCGACACGAACAACAGATTGCCCCCGCGATCGAGCAGGATCACGATATCCGCGATGTTGTCGGCGAGCAGGCGATAATGCCGCTCGCGTTCACCCATGGCTTTTTCGGCCTTCAGCCGGGACTCGAACTGCGCCAGCAATACCCCGGCCAGCAGAATGACGACGGCAAACAAACACAGCGCAACATAGAGGTCGTATTTGAGATCGGCGCGCCACGCGGCGAGGATATCGTCCTCGGTTCTGGCAACGATAACAACGACCGGATATTCGCTGGTCTGCTCGTAACCGTAATATTTCACGAAGCCATCGAACGGCGACACGCCTTTGCGAAAGCCCGACATGATTTCATTGGGCTTGACCTGGGGCAGGCTGACACGCGGCATGTCCTCGCCTTCGGCCTTTGCCGGCCAGCGTGCCAGCACGGTGCCGTCGGGCCGCAGCATGGTGATGCCGCCATGTTCGCCGAGCTGGAACGTTTTGTAGAAACCGTCCCAGTAGGAGTTGTCGATCGCGGCGACCATCACGCCGGCGAAATTTCCGTCGAGGCTATTGATCCGCCGTGTCAGCAACACCGACGTTCGGCCCGTCAGCCGCGACTGCAACGGACCGCTGATGCGCAGACCGTTGTCGTCGTGATCCCGATGATAGATGAAATAATCCCGGTCGCCGTTGCTGTAGGGCGGCATCTCCGCAAGCGACGAATAACGCCAGTTGCCCTGTGTATCGAGCACGCCGATTTCCCGGAGCTGCGGCAGAACGTGCACCGTGGTCGCGAGAAAACCGTTGAACCGCTCCGCCATAGGTTCGCGATATTTCAGAAACTCGACCATTCCGGTCATGGCGACGTCGGCCGATTGAAAAGCGTGCGCCGCATGCTGAGCGAGCGAATGGGTCAGGTTCTTGACTTCGATTTCATTGCTGGCGAGGGCCTTGTCGCGCGCGCCCGCGGATTTCCATGCGACCAGCCCGAAAATGCAGCCGCTCATCACCAGGACAAACAGGACGGCCAGAACGCGCGGCTTCATCGCCCGGATCGTCGGATCCGGCGCAGGCGGCGAGGTCTCGAGATTTGGAAGGTTCGGCATATCCGCAGTCTGGAGGATGGTAAGAAATCACCATCCATTTGACAGATAGCGCTTTACTCATTGCCTAAAATCCCCGCCCCAGCCCTTTCCGAATAATCTCAGGCTTAACGAGGGCTTAAAGAATGCAGCTCCCGTGGCTGCGGTGTTCGCGCGACTTCGTTTGCTGGTTGTATTAGCCGGCTTCGCGTGGCGCGGAACCACGACGACGATTCATGAGTTGCCGCAGGATGAAACGGAAAATGCCAGAAAAACCCGCCCCGCACCAAACCGATGACGGCCATCAGACCGGCAAGACCGGCAAGACCGGCGGCGCGTCGTCCCTGGCGCACCAGGGTCAAGGCATGGTCCGCGACGAGCGGGGGCAGGAACAGCCGGCGGACAAGGAACGGGCGCAGCTCGTCAGCCACGGCAAACGGTCCACAGAGCCCCGGCGCTGAAATCCACTCACGTTTCGTTGGGGCCGTTTTTTTCAGAGAGTAATCCGCCGGACACGATCCGATAGCGGTTAGGGTTCGCGAAGCGCCAAACAAACGATAGAGCGCGACGGTGATTCAACTCAAAAAGAAATCGCTCTAACGTTGGCAAATCCCGGCAACTGAAATCCAGATTTACCCGCTACGAAAAGTAAAGCAGAGCACAGAAAAAACCGTGCTGCGAACAGCACGGTTTTCCGAACATCAGAACGCTCAATACCAGGCAGCAATCTTACTTTTTCATCCCGTCGCCGCTCATGCCGCTGGCGGCCGGCTTCGCCATGCCCTTGGACGCGCCCTTTTTCATATGCTTTTTCTTGGTCATTGCCTTCGCATCCATGGACTTGGCATCCATAGACTTGGCATCCATGGATTTGGCTTCCGTCGGGCTGTTGGTCTTCATGGAATCCTGAGCGGCCGGACCGGTGGCCTGCGCCATTGCCGCGCCTGCCGACATGCTCAACAGGGCCGCGCAGCAACCCGCTACAATTATCTTTCGCATTTTGATCTCCGGTTGAAATTTCGATAACCCATGAGAACCGGGAGAGAGCATATTTGTTCCGCCGCACTTTTTCGTACCGCAACGCAATGCGAGCCTCTTTGTTACCGAAGGATCAGCCCAAAGAAAAAGGAGGCCCGGAATGTCCGGGCCTCCCGTTTAACGTCGTCTAGGGATCACCAGCGGCGGTAGCCACGATAGCCCCAGCCATAATAGCGCGGGCCGGCATAGCCGTATGAGCCGTAATAATTCGGCCGCCACCAGCAACGTCCCCACGCGTTACACACGTAGCGGACCTGCTCGGCAGCCGAGCCGGATTGAATGCCCTGCATCCCGTTCGGCATCGCCGAAGCGCTGCCGCTCGAGACCGCAAGTCCAGCGACTGCGGCACAGGCCAAGAGTGTCATTTTAATTTTCATCTTCTCCTCCGTAAAAACTAGATTGATAATCGCAACCATGGCGAAAAGTTGCCGGCACACCTATTCTGCCCGTCTCACCCTGTCGATTTAATGCTCATGAACGAACGTTCACGGCAGACAATGGTTTCGCCTGACTGAAGCATTGAAACGAAGCGCCGCTCCGGTCAAGACCCTGTGTCATCAGATCCGTCCCGCCGCGTTTTGCCAGATATTAACCAGGGCCCCGCGTCCGCCCGAAACCGGATCGGTTTTCGGCAGCGCCACACGGGGAATCAACCGCAATGCGGCATGATAATTATCCGGCGTGGGCCGCGTGATGTGCATGCGCGCACCGGGCGGATAGGCGCCGATCACAATAAAATCGTCGCTTGCCCACAGACATTGATGGCCGGTGCCCGCCGGAAGGACCAGGGCATCGCCCGCGCCGATCTCGATCTCGCGGCCCGCGTCGCCGCCGAAGCGAACGCGCGCTCGTCCACTCGCCACGCCCATCGCCTCATGCACGGTCGCGTGATAGTGCAAATAATCGTAGATGCCGTTGCACCAGATACCGCCCCAGCCGTGGGCCGTGAACAGACGTTCGAGAGCGCTGGCGGCCTCGTCCTTGCTCTGATCGGTGACGATGTCCAGCGCGCCGGAGTAGAGCAGCATCGGCAGAGGGTTGTTCGGCACCAGCCCATCGTCGGCGAACACGTATGTGAGCGGCTCCAAATCCACGAACCGCGCATTTCGGTCGCTCTCACCGATAGTCCCGTGCACGCTGTTCATCACACACCGCCTTGCTCACTGTCGTTCGCTACCTCAATGCTCGCCCCGTCATTTTCCACGCCCCGATCGCGCCGCGCCGCCGGCTTTTTCCAGCGGTGCGGACGTGCCGAACTTGCCGTCGCCGCTCTGCTGACCGGTGGGGCTGACGGTCTTCACTTGCCGCTCCGGCGGCGGCATCGGCTTTTGCATGTCTTTCTGACCGCCGTGCTTGCCGCCCTGATCCTGCGGGCCCGGCAGATCGTTCTTGTTCTCGCTCACCATCCGCGCCTCCCGCAGTCGAATTTCGGTATGTGCTTTCGAAGTTCGATGATCGATGACAACGGCTCGCCGCACCCTTCGTTCCGGGCGGCCGGGTAAGACGCCCCACCCCAGCTTTCTCAAAAAACCTGGCGCACGACGCTCGCTGCGAGAACGCGGAACTGCCGGGGCCGCGCGGGGGTTCTGCCTGCATGTCTCATCATGGGCCGGAGCACCACGTGCCTGATCGCGACCAGTCCGATCACAGGGAGCGCGATAACGGCGAACCTGCTGACGGCAAAACTGCTCACGATCAGTCTGCCGACGCAGCCGGCGACCTCGACGAGCGCGACGAGACCGGCCACGGCGAGCAATTTCACGAGGTTGCGAGCCGCACGCCAGTCCGTGTGCCGGAAACCCATCGGCTGTACCGGCTAACGCCGCACGTGAACGACCTTGCGCGGGGGCCCCGCCGGATCGCCGTCGTCGCGGCGGAAACGGAAGCGCAGGCCCGCGCTCTGGCGCAGGCTTGTGATCCGTTCGGGTGCGACTGGATCAGCGAGACCGGCTTCGCCTGCGAGAGCCTGGACGACGACGCGCCTCATGTGATCGGCGACGTGGTTTTCAAATCCGTTCCGGCGCCGGCGTCGAACGGCGGGGCGCGGCACACACAACCGGACAAGAAAGACCCGGACGGAAGACGGCAAAGAAAACATCCGGCAGAAAGAACATAATCCGCCGTACGCGCCGCTTGAAACGCTAGCCCTGCTGTTGCTTCTCGTACGCCGCCATTAAATCGGCCAGCGCAATTCCATTGATGCTCATGCCTTCGACCCGGCATTCGGTCAGGCATGCGCCCGCAAGATTGGCGTTGTTGATGTGAAGGCCCGCGAGATTGGCGTAATCGATGCGCAGCCCGCTCATGTTGACGTTGTGGGCGGTCCATCCGGACATATTGACGTCTTCGAATGCCGAGCCCGACAGGTCGGCGTCGTTTACGTTCAGCCGCTGCTTCGTTTTGGAAAGATCCATCCTCCGCTCGTGCCCCCGGCATGTTCGATTGGCAAATTCAACTCATGAGACGCGCGCGTACGTGTTGCGCCAGCGTAGTTATAACCTGAATTCGCGGATGTCGAAGATGCGCTGCACGTTGCGCGGGCATGCCGAACGTTAGCCTTGCGGCCGTGAGCGCCGCACAGAAATATGCGGCGGCTATTTGGGCGGCTGCAATTGCTTGCTGCAGGCCCATCCCATGACTTCGCTCTGCGTCATGACGCGTTTGCGCGATTTACCCGAAGGTATGCGATCTGCGTCGCCGGAGCGCTCGGTTTTCGTCAGCGTGATGGCTTCGCGTTCAAGCGCTGCACCCGATACGGGTGCCTTGGCTGATGTGGTCACGGATAGTGTCATCTGGCTGGTCACGACATGGTCCTCGCTGGTTGCCGACATCGTCGGGCGGGCTTCGATCCCTCCACGACTTCACGGGGCACACCTTTGGCATTGCCGAAATCTTACACAGAAAATCACGTTGCGCACCAAATAACTTATTGATTTTATTTTGCTTTTTACTCAATTGCCCATACCGCAGCTAACCATGGAACTTATGGAAAAGACGTGAGTTGTGCAAATTACTCATTCATTGCCAATTGAGTATTTTTTGAGTGTATCCGCCGAGGCCGAGCCTGGAAACAGGCCTCTTTCAAAGGATTTCGCCATGAACGACATGCGCGGTGAACGGCTGCAGATCATGTTGTCGCCGGAGGAATTGACGGTGATCGATGACTTCCGTTTCCAGCACCGGATGCCGACACGAGCGGCGGCTGTGCGCGAATTGCTCAAGCTTGGCTTGGCCTCAAGCGAAGCAGAATTGGCGTCAGGCCAGAAATCCAGCACTTACGGGGTTTTGGGTCGCGGGCCGGATGGCCATCGCGAAGGTGAAGGCGGCGAGAGCGCCGGAGGCTGAAGCAAGGGCTCGCCTTTGCTTGCTTTGGCTGTAAGCCGCCAACCCTCCCGCACTCAACGCAGCGGTTCGTCGTCCTCCGTCGGATCGGGCAATTCCGGCGATACAATATCGCCTCCGCCGTACTCGTCTTCCGGTGGCGGCTGGCAGGGACCGGGTGAGCTGTTTGGAACAGCGGGCTTTTGCTTTTTGGCGGTATCCTTTCCGATGTTCTCGCCCGCGTCATTGTCTGTGGCCTTGCCTGTATCCTCGCCTGTGTGCCTGCTCGTGACCTTATCAGCATCCTTGTCCGTATCTTTGGCCGACGGTTCTTTCGATGAAACCTTGCGCGACATCATTGGCTTCTCCTCGGCAGACACCGGGCGACCACGAGCGTCACGAGTTCATCTGAATTTAAACCGGAACTTCCACACATATATCCGATCAAACGGATACATGTGAACGCCTCGCAACAAACGCATTTTAACGTAGGAGGATATTTTTCCAAAAACTGGATCCAGCTGAAAGTGCTGCCTTCGTCGACCAGTGATCGTGCTGCATGAATTAAATTCCGGAATGCGAAATTGGTGATTTATCGCGCGTTGCGAATCATCTTTAAATCATCATGGAGATGCATTTGCGACCCGGATGCATGTGTGGCTTCGAAGCGACAACTCAGGAAGTTTTGAACGCTAGTTGACCAGATCTTGCCGCGAAGGTTTTGACGGCCGTACAGCATGCTTCGGTCCAAACGTTTCGATCCGGAAGTGTCGGCCCGGGGAAAAGATGCAGGCTCAGGAAATGCCAACCACCGATGCCCTTTCTCGACGAATATTTCTCAATCCTTTTTTTAATCTCTTTTGGGGGGACAATGCATCATGAAGAGATATATCGAACTGCAACAGCTCAGCATGAAGATCGACGAAGCTCTCGCGCTGGCCTCCAGGCTTGACCAACCCATGGCGCAATATCTGCTGCGCATGGTGAGCCTGGAAGTTTCCGAACAGATTGAAAATGTTTCCGAAGGCGCAAAGTCGGCAGGCCGCCATCCGGAACTGGCACGCGCGAGCTGACAGTCGCGCGAACCGGTCGGAGGATGCCGAGGGCGAGGGGCCGGCATCCTTCTGTTTTTCCCGTGTATCTTTTACCTCGAAGATCTCACTTCGCGGATCTCACTTCACGCCTATCCCATCACGGCAGCGCGTCCAAGCGACGCTTACGGATGCGCCGCTGCAAATGCGCACGAAAACGTCAGACCCCACGGCCTTCACGCGAACGATGACGCGGTCGTCGCAACGTAATGCGCAATGAAATGAAGGAGAGACGCGCGAGCCTCACGTGCCGCGCTGCCGAGTCTCAGGTGCGGCGCTGCCCGGCGGCGTTTTGGAAAACGTCATAGGCGTGGGCCAGAAAAATGCCGGCGCTCAAAAGGCCGAAACACATCGAAACGATCCCTAACATCGCAACAGTCCTCGTGCCCAGCCCAGATCTTGCTCAATCGGCTTGTTCAATCGGCTTGTTCAATCGCAAGCTCGTCTGCAACGTAGAAACCGGGGGCCCGCACAGTCAACGACAACCGCAGCACGTCGCATCCTTTCCAATCCGCTGCGGCTTTCATGCAACGGATTCGGTCGTGCAATGGCCGAATCCGTATTCCATCAACCGCGATCCGTCTCCGCGCGGCAGGACTCTCGTCGTAAAAGATCGGCTTGTAACCTTTGCCGCGGCGACCGGCGCTCCGCTTGCCTGACCGCTTCTTCCAGCCGCCGCAGTTCCGACAAATTTTCAGCCAGACGGGCAACCGAGGTCGCCAACAGCAGAAGTTTTTGCGACGCATGGCCATTTAAAGTCATGTGACACTCCACGAGGAGAAATCGCCTCTTTTGAAGGTCGCGGCGAACACCGGTCAGGTTCGACGCCTGCGCTTGCTCGATCGCGCTTCACGCAAAGTTGACGAAAGTTATTCTAACGACCATTCGAACGGTTCGAAAAAATCTTTGATTAAGGTGTCGTCGCTATCATGGGTCTGTCGCGGATTGGTCTCGCGTACCGCGATACTCCGGAGCAATTTTTTCAGAACGCAATTTTTTGAAGTCCCATAACGTTCATCGCAATGCCTTCGAGAGTCCACGTCTTCTGAAGTGCATGCCGCCCGGCGCGCACGCATCCAAAGCGGCTCTCGTCCCGCGCCTTTGCCGCCCTGCAGATTTCTGACGTGTGTTTCGCGATCCTGTTTCGCAAATGCCGACACTCGTCGTTTTGACGGTCTTCGGCTGTGCCAGTCTCGCGGTCCTTGGCCGTGCTTGGCTGTCGATCTCGTGCGGCCGCCAGATCGCACATCTCGATACGTCCAGATGTAAAGGGATGCCGCCGCCAGCCGGCTCAAAATCCGCCGATCACCGCGATGTGAGCGATTTGTAAGGGTTAATAAATTTCTCTCCGGATGGATATACCTTCAAGACGGACCCTTAACCAGCAACAGCATACCGTTCCGGCGCAAGTAGTGAAGCCGGACCCATGCAAACGGAAACCACCAGCATTAAATCGCCTGCCGGCTTCAAGGAACCGGGCCGATCCGCGCGGCCGGCGTCCGATATCCGCACGCAGCACATCCGGCGGTGGATCATCGCCGCGACGATGATCGTGTCGACGATTTTCCTGCTCGTCACCGCTGGCGTCGTGATGGCGATGCGCGAACGCGTGCTCGATGACAAGAAGCAGCAGTATCGAAATCTGGCGCTGGTGCTCGCCGAGCAGCTTGACCGTAGTTTTCAGTCGATCGAACTGGTGCAACAGGCCGTTACCGCCGACATTGCGCGGCTCGCTATCCGAAACGACGCCGATTTCAAACGTCTGGTTTCGACCCCCGAGTTTCACGACAGCCTGGTCGCGCGGACCGTCGCGATCCCACACATCTCCGGGCTGACGATCAGGAACGTTCAAGGCGACCTCATCAATTCTTCGTTCGGCCTCGCGGCCAACAAGACTCTCAGCCCCAATCCCGGCGAATATTTTATCACGTATCCCGACGTCGTCACAAAGATGGGCGTCCCCACCACCAACGAGAAAACCGGACAGCTCAATTTCTATATCTCGCGCCGCCTCACGCTGGGCGACGGAACGCTGATCGGATACATCAACGGCACAACACAGCTCGATTACTACGAGCGCTACTTCCAGAGCATCATTCTCGGCGACCACAGCGCCATCGCGTTGTTCCGCGACGACGGCACATTGCTGGTGCGCTATCCGCGCGACGAGGGCCTGATCGGCAAACAGATGCCAGCGGTCGCGGCGAAGATTCTTTCGCAGTCCACGATGGAAATCCGTCAGAACAGCCCGATCGACGGACAGGACAAACTGCTCGCCGCGCGCCAGTTGCCGCACTATCCCGTTCACGTCATCGTCACCTCCACTGTCGAGGAAGCGCTGACGCTGTGGCGAGAAACGGTGATATCCATCCTGATCGCAAGCGCCACGGTGCTGGCTCTCGCCGCCTCGTTCGCTTTCCTCGGAATCAAGCAGCTCTCCAGCGCCGTCGATAGCCAGAGCATGCAGTTCACGTCCGCCATCAACAACATGGCGAACGGGCTGGTCATCATGGACACCAATCGCAGGCTTGTCGTCGCCAACGAAAGCTTCGCGCGAATGTACGGCCTGCCCCAGCGCATGGTTCAGCCCGGCGTCCGGCTGGACGACATCATCGAATACCGGGTTTCTACGGGTGCGCTGAAGGTCGATCCCGACACATATCTCGACCAGCTTCTTGCGCGACTGACCGGCGAGCACGACGAATACATGGCGCAGTCGATCACCGGGCGCACCATCCAGGTCGTCAACGAACCGATCCCCGGCGGCGGCTTCCTCTCGACGCATGAAGACGTCACGGAACGACGGCTGCGCGAGGAATCGTTCAAGCTGCTGTTCGAGAACAATCCGGTTTCGATGTGGGTCTACGACCGCAAGACGCAGTCGTTCCTCGCGGTCAACGATGCAGCCGTTGCGCAATACGGCTACGGCCACGAAGAATTTCTGAAACTTTCGGTCCACGACATCAGACCCGCGTCCAGCCGCGAGAGCTACCTGTCGTTCATCAACACCGTGGGAGTGGCGACAGGGGACAACATCTGGCAGCACCAACGCAAGGATGGCAGCCTGTTCGAGGTTCGCGTCTATTCGCACGCTCTTGAATACGAAGGCCACGAAGCCACGCTGGTCGCGGCCATCGATGTGACCGAGCAGCGCGAGGCCGAACGGCGCATCGCCTACATCGCCCATCACGACAAGCTGACGGATCTGCCGAACCGCAGCTCATTCGACGAACATTTCCTCGCCGCCATCAAGGAGGCCGGCGAGAGCGGTAAGCGCCTCGCGGTGATGTGCCTGGATCTCGACGGCTTCAAACAGGTCAACGATCTCAAGGGCCATTCGGCCGGCGACGTGGTGCTGCGCGAAATCGCCATGCGGCTGCGCAATGCCAGCGAAGGCGCCTATCTCGCGCGCTTCGGTGGCGACGAGTTCACCCTGATCTGCACTGACAGCGCCGACGGCCTGCAATCCAAGGCGGTTGCCGACCGCCTGATCGCGGCCGTGGGACAGGATCTGATGGTCGACGGCCAGCGCGTCAATGTCGGCCTCAGCATCGGCATCGCGCTGTTTCCCGCGCACGGAACCGAGGCGGCAAGCCTGCTGCTCAACGCCGACCTCGCGCTCTATCGCGCCAAACAACAAAAGCGCGGCACCGCGCAATATTTCAACTCCAGCATGGACGCCATGGTGCGCGAGCGCCGCGCCATGGTCGATGAATTGCGCCGGGCGATCCCCGCCGGCGAACTTAGCCTGCACTACCAGCCCCAGGTCTCGATCGATCGCGAGACTGTCGGATTCGAAGCGCTGGTGCGCTGGAAGTCGGAAAAATTCGGCAATGTCTCGCCCGCGACTTTCATTCCGTTGGCCGAGGAAAGCGATCTCATCATCGAACTCGGCGACTGGATTTTGCGCGAAGCATGCCGCGAAGCTGCGTCCTGGACCTCACCCCTGACCATCGCCGTCAACATCTCGCCGCGCCAATTCCAGCAGGTGGATCTGCCCAAGCTGGTGCAGACCGTGCTGCTCGAAACCGGTCTGCCCGCGTCACGCCTTGAACTGGAAATTACCGAAGGCGTACTGATCGACGATTTCTCGCGCGCTTTGGCCGTGCTGCGCCGCCTGAAAAACCTCGGCGTGGACATCGCGCTCGACGATTTCGGCACCGGTTATTCGTCGCTGTCGTACCTGCATTCCTTCGCATTCGACCGCATCAAGATCGACCGCACTTTCGTGATGGATCTGGAGCAGAACCGGCATTCGCGCGCCATCGTGCGCGCGGTGGTCGGCCTCGGGCAAAGCCTGAGCATCCCGATTTTGGCCGAGGGCGTCGAAACCGAAACGCAGTTCGCATTCCTGCGCCGCGAAGGCTGCCAATACGTTCAGGGATATCTGACCGGACGTCCGATGCCCGCGTCGGACCTGTTTGCACCACCGCAGCCGGTCCTCAAGGAAGTCTCGGGCGGCCGCCGCTGATCCGCGCGATCGCCTGAAAGTCACGACAACCGGTTCCAGCTGCTCAAATTGAAGCTGCCGCTTGATTGGTCATAACGGCGATTATTTGCGCTTTGTCGCCGGCACAGCGGCGCATAGATTGAACGTGCTGCGCAATCATGACCGGTTGCAGCAACCTCCTCCAGGTGATTGCCCCGCGGCCTCCCGGCTTGGCGGGGCAATTACCTTTTGGGCAGCTCTCACGCCTTTTGGGCATGTCTCACGCCTTCTGCACGAACGCCTTGGCGGCGTTGGCGATGCCGCTGGCCATCGAGACGAACTCGCTCGGCATCATCACAAGCGTCATGGTGTTCTGCTCTGCGCCGACTTCCGTGATCATCTGCATGCGCCGCAGTTCCAGGCCCGCCGGGTTCTGCATGATCACTTCCGCCGCCTGACGCAGTTGCTCCGCCGCATCAAGTTCGGCTTCGGCCTTGATGAGACGCGCGCGCTTTTCGCGCAACGCTTCCGCTTCCTGCGCCATGGCGCGCTGCATAGTCGGAGGAATTTCCACATTCTTCATCTGGACGCGCTCGACCTTGACACCCCACGGCTCGGTCACGGTGTCGATCGAACCCTGCATCGCGCTGGCGATGGTGTCCTGCGCCTTGAGGATTTCATCGAGCGTGTGTTGCCCGAGAACGGTGCGCAGCGTCGTCATCGCAACCTGCACCACCGCGTTGCCAACGCCCTTCACTTCCATCACCGCGGATTCACAATCCACGATCCGGTACCAGATCACCGCATCGACCTTGATCGGCACGTTATCCCGGGTGATGCCTTCCTGCTGCTCGACGTCGGCGGTGACGGTGCGCATATCGAGCTTCGATTGCCACTCGATCATCGGCCAGACCATATAAAGGCCCGGTCCTTCGGTGCGGTTGAATTTGCCCAGCCTGAACACCACGCTGCGCTCATATTGATTGGCGACCCGGACGCTGAGCGCCAGCACAAACAAAACCCCGACGCCCACCATTAACAGCACGATAGCGATCGGCACTTCAAACACGGTCATAGCCGCACTCCATTCCAAAGGACGCGCTGCCGAGCAGCTTGACGTCCAGAGAACGAAATAGGAACAGACCGAGTTCCCGTCAAGAGGTGTTTATATACCTTTGATAATCCTGGAATATTTGGTTCCCCGGCGGCACGATCACCGCGCGCCGCCGCCACGCGAGAAACGCCCGGCGCGGCATCCCGGCATGGCGGTTGAATTCAACGGCGCGGGTCAATCCAGCGGAGCGACGGTGGCCCCGTACCAGACCAGCGAGGTGATGGTCACCAGCAAAATGAGATTGGTCATGGCATATCCGTTGGGGCCTCTATTGGGATTTTCCAATGCGATTTCAGTTCCGCTGACACCGCCCTGCGGTCGCGACGATCAACCCGGCGGCGCGCCGCCGGATCAGCGTAAACTGCGAGCAAGAAACGTGACAGAAAGGAACGCGCAAACCGGGCCGATCCCGGGCCCATGCCACTTCATTTCCGTCAATAACCGCCGCCTTCACGCAAGGCTGATGCCGCCGCGCTGAAAGACGCTTTGAAATCTTTTGACCCGAAGCTTTTTCTGAAGCCGCTGCCGCCGGGACACATTCCTTGCAAGCTGAGCCCTGCGGAAGCGTTCGCGCAGGCAGTTCAGTTCGAACATCTGGGTGCCGAGGGTCGACTTGGCTTCGCAGACCACGGCAAGCCGCTGATCCAACACGTTCATTTTAATCCCCCACACTGGCCCACTCGAGCATCCGCGTCACACGATGTGCGCTGGCCTTTGAATGCTCTTCACTCTGTCTGAGGCAGTGCGATTTTGGTTCAACCGCCGCGAGAGGCAATGCGAAAATGGACGCACGACTTTGGTCGCAATCGCAGCAACACGGCGCGGCGGCAAAACGCTACCAATTCGTTGTCCGCATCAGCCTCCTGCATGGCCCGAAATAGTTTCGCCGGAGTGTGAGGCAGATCACGCGCCAAATGGCGCGACCGATTTATCCCTTTCGCATTGACGTGGAGGCGTCCATGCAAAAATATTTCGCAAATCAATATTTCGGAAATTTGAGCGACGAGGATCGCAGCACTTTCCGGTTCTGGATGGCCGGGCTCTACAGCATCTATGGCACGTTGATCGCAGCCATCGTGATCGTCATGGCCTTAGGCCCGGGACTAAACCATGCCGGCAAAGCGACGCGTAACAATCAGGCGAAGATCGAGATGATATCACGCCGATAGAACAGAGAGTGGCAGCCGCAATCCATGAGGTCAAATGCGCTCAATCCCACTTCGGCGCAAAGGCTGGATTCACGAAGCGCTGGTCCTTGGGTAATTTTCTGATGACCGCGCGATCGTCTTCATCGAGCTCCAGCGCCAGCGCATCCAGATTGCTTTTCTGGCTTTCGCGGTGCTGGGCTTTCGGAATCGCGGCAACGCCCTCCTGCTCCAGCAGCCACTTCAGCGCGACCTGAGCCGGCGTGGCATCATGCTTGCGCGCGATCGCTGCAAGCTCGGGATAATCGGCGAGCCGACCCTGCGCCAGCGGCGCATAGGCGACGATGGGAATATGCTTGGCCGATGCATAGGCGTGGAGTTTATCCTGCGCGAGCAGCACGTGATATTCCACTTGATTGCAGGCGATCGGCGCGCCGATCTCCTCCACGGCCTGCCTGAGAAGCGCCACGGGAAAGTTGCACACGCCGATGGCGCGCGCGCCGTCTTCTTCCTTGATGCGGATCAGGGTTTCCAGCGCCGCCGCGAGATCCATCCCCGCCAACGGCCAGTGAATGAGATAGAAATCCACATAATCGGTTTTCAGTTTCGCAAGGCTTGCCTCGAACGCCTTGCGGATCGCATCGGGCGCAAGATTGCTGTGCCAGACCTTGGTGGTGATGTGCAGCTGATCGCGCGCCACGCCGGACGCGGTCACCGCATCGCCGACAGCGTCTTCATTGGCATACATTTCGGCGGTGTCGATGTGGCGATAGCCGAGCGACAACGCGCTCTCCACCGCCGCACGGCAGACCTCGCCCTGCATACGAAAGGTTCCGAGGCCGAGCTTCGGCACGCGCAGCCCCTGTGTCGTCAATGTGTCCATGGTTGCTCCGATGGCCAAAAACAGATCTGAATCTTGTTTTAGCAGAAGGATGTCGGGATTGGCCAATTCACGGAACCGGAACTTCACATGGGTTGAATCAACGAAACGGCCTAGGGAACGGGCGCTCCGCGCCCGGGTTGCTTCTCCACAACCACACAGGAGAATCCGAATGACACAACTCAAGCTTTTGAGCGCAGCTGCGTTTGCGGCCACCGTAATCGCCTCACCCGTCTTGGCGCAGGACCTCGTTCAGCGACAGACGGTTTATCAGGACGGCGCCTATTACAATCGTGATCGTGACTACGGCTATCGCGACCGCGGCTTCGGACCGGGCGACGTTGCCGCAGGCATCGTCGGCGGCGCCGTAGGGACCGCAGCCGCCATCGCAACCGCGCCGTTCCGTGGCTATGACGACAGCTACGCTTACGACTCCGGGTATGGTCCTGGTTACGGACCCGCCCCGGCTTACCGGGATTCCTACGCGGCGCGTAACGGCTTCGTGTGTCAGCCCGGAACGTTCTTCCGTGGCGAGGATGGCCGCCGCCATCTGTGTCAATAACATCCTATAACGCGCCTCGAATGCGCGAGATTGACTGACACCTTCCGAGAACAGCAATGAAAAGCGGCCCTCCGGGGCCGCTTTTTATGTTCGTTTTGTTCAAGCCACGTTTTGTCCAAGCCATTGTGCAGCGCGTCCGGTGCCGCATCTACCGCCGTCATGCGACGAAAAACCCATATCCAGCTTTGCCGCAGGCGCGCTAGTGTCGGCGCGCTGACACTTCAATAAGAGGCCAAGAACGCATCATCACATCACATAAAATATAAAAACTGGAGGAGACGAGATGACGGAGTTCACGCCGGATCGTAACGATCCGCTTCGACAAGGTCTGCATCGACGAAGTCTACTCAAGGGCAGCGCATTGACGCTCGCCGCAGCGGCCACGATGTCCGCCGATCAGTTGCTGGGTTACGCGAAAGCCTGGGCGCAAACCTCGCAATGGAAACCGGAGCCCGGCGCCACCATCAACCTGCTGCGATGGAAGCGTTTCGTGGAAGCCGAAGACGCCGCCTTCGTGAAAATCGTCGAGGCCTTCTCCAAGGCCACCGGCGTCAAGGTCAACGTCTCCAACGAATCCTACGACGACATTCAGCCCAAGGCGTCGGTCGCGGCCAACACCGGTCAGGGTCTCGACATGGTGTGGGGGCTTTATTCGCTGCCGTTTCTTTTTCCCGCCAAATGCGTCGACGTCACCGACGTGGCCGATTATCTCGGCAAAAAATACGGCGGCTGGGCGCCCTCGGCGGAAGCCTACGGCAAGCTCGGCGGCAAATGGATCGGCATTCCGATCGCCGCCACCGGCGGTCTGGTGAATTACCGGGTAGCTGCGGCGGAGAAAGCGGGCTTCAAGGAATTTCCCAAGGATCTCGGCGGCTTCCTCGAATTGTGCAAGGGCATGCAGAAAAACGGCACGCCCGCGGGCATGGCGCTCGGCCACGCCTCCGGCGACGCCAATGGCTGGCTGCACTGGGCGCTGTGGGCCCATGGCGGCTACACCGTCGACAAGGATAATAAAGTGATCATTAGTTCGCCGGAGACCGCGAAGTCGCTGGATTACGTGAAATCGCTGTACGAGACCTTCATTCCGGGAACGACATCCTGGAACGACAGCTCAAATAACAAAGCCTTCCTCGCGGGCCAGCTTCATCTCACCACCAACGGCATCTCGATTTACGTCACGGCGAAAAAAGAAAACCCGCCCATCGCCGAAGACATGAACCATGCCCATCTGCCGGTCGGCCTGAGCGGCAAATCGCGCGAGCTGCATCTCGGCTTTCCGATCCTGATCTTCAACTTCACCAAGTCGCCGCAGGCCTGCAAGGCGTTCACGGCGTTTCTGCTCGAAGCCGATCAGTTCAATCCGTGGATCGAGGCGGCGCAGGGCTATCTCTCTCACTTCCTGCTCGCTTACGACAAGAACCCGATCTGGACGGCCGATCCGAAAACCACGCCGTATCGCAATGTCGCGCAACTCGCCGCGACACCGGCCGGCATCGGCACCATGAATGAAAGCGCCGCATCCGCGATCGCCGATTTCATCGTGGTCGACATGTACGCCAACTACGTCACCGGCCGCGAAGATTCCAAGAGCGCGATGCTGTCGGCGGAGCGCAAGCTCAAACGCATCTATTCGTCCTGATCCGCGACTGGAGACAGGTCGATCCGCAGCGGAACGATCGAGGGCGGCCGGCGACAAGCCCGCCGCCCTCGTTGTTTTCACAGCCGCTTTCAAGGCCTTACGCGAAAATGGCCGCGTCGTGTTCCCGGCTTATCCAGGCACCCCTTCCAGGTTCCGCTCCCGCAAAAATTTTTTCGGTTTCCCAGGAACCATCAACAGGGGGTGTGGATTGAACGGTAGCGGAAAACCGTGCGCAGGGGGAAACGTATGCAGAACGGCCTGGATCAAGGTCTCGCCGCCACGACTGGTTCACACGCTCCGCCAACAGGCCATAACGACCACCTGGAAGAGCTGCTCGCAGCGCTCCAGGCGATGCGCTCCGGAGACTTCTCGGTCCGGATGGCCGGCAATCAGCTCGGCATCGAAGGCAAAATCTCCGACACCTTCAACGAAATCGTCGCCGCCAACGAACGCATGGCCACGCAACTCGAGCGCGTCGGCCAGGTCGTCGGGCGCGAAGGCAGGACCCGCCAGCGTCTGAAGTTCGGCCTGCCGGGCGGCGCCTGGGCGGATATGGAAAGCTCCGTCAACACGCTGATCGACGATCTGTTGTGGCCGACCCGCGAAGTCACCCGCGCCGTCGCGGCGGTGGCGCAGGGCGATCTGCTGCAAACCGTGAAGCTCGATGTGGAAGGCCGCCCGTTGAAGGGCGAGTTTTTGCAATCGGCCACCATCGTCAACACGATGATCAAGCAGCTCAGCCTGTTCACCTCGGAAGTCACGCGCGTGGCGCGCGAAGTCGGCACCGGAGGCAAGCTCGGCGGTCAGGCGCAGGTGCCGGAAGTGACCGGCGTGTGGAAAGACCTCACCGAGAGCGTCAACTCCATGGCCAACAACCTCACCGCGCAGGTCCGCAACATCACCGAAGTGACCATCGCGGTGGCGAGCGGCGACTTGTCGAAAAAAATCACGGTCGACGTACGCGGCGAGATTTTGCAGCTTAAGGAATCCATCAACACGATGGTGGATCAGTTGCGATCCTTTGCCTCGGAAGTGACGCGCGTGGCGCGCGAAGTCGGCACCGACGGCAAGCTCGGCGGTCAGGCCATCGTGCCCGGCGTCGCCGGAACGTGGAAGGACCTCACCGACTCCGTCAACGCCATGTGCGGCAACCTCACCGCGCAGGTGCGCAACATCGCGCAGGTCACAACTGCCGTGGCGCGCGGCGACCTCTCGCGCAAGATCACCGTGGACGTGCGGGGCGAAATTCTCGAACTCAAAGACACCATGAACACGATGGTGGACCAGCTCAATTCATTTGCCTCGGAAGTGACGCGCGTGGCGCGCGAAGTCGGCACCGAAGGCAAGCTCGGCGGTCAGGCGCAGGTGCCGGGCATCGCGGGCACCTGGAAAGACCTCACCGACAACGTCAACTTCATGGCGTCGAACCTCACCGCGCAGGTGCGCAACATCGCCGACGTCGCCACTGCGATTGCGGGCGGCGATTTGTCGAAGAAGATCACGGTGAACGTGTCCGGCGAAATGCTGCAGTTGAAGGAAACCATGAATACCATGGTGGACCAGCTCAACGCCTTCGCGGGCGAAGTCACCCGCGTGGCGCGCGAGGTCGGCACCGAAGGGCGGCTCGGCGGACAGGCCAACGTGCTCGGCGTCGCGGGCACGTGGCGCGATCTGACGGAAAGCGTCAACTCGATGGCGGGCAACCTCACATCCCAGGTCCGCAACATCGCCGAAGTCACCACTGCGGTCGCGCGCGGCGACCTGTCGCGCAAGATCACCGTGGACGTGAAGGGCGAAATTCTCGAACTCAAAAACACCATCAACACCATGGTGGACCAGCTCAACGCCTTCGCCTCCGAAGTCACGCGCGTGGCGCGCGAGGTCGGCACCGAAGGCAAGCTCGGCGGTCAGGCGCAGGTGCCGGAAGTCGCGGGCACCTGGAAAGACTTGACCGACAACGTCAACTTCATGGCGTCGAACCTCACGGCGCAGGTGCGCAACATCGCCGAAGTCGCCACTGCGATTGCGGGCGGCGACCTCTCGAAGAAGATCACCGTGGACGTGCGCGGCGAGATGCTGCAATTGAAAGACACCCTGAACACCATGGTGGAGCAGTTGCGATCCTTCGCCGCCGAAGTGACGCGCGTGGCGCGCGAGGTCGGCACCGAAGGGCGTCTCGGCGGACAGGCCGTTGTGCCCGGCGTCGGCGGCACGTGGAAGGATCTCACCGATAACGTCAACCTGCTGGCGGCGAACCTCACCACGCAGGTGCGCAACATCGCCGAAGTCACCACTGCGGTGGCGCGCGGCGACCTCTCGCGCAAGATCACCGTGGACGTGAAGGGTGAAATTCTCGAACTCAAAAACACCATCAACACCATGGTCGATCAGCTCAATGCCTTCGCGGGCGAAGTCACCCGCGTGGCGCGCGAGGTCGGCACCGAGGGCAAGCTCGGTGGTCAGGCGCAGGTGACCGGCGTCGCCGGCACCTGGAAGGATCTCACCGACACCGTGAACGTCATGGCGGCCAACCTCACCGAGCAGGTGCGCGGCATCGTCAAGGTGGTGACGGCGGTGGCCAACGGCGATCTCAAACAAAATCTCACCGTGAAATCCAAGGGCGAGGTCGCGGCGCTTGCCGAAACCATCAACAACATGACCGACACGCTGGCGACCTTCGCCGATCAGGTGACGAGCGTGGCGCGCGAAGTCGGCGTCGAGGGCCGTCTCGGCGGTCAGGCCAACGTGCCCGGCGCCGCCGGCACCTGGAAAGACCTCACCGGCAACGTCAACCTGCTGGCGGCGAACCTCACCACGCAGGTGCGCGCCATCGCCGAGGTCGCCACCGCCGTGACCAAGGGCGACCTGACCCGTTCGATTCAGGTCGATGCGCGCGGCGAAGTGGCCGAGCTGAAAGACAACATCAACACCATGATCGGCAACCTGCGCCTCACCACCGATCTCAACACCGAACAGGACTGGCTGAAGACCAACCTCGCCCGCTTCACCAACATGCTGCAGGGCCAGCGCGATCTGGAGACCGTGGGCCGCTTGCTGCTCACGGAACTGACACCGCTGGTCAATGCGCAGATGGGCGTGATCTATCAGCTCGAAACCGAGGACAGCCCGAAGCTGCGGCTGTTGTCGCCCCATGCGGGCGACGGCGTCAGCCCCTACAATCCGGTGCTGCAACTCGGCGAAGGGTTGATCGGCCAGTGCGCCATCGACAAGCGCCAGCGGTTGATCAACGACGTGCCGCCCGGCAGTGTCGCGATCACCTCCGGGCTTTTGCGCGTGGCGCCGCAGAGTCTGGTGGTGCTGCCCGTGCTGTTCGAAAACCAGGTCAAGGCCGTGATCGAACTGGCCTCGGTCTCGCCGTTCACCACCTCGCAGATGACCTTCCTGGAACAGCTGACCGACAGCATCGGCATCGTGCTGAACAGCATCGAGGCCACCATGCAGACCGAGGGGCTGCTCAAGCAATCGCAGCAGCTCGCCGGCGAATTGCAGACCCAGCAGACGGAACTGCAGCAGACCAACGAACAGCTCGAACAGAAGGCGCAGCAGCTCGCCGAACGCAACGTCGAGGTGGAGCGCAAGAACCAGGAAATCGAGCAGGCGCGCCGCGCGCTGGAAGAAAAGGCCAGCGAGCTTGCGCTGACATCGAAGTACAAGTCCGAATTCCTCGCCAACATGTCGCACGAACTGCGCACGCCGCTGAACAGCATCCTGATCCTCGGCCAGCAGCTCACCGACAATCCGGACGGCAATCTCAGCTCCAAGCAGGTGGAATTCGCGCGCACCATTCATGGCGCGGGCACCGACCTGTTGAATCTCATCAGCGACATTCTCGATCTGTCGAAGATCGAATCCGGCACGGTCAGCGTCGAGGCGGAGGAAATCCTGATTTCCAACCTGCTCGACACCGTGGCGCGGCCGTTCCGCCACGAAGCCGAAGGCCGGCGGCTGTCATTCGAGGTGCGGGTCGATCCGCATCTCGGGCGCAGCATCGTCACGGATTCCAAGCGGCTGCAGCAGGTGTTGAAGAACCTGCTCTCGAACGCCTTCAAATTCACCGAGCGGGGCGGCGTCACCCTCAACGTCTCTGGGGCGCTGACCGGCTGGAGCCCGGAGAACGTGTTGCTCAACAAGGCAGCCACCGTGGTGGCCTTCGAGGTGTCCGACACCGGTATCGGCATTCCATTCGAAAAGCAGAAAATCATCTTCGAGGCCTTCCAGCAGGCCGACGCCAGCACCAGCCGAAAATATGGCGGCACCGGTCTTGGTCTCGCGATCAGCCGCGAGCTCGCCAATCTGCTCGGCGGCGAAATCCATCTCAACAGCGAGCCCGGCACCGGCGCCAGCTTCACCATGTATCTGCCGCTGAAATACGAAGGCCCGATGGCGGCGGCGGGCAAGCCGCCGGCCCCGAAAGCGCGGCCCGAGCTTGCTGTCATTTCATCCACCGCCGTGCAGGACCGTGTCATCGAGCAAGTGCCGGACGATCGTCTGGCGGTCGACCCCGGTGACACCATCTTGCTCATCGTCGAGGACGATCCGCACTACGCCCGCGTGCTGGTGGATCTGGCGCGCGACAAGGGCTTCAAGGTTCTGGTCAGCGCCCGCGGCATCGAGGCGCTCGATCTTGCCAAGCAGTTCCAGCCCACCGCCGTGTCGCTGGATGTGTTCCTGCCCGACATGCTCGGCTGGACTGTTCTGAGCCAGCTCAAGCAAAACCCTCTCACCCGGCATATTCCGGTGCAGATCATCACGCTGGACGAGGACCGTCAGCATGCGCTGTCGCGCGGCGCATTCTCCTTCGTCACCAAGCCCACCACTACGGAGGGCGTGAAGGAAGCGCTGGGGCGGATCAAGGATTACACCAAGCCCCGGCGAAAGCGCTTGCTGGTGGTGGAAGACAACGAGGCCGAGTCGATGAGCATCAACGAATTGCTCGGCCACGACGACATCGACATCGTCACGGCAGAGACCGGCGCGCAGGCGCTGGCCACCATGCGCCGGGACGCCTGCGATTGCGTGGTGCTCGACCTGCGGCTGCCCGACATGAGCGGCTTCGACGTGCTGGAAGAAATTCGCAAGGACGACCAGCTCGCAGATACGCCCATCGTCGTCTTCACCGGACGGGAATTGTCCGAGGCCGAGGAAGCGCAGCTTCACACCATGGCGCGCAGCATCGTGGTCAAGGGCGTGGAATTGCCGGAGCGACTGCTCGACGAGACCTCGCTGTTCCTGCATCGCGTGGTGACAAATCTGCCGCCGGAAAAGCAGCGGCTGCTGGAACGCCTTAACGCTTCCGACGACGATCTCATCGACCGCACCGTGCTCCTGGTCGACGACGACGCCCGCAACATCTTCGCGCTCAGCAGCATGCTGGAGCGGCGCGGCATGAAAGTGCTGACGGCCACCACCGGCGCGGAGGCGATTTCTCTGGTCGAGAAAAGCCCGGAGATTTCCATCGTGCTGATGGACATCATGATGCCGCAGATGGACGGCTACCAGACCATCGGCGCAATCCGGAAAAATCCGGCGTTCCGGCGGCTTCCCATCATTGCGCTGACCGCAAAGGCGATGAAGGGCGACCGCGAAAAATGCCTTGAAGCCGGCGCGTCGGACTATCTCGCCAAGCCGGTCAACACCGAGCAGTTGCTGTTGTCGCTGCGCATGTGGCTGCACCGATGAGCGGGGAAGCCAATCGCGAACGCGTCAATATCCTGCTGGTCGACGATCAGCCCGCGAAGCTGCTCGCCTATGAAGCGATCCTGAAGGAGATGCACGAGAACCTTCTGGTCGCCTCCTCGGGCCGCGAGGCCCTCGAATGCCTGCTGAAGACCGATGTCGCGGTCATTCTGGTGGACGTCTGCATGCCCGAGCTCGACGGCTTTGAGCTCGCGTCGATGATCCGCGACCATCCGCGATTTCGAAAGACCGCGATCATTTTCGTCTCCGCCATTCAGGTCACCGATCTCGACCGGCTGCGCGGCTATGAAATGGGCGCGGTGGATTATCTGCCGGTGCCGCTGGTGCCGGAAGTGCTGCGCGCCAAGATCCGCGTGTTCACCGAACTCTATCGCAAGACCCGTCAGCTCGAACAGCTCAATGCCGAGCTGGAAGGGCGCGTGAGAGCGCGCACCGCCGAACTCGAAGCGTCCAACGTGCGGCTGATCGAAAGCGAGCAGCGGCGCAACCTCGCGCTCGCGGCGGGCAAGATGGGCTCGTGGGATTGGGACTGCATCGCCAACGATCACCTGTGGGACGAAGGTCAATTCCAGATTTTCGGCGTTGACCCACAGAGCTTCCGGGTGCGCCCGGAAACCATCCATCCGCTGATTTACCCGGACGATATCGCCGTTATCCGGCACGCGATCGATGACATCAACAGCGGCAAGCTCAGCGGCGAGATCGAATTCCGCCTGCTGCGCCCGGACGGCGAGATCCGCTGGTGCCTGTGCACGGCGGCGGCGACCCTCGACGCCCACAACCGCGTCGCGCGCGTCAGCGGCGTGACGGTGGACATCACAGAACGCAAGAAGGCCGAAGAACGCCAGGCGCTGCTTGCGCGCGAGGTCGATCATCGCGCCAAGAACGCGCTTGCTCTGGTGCAATCGATCGTGCGACTGACGAAAGCCGACAACGTGCCGCAATACGCCAAGGCAGTGGAAGGCCGCATCACGGCGCTGGCGCGCGTGCATACCGTGCTCGCCCATGCGCGCTGGCAGGGCGCGGACATTCGCGGGCTGATCGAGGAGGAGCTTGCGCCCTATCAGGTCCGCGACATCGATCGCGTCAACATGGAAGGCCCCTCCATCTTCCTGCAGCCGACCACGGCGCAGACGCTGGCAATGTCGATCCACGAGCTTGCGACCAATGCCGCCAAATACGGCGCGCTGTCGGTCCAGACCGGACGCGTCGCGATCCGCTGGGCAGTGAACGACGGAGACCTCGATCTGCGCTGGGAAGAGATCGGCGGTCCCCATGTGGAGAGCCCTTCCACGCGCGGGTTCGGCACCCGCAGCGTGATCGCGAGCATCGAGACGCAGTTGCAGGGCCAGGCCCGGTTCGATTGGCGGACCGAAGGACTGCTGTGCGAAATGCGCGTGCCCGGCAAGCAGAACCTGCTGGCGCCGGAACGCAAGGCCCAGGTCAACGGACAGGCCAACTCCCAGGTCAACGGACACCGCGCCGAGGCCATGCCGCTGGCCTTCGCCGGATCGCGCGTGCTGCTGGTGGAAGACGAGGTGGTCGTCGCCATGACCATGACCGACACGCTGACCGAGCTTGGCTATTCGGTGCAGGGACCTTACGGACGTCTGTCCGATGCCTTCGCGGTGGCGCTGGAGCAATCGCCGGATGTCGCGATCCTCGACGTCAACCTCAACGGCGAGACGATCTATCCGTTCGCCGAGTTCCTGCTCAAAAAGAAAGTGCCGTTCCTGTTCGTCACAGGCTACGGCGCGGAAAGTATCGACAGCCGTTTCGCGGGCATCCCCGTGCTGCAAAAGCCGGTCGACCGGCAGGCGCTGGAACGGGTGTTTCCCGCCAGCGCTGCGCCGGGCGCGCCGCACGCGCAAACCCGGAAGGGCGCCGCGCGGCGCGGATGACGGCCGCTTCGACCGTCACACGCCGCGCCGCATCGTTTCGTTAAACGTCACGCTTCACGTCTTAGAGCGCGTTCGGTTTTGATTGAATCACAAACGCGCTCTAATTTATTTATTTGACGCGTTTTCTTCACGCGAACCGGTGCCCACTTCGCTTGAAAACACTCTAGCGTCACGTCTGCGCGGCCAGCGCTCCGCCCACGGGGGGTGCGCCCAGTTTCCGGAAGCGGGCGAGATCGCGCTCGGGATTGATCAACGCCATGGCGATGACGCCACCACAGGCGATGATCGCCCCGGCAAACAGAAATCCGTTGCGGAAACCAGCCGCTGGATTGACGCCGACATCGACGATGTGCCCCATCACCCACGGCGCGGCGAGGCCCGCCAGCGTGTAGACTGCGTTGCTGATGCCGAGCATCGCGCCGCGTTGTTTAACCGGGCTGATTTCGCCGATCAGCGCGGGGCCGAGCGTATAGATCGCGCTGCCGATGGCGAAGGTCAGCATCACCAGCGGGATCTGGATTGCCGCGGCTGAAGATTCGGCAAGCGCCACCATTGCAACGCCGGAGATCGCCACGCAGCCGCCGCCCAACAGACCGCGCGACACGCGGCTCGTGGTGCCGGACGCGAGCCAGCGCTGCGACGCGAAGCCCAGCGTCGGCGACAGCACCATTTGCAGGATCGACGGCAGCACCACGATCCAGCCTGTCTGCGTCGCGCTGTATCCCGCCGCCTTGACCAGGAACGCGGGCAGCCAGACAACGGCGAGCGTCAGCGCGATGTAGGCTGAAAATCCGGCGATGAACACGCCGAGCGCGGTGCGGCATGTCAGCAGCGAAGCGTAAGGCACATGAGCAATGTGGGCCACGCTGCCACCGCCGGCCTCGATCTGATGCGCGTCCAGCGGACCTTCCCGGCCTACCACCAGCCAGATCGCAACCCAGACAAATCCGACCGCGCCGAGAAAACCAAACGCTGCGTGCCAGCTGAACGTGATAATGATCCAGGTCAGCAGCGGCGCGATCACGCCGGTGCCGAGCGCGCCGCCGATTGAGACGAAGCTTGTCGGCAGAGTGCGGCGGCTATTGTCGAACCATTTATAGATCGCGTGCAGCGCCACGGGATAGGCAGGTCCCTCGCCCGCCCCGAGCACGATGCGGCTCGCCATCAGCATCGGCAGCGACACCACGCCGAGCATCGGCAATTGCGTGATCGCCCAGATCAGCGCCATGGCGGCCAGCACCCATTTGGTCTGCACACGGTTGACGAGGAAGCCCACCAGCACCGCCGAGATCGAGAACAGCAGGAAGAACGCGCTGCCGACCTGGCCGAATTGCTCATTGGTGAGATGCAGGTCCGCCATGATGTGGACCCCGGCCAGACCGATCACCGCCTTGTCGGCGAAATTGATCAGCATGAAGAAAAACATCATGACGACGATGGCCCAGGCGCGCCCGTTGCTATGGGTTGCGGTGCTGCTCGCTGCGCGCGTCGCGGTTGAATTGGCGGACATTCAGCGTTTCCTCGTGTTTCTCAATCGTTGTTCCAACGTACGCATTCGAAACTGTTTCTGGTGCACATTCCAGAGAAATTGGATCCCGGTTGCAAAATAGACGCGAAAAAGACGTGCAAAAGAAACGGGCGTGCTGGACGGCCGGCGGCGGGAGTAGTGGATTCCGGCTCTCGCTTCGCTCGGCCGGAATGACAGCGGTACGCCCGGCCGGATGACGATGGTGCAAGAGGTGCATTGCGCAAAAGCAAACGATTAAATCCGATCGTTTTAAAACCCACGGCCGTCATCCCGGCCAACCCCGGACTTGATCCGGGGGCGAGCCGGGATCCAGTACTCACCGCCGCATTTTGGAAGAAACGCAGCGTGAAAATCCTCCTGGCAAACTCCGCGCCCCGCATCGCATGATCTGGCAAACACCAACCCCAACCGCGACACCGGGATTACTGGATTCCGGCTCTCGCTTCGCTCGGCCGGAATGACGCGTAGTAGATGCAGCGTGCGCTGTGACGTGGTGAGCAGGCCTGTCGTTAGGCAATTGCAGGAAAAAGATCTGCCCAATCCGGATTTTGCTCTTCGATCAGCGCAATCTTCCAAGCGCGATTCCACTTCTTCAAACGTTTTTCGCGCTCGAAGAGCAAATTCAACCTGATCGAATTGCTCGAAATAGACCAACCGATGGACCGTGTATTTGCGACTGAAACCCGGAACAACATCCGTACGATGTTCATGAACTCGTCGAACAAGATCGTTGGTAACACCAATATAAAGCGTGCCACCAATATCGCTCGCGAGAATGTACACCCAATAGCTGGTATCGATATCCATCGTAAAATATTTGCGAGGGAAAAATCGCGCGGTCAAGCCTCCATGCACGCCGTCATTCCGGCCGAGCAACGCGAGAGCCGGAATCCAGTACGCCCAGCATGCGTGGGGTACGTTGAGTTTGCCAAACCGTCGCGCACCCCGTCCAACAAGCGTTACACTGTTATCAGATCCCGGCTCGCGCTCGCGTCGCTCGCTTGGCCGGGATGACGGCTGGGCTATCCAACCTCACACAAACGGCCGGCCCTCGCGGGCATAGACCGCCGCCGATTTGTATAAGTTCTCCGACATCAAGCCGCGTTCGTTCGCCGCGCGGGCCTCGTAGAATTTCGCGACGGCCTCGCGCACGGCTTCATCCTGCGGCGCGGCTTCGAGCGCGTAATCCGCCAGATGACCCGCCAACCGCTGATCGCCGGACGCCGCAATCGCCTGCGCCCGTGCGATCAACGCACGCGGCGCCGCCGGCCAATGCCGCCAGTTCCTGCGCCAATGCCGCGCGGGGCGCGGGCTTGAGATCGCCGGGCCGCCCGTTCCACCAGCCGCCGTAATAGCGCACGATGTTGCGCACGATGAATTCGCTCTCGTCGTAGATCGGCTGCAGCCACGGCGACGCGCTCACCGGCATCTCGACCATATGCACGATGTCGGTGTGCGGAGGCGCGCCCTGCTCCATCGCGGCCAGCGTGCGCTCGACGATGACGTCGAGGAACGCCGCCGTCTCAAGCAGAATGCGCCGCACCTTGTCCGGATCGTCGATCACCGGCGCGCCATGCCCCGGGCACAGCGTGCGCGGCCCGAGCGCCGCCATGCGCTTCAACCCTTTCGACCACTCCCACGGATAGCGCTGCACCTTCTGGGGATTTCCGGCATTCGGCAACGCACTGATGATCATGTCGCCGGATGCGACGACGCCCCGATCGGGACACCACACCCAACTGTGATCGTCGGTCTCGCCCTTGGAATGATGCACCTCGAAGGTGACGCCGCCGACGCGAAACGCGAAGTGATCGTCATAAAGCGTATCCGGCAGCAGCGACGGCCAGCGGAAGCTGTCGTATTCCCCGCCCTTCTCCGCGCGGGCGGGACTGCCGCCGAACTGCCGTGCATTGATCGCGGCGTTGAAACGGCTGGTCAGCTCATAGCGCGCGAAACGTTCCGGCACGTTGCGGTGGGCGATGATGCGCGGGCGCGGCTGCCCCGGCGCGAGAAACGCCGAGATGCCGTAGGCGTGGTCGACATGGCCGTGGGTGATGACGACGGTGTGGATCGGCGCCTGGGTTTTCTCGCGCAGCATTTTCGCCAGCACAGGTCCGAGCTGCGCCATGCCGCTGTCGACCAGCACCACGCCTTCGTCGGTGTCGAACCCCGTGACGCCGCTGAAGCGCGATTGAAAAAACGTGCGCTCGGCCACTTCCAGCGGCCCGCCCTGCCAGAAAAAGCCCGCCTCGTCGCCGCTCTTGCCCCGCATCGTTCTGAAACGATCCGACGTGCTGCTGCTCTTGTTATCCTGCATTGAAATCTCCCCGCGCGTATCCGCATGACCTTTTTCTGCGCGACGGTCTTCGCGCAATTTTCTTACCGGTTCGCGCCTTTGCAGCGACGCCCGATTCCGGAGAGCTAACTTTGTTTTGCGCCAATCACCAATAGGAAAGTTTCTGCAGCAAAATTCTTGTCGGCCAAACGGTCTTCGCGGGAAAGTTTTTCGGAAACGAGGCGTTCCGCGCATTGATTCCGATGAACATCACAAAACAACAAAGGGACGCGATCGCTCGCGTCCCTTTGCCGTCATATCTGGAAGCTTTTTTTGTTCAGAACTTCGCGGTCGCCGAGACACGGAACGTGCGCGGCTGGCCCGGCGAGATGTTGTTGTTGCCGTCGGCAGACGCCCAATAGCCCTTGTTGAAGATATTTTCGACGTTGAGCTGCGCGCGCCACTGCTCGTTGAACTTGTAATAAACGGCGGCATCGACGCGAACGAAGCCCGGCAGCCGCACGGAGTCGTCGGACGACGCATAAGAGTCGCCGAAATAGATCACACCAACGCCCGCCGCCCAGGCCGGGTTGAACTGATACTTGTTCCAGAGTGAAAATGTATTGTACGGCACCAGTTGAACGCGGTTGCCCACAACGATGGCCGGGGTCGATTGACTGGTCACCCGCGCATCGGTGTAGGCATAACCGAGCGCCGCCTGCCAATCGGCGGTGATATAGCCGTTAAGGCCGGTCTCGAAACCTCTGATCTTCTGCTTTCCGCTTGGGAAGAAGCTGGGGCTCCCGTCCGGGTTCGTCACGGGCACGTTGGTCTTGTCGAGCTGATAAAGCGCGGCGGTGTATTGCAGCTTCGGAAGAATATCCCACTTCACGCCGACTTCTTTGTTGTCGAACTTTTGCGGTTCGAGAATCAAGGTGGTCCCGTTCAATGCGCTGAACTGGTCGCCCGACGCGGGCAGATAAGAGATGCTGTAGCTGCCGTAAACCGACACGTTGTCCATCGGCTTCAGGATCACACCGGCGCGCGGCGAGATCTTGTCGTCCACACGCGAACGCAGAATGCCCGTATTCTGATCCAGCGCGGCCAGATCGAAGTGATCGAAACGCGCGCCCGCGATCAACTGAAGCCAACGCGTGATTTCGATCTGATCCTGCACGTAGGCCGATCCGACGTTGAGCCGGTATTTGCTGTTCGCGTCCGTAGCGGTGTGATTGAAAGCCACGTTGCCGAAATAGGTCGGGTCGAACGGATTGGTCGACACGATCGTATTGCTCAGAACACCGTCCGACAGGAAAAAAGCCTGTATTCCGGAATGATAGACCAGTCTGTCTGCCGAATTCGGTTCCAAACGCCAGCGTGTGCAAGACCGGGCCGGTCGCACGTCTTGTAGGTGAAGTCCGTCTGGTTGAACGCGTTCTCGCGGTTGGTCGTGTTGTTGTAAGCCGCGCGATTGAATGACGTATCGGTGGTGTTCACCGCGCCGCTCAGCGGGCCGTTGCCCGGATAAACGTTCTGATAGACCCCGGTTATAATCGGCATAGATCGACGAGTTCTTCACCGTCAAACCGTTCTCGAAATCATGTTCGATCACGGCCATGCCGGTTTGCACATCCGCATGCGCGTAGTTGAAAGTCGGGCTGCCGAAGAAAGCCGTCAAATCCCCGTTCGGCGCGAAGGGTGCGGCCGGATTAAACCGCGTCGAGGAAGGAAATGAATTGCTAAGCCCCTGCGAAGGATTGCCGCGATCGGCGGTGCGCTCGTCGTGGAAATATTCGTAGCTTAGCTTGACCTTGGTGTTGTCGTCGGGCTTCAGCGTTACCGTCGGGTTGATGCCATAGCGCTCCAGCTTGCCGAAATCGCGGAACGTATCCGACCCTTCGTAAAAGGCGTTGAAACGCGCGGCGACATTCTCGTTGATCGCCTGCCCCGCATCGACCGAGATCCGGCGGTCGCCATACGATCCGGTCTGTGCCGTGGCTTCATACACCCGCGTGCCGTCCGCTTCCTTCAGCGTGCGGTTGACGAGGCCGCCACCGGCGCCCCGCCCGAAGATCAGCGCGCTCGGCCCTTTCAGGATTTCGATGCTCTGGGTGTTGTAGAGATCACGGAAGTACTGAACGTCGTCACGGAAGCCGTTGACGAAAAAGTTGGCGCTGGAATCGACGCCACGAATGACCAGCTCGTCGCGATTGCCTTCGCCCTGATGGATCGCCACACCGGGAACGTAGCGCGTCACGTCCGTGAGCCCTTGAAAACTCTGATCCTTGATGAAATCCTTGGTGACGACGTTCAGCGACTGCGGAATGTTGAGCAGCGGCGTGTTGGTCTTCATCGCCACGGACGTGCTGTTGGAGAAATAACCGGATGTGCCGGTGCGCGCCTCAAACGTGTCCGCCGGCTTCGGCGTGGCTTGCGCGGGCTGCGCGCGGGCGGCCGAACGCACGGCGCGGCTCGATCCTGCGTCGGACGCCGCCGCGCCCGGCTGTGCATGGCGCTTGCGCGGTTTGGGCGGCACCACGACCACGGGCGCGAGCATGCTCGCGCCGGACTGGGTTTGAACATCCTGCGCCAGCACATCGGATGTGCTCAACGCAACGCCGAGCGCCAGATAGCTCACGGAGCGCAGCGCCGATCTTCCGATAAAACGAGCCTGTCCCTCAAATGTCTTTTCGTGTGTCACGACCGTCAGCCCCAATCAAAAACCCGTGCCGCGCGGAGGCGGCGTTCGTGGCTTGCTCTTGAAGCAAACAGCTCACTGCGTCCAGAGCAGTGCGCGCGCAGCAGGCCCCGCGGCCAACGCATGCGCGCGGATCGCGCAGGTTTTTAGAAACGGTCTAGTTTGCCGGGCAACGGATGCGAGCCTTTAAAATCAGCGCTTTCTTGCGTTTTGATTTTGGCCGGAGCAAATCGCGAGGCGCTTTCCGCAGCGAAAACGCGTGTTCTGTTTTCGAGATATTCTAATCCGCTCTGCATAACCTGCCTGCAAGATCGGCACGTGGGCGACATGGTAAACGAACGAAATCAACCGCGTCCATTTGCGGGCGCGACCGACGAACGCGCGACGTGCAAAAACCAGATGACCAGATGAAAACCGGATCAGGTTTCCGGCCGCTTCTCCGGCGGGTTGCTGCTGGCTTCGGATTTCGGGGCTTCGCTCTTTTCCAGCATGCGTTTGCCGCGCGCCGCGATCATGGCTTGCGCGCCATGGGCCATGCCCGCCAGCAACCAGGGCAGCACCACTTCGAGCTGAACGTGATCCTCCGCCACATCGATGTTGCCGCTGACCTGCTGACGAAGCACCGTGACGCGAAACGACAGACGATCCCCACTCCAGATTTCCTCGTTCACCTGCAGCAGCTGGCCATATTGCGACCGCACGCTGCCGAGCCCCGCCTTCAGGCGTCGCACGGCTTCGTCCTTGCCGAGCCGGTGTGAGATCGTCACGATCAATGGCTTGGGCATAATTCAGGCACTCGCATTTGAGGGCAGCGTCAATATAAGACCCATAAGGCTCACGCTGTTCGATAGCAGGTCCGGCTCGCCTCACCAATGTGTGCGAACCCCTTCACTCGAAAACGATTTAGATATCGAGGAAATAATGCTCGTAGGCCGAGATCGCCTTGTTCGCCAGACGGAGTGCGTTCCGCTCGCCCTGAAGGATCAGCCGCGACAGCTCCTTCGACAGCATCATCCGCGCCACCGCCGCGTCATACACCTGCCCTGAGCGCGTGAGATAATCCCACGCGATGTTGTAGGCGTCTTCGACGAGCCGGCCGTCATGGCTTCCGAATTGAGCGAGGTTCATGGGTCGACAACTCGGAGGGCGGCACGGTGGTTCCGGAGGAAAATGCGCGGCCGAAAATCTCTGCTTCCGGGGCGGCTAATCCACTTTGCCCATCTCCTTGAGCACCTCGTTGGCTGCTTTAAAGGCATCCAACCCTGCCGGGATACCGCAATACACGGTGGCGTGCAGCAGCACCTCCTTGATTTCATCGACGCTGACGCCGTTGGCGATGGCCCCGCGCGTGTGCAGCTTGATCTCGGGCGCGCGGTTGAGCGCGGTGAGCATCGCCAGATTGAGCATGCTGCGGGTCTTGCGGTCGAGCGTGTCGCGGCCCCAGGCGTAACCCCAGCACCATTCGGTTGTGATGTGCTGAAACGCCATCATGAAATCGTTGGTCGACTGCATCGATTTGTCGACATAAGCCGCGCCCAGCACCTCGCGGCGCAACGACAATCCCTTGTCGAACAGGCCGCCCAGCGTGACGTTTTGATCGTAGCTCATGGTCGTGTCTCCGTTGATGCTTCGCTTTGTTGCTTCGTTTGGTTATTTCGCTGAATGCGAAGGTCCGACGCCGGGCGCAGGATTGCAAGAGCGCGATGCACGAGACAAGCCACGGCGGGCGGGTTAGTCTGGCGGCGCGTCGACATTAGCAACGACGCACGATGAGGAAACGCCCGTGACCGATCGAGCCTCCGTCATTCAGCCGCCCGCGAAAATCGCCGTGATCGGCCTCGGCAATATGGGACGTCCGATGGCGGCCTGCCTCGCACGCGCGGGCTTTCGGGTCTGCGGCTTCGATACCGACGCGCGGGCATGCGCGCATTATGTCAGCGCCGGCGGCGCCACGGCGAAAACAGCAGGCGACGCGGTTGACGGCGCATCCGCCGTCATCACCTTGCTGCCGGACGGCAAGATCGTGCGCGGCGCCATCGAGGCGCTGACGCCTCATCTTGCTCAAGGCACGGTAATGATCGACATGAGTTCGTCGGCGCCGCTCGGCACCCGCGCGCTCGGCGAACAATTGATCGCCAGCGGTTTTGAATTCATCGATGCGCCGGTGTCGGGCGGCGTCAAACGCGCGGTCGACGGCTCGCTGGCGATCATGGCGGGCGGCGCGGCGCGCACCATCGACCGCGCGATGCTCATTCTTAACGCCATGGGCAAATCGGTGTTTCGCACCGGGCCGCTCGGCTCCGGCCATGCCGCCAAGGCGCTCAACAATTATGTGTCCGCCGCCGGTCTCGCCGCCGCCGTCGAGGCGCTGGCGATCGGCAAGCGCTTCGGCCTCGCGCCGGAGGTTCTGGTGGACGTGCTCAATGCCTCGACCGGCCGCAACAATTCGACCGAGAACAAGCTCAAGCAGTTCGTCATTCCGGAACAGTTCACGTCGGGGTTTTCGCTAGGCCTTATGGCCAAGGACATTCGCACGGCGGACGATCTCGCCCACCAGCTCGGCGTCACATCGCCGCTGGCCGATGAAGTGGCGGCGATATGGGATGCAGCGCTGGACGAACTCGGCCCGGCGGCGGATCACACCGAGATCGGACGGTATCTGACCGGCGGGCTGGATTAGTATTCGCGCCGGTCCGCCCAGTTCATCGTCAGCCGCAGCACCACGCCGCCCGCGACCGATCCCGCGCCGATGGTCGCAAACGCAAACAGCCACGCGGTGCCGGACGAAGCACCACCCGCGACATTGAGCACCGCGCCCGCCGCCGTCACGCCGAGAAACGCGCCCAGATTGGCAACGGTGGCCGCCGCCGCGAGGCCGGTGCCGCGCTGTTCGGCCGGAATTTCGTCAAGGATCGCGGCGGGCAGCGTGCCCGCGTCGGCGAAGATCAGACACATATAGATCGTGGTCGCTATGATGCTGACGATCAGCGGCAGGCCGGCCAATAACGGCGGCAGCAATGCAAACAATCCCGAGGCGACACAAATGCCCGCGACGATCGACACACGCCGGCCTCTTTGCGCACGCCGCGCCACGGCAACGCTGACGGGCATGGCAAAGAAGCCGGCGCACGCGGTCGCCACCGCGAGCTTGGCCAGCACCGATCCGTCGGCCTGCCCGCCCCCGCAGAACACCAGATAGGAAATCCACCAGGTGCGCATGGCCATGCCTTCCCAGCTGTTGCCGGCGAAGGCGGCGAGCCACGCCAGCATGCGCGGGCGCACCAGGAACGACAGCTTGCGCGGCGGCGAAACCGCGTTCGCCTGCTGAGACGCGTTTGTGGTGGGACGCGACGCAGCGAAGATCACCAGCGGCAGCGCCAGCGCAGCCGCACCCGCCGCGACGAGAAACACCAGACGCCACGGCAGATAGATCGCCGTCAGTCCCGTTACCGCGAAGCAGAACGCGGTGCCGAGCGTAATGCAGGATGTATAGGTGGAGGCCGCCACCGAGCGGCGCGTGTCCGGCACCCGGCTGACCAGCAGGATCATGCCGGGCATGTAGGTCGCCGCCATGCCGATGCCGGAGAGCAGACGCCCCACAAACGGCAGAACGATGCCGTGATCGGCAACCGCGATGCAGACGCCGCCCGCGATCCACGCCAGCGATCCCACCACATACACCGCCAGCGGTGGGAAGCGATCGGTCAGCGGCACGAACAGCGGCACGCCGATGGCGTAAGCGGCGAAGAACGTGCCGCCGAGCAGGCCCGCTTGTGAGGGGTCGAGACTGAGATCTCGTGCGACGGCGGGCAGCACCACCGCGATATTGGCGAAGCCCACCATGTTCAGGATCAGCGCCACGCAAAACAGCGGCACGATCCACGCGCGGTCTTCACCCGTGGTCAGCGTCGCCGCCACTCCTCGCCCGCAACACCACTGGAAAGACCGCCCGCTTCCGAGGCCGACGACATCCGGCGTTTCTAGGCCGGGCTCGCCGCAGCGTTGGCTTTCGCGTCAGAGCCTTTAGTTTCAGGCTTGCGGCCTCCCGCTCCCGGGAACGGCATCAACACCACCGACATCGACACGCAGCCGATCTCGCCATGGACATCGAGCAAGTTGCCGCGCCCCATGCCCAGCCCCGCTTCCGGCTGCCAGTGCGTGGTGGCGCGAACGCCGATCCACGACCCCACCGGCCGGCGAAAGAGTTGCACGGTCAAATTCGGATTGGGATCGGCAACGACATTCTCCACCGGACGGCCGACGCCATGGGTCCAGTCCGCCGGACCGACCACCATCGACAACGCACCGCATCCTTCGACCACAGGATGATTGAGCTTGAACCACAGCACTTGATCGCCGGCCCGCACTTCCATCGCATCCATGAACCAGGGCTGGCCATGCATCGCGCGGCGGGTACGCACGGGATAGATAGTGGGATCGATCGCCTGCTGTTCGGGCACGGCGAAGCCGGAAATCTCCACCGCGCGCTCCTTCGACAATGTCACCCGCACGGTCGCGCAGGGCTGATCGCCGTCGGCGGGCCACAGCGTGTTGTCGATGACGCTGACGCGGCCGCCTTGCGTCAGCGCGGAAACCTGGGTGCGCAGCGCGCTCATCGGCGTCGGCCCGAGAAACCAGGCCGAGACGCTGGTCGGCGTGCCCCAGCCGCGTTCGTTCGCCATGGCTTCGATTTCGGCGGTGAGAAGCCCCGCCACCGCGCCGCCTTGCAGGCCGGCGAACGGCCCAGCCGCCAGGGGCGAGGGTTGCCAGTGGTTAGGAGACGAAAGCGGCTGAAAAATTGCAGTCATGGACCGATCCGGACAAGAGGAATGGAAGATGAGAGGAATTGCATATCGGGTGACTTTGGCCGATAAAAACGCCACGATCAAAAGAGATTTCATCATCCAAGGTGAGTTCTATTCACCTGTACGCGGGCGCATTGCGCACGCCCCCGGTGGTGCGGGATGACGGGGAAACCGCGCGATGCACAATCCAGATCCGAGCGACATCCGAACCGGAGCCTGACCCGTGAAGCTCACCGACCTCCCCAACGCGCCGATGCGGGCCATTCCACCGCTGTCGGCGTTGCTGGCCTTCGAGCGCGCCGCCTCGCAACTGAGCTTTCGCCGCGCCGCGCGCGATCTCTCGCTCAGCGCCTCGGCGATCAGCCACCAGATCCGGGGACTGGAAGCGCAATTCGGCGTGAAGCTGTTCATTCGCGGCGCGCGCATGGTGCGGCTGACGCCGGACGGCGAACGCTATTTCGATAAGGTCTCGGCGGCGCTTGCCGCGCTGGAGAGCGCCAGCAAGGACATCATGAAGCGCTCGCGCGACCATGATGACGAACTCTGGATCAGCGCGCTGCCGTTCTTCACCAGCACGGTGCTGCTTCCGGCGCTGCCGGATTTCAATCGCCGCAACCCTGGCCTGACGCTGCGGATCGAATCCACTCATCAATACGCCGACTTCAACAGATCGAATGTCGACGTCGCCATCCGTTACGGCCGCGAGCAATCCAGCGGATTGAAGTTCGAACCGCTGGTGGAGGTGCGCGGGCTTGCGGTGTGCGCGCCGACGCTGGTCAAGGCGGGCCTGAAGACGCCGCAGGATCTGTCGCAGCAGGTGCTGATCCACCTGACGTCGCAGCCGCGCGCATGGCAGGTTTGGCTTCGCGAAATGGGCATTCCCGAAACCGAGCCGCGAGGACACATCTGGCTCGACAGCGTACCGGCTATTCTGGAAGCCGCCGAGCGTGGCCTCGGCGTCGCGCTGGCGATGACGCCGCTGATCGAGGCGCGGGACGGCTTCGGCAAGACGCTCATTGCGCCGTTCGATTTCAGGACCCGGCATAGCGAGGTGATGTATCTGGTCTCGCGCAGGGAGCAGGCGCGCGACCGGCGCATCGCCACGCTGCGGCGATGGATTTTGGATGCGGTCAGCCGGTTTTCGAAACCAGCATGATGACGGCGCAGTCCGGCAGCCGCGCAATGAAAGCGAAGCATGTCGAACACGAATTGTATTGGCATGAGCGGATTGGATCGCGCCACGGGGTCGGCACGTCAGGAGGTTTGTACGAAAGTCCCGCGCGAAGCTTCGCGCGTTATGCTTCTTCCCGGCCCGACTTCGCCAGATTGAGCGCCAGCGTCTTGAGCGCGGTATGCACGACAGCCATATCCTTTTTCGTCAGCGGAGCCATCGCATCGTCGACGATGTCCTTCAGGATCGGACCGTATTCCGCGTGAAGCGCCTGACCCTTGTTGGTGAGCTTCACGCTGTTGGTCCGCATGTCCGCCCGCGTTCGCTTCAGCAGCCCCTTTTCCTCAAGGCTTACCACTAGCCGCGTCACCGCGGGCTTGTCACGGCCGGTGGCTTTCGCGATCGCGGTCTGCGGCGCTTCCTTTTTGAACCAGAGGTATTCGAGAATGCTCCATTGCTCGGCTGTCAGATCAGCCCCGTTGACCTTGAAACCGCGCATGATAGCGCCGCGGAGAGCATGATGAGCCTGATTTAACCAGAAAAGTGCGTTGGGGCCTGCTTCAAAAGTTGGGCGCTTTGCCACGTTTGAGATCCCTATATGGTTGTTCTAGAAATTCTGCGAAATACAATTGTCATTTAAACAGTAGATTTATTTACTATCCGAAATTGGCTTTTAAGTACATGGCCGCCATCTACGCAATTTGACGCAGATCAAACTGCAAGAGATTTAATCACGACGACGAGGTAATTCGATCTGCCGCATCGTGTTATTTATTCGAGCGCACGCAGCGAGGGCCGCGCGCGTACTTCTCTGATAGATAGGCCGAGCCTCACGGCGAAGCCTCGTGCCGAGGCGTAATTTTACCTATGCCTGGAGCGGCAGCGCGAAATAAAAATAGGCGCGCAGGCGATTTTGAAGCCAGCGAGAAGCAAATGCGCGATTCACGCGCGATTTAATGCGAAATTTAATACGAAACGAAACCTGTTATTTGGCGCGCCTGTTCCGGCGATCTGCCAGAATGGTTCCGCTTTGCGCCATCCGCAGGCCACGGAACATCAGAGTTTCAGGCTGCGGGCGATGAGATTTTTCTGAACCTCGATGGTGCCGCCCGCATAGAGGAACAGCGGTGCCTGACGATAGTAGCGCGCCATATCCTCGAATTCGAAATACGCTCGCCCGCCCATGATGCGCATGCCGGCGGCCATGATCTCCTGCAATTGCTCGGCACAGTAATACTTGGCGGTGCAAACCTCTTCGGTCGCGTCGTCGCCGGATTCCATCGCGCGAACGGCGCGATCCACCAGCAGGCTCATCGTGGTATGTAGGGTCTTGATCTCGACCAGGCGGTGCTGGATCGACTGGAAATTCGCGATGGGCTGCCCGAACTGTGAGCGCTGGCGCGCATAAGACATGGCGCGGTTGACGATCGCGCCTGCAAGACCCGTTGCCTCGGCCGCCACCGTGAGGCGCTCCATCGCGCCGGTGATGCGCATCCAGCGCCATGCGTCGTCGAGGCCCTTGTCGCCGCCGAGAACCGCGCTGGCGGGAATGCGGACACCCTTCATGACAACGCGGCACGAGGACAACATATTCCCTGCGAGCTTGTCGAGCGGCTCCACCGTCAGGCCCGGCGTGTCCGCCGGCACCAGGAAGATACTCAACGCGCGCGCCGATTCCTTGCAATTTGAACGGCGCGCGGCGACGAGGATGTAGTCGGCGTTCTCGGCCCCAGTGGTAAAAATCTTCTCGCCGTCGAGGCTGTAGCCATCCTCACACGGCGTCGCCACCGCCTGGATACCGGCTGCATCCGATCCATGCGCCGGTTCCGTCAGGGCGAATGCAAGCTGACATTGCCCGGTCTGGATTTTGCGCAGCATGGCTTTCTGCTCGTCAGTGCCCATCAGCGCGATGAACAGGCCGCCGAACACGATGTTAACGGCATAGGTGGTGGAGATCGTGCCGTCGTGCGACGACAGCATCATCGCGGTCTCGGCGATGCGCGTGATGTCGCCGGGCAGCAATTCGCCTTCGCGCAGAAACCCGAGATCGAGCGCGCCTGCCCCACCCAGTTCCTGGATCACCGAGCGCGCGGCGTGCTTGGGCGATGACGCGTATTCGTAGAGCTTGTCCTTCACCATGCGCGCGCATACCCGATCGAGCCTGCTGAGATAACCGATCTCGATGGCAGGTTTGGCAAGTTCAGATTTCGCAAGCTCAGATTTCGCAAGCTCAACATTCGCAAGGCTCGTCGACAGCATGATCGCTCCTTCGTGTGCCCCCTTCAGCCGCCGAACGCATCGCGGCATCGTGGGACCATGCGATGCCGGCGTGTCTGCAACAAAATGAGCCTTCAACAAAAAAAGAGGCTGCAACAAAAAAAGAGGCTGCAACAAAAAGCATGTGCAATAAAAAAGCGCGGGCGGACCAAAAGCGCGCGGGAATCGCGATGGCGATTCAGCGGCGAAACGGTGTCAAAAAAAAGCACAGTGACGCCGGAATTACCGGATCAACAACATATTTCTGTTGACACAGACATAGTTGTTTTACAAACCATTCATACATCATTTTAAACGGTCAGATGCAACCGAATTATATATCGCGGCACATGGTACCATTATCCCATTCGTCGCAACCCAAACCACCGAGCCGCTTTCCGGCTCAGCGTCATGCGGATTCTCGACGCGTATAGATCCGCCGAACCAAACAACACACATCATCACCAACTGGAGCGACAGATGCCTACACCTGCCAAGCGCAATGCCCTCGCGGGCTTCGTGACAGCCGCGTTGCTGCTTGCGACCACGCAAATCTCCGCAGCCGCCGATCGCGCGGGATGTCATGACCCTGAGGGGATGCCCCGGTTCCTGAATTCCTCGATCGCGCTCTGCATGCAGAAGAACTTCGCGGAATACACGCTGCCGACCGGTGCGATCACCGAATACGACTTCGATCGCCACAAGGCGACGATGGACGACAAGCTGACGATGGAAGGCCACCTCACGCAGTTGCTCTATACCGTGCCGCGCGGCGCCTCCACCGCAGAGGTGTTCCGCAACTACAAGAACGCGCTGCAGTCCACCGGCTTCCAGGTTCTGTTCGAGGCTTCCGGCTACGACTTCGGTCCGGCCCAGGGCAATTTCTTCGAAAACATGGGTCCGGGCGGCCAGCTCGTCGGCTACAGCCTTGACGAGTCGCGCTATGCGGCCGTGACGAAGGAAGACCCGACCGGCAAGACCTACGCCGCGCTCTACATCATCGAGTATCAGGACGGCTTCAATCCCGATCTCGAAGTGCCGAAGGGCCAGGTGCTGGTGCGGCTCGATGTCGTCAAGGTGGATACCTTGAAGGACTCGATGGTCACGGTCTCGGCGGCGCAAATCGCCCGCGCCCTCGATACGTCGGGACAAGTGATCCTGTCGGGCATCTTCTTCGACTTCAACCAGGCTTTCCTCAAGCCGGAATCGCGCCCCGCCATCGTGGAAATCGCGAACTTCCTGCGCGGCAATCCGGGACGCAACGTCTATATCGTCGGTCATACCGACAATGTCGGCGGGCCTGACTTCAACATGCAGCTCTCGCAGGCTCGCGCCGGCGCCGTCGTCGGTGAACTGGTGTCGAACTTCGGCATCAACCCCGGGCAGTTGAAACCGCGCGGCATGGGCATGAGCCAGCCGATCGCCAGCAACGACACTGACGAAGGCCGCGCACGCAACCGCCGCGTCGAAATGGTGCCGCAATAAGCTGCTGACGCTTCAGGCCGGCGTTTCGACGCCGGCTTGCTTGCTTCTTTTAAAGTTGTCTCGGCTTGCTTCGTTCAAGCTTGTCGCATTCAAGGCTTGCTTCACGAAAGCGCGCTTCGTTCAAAGCCCGTTTCAGTAAAGCTTGTCTCATTGAAAAATCAGAGCGCGATGCATCCATGGCATCGCGCTTTTTTGTGGTGCCCTTCCCCTCACCCTGAGGAGCAGGCGAAGCCTGCGTCTCGAAGGGCGAGGCCTCCTCATTCAAGACGGCCGCATGGCCTCATGGTTCGAGACGGCCGCATGGCCTCATGGTCCGAGACGCGCTGCGATGCAGCGCTCCTCACCATGAGGAGAGATTATCGCGCTGAGCGAAACTTCTGCTTACCGCCGTCATTCCGGCCGAGCAACGCGAGAGCCGGAATCCAGTAATCACCGGGTTCAATGTGACAGATTGCGCTCGTTACGGGCGCGCGGCCAAGACGCCAACGCCCCTGGTGACGGAGCGGACAGGTCTCGTCACACGTTCTCTGTGAGTACTGGATCCCGCTCGCGCTCGCAGGCTCGCTTGGCCGGGATGACGGTGGTGGGTGGAGAGGCGCATCGCCAAAATTAACGGGGGCCAGCGTTATTGTGCGCTCGTCCCCTCATTCCACCTCCGCGCCCGTCTAGGTAAACCCATTCCCCTCACCCTGAGGAGCAGGCGAAGCCTGCGTCTCGAAGGGCGAGGCCCGCAGCGAACTCTCTATCGCAAACAAAAAAGCCCCCGGGGATCACCCGGGGGCTTTGATCAAATGTGTGGTGAGACGAAGCTGTCAGACGCGCGAGGGCTTCAGAACCGATGCGATCAGCAGGCACAGGGCAACCAGCGAAAGCCCCATCCGCGCGACGTGCCAATGCCACCACTGGTCCCGCAACTGCGTCCAGTCCGAGGGTGGCGCAGTGGGCGACCACGTCATGACGATGTCGTTGATCGGCTGGTTCAGAAAACGGGTGATCAACCCTGCGCCGAGCAGACAAAGCGTCGCGACCACCAGCACGATAAAACGCGGACCATCGCGGCGCGACAGGATGGTGAAGGCGATCGTCAGCAGCATGGTCAAACCGCCGAGCACGGGCATCGCCACGTTCAGGGTGCGAATGGCCTGCTGTTGCAGGCTGACGTAGGCCGCTGCATTAAGACCCGTGGGGTCGAGACTGAGCCAGAGACCGAAGATCGAACCTGCCAACAGCGCCGCCATCAGCAGGTTGAAAAACGAGATAACTGTTTTAGACAAAGATCGATTACCCTTGGTTCAGGAGAGGTTTGAGCTTGAACTGAACGCGGCGCTTACGACGGCCTGCCCTTGAGGAAATCCGGGCAGAGCTGATCGAGATAGCGCGACCACTGCGCATTGATCGGCTGATTTTCGATCAAGGTGTGAAACCTGATGATCATCGAGATCAGGAACAGCGGCTTGATAAAGGCCGACCGGATCACGGCGGTGATCAGGAAGGCGATCGAGAGCGAAACCACGGCGCCCATCTCTCTCACGGACTCCGGCATCGCCAGCACGATGATCGCCGCCACCACGAAAGCCGCGATGAACAGCAACCAGACTGGTGAGCTTTTCCACGATCACGATCCAGATCGAGGTCTTGAGGATCGGCTTCACATCCTGACAGTAATAAACGAGCCCGTCCTGCGCGCAGTGCCATGGATCGTTATCGTTACGCGCCAGCGTGTAGGACAGAATGACCTTGTCCAGATAGCGTGTCGCGGCCTTGGCGATGGTGTCGAGGATCTGCGTGATGCTGCTGAAGCCGGGGATCGACAGGAATTCGCCGAAGCCGTCCAGTGTTCGATGGAAGGTTTCGAGCGCGCCTTTGACCAACGCGCTGAAGCCATACAACACGGTGACCTGACCGAAGCGCGAGACCACCACGCGCCGCCCGTAAGCGAACTGGGATTCGTTGCCCTCGCCCGTTGTCCCTTGCGTGATCAGGTGCGTGATGACGGCGACATGTCCGCATGCGATCAGATGCAGCGAGTAACGCAGAATGGTGCCCCAGACCCAGCCGCCCGCGACGAGCCAGGGAAGCAACCACACGAAGCCGAACACCGTGGAAATGTGGGAGCCGATCCACGCCGCGCCGCCGAACGTCACGACCATCCAGATCAGGCAGGCCACACTTGCCACCGAGATCACCGCCATGCGCGCCATGACATAGGGCAAGGTGCGCATCAGCAGCGTCCACGAGGTGAACAGGCCGTGGTCATGCACCAGCAAGGGATAGGAGTGGGGGTGGTCGGTCGTACGCTCCCAAGAACTGGACTGGGAGGCAGATGCCCGAGGGGCACCGCGATCGAAAGGTAAGCTTTGGTCGGACAAGAAATTCTCCCTATGGATTCGGGTAAATTCAGAGCAACAAAAGAGAGTTCGCCCGCCACAATGAGGCGCCGGCAACCCTTGCTCACACGAACCGATACGCGCCGCTTTGAGCCTGTTATACAAATCTCACTGTTATGGGAGTCTCAGAAAATTAACCCCAAGACAAGTAACAAAAGTATCCGGCACAACTATTCCGTCAGGCTGTTGCGGATCAGCCTGCCCCGCAGCCGTGCGACGAGATGATAAAATCAGGCTTTTTTGGGACAGGATCGCTTCCTGATGCCGCCAGAACGGCGAGATGCTGAAGGGAATCTTCCGGAATTCTCGGACGGCTCCGGGTCCTGACCCCTCTGGCAAGCGAGGCAACGAGAGCCTCCACTTTGGGAACGGTACGTTCGGTTTCGCGGCCGGTGTCATCGAGCGATGCGCCGATGCACTCCGCAAGTGCGCTGCCAACGACGACAGCGTCGGAGAACGCGCCGACGATGCTCGCGGTTTCAGCGGACTTGATGCCGAAGCCCACGGCGATCGGGAGCGAACTCGATTTGCGCACCTCTGCAACGTTGCGCTTGACCTTCTCGAAATCCGGCGGCGCGGAGCCGCTGACACCGTTGACCGACACATAATAAAGAAACCCGCAGCTTTTGTGGAGCACTGCGGGCAATCGGCGTTCGTCGGTCGTAGGTGTCACGAACCTGATCCAGTCGAGCCCTGCCGCCTGCGCGGGATCGCACAGTTCCGGATCCTGTTCCGGCGGCATATCGACGATCATCAATCCGTCGACGCCCGCCGCTTTCGCGTCGTTAACGAACTCGACACCGTAGGCGCAGATCGGATTGAAGTAGCCCATCAGAACGACTGGCGTTTCGCTGTCGGTCTTGCGGAATTCACGAACGATATGGAGCGTCGTGTGCAGCGTGGTCCCCGCCTTCAGCGAACGGAACGCGGCGTTCTGCACGCTCGTTCCATCACCGATCGGATCTGAAAACGGAATTCCCAATTCGATGATATCAGCGCCGGCTGCCGGCAGGCAGCGCATGATCTCGATCGAGGCTTCGGGGTTCGGGTCGCCCGCCATGACAAACGTCACAAGCGCTGCACGATTTTCGCCGAAACATTTTTTAAATCGAGCACCAATCCGGTTCATGCCCACCTTCTCACTTTTCTTGTCGCCAATGTTGATTGGTCGTGTTGAGACGTGTCGGCTCGGACTCGAGTGAACTCAACTGTACGGAAAATTATTGCCTGAACTATTTCTGAAACAACTTTTTTCGGAAGTCAATCACGCGCAACTCGCGCAGCGCCAACGACATAAACAAGTTATGAGCGGCCACATTTCGCGACACACTTTCGTCAAGGTTACTAAAAGATGCGATTGAAAATGGAGCTGTGAGATTCGCGCAAACGCGCGCGCACCGCGTTGCTAATGCAACCGGCGCGTGGTGCCGTGCAGCCTGACTAAAAAGTTTATTCGAGATTTAGAGTCGACTTGAAATTTGCGATGCGCCAACGCCGTCGCCGTGAGCATTTCCTGCTCAAATGTTTTGCCGGTTGCTGCTTTATTTGACGTTGATCGAGATATCGCGATCGATCGCGCGTTTGCCGATCGTCGTTCGATAGGCAACCTTGTCGGTGCCGGTGAACCCGGCACTCGGCGTATAGACAACGTCGACGCCTTTCACCAGGTGGCCCTCGCACGCCTGATTGCCGCGACGCAATGCGAACTCGACGGGACGCGTTTCAAGTTTCCCGCTCGCGGGCGCATGCGTGATCACGATCTCCGGCGGCGCGCGGGATTCGCATGTCTTGGAATCGAGCTGCCAGCTGCGGCCAATGCGAACCTCCTTTTCGGGGCTCGTGGAAAATTGTCCCTGCAATGGCGCGTTGTCGGCCTGCGCGGCATCGTCGTCTCCGCCGGACGTCACCTGCCCTTGCGGCTGCTGCGCGCTTTGCGCGGCGGCCTGCGGCTTCGGCGCGGCGGGCTTTGCGACAGACGCTTGCTGCGCTTTCGCAGTTTCGGTGCGCGCGAACGGCATGCGCTCCGGATAGACCAGAAAAAATATCAGCGGCAGAACCAGTAAGGCGAGCGCGGCGGCGGCGATCGCCACGACCGGAGGTTTGGATCGCGGCTTGGCGACATGCGGCGGTGCGGCATCCGCCGACAAACGCCACGGTCCGGAGCTTTCGAACCCGACATGAAACGTGTCGATCGGCTCGGCGATGTTCTTCACCGATTGCGCGCCGGCGCTGTCGAAAGCAAATCCGTAGCCGGTTTTGACAAAATCCTTGACGCCCCGCGATACGATAATGCCGCCGGGCTGGGCGAGCGCCTGCAGCCGCGCCGCCACATTCACCGCGTCGCCGTAGATATCGCTCGGCACCAGAATGACGTCGCCGACATTGATGCCGATCCGAACCTGGATCGGCTCGCCATCGTCCGTGCTTTCCTCGATCGACGCCTGGATTTCGGCGGCGGCGCGAACCGCGTCGACCGCGTTGGGGAACGTGCCGATGAAACCGTCGCCGGTCCATTTCACGATCGATCCACGATAGCGCAGGATCGCCGGCTGAAAAATCGTGCGCTGAATCGTCCGGACACGCGCGTAGGTATCCGCCTCGTTCGTCGACATCAGCCGGCTGTAGCCGACGATATCGGCTATGAGGACGGCGAGCAGGCGTCTTTCGTCATGTTGCATCGGAGCATTCGGGCCGGTTGTCGTTTGGTCGGAGAATCCTGCTTACTTTAGAGCAGGACCCGGAACAATGGATACCGTTTTCCAGCAATAGCCGCGCTCGGCCGGAGGGTCCGCCTCAAATGGGCCGGACAAGGAGCGCGCTCGCAACTCAAACAATGACAACTCGGGCAACCTGCATCGTTGCGCTTTTGGAACGCCCCCGTGGCGGCTTAAATCACGACAGCGCTCGCTATTTGACAGGCCCGCGCCGCCCAGGCTTTGGACCCGGGCGGCGTCAACCTCAATGGGCGAAAAACGCCGGAACGATCTTCAAGGCGTCCGCGCGGGCCACCGGGTCTGTGCCGACCGCGGCCTCGCCGCTGCCGTCACCTGTAAAAGCCAGGCCCGAGCGCATGTGCGGATCCAGATCGGGATGATCGAAATCATGCACGGCGTTGGGATAGACCTTGATGGTGACCGGCTCGTTGTTCTGTTTGGCTTCGTCGACCATCGCCTGGCAGGGCGCGGCAGGCGTCCAGGTATCGCCACCACCGATCAGGATCATCAGCGGCAAACGGGCATGCCAGGTTCCGGACTGCTCCGGCAGGCGGCAGCCCGGATAGAACGCGACCGCCTTGGCAAAGTCCGGTCCCGGACTGCGGTTCGGCGCATCGACGCGCACTTCCTGCACCACGGTCGAACCACCGTTGGACCAGCCCATCAGCGAAACGGCCTCCGGTTTAACGTCGGGGCGGGTCTGCAAATAGACGCGCGCATCGTCGGCATCGGACGCCCGCTCTTTCGCGGGCCGCACCTGGCGATCACGAATCCTGCATTGCGGGCCCAGACCTCGGGAGCCGAAACTATCCGGCAGCAACACCACGAAGCCCGCCGCGGAAAGTCGCGCGCCCCAATCCTGGTGACGCGGGCTCAGGCTGCCGTCCTGAGCAAACAGTCCGGCGCACCCGTGCAAGGCGATCACGGCGGGATGCTGCCCGCCTCCGTTTGGCGTGAACAGGACGCCCTTCAAGGGACCAGCCTTGCCCGGGAAGGTAATCATCGTCTGCGTGGCATGCGCCGCATGGGTGAATGATAGCTGACCGGCGGCCAACAGAAGAGAGACAAGCAGTCCACGTTTCATAGCACTTTCCTCGGATCAATAATGAATGAGACGGTCATGGCTCACACCAGCTTCCGCCCTGACGGCAAGCTTCGGCATTGAGCGTTCGCGTAACTTCGGCCGATCGCCGCACGGCGTTGCATCGCTTCATGCGACAAGGTCCGGATATGAGCGCGATGCACGGCATCGCCGAACGCAACAGCGGCAAATTAAGCTCGATGCTGCCTTGCGCTTGTCGCGCACAATGCAAAGGGTCGCAGCTTGAGTTCGCCAATAAGGCCAACGTCCATCATCCGCGACGAATGGGATGAGCGGGACGAGCGGGCGGCTGCGCAACGGTAAAGTTCGATCATATACCCTTCCGGCCATCAATGACCGGACGGCATTTCCGCCGTCTCGACCACCCCCGACCGGATTAGAAATATGATTGATCGGGTTTCTGCAACAACTTTATTATGCGCCGCGCCGGGGCCTCGGGCCGCCTATTTGCCCTGGGGCAGACAGGCCACCTCGGTGGTGCCCCCACATCGGGCGCACAAATAGAACAAATGCGATCCCCCGAAAAACACGCTTGGAATAAAGGAAACAAGCCTCATTGGTGCGGTCGTCTCGCACTGGCAGCAATGAACGATGCTCGTTCCGGGGTCCTGATCGCTTTCGATCCGGCATGCCGCCGATGGCTTCCGGAGGGGCTTGGTTTGCACGTATTTGTGATGACGCGCTTTGCGAATATTCGCTGTGGCCATTGGATGAATCCTCTCTGCCTCATAGCTCAAATACAAATTTCGGCCTCCCTACCGGGACACCGCCATATCCGCTTATGAACGCTTGCTGAACGCTGCTACGAATTCCGGCACAAAATAACTTTCACAAAATTGAGTTCGCCTCGGCCACTTGCGCGCCGGGGCGAACCTTCACTCCTCGGCGAACGCGACTTCGCGCGATGCGCTGATTGAGGGAATGGCGACGATGACGATCAGAAGCACCGCGACGATCAACAGCGTCAACGACAGCGGCCGCGTCACGAACACCGCGAAATGGCCGCGCGAAATCAACAGCGCGCGCCGGAAGTTTTCTTCCATCAGCGGCCCGAGCACGAAGCCCAGAAGAAGCGGCGCGCATTCGCAGCGCAGCTTGAGGAAGACGTATCCGAGAAATCCGAATGCCGCCGTGAGCATGACGTCGAAGGTGGTGTTGCTCACGCTGTAGACGCCGATGCAGCAGAAGGTGAGAATCGCCGGATACAGGAAACGGTACGGCACGCTGAGAAGCTTGACCCAGACGCTGATCAGCGGAAGGTTCAGCACCACCAGCATCAGGTTGCCGATCCACATCGAGACGATCAATCCCCAGAACAGCGGCGGATCGCTGGTCACCACCTGCGGCCCCGGCTGGATGTTGTGAATGGTCATCGCGCCGACCATCAGCGCCATCACCGCGTTCGGCGGGATGCCGAGCGTCAGCAGCGGAATGAACGAGGTCTGCGCGGCAGCGTTGTTGGCCGACTCCGGTGCGGCGACGCCCTCGATGGCCCCCTTGCCGAATTGCGCGGCATGCTTGCTGATCTTCTTTTCCAGCGAATAGGCGCCGAACGACGCCAGCGCCGCGCCGCCGCCGGGCAGAATGCCCAGCACGGAGCCAAGGAACGTTCCGCGCAGCACCGGCGCGATCATGCGTATCCAGTCTTCGCGCGTCGGCCACATGCTGGTGACAGTGTTGGTGAAGACCTCGCGCTTTTCTTTCTGTTCGACGTTGGTGATGACCTCGGCGAAGCCGAACACGCCCATCGCCACCGCGACGAAGCCGATGCCGTCGGAGAGTTCCGGGATGTTGAAGGCGTAGCGCGACATGCCGGTGCTGACATCGGTGCCGACGAGACCGCCAAGCAGACCCAGGCACAGCATGGCAATGGCCTTGGTCAGCGAGCCGGTCGCGAGCACGACCGCGCCGATCATGCCGAGCACCATCAGCGAGAAGTACTCCGCAGGGCCAAACTGGAACGCGACCTCCGTGAGCGGAACTGCGAACGCAGCCAGCAACAGCGTGCCGACGCAACCGGCGAAGAACGAGCCGAGCGCCGCCGTCGTCAACGCCACCCCTGCCCGGCCCCGCCGCGCCATCTGATAACCGTCGATACAGGTCACGACGGACGAGGTCTCGCCCGGCAGATTGACGAGGATTGCGGTGGTGGAGCCTCCGTACTGGGCGCCATAGTAAATGCCCGCGAGCATGATCAGTCCGCCGAGCGGGGGCAGCGCGTAGGTCACCGGCAGCAGCATGGCGATGGTCGCCACGGGACCAAGCCCCGGCAGCACGCCGATCAACGTGCCGATCACCGCGCCGAGAAAACAATAAGCGAGATTGAGCGGCAGATTGACGGTCAGGCCGAAAAGATGAAACGGCTCGAAGGTGAGAACCGCAGTGAAACCAATTCCAAGATGACTGAATAATGTTTCCACGGCGAAACCCTCAATGACTGAAAATCGTCGGCCAGGTGTGCACCTGCAATTTCAGGCCCCAGACGAAGATCGCGACGCACATCGAAATCAGAACTGCGGCATTGCCGAGCGCCGCCTTCCAGGTGAATTCATGGCTTGCATAACTTGAGAGCACGATCACGCTCAGCAAGGCGACAACCAGCCCGAGCGGCTCCAGCAAAACTCCGAACGAGACGACAGACCCGAGCACGAGCACCAATGTGCGCCAGGAAAATTTCTCGATTTTTTCGATGGTGCTGTTGGGCGCGAGGCTGCCGCGAATGACGAACAGGCCCAGCAGGAAAAGTATGGCGCTGACCAGCACCGGAAAGTATCCCGGCCCCATGCTGGCGGTGGTGCCGATGCCGTATTGAAATCCGAACACTCCGAAAAAAATGCCGAAGCCGACGAATATCACTCCAGACCAGAAATCCTTTTCGTTTCTAATATACATCGCGGCGCTCCAATTTGCGCGTCCGCCACATCGACGGAGCAAGGCACGTCGTTCAAGCGATCAAAAGATGCGCGCCGGCATGGAGCCGGCGCGACTGCAATTATTTTGCAGTGATGTTTCCCGCAACAGCCGCGCGTTTGTTCGCGGCGATCTCGGACGTCACGAATTTTGCAAATTCCGTACCAAATAAATCACCCGGCTCCGACGACAGCTGCTCGATCAGCTGGAGCATCTGCGGATCCTTCACCGCATTGCGGGTTTCCTGCTCGATCTTCGCCACGATCTCGGGCGGCGTTTTCGCCGGAGCGAACACACCCCACCACTGCCGTTCCGAAAAATTGGGGAAGCCGGATTCCGCGATGGTCGGCACATCCTTCAAAAGCGGCGAACGCTCCACGGTCGAAATCGCAAGCGGACGCAAGCTTCCAGACTTGAAGAACGGCATCGCCGACGACATCGGCGCGAACACGAAGTCCACGCGCCCGGCGATCACTTCGGTCAGGCTTTCCGGCGTGCCGCGATGGGGAATGTGCACGGGCTCGACCATTCCCGATGCGGTGACGAACTTCGCGGCCTGCATGTGCTGCGCGCTGCCGACGCCAGCGGAGGCGTAGGTCAACGCTCCCGCTTTCTTGCCCGCGTCGACCAGTTCCTTGAGTGTCTTGTAGGGGCTCGTCGCGCCCACCGAGATCACGTTGGCCGCGCGCGCAAGAACGCCGACCGGGATGAAATCCTTTTCGACGTCATAAGGAAGCTGCGCGTAGATCGCGGGCGAGATCGACCAGCCGTCGGAGTGAGCGACCAGCGTGTAACCGTCGGCCGGTGCATCGAGGGTGGCGCGAAGCGCGACGATGCCGCCCGCGCTGGGCCGGTTCTCGACCACGACCGGCTGCTTCCATGCATCGGACAGGTGCTTGGCGAGACCGCGCGCCAGAAGGTCCGTGGCGCCGCCCGGCGTGAATGGCACGAAGATCCGGACGACCTTGTTGGGATAATCCGCCGCGGCGTCGGCGGCGGATGCCGGGCCCCGGGACACGATAAGACCGAGGATCAATGCAGTGAATAGACTGGCGATCTTGTACATGGTTCGGTCCGATCGGTTGGAGGGTCAGGACTTCTTGAACGGGAGGTAGTCGTACTCGCCCACCCCCTGCACAATCAGGAAGCGGCATCGTTCGGGGGCCGGGTTATAGGGGCGGTGCGCCGTGCCGACATCGACCTTCGCGGAATCGCCGACCTTGAGAACCAGATCGTCGAGCCGCTTGCCGCTGTCGATGTCGAGGCGCTCGATGGTCATCGATCCTTCGACGCAATAGAAAATGTCGAACACCTTGGTGTGATGATGCCAGGGAACTTCCTCGTTCTCCGCTAGCGTGAATTCCTTGACGAAGACGTCGGATCCCTTGGCGATCCATTTGCGCGACGAAACCGTGTAGTTCGCGTTCTGCTCTTCCCGGCCGACAAAATTTGGCTTGCTCATGTTGGTCCCTTCCTCAAGCTGGAGAAGATTGGCTTGCTAATTGCGATGGCAGACGATTGGCTTCACGACGCTGCTCGTAGGCTTTGGCATGGGTATAGGCGGCAAGCTGAATCTCGTGCGGCATGCCGTGCGCGCGAAAGCGATCGAGCACGAAGCCGAGGATGTGGTCGGATTCGATTTTGCCGCCGCGCTCGATGTCGCGCTGCAAGGACGCCTCGTAGGTCGAATTCGATTGCGAAAACAGATCGCGGTAGCTCGCGACGAAAACGTCATCCGGCACCACGCCCTCGCGGCTGGCCAGATCGATATTGGCGTCGAGCACCTTGCGGAACAGATCCTTGCCGTCGGGCGTGCGAACGATCTCGCCCACATTGGCGCGCATCAGCGAGGTCAGGGTCGCGACCGTCGCCAGATGCACCAGCTTGAGCCAGAGATCGCGCTTGATGTCCGGCGAAACGGTGGCCTGCACGCCGCCCTTTTCGAGCAGTTGCTTCAAGGCCTGCACTTTGGCGGAATCGCCACCCTCTTGCGGCCCGAAGGCAATCGCCTGCCATTCATTGAGATGGCGGATCAATCCATCGGGCGTCAGCGTGACGGCAATCTTGGCTGTGCCGCCCCACACCCGCGACTTGCCGAACTGCTTGTTGAGACGATCGATGTGCGACACACCGTTGAGCAGCGGCAACACGTTGGTCGTCTCCGACATCGCGGGCGCGATGGCCTCGATAGCTGTTGGCAGATCGTAGGCCTTGCAGGTGAAGATAATGAGATCGTATTCCGGCTTGATCTCGGAGGCGAGCTTTGCGGTCACCGGAATGGTGGCGTTGCCGAAACCGCTTTCGATCCGCAGGCCCTGCGCCTCGAGCTGGCGCTTGCGGTTGTCGCGCACCAGAAACGTCACGTCGGCGCCCGCCTGAGCAAGCCGGCCGCCGAAATATCCGCCGATGCCACCGGCGCCCAGAATAAGAATTTTCATCGTGAACCTCGCATCGCTTTCAGGTTGCCGGCAGCCTGCTTCGCGGCCGGAGTTTGCGATACCTGCTCTTCGTTTCCGAACGTCACCGATCGCGTATCCGATTCATTCACAGCCAGACTGAAGATATCCGGGCGGGAGTAATGCCCGACCGCATCGAAATCGAATTTGCCCTGGGCGATGGCGCGACGGTCGATATCCGCCGTCAGCAGCGCCTCGCCTTGGTATTCCGGCCCCGCCAGAATATTGCCAAACGGGTCGATGATGCAGCTGCCGCCCCGGCACACGATCGCATCCTCGTTGGAAGACGGCGAGCGCGGGGAATCCGGATAATCGCTTTGCCGTGCGAACTGGTTCGCCGACAGCACGAAGCAGCGCCCTTCGATGGCGATGTGGCGCATCGTCGCCAGCCATAAATCGCGGCTGTCCGCCGTGGGCGCGCAATAGATTTCGATGCCTTTGGCATAATGCGCCGCGCGCATCAGCGGCATGTAGTTTTCCCAGCACACCACCGCGCCGACCTTGCCGAGCGGCGTGTCGAACACCGGCATCGTCGAGCCGTTGCCGTAGCCCCAGATCAGCCGTTCCGATCCCGTGGGCATCAGCTTGCGATGCTTGCCCATGAGCTCGCCGGTCGGCGACAGAAAGATGATGGTGCAATAAAGCGTGCCGAGTTCGCGCTCGATCACGCCGATCACGAGATAAAGACGATGACGCGCCGCGATCCCGGCCAGTTGCGAACAAACCTCGCCGGGCACGTCGATTGCGCCTTCCCAGTATTTCCGGAACTCGTCGCGGCCCTCGAGCGTCCGCTCGCCAACCACGGTTCCAAACGATGCGCCGCGCGGGTAACCGCCGATAAAAGCTTCGGGAAACAACAAGAGCTGGCTGCCGGCCTTGGCGGCCTGGGCGGAATACGCCTCGATCCGGGCGATCGCCTCCTCAACGCTGGGGGCAGGTGCCGTCTGCGCCACGGCGACCCTTGTCATATGAGACATCATCAATTCCTCGCCTGCCCTCATAACCTTGTTGGCTTCGTCCTCGAAACCACATATCCTGTATACAGGATACGGTAGCCCGGGAAAAGCGTTTTTTGAGACATTCAGAGGCTCCTCATGAAAAGCCGGTGCCGAAGGTTTTCGGATGATCGCGCCGCCGATAACGCGTTGCGGCCGCGCATAACGCGAACGATAGTTGCGAGAACGTTTCGTTCTGCGCGCAAATCAGTGCATGCCGAAAAAGAAGGCGATTGCCCAATGCGTAATCCATGCGAAGAGATCGGGTGACGGATGGCAACGCGCGGCCCCCCGGGAACTGTCTTCGAACGCGCCCTCGCGGCAGACGGCTGAGAGAAGCCAGCGCGGACGACATTTGCATTCTTGTTTTGCAATGCCTGGCCGGAATTGAGCGACACAACATTTCAGAGAAAAGAATATGGATCTCAGCGGATATCTGATCGATCTTTCCAGACCGGCGCCCACCGTGACGGAATCCATATTGCGCGCGCTGCGACAGGCCATCCTCGAGGGAGCGCTTGCCGGCGGCACTGTGCTGCGTCAGGAATTGATCGCCAAGAAATTTGGCGTCAGCCGCGTGCCGGTTCGCGAAGCGCTGCTCAGGCTCGAAGGCGAAGGCCTGGTGGAAACCCAACCGCGACGGGGTGTCGTGGTCACCGCACTCACTGCGGAAGACTTCGAGGAAATTCTGGATATGCGTTACGCGCTGGAATCTCTCGCCATCGGACTGACCGCCGCTAACTTCACCGCCAGAGACGCCAAACATGCGCTCGAGACGGTGATCGATGCCGAGCGCGCGCTCAAGAAGCCGGTGTTCGACGCCGATGCGGAATTCGACACCCGCTGGGGCGAAGCCAATTGGGAGTTTCACAAGAGGCTTTATCTTCCGGCCAAGCGGCCACGGCTTCTCGACGCCATCGAAAATCTGCACCAGCTGTTCGCGCGGCACTTGCGCAGCCGGATAAAGGCAATGCGGGCCAGCGTTCAGAAGAAAGAGTCGCAGAAGACGCTCTCCGCCGCCCGGCTCAAGGAATGGGCGGTGGCGATCGACGAGCACCGGCAAATGGTGAGCGCCTGCACTGCGCACGACGCCACGACGGCCGTCAAGATTTTGAAGCGCCACATTTCCGATCACGGTTCCGAACTCGTTCGTAAGCTGCGTGAAAACGGGACTGCCGTTTAACGATCGCGTCTTGCCGCGATAGTGTTTTTGAATATTCCTTCCGGCCCAAGAGGCATTCGACCGTTTGTCGAAGCGTCGTTCTGCAATACACTTTAATATTCGCCGCGATCGCTTTCATTCGATCGGAGCAGACGCTTACCTTGTCGTCTCGTTCGGGCATCGACGATGCCCGAACGCATTCGCGTCGCCGCGCTACGCCGCGCGGACGGTCGCCAGAAACTTGTTGACCTCCGACTTCAGCCGGTCGCTCTCGGACGACAGCTTCCGCGCAGCCGAATGCACCTGCGACGACGCTGAACCGGTTTCGGTCGCGCTGCGATTGACCTCGGCGATGTTCGAGGCAACGTTGTTGGTTCCTGAAGCCGCCTGATGGGTGCTGCTGGAAATCTCCCGCGTCACCACGCCCTGCTCTTCCACCGCCGCCGCGATATTGGTGGCGATGTGCGCGAGATTGCCGATCACGTTGCCGATCGCCTTGATCGCCGCGACGGAATCGCTGGTCGCCATCTGCATATCGGTGATCTGTTCGCTGATGTCCTGGGTCGCCTTCGCGGTCTGGGTCGCGAGTTGCTTGACCTCGGAGGCGACGACGGCAAACCCTTTGCCGGCATGTTCGGCCCGCGCCGCCTCGATGGTGGCGTTGAGCGCGAGCAGATTGGTCTTTTCGGCAATCGAGGTGATGAGCTTCACCACGTCGCCGATCTTCTCTGCGGCCTTGAACAGTTCGCCGATCTTGAGATCGGTTTCCTGTGCCTGGGCTACGGCCTCGCTCGCGATCCGGGTCGACTCGCTGGCCTGCCGGCCGATCTCGTTGACCGACGACGACATCTCTTCGGTCGCGGAAGCCACCGTCTGCACATTGACCGAGGCTTCGTCCGCCGCGGCCGCGACATGGGTCGCGATTTCCTGGGTCTTGCTGGCGTTCTTGGTCAGGACTTCCGACGCCGTTTCCAGATCGAGCGACGCCGATGAGACCTCGTCGATGATCCGGAGCACCATTGTCTCGAAATCGTCGGCGATCTTGTTCATGTCCTGCTTGCGCTGAGCGGTGGCGGCCTTGTCATGCGCCGACTTTTCCTCCGCTTCCGCGAAGGCCCGCTCCTGCGCCGCGACCTTGAATTTCTGCACCGCACCCGCGACCGAGCCGATTTCGTCATGGCGGTCCAATCCGGCGGGGATCACCGAAAAATTTCCACCCGCCAGATCGAGCATGGAGCTCGACAAGGCGCGGATCGGAAGCACGATCGTCATGACCGAATAGATCATCGCCGCGATCATGATCCCAACCGCCGCGACCCCCATCACGAGGCCGGCATATTCCGCTTTCTCCACATCGGCGGCGGCAATTCCTGAATCCCGTTCGTTGGCGCGCATGGCGACATCGGCGATCGCGCCAGCCAGCGTTGCCATTTCCTTGGCGATGGCGGCCGAGCCTTCATGCGCGAGATAAGTGATGCGCTCCTGAGCTTCCGAGTTGCTCTTGTCGCCGGCGTTGCCGGAGATCAGCTGGGTCTTGAGGGTGACGGTTTCCTTTTCGAGCTTCGCATATTGTTCGGCGAGCGCGCGGATCTGCTGAGCCATCTCGCGGTTCTTGGCGGATCTCGATTGACCTTCCAGGGTGTCGGTTGCGATGTTGATGGCGGTGCGTTGTTCATCGAAGGTGTCGGCGGCCCGCCGCAGTTCATCCGTGGTGCGCGACACGCTGATCTCAAGCAACCCGATCCGCAGCGCCTGGATCGCCGACTTCGTGTCGTCCGTCCCCTTGAGCAGAATCTGACGGCGAACCGCCTGGACATTCGCTTCCTTGATTTTCGCGTTCGCGAGAATCTGGAAGACGACAATCGTCGAAACCAGAACGACGCTCAGCCCCAGAATGATTCCGAGCTTGGTGCTGATTTTAATGTCGACCAGAAATCGTAACATCGAGCATTCCCCTTATGCCTCAGCCGATGCCGCGCAATTCTGCGCAGGCGCATAACTACGAATATACCTATCAATAACCAGTTATAATTGAATGAATATCCGGCTCGCGTGAGAGATACGCCATCCATTTCGTCCAGATTGTCTCCACACAGCGATACGCAAACACGAACTCTTGTTGCGGCTCCGCATACCGAGCGCGGAGCCGGATTCGTCACAGCCTAGGCAGCGGCGTCATCCGCCGTGAACCTGCGCAACAGATGTTGCAACGTGCCGCCGTGCCTGTAGTCCTGCAGCTCTTCGTCCGTATCGATGCGGCAGACCACCGAAACTCCGTCCACGCTGCCGTCGGCGCGGTGAATGGCGAGCATGAGCTCGGAGCGTGGGCCGAAACTCTCCACGCCCAGCACATCGATGATCTCGGTGCCACGGATGCCGAGGGTCTGGCGGGTGTCGCCGTCGCGGAACATCAACGGCAGGATGCCCATGCCGATCAGGTTGGAGCGGTGAATGCGCTCGAAGCCTTCGCAGATCACCGCTTTGACGCCGAGCGACAGCGTGGCCTTCGCCGCCCAGTCGCGCGAGGGACCGCAGCCGTATTCCTTGCCGGCGACGATCACCAGCGGCGTGGCCTCGGAATGATAGCGCTCCGCCGCCTCGTACATTGTCATCTGGACGCCCGACGGAATGTGGATGGTCTTGCCGCCCTCGCCCTCGACCATTTCATTCTTGAGACGAATATTGGCGAAAGCGCCACGGATCATCACCTCGTGGTTGCCGCGACGCGCACCGTAACTGTTGAAATCCTCTTCCTCGGTATCGCGTTCCGATAGATAGCGGCCAGCGGGCGACAATTTCTCGATCGACCCGGCAGGGCTGATGTGATCGGTGGAAATAGAATCCGGCAGCACCGCGAGAATGCGCGCGCCGACGATGTCCGTCGTCGCGGCCGGCGTTCGCGCCATGTCTTCGAAGTAATGCGGCCGCCGCACATAGGTGGAGCGTTCGTCCCAGGCATAGACCGGATGATCGTTCACCGAGATCGCTTCCCAGTCTTTGGTGCCGGAGAGAATGCTGCCGTAGCGCGACTTGTATTGATCCGCCGTCAGACAGGCCGCCATCGTGTCGTCGATCTCGCGGTCGCTCGGCCAGATCTCTTTCAGGTACACCGGCTTGCCATCGGCTCCCGCGCCCAGCGGCTGCGTCGTGATGTCCGTCGTCATGGAACCGAGCAGCGCATAGGCCACGACGAGCGGCGGCGACGCCAGATAACTTGCCCGCACCTTGGGATGAATGCGTCCTTCGAAATTGCGATTTCCCGACAGCACCGCGACCGCGACCAGCTTTTGCGCGTCGATCATTCCTGCAACGCCATCGAGCAGCGGACCGGAATTGCCGATGCATGTCGTGCAGCCGTAACCGACGGTGTGAAACCCGATCGCGTCGAGATCGGCCTGCAGACCGGATTTTTCCAGATAATCCGTGACGGCGCGCGAGCCCGGCGCCAGCGAGGTCTTGACCCACCACTTCCGGTTCAGGCCCTTTGCGCGTGCTTTCCGCGCGAGAAGGCCCGCCGCGATCAAGAGCGCCGGGTTGGAGGTGTTGGTACACGACGTGATGGCCGCGATCACCACCTTGCCGTGGGTGATGTCCTGCGTATCGTTGTCGCCGGTCTTGTTCTGAACCGGATTCGCCGCCGGAGCACTGGTCGCCGCGCCCACTTTATACGTCGTCGCAAGTTCGGTGGTGAGGCCAGACGCTGCCTCCTGCAAGGCCACGCGATCCTGCGGCCGGCGCGGCCCGGCCACGCTGCGCTGGATTGTCGAGAGATCCAGTTCGAGCGTCTCGGTGAATAGCGGATCGGGCGTGTCACTGTCGCGGAACATGCCCTGCGTCTGCAGATAGGCTTCGGCGAGCGCGATACGCGCGCTGTCACGGCCCGTGAGGCGGAGATAATCCAGGCTTTGCCGGTCCACCGGGAAGAAGCCGCATGTCGCGCCGTATTCCGGCGCCATGTTGCTGATGGCCGCGCGATAGGCCAGCGGAAGCGCATCCAGTCCGGGACCGAAAAACTCCACGAATTTTCCGACCACGCCCTTGCGCCGCAAAATCTGCGTGACGGTCAGCACCAGATCGGTGGAATTGATGCCTTCCGGCAATTGACCAGTGACGCGCACGCCGATCACGTCGGGGATCAGCATCGCCAGCGAACGTCCCAGCATCGCGGCTTCGGCCTCGATGCCGCCGATGCCCCAGCCCAGCACGCCGAGCCCGCCGATCATCGGCGTGTGGCTGTCGGTGCCGCAGACCAAATCCGGATAGACATACGTCGCGCCGGAACGCTCCGCCGTCCAAACGCACTGCGCGAGATATTCGAGATTGACCTGATGGCAGATGCCGGCGCCGGGCGGGAACACCCGGAAGTTATCGAACGACGCCTGCCCCCAGCGCAGAAACTCGAAACGCTCGCGATTGCGCTGGAACTCCACCGCTTCGTTGCGTTCCGTAGCGTCGGCCGTTTGCGCATGGTCGACGATCACCGAGTGATCGATGATGAGGTCGACGGGCAGCGTCGGATTGATGCGTTTGGGGTCGCCGCCGAGCGCGGCCATGCCGTCTCGCATCGCCGCCAGATCGACCAGCGCGGGCACGCCGGTGAAATCGTTCATCAGAATGCGGGACGGACGGAACGAGACCTGGTCGCCGCAGCGGCCCGATTGCAGCCAGCGCGAGAACCCTTCCGTGGGCGAGCCCGGCGCGTCCTCGGTTTCCGTCAGGCGCAGCGCGCATTCCAGCAAGACCTTGAGGCTGACCGGTAGCCGGTTTATTTCGCCGACAGCCTTCGGCAGCGCGGACAGCGCGAAATACTCATAGCTTTTGCGGTCAACCACCAGGCTGCGTTGCGTCTTGAATCCGGACTTCGGAAACGAGCCCATGAAAATTTCGCCTTGATGAATATTTCGCCTTGAATTGCCAAAAGTGCGCACGACAAGCGGTGGCGCCTGAATGTCTTTTGCAACAACCGTACGATCGAATTTTGGAAGATTCGCGAAACGCACGATCTGTCAAAATCCTGCAACGGACTGCGGCCAGGATGGACACGACCATCCCGGCCAGAATGTTCTACGACGCCTTGAGCGGGGCGACGTTTTGCATCGACGCGATTTCGCCCAGAGCCTTCTTCAGCGCCGCCGACGCACGATACAGCGGCACGGCGCCGCGCATCAGGATCTGGCCGGAGCGTTGGTAGGCTGCGCGCGTGATGTGAATCCCGCCGCTGTCCTGATGGCCCTCGATGGTCGCCGACAGGATGCCGGCTGGATTTTCGATATCGACCCGCACTTCTTTCGAAGCGGCCTCCAGCGGGCTGACGTTACGCGCGATCTTGTGCGCGACGGTCCCCGGTATCAGGCACGCGGCCGCGAGGCAGCAACCGCCCGACACCGCCATCGCGTTGTGCCCCGCCTGCGGCGTGAAATAGCGGGTGGCGATATGGCCGGAGCCCGTCGGCGGGCCGACGATGCAGACTTTCGGAATGGTTTCGCTTTGCGCCAGCTGATCGACGGTCATCAGCGAGCCGTCGCGCGTGCGTAACGCCATGCGCAGCCCCGCTTCCACCCACAGCTTCTTCAGCGCGGCCATGAAGTCGCGGTCTTTTTCCAGATCCGCGATCGTCTCGGAACCGGTTTTGCCGAAATCGCTGGCGCGCGCGATCATCATCGGCACCGCGACATCGACACACGACACCGAATATTTATCGATCTGATCGACCGGCGCGCCGGTCGGCAACAGCTTTCCGGTCTTCGCGCCGACCGGGTCTGCTAAAAACAGATCGACCGAAGGGAACGAGCCGTTGACGCCCGGAATTTCCGAATTGACCCACTGCCCGTTGGATCGCGACATGCGCGCGGTCGTGGTGACGCTGGTGTTGGTATTGAAAATATCGATCTCGAAATTGTCTGCGTTCTTGTCGACCGGCACCATGCGCTGGTCGATCGCCCACAGCGGCAGCGCCGCGGACATGTTGCCGCAGTTCACGCTCCAGTCGATCGCGGATCGCTCCGCCGCCAGCTGCGCCAGCGTACTGACGAGCCGAAGATGACCGTGCGCATCGCGCTCGACATCGGTGAGGAAAACCTTGTTGCTGGTCGGAGCGCCACGTCCCAGGCCGGTGATCTGCCGGTTGCCGGGCTGATTGCCTTCGAGGGGCACGCCCATCAGGTGGCGGATCAGCTCCTCTCGCAGCGCGAGCTCCCGAGGGACAATACGCTCCCAAATTGCAAGACCGGTCGACGTCCCGCCGCGGGCATGAAGCACAGGGAACTCCCAGATATCGTCCCGAACAGACGGGAGTAGATTGTCTGTCTCTGATACACCCTGTACTATCTCACCCTCCTCCAAGTTTCGCTTGGCTGGCGGGAAGGTTAATGGCGCCCCTCTCCGAAGTCCAATATACGGGTGATGCTAATGTTATATCTGAAGCGTATAGCAGCAGTGGAGCTTCGGCATTTGCGATACTTCGTGGCGCTTGCCGAAGAAGGCTCGGTCACGCGTGCCGCGGAACGCCTGGGCATTCAGCAGCCGCCGCTGAGCCAGCAGCTCCGCGCGCTGGAAGAGGAAATCGGCACACCGTTGTTCAAGCGCTCCTCGCGCGGCATTCAGCTGACGGAGGCCGGAAGCACGCTGCTCGATGGCGCGCGCAAGATTCTCGACATGTTCGACCGGACGCTGGACGACACGCGCCGCTGCGGCCGTGGGCAACATGAACGGATCTCGATCGGCTACACCAATTCAGGCGCCTTTAACGATTTCGTGCCGCAGACAATTCGCACCTTCCGTCAGAAATTCCCCGACGTCTCCGTCGCGCTCGACGAAAGCTGCACGGCGGAACTGCTCGATGCATTGCGCGCGCAACGGGTCGACGTCGCCTTCGTGCGTGGCGCCGCCCCCAACATCAAGGGCCTGACGATCCTGCCGCTGATCGACGAAGAGATGGTGGTCGCTGTTCCCAACAGCCACTGGCTTGCCACCAGTGAACATCGCTCGGGCGTTTCGCTCGAAGCGCTGTCCGCAGAAACCTTCCTGATGTATCGGCGCTCGGTCGGTCCTGGATTGTACGATGTCATCGTCAACGCCTGCGCGCGCGCCGGCTTCGCGCCGCGTATCGGCCAGGAAGCCCCGCGCATGGTGGGCACGCTGAATCTGGTGGCCGCAGGTCTCGGTATCACGCTGGTTCCGATGTCGATGCAACGCCTCAACTCGCAGTCGGTGACTTACGTTCCGTTGCGCAACGATTTCGATCTCCGTGCGCCCATTCAGCTTGCGTTCCGCACAGGCGACATCTCACCCGTGGCTCGGCTGTTCGCGGATATGGTCTCCAATCTCGCCGCAGGCAACCCGGTTGATCTCACACCCGCCGCCGCCGTTGACGACGACAATGCCGTTGCAGGGAGCGACAGTGAAAAATCCGGCTTACAAAAAGACGAGATGGACGTTCGTCTGGCCGTATCCCGGTAACAGCCGCCCATTGCGCGCGACACGCTGGCGCCAAAGGCGCTGCGCTTCGTTTCTTCGAACATCCCCGAGACGATACGAGCGCGGAGACGATCCCGTTGTCTGGAATCGTCTCCGCATCGTCATTGTCGTGTTGTGTTGCGTGCGCGTCGTGATTATGCCGGGGCCTGATGCAGCGCCATCGCGCGCGATCCCATCAGCAGAATAGCGACGAGAGCCAACGCACCCGCACCCGCCATCCACAATCCCGGCATCGCGCCGTTGCCGGTTTTTTCGATCAAGGCCGTGGAGACGGCGGGCGTCATGCCGCCGACGATAGTCGCCATGCTGTACGCCAGCGAGAAGCCGGAGGTCCGCACTTCTTCGGGCATGATCTCCGTCAGATAAACGATCATCGCGCCGTTGTAGCAGGCGTAGATGAAGCTCAGCCAAAGCTCGACCAGCAGAAGATGCATAAAGGACGGCGATGTGATCAGCCACGACATGATCGGATAGGCCGTGCACATCGCGAGCGCCGCGCAAGCCACCAGGATCGGCCGGCGGCCGATCCTGTCCGACAATGCGCCGCTAAGCGGAAGCCACAACAGATTCGAAAGACCGACGCAGAGCGTCACCAGCAGCGAGTCGATATCGGTCAGATGCAGCACCTTCTTGCCGAAGGTCGGGGTGTAGGCGGTGATCAGATAGAACGACACCGTGGTCATCAGAACCATCATTGCGCCCAGAACCATCAGCCGCCAGTTGTCCAGCATGCTGGAGAAGATCTCGCGCGCCGTCAGGCGCTTTTTGCGCGCCTTGAACGCCTCGGTTTCCTCAAGCGAGCTGCGTATATAGAACAGGTACGGAATGATCGCGCAGCCCATCAGCAGCGGAATGCGCCATCCCCATGCCTGCATCGTCGCTTCCGGCAGCATGACGTTGAGCACCACGCCCGTGACCGCTGCGAGCACCACGGCAAGCTGCAAGCTGCCGGACTGCCACGCGACATAGAAGCCCTTGTTGCCGGGCGTTGCGATTTCCGAGAGATAGACCGACACGCCACCAAGTTCGACGCCGGCCGAGAAGCCCTGGATCAGACGGCTGACCAGCACCAACAATGGCGCCAGAATGCCGATGGTCGCATAGCCGGGCAGTGCAGCGATGACCACAGTGCCGACCGACATCAGCGCCAGCGTCATCACCAGACCCGCGCGGCGACCATGTTTGTCGATATAAGCGCCGAGGAAAATCGCGCCCAGCGGCCGGGCCAGAAAGCCCGCGCCGAATGTGGTCAGCGACAGGATCAACGAAACGAACTCGCCATGTGCGGGATCGCTGCTCGGGAAAAATGCCTTTCCGATCGAAGCGGCATAATAGCCGAAGATCATGAAATCGTACATCTCGAGCAAATTGCCGCTCGAGACCCGCAAGACCTTGGCGATGGTGGATCGCCGGCTCACCTTTGTTTCACTCATTTACATCTCCTCCCCGGGATACTTTGATGTTTTTGGGCGGCGTCACGCCGCTTGATCGAACTTCCAGTCGCTTGCTTCGGGTCCTTGCTTGCTATTGACCGCGGCGTTGAAAAAACACTCTGCCTTCCATCAATCGTCGCGCCGTCCGGTGCACCACGACGCCGGTTTCGATGGTGGCGTCGTCCCGCGTTCGCGCGCAGGTTTCGATAGCGATGCTGCCGGCCGGATGTCCGATCCGGATTTCGTCGGCGTTGCGCAGCCCGGCGAATCTGTCGACCAGCGATCCCGGAATGCGCGCGCCGATCGCGAGGCAAACGGCAGCCGTCGTCGGCATGGCCTTGTGCGGCTGTCCGGCGGAAATCGTACGCGCAAAAATATCGATGCTATCCACGGGCGCCGCCGCACCTTTGCGCAACGCGGCATCGCGCGCGGTGTCGAGCAGAACGACCAAAGGCACGTTCTTCACGCTGTGGGCGGCAGTGACGCGATCCCGCGTCAAACCCATCGCCACCGCGGCGCTGATGCGAATGGATTCGAACACCTTGATGGTTTCCGTTTCAGCCGCGAGGTCGTCCGGCCCGAGATCGATCGCCACGCCGAGCGCCTTGGCATCGAGAAAGACCACCGGATTTCCAGCATCGATCATCGAGACGACGACGTTTCCCAATTCGGGAACATCGAGCTTCTCGACGGCAGCGCCGGTCGGCAACAACGCGCCGGTGGCGGCTCCGCCGGGATCGATAAATTCGAGCCTGATCGGGGCAGCGGTTCCCGCCACGCCATAAATCGCGAAATCGCCCGCTGACGCAAGACGGCCATCTTCCAGCGGGAATGACGACACGATGATCTTGCCGGTATTGGTGTTGTGAATGCGGACCACGGCTTGCGGTCCGGACACCTTGACGAAGCCCTCTTCCACGGCGAATGGACCGACCGCGGCCGAGATGTTGCCGCAGTTCGCCTTGTAGCCCACCGCACAATCCGAAACCTGAACCTGCGCAAATGTGTAATCCACGTCCGCATCGCTGCGCGACGGCGGCGCGATCACCGCGATCTTCGACAACGACGAAATGCCGCCGCCCATGCCATCGAGCTGGCGCATGTAAGGGTCAGGACTGCCGAGCGCCGACAGAAAAATCGGGTCCCAGTCCTCGCGCGCCTCCGGCAGATCGTGACGTGCAAAAAACAGCGCGCGACTGGTGCCGCCGCGCATGTAAACCGCTGGCAGGCTCGCGAGCGTCATGCGCCAATACCCGCGCGCGCGATTTCTAACAATTCGAAATTGTAAGATTTGAAATCAGAAGAGACGACATAACAAAAACCGCAGGCAGCAAAATTGCCGTCCGCGGTTTTCTGGTCTTGCAATGCAACAACGCGGCGACGATCCGCTACTGCGCATGCAGAGATCGGGAGACCGGATGACATCTCTCATTCCTTCTTTCGAAGGTTTTGAGACACACCCTATGGCCTGTCCAATACTTCTCGGCTTACGCGCTCATACACCGATGGTATGGACCGAATGTCGCATTAAAACAAAACGCGATATCAGCTTCATTCCATCGTGAAACGCAATCCTCACGCGTGCTTCAACACGTCTGGGTTGATGACATTGATCGGCGCGCCCTGACAGAACGCAACGACCTGATTGAAGATATCTGTGAACTGCACTTCGTATTCTTCGCGCGTTACATAACCGATGTGCGGCGTACAGATCACATTCTTCATGTTAAGCAACGGATGCTTGGTGTCACGCACGGGCTCTTCCTCGTAGACGTCCACTGCAGCCATGCCCGGCCGTCCTTTTTTCAAAGCCTCGACCAGCGCACCCGGCTGAATCAACGGCGCGCGGCTGGTGTTGACCAGCAAAGCAGTCGGCTTCATGCGGGCGAGATCGTCCGCCGTCACGATGCCACGGGTGGCGTCGACGAGACGCATGTGAAGCGAGACGACGTCACTCGTCTCGAGGAATTCGTTCTTGCTGCGTGCGGCGGTATAACCGTCCGCTTCGGCCTGCTTGCGGGCGGGTTCGCGCGCCCACACCAGAACCTTCATGCCGAACGCCTTGCCGAAACCGGCAACCACGCTGCCGATGCGGCCGTAACCGTAGATGCCCAGCGTCTTGTCGCGAACGCCGCTGCCGACGCCCATCATCCAGTTGCCGGCCTGAAGCGAAGCCATCTGCTGGGGAATCTGGCGCAACGCCGCCAGGATCAGCGCGAAGGTCAGTTCCGAAGCCGCGTAGGACGGCAAGCCGGGGTGCTGGCTCGACGACAGGATGATGCCGAGCCGCGTGCAGGCGGCAACATCGATGTGAGGATAGACGCTGCGCTGGCTGATGATCTTCAGCTTGGGCAGTCTTTCCAGCAGCGGCGCCAGAATCTTGGTGCGCTCGCGGATCAGGATCAGAATTTCAGTGTCGCGCAGCCGATCGGCAAGCGCATCCACGTCCTGAACATGGTCGTTCCAGATCGTGACCTCGTGCCCCTTCAGGATCTTGAAGCAATCAAGCGTCCGCAGCGTATCGAAGTAGTCGTCGAGGATGGTAATTTTCATGAGCGTTTTCCTTGCAACAACTTGCAACAAGACCGGCGGCGGGAAGCCGCCGGTCTGGCGTGGTGTCTTCAGTTTGCCCTCAAGACGATCTCAAAGAGCAGTTAAGAGCGGACTTTACTTGCCTCGAAACAGGTTCAAAACCGAACCGGCACGGAACCATTCGATCTGCGGGGCGCTGAACGTGTGCGACAGCATCAGCGTTTCGACCGATCCGTCGGCGTGCTGGATGCGGCACTCCACAGGCTTCCCAGGCGCCATGTCCTTCAGATTGAGAAGGCTGATGCGATCGTTCTCGGCGATCCGATCGTAATCCGCCGGGTCCTGGAATTTCAACGCCAGCAATCCCTGCTTCTTCAGGTTGGTTTCGTGAATGCGCGCAAAGCTGCGGGCGATCACGGCAACACCGCCGAGGTGACGCGGAGACAAGGCCGCGTGCTCACGGCTGCTGCCTTCGCCGTAGTTCTGGTCGCCGATCACGATCCACTTCGCACCCTTGGCCTTGTAGCTGCGGGCATTGTCGGAGATCGACTGGCCTTTCACGCCGGTAAGGACGTTGGTCGCCTTGCCGGTTTCGCCGGTGAAGGCGTTGTTCGCGCCCATGAACATGTTGTCGCTGAACTTGTCCAGGTGTCCACGGAACCGCAGCCACGGGCCGGCCGGCGAGATGTGGTCGGTAGTGGTCTTGCCTTTGGTTTTCACCAGCACCGGCATGTCCAGATAGTCCTGGCCGTCCCAGGCCGGCCATGGATTCAGGCGTTGCAGACGGCCGCTGTCCGGCGCGATGTTGATCTGGATCGACGATCCATCAGCCGGCGGCGGGGTGTAGACGTCCTTGCCGCGGGTGAAGTTCGCCGGCGGAACATCCGGAGCGGGCTTCGGCGATTCCAGCTTGAACGGCTTGCCGTCCTTGGCAACCAGCGTGTCCTTCAGCGGATTGAAGGAAAGCCGTCCGGCGACTGCCATCGCGGTGACGATTTCCGGGCTCGCGATGAAGTTCATCGTGGTGCCCTGACCGTCGTTGCGGCGCGGGAAGTTGCGGTTGTAGGAGGTGACGATCGAATTCGGCACTTCCGCTTCGGCGGCACGCTTCCACTGGCCGATGCAGGGACCGCAGGCATTCGCCAGCACGGTTGCGCCGACGTCAGCCAAGGCCTTCATCTGCCCGTCGCGCTCGATCGTCGCGCGCACCTGCTCGGAGCCGGGGGTGACCAGCAACGGCGTCGCCATCGCAAGGCCCTTCGCCTTGGCCTGATTGGCGACATCCGCGGCGCGGCTCATGTCTTCGTAGGACGAGTTGGTGCAGCTTCCGATCAATGCGCTCGAGATCGCGTCGACGAACTGGTTTGAGCTGTCCTTGACTTCAGCGGCGAACTTCGAGATCGGACGCGCGCGATCCGGCGTGTGCGGACCGACGACATACGGCTCGAGCGTGCTGAGATCGAGACGAACCACGCGATCGTAGTATCGTTCCGGATCCTTCTCGACTTCCTCGTCGGGGACCAGAAGTTCGCGATACTGCTCCATCAGCGGAACGAGCGCGGCGCGGCCGGTCGCCTTGAGGTAACGCGCCATCTTGTCGTCGGCGGGGAACATGGAGGTCGTCGCACCGAGCTCGGCGCCCATGTTGGTGATGGTGGCCTTGCCCGTGGCGCTGATGGTACGGGCGCCGGGGCCGATATATTCGATGATCGCGTTGGTGCCGCCGGAAACCGTGAGCTGCCCCGCGACGTAAAGGATGACGTCCTTCGGAGCGGTCCAGCCGTTGAGTTCACCGGTGAGATAGACCGCGATGTGCTTGGGATAGAGCAATTCCCACGGCATGCCCGAGATCACTTCGACCGCGTCCGCGCCGCCGACGCCGACGGAGCATGCGCCCAGGCCGCCGCCGTTCGGCGTGTGCGAGTCGGTGCCGATGATCATGCAGCCGGGGAACGCATAATTTTCGAGAACAACCTGGTGAATGATGCCGGCGCCCGGCTCCCAGAAACCGCAATTGTACTTCGCAGCGGTGGAGCGCAGGAAGTCATAGACCTCCTTGCTGTCCGCGAGCGAGGTGCGCAGATCGGCATCCGCGCCGACATTGGCCTGAATCAAGTGGTCGCAATGAATGGTGGTCGGCACCGCGACGCTCTTGCGTCCGGTCTGCATGAACTGCAGCATGCCGCTCTGTCCGAGCACGTCCTGGAAAACCACGCGATCGGGACGCAGCTGCAGATAGCTTTGGCCGGGGACCAGCTCCTGGTTTTCCGGATCGTCGAGATGGCCGAGCACGATCTTGTCGGCGAGCGTTAACGGCTTCTTGAGACGGCGGCGAACAATCGACAGATTGTGGGCCATCTTCTGATAGAGCTTGTCGGCGGTCTCTGGCGTGGTTTCGATAGAAATCATTGTGGTCTTCCTCTTGTATGCCGTTCCCGATAGTCGTAGAGCCCGAATTGATCCATAATGCGTGAACGTCGAAATTGAGACTTATTGGATATGGCAATGGAATTGCGACATCTCCGATATTTTATTGCCGTCGCGGAAGAGGGGCATGTCACGCGCGCCGCTGAACGGCTCGGGATGCAACAGCCTCCCCTCAGTCAACAGATCAAAGCACTCGAACACGAATTGAAGGTGCAGCTGTTCCGGCGAAAGCCGCGTGGTGTCGAGTTGACCGACGCGGGCCGCGCATTGCTGGCGGATGCGCACAGCATCCTTGCCCATGTCGACCACGCCTTTGCCACCACGCGCCGCACCGCGCGCGGCGAACAGGGCCTTGTCTCCGTTGGTTTTACGAGCTCCGCACCGTTTCATCCCTTCGTTCCGCGCGTCATTCGCATGTTCCGCGATGCCTTTCCGCTGGTCTCCCTGACGCTGCAGGAAAACGGCACCACCGAATTGATCGACGAATTGCGCAGCGAACGCATCGATGTTGCCTTCATTCGAACGCCAGTCGCCAACGCCGAAGGCCTCATCGTCTATCCCTTGCTCGAGGAAACCATGGTCGTGGCTTTGCCGAGCGACCATCCGATCGCGAAAACGACGCCGCTCGACAATCCGGTGGCATTGAAATCGCTCTCCTCCGAAACTTTCATCGTGTACCGCCGTCCGGCCGGACCGGGGCTCTACGACGAAATCATTTCCGCCTGCCACACCGCGGGTTTCAGCCCGCAAATCGGTCAAGAAGCGCCTCGCATCGTGTCCACGCTGAATCTGGTCGCCGCGGGTCTGGGCATTTCCATCGTCCCGGATTCGCTGCGGCGCATGAACATGGACGGCGTGACCTATCGTCATCTCCATTGTGCGGTTCAGCCGCTTGCGCGTTTGAATCTGGCCATGCGTCGTGGCGAGTGGTCGGAGACCGTCAAGCGATTTTCCGAACTGATCACGCACACCGCCAAAACATCCAAGGCCGACCCCGTGGTCTGACACCGCCCTGGCGTAGCGCACCGCGCTTCCATGCGGGAGCCGCTAGCGCGAGGCATAGCGATCCTCCAGCATGTCGAAATGCGGCTTGTTCACCAGACGCTGCCGCTCGTTAAAGCTTGCGACCATGGCGTAGCTTTCGTCCATGCGTCCGCGCGCGGCCAGCTCCCGCAACGCCGATTGCATGCCGAAGATCGCACCCTGCAAGGCAACGTTGGCATAGAGCACCAGCGAAAAGCCCATATCGGACAGCGCTTTTTGATCAACGATCGGCGTCTTGCCGCCGACCACGAGATTGATCAGTTGCGGCGCGTTGAGGTGCTTTGGAATCTGTTCGATCTCATCGATCGAGGTCGGAGACTCAACGAACGTGATATCGGCGCCTGCTTCGATGAACAGCGATGCGCGGTCGATCGCGGCATGAAAACCTTCGACGGTCCGCGCATCCGTGCGCGCGACAATCAAAAGATCCTCCGAGCGGCGTGTATCGACCGCCGCTTTGATCTTGTCCGCCATCTCGGCAGCGGGGATCAGCGCCTTGCCGGAAAAATGGCCGCAGCGTTTGGGTGACAGCTGGTCTTCGATCTGGATCGCGTCCACGCCGCAGCGCTCCAGCGTCTGGACCGTGTGAATCACGTTGATCGCGTTGCCGAAGCCGGTGTCGGCATCGACGATGATCGGAAGGTCGACCGCGCTGCGAATCGCCATCGCATTCTGGGCAAGCTGACTGAGATCGACGAAGCCGAGATCCGGCACGCCCATCGACATGTTCGTGAGGCCCGCGCCGGTGAGGTAAACCGCCTCGAATCCGAGGTCGGCGATGATCCTTGCCGCCAGCGCATTGGGCGCGCCCGCGACGATCATGCCCCGCTTTTCAGCGGCCTTCGCTCTCAGGACTTTACCGGACACGCTCGCTCCGAAGTGTTGTCAAACCTGCCTCGTTGCTATTTCGGCGCAGCCGCGGGCTTAGCTGCCGCATCCGCCGCGCGAACGTGGATCACGCCCACGCCATTTTCGATCTCGATCGTGGTGCCGAACGGCTTCGAATAATCCTGAACGCGCTTCAATATAGCCTGCGCGACATCTGGCGCGGGCTGCCGGGGAATGCCCATCTGCGAACTCGGCAGCGTCAGGCCAAGGTCCACGGGATAAAGCTTCACTTCGGTGAGCTGACCGTCCTCGAAATGGCTGGTGACCAGCAAAGCTTCCATGTTGGTCGGCTTCTGCAGCCAATCCCACCGTCGCTGGTTCTGCTCGCTGATGCCGTGCAGTGCGCCGTCATCGGGCTGGCTGGTGAAGGTGCCTTCTTTTTGCGTCGGCCGCTCGGACGCGATCGGCATGATCTGGCTCTGAAACACGAAGTTCGACAGGCCGTAAAAGATCGGCTTTCCTTTGTAGATCTCGACGCCCTTGATGGTGTGAACGCCATGGCCGACGAACGTATCGGCGCCCGCGTCGATCGCCTGATGCGCGAAGGAAATCTCAAACTCCGCCGGATAGTGATCGAACGAGTAGTGCTGGAACGCGAAGCGGTTCTGATGCCAATGAATATTAGCGACCATGAAATCAGAGGCCTGCTTGCCGCTCCTGATCTTGCCGAGAATGTCTTTCTGGTCGGCGGCGTCGATCTCGTAGAAATATTCGCCGGGCTTCGGCATGACCTTGAACCAGGTCTCGAACAGATGCAGCTTGTCGCCTTCGTTGGCCGCCGGCGGCTCGATCGGATCTTCGACCTCGCCGCGACGCGCCTGAATGGAATCGCGCATGGCGCGCAGCTGCGTCATCTGCTCGGTGGACACGCCGTGATACATCCTCACATGCAGCGCATTGTTGCCGGGCACGCCGCCGAAGCCATCCTCGTGATACGTGGCCGCGCTGCCGCGCTCAGCCGCGTCGGAATAGATTCCGGCCAGCCCCACCAAGCCCTTGTTGGACAGGAAGAAGCGCGGCGCACGGGCTTCGGTCAGGTCACGCCCCGCGCCTGCATGGACGATGCCGACACGTTCAAGCTGGCGAAAATTTTCCCACAGTCCCTGCTCGCCGCCGTCCAGCGTGTGGTTGTTGGCCTTGGTCACCATATCGATGCCCATGGCGGCCATGTCGTCGGCGACTTCCCTGGTCGCGAGGTTCAACCCGCGCGGACCGGAATAAGTATCGAAATCGACGATCGTCGCTTCCATATTCGCGACCGTCACATCGGCGTCGCGCATGATCCTGAGCAGGTTCTGGATCGACGGATCCTGAATTTTGGAGAACGGCTGCATCTCGATCATGTCGCCGACAGCCGCGATGGTGAACGGCTGCCTGATCTTCATGCTCAATTCGCCGGCGGGGTCGCGCATCTTGATGCTGGACGCCGGCGGGTTTCGATTCGCTTGCGCCCAGACCGGGTTGGCGCACAGCATAAGCGCGCCGACCACTGTCGCGAGATACGCGATCTTGCCTTGATGAACGTCATGGAGCCGATGGAAACGGAAAGCGTCTGTCATTGGTTTTCAACCGACGATGCGCCGCCGAACGGGGCAGCTCTGGTGATTGCAATGTCAGATGATCGCGCAATCGCGGGATCGACTCGCTCAGTTCGCCGAACCGAACATCAATATGTTCACCTGTCGGCGACGCCGGTTCGAAACGCGCAAAGTATGAAGAAAATACAATCCGCGAGCATCTTTCATGCTCACGGGTAATTGAGGACTCTCATACAGTCCAATATCTTGAACCCGACGTCGCCATACGAACAATGTATGAGTACACGCCGTCGCATTCGGATTGTTTTGCAACCTGCCGGCGTGATGGCAGCGTCAGCGCGCGAACACGCTCAGGCGAGGTGCCGCATCAGGGTCAAGCCGGCAAACAGACCCGCGATGGCGATGACCACCGAGCCCACCACGTAGAATGCCGCGAGCCCCATTTCACCGCGTTCGTAAAGCAGCATCGAATCCAGCGAGAATGCCGAGAACGTCGTATAGCCGCCGAGAATTCCGGTCATCAAAAACAGCCGCCAAGGTTGGGCCGCATCGCCCCTGAAAGCCAGATACCCTGCGATCAATCCCATCACCAGCGAGCCGGTGATATTGATGATGAACGTGCCGTAGGGAAAGGCGGTGCCCAGCCACCGCGCGCACGACACGTTAACGAAATGGCGCAAGCTTGCGCCAAGGCCGCCGCCCAGGAAGACCAGAAGATAGCTCATCGCTTGTTCAACTCGCGCGTTTCAGGACACTGCAGCATGAACCGCGGTGATGTCTCGCGTGCTTATCGCAAACGGCGAAAGCTCGCCTCGCTCACGGCCATGCGGCGCGAGCTGTATCCTGCGCGCGTGCGCCGATCAAGGCGCTAAAAATACCGGGTCGCCTTTGAACTGCATCGCGACTGCCCATATGTCCCTGCCGCTACTGTCCCCTCGGCGTTGGTCTGTGCCGAGACCAATCGCCCGGTGGATACCGCAAGGATGAAGGTGGCAGCGATCAAGGGAAGAAGAACGGCGTAGAAGCCGCGTCCGAACGGATGATGAGAACTGTTTTTCAAAGTCATAACTCCATTGATTTTCAAAAGATCAATTCAAAACATAACGCAGCCGCCTGAACGGAGCCGGCTGGGACGCCGCACGCAACGGGCAACAGCGCCCGCTTGGAACGCAACGCAAAAACTACTTCGCCAGAAACAAAAACTACTTCGCCAAAAAAACGTATTGCGCAGAGTATGGAACGGACCGGAGAGTGCCGACCGTTTCGCAATTTCCTTCCATCAACCCGCCCTTGGTGTTGACACGCAGCACCGTCGCCACGCCGCTTACATCGGTGTTGGTAACGGCCAGCCTGAGTTGCGGGATGTCCTCGGTGGTTGGGCCTGCCATGGTATCGGTGACCTTCGCGGTAACGGTGGTGCCGTTCACCACCCAGACCGGGCCCGCCGTATGATGGCCGACAGTGATCGTGCCATCGACCAGCGTCGCCACCGGCTCGCGGAGCTGCCACACCAGCTCGCCGTATTTTCCAGGGACGCATTCGTAAATTTGCGCGCCCTCGGCGTGCAGCTTCCACACCAGCTTGTGATTTCCCGACCACTTCGCGAGCGGAGTTTCCGCGGCGACCGCAGCCGTCAGCGTGCTGCCGATCAGCAGGACGGCCAGACTGGCGGCGAGGCGAACGCGCATGAGAAATTCTCCGTCAATGACTGCAAATATTGATGTTTGAGACTACGAACGTGGACATTGCTCATCGGTTAAACGATGGCCTCAGTGTTGTCGACAACTGTTTTTCGTCACCGTTCAGGCGTCATTCATGCGGCGCGAACGGTCCAACAAATCGCCAGACCACGCCGGCGATGCTGTTTCGCGGCAACACATCCCGCTAAGGTGTTGAAGAATACTGTTTTTGACAAAACATTAACTGGATCATCTTCCGCGTACCGGACATGATTACCTCTCGCCTCGCCGCCTATGAATCCTTGCGCACGAAATGTTGACCTGCGGCAGCCAAATCGTCACATAGGCCCGATCGGTTTAACGGCCATGCAGAAGATGACGGGAAAGCCATGACGCACCACACGATCGTTGACGCGCTGCTCTGGTATAATGTGCTGTCCCTGAGCGTCTGGTTCGGTGGAACCATTTACCAGATGCTGGTCATCGTCCCGCTCTGGAGCGCCGCGCCTCCGGACTCGGTGCGCAATTTTTTCACCACGAGCGGGTACCCTCGCACGATCGGAAATTTTTTCGGCCGCCCCACTCAGGCGTTGCGCGCAATCCCCCTCTTCCTGCTCGCTATCGCCGGTTGGTTTGATCCGGCGATGAGGCTGTGGCTTGCCGCGCCGGCCGTGTGCATGGCGATCGCACTCGCGATGACGCTCGTTTACGTTTATCCCATCAACGACATGTTGATCTTCAATGCAGGTGGCGATCTCGGCGCCGACGAGATCCGCGGCCTGGTGCGTCGCTGGATTGTCGCCGACCGCGTGCGGCTCGCGATCATGACGGCCGGATTTATTTCGCTGCTCTACGCATTCCGCCTTCCCCATTGAACTGCGCGCGCGGGATTTTTCTCTGCGAGGGGTCTCGGGGCTGCAAGCGGCCTGCATCTCACCGTATATCTCGATGAGCGCACCCGAAAACGCCAACGCCGCCATCTTGCGATAGCGGCGTTGCAGATCGATCGGGAACGAAAACGCTCTAATCGTCGACATCTTCCTTGTCGTTCCGCGCGCCGACATAGCTGCGTTGAACGAACTGTGCGGGGGCGCGCTCGCGAGGCTCGCGCGGAGCGGCACGTTCAGCCGGATCGCGACCAAGCTTGGACTGCAATTCGATGAGGTCGGTGAAGACGTCGGCTTGCCGGCGCAATTCGTCGGCGATCATCGGCGGCTGGCTGGCGATGGTGGATATGACGGTGACACGCACGCCGCGGCGCTGAATGGATTCGACCAGCGGACGGAAATCGCCATCGCCGGAGAACAGCACGATTTGATCGACGTGCTGGGCTAACTCCATCGCATCGACGGCCAGCTCGATATCCATGTTGCCCTTGACCTTGCGCCGCCCGGTCTGATCAACGAATTCCTTGGTCGCCTTGGTGACGACCGTGTAGCCATTGTAGTCGAGCCAATCGACAAGAGGGCGAACGGACGAGTATTCCTGATCCTCGGTCACCGCCGTGTAGTAGAATGCACGCACCAGCGTGCCCATGGCCTGAAATCTCTGCAGCAATCGTCTGTAGTCGATATCGAACCCCAGCGCCTTGGCCGTCGCGTGCAGATTGGCACCGTCGATAAAGAGCGCGATCTTGTCAGACGTTGAAGGCATCGGCGGTTGTCCTATATTATTTGTCATAATTTTCATGTGACCGCATTTTCATATTGGCAGCGGAGCTGGCGCACCAGATCAAAATTTTATCGATTACGCCGGCGTCGTTTGCTTTGTTACTTTTATTTTCGCTGAGAGATTTTTCGGCTTCAGCGCCCTGCGCTTCATCGTGGCCGTTATTCGTTTTTCTGTAATCTTTGTGGATTTAGCGGAAGTCTTCGATCGCGTTTTGCTATCCGAACACGTGTTCGAACCTTTGGTACTCATTGCGTGCAGACCTCAGCCAATTTCGAATTCAGAACTGAAACGCCGCACGCTCAACTCATATACGAAGCACGAAATAGTTGTTCTGCACACTGTTAAGCGAACCACCCCTTGAGGTCAACCGGTCGGCGGGGGTTCCCAGACACCGCAAAAGCGAACAAACAATTCGCACCATCGTTTCGGTTCAAACAGGTGTGCCCGGTGACGAGCGCGAGAAATTTTCCAATTTGACCTGTGGCGGGTTCAAACAAGAATGGACGCGGGCAACGTTCGCAGCACGGCATAAAAAAGCGGAGCGAGAGATATCGTTCGGAAAATTTAGCACAACTTAAAGATGCAAAACACCGCTGATGGCGCGCGGCCGCAAGATCGCGCGTCATCTCCACAGCGATTTTTAAACGACGATCAAACGCTTACCTTGTGAGCCGAATTTAATCATCTCGACGATTACGCGAGTGCCAAATGACCCTGGCGATCGGTTCGATCTGGTATTTCTGCAGCGCAAACGGCGACGTGCCGAGGATCAGAATACAAAGAGGTAACGCGCTACGGCGCGTTTGTAATTCCGGTATTGATCACCAAACTTGCCATCCAGATAAATCTCTTCGGGTTTAATGACACCGAAGAAAAGGACAAGCTGGCTGGGGATAAACAGGATCAACAACCAGTCCAGTGCGAAGAACAACGCCAACGCGACCATGATCAGCGAGCCACCAACATACATCGGATTGCGGCTCAATTTGAAAACGCCGTCAGCCGACAAGGCCGTGGTCGGCAACGACGGATTGATGTTCGTGCCGACATGCTTCATGGCGCGCGCGGCCCCGCCCAACAATATCGCACCCGCGACCAGAAAAACGGCGCCCGTGGCGAAGCGGGGAAACTCAGACATACGCGCCAAGGCACCGAGCGGCGCGAGCCATTGCAGAAGCAATCCCAGCACGACGGTGGCAATGCCGATGACGGGCGGGAATATAATGACTTTCGGGGAATCCGGCGCGGCCGACATATCTTTGATCTCCCTATAGGACGAAGACGACACGATTTATTGAACAATTGTTTTTAAAACAAGCGTTGTCGATTTGCGGACGGCTTCATACAACAACCAGCGGGTCACTACTACTAGAAATTGCAACCCGTCTGATCACACTTTACCGACGCCAACTGGGTGGTCTCAAATTTCGGTTGTTTTTGGAAACTGTTACGAAAATCAACGGCAAAGTTCCCATGTCTATTCCCATGTCCATTCCCATGTCCATTCTCATGTCCCTCTTTTCAGCACCCGCCACACATATTTTCTCAATCGCCGGCCGTACGCGAACCCGCGCGCGACACGGGGTCGCCACGCTGACGGCATGCGCGACGCTATTGATCGGCACGCTCGGCATCTCGAACGACGCCCGCGCATGGCCCGATCACCCGGTTAAGATCATCACCCTGGCCGGCCCCGGCGGAGGTTCGGACGCCGTGGTACGGATCATCTCCGACGGCCTGTCGAAGGAATGGAGCAAGCCGGTCGTTATCGAAAACAAACCGGGCGCCGACGGCATTATCGCGGTTGATGCGTTTCTCGGCACCCATGATGGCCATACGCTGCTTTTTGCCTCGACCGGAACGGTCACGGCCAATCCGCTTTTGCATCCGAAGCTGTCTTACGATCCGGTTCGGGATCTCGCGCCGGTGTCGCTCGCGGTGGAAGATTTCATTGCGGTCACCGCCCGCCCTGATCTCGCAGCAACGCTGCCGGATCTGGTGAAGATCGCGCGGGAGCGCCAGGATACCCTGAATTACGCCACCGTCCCCGGTCCGCCATTCCTGTTCGCACTGGCGCTGCAGAGCGCCGCGAAATTCAAGATGAGCCTGATTTTCTACAAGAACCCGCTCGCCGCGATTCAGGATGAGACGACCTCGCGCATCGATGTCAGCATGATGCCGCTGGCGTCGGTTCTCGAGCTCGGCAAAGCCAAGAAGCTGAACATTCTCGCCGTAACAAATCCGAAGCGTTCGCCCACCGCGCCGGAGATTCCGACGGTCGCGGAAGCAGGCTTCGGCGAAATCGGCTTTTTCGGCGGACTTGGTTTTTTTGCGCCGAACGACATGTCGCCGGAGCAACGCGAAAAGATCGCAGCCGATATTCGCCGTATCATCAATACGCCGGAGACGAAGCAGCGCCTTGAGCAAATCGGCTATGTGGTGCGCGGCGAAGGTCCCGAAGCGTTCAAGACGATCCTCCAGCAACAGTCGACGAAATGGGCCGACCTTCTCCGGCTCTACAACATCAACCCGCTTGAGTAACGCGCATTCCAGCCACAGCGTCATTTAGGACACCGGCGACGTCAATGAACAACCAGATCCTCAACAACGCTGCGGCTTTCTACTCCCACCAGCTCGTCACCATGCTTGCGGGCGGCTGGATTTCCCAGGCAGTGACGGTCGTCGCGCGTCTCGGAATTGCCGATGTGTTGACGGAGGGGCCTCATACGATCGAAGCCATTGCCGAAAAGACCGGAACCCACACCCAATCGCTCTATCGTGTGATGCGGGCGCTTGCGTCCGTCGATGTTTTTATCGAACGCGACGATCGCCATTTCGAGCTGACGCCGAAAGCCGCTTTTCTGCGCACCGACCATCCGCAATCGCTTCGCGCCTATGCGCTGATGATGGGCAATGAGTGGATATGGAATTCCTGGGCGGCGCTGGAAACCAGCGTCAAGACTGGGGAACCCGCGTTCGAACATGTCTACGGATCGCCGCTGTTCGAATACTACAAGAAAAACCCGGAAGCCGGCCGTTCGTCGTCGGAGGGATTGCGCAGCCGCGGCCAGCAGGAAGACGAAGCCGTTTTGCGCAGCTACGACTTCTCGTTCGCGAAATCGGTCGTCGATGTGGGCGGCGGCAAAGCCGGCCTGTTGAAGCACATCATCGCGACCTATCCCACCATGAGGGGAACGCTGTTCGACATTCCACACGTGGTGGATTTCGCCAAATCCGCCCGCCACGACGGAATTTCGGCCCGGCTCGAATTCATCGCCGGAGATTTCTTCACTGCGGTGCCATCAGGTCGCGATCTCTACGTGATGAAAAAAGTGCTGCACGACTGGGACGACGAGCAGTGCATCGCAATTCTGCGCAACTGCCGCGCCGCCATGCCGGATCACGGCCGCATTTTGATCATCGATCAGGTCGTGCCGATGGGCAACGGACCGTCCTATGCCAAATTGCTCGACCTCCTCATGCTCGTCCTGTCGGGCGGGCGCGAGCGCACCGAGCAGGAGCATGCCGGCATGCTCACAGCCGCCGGATTGCGGTTGGCCCGCGTGATCCCGCTGATGTCGTCGCTGTGCATCGTGGAAGCCGTTCCGGCGTAGCCGCCTGCGCGAGCGAGCCGACTTGGGCCCACGCTTTGCCGTCATGCTCGTGCATAGTCGTCTGCCGTGCGCAGACGACGTAAACTTGCCTGCTCTCCCGAGCATTCACGTCTAGGATCATGTCGGCAGTTGGCCGGGGCTATGTGTAAGTTGCGGGTGTGCTGCACGCCACGTCGTAAGACGTCAATGCAACCGCTCCTGATCAGGTCATCGACCACATCGATGCGCGGCGACGCGCCATGACGCGGCACGTATTGTGTTGGCGCCAGCCGCGAATTATGACGCGCGAACGGTGGCGAGAAACTTCCGGACCTCGCTCTTGAGCCGTCCGCCTTCCTTCGACAGCGACTGGGCCGAGACCAGCACCTGCGACGAGGCCGTGCCGGTTTCTGCGGCGCCGCGATTCACTTCCGAGATGCCGGAGGCGACCTGCGAAGTGCCTTCGGCGGCCTGCTGAACGTTGCGGGCGATCTCGTTGGTCGCCGCGCCCTGCTCTTCCACGGCAGCCGCGATCGCGGACGTCACTTCCGAAATGTGGGCGATGGTGGCGCCGATTTCCTTGATCGCGATGACGGACTCGCCGGTCGACGACTGAATGTTCGATATCTGCGCGCTGATTTCGCTGGTGGCCCGCGCGGTCTGCGCCGACAGCGCCTTGACCTCCGATGCCACGACGGCGAATCCACGCCCCGCTTCGCCCGCCCGCGCGGCCTCGATAGTGGCGTTGAGCGCCAGCAGGCTGGTCTGCTCCGCGATCATCGCGATCAAATCGACCACGTCGCCGATCTTGGTCGTCGCACCCTGCAAGGTGTTGATGCGTTGGTCGGTTTGCTGCGCCTGATCGACCGCCGCCTGGGTGAGTTTGGTGGACATCGCGATCTGGCGGCCGATCTCGCTGACCGACGACGCCATTTCCTCGGCGGCGGATGCGACCGATTGAACGTTGGCTGACGATTCTTCCGATGCCGACGCGACGGTGACGGACATTCTCTGCGTTGCTTCCGATGTTTGCGTCAGGCTGCCGGCGGCGACTTCGAGATCGGTGGAAGCGATGGAGACTTTTTCGACGATGTCGCCCACGGCGGTCTCGAACTGGTCGGCCAGTTTGCAGACCTCCTGCTTGCGCAACTGCGCAGCCGTTGCCGAGGCGGCTTCCCGTTCCTCGGATTCGCGCTGCGCCTTTTCGACAGCCTTGACCTTGAAGGCTTCGACCGAGCGCGCCATCTCGCCGATTTCGTCTTTGCGTTCGAGGCCCGGCAAGGCAACGGCGAAGTCGCCCTCCGCCAGCAAGCCCATGGCGCGCGCCATGGCGCCGAGCGGCTTGGTGATCGAGCGGACCAGCGGGATCGACAAACCGACAACCGCGAGAAACGCGACGAGCACGGCGATTTGCATTTGCTGCAGCGTGGATGCGCGGGAGTTGTTGTTGGCTGTCTCGGATTCGGCCAGGCTCTTTTCCGCCCCGCTGCGCATCGCCCCAATGGTGGATTCGATACCGGCATAGGCTTCGGACGTCGCTTTCAGCTCAGCGCCGACGACAAGCGCCGTCTCCATCCAGGCGGAGAAATTTTGCTGATAGGCCGTGAGCTTCTGCTTGATCTCGGTCTTGTTCGCATCCGAGATCGAGGTCGATGCCAGCTCCGTCAGGAAATCCGTCGCGGCCTGATTGAGCTGGTCGCCGTATTTCTTGTCCCGGCGCAGCATGAAATCCTTTTCATGACGCCGCATCATCAGCATCTGAACCGCGAGCTTGGGATCGTCGAATTCCTTGATCTTGCTTTCGATGTCGTGGACCGATTTGCGCAGGACGCCTTCAAGTCCCTTGTCTTCGCTCAGCCCCAACTTGCGCTTGGCCTCGACCGCAGCCTTGAAATGTTCGCTGTACTTGCCATAACCCTCGCGCGCGGCGGCGACATTTTTGGCCAAGTCTGCCTGTCCTGTGGCCAGGGCTTGCAGCGCGTCGAGATCGGTGTTGACGTTTTTGGCTCGCGCCTCATGCTGAGCAGCATATTGCTCGTCGCTGCGCAGCAGAAAATCCTTTTCGGATCTGCGGCTTTCCAGCAGGTCGACGTCCAGCTTCGCGGTGTTTTTCGCGATGGTCCGCGCTTCGGCGGCCACTGAGCGATATCTTTCCTGGGACGCGTTGCCGCTCCAGTAAATCGCGCCGACCGCACACAGGCCCGCGATTCCAATTGCACTGATAGCCGCGATCTTGTGAGCGAGACGCACACGAAAGCCGAGATAAGCCATCCAAGGTCCTTAGGGTTCTAAGCTCAGGCGCTTCCCGGCTTGTTGTAAATCCACCCGGAAGGCGCATCGATGGTGTGAAACTGTCGGTCCGTTCGCCCGCGAATCGCGAGTTCGAAAATCTCGTTCGATGTGAATAAGTTTATTCAACAACCATTAAGCAAAAGTGACTGGCAGCCATTCCAAAAAGTGGGCGCTCGAAACCCGATGCACGCGCACGTTGTTTGCTGATGAGCTCTTTGCGCCTCGCTTGTGGGGACGCGCATGCCACGCCGCAAGCGGCATGTGAGCTGCGATTCGCTGATGCGAAACACAACTCTCGCCGCACGCGTGATCTCCGCAACTGCGATCGAATCATTCCCGCCAGCAATGCATTGAGGGAATCGTTTCGCACGGCATTAAACGCGCGGACTTGAGCCAGTGCCCAACGTCCTCGATTGGGCATGCAGCAGCGATGTCGGATTCACGTCGCGCTCATGCTCGTGAATAGCGAAAAAGCAATCGCGAACGGCGGTGCGAAGAAGTGACGAGCGCTACGGCGGGCGCACGGATAACGGGGTGTGAACTCGGAGGTGGTCGTGAACCGAAACAAACTGCCGCGCAAGCGATTCGCAATACGGGGCAGAAGGCTCGCCGCACAGCTTGAGCATTGAAGTGCTCGGACGGCTTTGACAAATGACTTCGCTCGATAGCTTTGAAGCCTCGCGCTCGTTCACGTCGAGACAAAACGGAACTGCAGACAAGGAAAAACCCCCGGCAGGGCATTGCCGGGGGTTCCTGGAGGTTTACTAAAAAAACTCCTTTTGCTGGTTGACGATCAGAAGCTACGCAGGATCTGAACAGCGCCGTTGTAGAGGTTCTGGTTCTTGAGTTCGAACGTCGAACCAGCCGCATAACCCGCAGGAGTATTAGCCGCCGAAGACACGAAGGTTCCGTTGAGGTTCTGATTCAGGCGGCTGTAGATGAATTCAGCCGACAGGGTCAGATCCTTCACAGGGGTCCAGGCAGTACGGGTACCAACCTGAGCAACACCGAAGCCGAAGCTGCCAGTTGCCGGGGTACCGGCAAGGCCGGAAGCCGAACGGGTCACACCGCTGCTGAGAGCACCAGAGGTACCGTTGGCCGCGCCGAGCAACAGTGCATCGCCGGTGGAGCCGTAGGAGATGTGGGTGTACGAACCGAACACCGACGTACGCCATGCCGGGTTCCAGTAATGCTCGTAGTAAGCACTCACGTCCCAAGCGTCGCTCTTCGCGATGCTGCCGTTGTTGCCGTACACGCCATCCAGCACGTAGCCGAATGCCATGCTACCAGCGAACGCCGGATTGCTCGAGCTGCCGATCTTGGCATAACGACCGCCACCGACAGTGTCGATGGTGCCGCCCCAAACGTACTTGGCAGCGCCGTTGGCGAAGGTGGCTTCAACCTTCAAGCTGTCGCCCACGCCGGTCGGCAGGTTCTTCAGCTCGAAAGCACCGGTGACCGCATAGCCCCAGGTCGAATCCGGGTGGCCGGTGTTGCGGTTCGTCGGGTCATAGTAAGTGCCGTGATCTTCGTGAGCTGCAGCGCCGATGTGCGCCGAACCCCAAGCCTGATCGATACGGAGGTTACCGACGATGTCCGGAACGTGGTCGCCCGCCTGGGCATTGCCCTGGAAGGTGTTGCCAGTGGTGCCGTATGCCTGCGTCGGTGCCGCGAACGGACCAAACAGTGAGGTTGCGCCAACGAGAGACGTGTTGGCGATACCGGCGGTGCGGTAGGGATAAGCGTCTTCGAGCGCGATGGTGCCCGATACGCCGTTTCCGAACTGAGCCGTGTAGGCCAACTGCGGAATGCCGGTTGCGTCGTTCGAACCAGCCTGACCACCCGAGGTGATCCACGGCTTGGCAAGGGCCCACTGCGGATCGAACTGCGAAACAGCCTTACCGAAAGTGAAGCCAGCGAACTGGATGAAGATGAAGTCGTTTTCGATGTAACCACCGGCGATGTTCTCACGGCCCTGGTTGAAATCGAACTGCATGTTCGCGTAGGTGCGGACAACGCCGTATTCGGTGGCGGTGCGCGTATCTACGTTGAAGTTGAAGCGCTCACGCGTCGAGAAGTAGTTGCGGTTGTAGGAGTTCGCGCCGCCCGCACCACCCTGCCAGAAGGCAACGTCGTAGGTTGCTGCGTTGAACGCCGTATCCAAACGAATCGCACCACCGATGCGAATGCAGGTGTCGGTGCCCGGGATGTAGTAGAAGCCCGCGCCGTAGAGGGAGCAGACCTTCACGTACTCGACCGCCTTGGCTTTGACGGGAAGATCGGCTGCCTGTGCACCGGTCAGTGCGACGAAACCCGCCGCAGTGCCGAGCATAAGGCTCTTAGTAATGTTCATATAGACCTCCAAGTTTGTCCTTGTGGGTCCAATTGCCGTCGGCGTTTTCACCCGAGTAACAACCGGTGCCCGCGAACCCGGCTTGTGCGCACTCGCTCGTCAACCAAGCAAACACGCTAGACGGGACGACTCTGAGGGGCCCCCCTCTGCCGCACCAATTTGATACGTAAGCAATTCAAATAACTCAAACGGTAAACCAAGACGCGAGATCGTATTATAAAAGGTGTTGCGTGTTTGCAACAACGGTTGTCAGGCAGACTGTTCTGGCATAAACTGATTATTGGTAACTGTCGCAGAAGGTGCATAAATAAAGCTTTACAACTCTGCGGCTTTAAATACCCCACCCATTTAACCGTCGAATTTGAACACGCTTGGTCGCCGATTCCCGGCAACGGGAGAATCGATCCTCACTCAGAGAGCGAAACGAGAATGACGAAGATCAATCTGGAGACCCTTTCCGCGGACGACCTCTGGTCGCTTCACGAACAAATCTCGCGGATCCTCGCGGTCAGGCTGGCCTCGGAAAAGCGGCAGCTCGATCAGCGCCTGGCCACTCTGCGCGGCCGGCAATTCGGCGACGGCATCGAGACCGGTGCGGCCAAGAAGGCACGCCGGCCTTATCCGCGCGTGCAGCCGAAATATCGCAATCCGAATTCGCTGGAGACATGGTCGGGCCGTGGCAAGCAGCCGCGCTGGCTGGTTGCCGCGCTGAAGTCGGGCAAGAAGGTCGACGATTTCAGGATCGATCAATCGGCAAGGTCCAAGGGCCGAGGCCGATCCTCGGCCTTGCGGTCGGCCTGATCAATTGATGCACGCGCCCGCCGGGTACGCCCGGCGGCTGAACAAAATCCCGCTTCAAGATCGCGATATTAAATGCCGCGTATCTAAAATACACCGTGTCGGGCATCGAATCCGGAATTCAATGGATCTCGGATTCAATATGATTGAAAATTGGATTGAATATGGACTAGCACGCGGGCTGTTCCATTGCGGGGGACCGCGCCCCTTGAACAGCCTGTAAAATCACGTGCAAAACTTGGGGGGATCTGCCGGGGAGACCTTCCATCGGTGGCCTTTTCGGGTAGGACCTGCCCGCTTCAGGTGGCATCCTGCATCAGGAGGCGTCACGCACCACGCCGATCGCCGTGGCTGTCGCGTACTCTTTTCCCCCGGCGCTGACATTTGCTTCCGCCGTCACCGTGCTGCGCCCGCCATGGCGCACGCGCGCATGGCAGATGTAATCCTGCCCCGGCATCACAGGACGAACAAACGTTACGTTTAGTTGCAGCGTCGAAAACGTCTTGCCCTCGTCGAGCGTTGCAAGGATCGCGTAGCCTATGGTGGAGTCGAGCGCGGTCGATACGATACCGCCATGGATTAACCCCATGGCATTGAGATGCACGCGCTGGGGCGAGAACGTGATCGTCGCCTCTCCCTTGGCGACAGCCGTCAGCCGCAGGCCCGCAAGCGCGATCGCGGGCGCGGTCGGAACGCACCCATCGACGATCGCCTGCAGATAGCTCAAGCCTCGCAGACCCTCCCGCGCGACAGCGTCGCGCGTCTCCGTGGGATCGCTCCACTGCAGCGTAGTTTGTTGAGTGCCGGTCATATTAGCTCTCAGACTTGCGGGGCAGAATGAAAATCGATCGCTGCTTGCGCGGCGATCATGGCTTGGTGCGCAACGGCAATCCGGCGGAGCGCCCGTATGATCGTCAATTCCTTGCGCACAGCGTGTCACAGCGAACACCGTCCCCAACCAACATCCCATCGCACGACAGCGCGTCTGTACTGTATCGGACAGACGCCGCGTTTTATATCTCCGATAATCGATTTTTCACAGTCTGGAGAAACCCGGCGGACTCTCGGCCGTCGCTCGGGAGCGTGATCATCGAACCGATCCGATTGTCGTTACCGGCCGCTTGCTGCCGTGCGCGCCGCGTTCGTGACCCGCCACACGACGTTGCCGACATCGTCCGCCACAAGCAGCGCGCCGTCACGATCCATGATGACGCCGACCGGCCGCCCCCATGCCTTGCCTTGCGGGCTGAGGAAACCCGTCAAGACGTCGACGGGGGCACCTGAGGGATGACCATCGGCAAACGGAACAAAGATCACCTTGTAGCCGCTGGGCGGTTTGCGATTCCACGATCCGTGCTGACCGATGAAAACGCCTGAACGAAATGCCTCCGGAAGACGATCGCCTTTCGCAAAGGTCAGCCCGAGCGATGCCGTGTGATTACCGAGCGCGTAATCCGGCTTGATCGCCTTGGCGACCTTGTCCGGATCGGCCGCAACGCGCGTATCGACATGCTGACCGTAATAGCTGAACGGCCAGCCGTAGAAACCGCCGTCCTTCACCGACGTCATGTAATCGGGGACCAGATCGCTTCCCAGTTCGTCGCGCTCGTTCACCGCAACCCACAGCGCCTTCGATCGCGGCTCCCAATCCATGCCGTTGGGATTTCGCAAACCGGATGCAAAGATCCGAGATTGCCGGGTGGCAAGATCGATTTCCAGAATCGCGGCGCGCTTGTCTTCCGCCGCGAGACCATTCTCGGCGACATTGCTGTTGGAGCCAACGGTTGCATATAGCTTGGAGCCGTCTTCGCTCGCGATGATGTTCTTGGTCCAGTGGTGATTGATGCTGCCCGCCGGCAGATCGGCAATCTTTTCACCTGGGCCTTCAATATGCGTTGCGCCAGGGACGTATTTGAATTTGACGATCGCATCGGTGTTCGCGACATAGAGATCGTTACCGATCAGCGCCATGCCGAACGGCGAATTCAGCCCTGCGATAAACACGGTTCGGGTTTCAGCCACGCCGTCGCCGTCCGCATCCCGCAACAACGAAATCCGGTTGGCGCTTTGCACGCCCGCACCCGCCCACGCTTGCACCCTCTCCGTTATCCATCCCTTGATGCCGCGGCTGTCGTCGCTGCGGTTTGCCGGAGCGTTGGTTTCCGCCACAAGCACGTCACCGTTCGGCAGCGCGAACAGCCATCTCGGATGATCGAGGCCCGATGCAAATGCCGCGACCAAGAGCCCTTGCGCCGCTGCAGGCTTCCCGCCCGCAGGCCAGCCGATGGCGCTTGCGATGTTGATCGTTGGGAAACGCGATTTCACCGGCTCGGGAATCGGCGGGTTCGCACCCGTGCTGGCCTGCTCGGGCAACTTGGCGCTGTCGCCGCACGAGCATAACGCCACCGCCGACAAAACAACGGCTATCGCGCGGCTGACCTTCATGTGCGTTCTCCAAAAATCGCGGCTGCGATACCCCAAGATGGGGCGGGCGGTGGTTCGAATTCCAAACCCTGAATTCAAACTACAGCGAATTCCATTCGTTCCCATCCCGCAAGTTGAGCCGTTACCCACCGAACATGGAATTCGAATCGGTCATCGTTGCCGGATGAGACAAGCGAAGGGGGGAGCGGCTGTCCAGCAGGCGTAGAGTCGAAAGCGGCTCAGGCGCTTTCCAACGAAAAGCATGCCGCCGTGCCGCGCACCCGACACTCGCGGGCTCAGCCTTGGTTTGCTCAAGGGCTTGGGTTGCTCAAGGAGTGGTGTGGTGAGGTGGGCGCACCGGCGTTCGAGCCTGGGTTCGAACCCGGGACGGGATGGATGACCATGACATGATGGTCGGCGACATCTGTGACAAAATCAAAAAAATATTTGTTCACATTCGCTCACATCATGGACAGATAAAACAATCCCGCGATCGCAACGATTGCTCCAATGGCTGCAATGGCTATCAGGGCGAAGGGCACCGGATCATTTGCATTCATCCGAAGCTTTGTCTGGTCGCTCATTGCCGTTCTCCTTCCACACGTCGCAAACAGGCCCGCAGCTTGCCCAAAAACGGAATACGATAAGCTCATTGATGGCCCGCGCTCCCGGGGCGGGGAACGGCGATTCAAATCGAAAAGATTGCAGTTCGTTCCGGGGCTTGATCGTAAATTTGTGAGTTGTGTCAGACGACTGACGCAACACCTCGCCACTTTTTGCGCTCGTGTTCGGTTCGCTGTCAGCCGGTCAGCGTCGGAGCTGGAACAAGCGCTCGTCTGCCGTGTTCTTCGTTTTATCTCTTACGAATTCCTGGTTGTTTGCGAGTTGACCATGAGCGACCGGCAGTTGTTCACCCAGGTGGCTTGGCATTTCGCCATGGGGGCAGCGCTTGGAGCAATCTTCATCACCGTTCTTCTGATTTTAAACGTCCAGCACCTGTTCGATACCGTCATGAACAGCTCGTCACCCGTCACATGCCTCATTGCATTGGGTTTGGGTGTCTCGGCGCAATTCGCTTTTGGAGCTGCGATCACGGGATTTCATTTGATCATCGAATGCGCGCCGCGCTCGGATGGATAAGCCTCGGATGGATAAGCAATGCGAGGCTGAAATCCTCATCCCGAGGAGACGCGAAGCGTCGTCTCGAGGGACGAGGCCCAAGGAATTTCAAGATCACGATCTGAGAATTGCTAAAATCCCGCGTGGTGAAAAGTTGCGCATAGGCTCGATAATATACCGCCGCACAGCGCTGGTGGCCTCATGGTTCGAGACGACGCTTCGCGTCTCCTCACCACGAGGGGTGAGTTTCTTGCCGTGAAGAATGAATATCTCAAATCAGCGTTTCAACTAAGCCCCAGGTTTGCCGCGACCCTTCTCGCTCGCGCGGCGCATGGCTTCCGCCAGCGCACCGCCGCCGGAATTCTGCTGAGGTTTGAGCGATGCCGATGATGACCTCGACGCACGAGCATCGTCGCGTGGCGTGCTTTGCGCCGGGCGCCCAGTCTTGACACCGGACTTGGCACCAAGGTCGTCATCGAGACGCAGCGTCAATGCGATGCGCTTGCGGCCGACATCGACTTCCAACACCTTCACCTTGACGATGTCGCCCGACTTCACCACCTCGCGCGGATCTTTGATGAAGGACTTCGACATCGCCGAGATGTGCACCAGCCCGTCTTGGTGCACGCCGATATCCACGAAGGCGCCGAATGCCGCGACGTTGGTGACCATACCTTCCAGAACCATGCCGGGCTGGAGATCTTTCAGCGTCTCGACGCCCTCTTTGAACGCGGCGGCCTTGAATGCCGGACGTGGATCGCGGCCGGGTTTTTCCAGCTCGCGCAGAATGTCGGTCACAGTCGGCAAACCAAAGGTGTCATCGACGAAACTCTGCGGCTTGATCTGGCGGACCATATTCGTGTTGCCGATCACTGCTTTGATGTCACTTTTGAGCGCGGCAAGAATCTTGCGCACGATGGGATAAGCCTCCGGATGAACGCCGGAGGCGTCGAGCGGATCGTCGCCACCCGTGATGCGCAGGAATCCAGCGCATTGCTCGAAGGCCTTCGGACCAAGCCGTGGCACTTCTTTCAGCGCCTTGCGCGACTTGAACGGACCGTTGACGTCGCGATGCTGGACGATGCTTTGCGCCAACCCCGTACCGATCCCCGATACCCGCGCCAGCAGCGGCGCCGAAGCGGTGTTGGCATCGACGCCGACCGCGTTGACGCAATCCTCCACCACCGCATCGAGCGAGCGCGCCAGTTTGCTCTCGCCGAGATCGTGCTGATACTGCCCAACGCCAATGGCCTTTGGATCAATCTTGACCAGTTCGGCCAGCGGATCCTGCAAACGCCGGGCGATCGACACCGCACCACGCAAGGTGACATCGAGTTCGGGCAATTCCTCGGACGCAAAGGCCGACGCCGAATAGACCGAGGCGCCGGCTTCCGACACCACGATCTTCGACATCTTCAAATCCGGCAGCAACTTCACCAGTTCGATGGCCAGCTTGTCGGTTTCACGCGACGCGGTGCCGTTGCCGATCGCAATCAGATCGACGCGATGCTGGACGGCGAGCTTGCCAAGCGTCGCCAGCGCTTCGTCCCAGCGCCGCGCCGGTTCGTGCGGATGGATCGTCGTGGTCGCAACCACCTTGCCGGTCGCATCGACGATGGCGACCTTGACCCCGGAACGAAAACCGGGGTCGAGCCCCATGGTGACGCGCGCGCCCGCTGGCGCAGCCAACAACAGATCCCGCAGATTCGACGCGAACACGCGCACCGCTTCCTGCTCGGCCGCACTCCACAATCGCATTCGCAAATCGACGTTCAGATGGACCTGAATCTTGGTGCGCCATGCCCAGCGCGCGGTTTCCGCGAGCCATTTGTCGCCGGGGCGGCCCTGATCGGAGATCGCGAAGCGCTGCATGATTTTCAGCTCGCTGGAACTCCGCGCAGCCGGCGTCGCGGGGACCGGTTCGGGCAACATCTGCAAATCGAGGACTTCTTCTTTCTCGCCACGGAACATCGCGAGGATTTTGTGCGACGGCAATTTTACGAGCGGCTCGCTGAAATCGAAATAATCCTTGAATTTCTCGCCCTCCGCTTTCTTGCCATCGCGCACGGTGGAAGCCAGCAGTCCGTTCGACCACATATGATCGCGCAGTGCGCCAATCAGGTCAGCGTCCTCGGCGAACCGCTCGACCAAAATCGCACGCGCACCCTCCAGCGCCGCCGTGGCATCGGCCACCTGTTTTTCGGCATCGACGAACGGTGCGGCCACGACTTGCGGATCGTTCTCCGGCTGCGTCAGCAACAAGTCGGCCAGCGGCTCCAGCCCCGCCTCTTTGGCGATCTCGGCCTTGGTGCGGCGCTTCGGCTTGAACGGAAGATAGATGTCTTCCAGGCGGCCTTTGCTGTCGGCCGCCAGAATCGCCGCCTCCAGTGCGGCATCCAGCTTGCCTTGCTCGCGAACGGAATTGAGAATTGCGGTGCGGCGTTCTTCCAGCTCGCGCAGATAATTCAGACGCTCCTCCAGCGTTCGCAATTGGGCGTCATCGAGCGCGCCGGTGATCTCCTTGCGATATCGCGCGACAAACGGAACCGTGGCGCCGCCATCGAGCAGCGCCACCGTCGCCTCGACTTGCTGTTCGCGAACGCCGAGTTCTTCTGCGATTGTCCGATTGATGTTTGCCACGCGCGATCTCTCTGAAACTCTTACGACGGGTAAGCCGGGAGGAGGCTTATGGCTATCGCGGATTGATTCCTCAACCTGCATCGCGAAAGAAATTCACCCGGCCAATGCGTCATGATTTCGCGCGAATCGGCGGTGCGAAAAGACAGCTCAGTCGCCGATGGTTTCCAAGTGTGGAAATTTATATCTTGATGACAATTCAACTCCTCATCCCGAGGAGACGCGCAGCGTCGTCTCGAGGGACGAGGCCCCGAAAAGGAATTTCACGATCTGCATCGCGCGAGAACGTGTCGAAGGTTCCCGCCGCTCTTCTTCGCCGAAACCGGGGAAAAACCGTGATTGATTTGTCGTCCCTCATCCTACCTTGGAGGGTTGCCATCTACACGAAGCTTGCCCGGGTTGTCGCCGCGTTGGGAACCGTCCCCCGTCGCCGCGAAGCTTCGGGTGATTCGTCGCAAGCTCTCGCCGGAAAGGCTGAATGACCTCATGACATCCCCTCGTGTACTTGCTCACCTCATCGCTCTGGGAATCATCCTGGGTGCGTGCACCCCTGCCGATCCAGTCTCATCCGGGAGCGGCGGCGCTTCCCATACCGGTGGCACCACGACCGCCTCTGGGGGGGCCAACGGAAGCGGTACGGGTGGAGACATCGGTTCGGGTGGAATCACCGGTACGGGGGGACTCGTGGGTTCGGGCGGCGAAGTAGCCTCAGGTGGTGCGGTCGGCTCGGGCGGGTCAGGCACGGGAGGGCGTGGGGGCGGGGGTCTGCCGCCCGCCACCGGAGGCGCGGGCGGGTCCAGCAGCGGCGGCGGCAGCAACGGTAGCGGTACCGCATGCCCCGCGGGCATTGGCCTCTGTGACGACTTTGAGAGCTATCCCGAGGGGATGCCGCCCGGCGCCGCGGGCCGCTGGATGCCGGTCAGGACTTCCCCCGGCTTGACGATGGTGGTCGATAGCACGAACGCCTACAGCGGAAAAAAGGCGCTGCACATCACGGGGACCATGCTGCCGGGCGGTATCTGCCCCACCTGTAGCACCACCGTGATCTCCACCAAGCCCGGCGACGCCGCGTTCGCGGGGAGCCCCAAGGCCGGTTTCGTGCGCATCATGATGTTCCTGAAGACGTTCACCCAATCAGGTTCCACCCACGGACGCATGGTGCGCGTCGGCAACGATACGATTGACTCGCTCTCGAATCCCCAGGGCTATGCGTTGGACCTGCACTTCAGCAAGCCCGCGACGTTCAAGATTGAGAAATTTAACGATGTCTATTTCGGATCGGTGGACCCGGTACCCCTGGAGGGCAAGTGGGTGTGCTGGGAGTACGAGGTTGGTCCGACCACTCTGAACTTTTGGAAGGACGGTCAACTGGTGACCAACTCCACCAAGTTCCCCGGCGGTGTGGCGCTCAGCAAGATGACGATCGGGTTCGAAACCTACACGCCGCTCACCGCCATCGAATTGTGGTACGACGACGCGGCGTTCGACGCCACCAAGCGTGTTGGATGCCCAACGGCAAAGCCGTAGGCGAGCTACCTGCCGCGCGGACGTGGATGTGATGACGAAACACCACCCGCGGAGTACCAAGAGTCCAATAGTGGCGCCCGCATGGGTCAGCGGGCGGATGATCACTGGAGGCCATGATGCAGTTCGATTTGATTCGCACCAGAACCAGCAAGACCGGATGCTACGGGACAATCCTTTGTCTTCCATTTCTGCTCGCAGCATGTGGCGGAGCAGGCTCAGAAGCCTCGAAGCCTGACGCGGCGGGTATCAGCGGGGGTACCGGAGGGAGAACAGTGGGATCCGGCGACGCGACCGGTGGCTCTTCTTTGAGCACCGGCGGAAGCAGTACGGGCGGCCAAATTACGTCTTCGGGTGGCAGCCCGGCCATAGACGGCTCCGGTGGTGATACCGCCTCAGGTGGCAGCAACGCCGGGACCGGCGGAAGCGCAACCGCCACAGGCGGAAACTCAACCGCATCCGGCGGCAGTGGGACCGGTGGACGCGGCGCGGGCGGCAGCGGCACTGGTGGTCAGGCTCCACCTGACGGCACCGACGGATGGGGAGGCCTCAAAAATCCGCCCGTGAAGAGCGCAGGTTGCGGCAAGCCTGCCGGATTCACTAGCGGAACGAAGACCAGCATGGGCAAGACCTACGCAATCGACCTTCCCGTCAATTACGATCCGGATAAGCCCAACGTGGTTGTTTTCGGCTACCACTATTCGGGAGGCAGTGCTTCCATCATAAAGGGCAGCAAGTATTACCATGTGCAGGAGCTTGCGACCGCCGACAACATTCCGACGATCTTCATTGCGCCGAATCATAGCGCGAGCCAAGCTGATCATGCCGTGTTCCTCGATATCCTGGCCTATGTGGAGGCAAACGCTTGCGTCGACACCACCCGGGTATTCTCGATGGGTTACAGCCTCGGGGCCATGATGAGCTACTCCCTTTCCACGAATCATCAGGACAAACTACGTGCCGTCGCGACTATCGAAGCTGCTAATTTCAATGTGTGGCTGCCGAATCCCAAGGTCAAGGCACCCATCGCCTATATGGGGATAACGGGCATGGCGGACACCCTTTGTATGTGGGACGGCGGTCCGGGAAAAGGGGCGAAAGCCATTGCGTTGGAAAAAGCCGCCGACAACGGGTGCACCGTTCCTGCGGGCGATAACATTCCGACCTGGAAGTCGGGCAACCACACCACCTATGAATTCCCAGGCTGCAAGACTGACTATCCGCTCGTCGTTCCGACGTTCGGTGGACCTCATGGCGGGGCCGAAGTGGCAAAGGACCCGGGGTCGAGCTCCACTTGGGTTCCGAAGGAGATTTGGGAATTTTTCAAGCGATTCTAAGCTGTGGGCCGGGGGGGCTGCACCCAGAGAAGTTTATGGGGCCGACTCGACGGCTGACGCTGCCGGTGTTGGCCATATGGTCAGCACTCGTTGCGGTTTCGTGTACGTCGAGGTCTCCCGCAGGCAATCCGGGTAGCGGCGGCCGAGCCGCCGCGACCGGTGGCCAAGCATCCGGCGGACAGACCACGGTGCCCGGCGGCACCGGCGGTGGTGCGGGCAGGGGCGCGCTCACCGGCGGGACCCTGGGGGCAACAGGAGGTCAACACGACCCGAGCGGTGGGAATGGTTCCAGCAGTACGGGCGGAGGGCCGGGTTTCGGCGGTGGGCTGGACGCTGGCATCGACGCGCCGATCGGCGGGTCGGACGCCGGGGCTGGCGGCACCGCTCCTCCTGTCGACGGTGGCGCTGTGTCGTGTGGAGAGCAGCAGCAGGGAAGCGATCCCTACTCTATCTCGATAGCAGGTCAGTGGGACTTCATGCCCGAAGGCGGTACCGCCACCAAGATCCAGGTGCCTGGCGGCGGCTGGATCAAACAGGGCTTCTCAGCGCCGAGCGGCACCTATCGCACCACCATCAAAGTGCCCGCGAATCCAACCCTGGGCACGGCCCAGACCACCTTGCTCGAACTCGGCGCCGTCAATCATGAAGCGACCTTGACCGTGGGCACCACCGTGGTCGGCAAGACAATGACCGCCTTCACGCCGTCCGTTTTCGACATCACGCGCTTCGTTACTCTCGGGCAGTCCTATCCCATATCGATCCTGGTGCGCGGTCGCGATGCATTCAAGACCGCCAGTGGAAAGCGGATGGTACCTGCCGCCGCGGACTGGTCCACCAACGTGCCCCAGGGAATTTATCGGTCTGCCATGCTACGGGTCTATCCCGACGTTTATGTCAGCGACGCCTTCGTCCGCACCAGCGTCGCCGCCAAGACGCTGACCTACGACGTCTGGGTGACGAACACAGGCGCGGTGCCCAGGCAGGTCACGCTGTCGGGGGAGTTGAACTCCTGGAACTGCGACGCGGTGACCTATCCCCAAGTTCCATCCAGCAACGTGACCGTAGCGTCAGGAACGACGATGAAGGTCACCGTGGGACCCCTGGCCTGGACGGCGCCTCCATCTTCGTACTGGTGGCCCAACGTTCCCTACCAGCAGGATTACCACGCCAAGCTGCACAACCTGCGGATCACCCTCGGCGACGCCGCCCATGTCATTCATACCCGGGTGGTCCGGTTCGGCTTCCGCGAGACGGAACAACGGCGTGCGGACGCGCAACACGTCTACTACTACCTGAACGGGGTGCGCGTCAGCTACCGCGGAGACAGTCTCCAGGGTGTTGACTACGACAGCATCGACTTCGCGGGAGGTCGGGGCGACGCCTACGACACCTTCCCTGGGTTCTTACCGCCAAGCGCCGGCAATGGTGGTTGGCCGCAGGCGGTCCGGAATGTCCAGCGACTGAACTACAACGTGGTGCGCATCCACCAAGAGCCGGCGCCGCCATACATGTTGGACGTGGCTGACGAATTGGGGTTGATGATTATCGACGAATCCGCCATCCGGGGGACAGACGGACAGGACTTCGCGGTGGGACACGACAACATGGTGAACCACGTGCGGCAACTGGTGCTGCGCGACCGCAATCACCCGTCCATCATCCGCTGGAGCATGTCCAACGAGGAGAACCTCTCTCCAACGGATTCGGCTCAGTTCGCCACTGACCTCTACAACGCGATTGTGGCCTTGGACCCGACTCGCCCGGTCAGCGCGGACGTGGGGGGCAGCTTTCAGCAGTATACGCAGATCACCCAACCGAACTTTGCGACCTTTGGGCACTACCTGCCGGACAACCTCGGCAAGTACACCGAAGAGGTGGGGGCGCGAACGGATCGACCGTTTGGCCAGGGGGAATACATCTGGCCCAAAGACGTCACCCGTCAGGGATTCATGTGGTTCGCGACGTCGACCATGGCGATGCGAGCGAAGGATGCGTCCGACTTGCGTCCCTACACCCTGCTGTCGGCCTGGGCCAGCTTCGTTCCGGGTGTGAGGACGACGATGATGCGCCTCGAGCCGACCTACCCAGAAGGGGCCATCAACCCGCCGCTCTTCGGCGAGGACAACCTGTCAGACCCATGGTCCAACCCGATCGTGATGCGGGTTCAGCGGGCCTTCAATCCGGTGCTGGTCGCTGATCAGGCCTTCTGGGAGGCGAACAAGATGTCGAACGCCAACGGTGACTGGCCGGTCAGCAGGCCGGCGCTGGCACGCGACGCGGATGCCATGCGCGACCTGATCATTTTCAACGACACTTTCGCGGGAACAGTCGTATCGGTCACCTGGGAGCTTCGCGCCGGCTCGTCCACTGGGGCTGTTGCCTCGATGGGAACCTTCATGGCCGACGTCCCGCTCGGATCCAGGGTTACCCATCCCATCACCATCCACACGCCGGCGGGCGGCGCTTCCTGTGTGCTGGTGCTGCGCGCGCAAAAGGATGGCGCCGTCGTCTTCGAGGACACGGCGCAGATTTTTACAATCAATTGACGCCCAGCATTGGGTGAGAAAGCATGCGATACATGCGCAAGTCAGAATTTTTGCTCGCCTGTCTCTTCGGTGCCGCTTGTTTCAATCTATCGGCCGGCATCGACGCGCACGCACAGAATTTGTCGATGCAGCCGGCGCCGGCCACTCCCGAGTTGCACGCCCCGTTCCTCTGGGCGGCGCGTCCGGGAACCCCGCTGCTGTTCACCGTCCCAGCGACGGGGCAGGGGACGCTGTCCTATTCGGCCAAGGGGTTGCCGGCAGGTCTCACCCTTTCTGCACGACCGGCACGATTGGTGGGACGGTGGCGGCAGCCGGTTCGTATCCCGTGACCATCACGGTCAGCAACGCGATGGGAACGGCCACCGCCACGTACACGATCGCGGTCGGGGATACCATCGCCCTGACGCCGCCCATGGGATGGAACAGCTACGACTCTTACGGGTCGAGCGTGACCGAACAAGAGTTTCTCGATGGCGCCGCCGCGGTGAAGAGCACGCTGGCTCCCTACGGCTGGAATACAGTGGTCATCGACTATCTCTGGTTTGGGAACGATGACAAGATCGACGGTAACGGGCGCTGGATCCCGGCCCTCAGCCGGTGGCCGTCCGCCGCGAACGGCGTCGGGTTCAGGAGTGTGGCCGACAAGGTGCACGCGATGGGACTGTCGTTCGGCATCCACATCATGCGGGGCATCCCGCGTGTCGCCTACACCGCCAACTCGCCTATCGCCGGGTCGACCTACAAGGCCCAGGAGGCGGGGGACATGACCGATACCTGCCCTTGGGAGAACCACAACTACGGGGTGCGCGGAGATACGCCGGCCGGTCAAGCCTGGTACGACTCCATTTTCGCCCAGTACGCGAGCTGGGGGATCGACTTCGTCAAGGTGGACGACATGATCTTCCACAGCGGGGTGTACACGAACGCGAACTACTCGACGAACGTGTATCACGCGGCGGAGACGGCCGCGATCCGCGCCGCCATCGACAAGTCGGGCCGGTCCATCGTCCTCAGCCTCTCGCCGGGGCCGATGCAGACGAAGGACAGTGCAATCCTCGGGATGCACGCGAACATGTGGCGCACGGTCGATGACTTCTGGGACACCAAGGGGATCAGCAACCTCGCAGACGTGTTCACGGCTGCTGGGGAACTGGCAGATGCAGAGCGAGCTCTCCCAGGGGCACTGGCCGGATTGCGACATGTTGCCGCTTGGCTTCATCGGACCCCGCTCTCCGGTGGGGGGGGCGCAACGCATGAGCGCCTTCAGCCACGCCGAGCAGATGTCGGTGATGTCCCTGTGGGGTATTTTGCCGTCGCCCCTCATGCTAGGCGGGAACCCGACGCGTCTCAGCGGCGACACCTGGACGACGGCGCTACTCACCAATCCCGAGGTCCTGGGGGTGAACCAGGACGCGAGCGGCACCCACGCCAAACGCCTGTCCATGTCAGGGAGCACGCAGGTATGGGCCCGAGACTTGAGCGGCGGTCGCAAGGCGGTGGCGCTCTTCAACCGAGGCAGCTCAACGGCAACGGTATCCATGACCTACTCCGAGCTTGGTGTTATCGGACAGCCGGCGGTGCGTGACATCTGGCAGCGAATGGACGTGACCGCGACGACCGGTGGTCTGTCGGCCAGCGTGGCCGGGGGCGGCGCGGCATTCTTCGTCCTCACGCCGGCGGGCAACGGCGGCAACGGCGGCGGTGGTGGCGGCGCCCGGTGGCAATGGCGGAACGTCCGTGCCCGCCGGAATGGCGGGCGCCGGTGGAGGTGTTGCCGCCGCTGGCGGTGGCGCTGGTGGAAGCGGGACGTCTGGTAGTGGCGGGACGGGCACCGGCGGAGCAAGCGGCACCGGCGCGGCGGGAGCGACGGGGGCGGGTGGAGCGGTTGGCGGTTACGGTTCACCAGGCGCGTCGGGCGGTGCCAGCGGAGGGGGCGCAGGGCGTTCGATCCCCCCCGTGGGCGGCGACTCCAAGAGCACCGCCTGCGCCTGTGTCGCGGGCGGTGAAAGAGACAGCACCGTCGGGGTCTTCTCGCTGGCTGCGCTGGCCGCTTGCCTGCACCGCCGCCGTCGGCCGCGCCGGTGACGCCGCTGGGCCTTCATCCCAGACATCGGCAAGGTCTGGCACGCGCAGGTTCGCGGTCCACGTCGGCAACGGCCAGGAAGACGAGAAGAAGCGGCGCCACGGTGGGCCCTACTATCATACAGCAACAGGACCGCTCGCCTCGACGGCATGGTGGGTCAGGGTGACCAAACATAAACCGTCTGCTGCATCGCCTCCGCGCCCTTTGGCGACAGTGGCGACGGTGGCAACACTCGCTTTGCTGGCCGCCTGCGGCCAACGCGGCGAGCTGCTAGGGAGCAGGGAGTACCTACCCACTCCACCCCGGTTCGGCGCGCCGGTACAGGTCACCGCACTGGCCAACCCCGCCATAGACGAGGATCCCACGTTCACGGGCGATCTCCTGGATCTTTTCTTCATGTCCATGCGGGCTGGCGACAAGGACATCTGGACGTCACGCCGAGCGGTCGCCACCGAACCGTGGGGCGCGCCCACGCTCGTTGCGGAGCTGAGCGCCCCGGTGACCGAAGAATACGGTCCGGCCATCACTTTGAATGGCCTTGCCATCTGGTTCGTGACTAATCGTGACGGCGGCCGCGCGCAGCTATGGCGCGCCACACGGGAGACCCGTGCCGCAAGTTGGGCCACGCCGCGCGCCGTGCCCGAGTTGGCCAGCAGCGCCATAGACACAGCGCCCACGGTGGACCCGGCCGAGCGCACACTATACTTTGCCTCGGATCGTGCGGGCGGCAGCAAGTTCGACATCTATGTCTCCACGCGTCCGTCGCTGGACGCACCATGGGGAACGCCCACAATGGTGCCCGGAATTAGCAGCGCCGTGGACTCATTTGATCCGTTCATCGCAGCGAACGGGCTCCTGCTCTTCCTGACCCGAATGAACTCGCCCAAGACAGGGGACATCTACTGGACGGCGCGGACATCGACGACGGAACCCTGGTCGCCAGCCGTGCCGCTCGACGCTGTCAATTCCCCGTCGTACGACTCCGACGCAACGTTGTCGCCGGATCTCGGCTACATGATGTTCTCGTCGATGCGTACCGGGAACGGCGACATTTACGAGGCGCGCGCCCTACCCTGAACGCAGACTGGGAGAAAGCGCCGCTGGTAAATCGATCAAGGTCACAGCTCACAGATTTTAAAGTTGCATGGGCGGCGTCCGATCAATCACCAACAGCAGCCTGTTTATTACAACAAGGCAATAACGCGCCTGACGCGCCTTCCACGAGCAGCCTGTAAGGCCCGTTCTCCCCACCAATCGCAGCTTGCAGCCTATAAATACAAGCAATCGGCGACACCCAGGAACAGAAGTATGTCTAGCTGAGTGATGGATCACGCCCTTCTCCCCGCATTGAGCACAGCAGCGTCCGCCGCCCAGATGTTTCTGATGACGAAGTGGGGCGTCTCGCCCACGACGATGGCGGCGCCCAACGGGGCCCCCGTCTACACCAGCCTGGCCAAGGGTCGGTTCTTTACATGAGGACAGGACGTTCACGATCCAAAGCCGCGTCCAAGGAGTATCCGATGAAAGAAGCATTCGAGTCATCCCGTCTCACCACCGGCCGCGTCACCCTCGACCAAACCGGAGTCATCGGCGGCGGCGTGGCTCCCCTTCGGCGGGCTGGTCGAACGGACGGCACCCCGTTGCGATCGCCCCTTCTCGTCGGGGGGTGCCTCTGGTTGATCGCATTCTTGGCGTGCAGCACAGGCTCCCAAAGCGCGAGCAAAGGCGGGCACCCCGGAACTGGCGACGCGACGGGCGGCGCCGGCGCGCCTGGAAGCACCGGGGGAACAAATGGCAGCGGGGCCGCCGGCGCTGATGGCAACCCCACCGGCACGGGCGGCGGCGGTGACGGATCGGGGGCACCCCCGACGGCGCACCAAGCGGCGGCGCAGGTGTTGGTGGAAGTGGTGGCGCTGGAATCGGCAGCGGAGGCAGCGGCCTGGGCGGCAACGGGAGCGCCGCTGGCGCCGGCGGCAACGCGCCCTCGCAGACGCGAATTGTCGACAATTTCGAGCAGATCGTCGATGTTCAGCCGCCGCGGTTTGCGTGGGTGGTGAACGACAGCGCCCGCGCGGAAGCCCAGACGGCGTACCAGATCATCGTCGCCGCCGACGAGGCGGCCATCACCGCCAACCAGGGAATGACCTGGGACAGCGGCAAGGTCGCCTCGGCGCAACAATACGGCGTGGCGTACGCGGGTCCGGCGCTGGCAAAAACGACCAAGTACTGGTGGAAGGTTCGCACGTGGAACAAGGAGGATCAGGCGTCGTCGTGGAGCGCGCCCACCACCTTCATCACCGGGTTCTTTCAGCCGACCGATTGGGATAAGGGCGCCCAGTGGATTCGCCACCCACAGCGACCGGCGCCGGGATGGACGCCCCGCCGATGTTTCGCAAGACGTTCATGGTCGCGAAGCCGGTCAAGCAAGCCTTCCTTTATCTGACGGGGCTCGGGCAATTCGTCGGCTCGCTCAACGGGAAGAAGATCGGCAACCATGAGATCGATCCCGGCGTGGACCGACTACGATCACACCATGAGCTACGTGACGTTCGACGTGACGCAGTCGTTGGTCGTGGGCGCGAACGCCATCGGCGTCATGCTGGGAACCGGCTGGTTGAACGCCAAGGACAGCAGCGGCGTCCGTCTGTTCGGCGTGATGCGAATGCTCGCGCAGCTGCACGTCGTCTATAACGACGGCACCTCCATGGAGATGGTGAGCGACCCGACGTGGAAGGCAAGCACCGGCCCCACCACCTAGACGGAGTTTCACGGCGTCGAAAAATACGACGCACGGATGTTGCCGGCGGGATGGAACACCGCCACCTTCGACGACTCGGCCTGGGTCGCGGCCGCGGCCGGCAACGGCCCCGGCGGGCGTCCTGCGCGCGCAGAGGCGCCGCCCGTGGTGGCGCACGAGACTCTGTCGGCGGTCAACGTCACCAATCCGGCGGCGAACACGTCATCTTCGATTTTGGCCGAAACATGAGCGGTCAGTTCGAGATCACGGTGAGCGGCAAGGCCGGCGCGGCCGTGACCATGATGCCCGGAGAGTTTCTCAGCGGCGGAAAGGTGAACGTGGGGCGCTCCGGCACCAGCACGTACACGCTCAAGGGCGGCGGTCCGGAAACGTGGCGCTTGTCGTTTTCGACGATCGGTATGCGCTACCTTCAGGTGGGCGGCGTGTACGCGGACCGCCACGCGACACCGCGTGCCGACCATCATGGATGCGAAAGCGTACGTGACGTACACGGCATCGAACAGCGTCGGCACGTTCATGGCCTCGGACGCCCGCTACAACAAGATCCACGACCTGGCTCAGCGGACGCTGCAGAGCAACATCACCAGCATTCACACCGACGGTCCGAACTACGAGAAGCTCGGCTGGCAGGAGGTCGTCTGGACCACGCTGCCCTCATCTGCATATCAGCAGGACGTGCGAAACTTGTTCACCAAGATCATGCGCGACGTTCGCGAAAGCCAGCGAACGAACGGTCTGTGTCCCGACATCGCGCCCAACTATTTCTACACGAACAGCTCGGGTTCCCACGGCATATATGACGACGCGCCCGCCTGGGGAGCGTCGGCCATCCAGGCTCCTTGGCTGCTTTACAACATCTACGGGGATACGCGTGTTCTTCAGGACAACTACGCGACGATGAAGGCGTACCTCGCGTATCTGAAGACCAAGGAGGCGGGCGGCCTGGTCAAGTACGGGCTTGGCGACTGGATGGCGCCCGGCGGCACCGCGTCGCCAACATCGAGGGTGCCGTTTACGTGGCTGACACGCGCGTCATGCGCGACGTCGCCACGGTGCTGGGAAATACCGCCGACGCGACGCTCTACGGAGCGAGTTCACGCGCGTGCAGACCGCTTACAACAACGCCTACTTCGACAGCGCCAACAATCGCTACACGCCGGTCAGCCAGGGGAACATCGCGATGCCGCTCGAGCTTGGGATCGTTCCCGCGGGCAGCGAGGCGGCGGTGGCGGCCGCGTTGGTGAAGGACATCGGCGCGCCGATGGAGAAGACCAACTCCGGCGGATTCGGGGCGGTCCAGGCCAACCACGTCACCACCGGCGACATCGCGACCACCTTTCTCTGGCGCGCGCTCGGCGACTACAACCAGGCGGATCTGGTGCAAACGATGATCATGCAGCCGACCCTGCCGAGCTATCTCAGCATGATCAACGCCGGCGAGACCACCATCACCGAGAACTGGAACGTCCCCGCCACGCGTTCGCACAACCACGACATGTACGCAGGCATCTTCGAGTGGCTCTATCGTTCGCTGGGCGGCATCTCGAGCAGCAAACCCGGTTACGCGGAGATCCAGCTCAAGCCCGGGATGCCGACGGGGCTGGCGAGCGTTTCGGTGTCTTACAATTCGGTGCGTGGGCCGATCACGTCGGCCTGGAACCGCGCGACGGGAATGGTTCAGTGGAAGGTGAGCGTTCCGGTCAACGCCACGGCTAAGGTGTATCTGCCGACCTTCGCGACCGCCGCCGCCGCGGTAACCGTCAGCGAGGGCGACACGGCGATCTTCAAGAACGGCGCCGCCGCAGGCAGCGTGCCGGGCGTGACGTTCGATCGAGTCGAAGGGGTCAGCCCGCAGGCCTTCATCGTGTTCACGGTCGGTTCGGGCACGTACCAGTTCGCCTGGAACGCTCAGTGATCCGGCCCCCCGGCGGTGCGCCCTGATCAGGAGGGGAGCGCCGGGCCGTGTTTCGGACGTCGTTGTCGTCGGCGTCCTTGGACGGCAGCCGAGTTCCTTGGCGGGGGCGACCGTTCCCGCTAGAACTGGGAGAGGAAGTCCCAGATCCACTTAGCGGTCGCCGGATGATCCTTTGTGAATGGCAGGCTGTGTAAACCGTTGAACGTGCACACCCGGGTCGGATATCCCGGCTTGCAGCCGGGGAAGTCGTCGCAGAGGATGCCGCCGGAGGTCCAGGTGGGAATGGGGTTGGGAACCATGCACCCGTTGTCCATGCCGTGCTCAATGGCGATGAATTTCCCGCCGAACATCTGTGCTTCGTTGGAGATCCAGGGGCAGGTGTGGTCGTTCATCCCGCTCGATTGCATCCAACCAATCGGGTCGTGCGACTTGGGGGGGATCTGGATGACGTAGTTGACCGGAGCCATGCCGACGCCCGCACGAATGGACTTCTGGCGCGTGATGGACAGAGAGTAGCTGTACATGCCGCCGTAGCTGAATCCCGTCACGAAGACCCGCGATTTGTCGACGCAAGCGTTGGCTTCCACAAACGCCAGAAGGTCGTCGAAGAGCGGGACATCCTTCAGGCCCCAAGCGCCGTTCAATCCGCTGGCGGAGACGAAGATAGTCGACTTAGCGGCCTCAGGTATGGCCTGGATGCCATAGTATTTCTCGTTCTGTATGTCGTTGCCTTGGCCGCCAACGCCATGCGACGCCATGATGAAGCGATACGGCGTGTTCATGTCGTAGGGGACGGGAAGGTCGATCACGTACTGGCGCGTATCGCCGCTGCTCATGATCGTCCGGTACGCAGGATATTTGCTGCTGGTAATCGTCGCCGGTTTGCCACACCCAGCGCTGGGGACGGGTGGATTCTTCAGGGGATACCCCACCCACCCGGTAGATCCCGCCGGGGCGCCACCGGTATTGCCGGCGCCCGGTTCCGCCGCCGCCACCGCTGCGACCGCCGGTTCCCGCGCCTGCGGTGCCCGGAGCACCCCCGGTGGCTGACTGACCTCCCGTGCCCACGGCGCCGCCCGTGTTTGCTGCGCCTCCGGTGGCATCTGCGCCGCCGGTAGCGGTCACTCCGCCGGTAGCGGGCGCCGCCGGTGGCATCCTGCGCCGCCGGAACCCGTCGCTCCGCCGGTACCGGGGGCCCCGCCCGTACGGCTCCCGGTCGCTCCGCCCGAGGCGCCGCTGCCCGCGTTGTCGGCAGCACAGGCACCGATGATCAGGGTCAAGGCGCCCAGGTGAACCAGCAAACGAGGTGACGTCATGATGTCATTCCATCCTTTCCGACAAGAGTTTCCGACACGAGTTTTCTGCTTCCAAGATTCCGTTTGCGAGCGTCGTGGCGCCGCAAGCGCGGCGGGGACGATGTCGCCGTAGGCCGCCTGCGACGTCCCTCAATGCAATAGCGGGCTGAGATAGCCGTACCAGGTCTCACCCATCTTCTTGTACCCGGCGTCGTTGGGATGAATTCCATTGTGGAGAAGTTCCGTCGAGTATTTGGGATTCGAAGTGAACGGCGTGTTCATGTCCGCCAGCCGAATGTGTTTACCCGCGGCGGCTCTTTCGGCGACCATGCCGACCATCGCCTTGTTGTAGATGTCGGCCCCCTGATTGAACCAGACGAGGTCCTCACACGCCCCCCCCTTTCCGCACGTGGCGGCCGTCTGCGCGGGGGTGACCTGGGTCAGGAAGAGGAGTAGCGTCGGGATCCGTATTGAGGATTGCGTCGACCAGGCCCACCAGGCGGCCCGCAGGCATGGCTCCCGGGGCGGCAAGATCGTTGGTGCCAATCATCAACAGAACAATGTTCGGCTTGTAGGTCTTGATGGCGTTCTGGGTAAGATTGTTGCTCGAGAAGCCGTGAGATCGTGTAACCGGAATACCCTTCGTGATTGCGCGTCCACGCGACCCCGTCGACGGTCGTCGGCCCGTTGCTTCGTGAGCCCACGAGCTTGATCGATTTGCCAGCGGCGTGGGCACGCCGGAACAATGTCTTCGCGGTAGCCGCCTCCGTCGCTCGACCCGTCTGTGCCCTGGGTAATCGAGTCACCGAGCGGCATCACCAGGCACGGCTGGCCCATCGGCGGGCAGGGGTTGTAGCTAATGTCACCGGGCGTGCCAGCCGCGCCCGCAGACCCGCCCGCGCCACCCGTTCCAGTCGCTCCACCACTGCGCCGCCGCCGCGACCACCCGAAGCGGCGGGACCGGCGCCGCCGGTGTCCGCGCTGCCCTTTTCTCCGCCCGTTCCAGCACTGGAGCCGCCGGTGCTCGCCACGTCACCGCCGGTGCCGACCGCACCACCACTGCCGGGCGCACCGCCGCTACCGACAGAAAGCCACCTGAGCCGCCCGAGCCGGAGCTCGTCATGCCCCCTGTACCTTTGCTGCCACCGGACCCGGGCGCAGCCTCATCGGAGCTTGAGCAGGCGGGTAGCAGGATGCCGAGGAAGATGGTGGTCAACATGCTTAGCTTGGTCGGTGTCTTCACGTGATCCTCCGTATTCATTTCTGCGATGCCAACGCGTCGCCTTGCTTCTGTTCCTGGATGTCGCCGATTGCGTGCCACTATATAGGCTACGAAGCGGGGGGGGAGGGGCCTTACAGGCTGCTCGTGGAAGGCGCGTCGTTGTGGGGAGTATCAAAACAGCGGGTGACGAACGTTTTGGTGATTGATCGAACGCGTCCCATGCAACGTTTCTAATAGGAGGTATGCGCCGGCGCTTGGCCAGGTCGATGTTGAAAAAAAAGGTTAAATGTCGAAAGTTGTGGTGATTGATGGGACGTCGACCAAGCAACAA
>CAWCHG010000003.1:0-14182 GCA_963795285.1 uncultured Alphaproteobacteria bacterium
GACCCCGTACATTTCCATTTGCGCGTGGGACCGTACGACATCGTGGCTTAGAAGTACGATGTCGTGCTTGCGCCCGTCACCTTTGACGTGGTCACGCATCAGCGCTTCGCCACGGAAACCGACGCCTTCGAATGCCGCGATAGCGCCCTGCCGATCGATGGTCAGCAGATCGCGCCACAGGTTTCCAAAATCCGGAGAGACTGGATTGTTCACGGCGTTTCCCACTCAGCTGAGTATTCGCCGGATTTGCCTGCGCGGCCTGCCTTCCGTTGCGTACGAAAATGCGTCGTCGGAAGCTGCCAGGCTGTATTCGGTTCTTATTCTATCGTTCGCTTGATTGAATAAAAAGTCAAGGCGAACCTGACATCGAGAGGTTGCGAGGTCCGTTCACCTACGCGCAAATGATGCACTGCATGATTGATGAAATATTTTGTTTCCAAGGCGTGCCGGAAGCGCTTGATGTTAGCACATGATCAGCTCTTGCTGCTTTGGTGCGCGGCACCCGGCGAAGGCGCAGCGTACCAGAACCGTTGCCTATCGGTCGCTTGATGGAATTTTCGACAACAACCTGCCGGAAGTGTAGAACTCGGCGATGCATCGAAATGGTTACCAGCGAGTTTTTAGTTTGATCTTCGTGTTTGGGGCCGGCGTCTTCATTGTTCACGGACTGAGAAGAAAATGACGAAGCCCTTCCGGCACGCGAAGGCTCGTATCAAAAAGCCGAAATCGTTGCGAAAAGGCCCCGACCGCCGCCGGCAGATCATTGCTGCCGCGTCCGAACTGTTTGCGCGAAACGGATTTGAAGGCACCTCGATCCGAGACATCGCAGCCGCGTCGGGCGTTCTGTCGGGTTCGCTGTACTATCACTTTCCGTCCAAGGAAGACCTGCTCTTCACGGTGCACCAGGAAAGCCTCACGGCCATGCGCCAGGAAGTCGAGACCGCCATTGCCGGAATACAACGAACCCTGGAAGCGGCTCGACGAGGCCATCGTTGCGCATTGCAGATGCCCTGGCGGCAGCGTGACACGCGCGATCCTGACGCCGCCACGCTATTACAATCTCCGGGGTGTCCGAAAACTGGTCCGTCAGCGCGACGAGTACGAAAAGATCTTCGCCAGCCTGATCGACGATTTGCCGTTGCGCGCCGATTGCGACCGCCACGCGTTCCGGCTGTCGATCCTCGGCGCCATGAACTGGACCGTGTTCTGGTCCACGCAGGCGGCCGATTGAGCGTGGACGATGTCGGCCGGCAGATCGCCCTTATGGTGCGGGGCGCCGCCAACAGCTCGGCGGCCAAAAAATAGCGGATTTGCCGGCGCCTCGACGGGAGTCGGGTGTGACGTTTTCGTGCGGCGGCTCACGCAGTCATGGGCAAACCCGCCTTCAGCTCGAAAAACCCCTATTGTCGGGGAATTTAACCGACAAAATCCTAAAATCCGGGTGTTTTCGCCTCACGGAAAGTCACCTTTGAGAGGTCAACGCTGCGCCTTGCATTCGGTCACGGCACCTGTGCGGGTCAGTCGCGCCGCGTTGCCCTTGATCCAGAATTCCGTGGCGCCGTCGGCATATCTTCCGCCATCGGCCGAGGGCACCTGCGGGAGCTTAAACGGGCGCCGTTGGCCCGCGAAGGTCAGCCGGACCGAGCCCTTGGGCCCGGGCGCGCTGAAGATGCCTGCACCACGGTTCCGTCCGCGCATCGATACGTAACTCGGTTGCAAATACTGAACTAATTAGACCAATCCAAGCCACGCATGCCATTATCAATCTCATGCGACCCTCCTTTTTGTTGTGACGACCGTTGACCTAACATGCACAATCTGTAGGCTTTGTTTATGAGCATCTTTGGAAAACCACGGGGAACTCTTGTTCCCATCCACCCGGACAACGCCAAGACAAAAGACTGGGTTGTCTTGTTGGAGGCGGCCACCGTTGTCGGACAATCACGGGACAAACTTAGAGTTGCGCTGACCACGCAAGAGCGAAAGCTGGTGCGAAAACATAAGTTGTTCCGAAAGCCACAGTACTTCCTGATTTTGGATGGATACGATCCCCGAATTCACGCGCTGTATTTCTGCCCCCAGCTTTACAGGAAGGAAGATGGCGATCTCGTTCCTTTAAGTGGCCAGGAGATCGGACAATTGATGGCGCAGGCGCTCGAAGGTGGGGCTATCGAGAAGTCGCCCTGGTATGAGCCATCAGACAGCCTCCCGAAAGAGCCGGTTGTCGCCGCGGCTCCTGAGATGGAGTTTGACAGCCTCGTGGTTGATGCACCAAGCCCGCGTGCAAATGAACCGACCGTGTTGCGCACGGGCGGTTCGCGAGAGAAAAAAAGCTGAGACTCTCGGTCAAGTAACATATCGCGCGCCGGCTTCACAACCAGCGCGCGCGCTTAACCATATGTTCAACGGTAAACTTGACGAACGAGCCAAACAACCTAGAAAGATCGGGAAATATGCCGGTGCGACTTCGTCATGAAACCAGAAGACCTGAAAGAAATGGCCGACCGGTGCAGAACTCTCGCCGATAACGCAGACGACTTCACCCGGAAGCGTTTGCTAGACCTTGCCTTGCAATACGAGGCCAGGGTTGAAGGCCGATCGCTGGCTTCCAAGAGGCTCAGCCTGATATCCGTAAATAGCCAAAATCAAACCCAGAAGCAGCGCAGCGGCAATCCCGGCTAATCCCAGCGCGACGTCGAGTTTGTCCCCGGCAATAGATGTTGAACCAGGTCGAGGCCGGCGCGGACTGAGACCGAATTTTTTGCTGCGGCTGGCGACTGGGTCGGGACGTCAAAATCCCATCAAATTATTCAGATACTGGGTTTCCAAACGACACCTTCTGTGCCGATACCGCCGCGCGCGGCCTTTATCACCTCGCGACCCATGGCCGAGGTTGACGCTGCCTTCAACGCAGCGTTGGGGGACCGATCGTTTCGATACCCTCCGCGCGAATTAAGCTGCCTCTAAAGCCGGAACAGGCAACGCGGTCACTGACTTGATTTTTTCCATGGCGAATCTCGACGTCACATTTTTTAATGCAACTGCGCCGATAAGTTTCTTGTAAAAAATATCATAACTCTGCATGTCGGCCACGACGACACGCAGCATGTAGTCGACATCGCCGGCCATGCGGTAGAACTCCATGACTTCAGGCATGGCGCTGACAGCGGTAGCAAATTTCTTCAGCCATTCGTCGGAATGATCGCCGCTTTCGATGGATACGAAAACGGATAACCCAAGCCCAATCCTGTTCTGATCGACCAGCACCACCTTCCCTGTGATGATGCCCTCGCTTTCCATCTTCTGGATACGCTTCCAGCACGGGGTGGATGAGAGGCCGACGCGATCAGCGATCTCCGCGACCGAAAGCGACGCGTCCTCCTGGAGTACTCTGAGGATCTTGCGATCAATGGCGTCGAGGCGACGCGATGCATCGACGCGGGGAACCAGAATATCGGTCATTTTAGAACTTTCTTCCAGAAATATGACAATAACAAACATATACAGGAATAGTATTCTATTCAAAGTCGGTTTTGATCTATAAAGATTCAGGATTGGAGTAAAACTTGCTGTGCCGGAGGCCGGTTGTAGCGGCTTCATTCCTGGCTCAGCTTTGCGCACTCAGGCCTCAGGGTTTTCTGTTTCCGTCGCAGGTCTGCGCTTAGCTTCGCCGCGTCGCCGCAAAAACTCCTGCACAAGGAGGCATCGTACGGCACGTCGTCGCCTGGAGATTTTTCTATTCAGGCAACGCCGGTTCCAAGAATGATTGCACTCATACCGCTTCAACTTCACATATTCATTTTCTTGACCGCAACAATTCGGTGCTCAAAATTGCGGTCAGCGATCCAAGCGCTTTTATCCGGGAATGACATGAGCTATTCGGAAACGACCGTGCGCAGCGAGCTGCCGACTTACGTCGTGCGTCACCTTGCCGGCAATTTCGAAGAATTGTCATGTTATGTGCAGCTGGAAGACGAGAGTGCCGCACTGTATTTCAACATCGTGCATGGCTCGAAACTTCGCAGAAAATTCACCACGGAGGAAGCCGGGCGGCGATGCGAGGACTACGTATTGATCGCCCGACAAATCAGAACAGACGGTTCGATGAAGGACAGGGAAGTTGCTCTTTTCGAGCTCACCTGACCGAGGGCGTGAGCCGTCTTCGCACTACTCATGTGCCGAAGTACCAAAGCAGTTCGAGGCCATGGAACCCTCAAAGGCCGACATCGATGTCGGTCGGCCTTTGCGTAACAATTTCCGGGATATTTTCGACGGAACCTGATTTCCCAAGAAGCCAGAACTCTCTCTTCCATATCCTGCCTTAGGCGGCGTGAAACACCAGCGTCCGCAACTCGATGCTTTCGCGTGGTGGGGCTCCAGCCGGCGTCGTTGGATCGACAAAGGCCGTGTGCGGCGCAAAGCGGGCGCGCCCGTCGGTCTTGGAGTCGAAGCACTTCAGCAGCAGGATTTCGTCGGCCGTCATTTTCGGCACGTAGAACCAGCGGTGTTCCGGGCTGTACTTCACCGAATAGGTCTCGCCCACACGATTTTGATATACCAGATCCGAGCCTACCAGCTGGTCGAACCTGACCGTACCGGCATCACAGACGGCCAGCGGCGCATCTTGCAACGGACCCCGGATCGGTCGCCACAGGTTGATGATCTGCACCCTTCCCTTCAGCAGTTCATCGGCTTCGTGGGGAATGAGATCGCGGACGCGCTGGGGTCCGGATTTCACGGTATGGTCGACGTGGACGCGCCAGGCCGGCTGGCGTGGTGCTCCGTCGCGCAAATCGACGGCGCCGTCAACGCGCTTGCGCACGGTGTGATCGAAAATAAAGACGCGATCGGCGCCGGTCTCAGCTTTGATCAGTCGTTCGGCCTCGGGATAGTAGATGCTCTTGACCTCGTCCTCGTTGTAGAAGTCCTTTACTGCGCTATGCTGTTTGACCAGCGCGAAGCCCTCGCGGTCAAGCAATATCGATTCGACGATTGGCCGAGCGTCGTAAATTGCAACTGCGTGCGGCTCTGGAATGATGTTCGAGCGTGGTTCACCGGCGGGCGGCTCGAAAGTGTAGTTCCGCGGCCTCTCCCGCGTAGGACCAAGATAGTTTAACTCGGCTCTGACAAACGACAACGCCTCGATCTTTTCGTTCTGCAGTCCCATGATCTTCTCCGTTTCTTCGTTATTGGTTTCTCGATTCTAGAACGGCTCCTTGAAAGGCCGGAGGTCGAGCTCGTGCGTCCAGGCCGACGGATGCTGGCGATGGAGATACCAATATGCCTCGGCAATGGCATCGATGTTTAACAACCCATTGGCGCCGCGCTCGATCTTGTACTGCGGAGCAGCCGCGTTCAGCTTTTCGCCGTCAATGCCACCGTCGATGACAACATGGCCGACGTGAACGCCAAGCGGACCAAATTCCCGCGCCATCGATTGCGCAAGTGACCGTAATCCCGCCTTGGCCGACGCGAACGCGGTAAACGGCGGACGGCCGCGCAAACTCGCGGTAGCACCGGTGAAAATGATGGTGCCCCGCCCGCACGGCGTCAGGCGACGCGCGGCTTCCCGCCCGACCAGAAACCCTCCAAGGGTAGCAACCCGCCATGTCTGTTCGAAGAAGTCCGCCGGCATGGTACGGAAATCATGGCGGGCATTGTTGCCCGCATTGAACACCACAAGATCGAGAGTATCGGCACCGCGCTTTTCGGCCTGATCGAATAGCGCGACCACGTCGGCCTCGATGGTCGCATCGGCAATGAACGCTTCCGCTTTGCCCCCGTCCTCAATGATGGTGTGAACAACACGATTAATCTTCGCTTCAGTGCGCCCCGAAACAACAACATGGTAGCCTTCAAGGGCAAAACGGCGCGAGAGCGCGGCGCCAAGGCCCTGTTCGGATCCAACCCCCACAACGATGGCCGTACCCTGAAGCGTCGTCATGCAGATTCCCCGCTGGCCTGAGTTCGTCTATAGAGCCTCACGTTTTAATCTGGATCGAACATGCGTCCTCACCAATGGGTCGGCGAAAATAAGAAGGCTGTCTCAGGATTTACCGGTAATGTGAATAATTTTCTGACGACGGCCGCGACCTCCGAAGTATTGTTATCTTCACAAAGACGTTGCTTCGCGGCAGGCTTCCTCTAAGGCCACCATTGCGGATACCATTTCGTCCCGGATCAGAGCGAGGCGGATAAGCCACCAAACAAGGATCTCAAATCAATGAACCAGGAAGCAACGGCACCGAGGCCGATCGCCGAGATTGCGAGCTATCACGCCCATATCTACTACGATCCGCTGACTACACGATCCGTCGCGGAGCAGCTCCGCGTCTGGATCGGCGAGCGGTTTCCGGTGCAACTCGGTCGCTGGCACGATGCCCAGGTCGGTCCCCACGATGCGGCGATGTTTCAGGTTGCCTTTGCCAACGAGGTCTTCGCTACGCTGGTGCCCTGGCTCATGCTCAACCATGGAGGCCTAAGCATCCTGGTTCATCCCAACACGGTCAATCCGCAGAGGGACCACGTCGTCGATCCGTTCTGGATCGGAGCGCGTCTTGCGATTCACGACGACAAGTTACCCATGGAAACCGCGCCCGAGGAAGCGCCTGAACCGAACACGGTGCCCCACATTGCCCCTTAGCGTTGCAAAACCGCCGCCGGCCTAACGATTCCGCACCGGAGACGGTCGACTTCAGGCACGGCCCGGCGGCCAAGGCCGCCATGGTTCTTGGGAATCGTGTCCATCCTCAGTCCGACCTGACGGCCCCCACCGGCAAGAGCACTCCGACCGGTTCGACCGCCAATGTTCCGGCAATTAGTCACGCCGCTCTACTCGGCCGCGGCGCTTAGCGACCCAGTGCGGAGCGACAGTTCCACCGGCGTGGGATTGCGAAGAATATCCAGCACGGGGCAGTGGCGATCGACGATGTCTTTCAGGCGCGCAAGATCTTTGTCCGAAGCCGAACTATCCAACGTCACCTCGGCTTCGATCTTCTGATAGCCCGGCCGCACATCTTGATCGACATTAAAGAAACCGCGTAGATCGATCGCGCCGGTGAGCTGCACCGAAACCCCGTTCAAGGGAATGCCGAGTGCATCGGCGTAAAGCCGGTAAGTGATTTCCTGGCATGACCCCAGTGCCGCCAGAATATACTCCACCGGATTGGGCGCGGCGTCCTGGCCCGCCAGTGCCGGCGGCTCATCGACGCCGACGCTAAACTGGCGGATCGCAACCGTGCTGTTAAGACCATCACCAAGACGCGACTGCGCTTGAAACACGGCCTGCCCCTGCGCGGGATCAGCACCCAGCGCTGCCTGTGTGCCGTTGAATACATCCTTGAATTTGAGGGTCATTGTTTACTCCCCGCCATGGCGTTGACATTTTCCGAGCGGGCATGTTGACGAAGTCGGGAGTTCTTATCAATCCGACCCAAGAGAAAACGACGGGCACCATTTCGAGTGACGATTTCGCAGCAGGTTCTTTCAACAATGCAAGCCGCGAGAGGCGATCGTTCCTGACGGCCCGACCCGGTGGTATCGAAGTCACCCGACCATTCGAAGACCGGTCGAATTGTTGGTGACGTAATCCCAGATCTCCCGCACCGGTAACCTCTCGACACCGCGACGTGCGACAACGACATCAAGAGACATTCCTTGCCGCCGTTCGGCTCGCAACGAAATCAAACAACTCCGAAATGAACGACAATTGGAAAACCGCTCTATTTTTATTCGATCTAATTTGTGGGACACTTTTTTTTGTCGTAGCCGCGCGTCGATGGGAGAGCCGGATGAGCAAGGCTGACATTCACCTCGTCGACGAGGCGGACCAGATCGAACGCCAATTTCGTTCCGTGATGCGTCGTCTTGCGGGCGGCGTGAGCATCGTCACCGCCGGACGGGATGACGATATCGCGGGCATGACGGTTACCTCCTTGACATCGTTGAGCGCCAACCCGCCGCGCGTGCTGATGAACATCAACCGGCAAGCATCGTCGTTCGCGTTAATCGAACGCTATCGGCTGTTCGGGATCAATATCCTGGGAGCTGACCAACAACCAGTCGCGGTCCGGTTCAGCAATGGTAATCTAAGAGGCAAGCAACGTTTCGATGGCACCCCGTGGGTTGCGGCTCCATCCGGGGTCCCACTGCTCGGAAGCTCCGTGGCGGCACTCGAATGCCAGGTCGAGGAAATCATCGAGCGATACTCGCACGGCATCATCGTAGGCCGTATCCTGAGCATGGAACTATCTCATCGCTTATCAAGCCTGGCCTATTGGAACGGCCAATACGTCGAAATCGATCGCGACACAGATTGGGATCTGCTCGCCGAAGTGAGCATTCCGTTGGCGTATGTGCGATGATGACGACGGCGGCTCAGCAACATTAGCAGCGAGGCAAACGTGAAGCGCGAAATTCCACCGGACTCCCAGATTGTCGGGACCCCTAGCGTACCGAAGACCCGCTGGCAGCTTGACCGGATCGTGACCGAACTGCGAATTTCGCGGGAAGAAACCCATAGCATCCGGCGGGACGGCGAAGCGCGCCGCGCGCCATCGCGCGATGCGCTGGAGAACATTCTCAACAGCCTGACTGAAGCGCTGTTTCCGCGCCATTACGGGCAGTTCGACCTTGATGGCGAGAATATCGACTATTTTGTCGGCAACGCGCTGAGCATCGCGCTCGATTCACTGTGCGAGCAAATCCATCGCGGCGCGCTGTTCGTAGGCGACGAATTGTTCCGGGATTCCGTCGCGAGGATGCGATCGAGCTGACACGAGCCTTTGCCTCGCAATTGCCTGCGGTACGGGGACTTCTCATCAGCGACTTGCGGGCGGCTTTCGTCGGCGATCCCGCGGCACGGAATTTTCCGGAGATCCTGATCGGCTATCCCGGAATGTCGGCGATCATCCATCATCGCCTCGCGCACATACTCCATCGTCTGGGCGCCAGACTGGTAGCCCGCCTGATCGCGGAGATTGCCCATGCCAAGACCGGCATCGACATTCATCCCGGCGCGATGTCGGATCGGGCGCTTTTTCATCGATCATGGCACCGGCGTGGTGATCGGCGAGACCGCGATCATCGGCGAGAATGTGCGGATTTATCAGGCCGTGACGCTCGGCGCGCGGCATTTCCCAGCCGACGACGAAGGCAATCTGATCAAGGGCGACGCGCGCCATCCGATCGTCGAAGACGACGTCGTGATCTATGCCGGCGCCACGGTCCTCGGCCGGATCGCTGTCGGCCGCGGCTCGACCATCGGCGGCAATGTCTGGGTCACACGGGATGTGCCGCCAAACAGCGTTGTGACCCAGGCGACCGCCCGAAGCAAGGTCGTGACCTCGTAGCAAAACCCGCGCGCGTGCTTCGAGAGAGCCACGAACGTCAGCTACCGGGAGACCATTTCCAGACGATATCGGAAACGTCGACCGGCTTGGTGATCAGGCCGAGCCGGGCAAAGCGGTCGGCGACGACCTGCTGGCTCTTGATCAGCTCATCGTCGACCGGAACGACACGATAGCTCGAGCGATCGACGAAACGCCTGATGGCTTCGATATCGACGCCGGTCGCCTCGGCTTGCGCTTTCGCGACCTCCTCGTGATGGGTGTCGGCCCACCGGCCTTCGGATGCGAAGACGGCGTTAAGCCGCGCAACCAGCGAAGGGATATTTCTCCACGAAATCCGAGGCCGCGATAAAGAAAGCGTTGGGATCGTGGACATCCTTGCCGAAGGCAATCACGCGCGCATTTTCCTTGAGTTCGGCGAGTGCGAGATAGGGATCCCAGATCGACCATGCGTCGACCGAGCCCTTGGCGAACGCCGCGGTGGCATCGGCCGGCGCGAGCGGCGCCGGCGTGATGTCGCTCCAGGACAGCCCGGCCTTCTCCAACGCCGCCACCAGCAGATTATGCGCGCTCGATCCCTTGCCAAAGGCGATGCGTTTGCCCTTGAGATCGGCGAGCGTCTTGATCGGCGAATCCTGCGGGACAATGATCGCCTGCGTGTTTCCTTCCGATTTGACGGCCGCGACGTAGCGGATCCTGGCGCCGCCGGCTTGCGCGAAGATCGGCGGCGAATCGCCGACATAGCCGAAGTCGACGCTGCCGACATTGATCGCTTCCAGTAGCGGCGGCCCAAACTGAAAATCGATCCATTTGATCTCGATGCCGAGCGGCTTGAACGCATCCTCCACCGTATGACGCTGCCGCACCGCCGAAAAGAAACCGCCCTTCTGAGTGCCGATGCGAATTTCCGCCGGCTTGTCCTGCGCCTGCGCCGGCGATATCGCGAGCGTCGCAAGAACCAGCGCTGCGCCGAGAATATTTCGTCTTGTGATCATCAATTTGTCCTTTCGGGGTATCGCGTGTTCGAGGATGGGGGTTAACGTCGAGCCCGCTCGCCGAATGGCGGCTCGCTCGAACAGCGCCCTTGCCGCGCGCTCCGCATCGCGCGCGGAACTGAACTCGCGGCCTTCGAGGCTATCGAAAGCGCGTTCGGAGGAGAAGAAGCGGAACCCGTGCTCGTCACCCGTGACAATGCCGGCCGTCCGGTTCCGGACTTCGATGATGTAGGCTTTGGACATGCGTGCTCGTTCGCCGGAGTGCCGGCGCTCCTGTCTGATTCATGTTCTGGGTCTGAAGATCCGTACTACGCAGGAATCAGCGACAGGCTCCGGTCGCCGCAAAAACGCAGCGACGCGTCATGCGGTTTCGCATATCGCCCACCACCGGCTTGTCATCTGGTCTCATGCGGCAACCCCAGCGGCGCATTCTCTGCGCGGAAATATCCGACGAATCAAGCGCATTGGTCAATGAAATGGCTATCCAATTTTGCCGCCGTGACACAGCGGTTGTGCTATGCCGGATAGCGAAAACAAATGGGACGATCTGATTATCGATAAAGTATCGATTGCCCGGCGATCCCGTATCTTGATAAACGAGTTGCGAGCAGCGTTCGTCTAATGCGTGGACTCTTAACCGACCATCTCCCGTTGCGAGCTAACCCGGCGACGGCTAGGTGACCAGGCCCGGCCGCTGCCGCTTAAATTCCACTTCATGGCTGGGGTTCGGGCCGCATTGAGAAGCATCGGCGCGGCTCAATCGTCCACGCCAAGAAGGATATGGCGACCAGGCCGAAGGCAAAGCCCCGCAGCGCCTGCGCAAAGCCTGCAACGACCGCGCCGAGCACGACGCTGACGACAATTGGGTCCATCGACTGCCGTTCCTTCCCGCCATTGCTTTCGATTAAATCGATAAATCGATTGCAGTGTAGCGACGACCTGATTGCAGGAATTTCCAACTCTGACGAAGTAGATTAGCCTCAGCTTCGCTGTCGTCACTGGCTTTGGGACGACAGCCCCGCAGAAAGGTTTGAGCATGAATATCGATTGGCAACACTTCACGCCCTGGACTTCCCTCGGCGGCGGAATCCTCATCGGCATCGCCGCAGGTTTGCTGATTCTTACGAGCAACAAGATTCTTGGCGTTAGCGGCATCTTGGGTGGATTATTCAAACCGCGGCCCGGGGATGCCGGATGGCGCCTTTGGTTCATCCTTGGTTTGTTTCTGGCTCCGCTGGCGTGGCGAAGTCTCGCAGCGCTCCAGGCGCCGCCCATCGGCGGCAATTCCGCTGTGTTAGCGATAGCAGGAGTGCTCGTCGGATTGGGGACTCGCCTGGGATCGGGGTGCACCAGCGGCCACGGCGTCTGCGGCCTCTCGCGCCTGTCGCCGCGCTCCATGGTTGCGACCGCGCTTTTCATGCTGGCTGGCTTCGCAACTGTGTTCATTACACGTCATGCCATCGGTTGAGGGGGGCGACATGATTCCAGGATTCTCATTTCTCGCGGGATTGATCTTCGGTACCGGCCTTTGCCTGTCTGGAATGATCGAGCAGAGCAAAGTATTGGGCTTTCTCGACCTGGCAGGCCGCTGGGATCCCTCACTGGCTTTCGTCATAGGAGGCGCGATCTCGGTCGGCGTTGTTGCCTTCTCCATTGCTGGCAGGCGAACAGCGACCGATCCGGGAAGCGCGTATAATATTTCTCCCAGCCGCGACATCGATCAGCGGCTCGTGCTGGGAAGCCTGATCTTTGGCGCGGGTTGGGGGCTTTCCGGAATCTGTCCGGGTCCTGGGATCGCGTTGCTGGCTTTTGGCAGCGCGCAAGCGATCATCTTCGTGATCGCAATGCTTGCCGGAATGCTGATCTACGAATTGACCGGACATTTCCGGGCGACAGCGACGGTGGCCAAGGTCGTCGAGGATTACTGACGCCGCCCGCGCTAAAGGCACCATTCGTCGAGCGCCTCTACGCTTTGCAGGTTGCGGCTGGATTAATCGTAGCCGCTCGTGACGGACGATGATGGCCGGTATTTCTCAGCGGCGCCTGTCAGGTCGCTCGACACCCCTCGTACAGCAAGCGGGTTACAGCACTTGCAGCGCAACGCCGCATCGTTCCTTCATTCCACGCTCCGCTTCCAGTATCCGGTTCCGAGCTTGCCGGTGATCACGGCGATGGTGTCGTGGATCTCGTAGGAGCCGCCGTCACTGTAATCCTTCGAGAGGCCCTTCAGCGCGTGCAGCGTCCAGCGCCCGTTCGCGGCGGTGAGCGTGCCCTCATGGGAGGGCGCGGCCCGGCCGCCCTCGGTGTGAAACTTGTAGGTGCCGTCGCCCATCATCTGCCAGACCCAGCGCGACTGGCTCCGGCCGCTGGGCACCATGATCTCCCAGGTACCGACCAGCGCGGGATCGATTACGGCGGCCGGCATCGCGGGCGCGGGTAACGCCGGAGCCGCGACCGCAGGCATCGCATTCGCCTGCGTCGTGTTCGCCGAGCCCGGCGGCGGCAGGCCCGCCAGGTAGATCGCCTTGCGGGACAGCGAGCCGTAGACGAATGGCTGCTGTTCGTTGCGAGTCGTCTCCATCACGTCATCGCGGACGTTGCGGAACACGAACGTGACCTCGACGCCTGGCGTCTCGATATTGCGCAGCAGTGCCGCGGTAAACGGGCTGTTGCGGCCGTCGCCATCCAGCGCGGTGGTGCCGTCACGCGCCGCATAGGCGACCAGCACGTTACCGACCGGCTCGATACGGCCGAGCCCACCGCTCACGGCCGCGCGCACGGCGAGCGAGCGGTTCATTTTGGCGGCGAACGGGTTGTTGCGGCAGGCGTCGAGAATGACGAGGCCAAGGCTCATGGTGCTGGATACCTGCAGCATCACGCTCTGCAGGCTGACGGCTTCGTTGGCAGCATCGGTGTCTCTTTTTAGTTCGGCATCGACCGGGATCAGCCAGTTCTCGCCGTTGATCTCCATGCCGTGGCCGGCGAAGTACACCGCCGCCATGTCGGCGCCGGCGGCATCGCGCCCGAGCGCGATCAGGCCGCGCCGCATCTCGTCGAAATTCGCATTGGTGAGGAGCGTCACCGTGAAGCCGAGGCGTTTCAGCGCCGCGGCGATGTCGCCGGCATCATTGGGCGGATTGGGCAGCGTGGGCACGCTTTTGTAGGCGCCGTTGCCGATCACCAGCGCGACGCGCCTGCCATCGGCCACGACCGCGGCCGACGGGAAACCCGCAACTGCCGCGGTGACGGTCAACCCGGAAATGAACCCACGTCGATCCATGCTGCCCCTGATCAGACTGACGCCTGCAGCCTACAGCAGCCCGCGCGATCCAGCCACGCAAATGGCACGCGCCGATCAGGTCACGGCCTGCTGCGGCGTCCAGACGCCGGCCGGGACCGGCTCGGCCGGCAGCACAACGCAACCGAGTGTTCTAGCGTTTGGACTTTTTCGCCTTCTTTTTCTTCACCGCCTTCTTGCCGGTCTTTTTCTTCACCGTGGATTTTGATTTCTTGGCCTTTTTCTTTGGCAGAACTTTTTTGGCGACCTTTTTGACCCCTCGGACCGCTGATTTGGCGGCTTTCTTGCTGGCCACGACGGCATCGGTCATCGCATCAACTACCTTCTCAGGTATGGTTCTCTCGTCGTCCATGGCGCCCTCCAAATTTAAGTCTTAACGGCCACCCGATTCGGCCGATCGAATTATGCACATGTGTGGAATAAGCAACAATCTGGATCAGAATTGAAACTGGCTTTGCGGCGATTGAAGCGTCCGGTGGCTTGCAGCGGCTGAGGATTTATCGCGACTGAAGCCGCCACCATCGATGCGTCTGGAGGTGCCC
>CAWCHG010000004.1:0-34683 GCA_963795285.1 uncultured Alphaproteobacteria bacterium
TTCGCCGCTGGCCCCGTAGTTCTGCGTGGTATCGGCGACCGGCTTTGGCGCATCGACACGCACGCCGCCGATCGTGGGGCTGAAAAGAACGCCATCGACCTGGGTACCGGTGCGCCGCGTACTCGAATAGTTTGCCCGGAAATCCCAATTGTCATTTGGTGTATGGCGATAGTCCACCGAAACGGTATCGCGGCGAATGCCTATATCGCTCAGATGCGTGTTGCTCTGAATGTCCTGCTGCACCTTGGCGGCATTGGCGGGCGCGATAAAAAAGCCGCAGCCGGCGGGACCCGGCGTGCAACCGGCGTCGTTGAACATCTGGTTCGACAACCCAGCCGGCAACGTCAGGTTCGGCGAGCCCACGCCGTTGTAGAGCGTTTGCGCGCTGGTGCTGTAGACATGTGGCGTCTGGTCCCAGCCGATCCCGAAATAGTATTGACCGGCTTTCGACGCGCCGAGCTCGTAGCGCTGATCGCTGTAGCCGACGTTTTTCGCCCATGCATCGAGCTGGTAGACGCCATCCTTGCTGCCGGTGGATGCCCAGCCTCCAAGAAACGGTCCCGGCGCGATCGTGCTGTACTCGTAGTACTTGGCGAGACTCTTCCCGCTCAGTGCGGTGACGCCATCGCGCTGCGGATTATTGAGAAATTCGCGCACGCCGCCTTCGACGTAATAGTGATACCACCAACCCGATGCGGGCGGCGCGGGCTCGCCGGGAGTGGGGTAGAGGATCGCATCCGCCGCGAGCGCCGAAGGCGCAGTCAGCCACGCGCCGCCCGACAGCAGCGTCACGACAATTGCGGCAACAACCCTCGGTCTCGGTCTTCATCGTCCTGGCCTCCGTCCTGGCCTTTCCGCGGGACCTCCCGCCACGAAGTGAGACTTCCAAAAAGCATCTATCGCTGCAGCAACGCCCCCGACGGACTATTGCTGCCGTGAATCGCGGTATGGCAGTTCTGACATGATCGCCCAAACGTCTCCACCGTCCGTGGCCCGTTGGCCAGGGATCCGTGACCCATGCCATGGCATTCGGCGCAGAGCCGCGGCCGCGACACTTTCAGCATGTATTCGGTATTGCTGCCGTGGGCGTCGTGACAGCTCAGGCAATTTTCCCGCACCGGAGCATGTTCGAAAAGGAACGGTCCTCGCTTTTCGGCATGGCACTTGTAGCAAGTGTCGTTGATCGAGTTTTCCTTCAGCATCGCCTCGGTCGCGCTGCCGTGCGGATTGTGGCAATTCTACAGGTTATCTTGCCTTCGCGTAGCGGCATGTGCGACGAGCGGAATATCTGCGCGCGCCGGTCTTTGTGGCACTGGAAGCAGGTTTCCATCTCGACCACGGTCTTAAGGGCGGCCTTGCGCGAAACCTGCCGCATCACGGTATGACATTCGGTGCAGGCTACGCCTCTTGTTTCATGCGTGCTGCCGTTCCAGTAAGTGCGGTCTCCGCGCTCGTGGCAACCGAGGCAGATCGCGTTGTTTTGCTCGACCCTGCGCGACGGATCATTCTTGCGGAACGATACGATGCCGCCCGGGCTGCTCCCATCTGGAGGCCTGGTGAAACTGACCCTGAGCAGGATCGGGCCCCACAGCGGCGCTCCTCCCGCTTTGAGGTTGTTCCGGGGCAAGGCTCGCGTAGTAGCTTGCAACGTTGCTGATCGTGCGCTCGTCAAGCGACGCGACGAGCCCATTGCGGACCACGACCGGCTCGCGTCCGCCACCCTGGTTTTGCACTGCTGCGCCTGGCCGTTTCGATCGTGCCGGATCGAGGCCGGCAAAGTAGCTGGCGATGTCGTCGATCGTTCGATCGTCAAGCGATGCAAGCAGGTTGTTGCGGACCAGAACGGGGTCACGATTCGAGGCTGGAGTTTGAGCGCCGGCGGGAGGCGCCGGCTGAGCGGGGGTGAGACGTAGCGTAGTAACTTGCGATGTCGTTGATCGCTTGCTCGTTGAGAGCCGCGGCCATGCCCTTCATCATCGCATCGTCGCGTGATCCGTCCTTGTAGCCCTTGAGGGCGTCTGCGAGATAACGCGCATCCTGGCCCGCAAGGCTCGGCCAAATCGGATTTGGGCTGACGCCCTGCGGGCCATGGCACCCGGCGCACGCTGCACTGGCGGCTTTCCCGGCCGCAACGTCACCGACTGGCGGAGTCTCTGCCCGCGCGGGGACTTGCCGCGCGTAGTAGAGCGCGATCTCGTTGAGTTCGGTTTCACTTACATCGGTGAAAAGGGCCTTCATGACTGTGTGTTTGCGCTGGCCGCCTGCGTAGGCTTTCATCGCCGCGACAAGATATGGCGGCGCAAGCCCGGCAAGGCTCGGCATTCCCGGCGTTTTGCTGATGCCGCGCTCGCCGTGGCACGCCGCGCAAGGAACGGTCTTGTTGCGTGTGTTATCCCTGTAGGCCTTCATCGCACCGGTCAGGTATTTCGCGTCCTGACCGGCAAGACTGGGAAATGCAGCGGCTACGCTGCCACCTGCCTCGCCGTGGCAGCCCACGCAGAGAGCGCCAGCACTTTTTCCGGCGGATGCATCGCCGTCGCTCGGGGTTTGGGCCCTGGCCGGTATCTGTCGCGAATAGAATTGCGCAAAGCTGTTGAGCTGGGCCTCGTCCACGCCCGATACGAGCGCTTTCATAAGCCCGTGCTTGCGGTCGCCTGAGGCATACGCCTTCATCGCCGGCACAAGATATTGCGGCTCCATCCCCGCCAGGCTCGGCGTTCCCGGTTTCTTGCTGATGCCGCCTTCGCCGTGGCATCCGGCGCAGGCGATGGCTTTGCTGCGGGAGCCGGTCTTGTAGCCCTGAATTGCATCGGCGAGATATTGCGCATCCTGACCGGCAAGGCTCGGCCACATAGGAGAGGTACTGACGCCACGGTCGCCGTGACAGCCGGCGCAAAGCCCAGTCGCAGTCTTTCCGGCCGATGCATCACCGATCGCAGGCGTCTTCGCCCGATCGGGGATTTGCCGGGCGTAGTAAGATGCGATGTTCTGGATTTCTGCATCACCCAGACCGGACAGGACCAGCCTCATCAGGTCATGCTTGCGCTGCCCGGTAACGTAGGCTCGCATTGCGGGCACCAAATATTGTGGGTTTTGCCCGACGAGACTTGGTATTCCTGGCCGCTTGCTGATCCCGCCTTCGCCGTGACATGCGGCACAACCCACGGCCTGGACATGCGCCGAGCCCGGGCCGTGACAGTTCTCGCAATCAAATTTTGCCGGTTGGGACTTGCCGATTCTGCCCATAAGCGTCTGGCCGAACGCTTCAGCCTGAACTGCGTGGCAGGACAGGCAGGTCTTCGAACCGAGCCGGTGAGCATCGATGAAAGATGGATCCCCTCGCGCTGCTGACGGCACCGGCCTCTTGCGCGCTACGTCCGGAACTGCATTCGGTGCTGGTTGCGCATCCTTCCGGAGGAATTCGCGCAAAGCGCCGAGGGCGCTGTCGGCTTCTGCGGTTCTGAACCTGGGTTCGCTTGAGGAGCTTGGCTGACCCGACCCAATTTCCTGAGCATAGGCTCGCAGTGCGGCAAAATCCGTATTGCCGTAATGAGCATGAGGGCTCTGGTTTTCATTGATGGCCGCGAGGCTCGGTCGTCCGCCCCCGATTTGCCGAGCGTACTCGCGCAACGCCACAGCGTCCCCATCGAAGGAATGAGAATGAGGGCTCTCGGTCTCGTTCCGGGCGCCAGATTCTGATCGCTGGCTATCGGCGCGAACCGGCTGTGCGAAGCCCAGCAAGCCCGAAAAAACCAGTCCCGACAGGATTACTGAAATCGACCTGACAGCAGAGGCGCAGTTAGTGGATTTCCAAGGCCACCGCCTCGGCACCCTGTCGAAAAATATGCCGTCGGCTTCCAACCGGAACATGGCATCGTCCCCTAGGCCCCGAGGGTACTCGCCGACCAGAAGTTGAGCAAACAATCACCGGCGCGAACTTCGAGTTTTCCGGAGGCGTGATATTTTTACAACGGGCTGCTCCGCCTTGGCCGGCATCTGATATACATCAAACTGAATTTCTGTTTGACTCCTATTCGACCACAGGTTGACTCAAGCAAGGCTGCCGCGACCTGCCGCGGCGCCCCGGTGAAGTGACTCGATGGTTCTTTGGCCGATCTTTGCGTTAATGACGGCAGGAGCCGTCCTCGCTGTTTGGTTGCCGCTCGCCCGGCGGCAACGGCCTGTCCTTTCGGGAAGCGATATCGCGGTCTATCGTGACCAGCTCGACGAGATCGGCCGCGACGAGGCTGCAAGCCTGATCGGCAACGTAGAGGCTGAAGCGGCACGGGTGGAAGTCTCGCGGCGCCTGATTGCAGCGGCAGAGACCGCAAAAGCCGCAAACGTCGCGCCCCCTGCTCCGGCAGGTCCATACCGGAGGGCTACACTTGCCGCCGCCGTCCTCCTGCTTCCACTCGGCGCCGGGGTTACCTATCTTTCGCTGGGATCGCCGAATCTCGTTCCGGTTTCGATGAACATGGCGGCCGACGGGCAACCGCCTTCGGGCGAGATCGAGAGCACGGTTGCCGAGGTTGAGACCTATCTCAAGAGCAATCCGCGGAACGGCCGAGGCTGGGAATTGCTGGCGCCGGTCTACCTTCGCCTCGGGCGCTTCGATGATGCCGTCAGGGCGCGACGCAACGCACTGGAGATTTTTGGTCCCGACGCCGCGCGGTCGGGCGATCTGGGCGAAGCCATCGTGATAGCTTCGAACGGGGTGGTAACCGCAGAGGCAAGGAACTTGTTCGAGCGCGCCAACGCTGCCGATCCAGAAGACGTGATGGCGCAATATTACCTCGGGCTCAGCGCCAAACAAGAAGGCCGCCGGGACGAGGCGGAGAAAAGGTGGCGCGCGCTTTTGTCGTCGGCGCCCGAGGGCGCAGAGTGGCTTCCGCTGGTCAAGAATGCTCTCGCGCGGATTGACGAAAAGAGCCCACCCGTTGTTGCCGCGGGTCCATCGCCTGCTGTCGCACTGCCGGAACATAATGGCGGCGCCATCGAAGCGATGGTGGAGCGGCTGGCCGAACGTTTGAAAAAAGACGGATCCGATGTTTCGGGCTGGATGCAGCTGGTGCGTTCCTATCGCGTCCTGGGAAAGGCCGACAAGGTCAGGGCGGCGATCGCCGACGCCCACATCGCGCTGGCCAACGATCGGGAGGCTCTGCAGCGCCTGGACCAGGGCCTTCTGGCGCTCGAAGCCGAAACTATCCCGAGCGACACAGGTTCCGGACCCGCTGGAACGGCATCGAGCACGGCAAATGTTGCACCGCAGGGGCCGAAGGCGAGCGATGTTGCGGCTGCTGCGCAGATGGCGCCGGCCGAGCGCAACGGAATGATCGAAGGCATGGTCGCTCGTCTCGCTCAGCGGATGGCTGAAAACGGCTCCGACGTCGACGGATGGCTTCGCCTGATAAAGTCCTATTCCGTGCTCGGCGAACGTCAGAAGGCGCTCACTGCTGCCGCCAATGCCCGTAATGCGCTCGCCGGCAGTAGCGACAATCTGCGTCGCATCGACGAATTGGCGAAAGAGCTGGGACTGGAAGGCTCATGACACGGAAACGGCGGCGTCTCACGCCGATCGGCTCAAGCCTCGAGGAACGCGCAAACCGGGAACCATCGCGATGATCGCCGAACTCGGCCACTATGCGCTTGTATTGGCGCTGGCATTGGCGCTGATCCAATCGTCGGCACCTGTCATCGGTGCACGCAAGGGCGATGTTGCGCTGATGAAACTCGCCAACTCCACCGCGCTGGCACAATTTGCCTTTGTTGCGCTGGCTTTTGGCGCGCTCACAATCTGCTACGTAACGTCGGATTTCTCGGTCGCCAATGTTTACGAGAATTCGAATTCGCAGATGCCGTTGATCTACAAATTCACCAGCGTTTGGGGCAACCACGAGGGCTCCATGCTTTTGTGGGTGCTGATCCTCGCCTTATTCGGCGCACTCGTGGCGTTGTTCGGCGCCAATCTGCCGGTTAGCCTCAAGGCCAACGTGCTGGCGGTGCAGTCCTGGGTCGCATCAACCTTTTACCTCTTTATCCTCTTCACATCGAATCCGTTTCGGCGGCTGGCCGAGGTGCCGGTCGAGGGCCGCGACCTCAATCCGATCCTTCAGGATTTCGGTTTGGCAGTGCATCCTCCGATGCTTTATCTCGGCTATGTCGGGTTCTCCATTGCATTTTCCTTTGCCGTTGCCGCGCTGATCGAAGGTCGCATCGATGCGGCGTGGGCGCGTTGGGTGCGGCCCTGGACGCTGCTCGCATGGATGTGCCTGACGCTCGGCATCGCGATGGGTTCCTACTGGGCCTATTACGAACTCGGCTGGGGCGGCTGGTGGTTCTGGGATCCGGTGGAGAATGCTTCGCTGATGCCCTGGATCGCCGGCACGGCGCTATTGCATTCAGCCGTTGTGATGGAAAAGCGGGATTCGCTCAAGGTTTGGACCATCTTGCTTGCTATTCTGACGTTCTCGCTTTCGCTGATCGGCACATTCCTGGTTCGCTCAGGGGTGCTTACCTCCGTGCACACGTTCGCAACCGATCCTGCACGGGGCCTTTTCATCCTTGTAATACTGGTAGTGTTCATCGGCGGCAGTCTCGCTCTTTTTGCCTGGCGCGCGCCGCTGCTCAAGCAAGGCGGTCTTTTCGCGCCCATCTCGCGTGAAAGCGCGCTGGTGCTCAACAACCTGTTTCTCGCAACGGCTTGCGCAACCGTGTTCGTCGGAACACTTTATCCGTTGGTGCTTGAGGTGCTCACCGGCGACAAGATTTCGGTGGGTGCGCCTTTCTTCAACCTCACATTCGGGCCCCTGTTTGTGCCGTTGCTGATCGCCGTTCCGTTCGGGCCGCTGCTGGCATGGAAGCGCGGCGATCTTTACGGGGTGGCGCAGCGTCTGCTCGCGGCATTTGCGGTTGCGGTGGTTAGTCTGGCCGCGACCTTTGCATTCGAAGGCACCAAGGCGGTGTTGGCACCGTTCGGGATCGGTCTGGCGGTCTTCGTGATGGCCGGTGCCGTCACCGACATTGCCGAACGTGTCAATCTGCGCAGTCTGTCGCTTGAAACGATCGGACGGCGCGCGGCGGGAATGCCGCGCTCGTCCTGGGGAACGGCGGCAGCGCATTTTGCGCTTGGCATCACGCTGCTCGGAATTGTCTGCGCGAGCACCTGGGGCGGGGAGCGTATTGTCGCACTCAAGCCATCGCAGTCGGTTTCGATCAGCGGCTACGATCTGACCTTCGACCGCATGGTGAGCAGGGACGGATCGAACTATCGTGAGACAGCCGCGCAATTCACGGTTCGCAAAGACGGCACGGTCATCGGCATCATGGAGCCGTCGAAACGCACTTTCCCGTCGCGCGATGGCATGTCGACCACCGAGGCAGCATTGCTGACGCGCGGTGCCAGTCAGCTTTATCTGTCGCTTGGCGACAACAATGCCGACGGATCGATCGCCGTACGGCTCTATCACAAGCCGCTGGTGTTGCTGATCTGGCTCGGCCCGGTGCTTATGGCGTTCGGCGGCATGCTGTCGCTGTCGGACCGGCGACTGCGGGTCGGCGCGCCGAAGCCGGCAGCGAAGATTGTGGCGCAGCCTGCCGAATAAATTTGCTGCGCCTGGTCAAGAACTTCGAATGGGTCTGATGTACAGCCCCTGACGGCACGCAATTCACTAGGATTATGTACCTTGAGCTACGACCAGGCGGCGCTACCGCGCTGCCGATGTCCAATCTCTTATTCGCCAGCGACCAGACCGAGATCATCGCCCTGCGTCGGGTCCAAAAGGACACAGTATCCAAAAAAACCGGACGATCGCGGCGCGGACCTTGCTTCTTCATCTTTAGTGGGTTGTAAATCGTGGGTTGTTTGGGCCGGGAGCACCTTAACTGTCATGATCGTCTGCTCGTGCAATATCTTGAGCGACCACGACATCCGCGTAATTACGCGAGACCCTTCATACGTTCCGCCTCGTGTCGCCGAGATTTACCGCCGTCTCGGCTGCAGCGCGGAATGCGGGCGCTGCGCCCGGACGATCAAGGCGATCATCAACGAAGCTGCGGCAACAACTTTGCCTGTGCAGAAGTTGGCGAAGGTCTGAAATACCATACCCGACACCTCCGCTCGATCCCACTGACGCTTTCCGCGCTGGTGCTACCTAATTTCTTTTCCGCAAGCTAAGGGACCGCGCGTGACTGTGCCAAATATCCCTCGGCTTCGGAAATTTCCTGCGATCTTAAATCGGCCTTAAGCGTCAATATCAGCAATTTGCTGTAGTAGTCGCGCGCCTTCAATATATCGTTCGCCGCCCTGGCAGCACGCGCGCCACCAAGAAAGCTGCGATAGCGGTTAGGAGCATTCTCGAGCGATTTGGCGAATGCCGCCTCGGCCTCAACGGGCCGGCCGATTTCCAGCAGGTACTCGCCAAGCAATTCGCGCATCTGCAGGAGTTTGTTTTCCATCGCAATACTTTTTTCGCGAGCGTCGTCGAGGTCGGCGGCCTCCAACATCGCTTTCAGCCCTTCATCCGGGCGACCTTCGGCCTTCATGATCCAGCCATCGGCGGCGGCGGCATAGATATCAACGAAACCCGCCCAATAGGCACCGCTGGTCTGCTCGATAACACCACGCAACGTCCGCAATGCGCGCAGTTCGGTCCTTGCGACCGTCACCTCTCCGAGACGTGCGGCGCCCAGCGCGCGCGCAAAAAGTGCCGTCACGTTGTCGAAACCACCGTCCGGCACGAGCGGTATGCCAGCCGCAGCCTGCCAATCGCCCCGCTCCAGCACATATCGCACCTGCATCAGCGCCGGGGCCTGCCCAGCCTTGCGCAGTGCTTCGAGATCAGCAGCCACCCACCGATCCTGACCCAGTTGCAGTCGGGCATAGACTATGAAATCGAACGAGTGCATGGCGGCAATGTCGCCGCCGATAGCGTCGTCGGCATGCTCAGGATCAATCAGGGCGTTGGATTCTCGATTGGCCCGGATCAAATCTTCCCATAGTCCCAGCATGGTGAAGATGTGCGCCGGCATGTGACGTGCGTGATAAGATGCCGGAGCTTCCGCCGCATAGCGACGCGCGGCCGGCAGACCGCGCGCGGCCAGCGGCGCAAAATCATAGGCGTGAATCAGGTAATGCAGCCCGCCTGGATGATCCGGATGCTGCGCCAGCAATGCCTCCAGTACCTTGCCGGCTTTCATCTGCTGATCGTAATTACGGCTATTGAGATCGACAGCCTCCACAATAGCGAGGCCGTAAAAGGCCGCTGCCTCGGCATCATCGGGGTACCCGCGGAAAACCCGATCCATGGCGGCCTCATAGGCATGTGTACGTGCTGCTTGGCCGCCCTGCGGAAAATCTCGGTAGTAGATTTCCATAGCATCGAGATAGGCACGCTCGCGCGGCGTAGTCTTGAGCGTCTTGGCGTGCGCCAGGTAATCCTGGCCAATTTTCAGTGCGTCACGATCCAGTTCGCCTGCGAGCGGATTGCCGCGTGCAGCCATTGCGGCACCCCACCACGCGATCGCGCAGGAAGGATCACGCTTCGCTACATCTGCGAACAGTTTCGCGTCGGCGGCGAACGAATGCAGCATTGCCACCGCCGTGCGGAATTCAGCCTGGACGGAGGGCGCACACGAATTCTCGAAGTCGATGGTTCCGAATGTGGCCGCCTTGCCAGCGGCCTGATGCGTATGGTCTGCCCGCACCTGGTCCGGAAATGAGCCGGCGATTGCGATGGCTAGTACGAGCAGCGCGGCCTTGAGCGCGGCGCTACGCAATAATATGCCAATCGTTTGGCACCTGGCCGAATTCGTGACCTCCAAGTATTTGCCCGTCATTCAAGTTCCAAGTCGCGACGTGCCCGTCGTCATTGCGCCACAGGATGTCAGTCTTGCCGTCGCCGTTGAAGTCGCCGGTGCTGGCGATCTTCCAATCGTTTGGCACTTGGCCGAATTCGTGACCTCCAAGTATTTGCCCGTCGTTCAGGTTCCAGGTCGCGACGTGCCCGTCGTCATTGCGCCACAGGATGTCAGCCTTGCCATCGCCGTTGAAGTCGCCAGTGCCGGCGATCTTCCAGTCACTCGGCACCAAACCGAGACTTTCGCTGCTCAGAATTTGGCCGTCGTTCATGTCCCATTTCATGACATGACCGTCATCGTTGCGCCAAAGAATGTCGGATTTTCCATCGCCATTGAAGTCGCCGATGCCGGCAACTTTCCAGTCGCTAGTCATCGTGCCCACGATCGGGCCATTGATGACGCGATTATCGTTCATGTCCCATAGTGCGACCGTGCCGTCATCGTTATGCCAAAGCACATCGGTCTTGCCGTCGCCGTTGAAGTCGCCGGTGCCGGCGATCTTCCAATCGTTCAGCACCTGGCCGAATTCGTGACCTCCAAGTATTTGCCCGTCGTTCAAGTTCCAGGTCGCGACGTGCCCGTCGTCATTGCGCCACAGGATGTCGGCCTTGCCGTCGCCATTGAAGTCGCCGGTGCCGGCAATTTTCCAGTCGCTGGTCGCCGCGCCCACGATGGGGCCATTGATTACGCGGTTATCGTTCATGTCCCACAGTGCGACTGTGCCGTCATCGTTGTGCCAAAGCACATCGCTCTTGGCGTCGCCGTTGAAGTCCATCCTGGTGGGATAGGTCATGGCCTGGATCGACACGCCTGCGGGCGTGGAGCCATCCAGAATTACGTTGACGCTGTTGCCAGCGTGAAGGCCGTCGAGACGCGCGATGGTGAGCCAGTGAGCGCTGTCTCCGTTTCCGTCGGAATCGATCTGTAGCTTACTGAATGCAGCGCCGGGATCCGCGACCACTCTGACCAGTGACGCAGCCGGCTGGCCATTGCCATGGTTGTAGGCCGTGGAGAGAATCCCGGAAAGATCGACCTGATCGCCCGCGGCAAGGTTATAGTCGGTGACCTCGTCGAACACGGCAGAATTGGCATCGATGAGCGCGGCTGTCCCGAACACGAAGTGATCGCTGCCCGCGCCTCCTGTCAGCACGTCGGGTCCGGCGCCGCCATCGAAAGCATTTGCGCCGGCGTCACCGATGATCGTATCCGCGTGCGAGCTGCCAATTACGGTGTGGACGTTGGACAGGGTATCGGTGCCGCCAAATCCGTTGGTGGCGGTACCGGCTGCAAGATCGACGATTACGCCACTCGGCGCACCTGAATAGTCAACCGTCAATACGGTTGCCGTCGTCATCCGGCCTATGGCTCTGCCGCTAAGCTCGCTGAACCAGAGATTGCCATCCGGCCCGAACAGAAGGTCAAACGGAAACGGATTAGCCGATATCGTGCTGTTGATTGGAAATTCGGTGAAATGCCCGTCCGTCGTAATCCGGCCGATCTTGTTGGCCCCCTGCTCCGTAAACCAAAGGGCGCCGTCCGGTCCGACGACGATCTCTTGAGGTCCGCTATCCGCCGTCGGGACCGCAAACTCGGTGATTTGGCCTCCCGTGGTGATCCGGCCGATCATGTTCTTGGAGTCTTCGGCGAACCACAGCGCACCGTCTGGACCCGCGATAATACCGACCGGATTTCCGTGACCTGTGTTGGGATCGAAGGTAAACTGGCCTGGAATGTCGTATTCGGTTATAACCCCGGCCGGGGTGATCTTGCCGATCTTGTTGCTTACGTTGTCTGTGTACCAAAGGTTGCCGTCCGGTCCGACGGTGATGTCGAACGGCTGGCTGTTGGCGGCAAGCGCGTACTCGGTTACGACTCCTGCCGGCGTAATTTTTCCGATATTGCCGGTGCCGGCTTCGGCAAACCACATGTTGCCATCGGGGCCGGCGACGATGCGGTGTGTCAGACTGCCGGGCGCGACGCTGGACGTGTCGTACTCGTGGAGAAGGACGCCCTGTTGCGACATCACTCCGATCTTGTTGTTGGCGATCTCCGTGAACCACATGTTGCCGTTGACATCGAACGCAATATCGCCGGTATTTCCGGGCGCGTTTGGGTTGTGCGGCGTGGGGAACTCGGTCAACGTGACGCCGACGCTCGGCGAGCCGAACGAGAGCCGCGCGATCGCATCGGTATTGAACTCCGTGAACCAGATCGATCCATCGGGCCCGTTCACCATCGAGAACGGTCTGGCGTTCGGCGTCAGAAGTCGGAATTTCGACGAGTGTGGATAACGACCCTGAAATCGTGTTATTGCCGCCCGTGACGACGAAGGTCTCGTTACCGCTGCCGCCGGTAAAGGTGGTGCCGTGGGTCGAACCAATTACGACCTGGATATTGTAAACGTTGTCGATTCCGCCGAAACCGTTCTGCGCATAATTGTGGATTAGATCAAAGACAACCGCTCCGGGCGCCGCGGAATAATCGAACGTATTGAGTCCAGAGTCGCCGAAATAGGTGCGGCTGCCCGCGGCAGCGATAAAGGTCTGGCTCATACTGACACGCGCTCCCCCTGACCAAACAATCCTCAGTGGACGCTAACACTCCGCTGGATTCCGCGAAAGCCGAAATGCCTCATAAAAGATGCTGGCTTGAAGGGCATAGACAACGACCGTGAAAGACGCGGCAACCTTCACAAACTTGGACTGCGCCTTCCCTCAATCCGGACCAGGAAAAAAATCGAGGGTCCTACCCGTAATCCGATAGGCAACGAGACCCATCCACTCGCGCGAAGCCAAATCAATGCGGGCAAGTCCTGACATAAAATAGGGCGAAAACCTCAATAGATCGTCGCGCCCGCCCAAGCGCCAGTCGACCGGATATGGTTCCACCGCAAAGCCCACCTTGCGAAAAATGCCGACCGACCTCGCCATGTGATAGGCTGAGGTCACCAGCAGCCATCGCTCACCGCTCTTCGGAGAGGCCGTGGCTTTCGAGAACTCGGCGTTTTCCTGGGTGTTGCGGGAACGCCGCTCCATGCTCAAGCGATCTCGCGAGATGCCAAAACCTTCGAGAACCGGCATCGCGAAATCGGCTTCCTTGGCCTCGTCATCGGAAACCAGATTGGAGTTCCCGCCGGAAAATATAATGCGAGCCTTGGGGTATTGGTGAGCAAGGATTGCAGCGGCAAGCAACCGATCGACCGAGGCTCGGAATACCGGGACACCATGAACGGCCGAGAGATCCGGTTCTATTCCACCCAGCACGACGATGCCGTCGGGCGCGCCTCGGCTTGCATCCCACGGCGGAAACCGCGACTCCAGCGGATAGAGCATAAGACTTCCAATCGGCGAGAAGCCGCAAATTGCGAGCAACAGCACGCTCGCAGCGATCATCTTCCTGCCCATCGATGTAAATCGGGTGAGCAGCAGAATGATCCCGACGATACCGATGCCAATCAGAATGTTTGACGGCAGCAGCATGACGCCAAGCGTCTTGGACAGAAAAAAGAACACCGTCAAATCCCCATCGACAGAAATCTCAGCGCGGCCGTGTCATGGACCTCGGCGGAATGTTGAGACCGTTTCGGCGCGCGCGCCATTCCATCACCGAGCCGACGGCAGACTCGTAGATCTGATATCCGACAAAAGCCACCCTGCGCCACGGCCGGTCGATCAGCGCGAACTTCCGCCGAATCTGCTGGCGCCGTCCGGTCACATGTCCGCTCGGCTCCGTCGCGGGATCGGGGAGTAGGCGATCAACCAGAAAACGTCGCGTCGGCGCGTCCAGCAAAGCCTCCATGGCCTCCTTCACCGCCGCCGTTTGCGCGTTCCGGAAAAGCGTGGATGTCACCCACAATGCACTGAACAGGGGGCGCTCGATGTGCCACGCTTTTGCGCGCGTGACACATTCGGCAAGCTGGTCCTGATATAACTGCAGCAGCAGGTAGAAATCTACATAGCGATGAAGTTCGGAGCTGAACTCATCCTTTGCCATTTCGAAAGCCTGCCCGAGAATAGCGTCGGCCGGCGACAACCGGTAACCGCCGATGCCGTCGTCTTCGAACCACTCCCGCCGTCGCCAAATGCCATCGTAGTCGATCGCCGCGCGAATCGGCTGCGCGAACGCACGATGCAGCTCAACATGAACGCTGCCCAGCACCACTGATATTTCGTGATGACCGCGGGAAAATGACGCGCCGTAACTGGTGTACTTGCGAGGGTAACCCGCCGCTTCCAGTTTCCGCAGCACCGCCGGCATATCAGCCGAGGGAAGGTAAACATCGATATCCGTCATCGGCCGCAACTGCGGGCGCGCGTAAAGCCGATGGCTGAAATCGAACCCTTTATAAAACAAAAAGGCATCGGCTCCGAGAACGCGCCGCAGCTCAATCGTTCCCGCGCGGCCAAGTTCGTAGCGCTTGCGATAAAGCGAGTCGAGCGCCCTAAAGCGCGGCTTCGCCGCGACGATTTCAACCGGTAATTCATGGTCAGCCAATAGCAGAGGCAGAAGTTTCTGACGATTGGCGTATTCGAAGAATGCAGAGATGTCGGCGTCACCGCACGGAGGCCAGTCGCGTGAGGTCGCGAGACGGCAAACGATCGGCCAGAGTTCGCGCGGGACCCGCGTCACTCTGCCGGCGTGCCAGCGGGAGGGACTGTCGGCTTGGCGCCGTGCACACGCTGACCTATGTCACGCGCAATCTCTTTGAACGGGTGGAGGAAGTGCCCCAGCAACGTTTCCGGTATGGGATCGCCCGAAAGCCCATATTGAGTCGGAGATGGAGCTTTCCGCTCAGCGGTGCCGAAGAGATCGTCCCAAAACGAAAAGATGGCCGAGTAATTGTGGTTTGCGACGTCGGCGTCGGTGGAATGGTGGATGCGGTGGAATTTCGGGCTGACGAAGAAGCGTCCTACCGGACCGTACGACCAGTTCCACTCCGAGTGCTGCACCAGGAAAACCCACGCGAGCACGAAATCGATCGCGAGCCAGACATCGACGAAATTGGTAAAGCCCAGAATTTGGAACGGGATAAACACCGATATCCGGTGCAAGGTCTCGTCAATGATGTGATAGCGGAATCCGGTCACCACGGTGAGCGTGGTCTGCGAATGATGGATGCTGTGAAACGCCCAGAAATAGCGGTTCGAATGCATCATCCGGTGATACCAATAGAACAGGAAATCGGACGCAAGCGTGATCGCAACGATCTGCATGGGCAACGAAAGGCCTGAAAGAAATTCAGTCCGCAGCCCCGGCGCATAGGCTAAAACGAGATGATTCAGTCCCTTGAAAATCCAGGTAAAGAAGAAGATGTGATAAAGGCCACTATAGTAGAACACGTAATAGATCATATCGACGCGGAAGTTGTACGATCGGTAGCGGACACGCCAGTTTTTCCGGGCTGCAATCTCGAGCGCGACCGTTGCTAACAGGATGGATCCGAAGACCGCATAATCGCGCATCGCCTTGTCGTTCAGCAGAAACTTGCTGGCGCCGTTGACGAACCAGGCGATCCAGCCGCAAAGCTGCGTCGTGGAATCCGTGCAGCCGAATAGCGAGATTGCGCTCAGCGAAGCGTTCATCGAGCCGCGCCTGTCATGTGGACGCCTGACTCTGCGGCGGCGCAGGCGGGGGTATCGGAACCGCGGCCTTGGCGTCCTTGCGCAGCCCGCGCCAAATCAGGGCGAATGGATAGACGAGATGACCAAGCAGTGTTTCGGGAATCGGATTGCCGGCCAAGCCGTGCTCGGTCGGGCATGGCGCCTTTCTTTCCGCCGTTCCGAACAGGTCGTCCCAACAGGAAAACACTCCGCCATAATTTCGGTCTGCCAACTGCTCATCGACAGCGTGGTGAACGCGGTGGAAATAGGGGCTGACAAACAGTCTCCCCAATCGTCCGTATGACCAGGTCAAGATTCGCATGCTGTGCGCCGGTGATCCACGCCGTGACAAGATCAGCCCAAAGCCAGATAGTGAGAAGCGGGCTGAATCCCAGAATTTGAAACGGAATGAACATCAAAATCCGGAACACGGTTTCGTCCACAATGTGAAAACGAAACGTCGTCATCATCGTCATCGTCGTTTGCGAGTGATGGATGCTATGGAACGCCCAGAGCCACGGAAGCGCGTGTCGAAGGCGATGATTCCAGTAGTGAAAGAAGTCAAAAACGACGATCAACGCCAAAACCTGCATGGTCGGCGACAGGCCACCAATGACGTTCAACTGGAGCCAGGGCAAATACGTGGTAAAGGCCCCCGACAACGCCTTGTACATCCATGCCCAGACCAGGAACTGATACACACCGCTGTAGTAGAAAACGTAATAAAGGACATCGACCCGGAAATTGTGGGATCCGTATCGCGCGCGCCAGTCGCTTCGGCGAGCGATCTCTATAAGGATCGTTATCGCAAGCACGGTTCCGAACATGGCATAATTGCGCAGATTGGCCGGTCCGAACAATACTCCTTGGACACGCAAAATGAGTTGATCGAACCAGTCAAACAAGGTCGATGGATTGATGTCCGACATCACAGCGACGGTTTCGCCGGGCGCTGTAGCAGAAACGGCAGCATGGTTTTGCGCACATGCGGGCGCCTGAACGACCAGATCAGGCCGTCAAGATAGAAATGCTCGAGCGCCACAAGAAGGTAAAAGCTCTCGAACCACCATTCGTGGCCGGCGCTGACGGTGTATTCGCGAAGTAGATGAGATGGAATAGCCGACCGCGAACAGCACCGGAATAAGCAACCGGAGCTTGCAGCTGAGCTGCCGCAATGGCCTCGGCGCTCCCGTCGACAGCGCCTCCGAACTTGCGCCGATGCAGCAGCCAAACCAGCGCAGATACTGCACGTAGTGCGGGCAGCAGCATCGCCAGCGTGGCGTAGCCGGAATCCTTGATAAACAGATACGGATAGAAAAACCCGAGGCTGGCGGCCAGAAACAACCTTCAGGGAGTCCGACAGTGTTCCTTCCGCCGCAACAGTGCGAAGCCGAGCCGCCCCATATAAAAGACCGCGGCGATGCCCAGCGGCGATCTTCACGATCCAGGACAGATCGCTTCGAAAACCAGCCGAAGAAACCCATGACTTCGTGATGCGTATCGATATTCCAGAACGCCAGAAAAGCAGCTGACGGCCAGAATGGCGTTGTTGGCGGCGTTTTCTGTACCGGATCTGGAGACGCCGGCGCGGCTGCGATAGATCGAGAGAATTCCGCAGTTCTGTCGCGAGACATGCCACGTATTCCAGCCGAAGATGACGACCTGGACGATATAGGGAATCTCGAAAGCCGAGCAGTAGCCAGTACACCACGGCCAGGATAACCGGACCGCCGAAAAAAGCCAGCCAGCGCGACCGGTAATACTCCCTGTTCTCGTTCCAGAAATAAAACGCAAGCGTCGAGGCGTAGTGCGAGAACGCCAGCGCCAATGCGCAGCCAATGCGCAAGGAACGGAATGCGCCAGTAGATGCCGGCGAGAATCGGTATCGTCACCAGCGGCGCGCAGATCAGCAGGAAAAAATCGAACAGCCGGCGAATGAATCCAGGCGGCGTTGTTGACGCGGGCGCGAATTCCGATTGAACCAACACTCGGTTTCTTGAATGCTGGACATTTCTTGCCCCGTAGCTCGGCAATAGTCGGCGAAGGAACGCCCGCAACAGCAGTGCCGGCAAATACCAACGGCCCTTGCTTCCAAACCGATACGCACACGATAGACGAGCTGGATGCGCGCGTCAAGCGTTCGACCGGTTGCCGCGGCGAACCAAGAACAAGCCGCTAACACACTGCGATACAACGATTTCGGTCCGCGCGGCAACGTCGCGAATCACGCCAATGCATGCGCGTCGGCAACACCGGCTCATCGGGCAGCGGGTTGGCGTCGCCCCATGTCAGCAACCAAGTCGCCGAGCGTGCGACCACCCGATGAACACCGACACGATCGTCGTAGCGAAATACAGCGACATCCCCGACCATCGGGTTCAACCCCGCATGTCACAATAACCTGTTGCCCCGGCGCGATCGCCGGCAGCATGCTGGTCCCGGTGAAGGACGTCACGAACTCCCGCCGCTCGCGCTTCCAAAGGTCGGCGACGCCATCGATCTCTGCGGCGGACAGCGACGCGAACGTGCCCGCCGGGCCCATTATTTCTGATCGGCGAGTTCGCGCGCGGTTTGAATTTCGTCGTCGGAGAATCCAGCCTCGCGGCGCAGTTCATCGGACACCGGATAGAAGACGATCTTCGTCGCCGACGATTTCCTTTAACGCGGCGTTGGCGTGCGTCATCGCTCGCGCCAGCGCCATCATGGCGCGTGCACCTTCGCGTTCGGTGCATCTTCTTGATCCAGACGTTGGCGAAGCGCACATGCTGCATTTCGTCGGCGAGTTGCTGATCGAACAGCGCAGTGAACTCGGCGTCGTCCTTGCGAACTCGACGAATTCGATGCCGTCCTGAATGGCGTCGATGCCCGCCGCCTCGAAACTGCGGTTGGCGACCGCCAGCCGTCCGATCAGCGAAGGGATCGACATCATGATCCGGAACTGGAAATTGATCACCGGGAACTGTCCGAGATGCCGCCCCGCTCCTCCAGCAGGCGCCGGAAAGCGATGGCATGCCGAGCCTCATCGGCGGCCTGGCGCGCGATCGCCATCCGCAGGCCCCACTCCGCGTCGGGAAAGTCGACCAGGTTGCGCGCCGCCATTTCGGTGGCGTTGATTTCCTCGTTCATCTGCCGGGTCAGGAATTCGAGGCTGGCGTCGGGATGGTCATGCGGAACGTTGGCCAATTCGTGCCAGCGATCCTTGGAGTCGAAACGCGCTGTCCCGCGCTGGGTTATCCGCGAACAAATTGGCAGGATGCGGAAGCGTCATGCCGTTTCCTCCGAGAACAGGAGCGAGCGGAATCCGGCCTGGCGCAGGATCTCGTTGATCTCGTCTTCGGAGAATTCGGCCGCCTGACGCAATTCGACATTAACCGCGGGAATGCGGTTTTCCGGCGACGCAAGCTCCACGCCGACCGCGTTGACTTCGCCGCCTTCCTTGATCTGGAATTTGGCGTTGGCGTCGGTAACGAAGCGGATAGCCGCCGCCATCTGCATCAGCGTCCGGGGGTCGCTCTTCGCCAATTTCTTGATCCAGCGATTGGCAAAACGAACGTGCTGGATTTCGTCGGTGTTGATGCCGTCAAGCATGTCGGCGGTGGTATGATCGTCCTTGGCCCGGAAATTCTGTGCGATGGCGCCAATGACGTCCATGGCTCCCGCCTCCAGGGTGCGGTTCTGAATCGTGATGCGGCCGACCAAATTGTCGACGGAGCAGGTGATATCCCACTCCAGCGTGGTGATGGGAAACTCGCCCTTGGATCCGCCCAGTTCCTTCAGTCGGCGATGAAGAACCCGCACATGCCGGGCTTCATCCCAGGCCTGCCGCGCAATCTCCAGCCGCAACTCCCACGGCGCATCTGGAAATTCGGCAACGCAGACAGCGGCCATGTCGACACTGGTCATCTCATTGGTCATATGGCGATGAAGCATTTCACGACGCGCTACGTCGGATCATCGCCATATTCATGCATGTCGGCATCGCGCGTCACGACCTTGAAGCAGGGATCGCGCGCCGGCGGTTCGCGCAGAACGGTATCGCCGATCTTGTAAAATCCGATCTCCTCGATATTCATGCCGCCACCTTTTCTTCGGCCAGGATAGTGTGCGACCGCTTTCTCGCGCGCCGGTCATGCGCTGCCGCGGCGCCTGGAACTGAATTTCAATTCGCGCTGCAGTTCGGCCGCATCGATGCGCTGCCGCTCGATGACCTGTACATTGCGCTCAATGATGACGATCGAAGGTTCATCGAGGATAGGATCGGTCGCGGCGAGATAGTCCTTGTTGCGCGCGATGAACCCGGGGATGCAAGCCATCATAGAAGCGTTGCGATGCGATCCGCCGTCGTCGATGCCTTAACCACGTCCTTGAGCACGGCATCGTAGGCCGGCAGCGGGCGCGATCGAATGTTGCTCGGGCAGACGCAGTTCGAACGTGCGCTTGCCGAGCGCGTCGGCCATCTGGGCATATTCCCAGATATGCCGGCCGAGCATGACCTTCGCTTCCATCTCGGGCTAATCGGGGTCCAGCGTGCGGTCGTTTCCATCATCCACACGCTGATGTAACGGAACGTCGCGATGTAGCGGCCGCGTTCATTTACCGTCGTAATCATTCGCATGCAAAAACCTCTTCCAGATAGAATGGCGGTGGCATCCGGATCGCCCGGATGGAGATGATAAACCTTGGTGGCTGCCAGCAACTGGGTGAATTCGAAAATTCGCCGGCTATGTGACGCGTTCAGGAACGAACTCATCAGCGGCTGCAAGTTCAGCTATTTCTTCCCGCCCGGGTTTGATGCGTTTTAGCGAAGGTTGCTCGGCAAATCCACGCAGAAACACCAGCGCGGCGAAGTGGAAACGGTCTAGGCTCTTCGGTCGGGAAAATAGTGTCGATATCGACGCGAAAAAAGCCATCGCGCTCGATTCGTTCGGCATCGCCCGGCGTCAGGCCACGCTCGACAGCACTGCCCGCGGTCCAGGCTTGATGCCGACTGGGCGGCGGAACGGGATCAATTCGCCTCGCGCGGGCAGATAACCGGCGATCTCGTCACTCAGGAAATTATGGCCTCGCGCTGCAAGAGCCAGAGCGGTGGTGGATTTTCCGCGCGCCGGAGGGCCCAACGAAGATCGTGCCTTCGCCAAAGATGCCAAGTGCCGAGGCGTGGAAGAAAATAGCGTCGGATCGAATTCGCAGCAGCCGCCAGAACAGGTACCACGATGATACTGGCTCGCCATCTCGGCTCCAGCGCAAACAGGCAGTCGCGACCGCGGAAGGCGAACGCCGGGACGTCGGAGCCACGAAATGCGATGCATTTCCAGCCCTGCTTCACTCGATGGCGAGCGCTTCGAAATGCCCCCTGCTCCAGCGTCGATGGCGAAACTGAATTCGCGCGCCATCGATCGGCAAGATCATTGCTTCCCGACATGCGAAACCAGCCGAAATCCGGATGAATGCGCGCGCGAATGGCGAGATGGATATCGGACGAAACGGAAAGTTTTCCCAGGGATCGGGCGCTGACCCGCCGAACATCGGGAAAAAATCGCAGAAAAAAGCGGTTTTCGTCGCACTCGACCGTGATGCGGTGATCGGCAATAACCGCAGACGCAGAAAACGTCATTCTCGATCTTGCGGCGGTCCTGGAGCGACGCCAGCAACTCTCCGAGACGCAAGACGTGCGTCGGCGGCCACAATACACCTCCGTCGGGCGCTCTCACTTGGCAGCAATCGGGCAATACAACTGGCCAAACCGCAGATGCCGGACAAATCAAGTCCGGCATCTAACAGTGCAGAGATCAACCCAGCCCTACGCGACCAAGATCAGCAGCTCGCTGCATTCCACCAAGCAGCCATCGACTGGGTGATCTGGAACGAGTTGAGAATGTCCTTCTCGCTCATCGCCTGAATTTTCGGCGCTTCATAACGCGGCAAATCGAACTTCGTGGTGGTTTCAGAGGTCGTCTTGCGTATCGATCGCTTGGGTAGTCATAATAGTCTTCCCTTTTTTTAAAGATCAATAACAGCGGCTAACCCTTAGTAATCATCCCCAGAGCCAGCAGCTCGTCGAGCCCAGCCTTCATATCCGCAGCGATGGGAGCACCATCAGACAAGGCAAAATTCCTTGGAACGGATTTAACGATTCCATCCAGATCAGTCTTACCTTCGCAGTTTCTCCACAGATAGGCCATCGTAGAGTTAAGCACGTAGAATTGCGATTTGGCCGGATCGAACAGCATAAGATCGCTGCCCAACGGAGCCTCTTCGATCTTCGGGTTGCGCAGGTAACGTTCAGTCATACTCAAAACCACAGCGTCCGAGGTCGCGCCTAAGTGCAAACAACCTATCACGGCCAAGTGAAGGAACCTTATCATGGTGGTGGACGGGGAAGTCAAGATTTCGCACCTGCACAAAATGTGTAGACAGGTAATTGTTCGCCGACTGTAGCCGGCGCGCCTCAACGCCGAAAAAATACAAGTATTTTCAAAGCCCTATCCATAACTCGATCATATCCGAGGCAATTTCAGGATGTTGATCCACGACGCGCGTTGCCCCGAGCTTTGGGATCCGAAAGAACCGCTGTCATCTGCAGCAGCAGCGTCGGAAGAGGGAAATTCTCCGTCAACAAGTCCATATCTTCGCGGGTGGCAACCTCAGGACCGCGCATCGGCGGCAGCACCAGATAGCCATCCGCCTGCAGCCGCTCGATATTTCTCTGCGTCGCCGGATGATTGATCATGGCGGGATTCGAAACCGGCACGAACAGTACCGGGATCTCTGCCGCAATGATCAGCGCGGAAATCAGTTCATCGGCGATGCCGTTTGCGACTTTGCCCAGGATGTTGACGGTGGCTGGAAACACAACGATGAAATCGGCATCGCGCGAGAGCTCGATATGCGGGACATAGACGCCGTCGCCGGTATCATCCATCTCCGTGAACACCCGGTTGCGGCTCGCAACTTCCACCGCGTAAGGCGAAACCATCTTCGCCGCCGCCCGCGACAGCACGATCTGTACGTCATCGGCCACGTGACGAATGAGTTGAAGAATGATCCTGGGCATCCCGTAAGCAATATATCCGCCACTGACACACAGCAGGATGCGCCGAGCTCGCTTATGCCCACCGGGTCTATCCTCGCCCTCGCCTCGATCGCCCGACATCTCAAACCTTCTAAAATTCCAGGAAACAGGGCCCGTTACAAAACGGTTCAATGGAATCACGCTGTTATAAACGTCAGGCCATCGGGTCGGAGCTTTTCAACGTCCATGTTCCGCGTTTGTTCGAAATTCACTGATTTTGAGTCAACATGCCCGGCGGATGTTCAAGCGGTTACCGCAAACCTGCGCGCCCAGCGGCTGAGCGCGAACAGCCGCCACACCGCGCGAAAATCCCCGTGACGGTTTTGCTGAAAGTCGACCAGGAAACGATCCGCCTCCTCCGGAACGATCCAGCCGCTCGCCCGAAATGCCGGATCGTTCACTGCATCTGCGACGATACCGCGCAGCGGTCCGCGAATCATCTCCTCGTCCGGCGTGCCGTATCCCATCCGGTCGGACCGCTCGGTGATTTCAGGCGGCACGTAGCGGCGCGCGACATCGCGCAGCGCGCGTTTGCGGTCGCCATTGCCGATCTTGAATCCATCGGGAAGCGAGAACATCAGTTCGACAAATGCGCGGTCGAAATACGGCACGCGCGCTTCGATCGAATGGGCCATGGCGTTGCGATCGCCATAGCCAAGCACGATCTTCACGTTGCCCCAGCGCACATCGAAGTAGAGCTGCCGGTTCACCAGGGATTGGTCATGCCCGTAATCGCTCCGCGCGAATGTGAAATCCGGATCGCTGGTGCGCGGCCCCGCCTCCGCGATCCACGGAAACCGCGGCCGCGACCGTAAATATGGGCGAATGAAAAAATCGGAGAATACCGAGATCGCCGATCGCTGCTCGCGCCGGGCGATCGCCCGCAATTCCATCAGCATCGCAAGCGGCTGCCGGTTCAGCAGACGATCCTTGAGGAACGCGCGCTGATGATAGGGATAGCCGCCGGCGATTTCGTCGGCGCCCTGCCCGTCCAGGATGACGGTGGCGCCGTGCTCGGCACAAAATTCGAACATCCGGTATTGCGCGAACGCCGGCATTGCCAGTGGCGGCTCCTCGAGCGTCCAGAGAATGCGGTCGGTATTGTCGGCGATCCACGCCGCGTCGAAAGTCGTCTCGTGATTCTCGATGCGGTCGCGCCGGGTCATCGCATCGACAAATGGCATCTCGCAGAATCGCGGCGCCGCATCGCGATAACCCAGCGAATAGGTCGGCAGATCAGGCGCACCGTTGCGATGCGCCAGTCCAACCAGCGTCGAGGAATCGAGGCCGCCCGATAGCAGCGCGCCGACCTTGACATCGGCGTGGCGATGCGAGGCGACGGCGCGCGTCAGCATGCCTTCCACGCGCGAAATGGCCTCATCGTAGGACAGCACATTCGTTTCCGCAGTGAAGGCGGCAAGATTCCAGTAGGGCTGGAAGCGCGGCCAGGCTGGAGCGCAAGATCGATTTCGCACCACGACGCCGGCGGAACTGAACGGATGCCCTCGAAGAACGTCTCCTCGAGCGTCGGGTAGCGAAACCCGCGCAGGAAGGCGGCAATCAGCGGGCGGTTCGACCGCAACACCTCCCCTTCGGTCGCCGCGAGCAATTGCTTGATCTCGGAGGCAAGCAGTAGCGCGCCCTCCTGATCGATCATCCAGTACAGCGGCTTGATGCCGAAGCGGTCGCGCGACACAACGAGGCGGTTGCGATTGAGATCGAGGATCACGATCGCCCACATCCCATCGAGATGCTCGAAGCAGCGTTCACCCCATTCCTCAAATGCGGCAAGCACAACTTCGGTGTCGCCGCTGGTGCGGAACACATGCCCTTTTGCTTCAAGTTCACCGCGAAGTTCGCGGAAGTTGTAGATTTCACCGTTGAAAACGACCCAGATCTTTCCGTCGGCGCTACCCATCGGCTGATCGGCCGCCGCGCTGAGGTCGCAAATTTTCAGCCGCCTGAACGCAAAGCCGACCCGGGGCGCAGCCGTCGTCCGCAGTTGTTCGGATGCCGTGGACCGATCGATATTGCCGTGCTCATCGGCAACCAGAAAGCCCTCGCCGTCGGGGCCACGATGGCGGATCACCGCATGCATGGCGAGCAATCGCTCCATGAAGCGTGACGAACCGGTCGGGTCGAGCATAACGCTGATGCCGCACATGACGCGAAGCGCCTATCCTGAAGAGAATCGACCGAATGCTCGGCCCGGACGCATCGCCGCACAACCGATCGCAGCTTGATGGCTGATCGCGCGCCGTCTGACAATACGCAGCGGCGCCGATTACAGGCGACGTTCCAGCATGACGATACCGTCGCTGCAATGGAGTTCGTAACCTTCATGCACTATCTCGATATGACCGGGCTCGACGTCACCGACGACGTGAAAACGTGTCGCTCGGCCATGCGATAGAGGCCGCCCTGCCGCATCGGCAACAAGGCCGCTGCGCTGGTCGCCGAGCCCGCTCAGGACGTGCCACACCCGCTCCGCCGGCCATTGCGCAAAGGGAATGCGCGCACCGGCAATGTCGGCGGCGGATTGATAGCTGGCGCGCCCTTCATCCTGCGGCTGCCGTGGCTTCTCGCCAACGGCCACCCCCGCGAGCACCCCGGCAAGCAACCGCACGCCGACATCAGCCAATCTCATGTAGAGATCGCGCGATGGGAGACCACGCGGAAGCGGCAATGATGCCTGCGCCGCGATATCGCCGGCATCGACACGCCCGTCCATCCAGTGGATGGTCATGCCCGCGGCGGCATCGTCGTCCCAATAGGTCCAGAAGACCGGATCGACGCCGCGGTGCCGCGGCAGCGGCGACATGTGCATGTTGAGCGCGCCGATGCGGGCGACGGCCAACACCGCGGAGGGTATGATCACTGGAAACGACGCGACAACAATGACGTCCGGTTTGAACCGCCCAACCTCCCCAGGCTCGATCAGAGGGACGCCGAATTCCGCGAGCGAATGTCGGGAGCGCCCCAGGACTCGCTTCAGCTTCTGCGCGATACCTCCGGCCGGCGGCGGTCCCACGATGGCGGCAAGCCGATGATCTTGAGCGATGCGGGCCATCGCCATCTGCGAAAGCGGGCTGCCGCTCGCGAATCCAACGATCGTAAGGGATGTCATGGCAGTGATGATAAGGTTTTCCCGCTCGGCGCTGCGCGCCACGATGATAAGGTGTACGGCCACAAGGTCAATCGACCGCTTCCAAATCGCTTGCTTAACGCCGTCCGTCGACACATGAACGCATATTACGATCTGAACCCGGGCCGCGAAACGATGTGGCGATGCTGAACCGTCAGGCTCTCAATATCGTCGCCAATTTTTCCGGGGTAGCCGCCCGGCTGATCTTTTCGCTGGTCTTCAATGTAATATATTTTCGGATACTCGGCAGCGAGAGCTATGGCTTGATCGGCTTCTATGCATCGCTCGCCGCGCTGAGCGCGTATCTTCGATCTCGGCCTCAACCAGACCGCCGTTCGCGAAGTTGCAAGGCGCGAGGCGGATCAGAATCGCGCGGGCGAATTGGGTTCGGTGGTGTTTACGCTTCAATTGGTTCTTTGCGGCATCGGCCTCGCGCTCGGATTGCTCGTGGCGCTCTGCTCGCAATGGATCGCGGCTTCGTGGTTCTCGGTCACACGACTAACCGCACATGAAGTCACAGCGTCAGTTCTGCTGATGGGCGGTACGCTCGCTTTGCTGTTTCCGGTGAATTTCTTCTACGGAACGCTGATCGGCCTGCAGCGGCAGGTATTGTCCAACACCGTCATCGTCGCGGCCACGGCGTTCCGGGGAGCGCTGACGATCGCGGCTCTATACGGGCTGGGATCGAGCCCGGCGATTTTCTTTTTCGCTCAATTAATTGCATCCGCCGTTGAAACCACCGTTCTTGCGTGCGTGGTCTGGAAATTACTGCCGTCATCGCCCCAGGGATCGAGCTTCGACTCTGGACTGCTGCGGACGACCTGGAAATTCACTTCGGGAACGTGGCTGGCCGTTCTGTTCGCGCAGCTCGCAACCCTGGGCGACAAGATCGTTCTCAGCACGCTGTTGCCTCTGCATTTGTTCGGCCTCTACAGTCTCGCCGTCACAGTGACCTCAACCGTTCAACGGCTGGCGCCTCCCTTCACCAACACCTACTTCCCCTACTTTGTCAGGCTGCTGGAACAGGATCGCGTGGACAGTCTGTCGACTGCGTACCGGCAGGCTTCGGAATTCGCTTCAGCGATTTTTCTTGCCGCAGGCCTGTCGCTGCTGCTGTACGCCGGACCGATTGCGCAGCTACTCGCCGTGAACGCGGACGATGCGGCGAATCTGGCATGGTTGCTGGCGCTACTGGCGGCAGCCAACACGCTGGGCGCGCTAATGGCGCTGCCATTTGCATTGCAGTTCGCCCACGGCATCACCTGGGTCGCGCTGCGGATCAATTTTGCCCTGAGCGTGCCGTATCTGACGGCGTTGGTTCTGCTGGTTCCCCGTTACGGGATGAGTGCCGCCGCAGCGCTTTGGCTTATCGCCAACGCGCTGATGTTTCCCGTTCTCATCGTCATGACCCATCGGGTGATACCGCAAGCACAAGCGTGGCCATGGCTCTCGCGCGCCGTGCTGCTGCCGGGCTGCGGCGCAGCAGTTGCAGTTGCGGCCGGCGCCGCTATCACGCCGGAATTGCCAAGCGTGTCGATGATCGTCTGGATTGGTTTCAACGGCGCTATTGCTCTCGCTGCCGCCCTGTTGTGTGCGCCATCTACGCGGCACATCATCCTTGCGCGGCTTCGACGGCAGCCTGACGCGACCGCCTAAAACGTTTGTCCGGCGATTTCAGTCGAGCCCGCCGCCGAAGCGCTCGGTGAACTCGATCGAGATACCATCGGGATCCGCCAGGTAGGCCGAACGGCTGCGCGGCCATTGCACCGGTTCGTCGTTGAATTGCAGCTTGAAACCTAGATCGTGAATGCGGCGCACGGTTTCGTCGAGATCGTCGACCACTAGCCCGACGTGGTTGATGTGGATATCGCCCGGCCGGAACAGGCCGTCCTTCACTTCGAAAAAGCAGAAATAGAAACGGTCCTTGGCGCCGAGGATGCACCACCGGATACCTCGGCTTTCGCCCTCTTCCTTCATCTCCACGCCAAGCAGGCGGCAATAAAAATTGACGGAGGCGTCGAGATCTCGAACCGAGAGGTTCACATGGTCGATGCATCGCGCCGCCACAGGCGCGGGACCATTCGCGTCGTTACTGAACTCCGAGCGGACCGTTCCTTTTGGATCGTTATGCGTTGCCATGGACGCTTCCTCCCATTGCGAACTATATCACAACCGGCGGTGTTTTGGGGTTGCAAGTGTCGCGAAATCGCTGCCGCCGCCCCGTTTAAGTATTTGTAATACTTCGTATTTACTGCTTCAATAAGCCGATATGTCACATACGGACATGACTGAGACTAACGTTCCTGCGATCTCAACCTCTCTCGAGCCTTTAGCGGACGACTTCTGATTGCGCGGCTCCTCGTCAACACATCGGTCGTGGCGATGAAGTCATGTTGCGCGACGTCGAGGGGGCGGCGGCGAGATTCGTGACATCCCCGGCACCGATATCCGCATCGGCACAACTATCAACATTCGGCTACGAGAATTCTCAGGGTCGATCTTGTCAGCCGGCCTCGCTATCCTTGGCCCCTCCGGTATATTCAGTGATCGCCGTGTGATGGAATAAGATGTCAAGCTCGATTTTGCCGAAAAGCGAATTGGTCGCCCTCGTTCTTGCCGAAATTCGGAAATGCGAAGGCTGCGAGGGAGTTGATTCTGTGGTGATCCAGGAGACCAGGCACCCGTGGTCGGCGGCTAATTGGGAAATATGCATTATTGCAGCCAGCAGCGGCGATCCCGCCGTTGTGCAGCGGGCCAGCGCTGCCGTCCAGAAATCCCTGCAGCTGCAATATCATCTAAGCGACGGGAAGCTGCATCAATTCCGCGTCGGCGACCGGGTCCGCCTGAGTGAACTTGGGCTGTCTCGCGCGCGGAGGAAACGAACTACCGTTGGAACGGTAAGCGTTGAAAACCGCTGGACAGTCGGTGATAACGTCTGTGTTTTGTTCGACGGCTCAAAAAAACCGATCCGGCTGCATCACACCTTTGTCGAACCAATCGGCTCGGACTAGCTATCGAAATCAACCTCCAGGAAAAAATACTCCGCAACAAATTACGGGGCATCGGGGATTGGCGGGGCCGTCGAAATACACCCTGGACAAAGCAGCGATCCCGCATGGGATTAGCCCTTGTCGAATTGGAGCAGACAGCGCGCTCCTGCCGATTTCATCGTCAAATAGCGCCGTGCGGATTGTCGCTTGGGAACGGCGGTTCACCTTTACCGCCGGCTCTCCGGTAATAGAGCCGGTACAATTGGTCGATGGCAAATGCCTTATCGGCTAGCCTTCCCTGCGTCTTCAACTGGTAAATGAACATCTGCCCAAACGGTGCAATGGTTGCGAGTTGACCTTGATCAACAAGAGCAAGCCATGTCTCCACATCGGCCGCCGCGCGGCTTAACCAGTGATTGGCAAGTCGCAGATCGGCCGATTCTGTCATGGCTGTTTCTCAATCCCAAACACGCTTCAATTCTAGAATTGAGCGTAGATAAACCGGCTGCCCGTATCGTTTCTGAAAATCGAAATCAAGAGCAAGCCAACACCATAGACCACCCAATTCGGGGTGAACGATTCAATCCATGCCTTGATCCGGGTCACACCGGGTGCGCCAAAACCAATATAAAAGCTGATCGCCATGCAAGCACCGAGAGGCGCCACAAGGTCGGACCCGATATCTCCAAAGCCGAGTCTGCCAGGCCGGCTGGACGCCGCTCAGAAGCAAGACATGCGTCCAGGCGTCCGCGACGGAATTGGCCTGAAAAAAGATTTGCGAAAACGTCATTAAAAGGAATGTCGTCAGCACCCCTGCCACCATGCGAAGCGGACGCAAACCTTGCCAACGCGAGAACATGCGGTTGCGGAGTTCCACGGTCAGCACGGAAACGCTCAGGAACAGGCCCTGCATCATCCCAAACAGGGCGAATGTCCAAGTGAACCCGTGCCAGATTCCGACAAGAAACATGGTGACAAACAAGCTGGCGACCAGACCGACGGTCTCATAGTCGCGAGTCGCCATCGCAAGCGGAAGGAAAACGTAATCTCCTATCCACCGCGTCAGACTCATATGCCAGCGTCGCCAAAACTCCTGGGTGCTGGAAGCGCTGAACGGCTTGTTGAAATTGAGCGGGCTTTCCAGACCGAACAGCCGGCCAATTCCGATGGCGATATTCGTATAGGCAGCAAAATCCGCGTATAAAAACAGCAAGTAGCAAAAGGTTGACGTGGCGACCACACCCCACGAATAGGTTCCCGGGCGCTGATCGACGATCGCTATGAAGGCTCCCAATCGGTCTCCAATCACAAGCTTGAAAAGCAGCCCGCCTAAAATCAGCTGGATCCCACTATCGATTTTCTCATAGTCAGTCTGGCCGGCGTGGACGGCTGCCAGTTGAGGAAGAAATTCACCCGGCCGTTGGATAGGTCCACTCACCATCTGAGCAGCGAATGTCGAAAACGCGGCAAACGCGTAAAATTGCGGGTTCAGCCCGGTTCTTGTCGCGATGCGTTTCCACCAGATAGCTTACAAGCTTGAACGTGTAATAGGAAATTCCCAGCGGCAGTAGCCAGTCGTTGACGGCCTTTTCCGCTTTGAAGAAGGCAAGAGAGCCCAGCACGGGTACCAAGCCTGCCCCAAGCCAGAATGCGCGGGTCTTCGGGGTTGAAGCAGCCCGCAAACGTCCCGCAACGACATAGACCAGCACCGTAGATCCCGCGAGCAGCGCGAAATGATCCGGATCGGATGCGAGATAGAAGGCGCAGGATAAAACAAGCAGGCAAGCGACGCGAAATCGGGGCGGGGTGAGGTAGAACAGCGTGACGGCAATACCGAGACAAAGATAGAAGCTGACAGAGGTGAAGGAAGTCAACGACATCGAGACCTGTGTCCTCGGCACGGTGTCAAGATGCCGGAAACTTTGAGCGGATCGCTTCTCCTAACATTACACCAAGGCGAAGGCAAAACGCTTGACCGGGATGATATCACTGTCCGGAGCCGGCACTTGTCGGCGACGTCGCGTCCAGGGTGCATCGCGCCCTGCCTCTTGACCTTTAGTCCGTCACTTCGTGATGCCGAACTAAACGGCGGTATGTTAAAAGACCTTGGACGCCCGGTTCTCTGAAACGGGGCATTCGAAGGTGGGTCAGGCGCGATGAGCGTTTCTCCATGACGGACGCTGAGATTTTATACAAGCTAACCGATGTGCTTCGCCGTGTGTTCGATGACGATCGACTGGTTGCTCGTCCGGAATTGACCGCCGATGATGTCGATGGCTGGGACAGCCTCACCAACATCCGCTTTGTACTCAGCGTCGAACGGGCCTTCGGTCTCCGTCTCACGGCGGGCGATGTTGCAGGTTTGCGGAATATCGGCGACCTCGCGCGCGTAATCCAGCAACGGATATGATTTCTTCTGATCGAGGCCAAGACAAGATGGCACACGACCTGTTCAAGGACCTGGCGTGGCTCCCGCCACCGCCTCCTGATTTTGGGGCGCAATGCCGGGCGGTCCTGGCATCGACGGATGATACTCTCGCACAGTCTCTGCGGAAGCTCGCGTCCTATGCGCTCGATGAGAACGACCTTCAACGACTTGCCACAGTCGCGCGAAAACTGCATTCCGATCATCGCTCGTTGGCTCCCCTCAGACCTTTCAAGCTTGGCCTTCTCGGCAACGGCACGCAGAACCTGATCGCGCCTGCTCTCGTGGCCAGCGCACTACGCTTCGGGATAGCGCTTGAATGCGTCACGTCCGATTACGACCAGGTCATACAGGCCGCGGTCGATCCGCAGTCTCCGATCAATCAGGCGACACCGGACGCGGTACTTATCGCTGTGGACTATCGGGGATTGCCGCTGCAGATCGCGCCGGGTGACGAGGCCGCCGGGCGGCTCGGCTGCGATGCGGCGTTAGATTATCTTTCCGCAGTGCGTAACGGATTGCGCAACAACGGCAATGCCGTTTGCATCTTCCAGACGCTCGCTCCCCCCGTGGACAATTTGTTCGGAAACTTCGATCGGAGAATGGCCGGCACAATCCGCCAGGTCATCGATACCTTCAATCGCTCGCTTGTCGACTGGTTGCAGGGTTCCGATGACCTGCTGCTCGACGTTGCGAGTCTCGCCGAGATCGTCGGGACCGCTAACTGGCATTCACCCGCGCAGTGGAATTTGGCGCGATTGCCGTTCGCGAGCGAATGCGTACCGCTTTATGCCGACCATGTCGGCCGTCTCGTCGGAGCGCTGCGTGGTACGAGCCGGCGCTGTCTGATCCTGGATCTCGACAACACCGTATGGGGCGGCGTGATCGGCGATGATGGTCTCGATGGCATCAAGATCGCCCGGGGCGACGCGGTGGGTGAAGCGTATCTCAGCGTCCAAAGCGCTGCGCTCGCCTTGCGTGGGCGCGGCGTCTTGCTTGCTGTTTCGTCCAAGAACGCCGATGAGATCGCGCGCAAGCCGTTTCGCATGCATCCGGAGATGCTGCTGAGGGAAGACCATATCGCAGTGTTTCAGGCCAACTGGGAGGACAAGGCTTCGAACATCAGGGCTATAGCCGATGAATTGGTGCTTGGCCTGGATGCCATGGTGTTTCTCGACGACAATCCAGCGGAGCGTGGGCTGATTCGCCACCTATTGCCCGAGGTGGCCGTGCCCGAGTTGCCCGCCGATCCCGCGCTCTACGCGCGTACGCTGGCGGCGGCCGGCTATTTCGAGGCGATAACCTACTCGGAGGAGGATCGCATACGCGCGGCGTTTCACCAGGACAATGCACGCCGCGTCACGCTGAAAAACAAGGTCAGCGATCTCCAGGCCTATCTCGAATCGCTGCAGATGGAGATCGCCTTTCAGCCGTTCGATCGCGCTGGGCGTGAGCGCATCACCCAACTAATCAACAAGTCAAACCAGTTCAACCTGACAACGCGCCGTTACACCGAAAGCGCGGTTGGCGACGCGGAACGGGATCCCGATGTCTTTACCCTGCAGGTGAGACTGAAGGATGTGTTTGGCGACAATGGAATGATCAGCGTCGTCATCTGCCGCCCTCGCGGAAGGAACATGTGGCAGATCGACACTTGGCTGATGAGCTGCCGGGTGCTGGGGCGGCAAGTCGAAAGAATGGTGTTGCGCGAAATCGTGCATCATGCGCGCGCACGCGGGATTGAGCAGATCGTCGGCGTCTATGTTCCGACCGGGCGCAACGGACTGGTGAGCGATCATTACGCCAAACTCGGATTTACGCTGGCAGAGACCTTTCCAGACGGTGCGGTCGAATGGCTGCTTGATACCGCGCAAACCGTCGAGGCCGCCTCGATGGCGGCAAAACGGTCAGGCTTCGCAGCGGAAATGGCATGACCCGATGGACGGCGAGGCATGTCACCGGATTTCAGGAACCTGGGAATTAAGCGGAGCGCCAATTCAATATTTTTCAGGGTTTCATGACGTTACGCGTTAAACCACCGCTGCAGTTTTTTTGGCCCGTCGTGGGCTTGGTCAGCTTGTCTGTCCTCGTTGCGGCCTTCAATTTCGTGGTTGATCCGCTCCAACTGTTCAGACCTGCACGCTTCTATCAGGCGCGGTATTTGATGGACGACAGAACGCAGAATGCGGGGCTGATCCGAACTCGTGATTTCGACACGGTTTTCGTGGGATCGTCACTGGCAATGCACTTTCGACCCAGCGCGATCGACAAGCAACTCGGCGTCCGATCGGTGAAGCTGGCGATGTTGGGCGCCACTTCCGTAGAGCAGAGGTTCGTCATCGAGGCTGCGCTTCGCCGGCATCCGAAGCTGGTGGTTTGGGAAATGGACGATTGGATATTCCACGACGCTCCCGACGTGAACTCCAATGCCTTTCTCCCCGCAGATCTCTACCGTGGAAATATGGCGGGCGTTGCAGGCTATCTGCTCAATATCAATACGATGTGGGAATCCGCATGGCTGTTGCTGCGCGCCGTAAAGCCATTCGATGGGATAGCGCAGCTGCTGCTGCGGAGAGGTTATCTTAAATATCGCTACGAAAGCGTGGACAAGATCAATACTCTCCCCCCCGATCTGGATACATCCGAACTCTACAACGCACGGAAGATTCTCGCCGTGTTCGATCGCTATACCAATTCAGTCAACCGCATCGAATTCCCGGCAGCCGACGACTACGACATGCGGGTTCGCAACTTTGAGCGCGATACGATGGATTTGATCGAACAAAATCCCCAAGTGGAATTTCGTATCTATTTCCCGCCGTATTCAATCCTTCACTATATGACGATGCGGGATTTCGCCCCTCCCCAGACCCTGCGGACGCTCTACAAGTTCAACACGTATGTGCTGCATCGGCTCGTAAAATTGCCGAACGTAAAGCTATTCGATTTCCGCGACGTAAAAGAGATCACCCATGATCTCGATAATTATTCCGATACGGTTCATCATTCACCCAAAATCGATCTGAAGTTGCTTTCCTTTTTGAGCACGGGAGAGCATGCCGTTGACCCAGGCGCTGCCGGCCTGTCGATCGACCGTCTGAAAAAACAAATCGAGGCCTACCAAATCACAGTATCCGGCGTGATCGCGGCCGCAGCGGCAAGCCTCGAAACTGCGCAAAGTCAGCGAGTTGAGAAATCGCTGGCGCTCCTTAGGGAGAATCGAACCCCTGTTCAGCCTTGAGAGGGCCGCGTCCTAACCGCTAGACGAAGGGAGCGTGGTTGAGGGAATAGCCTTGAAATCCGCGCTCTACAAACTCCGCTCTGTCGTCATGCCCGGGCTTGGCCCGGGCATCTACGTCTTTGCGACCGAATAAAGAAAGACGCGGATGGCCGGGACAAGCCCGGCCATGACGAGATTCGTAGCCTACGGCTTGTTGGCGAATTTCAGCTTGCCCGTCTGTTTTAGCGACTTCGCGTCGAAGGTGCGGATTTCCGTCGTGCCGCCTATATCCAGCGTCACCACCAGGTCATTGCCGGCCACCCCGGTGGAGAGTATGCGGGCGCCTTTCGGCAGCATGGCCGTGGTATCGGTGGCG
>CAWCHG010000005.1:0-38121 GCA_963795285.1 uncultured Alphaproteobacteria bacterium
AGAAAATTCATCTGCTATGCATCGGTTTTGCGAGACTTCAAAGTGTTCAACTGCTTGTCATATCGACTTTGCCACGCGTTTCTGGGGCGAGCATGACGGCAATGATGGTCACCACACACATGCAAATCACAAAAAGCGCCACGGGAGTTGCGCTCCCGTAGGAGGCGCTCAAGGCCGCTGCGATAAGAGGAATGGCGCCCCCTGCGATGGCCCCGAACTCACGCGCGCCGGCCACACCGGTGTAGCGCAAATTGGCCGGAAACAGTTCGGAAAAGAATGCCGGTTGGCTTCCGGCCATAGCGGAATAGATGCAGCCGCCGAGCAGCGTGATGCCAACCCACACCGCCCAGGAGTTCCCGCTGTCCATCATCCAGAAATAGGGGACCATCACTATAGCCGCGGCGAGCGCGCCGCCCCCGTACACGGCGCGCCGGCCGACACGATCGGACAGCAATCCAAAGATGGGAATGAAAATCACCTGGGCCGCTGCGGCCAGGAACACGGCGACCAAACCAACGTCGCTCGGGTAACCATGTAGCTTGAGATAGCTGAGCGTGAAAACGACGGGGATATAGAGAACGGCGTTGTCTGCGAAACGCATGCCGACCACAAGCAGGAAGCTCTTCATCTGCGTTTTCCAGACCTCAGTCAGCGGAGAGCGAGCAACTTTGTTCTCGGCCTGAATTTGCTCGAACACCGGCGACTCGCCGATCCGAACCCGAATCCAGAGGCCGACTAAAAGGACGACCGAGCTCATGAGGAACGGGATACGCCAACCCCAGGACATGAATTGTGCTGCCGGCAGTTTCTGGGCGAGCAAGAAAACGCCAACGGCGGCGGCGAGGCCAATCGCGACTCCGATCTGGGACCAGCTGCCATAGAAGCCGCGCCGATCTCTCGGAGAGAATTCGACCGCCAGAATGGCAGCGCCGGCGAACTCGGCTCCAGCACCGAAGCCTTGTATCAGGCGAAGAACAAGCAGCAGGATCGGTGCAAAATTGCCGATCTGGCCGTAGGTGGGAAGGAGGCCTATCAAGGTCGTGGTGATACCCATGACCATCAGCGTCGTTATAAGGATTGTTTTACGCCCGAGCTTGTCACCCAGGTGACCAAATACGGCGCCGCCGATCGGTCGGACAGCAAAACCAAGTGCGTATGTTGCGAACGCTGCAAGCGTGCCGACGGTAGGGCTGGCTTTGGAGAAGAACAGCGGCGCAAAGACCAGCGCGGCCGCGGTGCCGTACACGAAGAAATCATACCACTCGATGATCGTGCCGATCATGCTCGCGGAAACAACAAGCCGGATGCGCCGTGCACGATCGGCCTCGGTTACTGGAGCGTTGTTTTGCGCAATTGCAGGCGAACTTCCGCTTAGCGTGACATTGGCCATTGTTTCCCCCAAAAGTCCGGCGCTTGTTTGCCTTGACCGGTACGATCCTTGTAGTATATTACACGGATGCTACTAAAACAACAACCTATGCAGTTGCGCGCCGAGCAGATCGGTGAGATCGCCATCCTCACCATAGACAGGCCGTCCCGGCGAAACTCGCTTGGGCTGCAATTGATCGAGGAACTGACCGCGGAGCTAGATCGCGCGGATCGAGATCCAGCCACCCGCGTCATCGTCCTGACGGGATCCGCCCCGGGCTTTTGTGCCGGCAGCGATCTCAAGGAACTGGCGGGTATGGACCTCGCGGGGATGGGTGCACACGAGGCCCGCACGGCGGCGTTGGCACGCTCGATCGCGCTCATGAACAAGCCGGTCGTCGCCGGCATCGAAGGGTTCGCGCTTGGCGGCGGGTTCGTGTTGGCGGTGTCCTGCGATGTCGTGGTGTCGGAGCTGTCAACGCGCTGGCATTTGCCTGAAGTTACGATTGGCTGGATTCCACCTTGGGGAATCCAGGCGCTTGTTGCACGCGTCGGCCCGGTCACTGCGCGCCGGCTTGGTTTGGGGCTCCGATCCGTTCGACGGTCGGGAGGCTCATCGGCTGGGAATTGCGGATTATCTGGCCGAGCCAGGCGAAACGGCGCGCGACGCTGCACTTCGCGTGGCAACACGGCTGGCGGCACTGCCGGCCCAAGCTGTCGCGTCAACGAAGCAATTCTTCGCGCCACTCGCCTCCGGTCAGGGCGAGAGTTTGGATGCGTGGGCCAATCGTCTCTTCCTCGCCGACTGCGGTCATCCTGCCGCGAAGGCAACCCTCAACCGCTTTGGAGTTCGCGTGTGAGCAAGCGTATCAGCGCAGATGATGCCGCAAGACTGGTTCGTTCCGGCGACACCGTCGCCAGCGTCGGCGTCATCGGATGGGTTACGCCGGATGCGCTGCTGCGCGGTCTCGCCGATCGTTTCCGCCGCGATTCCGAGCCGCGCGACTTGACCTTTTATTTCCCATGCGGAACGGGTGACTCGATCGATATCCGGGGCATGGACCATGTCGCCATCGAAGGGCTGATGCGACGCATCATTTCCGGCTCTTATGTCAATCCACTACACCCGACCAAGCGCACGCGCCCCGAACTCATGCGGCTCATTCGGGAGAACCGGATCGAAGCGTATAGCTGGCCGATCGGAGCCAGCATGCAGTGGCTTCGCGAGGTGGCGCGCAGGAGCCCCGGCCTCATGACCGAGATCGGTCTCGGCACCTATGCCGATCCCCGGCAGCAGGGCGGCAAGTTTACGTCACTCGCGAAGCAGGACCTGATCGAACTGATCGAGTTTCGCGGCAAGCCGTATCTGTTCTATCCGACGTTCCCGTTGAACGTCGGCTTCATTCGAGCATCGTCAGCGGATTCCTCCGGCAACCTTTCCTACGAGGACGAAACGCTCATTTCGTCCAACATCGCGCTGGCGCTCGCCGTGAAAGCGTCGGGCGGCATTGTGATCGCACAGGTTCGGCAAGAAGTGGCGCGTTATTCCCGACCTGCGCATCATGTCCGTATCCCGGGCGTGCTGGTCGACCACTATGTCGTCGAGCCCGAGCAAATGTCGGGAACCGATATCAGATCGGACCGGGCGTATCTTGGAGGCGCGGCACCGGACCTGGACTCCCTCCCGAAGCTGCCGTTGGGGACGGATAAGGTCATTGCGCGCCGCGCCTCGCGCGAAGTGCGGCCGGGCCGCACCTGCATCTTCGGCTTCGGAGCATCCTCGGACGTGCCGCTGGTCATGGCCGAGGCCGGGCTGTTCGATGACGGCCGCATCGGCGACTATCAATTCACGACCGAACACGGTCCGTTTCGGCGGCATCGTCATGAGCGGTTGGCAATTCTCCGCCAATATCGGACCTGAAGCCCTGCTCGACGGCGTGCAGCAGTTCGATTTCATCGATGGCGGCAATTGCCCGTTTGCGGCTCTCGCCTTTGCGCAGTTCGACCGCGAGGGAAACGTCAATGTGAGCTGGTTTGGCTCGAGCAACCCGGGCGCCGGCGGCTTCATCGACATTGCCCAGAATGCCAAGGATCTGGTGTTCACCGGAACGTTCACGACCGCGGGGCTCAATGTCAGTATCGGCGACGGCGGCCTTCGAGTCGTTAAGGAAGGCTCGGTGCGAAAGTTTGTTGATCGTGCCGAGCAGATTACCTATCCGGTGAGAAAAGGCGTCGTCGAGCGGGGCCAGACGGCCTTGATCGTGACCGAGCGTGCCGTCTTTCGGGTTGTGCCAGAAGGCTTGATGCTGACCGAAGTGGCAAAGGGCATTGATGTGCGGCGAGACATCCTCGACCAGATGGCGTTTGCGCCGGCGCGGATCGCCGATCCGCTGCTTGTCATGGAGGCTTCACTATTCGCTGAGTTCCTCCGCGCCTGCCGTATCGTCGGACACGACGACGAAAAAGGCCCTCGGATCGGTGTAAGCAACAACGAAGCCCTAGTCGATGCAAGAGGAAGCTCTAATCTTGTCAACCCTTCTGGATCATCGGTCCGAACTGAAGCTCGATTGCGACGTGCTTGTGGTCGGCGGCGGCGCAGCGGGTGTTGCGGCTGCCGTTGTCGCGGCGCGCCGCGGTGCGCGTGTCGTACTGGTCGAACGATATGGGTTTTGCGGCGGTGGCGCGGTCGCCGGCTTGTCCGGAACGATTTGCGGCATGTACGCGGCGACGAACGACGTAAAGGCGCCGCCGCGTCAGGTGGTACACGGCTTCCTCGATGAATTCGTCGTGGCCATGGAGCGGCGCGGCGGCCTCGCGCTGCCGGTCCGCTACGGCAAGACATTCACCCGCGTGCACGATCCGTTAGTCTGGCGGGAAGTGGCGGATGCGCTACTGGCTGAGGCTGGTGTCCAGGTCCTCTTTCACACGACGGTGTTCGGCGCGCTGGTCGAGGGTGGAGAAAAGGTCGACGGGGTCGTCGCGTACACCAAAGAGGGACGCACGACGATTTCGGCCAAGGTTACCATCGACGCGAGCGGTGACGCCGACATCGTCGCGATGGCCGGCTTCCCATCCTTCATCGGGCAAGACGGGCGGGTGCAAAATCCGACGATGATCTTCCGCCTGCTCGGGGTCGATGTAGATCGGTTTCGCACTGAATACGGCGACGACACGATCATGGGCGAAGCGGTCTCCGAACTCATTCGCATGCGGGCAGCAGGCAATGAATATAAACTGCCCCGCGCCAAGATTTGGCTCTTCCCGACCACGCGTCCCGGCGAGTTGTTATGCAACTGCACGAGAGTCATCGGTGCGGACGGCCGCGAACTCAATCCGCTCTTCGTGCGCGACTTCACCGAGGCGGAGATCGAGGGCCGCAAACAGGTTCGCGAATATGCGCGTTTCTTCCGAGACAACCTGGTCGGCTGCGAGCACAGCTTCGTAAACGATACCGGCGTGCAAGTAGGGGTGCGGCAAACCCGGCAGGCGCTCGGGATGCACCTTTTGCGGAACGAGGATATACTCTCCGGCAGGAAATTCCGCGACGGCATTGCACAGTCGCCATGGCCTATCGAGCTCCACGCCGGCGCCAAACCGCGAGTCGAGTGGCTACTTGATGACGTTTACGAAATACCTTACGGATGCTTCGTGCCTCAGCGCGGCGAAGGCCTGCTGACGGCGGGCCGATGCCTGTCGGCCGAGCATGAAGCCGTGGCTTCGGCACGGGTGACTGCCCAATGTTTCAGCTACGGCCACGCGATTGGATGTGCTGCGGCAATTTCTGCGTTAGAAGGTGTAGCGCCTCGCAACATCGATGGTGTTGCCATTCGCGCGGAAGTGAACCGTGAAGGGGCGCAATTGGCATGAGCGGATTGGAGCAGCCACGTTTGCGATCGAAAGTAAAAACGGCTGAACCGCTGACCACGGATCTTGAATCGTTGCTTGCGCCGCGGCCAGCAGGCGTGACGCCGAGCCTCAGCGATCAGGCCTACAAGGCCTTGGAAGAGCTGCTTGTGACCGCTGAGCTTGCGCCGGGCAGTATTTGGTCGGAGCCTGCTCTGAGCACGCTGACGGGATTCGGACGCAGCCCGATACGGGAAGCGCTACAGCGACTCACGTCCGACCATCTAGTTGTTCCTTTGCGTCGCCACGGATTCCGGATCACGGAAGTGCAGGTCGAGGAACAGCTTCTCGTGCTTGAAGCGCGGCGAGAACTCGAACGCCTGGTTTCCGTCTTTGCCGCCCGACGCGCTAGCGCCGCCGAGCGCGAGACTCACATCGAGGTTGCGCAGCAGCTGCGCCGAGCTGGTCATGATCGCAACACCTTGCTTTACCTGCGGCTTCATTTTGCGCTGAAGCGGTTTACCGCAGCCAGCGCACGCAATCCGTTCATCGCCTCGGCCTTGTCGCCGCTGCATGCACTCTCGCGCCGTTTTTTCTACGTTCACCGCGACCGGTTCGGCGACCTTACAGAGGTCGCTGGTCTGCATGCCGATCTGGCAGAGTCGATTGGGCGTGGCGATGAGCAATCGGCGGCGACCTGCTGCGATGCCATGACCGGCTATGCGGTCGAATTTACCCGCCGTATTGTTTTGGAATGATCCCACCAACTCGGGGAATCAGCCGCTGACCGATTTATTTATTCTATCTCGTTTGCGAATTGCGAACTGATAAGCAAGGACATAAAAGCTTATCAGTTAGCGAAGGTTACCAAATGAGTGGATTCCAAGCGAACTCGCCTGCGCTTTCAATCAGTCGGTGGCCAGGCCCAGACCTTTCATCATGAATTCGACGAGCCCATCGATATATTGATCGTGGGTGAGGTCCTTCGGGAGCGACCAGCCGCGCAGCGCGATCAGGTCGGAAGGAACGTCACGATGTTTGTGAAGAGGCCCCGCTTTGTCTTGGGAAGGCGGTCGCGACCCAGAGCGTCGGCGATCAATTCCTCGAACTGGTTGATCCAGCCCTGCACTCGGGTGAGCAGGCTCCGTAAGGAGCGGCGATCGAGATTGTGGCTCTCGTGATAAACTAGCAGGATAGCGCTGCTCTGTTCGATCATCACCCGCGTCACCCCGCGCAGGGCTTCGCGCAAGCGCGCGGCAGGATCGCCTGTCGCAGCGGCGGCTTCTTCCATGCTCGAAATATATTCGGCAATCACCCGATCGCAGACAAGAAACAGGATGTCCTCCTTTGAACGCACGTAATTGTAGATCGTGCCCTGGGTGAGGCCTGCCGCGCGGCCGATATCGCGTACCGTCGTCGCGTGAAAGCCCTTCTCCTGAAACACCTCGAGCGCAGCGCTGATCAACTGCTCGCGCCGGTCGCGAATGAGATCGGGGTCCTTGGTGTTGGTTCCGACGGAGCGGGCGGCATTGGCGCGGATGGTTGCTGCTTTCATGGCATTATCGCAGTTCTCTTGTTCTGTTTCTTGGCCTTGATCGCGCCTTCGCACTTCCGAGCGATGGAGGAGCGCCGTCATTGACATTCCAATCCGTTTGGAATTGACTGAGCGCTCAGTCAGAAAAAAATATATACGGGAGGATGGGATGTTTGGGAAGGGGCTTTGCGGCCTGCTGTGCGCGGCTGCCGTTTTTTGTGCGTCCTCCGGTCAGACGCGCGCCGAAGAGCCAGGGATTACGGCCGGATACGATCGCCATCGGCGCTTTTGGCCCGATCACCGGGCCGGCCGCTTATATCGGCCTCGCCGGCCGCGACGGCGCCAATCTCGCGATCAAGGAAATCAATGCCGCCGGCGGTATCAACGGCCGCAAACTGTCGATGACCTTCGAGGATGATGGGCATTCGCCGACCAAGGCGCTTGCCGCGGCGAAGAAGCTCATCGATCAGGATCATGTGTTCATGATATTCTGCGTCGCCGGCAGCAACGGTACCTTAGGCACGATCGACTTCGTGCGTGAAAATGGCCGCGTGATGTACGTGTCCTTTGCGTCTGCGCCCGGCGTCACCTGGCCCTTCGCCCGCAATATGTTCCGCGGTGGCACGACCGAAGTTCCGCGCTATGGCGAACTCTACGCCGAATATCTGCACGACTATCTGAAGGCGACGAAGATCGCGATTCTCAACGGTCGCGAGGAATATCCGAAGAATGAGGGTGATGCACTCACGGCCCAGTTGAAGAACTGGTATCAGGTCGCGCCAGTCAAGCGCGCCGAATTCAACATCGGCGACAAGGATTTCACGCCGCAACTGCTGGAAATTCAGGGCGCCAATCCGCAGGTCATCGCGATTTTCGGCAATCCGGCGGAAGCCGCGATTGCCATGCGTCAGGCCAAGGAGCTTGGGAATGAACGCAGCGTTCTTCCTGGGCACCACTATGGTCGACCAGAGCCTTTTGAACGTCGCCAAACAGGCGGCGGAAGGCGCGAGCGGCTTTGCGCTGCTCCCGCTGCTCCCGTCGTCGTCGAATCCGGAGATGAAATCCTGGGTGGCGAAATGGAAGCAGGAATATCCCAACCTGCCGGCCGGGCGTCCAAACGTCTTTGACGTCCTCTCTTATTCCGACATGTATGTGGTGGCGAATGCGCTCAAGCGCGCCGGCAAGGATCTTACGACCGACAAGTTTATCGACGCGCTCGAAGCCACGCATGACTATCGAGTCGGCGCGATCGCTTCGCCGATCACGTTCACCAGAAAGCATCACATCGGCAATCTGCGCTTGCAGGCCATGCAAGTGAAGAACGGCGAATGGGAACCGGTCGCGTTCGAGGGCAAGCGCGAGAGCGACATCCTCAAACGTTACCAGTGACGCGATGCACGCGAAGTTGAGGGCGGCCTCATGACCTGGCGGATCATCCTCCAGCTTGCGTTGTCGGGCTTGAGCATCGGCAGCATCTATGCACTGGTCGGGCTTGCGCTGGTGCTGCCGTTCAAGGCGAGTGGCATCGTCAACTTCGCGCAAGGCGAGATCGTCACATTCGGCGCTTATCTCGCCTTGATCCTCTCTGGTTTCGGATTGCCTTATCTCGCGGTAGTGCCGCTTGTTCTCGTCGGCGCTGCAGATGTTCGGAATGGCGATCGAGCGATTGTTGATCCGGCCGATCGCAAACCAGCCGGAGTTCACGCTGGTCATCGTCACGTTTGCGATCGGCTTCATCATCAAGGCCGCGATCCGTCTGCATTGGCAGGACAATACGTTTTCGATCGACGCGCCCTTTGTCGGGCCGCCTCTGGTGCTCGGCGCGCTGCGGCTCAATCCGGCCTATCTCGTCTTCATCCTCAGCACCATTGTGGTCGTTGCCGCGCTGTTTCTGTTCTTTGGCTACAGCAAATTCGGCAAGGCGATGCGCGCCACTGCGCTCGATCCGATCGCGGCCAAGCTGATGGGAATCCGCATCGGCTCGGTGTTCTCGGCGGCCTGGGCGCTCTCGACCATGCTCGGCGCTTTTGTCGGTCTCTTGCTGGCGCCGGTGATCGGAATCAATCCCGAGATCGGCCACCTCATTCTCAAGGGTCTGGTCGCGGCCGTGATCGGCGGCTTTTCCAGCCTCGGCGGCGCGGTCGTCGGCGGGTTGCTGCTCGGCCTGCTCGAGACCTATGCCGGTGCGTTCTTCGGCGCGACCTTCAAGAATCTGGTGCCGTTCGGCGTACTCATTCTGTTGCTGCTGCTTCGCCCGCAGGGTCTTGCCGGCGCCTCCAGCGCAAGACGGGTGTAGCGATGCGCACGCGTGTTCTGTTGATCCTTGCCGGTCTTGCGCTTCTGGCCGCCTTGCCGCTGGTCGCGACGAGTTACTATCTGTATCTGGCAGAACTCGCGATGATCAACGTCATCGTCGCCGTCGGCCTCAATCTGCTCAGCGGCAATTGCGGTCAGATCTCGCTCTGCAATGCCTCCTTCATGGGGATCGGCGCCTATTGCACGGCGCTGTGCACAAACCATCTCGGGCTGCCGACGCTGATCGCGCTGCCGGCAAGCGTCGTCGATCTCCGCAGCTCTTGGGAGCGGCGCTCGGCTATCCGGCCCGGCGGTCTGTCGGGGCTATATCTGGCGCTGACAACGCTCGGTTTCCTCGAACTGGTCGGCATCGTCATCGAGGAATTTCCCGATTACACCGGCGGCATTCGCGGGCTCAAGGTTCCGCAAGCCCGATATTTTCGGCTTCGCGTTGCACTCCAACGTCTCGCTGTATTTCTTCGTGTTTGTGCTCACGATTGCGGCCGGTCGTCGTCGGGTTACAACATTCAGAGGTCACGCTATGGCCGCGCCTTCGATGCCGTGCGGCAGAGCCCGTTCGCGGCGCAAGCGCTCGGCATTCCTGTTGCGCGCGTCAAGGTGATCGCGTTTTCGCTCAATGCTGCCTTTGCCGGTTTTGCCGGCGGGTTGCTTGCCGAGCGTCGTCGGCTTCATCGATCCGCCTGAGTTCGGCATCCTGGCGTCGATCCAGCACATCACCTTCATCGTCGTCGGCGGGCTGGGTTCGATCACCGGCTCGATCGTCGGCGCTGTAGCGCTCACGGCGTTGCCCGAGGCGCTGCGCGGCGTGCAGGAATATGGCGAACTGATCTACGGCTTCATTCTGCTCGGCACGCTGCTGTTCCTGCCGAAAGGACTGGTCGGTATCGCCGCCAGGCTGGAACTGCTGCGGCCCGCCCAGCCGCTTGCGAGCCGCCCGCCAAACCAGCACTGCCAAGGAGCCCGCCTATGGCGCTTCTTGAAATCAACGCGCTCTCGGTTCGCTTCGGCGGTGTTGCCGCCGTCACCGATGTGTCTCTCGCGGTCAACACAGGCGAGATCCACGGCATCATCGGCCCGAACGGCGCGGGCAAGACCTCGCTGATCAATGCCGTCACCGGCATGGTCGCCGCGCAATCGGGATCGATCCGGTTTTCGGAAAGGGAGATTACCGGCGTCGCGCCGCATGTGATTTCATCGCTGGGGCTTGGCCGCACCTTCCAGCATGTGGAGTTGTTCGGCGATCGAAGCGTCTTCGATAACGTCTTGACGGGGTTCTATCGGCATCAGTCCTACGGCCTGTTGGCGGCGGCGTTTCGGTTCGGAAAGGCCGGTCAATCCGAGCGCAACACGCGCGAGCAGGCGCGCGCGCTGCTCGACGCCTTCGATCTTGAGGTCTACGCCGATCGGCGGGCAGGGCTGCTGCCATTCGGTATTCAGAAACGGGTCGATATTGCGCGTGCGCTCGCCGCCGAGCCGAAACTGCTTCTGCTCGACGAGCCCGTCTCCGGCATGAGCGAGTCCGAGGCGGAAGCCGCCGTGACGACCATGCGCAAGCTCGCCCGCGAGCACGGCATTACGCTTGTCGTGGTCGAGCACAACATGCACGTGCTGATGAACCTGGCCGAGCGCGTCACGGTGCTCAATCAAGGGCGCTTGCTTGCGAGCGGGAACGCCCGCGGAGATGCAGGCCAACGCCGCCGTGATCGAAGCCTATCTGGGAGACGCCGCATGAGCGCTGCGGCTGCCAGATTTAGCGCCGGCTACGGCCGCGTTCCGCGTCGTGCGCGACATCAATCTCGAGATCGGGGAGGGGCAGATCGTCGGGCTGCTCGGCGCCAATGGCGCCGGAAAGACCACTCTGATGCGCGCAGTGTCGGGCCTTGCCACGATGCAGGGCGGCAGCATCGAATTTGCCGGCAACGACGTCACGCGGTCGGTCGTCGGCCGAACTCGTGGCGCGCGGCCTGATTCAGGTGCCGCAGGGCCGGCATCTGTTCGGCGAGATGAGCGTGCGCGAGAATCTCGAAATGGGCGCCTATCTGGTGGCGGGACAGGCCGAAAAGGCGCGCATGCAGGAGGTGTTTTCGCTGTTTCCGATCCTGCGCGAACGTGAGCGGCAGGCGGCGGCGCTTCTGTCCGGCGGCGAGCAGCAGATGCTGGCGGTCGGGCGCGCGCTGATGTCGGGGCCGCGTTGCCTTTTGATGGACGAGCCGTCGCTCGGGCTTGCGCCCAAGGCATTCGACCTCATCCTCGATGTCGTCAGACGGATCAATGCCGGCGGCACGACCGTCTTCATCGCCGAGCAGAACGCGCGCAAGGTGCTGCGCGTCGCTCATTACTGTTACGTGCTGGAAAACGGCCGCATCGCCACCGAAGGCGAAAGCGCGTGCTCTTGGCCGACGATCGCATTCAACGTTCCTATCTCGGAGTTGCTCACGCATGAAAATCATCGACGTGCATTCGCATTGGGGCACCAAGCGCGGATATCCCCTGCAAACTCCGGCCGAGCGGGAGCAGCAGAAGGTAACCTGGAATTCGAAGGTCAATTACCATACCGAAGCCGAGATGGCGCAGTATTTCCGCGACTGCGGCGTGCAGGCCATTCTCGATTTCGGCTTTTCGAAATTCCTGCCGATAGACGAGATCCGCGCGCTGCACGATTATGCTTTCGAGACCGAAGCCGCGCATCGCGACGTCATTCTCGGGCACTGGATTCATATCGATCCTGCGTTCGGGCGAGGCGGGCTTGCGCGAACTGCGCCGCTGCATCGACAAGCGCATCGGCTTTCTCGGCTATGGCGTCTCGGCCTCGCTGAGCCCGCCGGCCAGCGATCCGCTGTATGATCCGTTTTACAAGCTTTGCATCGAAGCCAATATTCCGGTGCTGATCTTCGTCGGCACCACCGGGCTTGGGGCCGGTCTACCCGGCGGCGGCGGCGTCATCCTCGACGATTGCCATCCGCGCCATCTCGACCGGGTGGCAGCGACCTATCCCGACCTCAAGATCGTCGCCGCGCGTCCGGGATGGCCGTGGCAGGCCGAGACGATCGCCGTTCTGATGCACAAGCGTAACATCTGGTACGAACTGCACGGCTGGTCGCCGAAATATCACACCGCCGATCTGCGTCACGAGATTCCGCGCCGGCTCAAGCACCGCATCATGTTCGGCGCCGACTATCCGCTGCTCAGCTACGAGCGGTTGATCGGCGACTGGAAGGCGCAAGGCTACCCGGAAGATGTGCTGGAGGGGATTTTCCATCGCAACGCGACAGGCCTTTTTTGAGAGCTTGAAGACATGAACCTCGATCTCAAGGGAAAGTGCGCCATCGTCGGCGGCGCCAGCCAGGGCATCGGTTACGGCATCGCGCATCTGTCTGGCGACTGAGGGCGCGCGAGTTGCCATCACCGCGCGGCGCGAGAAGGATCTTCGTGCTAGCGGCGGAAAAATGGCGGCGGAGACTGGCGCGGAGATACTGCCGGTACAGGCCGACTGCCGTCTGGCCGCCGATTGCGAGCGCGTCGTCAAGACGGTCGGCGAGGCGTTCGGCCGCATCGATATTCTCGTCAACAATGACGGCGCGCCGCCGCTTGGCGATCTCTCGACATTCGACGACGCAGCCTGGCAAAAGGCGATGGAGCAGAACTTCATGTATGTGGCGCGCATGTGCCGTGGCGTGCTGCCGCATCATGCAGAAGAGCGGCGGCAGTATCCTCAACATCACCGCGATTTCGGCCATTCAGCCGATCCCGCGCTTCGGTCTGTCGGTCGCGAGCTGGGGCGCGGTGATCGGCTATGCCAAGACGCTGGCGCTCGAGGTCGGCGCGCTTCGGCATCAACGTCAACACTATCTGCCCCGGCTATATCGACACACAGCGGCTGGAGAAGGTGTTCTCCGCTGGCGAGAAGCCGGCGCAGCAGATGCGCAGCGAGCTCGAGCAGGAAGTGCCGCTGGGGCGTATCGGCACGCGTCAGCGATATCGCCAGCCTCGTCGCGCTGCTCGTGTCGCCGCGCGGCAGCTACATCACCGGCACCGTCATTCCGGTCGATGGCGGCCTGTTCCGCGGCCGTCCGTTGAGGGAGGAAGTCATGGCTTACGTCAATATGATGCCCAGCCGAACTCGCCGCGAAATACGCGCGCGAAAAGCTCTGGATGCAGAAAACCGTCTTCGACATCCTCGCCGAGCAGGCCGCCGCCATCCCGACCGCATCGCGATCAGGGATCCCAACGCGGCGCCGATCAGCTATCGGCGGGCTAAAGGACAGGATCGAGCGATGCCGCGCAATTCTATCGTTCGATCGGCATCAGGCGCGGCGACGTCGTCACCATCCAGCTTCCCAACCGCATCGAATTTGCCGTCGCGTTCATTGCGCTCGAGCTGCTGGGCGCCATCGCCAACAAGGTCAATCCGGATTTCCGCGCGCGCGAGCTCGATTACATGCTGAAGTTCTCCGGCAGCTCGGCCTATGTGTTCCCGAAGGAATGGAAGGACTTCGATTACGCCGGCATGGCGCGCGGCCTGCAACGGGATAATCCCGACATCAAGCGGCTGATCGTTGCCGGCGGGGCGGTCGAAGGCATGCACGATTTCGATGCCGGCGTCGCGGCCGCCACGCCGATCTCCGCCGACCGACAGCGTGCACATGGATCCCAACGAAGTATGCCGGATGTGCTTCACCTCGGGCACGACCGGCGATCCGAAGTGCGCGCTGCACAGTTTCAACACCACGCTCTATGCGGTCGAGCTGCTCAATCACGACATGGAGGTGACCGAGCGCGAGGTGTTCCTGGCGTTTCTGCCCGCTCGGCTTGAACTGGGGCTACATCACGCTGCTGCAGAGCATCCTGGCCGGCGCGACGCTGGTGTTGATGGAGCGCTTTAATCCGCGCGCCGCGCTCGAACTGATCCAGAACGAACGCGTGACGTTACATTCCGACAGCGCCGGCAGGCTTGGTCGGTCATGCTGAATGCGCCCGGCGCCGAGACGTTCGACGTCTCTTCCTTGCGTGTCGTCATCACCGGCGGCGCGTCCGCGGCGGTCGAGACGATCCGCGACTATCAGAAGCGCATGAAGGGCCATCTGATCGAGCTCTACGGCATGCTGGAGGCCGGCTTTCAGACCTATACGCGTTTCACCGACGATCCGCAGAAGGTCAACGGCACCATCGGCCGGCCGGTGAGGGCGATGGAGCTGCGCATTGTCGATGCGGAGGGGAACGACGTGCCGCACGGCGAGAGTCGGCGAACTGATGTCGCGTGGGCCCTCGATTCATCTCGGCTACCACAACAATCCGGCCGCCAACGCGCAGGCCTTCAACAGCGAAGGCTGGTTCCGCACCGGCGATCTCGGCCGCGTCGTCGATGCCGACGGCAATGTGCAGATTACCGGCCGCAGCAAGGAGATCATCAATCGCGGCGGCAAGAAATTCTTTCCGCGCGAGGTCGAGGAGATCCTCTACACCCATCCCGCACGTGATGCATGCCGCGATGATCGGTATGCCGGACGTTCGTCTCGGCGAGCGCAATTGCCTGTGCGTCGTTCCCAAGGGCGACACCATTCCCACCTTAGAAGAGTTCGTCGCTTTCCTGCGTGATCAGGTAGCCGACTACAAGTTGCCGGAGTCGGTTGAGCGGTTCAGCGAGCTGCCGATGACAGGCAGCGGCAAGATACAACGCCACGTGTTGCGCGAAATGGTATCGCAGCGACGTGCAGCTACAAGCCAGTGAAGGCATCTCGGAGACAATTTGTTTCAGTAAGGATTTAAGGAATGCCTGAGAAGAAAACCTCAACAAGAGATTGATTGCGATGCTTGCAACGGCAAGGGATTTCCTCCCGTCACCCAGCCAGTACAGCCAGGTCGAAGAATCTATCCTGCTCCATGCAGGAAATGCGGCGGCAAGGGTCGTCTGAGGGCTTAGATGCCGGAGAAAAAGCGGGTTCGGGCCTTCCAGCTTCCTCAGGTGTAACCCTCGGCGAGGTGGCGTTAGCTCGCCAACTGAGAGGGAAATTCTTCAAAAGGAGTCAGTTCGCGAACTGATAAGGAAACACTAGAAAGCTTACCAGTGTCGGGTTGTCTAAGCGGAAGACGGCAGTGCATTTTGATTCCACCATACGGAGGTACAATTCCTCCCGCCCCAGCCAGGTTTCAGCCAAGAGGATCAGGTGCTTATCGAGTCTGGAAAATTTTCATTCTGAACGGGCGACTGTCTTCTGTTCTTTTCCACGTCAGCGTCCTCAACATCAAGCGCTGGCGCGCAAGCAATACTAACTCATACGACGACAAAAGAAAACATCGATCCTGTGGAATGCCATCGATGAGGATCGAGGATTGGAGCGCTCCTTCGATTTCATTCGTAACCCGGCGTAAGCCGGCGAAGACAGCCGTAGCAGAAAAACTTACGCGTCTCAGGTGCACTCATCATTGCGATCGCTCACAATTTATAGCGTATCCAAGCGGCAGGTTATAGAGCATCCAAGCGGCAGGATCGTCGGCTGAGAAACAGTATTGAGGCAGTTCATTAGAATGTTGGCGTCGAATAGTGCCTTCACACTTTTTCCTGATACACCAAGCCGTCTACCTTGCGTTTGCCCCACAGGCCGAACGCATCGCTTTCCTTCTCGTCACGTTACTTCGCGAGATAGTCATCGATCGCCCGACGGATCAGGGCCGCGCGAGATCGCTAACGGCTCAGAGAGACTTAACAATCAAGTTCCAGCCCCTTATTCGGTGACACTGGCTTAGGTATGATCCAATCCCGACAGCCGCTCGGCTTCTGCAAGGTCGTCCGCAGTATTGGCGTTAAAAAAGGGATCGAGCGGCTCGGCCGGCCACTTCACAGTCGCAAGTCGGTAGCGGGCGGTCCAGCGGTCGATCTTGCGCACGTCTTCCACGACCAGCGCGTGGCGAAGTTCGTCGCGCAATGCAACGCTCCACAATCCAATCACCGGATGCGACTGCTCCCCAGAAGCCGCGACCGCAAGCTCGGCATTCTGCTCAGCACGAGCACGATGTAACCGCTCGACGAGGTCTCGCGGTAGGAACGGGCAGTCCGCCGCGGCGCTGAGTATGAACTCAACGTCCGGCTGGTTGTTCGCGGCCCAGTCAAGCGCGGCAAGAATGCCCGCGAGCGGTCCGGGAAAATCCTTTACCGTGTCTGCAATGACGGGAAGGCCGAAGGAGGCAAACCGGGCCGGATCGCCGTTAGCGTTGAGGACGAGCCCATCGCATTGCGGCCCCAGTCGCGCGATCACGCGGTCTAGGATGGTGCGTCCGCCAATCTCGCGCATGGGCTTGTCGCCGCCCCCCATCCGTCTCGCCAGACCTCCGGCGAGAAGCACACCGGGCGTCGGCGGAATCTCAGTCTTCATGATATTCGCCCTTGCGCTTGTGCCGCGCGGATTCTTCTTCGACGTATTCCAGGTTCTGGTCGTAGATGATCCGCTCTTCGCCAGACAGCGCTGATAAAACGTTTGCCCCGTGCCCGGCCGATCAACGTCAATCCCACTTGCCGCGCAAGATCGACGCCCCAGGCCGTGAAACCCGAGCGAGAGACAAGGATGGGAATGCCCATCCGCACAGTTTTAATCACCATCTCCGATGTGAGCCGGCCAGTGGTGTAGAGAATCTTATCGGAGGGATCGACACCGTGGCGGTAGATCCAGCCTGCGATCTTATCGACAGCATTGTGGCGGCCAACGTCCTCGGTGTAGCAGACGGGCGAGCCCTCCTTACACAAAACGCAGCCGTGGATCGCGCCGGCCTCAAGATAAAGCGAGGGCATGGTGTTGATCTCGTGGGTCATCTGGTAAAGCCAGGACGTGCGCATCGTGGCCTGTGGTAGTGCGACGCTCCCGAATGCGTCCAGCAAATCGCCAAACGCAGTGCCCTGAGCGCACCCCGACGTCTGGGTACGCTTCTTCAACTTGGCTTCAAAATTAGTGTGATGCTCGGTACGTACCACGACAACTTGCAGATCGTCGTGATATTCGACCTCAGTGACAACGTCGTCGTATTTGAGCATATTCTGATTGAGAAGATACCCCAACGCGAGATATTCGGGATAGTCGTTGATCGTCATCATGGTGACGATCTCTTGCGCGTTGAGATACAGTGTCAGTGGCCGCTCGACCGGGACTTTGGTTTCGGTCTTGGCGCCAGTCTGGTCAATGCCCGAGACGCTTTCCGTTAGACGCGGATCTGCCGGATTTGGAAAGATCAACGGAGCGGGGTTCTTCTCAAGCACAGCCAACTCGCCCAGGGTTGTATGATACTGCCTTACGCAGCATATATAGGGAGTGCGGAGGCTTACCTAGTAGCCCTTTGGGCGAAGGTTTTGAGAAATAAATGGCGCAGCTTTCGGACGACTGCTTTGCATTCGGCGGACCGATGCTTTCGGTCGACGAGGCCGTCGGCATTATCGCGTCGCGCGTCAGGGCGATTGGTGAGAGCCAGCCGGTTCCATTGGTGGAAGCCGATGGCCGTATCCTGGCCCGGGATCTGGCGGCGCCTTTGCCGCTGCCGCCGTTTACTAATTCGGCTGTCGATGGTTATGCCGTCCCGAGTGGTGAGTTGCCGAAAGGCGAAGAACGCGCGTTTCCTTTGAATGGACGTGTGCAGGCGGGGGCCAGCGCAGAACCTGCCACGCCGGGTCATGCGGTGCGCATCTTTACTGGAGCCCCGATGCCAGAAGGCGCCGACACCGTCTTCATGCAAGAAGACGTGCAGATCGATGACGCCGGCCGAGTGGTGTTGCCCGCCGGCCTGAAACCCGGTGCTAATGTGCGGCCTGCCGGTGAGGATATTCCGCTCGGTCACGTTGCCCTCAGGACCGGTCAGCGTTTGCGTCCCCAGGACATCGCACTTGCCGCCGCTTTTGGGCTGACGCACCTCGATGTGGTGCGGCGCCTTCGCGTTGCGGTGTTTTCCACTGGAGATGAATTAGCTTCGCCCGGCACTGCGAGGGCGGCCTCTCAACTCTTCGACTCCAACCGTTACATGTTGATGGCGATGCTGCGGAGGCTCAGCTGCGAGATAAGCGACCTCGGGATTTTGCGTGACGAGCCTATCTCTCTAGCGAATGCACTCAAGCAAGCTGCGGCGCAACATGATCTGATTCTAACGACAGGCGGCGTTTCCACGGGCGAAGAGGACCACGTCAAAGCCGGTGTCGAAAAAGCGGGATCGCTTGTTCTGTGGCGCATGGCCATCAAGCCGGGCCGTCCAGTGGCCATGGGCGTTATCGACGGAACGCCATTGATCGGATTACCGGGAAACCCGGTGGCGAGTTTTGTTACATTTGTAAATGTGGTGCGGCCAACCGTCTTGGCGCTGTTGGGATCGGTGGCCACACCATTGGTAGCGTTACCGGTCCGCGCCGCGTTCAGTTACAAGAAAAAGATAGGCCGTCGCGAGTACGTCCGCGTTACACTGCGCAAAACCGCGAACGGTACGCTGGAGGCGGTCAAATTCCCGCGCGAAGGAGCGGGCCTTCTGTCGTCCTTGGTTGAAACCGACGGCCTTGTCGAACTCAATGAAGATACGATCAAAGTCGCGCCTGGAGACAGCGTCGGGTTCCTTGGCTACGCCGATCTGTTGTAGGCTTTAGCGCATGGCGACAATCAAGCTTGATCTCTCCGGTCTTCGATGTCCGATACCCGCGCTCAAGACCCGCAAAGCGCTCACGTCGGTATCGCCCGGCGACGTTCTCGAAGTTCATTGCACTGACCCGCTGTCGGTCATTGATATCCCGAACCTCATCCGGGAGACCGGCGACAAGGTCGAGATCACCGAACGCGACGAACGAAGAATTGTTTTTCTGATCGAGAAGGCCGATCCGCACAACCGTCAAAGCCTAAGGTCGACGACGGGTTACGCAATCCATTGGCGGAAGGGATAATTTCCCTTGATCTGACGTGTTCTAAAATGACCTTGCATCTGGTATACCAGAGGCTAATGTCTAGCTAAGGATAAAATGTTGTTCGGTTTGGAAACCAACTTTCATGAGCCAGGACGATCCACAAAGTTCGCGCCTTTGAGCACCCCGGCGAGGGAAGAAAGCGGGCCAAATCGACCCCCAAGGGTCGTCAGGTCGATCCGACCGCTGCGCATGAGATCGAGCTTCTGCTGGGCACGCGGCCGCGCCAGCGAGACCTTTTGATCGAACACCTGCATCTGATCCAGGATACATATCATCAGATTTCCGCTGCTCATCTTGCGGCGCTTGCTGACGAGATGAAGCTTTCCTTTGCGGAGGTGTTCGAAACCGCGACTTTCTACGCTCACTTCGACATCGTGAAGGAGGGCGAACCGGACCTTGCGCCGCTGACCATTCGAGTTTGCGATTCGCTCACTTGCGCGATGCTTGGCGGCGAACGATTGTTACAGGAACTGCAGCGTAGTGCGGGCCCAACTATACGCGTCGTGAGAGCGCCTTGCGTTGGCCGGTGCGATACCGCTCCTGTTGCCGAAGTCGGCCACAACTTCGTGGATCACGCGACCGTCGCGAACGTCCTCGCGGCGGCGAAAGACGGTGACACCCATGCCCATCTGCCCGACTACATCGACTTCGACGCTTACGTCGCCGGCGGCGGATACCAGCTGCTGGGGCGTCTCCGCTCTGGCGTTCTTCCAAAGGAAGACTTGCTGAAATCGCTCGATGACGCGAGTTTGCGCGGTCTCGGCGGTGCTGGCTTTCCGACGGGACGCAAATGGCGCTCGGTGCTCGGCGAACCCGGCCCTCGGTTGATGGCGGTCAATGGCGACGAGGGCGAGCCGGGCACGTTCAAGGATCGCTACTATCTCGAAACCGATCCGCATCGTTTTCTCGAGGGCATGCTGATCGGCGCGCATGTGGTCGAAGCGACCGACGTCTATATCTATCTTCGCGACGAATATCCGGCCTCGCGCCAAATCCTCGAGCGCGAAATCGCAAAGCTGCCGTCTGGCGGCCCGACAATTCATATGCGCCGCGGCGCCGGCGCCTACATCTGCGGCGAAGAATCCTCGCTTCTGGAAAGTCTGGAAGGCAAGCGCGGCTTGCCCCGTCACAAGCCTCCGTTCCCGTTCCAGGTCGGCCTGTTCGGCCTGCCGACCCTGATCAACAACATCGAGACGCTGTGGTGGGTGCGCGACATCGTCGAGAAGGGGGCGGATTGGTGGAAGGGCCACGGCCGCAACGACCGTCACGGCCTCCGCAGTTATTCTGTCTCGGGCCGCGTCAAGAATCCCGGCATGAAACTCGCGCCCGCGGGCGTCACCGTGCGTGAATTGATCGACGAATTCTGCGGCGGTATGGCCGATGGACACACGTTTACCGCCTATCTGCCGGGCGGGGCTTCCGGCGGCATCCTGCCGGCCGCAATGGACGACATCCCGCTCGATTTCGGCACGCTGGAGAAATACGGGTGCTTCATCGGCTCGGCCGCAGTCATCGTCCTGTCCGAGGCCGATAGCGTCCGGGATGCGGCGCTGAACCTGATGAAGTTCTTCGAAGACGAGAGTTGCGGGCAGTGCACGCCTTGCCGTGTGGGAACCCAGAAAGCGGCGATCCTGATGCAGCAGCCGGTCTGGAACCAGGAGCTGCTTGGCCAATTGAGCCAGGCGATGCGTGATGCTTCGATCTGCGGGCTGGGGCAGGCGGCCTCGAATCCGCTGACGTCGGTCATCAAATATTTCCCCGACGAGTTTCGTCCCCAGCAAGCCGCGGAATAGGCGTATCCTGGGGTCGTCCGTTTCTGACGAGGGCCGAATGAGCAACGAGCAGAACTCTCCACCGCAAGGCTACGGCCATGACGCCAAAGGCGCGGCAGGGGGCAAGAACGTGCCGGATGGCCGGGTGACCGTCTCGCATAGCGAACCGATCGGGGCGGTCGGCGGCAAGGGTGGCGGACCGCAGATGATCAAATTCGAGCTTGACGGGCAGCAGGTTGAAGCCCGCGCTGGCGAAACGATCTGGCAGGTCGCCAAACGCCAGGGCCGCGATATTCCGCATCTTTGTTATTCGCCCGCGCCGGACTACCGGCCCGACGGCAATTGCCGCGCCTGCATGGTAGAAATCGAGGGCGAGCGCGTTCTCGCGGCCTCGTGCAAGCGGACGCCGTCCGTTGGCATGAAGGTGAAATCCGCGAGCGACCGCGCCATTGCCGCGCAGAAAATGGTGATGGAACTTTTGGTCGCCGATCAGCCGGCGCGCGAGACTTCCCACGATCCGGATTCGAAATTCTGGCACTGGGCGGAAAAGATCGGGGTGACCGAAAGCCGCTTCCCGGCTGCCGAGCGTTGGCAGGGCGATGCGAGCCATCCGGCCATGCGGGTCAATCTTGACGCCTGCATCCAGTGCGGCCTCTGCGTGCGCGCCTGCCGCGAGGTGCAGGTCAACGACGTCATCGGTATGGCTTACCGCAATCACGGCGCCAAGATCGTCTTCGATTTTGACGATCCGATGGGGGAGTCAACCTGCGTAGCCTGCGGCGAATGCGTCCAGGCTTGCCCGACCGGCGCGCTGATGCCCTCAGTGATGCTCGATGAGAACCAGACCCGCGTCACCTATCCAGACCGCAAGGTCAACTCGCTGTGCCCTTATTGCGGTGTCGGTTGCCAGGTCACTTATGAAGTCAAGGACGAGAAGGTCATCTATGCCGAGGGACGCGACGGTCCGGCCAATCACAATAGACTCTGCGTCAAGGGCCGCTTTGGCTTCGACTACATCCATCACCCCAACCGCCTGACCAAGCCGCTGGTGCGGCTGCCGGGAGTCAAGAAGGACGCCAACGACCAGGTCGATCCTGCCAATCCGTTCACTCACTTCCGCGAAGCTTCGTGGGACGAGGCGCTCGACATCGCGGCCAAAGGCCTCGTCAAGATCCGCGACGAGAAGGGTGCCAAGGCGCTAGCCGGCTTCGGCTCGGCCAAAGGATCGAACGAGGAAGCCTATCTATTCCAGAAGCTCGTGCGGACCGGTTTCGGCTCCAACAATGTCGACCATTGTACGCGACTGTGCCATGCATCATCGGTTGCAGCGCTATTCGAAGGCATAAGCTCGGGTGCGGTGTCCGCACCGTTCTCAGCCGCCGCGGATGCCGAAGTCATATGGGTGATCGGCGCCAATCCTACGATCAACCATCCGGTCGCGGCGACCTTCATCAAGAACGCGACCAAGCGCGGCGCCAAGCTGATCGTAATGGATCCGCGCCGGCAGACGCTGTCTCGCCATGCCCTCAAGCACCTGCAGTTCAAGCCCGGCAGCGATGTCGCGATGCTGAACGCGATGATCAACACCATCATCTCCGAGGGGTTGACCGACCAGCAATACATCGCCGGTTACACCGAGGGATATGATGAACTGAAGGCGAAGATCACAGAGTTCACGCCTGAGAGAATGTCCCCGATTTGCGGCATCCCGGCCGAGACTCTGCGGGAAGTGGCGCGGATGTACGCTCGCGCGAAATCCTCCATCATCTTTTGGGGCATGGGTATCAGCCAGCATATTCATGGCACCGACAACGCGCGCTGCCTGATCGCATTGGCGCTGATCACCGGTCAGATCGGCCGTCCCGGCACCGGCCTGCATCCGCTGCGTGGCCAGAACAACGTGCAGGGCGCCTCGGACGCCGGGCTGATCCCGATGTTCCTGCCGGATTATCAACCTGTCGGTCGCAACGATCTGAGGGGAGCTTTCGAGAAGCTTTGGGAGCAGGAGCTTGATCCGGTGCGCGGGCTAACCGTCGTCGAGATCATGAATGCGATCCATGCCGGAACCATTCACGGCATGTATGTCGAGGGCGAAAACCCGGCGATGTCGGACCCCGACTTGCAGCATGCGCGCCAGGCGCTGGCCAAGTTAGACCATCTCGTGGTGCAAGATCTGTTCGTCACCGAGACCGCGTTCCACGCTGACGTCATTCTGCCGGCCTCCGCGTTCGCGGAAAAATCTGGCTCCTTCACCAATACCGACCGCCGCGTGCAATTGGCGCGGGAGGTGATCAAGCCGCCCGGCGATGCTCGGCAGGATCTTTGGATCATCCAGGAGATTGGCAAGCGAATGGGGCTGCCGTGGAATTATGCGGGGCCGGGCGAGGTTTTCACCGAGATGGCGCAACTGATGCCGTCTCTTAACAATATCACGTGGGAGCGGCTTTTGCGTGAGGGCGCGGTGACGTATCCAGTGGACGCTCCTGACAAGCCGGGCAACGAGATCATCTTCACCGCCGGTTTCCCGACCGAAAGCGGCCGCGGCAAGATCGTGCCGGCCAAGGTCATTCCGCCCGATGAGATACCCGACGACGAATATCCGATGGTGCTTTCCACCGGCCGCGTGCTCGAACACTGGCACACCGGTTCGATGACGCGGCGCGCGCAGGTGCTCGATCAGATCGAGCCCGAGGCGGTCGCGTTCATGTCGCCGAAGGATATGCGGAAGAAGAAGGTCGCGCCCGGTGACTTCATCCGTCTCGAGACACGCCGCGGCGCGGTCGAGGTCAAGGTGCGCGCCGACCGCGACGTGCCGGAAAACATGGTGTTCATGCCGTTCTGCTATGCGGAGGCGGCAGCGAACCTGCTGACCAATCCGGCACTCGATCCGTTCGGAAAGATTCCGGAGTTCAAGTTCTGCGCGGTGCGCGCGGAGCAAATCGAGATGCGGACTGCTGCCGAATGAGCCGTCTATGCAGTGCAACAGGCTGACTTCGTGGCCGATGCGATCAGCAAGGATGCTCAAGGTATCTGGAAGTGCTCTGTCACGTTGTCCGGAGTGATGCCCTGCTCCGCACAGATTTTCAGTAGCTTCGGCGTCGCACGATAGCGAGTTAGCCGCTCAGTAGGAAATAGTTCGTCAGAACTGTGCCTTCCGGGTATGTGCCGTTTCACCTGCACAAGGCGTTCCTTGGTCCAGGTTTTCCGCACATTATCGAACATTCTGGACGAGACCGGTTGTCCTGAGAAACGCTTTTTGTCCAAAGAACAGCTAAGCCATTGATTTCGATGATCGGACAAGTGGGCTAACAGCAGTTCGGCGAGAAAAGCGGCCGTTGCGGTCTCATAAGCAGCCTTCGTTTTGATGCGCATGTAGTGCCTGACGCGGGCGCCGCTATTGCGTGGATACCGTTCGGCGAGCTCTTCAACAAGCGCGCGGCCTTGCGCGGTTGCCACGGAACTTCGCAGGTGTGCGAGCGGGACGAGTTGAGGCTCTACGTCGGAAACTGCAGCTGGCCTGATGTGCCTGGGCAGGGGCTCACCGTCCGTCGGAATCGGCCGACGCTATCGGCTCCAGGCCGTGCTTTTTCAACGTGGCTTGCCCTTCTTCCGACATCACGAATGCGACGAAGCGCAGCGCAACAGGTTTGCTGTCGAGGATCACCAAGCCGTCCGCGGGCTGAACGGCAAGCGCTGATGGCAGTTTGATCGATGTGAGGGTCGGAACTTCCTTCTGAACGGCGGCAACTGCGCTGCAATAAATCAGCATGACGTCTGCCTGATCGGACAGGAATATGCCTTCGACGGCGCCTTTGCCGGCCACCAATGGCGGCGTCTTCTCTCCACCGCCGACGAGCTTCTTTGCCTTTGCTTCCAACGTCGCGCGTGCTCCCGGTTTGAGCGCATCGGCGCGCGCGAACACCTCCCAGCTATAGGTCCCCAGCGGATCGGAACCCGGGCGTAGAGGTCGCAATTCGACCGCAGGGATCCAGTAGGCGATCGAGAAGGTTGGCTTCGATCGAGACCCAGGTCGGACGAGCCAGCGCGCACAGGGTGTTGCGCGCGAACAGGATGACTAGCCGTTCAGGGTGTCCTGCGGCGAGTTTACGCGGCTGTTCCAGTCCGCCGACGCAAACACATCGACATGCCGCGCCGCCTTCGATCTTTTGGCGCATCAAGCCCGAGGCGCCGAACTCCGGCGTATCGACCTCGTCGGATTGCATCGGAAAGCGGTGCAAGAGATCCGTCATCGCAGCACGGAGACTACCCGCCCCCATCACCTTCAACGTATCCGCCCGCGCAGGCGTCAAGAGGGTCAGAACGATCGCCAATAGGCCGGTCAAATTGCGCGGCATAAATTCTCCAAAGCAAGATTCCATAGAAGATCGCGATCGCTCATAGGAAATAGCGGATCGATTTTTCTTGGAAAGGTCAATCCAGAACGATGGCTACTGTTGCACAGAAGTCATTGCCAGAATAGAGGCCGAGACCGTTATATTTCAGTTTATATAACGATAGATTTCTCGATCGATAGTCGATAGGAATACCTGGGGGGCAGGGATGAAGTATGTGGCGGCGGCCGGCATTTTGCTGGCGAGTTTGAGTTCCGAGTTTGTTGACGTTGCCTACGCGCAGCAGGCATCGCCGCCTCTCCCGCCAGTCACGGTCGAGCCCGCAAAACCTCACATCGATCAGGAAGGCCAGTCCGCCGCTGCCAAGCCAACCACGGCGCCAAAGAAAAAGAAGCGGACGGCGCGTCGTTCGGCTCCGCCGCCGCCAGCTGCCGGCGGACCAGCACAGGCTGGCGCGGGAGGCGTCCACAACGCGGCGACCAACCCCAATTACAACACGGGCATCGTGAACTTCGGGCCCCTTGGAAACCGCAGCCTGCTCGACACGCCGTACTCGATGACGGTCATATCGAACGACATGCTCGAGAACCTCCAGCCCAAGACGGTCAACGATGCGCTGCGGTATCTTCCTGACGTCGAGATCCGTAATCAGCAGGGTTACGAGGTATCTCGTCCTCAATCCCGCGGTTTCCAGGGAACCGTGGTGCAGAACACGCGACTCGATGGATTGAGCGTCATCGGCACGACCGCGATTCCCTACCGAAAATCTCTCCGGCATCCAGGTGCTGAACGGTATGGCTGGATCGCTTTATGGACCGGCTACGCCGGCCGGCGTATTCAACTACGTTTTGAAACGGCCGACGGACAGTCCTTACGCGAGCTATACGCAGGGGTTCGATTCAAATTCGGTTTTCACGGAAAATATCGACGTCGGCGGGCGCACGCCTGACGGAAAAGTAGGCTACCGATTCAACGTCGTTCACGGCGAAGGCGAAAGCTGGGCGCCCGAGAGCGCGTCCAACCGGACGCTGGCGAGCGGCGCCATCGATTTCTATCTCGCCAATCGCACCGTCATCGAAACCAATTTCAGTCACTATGAAACCAACACAACTGGCCTGCCTGGCAGCATCACCTATTTTAGCAAAACGAACATCCTGCTTCCTGCCGCCGTCGATCCGACCAAGCTGGGCCTGGGACAGCCGGGCGCCGGCACGGATCTCATCACCAATACCGGCCTCGTCAAACTCAAGCATGAGTTCAACAACGACTGGAATTTCGAGATTGGCGGCCTCTATCAGGATGCTGTGCGCAATCTGTTCGGCATCACCAACAGCATGACCGACAACAATGGTGACTTCACGGTCACCAAGAACTTCACTGCCGTTCCGCATTTCACCATCGCCAGCAACACGGCATCGTTGAACGGAAAATTCGACCTGTTCGGCTTCCGGAACGAAGTGACGATCGGAACCAACGGATTTTTCAACGGCCAGTATTCTTATCTGAATTCGATCGCGCAGAATAATTCCCGGCACGTCGAACCTGGCCGATCCCACGGTTTTCGTACCCGCCAACCCCAAACAACGGCGGTCAATTCAAGTCGGCCATTCTGCAGAACCAGACGATCGTTACAGGTGACACCTTCCACTTCAACGATCAATGGGCGGTGCAAAGCGTCGTCAGTACATCGTTCCTGCATTCCGAGAGTTGGGTGGCGACCGGCGCCGTCAGCAAGCCAACAGTCTGCTGATGGCGTCGTCAGTCCAACTGTAAGTCTTGATCTACAAGCCGTTTGACAAGATCACGACTTATGCGACCTTGGCCAGCAGCGTCGAGCAAAGCGATCAGGCACCGGCCGGCACAGCCAACGTCAATCAGTTTCTCGCGCCATATCACGATCAGGAATATGAAGTCGGCGTCAAATACGCTGTCACGCCCGCGCTTCTCGCCACCTTCGCTCTGTTTCACATGACACGCCCGTTTGCGTCGACTGATCCGGTCACGAACATATTCCAGGTCGTCGGGCATGCAACGAAACAATGGCGCCGAACTGTTTCTGCAGGGCGACGATTTACTCAGGATCTACGGTATTTGGTGGCATGAGTTACATCGACGCCAGATTGCAGAATACCGGCTGGCTACGACCAACGGCCGACTGGTCGTTGGCGTTCCGCTCTTCAAAACCGATATCTCGCTCGACTATCATCCGGCCATTTGGCACGGGCTTCGCGCTGACCGGCGGTGTTCATGCGGAGGGCGAGCGCGCGGCCACGAATTTCAACAACTCGTTTGCGCCGTCCTACGCGACATTCGATGCGGGAATTCGCTATTCGAAAACCGTCGACAAACACATCATGACAGCGCGCTTCCAGGTGCTGAATATCGGCAACGTGTTCTATTATTCGTCGATCGCCGACGGCAACATCGTGGGAAGTCCCGGCGCCAACACCGCCTACCTCGGAACGCCGCGGACGTACATGCTCAGTCTGCAGATGACGTTGTGAACGAGGCCTGCGTGCGTTTATCTGCACCCTGAAAACGTTCACGCCGGCCTGAAACCGGCGCTCTCGAGTGCCGCGCGAGTATGGTGTGACGCAAGTGCGTCCAGGAATGCTCGAACCGCCGGCCGGTCTTTCCGCGCCGCGACAACCGCAAAATCATAGTGTTCTTCGGCGAAAGGAATAAAGCCAAGATCCGTTGCGCGCGCGACCGGTGCGATGGTCATTCCCCAATCGGCGCGTCCCTGCGTCACCGCGGCCGCGACTGCATTATGCGATCGCGGTTGATTCCAGTACCCGTCTGGGCGCGCCTCACCGAGCAGGCGGTCGATCAGGATGCGCGTGCCAGCCCCTTGATTGCGATTGACCATGATGCAGGTGGGATCAGCGATCGCGGTGCGCACGGCCTGTTCGGCGCTCAAACCCTCAAAACGTCGATCGCCTTTTTTAAACACGATTCCCTGCATACGGCGCCATCCCGGCACCAGTTCGAGCCCCTCACTCAAAAACGGCGCGTTGTAGGTTTCGGTCTTGTCGTCAAGCAGGTGGATCGGCGCAAAATCGCATTCGCCGCGTTTCGCGGCCGCCAGGCCGCCGAGACTGCCAACCGCAATCGAACGCACCGTAAGACCGGCATGCGCTAACGGCGCCGTCACCAGGTCGAGCCCAGTGCAGTGACTGCCCACGATGACCAGGTCGGGCACTCGTACATGCGGCGTGAACAAGGTGACCTTGGCTTCGCTGCCGGCCGCCATTTGGTCAGCCAGCGCGTCGATCCGAAGAAAGCCGTCAGCCTGAGAGAACGATGTAACGGCCCCCGATCCTTTGCCTGACGGATAGGCAATCAGACCGTCTGCGCCTTCGACCAGCGAGACCATAACAAACTCGGTGCGCCCGAGTTCGGATGCGATCCGTACCGGCACTTTTGCCGTGACCGTCGCATCCGAACGCGGCGGGAGACCGGCCAGGCGCCGAAGTACCGGCACGATCATGTCGTGGAAGGTGAACATGGCGGAGGTCGGAAAGCCCGGTAAAATCACCACAGGCTTGTCGTTACACACGGCCAGGCAAAGTGGCTTGCCTGGCTTCAGCGCGACGCCATGACAAATAATCCCGGGTTGGCCGAGGCGCGCGATAATGCGATGGGAGACGTCACCCGCGCCCTTCGAAGTCCCGCCTGACAGCACGACCATGTCGCTTTCGGCGAGCGCCCGGTGCATCGCCGCTTCGAGCTCCTCTTCGTCGTCTGGGATGGCGCCCCAAAACACTGCGTTTCCGCCATTTTCGTTGATCGCGGCGACGACGATAGCGCCATTGCTGTCGTAGATCGCTGCCGGCCGCAACGGTTCGCCAGGTTGAACCAACTCATCTCCGGTTGAAATCACCGCTACGCGGACGCTCCGTCGAGTGGGGACCTCGGCAATTCCGCAGGCGGCAAGCATGCCGATCTCCCGCGAACCGATCACCGTACCGGCCCGCAAAAGCGCTTCGCCGCGAGCGATATCGGACCCGGCAAAGGACACAAATTGCCCGGGGGAAGCGGAGCGGCGCACTTCGATCGCGTACTCGCCGGAGGGCTGGGTATGCTCCACCATCACGACAGCATCAGCGCCGCGCGGAATTGGTCCGCCAGTTGCAATCGGCGTCGCTGTTTCGGGCAATACCAGTTGGGTGGGTGCGGTGCCGCAGGCGATGACTTCCTCGTTCAACATCAGATGCACCGGCGCAAATTCTGCGGCTGAAGCAAGATCGGTCGAGCGGACAGCAAATCCATCGACATTTGAACGGTCGAACGGCGGTACGTCGATTGGCGAGAGAATATCTCTCGCCAACGCGCAACCAACCGCTTCCGCGAGCTTTCTTTGTTCGGTGGATGCTTCCCGCGGAAACAACGCCGCTTCGAAGCGCTCAAGCGCTTCCTCACGCGACAATATCGTCAGGAATTGATCTTGATCGATCGAGTTCCGGCCCTTCGGCAAGGATGTATTGGTCATGTCGGCACCCGCGGCGTTAGATTAGCATATAGGCGCCGACCGGCGTTCCCGCCGGAAATCCCTCGCTGCTTCCTGGAACTACCAGCCAAGCGCTGGCTTTCATGATGGCCTGGAGGGGGAGATCTGCCAGCGCAAGGGGCACCCAACAGCCGTTGTTGCGTTCAAGCAGAGCGATTTCGGCGATCCCAACGCTGGAAGCGAGCTTACGAGCCAACGGCAGGATCGTGGCTTCACGAGGCTGCCGTCCGGAGAGCCGATCCAGGACAGGCAGCCCCAACGTCCACCATCCCGCCAAGGCGCCGGCCGCCGAACCCGGCAGCGCGATCACCGGGGTGCTTCCGATCCTGCCAACCGCTGATGTGACGGCAGGTCTGAGCGCTAGTCCATGAGCGAAAACTTCTCCGCGTTGTCCGATTGCCAGGACGGTCGCGTCAGTGCGGCCGACGCCAGAGCCGCCGACTGTAACGAAAAGATCAAAGGCGGTCTTTTCAAGTTCGGCGGCTATGGAGGCGGCGCCGCGCGATCCGGCGTCAGCGAATGTCACTTCGGCGCCGGCGTATCGCGCGCTTTCCTCGATGAGATGCGCTGTTTCGAGTGTCGCCATTGGTTGCTGGAACATTGATCAAGCGCAACCTTGGCCGGCGCACCTTCATCTTTTCGAGCCGGGCTGCGTGTGCAAATACGATGTCGAATGGACGAAGCTGCATGCCGGGGACAATAACGAAGCCATCAGGGAGATCGCCGCCGCGTCGGCGCACACCATGCCACGGGGAGGCCTCGGCCATGACTTGAGGGATCGGGACCGACTGGTCGATGCCGTCGGCATCAATCACGCAATCGCAACCATTCGGAATCGGATCGCCAGCCTCGACCCAACGGGGCGCCGTCGTCAGCGGCAGCGGCGCATAGGCGGATACGCCGACCAGATCACTGGCGCGGAACGCCCATCCGTCGACCAAGGCGATATCCTGCTGCGGACACGTCCGGATTGGTACCGGTTCGGCGGTGACGCAACCGAGCGCTTGGCTCAGAGGCAGTTCGGCGACGGCCGCGGGTGCAAGACCGTCGAGGAGGGCGGCAAGAGCCGCATCAAGCGCTGTAAGCGAAGGCGGCAGGCGTTGAGCTACGTTCATGGCCGTTTCTGGATCACGGATTGCCGAGCCTGGCAACTGCGCTCCTGGATGCAGCGGATAGACCGCCCCGTGTCTTCCGGGGACCATACCCCACAACGTCTTGCAGATGGTCGGCACGCGCTTTCCGGGGCGTAGCCAATAATCTTATAATCCCCCGTTCTGATTTCGCACGGTCAAGCAAGCGTGCCCCAGCGTCCGCCTGATAACATTGTCCCGCCCTTTTGGCCTGTGTCGCGTCGTATTCAGACGACGGTGCCCGCTTATTCGGGAGAGCTCACCGGTCGGTTTGTTGCAAAATTCCTCAAGACATGGGGATAGCTAATGCTGACGTACAGATATGGGCGGGAAACACTTCAGGTAGGTGCTACACCCCCGCTACCTTGCTCAGAGCAAGGCACTCCCCACCACGCCCGCGTGCGGGGCACTCTTCGAATGATCTCAAGACGACGACTGGCCGCGACACCAATCGTGCCGTGGGAACGGGGCGCTCAGTGGAAAAGGCAACTGGACGGGCCGTCGGGGCTTTTTTGAAGGTACTTTTGGGTTTGAAATGCACCTTATGGTTTGATAAATCTGTCTAACCTATTGATACCGCTACAAATGCGTCCGCCTTCCGAGCGCACCATACCCACACTTTGCCTTGAAATCTCAGGATTTTTTCCGCCGGTTACTCTCAAAAGTTACTATTCTTGTTCTGGTCGCCTCCCGTCGTGTAATGCGGCGGCTACTGGCCCCGGCGAAACAAAAGCTCTGAAATGCCGTAAAGGCATCGGCTAGCACTGCTGTCTCAGCGTGCGGATATCCGGGCAGTCGCGAATCCGGATTATGCCGCTGTTTCTTTCAAATGGCTGACGGCGCGGCGGTTCATGGTCGATGACCGGCTGATCAGGGTGCCGGGAATAAGGCGCGTTGTCGTTTCGGATCGCGCGCCGCGCTCGCCCGCGAGCCCGAGTAGGTCCATGGCGGTTTGCGCCATTTCACGAACTGGCTGGCGGATGGTCGTCAGCCCGTAGCTCGGCAGCGCGGCCATCGGCACATCGTCATAACCGATGATGGAGACATCACCGGGAACGCTCAATCCGATTTCGCGTGCCGCGTCCATGCCACCGAAGGCCATCACGTCACTGGCGAAGAAAAGAGCATCCGGACGCACGGCTTGCCGCAACAACCGCTTGGCGGCGGCATATCCGGCCTCATAGCTGAATTCGCCGCCATCTTCCTGCACGCAGGACGTTATCTTCAGCTGTTTGAGGCGGGTCAGAAAACCCGAACGTCTGTCGCGATTGGTCGTGGCGTCGCGCTGCGCGGAGATGAACGCAAGGCGCTCATGCCCGGTGGCGACGAGATAGTCCGCGACTTGCCGGCCCCCGGCGACGTTGTCGCTCGATACCGCGTGGATCTTGAGACCCGGCACGTAACGATTGAACGAGACCACGGGCGTGTCGCGCGCCGCGCAAATGCGGGCCATGGCCGACGAGATCGTCGCCGAAGTCAGGATGATGGCGTCCACCTGGTATTGCAGCAGGTTCGGCATGATGTCGTCGACCTTCTGCTCGGCCGACGGAACGAACAGCAAGGTCTGAAAACCGCCCGCCTGAACGTGTTGGACGAGTTCATCCAGCACCACCGGGTAAAATGGGTCGACGAGGTTCGCCATCACGATCGCGACCATGTTGGTTCGCCGGGTGATGAGACTGCGCGCGATGACATTGGGCTGGTAACCAAGCTTGTTGGCCGCCTTGATGACGCGAAGTTTCATTTCCTCGGAGATGCTTGCGGTCATCGAAAAGGCGCGCGAAATCGTCGATTGCGAGACGCCCAGCGTACGGGCAACATCCTGGGCAGTTACTTGGGCGCCGGTTCTCGGGGTCGCTCGTTTGGCCATCGTCTAAGGGTCTCACAAGAAGTTCTGCGCGTGGTCAGCTTCAATACTATAGGATGCAACCGGCCGGTTCGTTTGCTCAAAACTTTGGCAATTGAGTCTTGCATACGCATGCAATTTGGTCTTGCCCCGCGAGCACTCTCGTCTCAACGTCGGCAAATAGCTGCGTCGCAGGGCAGAAAGCCGGCCTGCGATGGAAGTGATGCTGGATAATTCTGTAATGATCGACGTAAAACAGTTTTGGCGGGCGATCGGCCAACGCGCGACTGGAAGCACGATCGTGACGGCGCGCGCCGATGGCGGGCCTGCCGGCCTGCTGGGTCTTTCGGCGACGCATGTTTGCGCGGATCCGCCCACCATGATGGTCTCCGTCGACAAGCGGACCTCCGCCTTGCCGGCAATCCTTCAGGCCCGGCATTTCGCCCTCAACTATCTTTCCTCGGCACAGCGGCAGCTTGCGGATATTTTTGGCGGGAAATCCGACCTGAAAGGCGCCGACCGCTTTACGACAGCCTCTTGGAGCAGCTTGGCAACGGGCGCGCCGACCCTTGCCGATGCGGTCGGCGTTATCGATTGTGAACTGGTCGAAACCATCGAGCGATATGACGTCATTATCATCCTCGGGCGCGTTGTGGCGACCTCCAGCAATCCCGATGCGTCGCCCCTGGTGCATTTTCGCGGCGGTTATCTGCCGTGATCGATGGTGGGTTGTTCAAGCGCGGAATGCGGCGGCTCGCCGCCGGTGTTTGCATCGTCACCGCGATCGAGGAGGCGTTGCCGCATGGACTGGTGGCGACGTCGGTCAGTTCCGTCTGCGCCGAGCCGGAGCCGTCGCTGCTGGTTTGCGTCAACCACAATTCGAGTATTCACGACGTCATCCACCGCACAAAGATTTTCTGCGCCAACGTCCTCAGTGCCGGCGATGTCGAACTGGCCCAGCGCTTCAGTCTGCCGGAACTTCGCGCCAGCCGTTTCGAGCAAGGTTCCTGGGTCTCTCTGGTGACGGGGGCGCCGGCGCTCCCCAGCGCGTTAGCAAGTTTCGATTGCGAGGTTACGCACGTTGTCCCGGTTCATTCCCACAGCATATTTGTCGGCGTGGTGCGCGACCTCAAGCTCTGGCAAAGCGAGATTGACGCGCTTTTGTACCTCGACGGGCAATATCAGGTACGTTCGCCAAGCGCCGCGTGAACGAGGGGCGATCGTCCTCATTCCGCCAGGTTGTCTCGCAAGGTCCTTCCTTCGTAGGTCGTCCGGTAACGTCCGCGGCGCCTTAGTTCCGGCACCAGCTGGTCGACGATGTTCAGCATGATCGCCCGCGGCGATCCCGGTGCGATCGAGAGCATGAACCCGCCGCGGCTGCCGGTGGCCTCGAACATCTCCTCCATCTGGTCCGCCAGTTTGCCGGCGGTTCCTGCGAAAGTGATGTTGTAGCCGGTCGATGCGCGAAGCGCGTATTGGAAGAATTCGTCGCGCTCGATCTCGGCCGTTTCGCCATGCTGCTTGGCGAGGAGGCTGACAAAGCCGACCGGCGAGGCGTTGGCTGCAACGATGCGCTCGTTCAACTCTTTCAGTGAAAATCGCGGCGGAAGCTGCGACATGTCATAACCGGTATTGTGCGACAGCCAGGCGCCGACCGCGCCCAGCGGGACATCCGCGATCATGGTTTCGCGCAGCGCCTGCGCTTCGGCTTCGGTTTCGCCGACAATCGCCCGGCTCGACCAGAGGATTCCGACCTTCTGCGGATCGCGGGCCTCCGCGACCAGCGCCTTGTCGAGATCGTTGCGCTGCTGCTGCATCAGCGGAATGCTCTTGGTTAGGCCGAAGACGTGATCGGCGACGTGGGCGGCCGCGCGAGTGCCTCGGGGCGAGCCGCCCGCCTGGATGATCACGGGATGGATCTGGGGCGAGGGAACGACGCTCAACGGTCCCTTGACCTTGAAGAACTTGCCCGCGTGATTGATTGCCTTCACCTTGGTGGGGTCGGCGACCATGCCGGTCTTGCGATCCCAGACGAAGGCATCCGGCGCTACGCTGTCCCACAGCCGGTGGCAGACGTCGATGAACTCCTCCAGACGCTCGTAGCGCTCGTTGTGATCGACCAGCTCGTCGTAGCCGTAATTCGCGTAGTCGGCTTTACGCTGCGAGGTGATCACGTTGAAGGCGATACGGCCGTTCGTGATGTGGTCCAGCGAGTTGAGCAGCCGCGCGGTGTAAAACGGATGCATGAAGGTCGAGGCGTAAGTCAGCCCGAAACCAAGGTGATGCGTCACGCGTGACATCGCCGTGATCCATGGGCTCATCTCGAAACGCGGCCAGGCGACGCCGTAGCTGACGGCATCCTCGATCGAATCCTGCCAGGTCGAGGGAATCCCGGTACTGTCGCCGAAGAAGATCATGTCGAGCCCGCCGCGTTCGGCAACGCGGGCGACCTCCTCGAACATGCCGATATTGGGGTGCTGCCGGTCGAGCCAGGAACCGGGGAGGCGCCACTGCGTCTCGACATGGGTCCAGGAAAAATCGAAGGCGAGGTGAATTCTCTTTTTCATGCGGTGGCTCCAACCGGCGCGATTTGAGACTTGGCAGCAGATTTGGCGGCAGACTTGGCATCAGAATCGGCAGCAGGTGCTCCTTGCACGCTTGATGCCAACGGCCTGGGAAAGCGGCCCGTGAACCGCTGTTTTGCCACTACATCCGCGAAAGTGCCTGTTTTTGTTGAATACGTATGCAGAAGCTTTAATTGCGGCATTTTTCGATTCGACTCTGCGCGCGTGGATAGCCGCTGAAAAGCTGCACAAAACATAGGCCAATTGCCTTTGCATTCGCATGCAATTTGATCTTGCCGCTTTTGCCGAGCGAGCGTTAGCTCTGATGAAGAGAGAACGCGCAGATGACACTCGATCAATTCGTTCAGACCACGCTTGGCGGGCTAGCGATCGGCTGCATCTACAGTCTGATCGCGCTCGGAATCTCGATGATCATCCGCGCCACCGATATTCTTCATTTCGCGCAAGGCGAAATGTTGATGATCGGCTCGATGATGGGGCTGAGCGCCTATTGGTTGCATGGCATGCCGTTTGTGCTGGTGCTGCTGGCCGGCACAATCGGCGGCGGCCTGGTTTCGACGGCCATCGAATTTTTCATCTATCGAAGGCTGCGGCTGCGCCGGGTTTCGCTGATCAACATCATGATCGCGACGCTCGGTGTCTCGATCGTCTTGCAGAACGTCGCGCGCCTGGTGTGGGGTTCGGAGCCGCTGCGTTATCCGACGCTGTTCGCCTCGAGCAGAATCGTCGTCGCGGGCTTTGTGGTCTCGCCGCAGCTCGTCTGGATCGTGGTTCTCAGCGGCCTGATCATGGGCGCCTTGATCGTCTTCTTTCGTTACACCCGCCTTGGCATCGCCATGCAGGCGGCGGCGCAAGATCCGGATGCCGCCCGGTTGATGGGCGTCAATGTCGATCGGACGACAACCTACACCTTCGCGTTGTCCGGCATGATGGCCGGCGCCGCCGGGGTATTGCTGGGATCGCTGTTCTTCGCATCGTTCAATATGGGTTTCATGACCGGCATCAAGGCCTTTGTGGCGGCGACGTTGGGCGGTCTGGGAAGCGTCGCGGGCGCGATGATCGGCGGGCTGATTTTCGGAATCATCGAGACATTTTCCGGAATGCTGATTTCGACCGCCTACAAGGACGCAGTCGGCATGGTTGTGCTCATAGCGATTCTTCTGTTCATGCCGTCCGGGCTGTTTGCCCGGGATGGCCGGGCCGTGTGAAATGCGCACGGTGCCGCTCGCCCGATTGGCCCTTCTGCTCCTGCTTGCCGTATTGCCGTTCGTGCAGTCCAATGCCTATTGGGTGCATGTGTTTAGTTTGGCGCTAATCAGCGTCGTTCTGGCATTTTCCCAGCAATTGCTGGTGGGATCTGCCGGTATCGTTTCGCTGGGGCAGGGTGCCTTCTTTGGCATTGGCGCCTACTGCGCCGCCTCGCTTTCGGTTTCGTTCGGCTCGCCGTTCGTGCTGGTGATCGTGGCTGGTGGTCTGGTTGCCGGAATATCCAGCCTGCTGCTGATCCCGATCGTTCGCCTCAAGGGCTCGAGCCTTGCGGTGGCGACACTTGGCTTTGCGATCATCGTCCATCTCGTGATGCTTAACGAGGATTGGCTGACCGGCGGCAGCATCGGAATGATGGATATTCCGGCTCCGATCCTTGTTTGGCCTGTCGCTCGGCGGCGAGACGCGATTTTACTACGTCTGTCTGATTGTCGCGGCCGGCGTGTTTCTGGCGCTCGACAGGATCACGCATTCGCGGTTCGGACGCGCATTGACCGCGATGTCGCAGGATGAGGAAGCCGCGCGTGCCAGCGGAATCGCCATCTCGCTCTACAAGAGCAAGTGCTTCCTGGTGGCTGCGATCGTATCGGGTATCGCCGGCGGACTGTACGCCTACCATTCGCGCTACCTCAATCCGAACGATTTCGATTTCCAAAAATCGATCGATATCCTGATCATGGTTGTGATCGGCGGCATCAGCAGCTTGCCCGGCGCGGCGCTTGGCGCCGCCATTGTCGTTTTGATTCCGGAACTGCTGCGCGCGTCCGGAGAATTCCGGCTGATTCTTTTCGGACTCATGGTCATTGTGCTCGCGGGAGCCGGCAGCCGCGGCCTGAGCGGCATTCTGGTCGATCTTTTCAGGCGCGTTGCCTCGCCTCGGCTGTGGCCGATCTTGCAGAAGCCGGGTGCGGTGAGGCTGTAATGTCCGCTCTGTTGAAAATTGATGGGCTAACTCGCCGTTTTGGCGGTCTCGTCGCGGTCCGCGACGTTGCGATGGAGGTCGCATCGGGATCGGTTCAGGGGCTGATCGGTCCCAACGGTGCCGGCAAAACCACGCTGCTTAATCTGATCTCCGGTCACATTCCGTCGAGCAGCGGTCGGATCGGCTTTTCGGGCGGTGAGATCACGCGCTGGTCGGTCGATCGCCGGGCACGCGCCGGCATCCGTCGGACCTTCCAGAACCTGAAGCTGTTTCGTGACATGACGGTGCTCGAAAACGTCATGGTTGGAATGCACGGCGAGACGCATTGCGAAATCTGGCGCGCGCTGTTGCGCACGCGCGCACAACAGGCCGAGGAAGCAGCCATTGCCGAGCGCGCCCGCGAGGCGCTCGATTTCGTCGGCCTTCTCAATCTGGCCGACACGCGGGCAGATGACTTGCCCTACGGCTCGCAGCGGCTTGTCGAAATTGCACGGGCGACCGTGGCGCGGCCGAAGCTACTCCTGCTGGACGAGCCGGCAGCAGGCCTGAACGGGGTTGAAAGCCGGCGTCTTGTCGACCTGATCCGGGCCATTCGCAAGGGCGGCACGACGATCCTGCTGGTCGAGCATCACATGGATGTGGTGATGCCGTCCTGTGACTGCATCACGGTGCTCAACTACGGTCAGCGGCTCGCCAACGGTGCGCCAGCGGAAATCCGCGCCCATCCGGAGGTGATCAAGGCCTACCTCGGCGGCGGG
>CAWCHG010000006.1:0-463212 GCA_963795285.1 uncultured Alphaproteobacteria bacterium
TTTGCGGGGACTCAATGTGCCTCCATACGAAGGGGCGAGCCGGATTGCTCCGGCCCGCCCACTTCATGGGTTGCGCGGTGTTCAGTGGGTGGCTTCGTGGGGGAGTCGCGCGACGTACGACGCGAGGTCGTGGTGTCGGATGCGGCGCGAGCGCCCGATCTTGATGGACTTCACGTCTCCGGTCAGCGCCGTTCGTAGAGGGTGGAACGCCCGATGCGGAGCGCTTCCGCGGCCTCCTTCGGCGTGTAGAGGAGCTGTACGAGAGCGCGCTTGGTGGCGGTGGTCACCGTGACTTCCTCTCGCCGGGGCGGCGGCCCCTCGTGATTCGGTCTTGGGGGAGGGGAACGGGCCTCGAAGGGGGGAGTTCTGTGTGGGCGCGTCTGTCCGAGGTGCGGATTTCTGCGTCACCGCGTCACCTGCGTCATTCGGGCTTCTGACCTGCGGTTTCTGGGTGACGCAGCGGATCGGGGCGTGCGTCACCGCTGCGTCACGGCGCTGCGTCATCGGGTGACGCAGATGACGCAGGATGACGCAGAGCTTGCCGTCTGCGTCACCGCCTGTTGCCGCAGGTCAGGGGCCGTTTTTCGGGCCTGCGTGACGCAGGTGACGCAGCGTCTTCCCTACTTAGGAAAAAGAGAGGGGGTGTCTGTTGTAGTTGCGGTGCGCCTTACAGCGTGAAGAAGGGGCCGCTGCGCGGCGCGACCTTGGGGCGGCGCGTGCCGCCGAACAGCAAGAGGAGCACGCCGCGCGGCGCGGGTGCTCCTCTTGCTTGTCCGAGCGCGCGGCGCGGTCAGAACGCCGGCTGCTGCTCGTGCGGGGGCGGCGGCGGCCGGGCGGGTCATTTCGAGGTAGCGGCCCGCGCTGGTGCGGCCGGAGTCGATGAGGACGCCGCGGGCGGCGAGGGTGGGCTGAAGGCGCTTGAGGCGGTCGGAGAGGACTTTGCCGGTGGTCGGCCACCCCTTGGGCAGGGGGCGGCAGTTCGTCGCCGCTGTAGAGGCGGCTGAGGCAGTGCAGCCACTCCGTGGACGTCATCCGCTGCGCCGCGCCCGGCTCGATGGTCTCGGCGTGCCGGAGGACGGTCTGCGCGAGCAGGTCGCCCTCGATGACGTCGTCGTTGAGGTCGTCCAGGCTGGCCCGGTAGGCGGCGCAGCGCTCCGAGGCCGGTGGCGGCGTCGAGCTGCGCGCACAGGTGGGCGAAGTCCGCCATGCGCAGGTCGGTCGGGGTCTCCGCCGTCGACCGCGCGGACCTTGACGGTGAGGTCCAGCAGGGAGCCGAGCACGACGGGCAGGACTTCGGCGTACTCGGCCCACAGTTCCGCTTCGGTGCGCCGGACCGCGGGGCGCTCCAGCCGCAGGGGCAGGAGCCGTTCGGCGAGGTCGGGGCGGATGACGCCGACGTCGATTCCGGTCAGGAGCAGGGGGCGGCGGTAGCGGGCGCGGAAGACGTCGCCGTCGGTGAACAGGGCCCGCTTGACGCTCTCGGCGCCGGTGACGATGCAGCACATGGCGTCGGACAGGTCCGGGGTCATGTGGGAGAGGTTGTCCAGGGCGGTGACCCATCCGGCCGCCACCGCCGCGATCAGGTTCTCCTCGTCCTTCGGGGCCCGGCGCAGGTCGCCGCTCATGCCCTCGATGATCCGGACGAGCATCCGCCCGCCGGTGGACTTGCCCGCGCCCTGCGGGCCGGTGAGGAACGGCGCCGGGACGGGCACGGACGGGTCCGAGGCAGCCGATCAGCCACGCGATGGCCAGGCATTCGGTCTCGGCGTTGGCGAAGTTGCACAGCCGCATCAGCAGGTCGATGCCCTTGCCGTCGGTGTCCTTGGCCGGCAGGGGGAGTTCCCCGGTGAGCTGGGTGCGGCGCCAGCACACCTCTCGCGGGTCGGGGACGGCGGATGTCCCAGCCGGTGGGGTGGATGCGGACGGACTGCCCGTCGTCGCGGCCCGAGGTCGAGCCAGGTGGCCCCGTCGAATCCGGGGGCGACGCGGATGTGGACGGGCTGCACGTCCTCGGTCAGCGCGAGTGCTTCGATCAAGTCCAACGCCTCCTTGAGGGCGGTTCCGTTGAAGACGCCGACCCCGTCGCGGAAGAGGCCGACCATGAGTTCCTGGCGGTGGCTGCCGGTGGTGCCCTGGGAGCGGATCGGGCGGGCCACGGGGTGGCCGTTGCGCTGCGCGTACACGGTGCCGTCGGCGGTGCGGAAGTACCGGAAGTGGGATTGCGCGTAGTCGGCGATGACCTCGCGGGCGGGGTTCTTCTCGTCCTCGGACACGGTCACAGTCCCAACGTGGTCAGGGCGTTGGTCCATGCGTCGGTGCAGTGCCGGGGCGATCTCGCCCTTGGCCTGCGCGGCGGTGAACAGCCGCGCGATGTGGGCGTCGGTGAGGCAGCCGCACCGGCCGTGCGTCGACAGCACGGCGAGGAACGTCCGGTACACGGTCGCGTGCACCGCGCTCACGGGCCTCGGCGATGCGCTGCTCCGCCATGGCGATGCCACGTTCCAGGTAGGTGGGCGTGCGGTGCGGGCACTCCCCGCCCCCGGCCGGCGCGGGCACGGCGACGACGGACGCCGGACGGGCCGGGGCGGGCTCCTTCACGGTCAGCGCGCGCACGGCGTCCGGCAGGGCGGTCATGGTGCCGGTGCCGGGTCCGAGCCACCGGGCGTAGGACATGGTCGACTTGATGTCCACGCCGGGCCGGACCGCGTTCGCGGACGGCATGGCGCCGCGGTAGATCCAGTGCTCGCCCCGGGTCGTTGGCACGGTCCGGGTGGCGGGCAGGGTCGCGCGGGCCCATGCGATGGCGGCCGCGTTGTCGAGGTCGACCACGGTCAGGCCGGCGCCGCCGGGGTGGTAGGCCACGCGCCGCCGCCTCCCGCCACGCCGCGCGCCCACGCGGGCGAGTTGAGGACGTGTCGGGTCGGTGGTGGCGGCGGCCCATCCGTGGCACGGCGCGGGGCAGGGGCAGGGGCCGGGGGTCTTCATGTTCGGCCGGCCGCCGCACGCGTTGCTTGGCGCACGCGGGGCAGTTGCCGAACGGCACCTTCCCGCCCGCAGCGGCAGCACGGGGACGCCGGCCGCGGCCAACGAGAGCGCAGCAGGCAACAGGGATTTCATGCGGCATCACCCGTCGGAATGACCGGCTGGTGGGTGGGGGCAGGTTGGGGTCATGCTGGGGACTCCAGTTCTGTGCTGGACTACGAGGGCGGCCCCGGTTCTTGGTGGAATGGGGGGCCGCCCTTACCGGTCGCGAAAGAGGCGGCAGGTGTCAGTGGGGGTGGCTATGGTCGCGGCATGACGACGACCGTTGATCTTGTACCGGGGTTGATCACGACCCGTGAGGCCATTGCCGCGGCGTACGGCTGTGGCACTTTCCAGGGGATTTGGCCGGCCGACAAGGCTGGCAAGGTGTTCGTGTACTCCGACCCGTCCGCGGCGGAGTACGGCTACACCTTCGATGGCCGGGCCGAAGACGATGAGTTCGGAGCGCTGTACCTGTACACCGGTGCCGGTGCGAACGGGCATCAGGTGCCATCCGGGCGTAACGGGGCGTTGCTGAGCCATGTCGAGAAGGGTTCGAGCTCCACCTGTTCGTCGCCGCGGGCAGGGTGCCGGGCGGCGGCGCGATGCAGCAGCGCTACATCGGACAGATGGTGCTGGACCTCATCAAGCCGTATGACGTTCGCCGCGGCCCCGGCAAGGACGAAGTCATGCGCGATGTGCTGGTGTTCCGCTTCCGGCCGGCTGAGGGCACGACGCCGGCATGGACGGACGCAGACCGCGTACCGGCCGCCACGAAATCGGGATTCGAAGTCATCGACCCCGAGGTTGTGGTGCCGGCGCCGGTGGCGCTGCCCAAGCAGAGCGGGGCGAAGGTCAAGAACACCGAGCAACACCACACCACGGCAACGACCGCGGACATCCCCGCCGGGCAGCGCAAGGTTCTGCGTCGCGAGGGCGAGTTGGTGAAGGGCTACGTTGAGTATCTGGCCGCGGCCGGGCACAAGACCCACAGCTTTCAGATCACCGTGGAAGGCGAGTCCGCGGCACTCACTCCCGACCTCTACGACGCCACCGAGCACGTCCTGTACGAGGCGAAAGGGCTCACGACCCGATCCAACGTACGGATGGCCATTGGACAGTTGGCGGACTACCGCCGGCACCTGCCACCCCGGAAACGCTGCGAGTGGCGGTCCTCTTGCCGAGCGAACCCACCCCGGACGTGAAGAAGCTGCTGGAATCGCAGAAGGTGGCGCTGGTCTACCAGACGTCGGAGGGCTACTCCTCGTACTGGCCGTAGAGGACTGGGGCCTGATCAGCTCTCTCGTGTGTGAGGTTCGGCAATCAGCTCGGGCAATCCGGCCGCTTCGAGGGTCCGAGGGTCGAAGCCTGCGAGCGTGGCGCGGTGCGTCATGGCGGCTGCGAGGGCGGCAGCGTAGCGCGGAACCCTCGCGGGCCACTTCGATCTGCGTCCGGCCCCGGATGGTAGGTCTCCACGCGTTCGAGGTGGGCGTGTTCCTGGCGCCGCAACTCGGTGTGGCGGTGGTAGGCCAGGGTGTCGCGGCGGTCGGTGCGCCAGTACCGGGCCGCGAGCCCGTAGGCGAGGGCGGTTGCGATAGCCCGCAGCAGGAGCGGTAGCGGTCAGGCCGTCCGCGTATCCGGCGATGCCCGCGAGGGCGAGGCCGCCGGACGTGGCGAACGCGGTCACCGGCGAGGACTCCGTCCGCCGGGCGGCCGGCCGCGGCGAACGCTCCGGCGACTCCGGCCCAGCCGCGAGGACGATCAAGGCGGCGTTGCCGAGGAGTGTTCGGCGCCGTTGGCGTTCCAGATGCGTCCGAGGATGAGCACGGTCGACGTGGCCACGGCCGGGGCGACCTTGGGGGCCGCGGTGGCGAGCCAGTGCCGGGCGGTGATCGGTTCGTTCATGACGGCTGGTGCTCCTCACAGGTGCTGGAGGGCGTCGATGACGGCGGTGGTGAGTTGGTTGACGGGTGCCGGCGGCGCCGGTGGAGGCGAGGAAGAACCCGAACATGACCGCGGCGAACGCGGCTCCGGGCCGAGGGTCTTGGAGCGCAGGAGGAAGAACAGGACCAGGCCGAACAGGAAGACAGGGAGACGGTGACGACCACGGGGGGCACAACTCCTTTGGTGTGGGCTCGGGATGGCTTGCTACGCTGTGGAATTCCTGGGTGCTGGCAAGCTCGGGAATATGGCCGACGGTCGCGCCCACCTAGTACTACAGGGCTAGATCTGCGCATCGTTGGAGGTGCATCCGCCGGCGGAAGTGATGCCTCCTCGGCGTCAGCTTGGTGACGTCGACGGAATGTTGACCAGCGCAGGGCGTTCTGGATCTCGTGGAGGGGGCGGCCGGTGAGGTTGAACAGGCGGCGTGTCTCCGCGAGGGAGGCGCGTATGCCCTGGCGGGGCCGGATGTGTCCTGCCGGAGCCGGGTCAGCCGGTTCCGGACAACCCGTCAGTTCGGTCTCGGAAGGTTGTCCCACAGGTCGAGGTGCCCCTTTTGAAGCGTCTGGCGCATCACCGCGAGCAGGCTCAGGGCCAGCATTGACATCGTGACGTGTCGGTACCAGGCGTCGTACTTGCGGACCTGGTACTGGTCGAGACCGGCCTCCTGCTTGGCGGCCTCGAAACACTCCTCCACGGGCCAGCGCGAGCCGATCGCGCGGATCACCTCGCCCGGCCGCTCAGGCGCGGGGCGAAGCAGTGGAAGTAGGCCAACTCGCCGCCGCCCAGGGGGCATCGGACAATGCCGGTGGTCCGGTTGCGCTCCTGCTCAAGGAAGCGCACGTCCGGCATGACAAGATCGATCCCCGGCAACCGATCTTCATCCCCAAAGGACACGCCAAGATCGACCGCAAGCCAGCTTCGCTGATGGCGATTGCCGAGACCATAAATCGACAGGTTCATGCCGATCTCGCCCACCCCGCCGAGCGGTGCGAACGTCAATTCGTCCGGTCGCGCCATCACGCCGCTCCCACGGATGCCGCAGCGCCAAAATAAACGTCGCCGGCTGCGATCGGGATGCGCGCTCCGCTATCGGTTGCGACAATCAGGCCGCCTTTTGAATCAATCGTCTCGAAAGTGCCTGTGATCGTGGATGCTCCGGATTGGACTGAAACCCGCTGCCCCAGCCCTGACGCGCGCTCAAGCCACAGGCGCCTGATCTCTTCGAATCCGTGTCCGTTATTCCAGATCAACCGCATCTCCGCCCAAGCATCCGACAGCGTCCTGAATAGTTCTTCGGCCCCAATATGGATCCCCAGCGCATGTAACGCGGTTGCCGGATAAGGTGTCCCCTCCGGCGCAGCGACAACATTGACGCCGATCCCGATCACCAGCGCCAGACGTGAATTGGCCACCGCTTCGGCTTCCAGCAAAATGCCGGACAGCTTGCGTTGCCGGGCCAGAACATCGTTCGGCCATTTGAGCCGGAATTGCATGCTTTCCGAATCCGGTGATCGCAGCCTGGCTTCAACACTCACTTGCTGCAGCGCACGTTCCAACGCCAGTCCGGCTGCAAATCCGAGCGTCGCGGCAACGGGCGGCGAAACGTCGACCACCTCGACAACGCTTGCGGCCAGATTCCCAGCGGGAGAAATCCATGTGCGATCGCGTCGTCCGCGTCCGGCGGTCTGCCTCGCCGATGCGAGCCACAACGGACCTTGCTCGCCTGCCCTTGCATATGCAAGGGCCGTAGCATTTGTGGATTCAATGCTGTCGAAAGATTCCAGTCGGTAGCCTGCGGATACGGCGCGGGGACCGAGCGTAAATGTCATCTCAGAACAGCGACTTCGCCGCAGCTGTTGCCGCGTTCACAAGTGGCGAGGGATAGACGAAAAACAGAATATTGAATGTCCCCGCAATGGCGAGAACCGTACGCAGTTCTACGCGTACGGGATCAACGGTGCCGACCGGCTCATCGAAATACATCAACTTGATAATCGTCAGATAATAGAACGCGCCCACGACGCTCGTCAGTACGCCGATGACCGCAAGCGTGAACAAGCCCGCCTTGATGGCGGCCAGGAAGACGTAGAACTTCGCGAAAAATCCGGCGAGTGGTGGAATTCCGGCGAGCGAGAACAACAGCATGGCAAAGAAGAACGCCAGCAGCGGATTGGTACGGGCGAGCCCGGCGAAATCGGCGATCGTCTCGACCGCCTGACCATTGCGCTTCATGGCAATGATGACGGAGAACGAGGCTAGCGTCATCGCAACATAGATGGCGATGTAAACGAGAACCCCCTGCGCACCTTCGGGAGTACCCGCCGCGAGCCCGACCAGTGCGAAGCCCATATGGCCAATGGACGAGTATGCCATCAGCCGTTTGATGTTCTTCTGCCCGATTGCGGCGAACGATCCCAGCGCCATGGACGCGATCGAGACAAAAACGACGATCTGCTGCCATTCGTGGGTGACGCCGGGGAAAGCCGTCAGTGCCACGCGGGTGAATACCGCGAGCGCGGCAACCTTGGGCGCGGAGGCAAAGAACGCGGTGACCGGCGTCGGCGCGCCCTCATACACGTCCGGCGTCCACATATGGAACGGTACGGCGGACACTTTGAAGCAAAGCCCGGCGAGCAGAAACACGATGCCGAACACGATGCCGGCGCTGCCGACCTTTGCACTCGCCGCAATGCCGGCGAAACTCACGGTGCCGGTGAAGCCGTATATCAGCGATGCGCCGTAAAGCAGCATCCCGGACGACAAAGCACCCAGTACGAAATATTTGAGACCTGCTTCGGTCGATTTGGCATCGTCACGGTGGCTCGCCGCGACGACGTAAAGCGCAAGGCTCATCAATTCGAGCCCAAGGTACAACATGATCAGGTCCGCCGCCGAGATCAGCACCATCATGCCGACGGTCGACAGCATAATAAGGATGGCAAATTCGAAAATGCGCCGCGACGGGTCCGACAGGAACTCGCGGGACAGAATAAGAGCGGTGCCCGAACCGACCAGCGCCAGAATCTTCAGGAAGCGCGCGAAATCATCGACGATGAAGCTGCCGTTGAAGGTCGTCAATTTGCCGGTTGGCAACCAAAGAACCAAGGCTCCCGTCACGACCAGCAGCAGCACGGCAAGGCCGGTGACGAACCCCGTCACCCGTTGACCGCAATAGGCGCCGAGCATCAGCAGCAGCATTGCTCCAAGCGCCAAAAAGATCTCGGGCAGCACGGGAAGCAGGGAATATCCGGCGAATGTCATGATGCTGATTTCCGATTCCAGGCGGTCATGGCAACGCCGCTGCTTTCACGGCTGCCGTCGCCTGGCTGTAAGTTGTAACGAGTTGCTGTACCGAGGCCGACGACATGTCGAGCACCGGCTTGGGATAGACGCCGAAGAGGATGGTCAGCACAACCAGCGGGACCAGGATTAGTCCTTCCCGCAGAGTGAGATCCTTGATGCCGGCCAGCGACGGCTTATCCAGCACGCCGAAAACGACCTTGCGGTAGAGCCACAGCGCATAGGCTGCCGACAGGATCACGCCGAGGGTCGCGAATGTCGCGGTTTTAACGCTGACCTTGAAGGTGCCGAGCAGCGTCAGGAATTCGCCCACGAAACCCGAGGTCCCCGGCAGTCCGACATTCGCCATCGTAAATACGAGAAAGACAAAGGCATAAAGCGGCATGCGGTTCACAAGCCCGCCATAGGCCGAAATCTCGCGGGTATGCAGCCGATCGTAGACAACGCCGACGCAGAGGAACAGCGCGCCGGACACGATGCCGTGCGACACCATCTGGAAGACACCGCCCGCGACACCCTGAACCGTGCCTGCGAATATCCCCATCGTCACAAAGCCCATATGCGCGACGGACGAGTAAGCAATCAGTTTCTTAATGTCTTCCTGCATCAAGGCAACGAGCGACGTATAGATGATGGCCACGACGGAAAGAGTGTAGATCAGCGGCGCAAAGTCATGGGACGCCAGCGGGAACATCGGCAACGAGAACCGCAGAAATCCATAGCCGCCCATCTTGAGCAGGATGGCGGCGAGCACAACGGACCCCGCCGTTGGCGCTTCGACGTGGGCATCGGGTAGCCACGTATGCACTGGCCACATCGGCATCTTCACCGCAAAGGATGCGAAGAAGGCCAGCCACGCCCAGGTCTGCAGATTACGCGGAACCGCCGTGTGCATCAGTGTCGGGATATCGGTGGTGCCGGCATTCCAGTACAGCGCCATGATGGCCAGCAGCATCAGCACGGAGCCGAGCAGCGTATAAAGAAAGAACTTGAAGCTGGCATAGACCCGGCGCGGGCCGCCCCAGACCCCGATGATCAGGAACATCGGGATCAAGCCGCCTTCAAAGAACAGATAGAACAGCACCAGATCGAGCGCCGAGAAGGTACCGATCATCAGCGTTTCCAGGAAAAGAAACGCCATCATGTACTCACGCACACGCAGCGTCACGGATTTCCAGCTGGCGATGATGCAGAACGGCATGAGCGCGGTAGTCAAAATCACGAACGGCAGCGAAATGCCGTCGACGCCCATATGATAGTTGATCGCCTGCGCGAGCCATGGCGCCTTTTCCACGAACTGGAAATCCGGTTGGGCCGGGTCGAAACGCCAAACAAGTATGAGCGAAACGCCAAAGGTGATCAGCGTGGTCCACAATGCGATCCAGCGTGCGTTGCCGCGCGCCGCCTCGTCATCGCCGCGGCTGAGATAAATCAGGATCGCGCCAACCACGGGCAGGAAGGTTACGACGGATAGGATGGGCCAGGTCGTCATCATTGGCCCCCAAGACCGAATATGAACCAGGTGATCAGCCCGGCGACGCCGATCAGCATCGCGAAGGCATAGTGATAAAGATAGCCGCTCTGGATCCTGACCGCGCCGCGCGTCACGTCGAGCACCCGGGCGGATATGCCGTCAGGTCCGAAACCGTCGATGACAAAGCCATCGCCTTTCTTCCAGAGAAAGCGGCCGAGCCACTTGGTGGGCCGCACGAAAATCACGTCGTACAGCTCATCAAAATACCATTTGTTGAGCAGGAAGCGGTACAGCATCTGATGCTGGTTCGCGAGTTCGACCGGCAAATACGGACGGCGAATGTAGAACAGCCACGACAGAACAAAACCAATCACCATCATCACGGTGGGCAAAAGAGCGATTGTTTCCGGAATGTGGTGCATCTCATCCAGAAGATGCTCGTTCACCTTGAGGGACTCGCGGAAGAATTCTTCAACGCCGTGACCGGCGAACAATTCCTTGAACGGGTAACCGGCCAAGATCGACCCACCTGCCAATACGGCCAGCGGGACCAGCATGACGAGCGGGCTTTCATGGGCCGCATCGTAGTGATGTTGATCGTGCGGTTCGCCGTGGAAAGTCTTGAAAATCAGACGCCATGAGTAGAACGACGTCAGCCCGGCGGCGATCACCGTCAGCAGGAATGCATAAAGGGAAAACGGATTATGCGCCACGAAAGCGGACTCGATAATCGCATCCTTCGAGAAATAACCCGCCGTCAGCGGAAAGCCGGTGAGCGCCAGAGTCCCGATTACCATCACGGCGTACGTGAAGGGGATCTTGTCCTTCAGGCCGCCCATATGCCGGATGTCCTGCTCGTGATGCATTGCGTGGATCACGGAGCCGGAGCCCAAGAACAGCAACGCCTTGAAGAATGCGTGGGTGAACAGATGAAAGATGCCGACGGAATAGGCCCCCGCCCCCATCGCAACGAACATGTAGCCGAGCTGAGAACAGGTCGAATAGGCGACGATCCGCTTGATATCGTTTTGCACGAGGCCAACGGTCGCGGCGAAGAACGCCGTGGTCGCGCCGATGAACATCACGAAAGCCTGCGCGTTCGGAGCAAGCTCGAACAACGGCGATAGCCGTGCCACCATGAACACGCCTGCCGTCACCATCGTCGCGGCGTGGATCAGCGCGGAAACCGGTGTCGGTCCTTCCATGGCGTCAGGCAACCACGTGTGCAGCAGAAACTGCGCAGACTTGCCCATCGCGCCCATGAAGAGCAGCAAGCAGGTCAACGTCAGCGCATCGGCTTGCCATCCGAAAAAGTTGATCGTTTTGCCGGTCAATCCCGGAGCGCCCGCGAAGATTGTCTCGAAATCGGTGGAGCCGATCAGGGCGAAGATCGCAAATATCCCGAGCGCGAATCCGAAGTCGCCCACGCGATTGACGACAAACGCCTTGATCGCGGCAGCATTCGCTGAGGGTTTCTGGAACCAGAATCCGATCAGCAAATAGCTGGCGAGACCCACGCCTTCCCAGCCAAAAAACAGCTGAACAAGATTGTCCGCCGTTACCAGCATCAACATGGCGAATGTGAACAGCGACAGGTAGGCCATGAACCGTGGACGGTTCGGATCCTCGTGCATGTATCCGATCGAGTAGAGATGCACGAGCGAAGACACCGTCGTAACGACGACGAGCATGACCGCCGTCAACGTGTCGACGCGCAGCGTCCATGCGACGCTCAGATCGCCGGAATCGATCCACGGCAACAGGACGACACGCATGTCGTGGTGCAAAAAGCCGACGTCGACGAACATCGCCCACGACAGCGCCGCCGATGCTAGGAGGAGCACGGTCGTGATCAGCTCGGCGGTACGCGACCCGGCAGCGGGCGTCTCCACCACGTGGTGATCATGCCCGTCGTTGCCGTCGGGTTCATGATGCGACGCCTGGATGACACCGGCATCACCGCCAACAGTGGCGGATGGACCATGCCCATGCCCGTGTTCATCGCCACGGTCCATGGCATCGCCGCTCGGATTGCGCATATGCGCACCGAACAAGGCGATCAGCCCTCCGAGGATCGCTCCCAGCAGCGGCAGAAAAACAATTGCCTGTATCATCTGCCGTCAGCCCTTCATCAGATTGATGTCTTCAACCGCGATCGAACCACGGTTGCGGTAGAACACCACGAGTACGGCCAAACCGATCGCTGCTTCCGCCGCAGCAACCGTCAAGACCAGCAGTGCGAATACCTGCCCTACGATGTCATTAAGGAATGTCGAGAACGCCACGAGGTTGATGTTCACGGCGAGCAGGATCAACTCGATCGACATCAGAATGACGATCACGTTCTTGCGGTTGAGAAAGATGCCCAAAATGCCGAGCGTAAACAGGATCGCGCCGACCGAGAGGTAATGTCCGAGGCCAATGGTCATCGCACCCACTCCTGCGCGTCAGAGTCCTGCAATCCCTGCCCCGAGGCCACCTTGCGCACGTCCATGGCCAGGGCTTTGGTGCGCGCATTCTGCACCGGAATGCTTTGGCGCTTGACGCTGGCTTTGTGCCGCAACGTCAGCACGATCGCGCCGATCATCGCGACAAGGAGAACCGCCCCCGCAAGCTGGAAGTAGTGAACATAGCGGGTGTAGAGCACGAGACCGAGAGCTTCGGCGTTGGTGACGTTGGTCGGAATCGGAGCGACAGTGGATTTTGCCAGTATCGGACTGATGACCCATCCCCCCGCCACCAGCAGCAATTCGGCCAGAAAGATCGCGCCGATCACGAGACCGACAGGCAGATATTCCAGGAATCCCTGGCGCAATTCGGTGAAATCAACGTCGAGCATCATGATGACGAACAGGAACAGAACCGCGACGGCGCCGACGTACACAACGATCAGGATCATGGCCAGAAATTCGGCGCCCATCAGCATGAACAGACCCGACGCATTGACGAAGGCGAGGATCAGAAACAGCACCGAATGCACGGGATTGCGCGAGGCAATCACCATGACCGCGGATGCGACGCAAATGCCCGCGAACAGATAAAAGAAAAGGGCTGGAAGTATCATGCCCTCACCTCAGCGGTACGGCGCATCGATAGCGATGCTTTTTGCGATCTCACGCTCCCAGCGATCGCCGTTGGCGAGCAATTTGGCCTTGTCATAAAACAGTTCCTCGCGCGTCTCGGTCGCGAACTCGAAATTCGGCCCCTCGACGATGGCATCGACCGGACAGGCTTCCTGGCACAGGCCACAATAAATGCATTTCACCATATCGATATCGTAACGCACGGTGCGACGGGTGCCGTCGTTCCGGCGCGGACCGGCCTCGATGGTGATAGCCTGCGCAGGGCAGATCGCCTCGCACAGCTTGCAGGCGATGCAGCGCTCTTCCCCGTTGGGATAGCGGCGCAGCGCGTGCTCGCCGCGAAACCGAGGTGAGATCGGCCCCTTCTCGAAGGGATAATTCAACGTCGGCTTTGGCTTGAAGAAATAGCGCATGGCGAGAATAAACGCCGAGACGAATTCCTTCAGCAAAAGCGAACGAGTTGCGGTTACGACACTCATGACGGCCTCATTTCGTCGTAGCGTTCCGATTCCAACATTCGCGCCCCTCTTTCGTGATCGCCTATGCGAACGCTTGGAATTAACAAAACACTACAAATTACAATACATCCCGCGCAGTCTTGAACTCGGTGTTCGCTTGCCAAATTGCAGCGAACGCGCGTTTCAAATTCACCGCACCAGCCCGCCGAATTGCAGCACGGCGGCGACGATCACCACCATTGCAAGGGATATCGGCAAAAACACTTTCCACCCCAAACGCATCAGTTGATCGTAGCGATAGCGGGGCACAATCGCCTTCGCCATCGCAAACAGGAAGAACATGAAGAACAGCTTCAGCACGAACCAGATGACACCCGGCACCCAGGTAAAGGGGGCAATCGGGATCGGGGGCAGCCAGCCGCCCAGAAACAGGATCGCGCCCATGGCGCACATGGTGGCGATGGCGACGTATTCGCCGAGCATGAACATCATGTAGGGCGTGGAGCCGTATTCGACCATGAAGCCCGCAACGAGCTCGGATTCGGCCTCGACGAGATCGAAAGGCGGCCGGTTGGTTTCCGCAAGCGCCGAGACGTAAAAGATCACGAACAGCGGCAATAACGGCAACCAATACCAACCCAACAGGCCGTACTTGGTATTTTGTGCCTCGACGATCGCCGACAGGTTCAGCGAGCCGACACACAACAGCACGCAGATAATCACAAATCCGATCGACACCTCGTAGGAGACCATTTGCGCTGCCGACCGCAACGCAGCGAGGAATGGATATTTCGAATTCGACGCCCAGCCGGCCATGATGATGCCGTAGATGGAAAGCGACGAGATCGCGAAAATATAGAGAACGCCGACGTTAATATCGGCAATCACCCAGCCGACATTGACAGGGATCACGGCCCACGCCGCGAGCGCGAGCACGCAAGACACCAGCGGCGCCAGCAAAAACACGCCCTTGTTCGCGCCCGCCGGAATGACCGGCTCCTTCAGAACGAATTTCAGTAGATCGGCGAAGGATTGAAACAAGCCCCAGGGACCGACCACGTTCGGGCCGCGCCGGATCTGCACGGCTGCCCAGATCTTGCGGTCGGCAAGCAGAATGTAGGCGATGCCAACCAGCAAAATGACGAGAAACATCACGCTCTGCGCCACCATGATGAGCAGCGGCCACAACGTGCTGGTCCAGATTTCGGAGAAAGACATTGCTCTACTCCGCCGCCGTCAAGACGCGGGACGAGGCGAGCCGCGAGCATTCAGCCATCACGGCGGACGCCCGCGCGATCGGATTTGTCATGTAGAAATCCTCGACCCGCGATTTGAACGCGGTCTTTTCGACGACGCCGCCACGGGACGCCAGCGTACGCACGCCGGCCGCATCGGCAGGCGCAATCTGGTCAACACGCATCAAATGCGGAACAGACTTGAAGATCGCCTGCCGTAACGCGCTCAGAGAGTCGTATGGCAGCTTCTTGCCCAGAACATCCGACAAGGCGCGGATGATGGCCCAATCCTCACGGGCATTGCCCGGCGGGAACGCCGCGCGGTTGGCGATTTGCACCCGCCCTTCGGTGTTGACGTAGATGCCTGTCTTTTCGGTATAGGCAGCGCCGGGCAAAATAACGTCGGCCCTGTGCGCACCACGATCACCATGCGTGCCGATATAAACCACGAACGCGCCGTCGGCGACTTCGATCTCATCGGCGCCGAGCGAAAACAGTATATCGAGCCCGGCGGGTGCAACCATTTGCGCTACGCTGCGAGCGCCTTCGCCCGGTGTAAAGCCGATGTCGAGCGCACCGACACTCGACGCCGCGCGGTGCAAGACCGCAAACCCGTTCCAGCCATCCTTGATGGCGCCGACATCCGCCGCCAGTTTCGCGGCTTGCGCCTGAACCGCAGCACTATTGCCTGCGCCAACAAGCACCATGGGATTTTTTGCGGCCTTCAACACGTCCACAAACGATTGCTTACCCGACGACAGAGCAGCCAACGTATCGCTGCCAGCGCCGAGATAGTCATAGGCATAGGTCAGATCGGCTTTCTCGCCGATAACGCCGATCTTGAGCTGGCCGGTGCGCCAACGCTTGCGAATGCGCGCGTTGAGAACGGCAGCTTCCTTTCGCGGATTGCTGCCGACGATCAACAAAGCATCGGCCTGCTCGATACCCGCGATGGTCGGATTGAAGATGTAGGACGCGCGACCGGCCTTCGGATCGAAGGCCTCTGCGTTTTGCGCGCCGGTATTGGCCGAGCCGAGTTTCGCGAGCAAATCCTTCAACGCGAACATTTCCTCGACCGCCGCGAGATCGCCGGCAATGGCGCCGATCCGCTTGCCGTCCGAACGCGCGACCTTGGCCGCGATCGCTGCGAAGGCTTCCTGCCAGGTTGCTGGGCGAAGCTTGCCGTTTTCCCGGATGTAGGGACGATCCAAGCGTTGCGTGCGCAAGCCGTCGACGATGTGCCGCGTCTTGTCAGAAATCCATTCCTCGTTCACCGCTTCGTTGATGCGGGGCAGAATGCGCATCACCTCACGGCCACGGGTATCGACCCGGATCGCCGAGCCGACGGCATCCATCACGTCGATCGACTGCGTTTTGCCCAGTTCCCAAGGCCGCGCCGCGAACGCGTAAGGCTTGGAGGTCAACGCACCGACCGGACAGATGTCGACAAGATTGCCCTGCAGCTCCGATGTCAGCGCGCTTTCCAGATAGGTGGTGATCTCCATATCCTCACCACGGCCGGTCGCGCCCATTTCCGGAACGCCGCAAACCTCGGTGGAGAAACGAACGCAGCGCGTGCACTGAATGCAGCGGTTCATCGATGTCTTGACCAACGCGCCGAGGAATTTATCCTCGACCGCGCGCTTGTTTTCGGCGAACCGGCTGGTATCGACGCCGTAACCCATCGCCTGATCCTGCAGGTCGCACTCGCCGCCCTGATCGCAGATCGGGCAATCCAGCGGATGATTGATCAGCAGGAATTCCATTACGCCTTCGCGGGCTTTCCTCACCATCGGCGAACGCGTGGAGACTGCGGGCAGTTCTCCATTGGGACCCGGACGGCAATCGCGCACGGCCCATGCACAGCTCGCAACTGGCTTGGGAGATCCCTTCACCTCGACGAGGCACATGCGGCAGTTGCCGGCGATGGAGAGACGCTCGTGATAACAAAATCTCGGGATCTCTGCGCCGGCGGCTTCGCAAGCCTGCAGCAGCGTGTACTCCGCGGGAACGTCGACTTCCTTGCCGTCGATGAGAAGCTTTGTCATCGCCATTACTCCGCTGCAACCATATGCGCGGGATCGAGCACGCCGACGTCATCGATTGTCGATTTACGCGAAAAATCGTCGATACGCCGTTCGATCTCCGGCCTGAAATGGCGGATCAATCCCTGGATCGGCCACGCCGCAGCATCGCCGAGCGCGCAAATCGTATGTCCTTCGACCTGGGTCGTAACTTCGAGCAGCATTCCGATTTCGCTCTTGTGGGCGCGCCCTTCGACCATGCGGGTCATGACGCGCCACATCCAGCCCGTCCCCTCCCGGCACGGCGTGCACTGGCCGCAGCTTTCGTGTTTATAGAAGTAAGACAGCCGTGCGATCGCTGCGATGACGTCGGTGGATTTGTCCATCACGATCACGGCTGCGGTGCCAAGGCCTGACTTCAGGTTGCGCAGCGTGTCGAAATCCATGAACAGGTCGTTGCACTGTTCGGCCGGAAGCAATGGTACGGAGGCTCCGCCGGGGATCACCGCCAACAAATTATCCCAACCGCCGCGAACACCGCCGCAATGCTTGTCGATCAATTCGCGAAGCGTGATGCCCATCGCCTCTTCGACGTTGCACGGCTTTTCAACATGGCCTGACACGCAAAACAACTTGGTTCCGACGTTGTTGGGACGGCCGATACCCGCGAACCACGCGGCGCCTCGACGCAGAATGTCCGGCGCAACGGCGATCAACTCGACATTGTTGACCGTCGTCGGGCAACCGTACAAACCCATATTGGCTGGGAATGGTGGCTTCAGCCGCGGCTGTCCCTTTTTGCCTTCGAGGCTTTCAAGGAGCGCGGTTTCCTCGCCGCAAATGTATGCGCCCGCGCCGTGGTGCACGTACAGATCGAACGGATAACCGTGGATGTTATCCTTGCCGATCAGTTTCGCCTCGTAGGCTTGATCGACTGCGGTCTGCAGATGCTCGCGTTCGCGAATGAATTCGCCGCGAACATAAATATAGCAGGCATGCGCGCCCATGGCGGCGCTTGCGATCAGACACCCTTCGACCAGCAGGTGCGGATCGTGCCGCATGATCTCGCGGTCCTTGCAGGTGCCGGGTTCGGATTCGTCTGCGTTGACGACGAGATAATGCGGACGACCGTCGGACTCCTTCGGCATGAAGGACCACTTCAAACCCGTCGGGAAGCCCGCGCCTCCGCGCCCGCGCAGGCCGGACGCCTTCATCTCGTTGACGATCCAGTCGCGCCCTTTATCCAGGATGGTTTTCGTTCCATCCCAGGCACCGCGCGCACGGGCGCCCTTCAGGCCCCAATCGTGGATGCCGTACAGATTCTTGAAGATGCGGTCCTTGTCGTCCAGCATCACACCTTGTCCTTCAGCGTGGTCGGTCCGCCCATCGGAGCGGAGAACTGGCGTCCGTTTTGCGGACCCGGTGCCGGCGGCTTCCCGGCGGCGAACCCGTCCAGCACCTTGTTGAAACTCTCCGGCGTCAGATCTTCGTAAGTGTCCTTCCAGATCAGAACCATCGGCGCGTTCACGCAGGCGCCGAGGCATTCCACCTCTTCCCAGCTGAAATCGCCGTCAGCCGAGAGATGGAAGGGATCGTGATGAATACGGTGCTGACACGCTTTGATCAGATCGTCCGATCCGCGCAGCTTGCATGGCGTCGTTCCGCAAACCTGAACGTGGGCCTTCTTGCCCACCGGCTGCAGCTGGAACATCGTGTAGAATGTCGCGACTTCCAGCACGCGGATATACGGCATCCCCAACAGGTCAGCCACGGCGCGGATGGCCGGTTCCGAGACCCAGCCTTCGTGCTGTTCCTGAACCTTCCACAAAATCGGAATGACCGCGGAAGCCTGACGGCCTTCCGGATATTTCGCGATCTGCGCCTTCGCCCACGCAGAGATTCTCTGCGGTGAGTTCAAAGCTCGCGGGCTGTAACTCTTTCGGTGCGAGTCGGCGAACGGACATTGTCTATAGGTCTCTCAATGAACGCGGTTTGCGCTGCCTGCGTTCAGGCTGTGAAAACGGCTTTCCCAGAATGCGCTGGCTGTCGCGAACACGTTATAGCCGACGTTGGTCGCAACCTTGATGCGATTCAGGATCGAAAGTTCTGTCAAAGTCTCAAATCGATTGCTCGCGGGATCGTAAGCAATCAGCTTCATCGGCGTGTGATCGAGGATGTAGCGGGAGACGGCATGCGAGCGATCTCCGCCATGCTCTTCGCACAGAAGAACGGTATCCGCCTGCAGCAGCCGTGTGCCGCCCTTGATGGCTTCGACCTCGACGCCTTCGACGTCGAGCTTGACCAGATACTTGCCGGTCCCGGAAATCCTGCCATCGTCGATCAGATTATCAAGCGTGATAACCGGCACGTCCTCGCCTTTTGCGTCCGAGCCTCCGACGATGCTCAGCGCCTCGTGCTTCGTCCCCGACAACCGCGCGGTGCCGCGTGCCGCACCGATCGCGTTCTTCAGGGTCTCGAACCGAGAGCCGTTGATCTTGGCGTTGTGGGCGAGTTTGGCAAAATTGTCCGAGGACGGCTCGATGGCAATCGCCTTGTGCGAGCCGAACGGCGCGCTCGAAACCAGCACCGACCAATAGCCATAGTTCGCGCCGCAGTCGATCATCGTGTAATCGACATCGCGCAAATCCTCAAACAGCACTTCAAGCTCTTCCTCATAGCGGAAAGAGCGATCCAGCAGCTTACTCCAATAACCGTCGCCGTATGGAAACGCGAAGGTCGCATCCGAATTGAGCTGCACCGCGATATCGCGGTCCGGAAGAGTCTTGCGAAGCAGATTCGCACAGCTGTTATAACCCCGGTGCGAAAACAGAGACGAAACCTTGCAGCCCGCAACCAGTGTCAACGCCGCAAAACGCTCCCATGCGTTCGTTCCCTCGAGAACGCCCGTTGCCCGATCGAAGCGGATGGGAGCTTGCGCAATCACCTGTCGACCTCACCGAACACGATGTCGAGAGAGCCAAGGATAGCCGACACGTCCGCAAGCAGATGGCCACGGCACATGAAATCCATCGCCTGCAAATGCGCAAAGCCCGGCGCGCGGATCTTGCACTTGTAGGGCTTATTGCTTCCGTCGGAAACGAGATAGACGCCGAACTCACCCTTCGGTGCTTCGACCGCCGCATAGACTTCACCGGCGGGCACATGAAAGCCTTCGGTGTAGAGCTTGAAGTGGTGGATCAGCGCTTCCATGGAGCGCTTCATCTCACTGCGGCGCGGTGGAAAGATCTTGCTGTCTTCGATAGCGACCGGGCCCTGCCCGTCGGCGGCCCGCAACTTCTCGATGCACTGCTTCATAATGCGGACCGACTGGCGCATCTCTTCCACGCGGATGCAGTAACGATCGTAGCAGTCGCCGTTTTTGCCGATCGGAATATCGAAATCCATTTCGGCGTAGCACTCGTAAGGCTGCGCCTTCCGCAAATCCCACGCGGCGCCCGATCCGCGAACCATGACGCCGGAGAAACCCCATTCCCACGCCTGCTGCAGCGTCACCACACCGATATCGACGTTACGCTGCTTGAAGATACGGTTATCCGTGAGCAGCGTTTCGAGGTCATCGACGACCTTCAGGAACGGATCGCACCAGTTCCAGATGTCCTCGATCAGTTGCGGCGGCAGATCCTGATGCACGCCCCCGACCCGGAAAAACGCCGCGTGCATTCGGCTTCCCGACGCACGCTCGTAAAACACCATCAGCTTTTCGCGCTCTTCGAAGCCCCACAGTGGCGGCGTCAATGCACCGACGTCCATGGCTTGCGTGGTCACGTTGAGCAAATGCGAAAGAATACGTCCGATCTCGCAATACAGGACACGGATCAAACTGCCGCGCCGGGGCACCCGAATGCCAAGCAGCTTTTCGGCCGCGAGACAAAAGGCGTGCTCCTGATTCATCGGCGCGACGTAGTCGAGCCGATCGAAATAAGGGATTGCCTGAAGATAGGTCTTTTGCTCGATCAGCTTCTCGGTGCCGCGATGGAGCAAGCCCGATATGCGGATCGACCCGCTCAACCACTTCGCCGTCGAGTTCCAGCACGAGGCGCAGCACACCGTGCGCGGCTGGATGCTGCGGTCCGAAATTGATCGTGAAATTGCGCAGAGATGCCTCGGCCATCAGTTGCCTGCCTTTCCGCCCGCCGCCTTCTCGTCACCCGGCAGCGGATAATCCGCGCCTTCCCAGGGCGAGAGAAAATCGAACTTGCGGAATTCCTGATTGAGCCGCACCGGCTCGTAAACCACGCGCTTTTCCTGATCGTCGTAGCGCACTTCGACGAAGCCGGTGAGCGGGAAGTCCTTGCGCAGCGGATGTCCGTCAAAACCATAATCGGTCAACAGCCGTCGCATATCCGGATGACCGACGAACATCACGCCGTAAAGATCGTAGGTCTCGCGCTCGAACCAGTCCGCGCCGGGAAACACGTCGATGATCGACGGCACCTGCGTGGCTTCTCCCGCGTAGGCCCGCAGACGAACGCGCTCGTTCAAGGGCGGAGACAGCAGGTGATAGACGACATCGAAACGCAATTCGCGGCCGGGATAATCGACAGCGGTCACGTCCACGATATTGACGAAGCGAAACCGCGGATCGTCGCGCAGAAAACGCACGATCTCGACGATCTTCTCCACCTTCACAACCACATCTAGCTGGTTGAACGATACCCGATGTTCAAGCGCAGCACCCGGCAGCGCTTCGACAATCGTCAACCCCAAGGCGTCGAGCTTCGCGTCGTCCATTCTTGAATGCCTTAGCGTTCGATTGTGCCGGTGCGCCGGATTTTTTTCTGCAGCAGCATGACGCCGTACAGCAGCGCTTCCGCCGTCGGCGGACATCCCGGTACATAGATATCGACTGGCACGATACGGTCGCAGCCGCGCACCACCGAATAGGAATAGTGATAATAACCGCCGCCGTTGGCGCAGGATCCCATCGAGATGACGTAGCGCGGCTCCGGCATCTGGTCGTAGACCTTGCGCAAGGCTGGCGCCATCTTGTTGGTCAAGGTCCCCGCCACGATCATGACGTCGGATTGGCGCGGCGAAGCACGTGGAGCAAAACCAAAGCGCTCAGCGTCGTAACGCGGCATCGACATCTGCATCATTTCGACCGCGCAACATGCGAGGCCGAACGTCATCCACATCAGCGAGCCTGTCCGCGCCCAGGTGATCAGGTCGTCGGTCGCGGTGACGAAGAAACCTTTGTCGGAAAGCTCGTTGTTCACTTCCAGAAAAAACCGATCATCCGCACCAACGGGCAGGCCCGTGCGTGGATCGAGAATCCCTGTTGCCGCTTGAGCGACCGCGGGCTGGCTCAATCCCATTCGAGCGCCCCTTTCTTCCATTCATAGATGAAGCCGATGGTCAGCACGCCGAGAAACACCATCATCGACCAGAAACCCGCCGTGCCCAGTTTTCCGAAAGCAACCGCCCAGGGAAACAGGAACGCGACCTCGAGATCGAAAATGATGAAGAGAATGGCGACCAGATAAAAGCGCACATCGAATTTCATGCGCGCATCGTCGAATGCATTGAAGCCGCATTCGTAAGCGGAGAGTTTCTCGGGATCCGGCTGTTGGTAGGCAACGATAAACGGCGCAATCAGCAGCGCCAGTCCAATGACCACGGCAACGCCGATAAACACCACAAGAGGTAGATAACTTTGCAAGATGCCGCCCATCGGCGATCCTCGATCTCAGCGGAAGAATCGTTCCGCAGATTCGCGAAACTTCGGAATGGTGCTGAGGATTAGCGCAGTGCAACAGGGGTGGCAAGACAAGGTATTTTGAGTACTCCCGCCAAATAGCTTCAACTGGGGACAAGCTTTTTTCGGTTCGGACTCGGCCTCTACGTCGTCGGCCATCCGGCCTGTTGGTGCCTTCAGATGTCGATCCGAACCAGGAAGTTTTGGCGCGAGAACTCCACTCCACGGGCCGCTCCGCCAAGCCACGCAATGTGCATCACGCTAAACGCACGAACGCCTGGGACTCACCGTTTCCATGCTGCGGCGGGCCTGTTCTAATCGCGTACCGGGGGACCCGTTCCCTGCTTGTTCCCAGCTCCTCCTACGCCCTTAGGGTTGCGCCACGTGCTGAAATTTGGGTCTTGATTCCCGTACCCGCCTTCGTGCTTGGTGGTTCGAGGGGACCGGTTCCCGGAGATCCACGTACAAGCAAGGGGCCGCCTGCCTTGATCAAACAGTTCTTTCGTTGGGTGACCAACCCGCCGCAATCTTACGCGATCTATTTCGTTTTGATTTTAGCGGTAGGTGGGTTGTCGTTCATGGTAGGAACGCTCAAGCCCAAAAAGACGTTCGGTGTCGTGCCCTCGTCCATTTCCGCGCCAAAAAACTAACGCGTTGGCCGCAGCCATTTCAAAGCCAGCAAGAATAACAGCGCGCGGAGCGCAGTCGCTCAGACGTTCGCGCTCGCCCCAGCGCGCACAAAAACGAACTTCATCTGCGCGCGCGCTTGAACTTCGATACCCAGCAAGCAATGCACGCCGGCCCACCGGTGGTTGCAGCGCAATTGATCGATCACCGTCCGCGATACTCAGCGGCCGATACCCAGAAGTGCTCCCCACAGGCCACTGATCGATATTTACGAATAATTGACCACGTGATCGCTGCCGTTCGCCCCAATCGCCGCATGGGAGCGTCAGAGATCTATTTCGCTGCGGCGTCCGCGACGTAGCTCGCGCGAGCCGTTGGGCATTACTGTGAGAATCAAACCACAGATATTCCACAAGAAGCCGATAATGCACGCCAAATGGTTCGTCATTGAGCACCGTACTTTGGGTAGGCTCGAGGCGTTCGAATGTATAGAACACGGGTTTCGTGCTAAGCCATTGAAATCACGGCTTGGAAACGATGGCGCGAGAGACGGGGCTCGAACCCGCGACCTCCGGCGTGACAGGCCGGCGCTCTAACCAACTGAGCTACTCCCGCGTGGGCGGGCGTAACGCCTCCGCGATGGATGTGGGACTTAAAGGCGCGCATAGCGCAAGTCAAGGCAAACTCCGTCAAAGGCGTTGATGCAGAATTGCCCTATTAAAAAAGGGGTTTTGCGCATGCCGATGCAAAAAATGCCCTGTTTAAAGGCTCAACAACATAGTCAGGGCATGTACGAATCGTTTAAGCCCTGATTTGTCGTTATTTCTGAAGTGCTACCAACCGAGGAGGGCCAATTATGGCGAAGAAAGCAGCTACCCCAACGACCGTCACGCTGAAGCATCTCGCGGCCGGCCTGGCCGAGGACCATGAATTGTCCAAGAAGCAAACCGAAGCCATTCTGGGCGATCTCGTGACCCGCGTGACCAAGCACCTGAAGAAGGGCGAGCGGATCCGTATCGTCGGCCTCGGCATCCTCCAGGTGCGTAAGCGCGCAGCCCGTATGGGCCGTAACCCCGCCACCGGCGAACAGATCCAAATCAAGGCCAGCAAGAAGGTCGCCTTCCGCGCTGCCAAGGAACTCAAAGAAGCCGTCTGATAGCGGCCTCGATTCCTGTTACCGTCATTCCGGGGCAAAGCGCAGCGACTGCCCCGGAATGATTTGCCAAGAGCGCTGCGGCGGTTTTGCCAGTGGTGCCTGTTCTCGAATTTACCCATACCGTCACCGAACGCTTCCTGCGTTATGTCGTGATCGATACCCAATCCGACGCCGCCTCGCCGACCTGCCCTTCCACGGACAAGCAAAAGGACCTGGGGCGCCTGCTGGCTCGAGAGCTTCAGGCGATGGGCATTCGCGACGCCCATCTCGACGAGCACGGCTACGTCTACGGAACGCTTCAGGCGACCACAGAGAAGTCCGTGCCGGCCATTTGTTTTTGCTCGCATATGGACACCTCGCCGGACTGCAGCGGCAAGAATGTAAAACCTCAGATCGTTCGGAATTATCAGGGTGGCGACATCGTGCTGCCGGGCGACCCAACCCAGGTTATTCGCGCAGCCGAACACCCTGCGCTACGCGACCAGATCGGCAACGACATCATCACAACCGACGGAACGACACTGCTGGGAGCCGACAACAAGGCCGGCGTGGCGGAAATCATGGATGCCATCCGTTTCCTGATCGATCATCCGGAAATCAAGCATGGCCCGATCAAGATCCTCTTCACACCGGACGAGGAAATCGGGCGCGGCGTCGACAAGGTCGACCTGAAAAAGCTCGGCGCGGATTTCGCCTATACCATTGACGGCGAGAGCGCCGGACACCTGGAAGACGAAACCTTTTCGGCCGACGCAGCCACGGTTTTTATTCAAGGTGTCAGCGCGCACCCCGGCTTTGCCAAAGGCAAGATGGAGCATGCGATCAAGATCGCCGCGCGTATCGTCGAACGATTGCCGAAGGAGACCTGTTCGCCTGAAACGACCGACGGACGCGAGGGATTCCTGCATCCCGTGAGCCTCACCGGAGGGCTCGATCACGCAACGATCAATTTGATCGTCCGGGACTTCACGGAAAGCGGTTTGAAAGACAAGGAAGCCTTGCTGGAGCGCATCGTAAAGGACGTGATGAGCGACTTCCCCAGATCGTCCTACAGGCTCGAAATCAAGGAGCAGTACCGCAACATGAAGCAGGTGCTGGACAGGCACCCGCAGGTCACCGCCTATGCGATGCAAGCGATCCGGCGCGCCGGTCTTACTCCCGTGCAGACCAGCATACGCGGCGGCACCGACGGCTCCCGCCTTTCATTCATGGGGCTGCCCTGCCCCAACGTTTTCGCTGGCGAGCACGCGTTTCACTCGCGTCTTGAATGGGTGAGCGTGCAGGACATGGAAAAGGCTGTTCAGACCATCGTCCACCTGGCTATGGTCTGGGAGGAGAACGCCTAAGCGGGTGCGCATCCCGACGGCGCGATCTTGGCAAAATGTGGGCTTCGAAAAATGGTAGGCGGTGACGGATTTCGAACCGCCGACCCTCTCGGTGTAAACGAGATGCTCTAACCAGCTGAGCTAACCGCCCGTCGGGCTTCTTTGCCTCGCCGCAGCCATTAAGGCAAGCCGTTCAGATCGAATTTGTTAGCCCGCGCATGGGCGATAGCAACCGTATCCGATCCAGCACCGATGAAGTCCGGGCAAAAAAACGGCGCCCGCGAGGGCGCCGTTGATACGTCAGAGCTGCGTTTTAATGGGCCGTGAGGCCCGGACCGTCGTCAGTTTCGGGTTTTGGCGGACGCGAAGTGTCCTCCTCCCAGACGATCGGTTGCGGTTGCCGAACCAGGGCCTGCCTGATGACTTCGTCCATCCGGGCAACGGGGACGATGTCGAGACCGCCTTTGATGGCATCCGAGATTTCTGTCAGATCCTTTGCGTTCTCCTCAGGAATCAAGACCTTCTTGATGCCGCCGCGGGCCGCCGCCAGAAGCTTCTCCTTCAAGCCTCCGATCGGGAGCACCCGGCCGCGCAACGTAATCTCGCCTGTCATGGCGATATCATGCCGGATCGGGATGCCGGTGAGGACCGAAACGATCGTGGTTGCCATTGCGACGCCCGCAGACGGGCCATCCTTGGGCGTCGCGCCTTCCGGCACGTGCACATGGATGTCGCGGCGGTCGAACAGCGGCGGCTCGATGCCGAAGGTGATCGCGCGCGAGCGGACGTAAGAGGCCGCCGCCGAGATCGATTCCTTCATCACATCGCGCAGGTTTCCCGTCACCGTCATGCGACCCTTGCCGGGCATCATAACGCTTTCGATGGTGAGAAGCTCGCCGCCGACATCCGTCCAAGCAAGTCCCGTAACCACACCGACCTGATCATCGCTCTCGATTTCACCGTACCGATACTTCGGCACGCCAAGAAACTCCTCGATGGTCTTTTCGGTGACCTTCACGGTCTTTTTCTTCGACAGCATCAGCTCCTTCACGGCCTTGCGGGCCAGTGTCGAAAGCTCACGCTCGAGGTTACGCACGCCCGCTTCGCGGGTGTAGCGGCGGATCATCAGCAACAGGGCCTCGTCGTCGATCGCGAATTCTTTCGAATCCAGGCCGTGCTTGGAAACAGCGGTCGGGATCAGATGCTTGCGCGCGATCTCGACCTTCTCGTTCTCGGTGTAGCCCGCGATCCGAATGATCTCCATGCGGTCCATCAGCGGGCCAGGAATATTCAACGTATTCGCTGTCGTGATGAACATCACATTGGAGAGATCGTAATCGACCTCAAGGTAGTGATCGTTGAAGGTCGAATTCTGCTCCGGATCCAAAACTTCGAGCAAAGCCGATGACGGATCGCCGCGGAAATCGGCTCCCATCTTGTCGATCTCGTCGAGCAGGAACAGCGGATTGGAAGTCTTCGCCTTCCGCATCGACTGGATGATCTTGCCGGGCATCGAACCAATGTATGTGCGGCGATGACCACGGATCTCGGCTTCGTCGCGCACGCCGCCGAGCGACACGCGAACGAATTCGCGGCCGGTCGCCTTTGCGATCGACTTGCCCAGCGAGGTCTTGCCGACGCCGGGAGGGCCGACAAGGCAAAGGATCGGGCCGGTCAGCTTGTTGGCGCGGGACTGCACCGCAAGGTACTCGACAATGCGATCCTTGACCTTCTCAAGCCCATAGTGATCGGCATCGAGCACTTCCTGCGCGGCATTGAGGTCCTTCTTGACCTTGGACTTCTTGCCCCACGGAATCGACAACAGCCAGTCAAGGTAGTTGCGCACGACCGTCGCTTCTGCGGACATCGGCGACATCTGGCGGAGCTTCTTCAATTCATGCTGAGCTTTTTCGCGTGCTTCCTTGGAAAGCTTGGTCTTTTTGATTTTCTCTTCGAGATCGGCGAGTTCGTCCCGGCCCTCGTCATCGCCGAGTTCCTTCTGGATCGCCTTCATCTGCTCGTTGAGATAATACTCGCGTTGCGTCTTCTCCATCTGGCGCTTGACGCGCGAGCGGATCTTCTTCTCGACCTGCAACACCGAGATTTCGCTCTCCATCAGCCCGAGCACCTTCTCAAGGCGCTGCGAGACCGAGAGCGTCTCAAGGATGGTCTGGCGGTCGGATATTTTCACCGCGAGATGCGAGGCTACTGTATCTGCGAGCTTCGCGAATTCGGTGATCTGCTGAACGACCCCCACGACTTCCGCGGAAATCTTCTTGTTGAGCTTCACGTAGCTCTCGAAGTCGGACACCACCGAACGTCCCAAGGCCTCAGCCTCGACGCTCTTGGCATCGGTGTCGGCAAGCGCGGTCGCCGAGGCTTCATAAAATTCCGAGCGGTCGGAGTATTTAGTGACGCGCGCACGCTCAAGCCCCTCGACCAGAACCTTGACGGTTCCGTCGGGCAGTTTGAGCAGTTGCAGCACGCTCGCCAACGTTCCGATTTCGTAGATCGAATCCGGAGCCGGATCATCGTCAGACGCATTCTTTTGCGTCGCCAGCATGATCAAGGCATCGTTCTTCATGACCTCTTCAAGCGCACGGATCGATTTTTCGCGGCCGACAAAAAGCGGCACGATCATGTGCGGGAAGACCACGATGTCGCGAAGCGGCAAAACCGGATAAGAGTGGCTTTCGCCGTGAACAATTGTCGGACGTACCTTTGCGGCGGTCATGCCTTTTAATCCTTTCATTGCGCCCCTCCGCACGTAACCCGCCTATCCGGCGCAGCTACCACAGAGTGCCAGTGTGCCGGGTAGAACAAGTGCTCTTTTGAGCCAATGACCGCAACGCGATCCCCCACCTGCCCGGGCCGTTCTTGCAGCGAATCTGACGATGATTTCATGCTGCAACTGTCATTAGGTGGCTACGGGCGAGCGGGGTGTCAAGTGAAGGTCCGGCCATGTTCAACAGGGCAAAAGTCGTGCCGGCAGATCGGTTTTTTCGGGATAATTCCTGACAACAAGATACCGGTCCGCATGCCTTTTTCGACGACAATCCACCGTTTCACGCCAAAACCTGAGGCAAAAAAAAGCGTCGGCCGGAGAGTTCTGGCCGACGCTTGTGCAATGCACGTTGTAGTGGAGAAACGCCGCTACTTAGGCGCTGGCGCTGCTCTCCACCGCCCGATCGGATCGATCGGCGTAGATATACAGAGGACGCGCGGTCGCCTCGACAACATCACGCGAAATCACCACTTCCTCGACGCCCTCGAGGCCTGGCAGATCGAACATCGTCTCCAACAGAATGCCTTCCATGATGGAGCGCAGTCCGCGGGCGCCGGTTTTGCGGTCGATCGCCTTGCGGGCGATGGCGCCCAACGCTTCGTCGGCAAAGGTCAGCTCGATATTCTCCATTTCGAACAGCCGCTGGTACTGTTTCACCAGAGCGTTCTTGGGCTCCTGCAGGATCTTCTTGAGCGAAGCCTCGTCGAGGTCTTCCAGGGTCGCAACCACCGGCAATCGCCCGACGAACTCGGGGATCAAGCCGTATTTGAGCAGGTCTTCAGGCTCCACTTCCCGGAAGATTTCGCCAGTGCGACGATCTTCAGGCGCGAGCACCTGCGCCGCAAATCCGATCGACGTCGAGCGGCCGCGTGCCGAAATGATCTTCTCGAGGCCGGAGAATGCACCGCCGCAGATGAAAAGAATGTTGGTGGTGTCGACCTGCAGGAACTCCTGCTGTGGATGCTTGCGACCGCCCTGGGGAGGAACCGATGCGACGGTGCCTTCCATGATTTTCAGCAGCGCCTGCTGCACGCCCTCACCCGACACGTCGCGGGTAATGGACGGATTGTCAGACTTTCGCGAAATCTTGTCGATTTCGTCGATGTAGACAATACCACGCTGCGCGCGCTCGACGTTGTAATCGGCAGCCTGTAGCAACTTCAAAATGATGTTTTCGACGTCCTCACCGACGTAGCCGGCCTCGGTCAGCGTCGTGGCGTCCGCCATCGTGAACGGCACGTCGAGAATGCGCGCCAGCGTTTGTGCAAGCAGCGTCTTGCCTGAACCGGTTGGACCGATCAGCAGGATGTTCGACTTCGCCAGCTCCACATCATTGTGCTTGGTCTGGTGATTCAGACGCTTGTAGTGATTGTGAACCGCGACGGACAAAACTTTCTTGGCATGCTGCTGGCCGATGACGTAGTCGTCCAGCACCTTGCAGATTTCCTTGGGGGTCGGAATTCCGTCACGCGACTTCACCAGCGAGGATTTGTTTTCCTCGCGAATGATGTCCATGCAGAGCTCGACGCACTCATCGCAGATGAAAACGGTTGGGCCGGCGATCAGCTTGCGGACTTCGTGCTGGCTCTTCCCGCAGAACGAGCAATACAACGTGTTCTTTAAATCGCTCGTACCGACTTTGCTCATTCCTGTCTCCGTCTGCCGCTCGATCTTTTCTGGATTTGCTCTGTCCCGGTACGACCCCCAGGCGATTAAGTAAATAAGAGCAAAATCCGTACCAGAAAAGACCCCTCAATCGATATGTCGCACGAATCGGGGTTAACCCAGGTTTCCCGAGAATACTACCCGATATGCGTCATCGAGCCATGGTGCCAGCCGACTATCAAGAATTCGCTAATCGGATGGAAGTCCTTACCGCGCGAATCTAGCGTGATTTTGATCATTTACCCGTGCCTACTACAAATTTCGTTCGGCGTTGCGCGTATGCAACTCCGTTTGCATACCGCCTGCAAGACTGGATGCCCGCTGAGAACGAATACCCACAAACCATTGAAATTGAGCATTTTCTTGCAACTCGCATCTGGCGCGGCATTGGAACTCGAAACAACCCAGTTGGATCAACTCCCGAGAATTCCCTTTAATGCGGCGTAATTTGAGCCTCCGGACCCCGCCATTTTCATCATGTCCTGAATCCGGCGCGCACGGCGCCGCAATGTGTCCTGCCCGACATGCCGGCCCAACATTCGCGCCACATGAAAGGCGAACGCGTTCGGTTGGCCGAATGTCGTCATGGTGCTTGGAAGCTGAATTAGCAAAAGGCAAAGATGTTTCCGGTGCCGTAAGCGAGTGCGATGCTGAGACCATACTCGAACCTCTCGCGCCATTCACCGCGAGATGCAGGACAATTGACACGTTATCGAGATATTCCGATCACTGTGAGCATTCCGCCGACACCGAGGATAGCAGTGGCGGCACCGACGGCAAACGCGCCGCGAAACCCGATCTTATTCAAAGTATAAGCCGCGCGCTTTCGCCAAGTGCCAAGCACCGTACCCCCACGGCAAAACGGCGGTCGCGTTCATTGGTGGCGAGCATGGCTCCCTCCCGCAGTTTCGCGCGCGTCGCCAAGGTCCAGATTGGAACTGAAAGACAAACGGGACGCTGAAGATCAGCGTCCCGTTGAAATCTTGAGATTTCGCAACTTTGCTTATGAGGCAGACTTCGGAGGAGCAGGCTCGTCCGCCCGCTTGGAAATGACCTTATCGATGAGACCGAAATCCTTCGCCATATCAGAGGTCAGAAACTTGTCACGCTCCAGCGCATCCTCGATCGCCTGGTAAGGCTGGCCCGTGTGTTTCACGTAGATTTCGTTGAGGCGCTTTTTCAGATTCAGGATTTCCTGAGCATGCAGCATGATGTCCGTTGCCTGCCCCTGGAAGCCGCCCGAAGGCTGATGAACCATGATGCGTGCGTTCGGCAGCGCGAACCGCATGTCTTTCGCGCCGGCGGCCAGCAACAGCGATCCCATGGATGCGGCTTGACCGGTGCAGAGCGTAGACACCGGCGGGCGAATGAACTGAATGGTGTCATAGATCGCCAGGCCCGACGTGACGACGCCGCCCGGCGAGTTGATGTACATCGAGATTTCTTTTTTCGGATTTTCAGCCTCGAGAAAAAGAAGCTGCGCGACGGTGAGCGTCGCCATGCCGTCCTCGACAGGTCCGGTCAGAAAGATAATTCGCTCTTTCAGAAGACGGGAAAAGATATCGTAAGCCCGCTCGCCCCGATTGGTTTGTTCGACCACCATCGGCACGAGGTTCATGTAGGTTTCTACCGGATCGCGCATAAATCACCTGAGAGTTGACGGAAGCATTCCCCTCATCATCCGCGCAAGATCAGATCCTGCGATGAGCGAATACCCCATGATGCAGGGTTACAGATATGGACCAATCGACCAGCCACAAGGCCGGCGCGCTTTTAGAGTATTTCAGGTGCGGAGGAAATCGGCCCGCCCGCGAAAACGAACCGTCAGTGGTTATACCGCCTTCGAGAGCCCTGCCGCCTGTTTTGCCAGAGTCCTCGAATTGAATCTGATTCGGGGACTCGCGGCAAAGCCATGGTGGCAGGCTGCCATGTTGTTTGGCCAAGTATTGTTGTTTTGGCCAAGTATTTTTTGGGCATACTTAACGCGTCCTCCCCGGTTGAGCCCGAAACACATGTGTTAGGGGCTTAACCGGGCTTGGTCAGGCCGCGTTTTTCTCGTTCTCGTCATCCTTGTACAGCTCCTCGCGCGTGACCTTCTTGTCGGTCACATTGGCGAGTTCGAGGATGAAATCGACAACCTTGTCTTCGTAAATCGGCGCGCGAAGCTGTGCGAGGGCATTCGGGTTCTGGCGGTAGAAATCCCAGACTTCCTTTTCGCGGCCCGGCATCTGGCGGGCGCGATCGATGACCGCACGGCTGACCTCGTCATCGGTGACGGTAATCTTGTTCTTGTCGCCGATTTCGGAGAGCACGAGACCAAGCCGGACCCGCCGATCGGCGATCTTGCGATACTCAACCTTCGCGTCATCTTCCGTGGTCTTCTCATCGGCGAAGGTCTTGCCGCTGGATTCCATTTCAGCCTTGATGGAATTCCACATCAGGTTGAACTCTTCGTCGACCAATGACGGCGGCGGATCGAATCGGTGCGTCTCGTCGAGGCGATCGAGCAGGATGCGCTTGACGCGCTGGCGCGTTGCGCCGGCAAATTCCTGGGTCAGCCGTTCGCGCATCACTTCCTTCAGCTTGTCGAGCGACTCCAGACCGAGGGTCTTGGCGAATTCGTCATCGATGACGGTATCCTTGGCCGCCTCAATCTTGCTCGCGGTGGTGTCGAATTCGGCAGCCTTCCCGGCAAGCGCCGTGCTGGCGTAATTGGTCGGGAACGTCACCTTGAGCGTTCGGCTCTCGCCCTCGCCGACCCCGATCAGCTGATCTTCGAAGCCGGGAATGAAGCCACCGGATCCGATCACGACCTGAATGTTCTCCGCGGTGCCGCCGTCGAACGGCGTGCCGTCGATGGTGCCCTTGAAGGAAATCGTGACCCGATCCCCCGCAGCCGCCTTGGCTCCCGCGCCCTTCTCCTCGAACGGACGGTTTTGATCGGCTATCCGCTTGATGGCTTCATCGATATCGGCATCGGTCACATCAGCGACCGGCTTCTCGACATTGAAGCTCTTGAAATCGGCAAGCTGGATTGCCGGCACCACTTCGATGGCCACGGTGTAGCTGAGGTCGGTTTTGCCGGAGAGAATGTTCTCGATCTCTTTTTCCTCGGTCGGCATCGTGACCTTGGGCTCGGTCGCCAGGCGAAAGCCGCGCTCGGTGAAGATCTGCGCATTGGTCTCTCGGATCAGCTGCTCAACGGTTTCAGCCGCAACCGATCGTCCGTAGACCTTTTTGAGGTGCGCGACCGGCACCTTGCCGGGGCGGAAGCCGTTCAGGCGGACCTTGTCCTTCATATCGGCAAGGCGGGCATCGACCTTGGCATCGATATCCGACGCCGGGACGCTAACCTGGAATTCGTGCTTCAGTCCTTCGGCGACAGTCTCTTTGACCTGCATGGCGCTAATCTTCTTCCTTCACCGGTCGGCGACCGGTTTGTTGTCATTCATATCGATACGCGGCATCGGCCGGTATCGGCGACCCTTTGGACATGCGTCCTAGAGCATTTTCCTGCGAAGTGGAAACCACTCGAAGTGGAAACCAATTGGCATTCAATATCTTGCACGTGACGCTGATGGTGCGGGCGGAGGGACTCGAACCCCCACAACTTTCGTCACTGGAACCTAAACCCAGCGCGTCTACCAGTTCCGCCACGCCCGCGAGGCGCATCACGTTCGGCGGCGATGCCGCGAGCGGCGGGCTTATAACATGGGCCCAACTTTTCGCAGCAAAAAAATGGCCCGTTGTCCCACGATGCGGCCAGCCCGGCTTCCGCTGGACACGGAGGCCGGAAAATGGTCCGCATCGGGGATGAAAGGATGCGATTTTCGCCTGTCCCGGCGGAGGCTGCTGGCCGGGATGGGAGCCGCGGCAGCCCTCGGCGTGTCGCTGCCTGAAGCCAGGACTGAAGCCAACGCCCAAGGTCAGGGTCGCTCCCGTCCGGTTCTTGACCTGCGCCTCAGAGCAACCACGGCTCAGCTGCGCGAAAACGAGCCGCTGTCGCCCGTCTGGATATTGGAAAATTCAGCGCCTGCGCCCGACCCGTCGTTTGCCCAAGCCTTTGACAAAGCCTTCACTCAAGGCGACGAACTCCAGTTAAAGTTGGCCAACGATCTTCCCGTGCCGGCGGCACTGAACTGGCGCGGCCTTGCAGGCCAACCCCAAATGGAGCCGTTGCTGGCTCAGCCGGCGCTGGCCGCCGGGCAAACGGCGACAATCGTCGTCCCGCTGCGTCACGCCGGGACTGTGCTGTGTGATGCACGCATGCTCCAGAATGGCGCAGGTTTCGCGATGCCGGCAACACCGCTCCGCGTCATGGAAAAAGAACCGGTCCAGCTCGACCAGGACCGTTTCCTCATGATCGAGGACTGGCATCTGAGGCCAGACGGCAGCTCCGCTCCGCCGGGAAGCGAACCGACAACTGCAGTCTTCACGATCAACGGCCAGCCGGGCTTCGACATTCCGGTGCGAAGCAATGAGCGCTTGCGATTGCGCTTTATCAACGCCTGCCACCGCGCAGTAATTGCTGTCAAAATTGACGACCACGAGGTCCGGGTGATGTCGATCGACAGCCAGCCGGCCGAGCCGTTTTTGGCGCGCAACAGCCAACTGGTCCTCGCTCCCGGCACACGCATCGATGCATTTATCGATGCGACCGGAGCTCCCTCCACGATGTCATCCATTCAACTCCACGACGGGGTCACGCCGCGACCGATCGCCCGGTTGACCTACGCCGCGGACGGTCCGGTGCGCAGTTCGCCTCTCGCCGTGCCACAGCCGCTGCCATCGAATGGCCTGCCGGCCAAGCTCGACCTTCAAGGCGCCGTTCGGATCGAGTTGCCGCTGGACCTCCAGCCGAACGCATCGAACCCTTGGATGCCGCCCGAAAGCATAAACACCACAGTCGCACCGGCATTTGGCGTGAAGCGCGGACGCACGACGGTGCTGACCCTGAAGAACCAGTCGGCCGCTCCCATCGTCTTCCATTTGCACGGTCATCATTTCCGGTTGCTGGACCGGCTCGACGACGGCTGGAAACCCTTCTGGCTCGACACCCTCATCGTTGAAGCTCAACAAACACAGCGCATCGCCTTTCTGGCGGAATATGCCGGCGCCTGGCTGATCGAGGCCATGGGCACGGCCTGGGAAGCGCCACGTCTGATACGATGGTACGTCGTGGAATAGCGCGCTCAGTAGTCGATTTCGAAAGCATCGTAGAGCCGGCGGAAAACCGCTGGCAAAACCTCCGGCAGATCCTCCGCAATCAAACCCGGGCCGGCCTCGAGCCCGGCCTCGCCATGCATCCAAACCCCGATGCACGATGCTTCGTAGGCAGGGACGCCCTGCGCGAGCATCCCGCCGATGATCCCCGCCAGCACATCACCGGATCCGGCGGTTGCGAGCCATGCAGGCGCGTTCGCCGCGATCGCTGCACGCCCATCAGGCGCAGCGACGACCGTGTCCGCGCCTTTCAACAAAACCACCGCGCCCGAGACCCGCGAGGCCGCACGCGCAACCTCGAGCTTTGAATGAACTGCATCTTCATTCAATAAGCCTTTGAATAATTTCGAAAACTCACCATCATGCGGGGTGAGAACGACCTGAGGATTGCTGAGATTTTTGATCTGACCGAACAACTCTTGGGAATTATCAACGAAGCTGGTCAAGGCGTCCGCATCAAGAACCGTCGCCTTGCCCTGAGCCAGGGCGGTGAGCGTCAACTGACGGGTCCGCTCGTTCACACCGGCCCCCGGCCCGATGACGCAGGCGTTGAGCCGGCGATCGGTCAGCATGTTGGTAAACTCCGCGGGCGTGTCGATGGGCCGAACCATCACGGCCGTCAAAGATGCGGCGTTCACCGCCAGCGCTTCACGCGGCGAGGCCACCGTTACCAACCCTGCCCCTGCGCGCAGGGCTCCGCGCGCGGAAAGTCTGGCCGCGCCGGTCGAGGCAATCTCGCCCGACACAATCACCGCATGGCCGCGGGCATATTTGTGTCCGTCGATACGTGGAAAAGGAAATGAGGATTGCCAAAGCTCCGGCACGTTCTCGAATGACTGAGGGCGGATCTGGTCAAGGACAATCGCCTCAATGCCGATGTCGGCCAGCCGGACCTTTCCGCAATGCGTTCGCCCCGGCAGCAGAACGTGCGCGGGCTTGCGCCGGAAGAAGGTTACGGTTGCGACGGCTTGAACCGCCGCACCCATTACAACCCCAGTCGTGCCATCGATGCCGCTTGGAAGGTCAACCGCAAGGATGGGCGCTCCGCTCGCATTCATCGCTTGGATCAAGGCAAGCGGCTCGCCTGTCACTGGACCTTTCAATCCCGCTCCCAGCAGCGCGTCGATGATCAATGCCGGAGCGCCGATCGCTTGCGGGCGCGCTGGCAAGACCGCTTGCTGCCATTCTGAAGCGGCCCGCGCCGCATCGCCTTTCAGGGTGTTCCGATCGCCCGGCAAAATAACCGAAACGGAGCGGCCCAGCGCAACCAGTTCTGCCGCCGCGATAAAGCCATCGCCGCCATTGTTGCCTCGGCCCGCGACCACGACGATATGGCCTTCCTCGACCAGCTCAGCCGCAGCAAGCGCGACGGCGCGACCCGCGGCTTTCATGAGCGCGAAACTGCCCCCGGCGCTCTCCGCGCTCAAAGCGTCGGCTCGCGCCATTTGCTCGGTGGTCAGCAATTCCATCGGCACTCCATTCCAAATCGCCTTATCCTCAGGCAATTCGGCAAAACTTGATCGAACCTTCAACACGATGAGTGCGCGTTCTGCCTAAAAGATAATCATATCGCCCGTTTTGTAATCAGCGCGTCCATGGAGGGTGCGTAGCGGTAAGGCAGTTTAGCCCATTAACGATCTGATAACACTCTTGTTTTTTCGAAGCTTCCGACTTGGCATAGACCCTGCTTTTAGGAGGCTTCAACCGGTGTGCTTTGCTCGCTGGCGGACCACGCCGCACGTCCTGTGGGGCACCGCTGTCATCGCTCAAGAGCCCATGAGATAACATGAGATAACCGGATGCCATTGTTGCGGGTGCGGCACTGATGCACGCGAGCCTGTAGTCGTCGGACGTGCCCGGGGAGAGCTTAAAACGTGAAGAAAATAGAAGCGATCATCAAGCCATTCAAACTGGACGAGGTTAAGGAGGCACTTCAGGAGGTGGGGCTGCAGGGGATCACGGTGACGGAGGCCAAGGGCTTCGGGCGCCAGAAAGGCCATGCGGAGCTCTACCGAGGCGCCGAATACATCGTCGATTTCCTGCCCAAGGTAAAAATCGAAATTGTTATCACCGATGAGTTGGTCGAGAAGGCGATTGATGCTATCCGGCGTGCCGCGCAGACGGGCCGGATCGGCGATGGCAAGATTTTCGTGTCCAACATCGAAGAAGCCATTCGCATCAGAACAGGAGAATCCGGCCTGGATGCCATTTAAGAAAGCGAATTCAGACTAGACCTTCCTGCCACACGGCCGCATCCAGCGACCAGATTTCACGACCACCAAGTAGACCCACGACAGTACATAAGGGGTATTCATGAAGACCGCCAAAGACGTCCTGAAAGCAATCAAGGACAACGACGTAAAATACGTCGACCTGCGTTTTACCGATCCGCGCGGCAAGTGGCAGCACGTCACTTTCGACGTCAGCATGATCGAAGAAGAGACATTTGCCGAAGGCACAATGTTCGACGGCTCCTCGATCGCCGGCTGGAAGGCGATCAACGAATCCGACATGTGCCTGATGCCGGATCCCGCAACGGCGACGATCGATCCGTTCTTCGCCGAGACCACGATGGTCATCACCTGCGACATTCTCGAGCCGACCACTGGCGAGCCCTACAACCGCGATCCCCGCGGCATCGCCAAAAAGGCCGAAGCCATGGTGAAGTCCATGGGCGTGGGCGACACCGTATTCGTCGGCCCGGAAGCTGAATTCTTCGTATTCGACGACGTTCGGTACTCCTCGAGTCCCTACAACACCGGTTTCAAACTGGATCAGGTCGAATTGCCGACCAACACCGATACCGAATACGAGGGCGGCAACCTCGGTCACCGCATCCGCACGAAGGCCGGCTACTTCCCCGTCCCGCCGCAGGACAGCGTCCAGGACATGCGTTCGGAAATGCTCGGCGCGATGGCCAAGATGGGCGTCAAGGTCGAAAAGCATCACCACGAAGTGGCGTCCGCTCAGCACGAACTCGGAATGAAGTTCGACACGCTGACGCTGATGGCGGACCAGATGCAGATCTACAAATATTGCATCCATCAGGTCGCGCACATCTACGGCAAGACCGCCACCTTCATGCCGAAGCCGGTCTATGGCGACAACGGCTCGGGCATGCACGTTCACCAGTCGATCTGGAAAGACGGCAAGCCGGTCTTCGCAGGCAACAAGTATGCGGATCTCTCCGATACCTGCCTGTTCTACATCGGCGGCATCATCAAGCACGCCAAGGCGATCAACGCCTTCACCAACCCGTCGACCAACTCCTACAAGCGTCTGGTCCCGGGCTATGAAGCGCCGGTGTTGCTCGCCTACTCCGCACGTAACCGTTCGGCTTCGTGCCGCATTCCCTACACCACCTCGCCGAAGGCCAAGCGTGTCGAGGTTCGCTTCCCCGATCCGATGGCGAACCCCTATCTCGGCTTCGCCGCGATGTTGATGGCGGGTCTCGACGGCATCAAGAACAAGATCGATCCGGGCGCGGCCATGGACAAGGATCTCTACGATCTGCCCAAGGAAGAGCTGAAGTCGATCCCGACGGTTTGCGGCAGCCTCCGCGAAGCGCTGGAAAACCTCGACAAGGACCGCGGCTTCCTGAAGGCCGGCGGTGTGTTCGATGACGATTTCATCGACTCCTATATCGAACTGAAGATGACGGAAGTCGCTCGTTTCGAGATGACCCCGCATCCGGTCGAGTTCGATATGTACTACTCGCAATAAGAGGCGCTCGCGGACATCCGCGAACGATCTCTATCGAAAACAAAGGCGCCCCTTCGCTGGGGCGCCTTTATCTTTTGCAACGCCCGTTCAAGACGTCGGGCGCCATGGATCGGCGACGTAAATTGGCTAGGCGCAATCCGGGTTGGCCGCCCGTGGACTTGATCCATCCAGCGGCTTCGGCGAAGAATGCCGACACACAAATGAGGTGACGAATGACCGTTCCTGCCGATGTCTTGCCGCCCTCGCGCACTTTGGCGTGGTCCATTGGCGCCGGCGGCTGCGTGATCGTCGCCTTTGCCGCTGTTCTGGGTCTCATCTGGTACACCGCCGATACACTGTTCCTGATCTTCGCCGGAATTCTGTTCGGCATTTTCCTCAATGCCTTGAGTCACCTGCTCGGCCGTCTTATCGGCGGGAGCTATCTGCTGCGGCTTGCGGTGGTGTGCGTTTTGTTTGCCGGCATGTTCTCGGGCATCGTGGTTCTCGGCGGTGCAACCATCGCGCAACAGGCCAGCGCCCTCACCGCGACAATTCGTTCGCAAGTCGGCACCGTCAAAGGCTTTCTGGATCAGCGCGGCATCGATACCAGCTTCCTCGATTCCGTCAGTATCTCGTCAACCACCGACACCGCACGCCCCAAAGCACCGGAGCTGCCAAGCGCAGGAACCATTGCGTCCGGAACGACGGCCCTTCTCGGCCAGACCGCGCGCCTTCTGCTCGGCGTGTTCGGAGCGGTCGGAAACATTTTCGTAGTGATCTTTCTCGGCCTAATGCTGGCGCTGCAGCCGCAGATCTATCGCAACGGCTTGCTGAGCTTCATCCCTCAACGTCACGCCACACACGCCGCGCGATTGGTCGACGACACTGCAGAGACGTTACGGCGGTGGTTGTTGGGTCAAATCACCACGATGAGCGCTATCTTTCTCGTCACATGGATCGGGTTGACGATCATCGGGATCCCGGGCGCTCTCGTGCTCGGCTTTCAGGCCGGATTGCTGACGTTTATCCCGACAGTCGGTGCCGTGGTCGCAGGCGTCATCATCGTGCTGTCAAGTCTGGGGTCCGGTTGGACCGCCGTCGCCAGCGCCTTCGGCCTTTATCTCTTCGTGCAATTTCTCGAAGGCAATATCCTGACTCCGCTGATCCAGCGGCACGCCATTAACATTCCACCTGCGACACTGTTTGCGTCGCAGATTTTCCTTGGCGTTCTGTTCGGAATATGGGGTCTCGCGCTGGCTTTGCCGCTGATCGCGATCATCAAGGTCGCGCTGAAGCATCTTTATGGCGAAGGTGAAACCACGCCGGCGTAAGCGCCGCCACGCCAAAGCGACACCTTCACCGATGCAATTGCCGGCGAACTCAGCCTGTCGTCACAACCGTTTCGGTATGCTCGACTTCCGGAGGAGCTGCAAAATAGGGTCCAACCAGCGCGCGCCATTCGGCGAAGTTTTCCGAATTGCGAAAATCGACCATGTGCGCGTCGACGTTGTCCCACTTCGCCATCAGCCGGTAACGCTGGGGCTTTTCGATAGACCGATGCAATTCAAATCCGTGGAAGCCCTTTGAGCGGCCAAAGGCGGCTTTGGCTTTTGCCACAGCGGCTTCGAAGTCCTTCTCCATCCCTGGCTTGACTTCGATCTGTGCGATTTCAGTGATCACGGCCTCAGTCCTCCCAACATTTCGATTGCCTGACGCACGCTTCAGCTGGGTCAGCCGAGCACATCAATGCTTGTGAAATGTTGCAGGTTGGGAAGCCGTCGACAACGAAAATCAGACGATCAGACCAACAGCCAGGCCGCGCCGGCAACCACCAGTGTCAGGACGACGAACATGATGAGAGGCAACCGGCTGGGCGCGTCGTAGCGGCCCTGAGCGCGACGTTCCGAAATCAATGCGTGCTCATATTCGTCGGAAGAGGAGAAAAGGCAGCCGAACCCGGCGCGTGCAGAAGCTACGCTCGCTTCAAGGGCTGTGACTGCCGATCGCTGTCGTGACTCGATGCTCGTATTCATAACTCAAGTGTAGCCTCGACATGGTAAATTCAAAGTTACCTTCGCCTACCTTCCGTTCGCAGAGTCACATGCGAACATCACGCGCCGTCGTACGAAGGCGCGCTCAGGCTCCGATTTCCGTCACTTCCACCGGGCGACGAACCACGATTGACGGACGCGGCGCGATCGCTTCGCCGGCCGGCTTGCTAGCATTATTTTCCGGCGAATGCGGATCCCCGGTTGCGACCTCGACGCGATTGCGTCCGGTACGCTTGGCCCGATAGAGAGCGGTGTCCGCGCAGGCCAGCAATACCTCAAGCTCAGTATTTGCGCTGCCTCCCGCGACACCGATGCTGACCGTGGTATCGACCGGCGTATCGTCGATTTCAATGCCGCAGCTCTGAAACGCGGAACGGACACGCTCGGCGGCAACCAAGGTTTCCTCAATCGTGCACGGCAACATGGCCACGAATTCCTCGCCGCCGATGCGGCCGATCAGATCGGTGGTTCGCAGATTTGTGCTCACGACTGACGCAAACAGCTTCAGGACTTCGTCGCCAGCAGCGTGGCCGAAGCGATCGTTGATCGATTTGAAGTGATCGAGATCGAAAATCATGACCGTCACGGGGCGGCCCGCTTTGGCTTCACGCGCGATCACTAGAGCGGTCGCTTCGCTGAGACCGCGGCGATTGAACAGCCCCGTCAATGGATCCGTCGAAGCTGCGGCCTTGTGCGCCTTCACCGTCTTGTCATTGACCATCATCAAAATAACGAAAACGGTGCCGACGGTGTAAAGCACAAGCTCGATCGCAAAGATCACGACCCAGATATTATTTGCCTTGAATGCATCATCGGCAGGGTACAGCAGGCCGCCCAATACGATGGGCATCATCAAGACGGCGCCGTGGAGCATCGGGATAAAAATAGCGGGCCACTGCGACTGCATTGACTTGCGCCGTTCAGCCCCCAGTTCTTTAGCCGTCAGCGCTGCATAGACGGCGACGATAGCCGCTCCGACCAGGGTCCGTGCAAACTCCGCTTGCTCGCCGAAAATGATGAGAGCGCAGAGCCAGACAACGGAGCCTGCAAGCAAGCCTGCCCAAATCGGCTCACGGCCATGAAACACGCGCGCGGCGTTCCAGACCATTCCGCAGGCGGCAAAACCGAGGACGCTGACCGGCAACAAAACAAGGCTATCCAGCATCGTTCCCGCGACCGTCCATACGCCGATCGAGACAGCGCCGACGATGTAAGCGGTCCCCCACCAGCCCAGCGCGGGTATCTTTTCTTGTTTCCAGAAAAACAGGAGAAGGACCCCGAGCATCGCGGCAACAAGCGTTGCGACAAGATAAAGCGTCGAAATATCCAATGACATCTGCCCACCAGCCTGAATCGAACGGCCTAGTTATGCGTACAGAGCGACATCGGCTCCATATTCTGCATGGACCTTAGGGGCTTTACCTTCGGAAAACGTTTTTCCCGGGGGTGAACTTTTCTCAAAAAAAGCCGGACACAATGCAATGATTTCGAAACGATAAATCGCGCGACGCCTCGAAACGAAAAAAGGGCAGCGTGAGCTGCCCTTTTGACGTGAAGCGCTGCATTTGCAGCAACTCCATGAGAGAAAATTAACGCTTCGAGAACTGGAAGCTCCGGCGAGCCTTGGCGCGACCGTACTTCTTGCGTTCGACCACACGCAAGTCACGCGTCAGGAAGCCGCCCTTCTTCAGAACGCCGCGCAGATCGGGCTCCATGTAGGTCAGAGCCTTCGACAGACCGTGACGAACCGCACCGGCCTGGCCGGACAGGCCTCCACCCGACACGGTGCAGACCACATCGTACTGACCTTGGCGGCTGGACGTGGTGAACGGCTGCTGGATCATCATGCGCAACACGGGGCGCGCGAAGTAGACCTCGACTTCGCGGGTGTTGACGATGATCTTGCCGGTGCCCGGCTTGATCCAGACGCGGGCGACTGCGTCCTTGCGCTTGCCGGTGGCATAAGCACGACCAAGCTTATCGACCTTCTTGACGTATTTCGGAGCTTCCGCAGCAGCCGGCTTGAGCGACGACAACTGGTCGAGCGATTGAATGGACTCGGCCATGATTACGCAACCCTCGTGTTCTTGCGGTTCAATGATGCGACGTCGATAACTTGGGGCTGCTGCGCCTCATGCGGATGCTCGGCACCGGCATAAACGCGGAGATTTCCGAATTGCTTGCGGCCGAGAGGGCCGCGCGGCAACATGCGCTCCACTGCCTTTTCGACGACGCGCTCGGGGAAACGCCCCTCAAGGATCGACTTCGCAGTGCGCTCCTTGATGCCACCGATAAATCCGGTGTGGTGATAATAAACCTTGTTCTCACGCTTGCGTCCGGTCAGCACGACCTTGGCGGCGTTGATGATGATAACGTTGTCGCCGTCATCCACGTGAGGGGTATAGCTGGGCCGATGCTTGCCGCGCAGGCGCATCGAAACCAAGGTCGCAAGGCGCCCGACAACCAATCCCTTGGCGTCGATCAGCACCCACTTCTTTTCGACCTCGGCTGGTTTCGCCGAAAACGTTGTCATGTGAGATTATCCGTTGAAACAGGGGTGCGGTGACAGGCACCGCTGGCTCGAAACTTTCCGAAGAACCGGATCCGGGCCACCGCCAAGCGCACCAACAACTGGCGCTGTCTTGACCGCAAACCGATCTCCGCATTCACGGAACACGAATGCAGCTTCTAATCAAAGACGTCTATACCGTCAACGCCCATCGGCGATAAATAATACAATCAGAACAATGAGTTATAAAAATGGTTCTATAATACCTTCATAAAACGTCAGCAGACGGAATGGAATAGGTCGATGTTACATGGGCGATGGGGTCCGGCGACGTGCCCGACAGCAAATTCACCTCCCCGACCGCCAGCCGTTTTCCGAGCTTCAACAGCTTGGCGGCGGCCATTACGTCCTGGCCGGGCTGCCCCTTGCGCAGGAAGTTGATGTTGAGATTGGTCGTCACCGCGAGGCCGACCGGGCCGATAGCGGACAGCAGCACGACATACATTGCGAAATCGGCGAGAGCCATCAGCGTCGGGCCCGAGACCGTTCCGCCAGGACGCAGCATTCGCTCGTTATAGAATTGACGCAACAAGCAGGTCTGGCCGTCGGCGCTTTCGATGACGATATCGCCGTTGCTGAATGCCTGAGGGAATTGCGTATGCAAAAAATGTTCGAGCTCCGGAACGCTCATCTTCGCTGCGGCCATGTCGTCCAGTCCTGCCCTTTTCCGCCCTGCTTTCGCCTCGCCTTGCCCTCTCGTCTACATTAGGGTGGCATCCATGAACAGCCTTGATCACGCGCCGTGACACCATTCACGGCATCCCCCGGACATCACCGATGAAAGCAAAAACAGCGGACTTGCCCGCGACATCACAGGATGTACTGATCCGCGAAACCAGCGGCGCGATTGCAATCCTGACGCTCAACCGGACAGCTGCCCGCAACAGCCTGTCGGAAGACCTGATCGCGACGCTGCACAAGTCCCTCAAAGACATTCACGACGAACCCAACGTGCGCGCGGTGGTGATCGCCGCGAACGGTCCCGTATTCTGCGCAGGGCATGACCTCAAAGAGCTCACGACCCGCCGCAAGGATCCCGACCGGGGCCGCGCCTACTTTGCACACATCATGACCTCCTGCAGCGCCATGATGCAGGCGATTGTTCGACTGCCGAAACCCGTGGTTGCTGCAGTTCAAGGCATGGCGACGGCGGCCGGCTGTCAGCTGGTGGCAAGTTGTGACCTGGCGATTGCATCGGAAAATGCGGAGTTCGCCACACCGGGCGTCGATATCGGACTGTTTTGCTCGACCCCCATGGTCGCCTTGTCCCGCAACGTGCCGCGCAAACACGCCATGCATATGCTGCTCACCGGCGAACCGGTTCCTGCCGCGCGGGCGCACGAGATGGGGCTGGTGAACGGCGTCGTCGCGCATGGTTCCGAGCGCGACGCTGCGATTGCGCTCGCAAACACGATCGCAAGGAAATCCGCGCATACGGTAAAAATTGGAAAGGAAGCATTTTACCGCCAGGCCGAGATGCCGCTCACGGAAGCCTATCAATACGCAGCTCAAGTGATGACCGAGAACATGTTGGCACGCGACGCCGAAGAAGGCATCAACGCCTTCATCGACAAACGCGCTCCGCACTGGGAAGACCGGTAAAGCCGGTTGAGGATATTTTACGAATGAACCACGATCGCTACGACGACAACTACATTCGCGGCATCCTGAACACCGTGAAAACCATCGCCATGGTTGGTGCTTCTCCGGTCAACGTCCGGCCCAGCTATTTCGCATTCAAGTATTTGAGTGAGCGCGGCTACGACATGATTCCCGTCAACCCCGGCCATGTCGGCAAAACCCTGCTTGGAAAACCGTTCGTCGCCTCGCTGCGCGACATCGGCCGTCCGCTCGACATGATCGATATTTTCCGGAACTCATCTCATATTCGGCCGATTGTCGACGAAGCGCTGCAATTGTCGCCCCTGCCCAAGGTGATCTGGATGCAACTTGGCGCGCGCAACGACGAGGCAGCGGCGAAAGCCGAAGCACTTGGATTGAAGGTCGTCATGAACAGGTGCCCGAAGATCGAATACGGACGCCTCACTTCCGAAATCCAGTGGATGGGCATCAACTCCCGCACGCTCAGTTCAAAGCGCGCACCCGCGCCGACGCAAGGCATGAGGCTATCGCTTCATCGCGAGAGCGTCGCCGGCGGATCAACCGCCGCCGCGGACCGCGCGGGCCGGGTATCGGAAAGTGACGACAAATAAGGACACATCGAATACCAGCACTGGCCTGCCCGGCAGAGATCCGAAGGGTCTGACCTACAAATCTCGGACAACCGGAAAAATTGTTTTTGCATGATGGCTTGGCCCGGCATGCGATTGCAATTTGAACATTATTTCAGCGATCAGCTTGACGCGCTGCAACCCGAACAGCAGCATACCCCTCACCGAACTCGCGCACCCAAGGACGACGCATGACCGACCACTCCCCCGGATTTTCCACCCTCGCAATTCATGCAGGCGCGCAGCCGGACCCGACGACAGGCGCACGCACCACGCCGATCTATCAGACCACCTCCTACGTCTTTAATGACGCGGACCACGCGGCATCCCTTTTCGGTTTGCAGGCCTTCGGCAATATCTACACCCGCATTACCAACCCAACGACCGCGGTGCTCGAAGAGCGGGTCGCGGCTCTGGAGGGCGGCACGGCAGCGGTCGCAACTGCATCCGGACACGCCGCACAATTCATCGTGTTTCACACGCTGCATGCAGCCAGGCGACGAATTCATTGCGGCACGCAAGCTCTATGGCGGATCGATCAACCAATTCAATCACGCCTTCAAGAATTTCGGCTGGAAGGTTGTGTGGGCGGATTCCGACGATATCTCCAGCTTCGAAAAGGCGCTCACGCCCAAAACAAAAGCTATCTTTGTGGAGTCGATCGCCAATCCCGGCGGCACCGTCACGGACATCGAAGCCATCGCCGCGGTCGCCCGCCGCGCGAATGTGCCGCTCATTGTCGACAATACGTTGGCGACGCCCTATCTGGTCCGCCCCATCGATCACGGCGCCGATATCGTGATCCATTCGCTGACGAAATTCCTTGGCGGCCACGGCAATTCACTGGGCGGCGTTCTTGTCGACGCAGGCACCTTCGATTGGTCACGCGACGCGCGCTATCCCGCGCTCAGCGAACCGCGCCCGGAATATCACGGCATCAAGATTCAGGAGACGTTCGGTAACTTCGCTTTCGCGATTGCCGCACGCGTGCTCGGCCTGCGCGATCTCGGACCGGCGATCTCGCCGTTCAACTCGTTCATGATCCTGACGGGAATCGAGACGCTGGCGCTGCGCATGCAAAAACATTGCGACAACGCCAAAGGCGTAGCGGAGTGGCTTGCCGCGCATCCCGCCGTCGCCTGGGTGAACTACGCGGGCCTGCCGGGCGACCGCTATCACAACCTCGCGCGCAAATATGCGCCGAAGGGAGCCGGAGCGGTCTTCACCTTCGGCCTCAAGGGCGGCTACGACGCCGGCATCAAGCTGGTTTCGAATGTAAAGCTGTTCTCACATCTGGCGAATGTCGGCGATACCCGTTCGCTGATCATTCATCCTGCCTCGACGACCCACAGCCAGCTGGACGACGACCAGAAAGCGCTGGCCGGCGCTGGTGTCGATGTGGTCCGACTCTCGGTCGGCATCGAAGACAAGGAAGATATCATCGCCGATCTCGAGCAAGCGCTGAACGCTTAGCATCGCGTTTCCAGCTAGAGCGTTTTCGAGCGAAGCATGCCACCGGACTTGATCCGGTGGTGGATACCGGTTCGCGTTAAGAAAACGCGTCAAAACAAAACGATAGAGCGCGACGGTGATTCAAACAAAAACGGAAGCGCTCTATCACTCACATTAAAAAAGCGGCGCCAGATTTGGCGCCGCTTTTGTTTGTGCGAAAAAGATCCGGGTCAGGATTTGATCATAGGGATTTGGCAGCCTGAGCCGCCTTGTCCTCGCGGACGAGCCGGCTGTTGCGCTGGAAAACCGAATAGCTCGCCAGCGCAAGCAGGATAACGAGAAGCTGCGCGGACACGGCCTCGATCGTCGGGTTGAGACCGAGCGTTGGAAACCAGGCCAGGCTCTTGAGTTCGGTGACGGGGATGATGCTCTGCTCCTGAAACTCCTGCACCGCCTCGCCGATAAACTTGATCGCCATTGCAAACAGAAATGCCGACGTCAGCAGGAACAACGGCCGTAACGGAAGCCTGCGCGCGATCAGGTTGATGAAATAGAACAGCACCACAAGGCCTGCAGTGGCCGCAGCGAGGCCAGCGAACAGCCCGGCGCTCCAGCCACCTTCGGTGCCGGCCAGCGCATTGATAAACAGCACGGTCTCGCCCCCTTCGCGAAACACCGCAAGGAAAGCCAGCGACGCAACCGCCCATGAGGTATCCTGCGACAGCGCGTGATCGGCTTTTGCTGCAAGATAATCCTGCCACCCGCGTGGATCCTGTTTCACCAGCAACCAGCCGCTGACGTAAAGCATCAGCGCCGCCGCAACCAGGATGATAATGCCTTCGAGAATATCGCTGTGCTCACCGGAATTCAGGATCGCGAACAGCCAGGCGGCAATGATGCTGGCGCCGACCGCGCCCAAAGCACCGGCATACAGCGCGCGGATCCGATGACCGCCGCCCACCTTGGTCAGATAACCGGCCAAGGCGGCGATCACGAGCATGGCCTCAAGCCCTTCACGAAGAAGGATAACCGCGGCCTGAACAAATGCGCTGGACATAACAAACCTTCTTGGAGCCTTTCCAAGTGAGGGGCGGCGACGGCCAACATCAAGGGAAAGGCAAAATTCAAATCTGCCCGTTTGCGCCAGCGCCCAAAGAACGGGTCCCGGCAGCTGGACACTGGTTGTTTTATCCCGTGAATGTCGCTTGTAAAGGATCAGCCCCACTTGCTTGCGCGCCATATTGCCGTGACGTGCAAGAAACGGGCTAAAATCAGGGGTTTCTGGTAGATAAGAGCGTTTTAGAATCGTTCAATTCCGCGTCTTAACAGGCCGCAAAACGTTCCGTCACGCCCGCGCTCCGAACGCCGCCTGTTCTCCAATCGCGTCCGGCATGGAACGCACGCCGGTGAGTCTTTCACACTGAAGCAGCGCAAATGTCAGCACCACGATGGCGACGGCTTGATGGGCAAGCGCCAATCCGATCGGAACCATCTGCAGGAGCGTCAGCACACCCAATACCGCCTGCAGCGTGATCGCGAGAGCCAACCAGAGTGCTCCCTTTATGAATGGCGTTGAGCGCGACCGGACAGCGTCCATCAAATGGAGAACCGCGATGATCCAGATCGTGTAGGCCAGCATGCGATGACTGAATTGCACGGTCAGCGTGTTGTCGAAAAAATTCAACCACCACGGATGTTCAAAAAACAACCGCTCGCTTGTCGGGATGATGGCTCCATCGATCGATGGCCAGGTGTTGAAAACACGCCCTGCCCGCAACCCCGCGACCAATGCTCCGAAATAGAGCTGAACGAAGACCAGAGCCATCAGGACAAAGCTCGTGGCTTTCAGCCGCAACGGCACGATGCGGGATTCGGCAGCGTTCATCCGCCGCACCGACCAGACGATGGCGGAGAAAATCAGCGAGAGCCAAAATCAAATGGGTCGCAAGACGATATTGCGAAACTTCAACCCGCCCGGAAAGTCCGGAGGCAACCATCCACCAGCCGACCGCGCCCTGCAACGCACCGAGACCAAAAATAGCCCATAGCTTGCGCTTGAATTGATCCGGCACCCAGCCGCGCCACAGAAACCACAAGAACGGCAGCAGATACGCCGCACCAATGACGCGACCGAGCAGACGATGGCTCCACTCCCACCAGAAAATGGATTTGAATTCCGCGAGGCTCATTCCGGAATTCATCTCGCGATATTGCGGGATGGTCTTGTAAGCCTCGAACGCTTCCGTCCACTTCTCTTGTGTCAGCGGCGGAAGAGATCCCGTCACGGGTTTCCATTCGACGATGGACAGACCTGATTCCGTGAGACGCGTCGCGCCACCCACAAGAACCATCACCGCGATCAGCGCGGCGACGCAAAGCAGCCAAAGCCGCACGATGCGCAGGCGGCGGGATTGAGCGACGTTTTCAGGCATAAAATCCGACATCTTGATTGAATACGCCCGGCCCTTATAGTCGCGCCGCCTTCAACCTAAAAGCGCCTTCCCGGGCAGAAAAGCACAATTCCGTCATGAAAATTCGCCAACGAAAACTGCTTGGAACCGTCGGATTGCTCGTGCTGGTCATTGTGTGGTCGCTGTTGGCGATGGCGTTCGCTCAAGCACCGTGGATCGCCGGCTCCCGGATCGTCCAATTCGCATACTATGTCGTCGCCGGGCTTGGTTGGGTGATACCTGCCATGCCGATCATATCCTGGATGGCGCGGCCCGACGCATAGGCCGTACGCCAACCCTGCCAAGATATTCCAAGATATTGCCAACACATTCTCCATATCAAGACATCGGCATATTAAGGTCTTGACCGAATCTTTCTCGAAGGTGCGTCAAAGCCATCGCCGGAGCTACACAGCTGAACGACCGGCACGCAGCCCACACCCTTTAACGCTCTTACCCTTTATTGACATTTCTTTGCAAAGGTCGGCTCTTTGTTGAAGGTCCGCCCGTTCTTCAAAATACCGACAGAATAGCAGGTCCCGCGATGACCGTGGCTGCCGTCATACACAACAGCGCCGATAGAACGGGGATGCAGGCGGGCATCGCATCCGTCGATATTTTCCGTCATATGGCCGAAGCCGAAACGATCTGGCGCCGGATGGAAACGCCCGATCATGTGTTCACCCCGTTCCAGCGGTTTGATTTTCTGAACGAATGGCAGACCCATGTCGGGCAGCATGAAGGATTTTCACCTTTCATCGTGGTCGGATATGACATCATGCGCCGTCCCCTCGTTCTCATGCCGCTCGGGGTCAGACAGGAAAACGGCGCAGGTACGGCAAGTTTCCTCGGCGGCAAGCACGCAACCTTCAACATGCCGCTGCTGGCCGCAGACTTCGCGGCCACGGCAGGCAAAGGTGAGATCGAAGCCCTCCTGGACCGGCTGCGTGCGCGACGAGACAAGACCGACCTGCTTGCATTGACGCGCCAGCCTTCACATTGGATGGGCGTGGCCAATCCGTTCGCATTGCTGCCGATGCAGCCATCCGTCAACAAATGCCCGCTGCTGAATCTGGAGCCGCATTCGCTGCCGGCCGAGCGGATCAGCAATTCCTTTCGCCGCCGCCTGAAAAGCAAGGAACGCAAACTGCAGGCGCTTTCGGGCTATCGCTATGTGGTTGCGCGGGCCGACGAAGACATCAAGCGTATCCTCGACGCGTTCTTTACGATCAAACCGCAACGCATGGCGCTTCAGAAGCTGCCTAATGTATTCGCGGATCCCGGTGTCAGAGATTTTGTAACCAGAGGTTGCCTTGGCACTTTACCCGACGGCAATCGCGTGATGGAAATCCACGCGCTGGAAAGCAATGCCGAAGTGATCGCCATTTTTTGCGGGGTTGCCGACGGTCATCGCTTTTCGATGATGTTCAATACCTATACCATTTCCGAAAGCGCCAAATTCAGTCCTGGGCTGATCCTGCTCCGCAACATCATCGATCACTATGCGGAGCTGGGTTATACATCGCTCGATCTCGGCATCGGGTCGGACGATTACAAGCTGTGGTTCTGCAAAGACGACGAACCGATATTCGACAGCTTTCTTCCCCTGACGATGCGCGGCAGCATCGCTGCGCTTGGGCTGTCATCGCTGGCCCACGCCAAGCGTCTGGTCAAGCAAACGCCCGCGCTTGCGCAAATGGCGCAGATCCTCCGCAGCGCGCTGCACCGCTGATCTTAAAGAGCTTTCGAGCGAAGCTGGTTAAGCTGCGGCGGTCTTGGAATTGCTCTCGTCGAGAGCAATCGGGTCCGCGGGCCCGTTCAGCATCGTAACGCCTGTGAAACCCGTTGCCCGTAGTTGCTCGCACATAAAGGAGCGAACGTCCCACGTCATTGTGGAATCAGGAATGACAACGGCCTGCGCATTCGACGACAGCAGGGACGCCGGCAAATCGGCGGCAGTACCGGCATCGAGCACCACGTAGTCGTAAACCCTCAACAGCGCATCGATTGCCAGCGATAATCGTGGCGATTGCAACAACGAACGATCTTTCGAAGCCCGCCCTGCGCCCACCAGATGCACCTGCGACAGCCGGTCCTTCGAAATGATCTGACCGAAAGTCGCGGAGCCGAGTATCAGGTCCGACAGACCTGGCGCCATAGGATCGTTCGATACAGCGCCTACGGTCGGCGACGATATCGCGAGCTCCACCAGCACTACCTTCGCCCGGCGCACAAGCAACCGCGCCAGCGTCAGCGCCGTAAGCGTAGCGCTTTCGTTCAGCCCGACTCCGATCACCGAAATCTTGCGGGCGCTTTCACCTGCCGCGAGGAAGTTTCGTGCGAGCTCCTCGATCTCCGTAATCGGCGCGGCCAGGTCGGGATGAGAGGTGGACGGATTCAAAATCTTCTGCAACCGCGTGCGGGCGATGTCCGCCTCGGCTGCAGGCTCCGAAACCCGCCCCGAAATCGGCTCCAAGATCGGCTCGGAACCCCGTTCAACGTTCCGTTCAAAAACCGGCTCGGTCGCGGGCATGCCACGGAACGCAGGAGCGCTCGAGCCACCTCGAGGTGCCGTCATGCGCAAAAGCTCGCCGGACGCGATCAGGCCCGCCGACAGCATCAGCGTTGCGAGTGTTGCGATCAGAACGATCGGGAGTTTTTTCGGAAAGGCCGGGTTGTTGGTCACGACCGCGCGCGAGATCACCCGCCCGTCCGTGGGAACCGTATCGATGGATTCGCGAGCACTGGCTTCACGATATTTAGCGAGATAGGATTCAAGGAGATCGCGCTGCGACTTGGCTTCGCGCTCCATGGCGCGCAACTGAACATCCTGTCCGTTCGTCGATGTCGCCTGACGCTTCATCTGTTCGAGGCTTGCCATCAGGCTCTCGACCCGCGCGCCTGAAATGCGTGCGTCGTTCTCCAGCGAGCGGGAAATCTTGCTGGCCTCCTCGCGCAATTGCCGGTCTAGGTCGCCAATCTGTGCCTTCAGCTCCTTGATACGCGGATGGCCGTCGAGCAAGGTCGAGGACTGTTCGGCAAGTTGCCCCTGCAGAGTGATCCTCTGCTCGGTCAGGCGACGCACCAGTTCAGAATTCAGAACCTCGGACGCTTCAATGGGCTTACCGCTCTGAAGCATGTCGCGGATCATCCGCGACTTGGATTCCGCATCGGATTTTTGCCCGCGCGCATTCGTCAATTGCGTGTTGATCTCTCCCAACTGCTGGTTGGACAGCGTGGTGTTGTTGGTTCCGACAAACAGGCTGGATTTCGAGCGGAAATCCTCGACGCGAGATTCCGCGTCCGCGACCTTCTTGCGAAGGCTTTCGATTTCACCGGACAGCCACTGCCCGGCGGAGCGCGCCTGATCCTGCTTGGTCCCCTGCTGCAGCACCAGATATCCTTCGGCGATCGAATTGGCGACCCGCGCCGCCAGTTCGGGATCCTGCGATTGGAATTCCACCGCGATCACGCGCGACTTGTCGACGGCATAGGCGGCAAGCCGCTCGTAGTAAGCGTCGAGAACGCGTTCTTCCGGCGTCAGCCGGAATGGATCGCGGCCGATGCCGAACAACGCCAGCAATGATTTGATCGGAGAGATTCCCATGAGAACGGGATCGAACTCCGGGTTTTCCGCGAGCTTGTTCTTTTTGATGACCTCGCTCGCAAGATCGCGCGACAGGATCAATTGCACCTGGCTGGTCACCGCCTCGGCGTCGAGCGCGCTGCGATCCTCGGCTCGGTCGGCGTTGGGGCGAAGGAAAATGTTCTCACGGCCGTCGATCAGAATGCGCGCTTCCGATTTATAGCGCGGGGTCACGAGATTGACGGCGAGAACGGAGAGCGCGGCCGCGAGCACCGTGGGGACGATGACCCAGCGCTTTCGCTGCATCAGCACGCGGCCGATCTGCCGCACGTCGACATCGCCGGGCGCGCCGTTATGAGCGGCCTCCCGGTTGGTATCCCGAACCATTTCAGGCTGAACAGTGGGCTGGCGCACGGGCCGTTCCGCACGATTTCCAGCGAGGTTTGCAAGACGCTTGCCGCCAAGACGATCCCAGAACGCAAAACGCATGAGCAACCCCTACACGCATTTCGAGCACTTTCCCGATGGCCCCAGCCGGTCGGAGGTGTGGAGAAATGCTATTCACGCCCAAGATATCGGCAAACGCACGCCGGAACGCGGTCCACCAACATACTGATTACACTCCATTAAGGTTGCTGCCGCGTTAACCCCTTCTTTTGGGTAGTTCGCCCGACGGTACTGATAGCCCCCGATCATGTTTTATTAACCATGAGTGCGTTAATCGGTCTGCATATTATCAATGGATTCTCGATGCGGGCTGGCCGGACGCTGATATCTGCGGTGCTTTTGGCACTGGCCCTTGCGGGCTGCATGACGCTGCCGCCACCGGTGGCGGCGGTCGGTGCGCCGTCTGCCGTGCACGGAGGCCTCGATCAGATGGCGTACGGTCCTGCGGGAAGCGCCACACCCGCGATGGTTCCTGTCGCTTATGGCGGTGAACCTCCTTACCGACTTGATGCGGGCGACCGGCTGCGCATTGTCGTCTATGGACAGGAAGGCCTCACCAACTCCTACGCCGTCGATGCGGGAGGCTCTATCACCATGCCGTTGATCGGCGCCGTGCGCGCCCGTGGCCTCACTCCGGCGGAACTCGCCCGCGCCATCACCACGAAGCTGCGTGCCGGCTACATCCGCGAGCCCTATGTCGCCGCCGAAGTTGAAACATATCGGCCATTCTTCATTCTCGGTGAGGTCGCCGCTCCGGGTCAGTATCCTTACGTACCCAATATGACGGTTGAAAGCGCCGTGGCGATTGCCGGCGGCTTTTCCGCGCGCGCGCAGAAAGGATCGGTCGATCTGACCCGGGTCGATCAAAGCGGCGCGTCGCGGGCGACGGTGCCGTTGGGCACCCTGCTCCGGCCCGGCGATACGGTTGTCGTCGGAGAGCGCTGGTTCTGACGATGGCCGAGCGGACCGGCAATCCCCTTCGGGTTCTCCATGCGGTCCGCGCGCCGGTGGGTGGCATCATCCGCCACATCCTCGATCTGGCGAACGGACAGGTCGAGCGCGGACATGACGTCGGCCTCATCGCGGACAGCCTGACCGGCGGCGAGCGCGCAGCGAAGGCTCTTGCCGAAATCGAACCTCGACTGAAGCTCGGCCTGCATCGTCTGCCCATTCATCGGCAGCCTCATCCATCGGACGTAACCGTCTGGATGAAGTTCATGCGCATGACGCAACACTTGAAGCCCGACGTGCTTCACGGGCATGGCGCCAAAGCAGGCGCATTCATCCGGTTGCGGCGGGCCTCGAACGAGACCATTCGCGTCTATACGCCTCATGGCGGTTCGTTGCATTTCGCACCGAACACCATCGAAGGCATGTTCTATTCCCGCCTCGAAAAGGCGTTGATGAATCGAACCGAGCTGTTTCTGTTCGAAAGCGCCTTTGCGCAAAACACCTACGAACGCAGGATCGGCACCCCGGACGGTCTGGTTCGGAAGGTCTTCAACGGCGTGACGGCAGGTGAATTCGATCCGGTCACGATTGCCGAGGACGCGACCGACATCGTCTATGTCGGTGAGTTCAGACACATCAAGGGCGCGGATCTGCTGGTGGATGCGGTTGCGCGGCTGCATGCCGGCGGCAAGCGCGTCACGCTGACGCTCGCTGGAGACGGCGAGGAAATGGAAGCGCTGAGAGCGCAGGTCGCGCGGCTTCAGCTCGGCAACGCCGTACGTTTCATCGGTCACGTCCAGGCCCGCTTCGGCTTCGCCCAAGGCCGTCTTCTGGTCGTCCCCTCGCGCGGAGATTCGATGCCCTATGTGGTGATCGAAGCGGCTGCGGCGGGTGTTCCCATTGTCGCGTCGAACGCCGGTGGCATTCCGGAAATTTTCGGGCCCCACGAGGCCGGTCTGTTCGCCGCCAACAATATCGAAGCCATGGCTGCGGCCATCGCAGCCGCGACCGACCAACCTGAAACGGTGCGCGAGCGTGCCCGCACCCTGCGGGAACGCATCTTTCTGCACTTCTCGCAGAAATCGATGGTCGATGGCGTCATGGACGGCTACCTCGACGCCTTTGCAAAGCGTTAACCAAACCTTTCCGCGATAACTAATTTTTTCGATTTGTCCGATAAGCGAGAGTGACCAAGTGAAAATGCCGTGAGGCACTTCGCTTCATCTCGGGCGTTACCATATCGAACACGAGCGCATGACATCGGGCAGTACCCGACGAAACTAATTTGTCGAAACGAAGTATTTTCTAGCAACCGGATCCCATTTGCCGGAGAGTATTTTAGGCTATTCGCAGGACATCCTTGCAGTGGAACCGATCGACGCACCCTCCCTCATCGACGCCTCTGCCGCAGCGCCTGCGGTGACGCCCTGCGGCAAGCTGAAAATTGAACGCCGCCAGCGACTGTCGGCCGCCGCACTCGCCGTGGCGGAGCAAAAGGTTCAGTCCGCTTATTCTCCCATCGTCATTGCGGGAATCGTCCGCTCGTTCGATTTCGCGCTGATCACGATCATCGGCCTCGGGATCTATTTCGGCTACGTCGTGCCTCTCGGCGCAATCGTGTGGCCCTACCTGATCGCGGCCCCCGGCGTCGCTCTTGGCGCCGTGGCAGGCTTCCAGGCTGCCGGGCTTTACGAGGTTCAAATTTTTCGCGGGCGCTTGCTGCAACTGACACGGATGATCTCGTCCTGGTGTTTTGTGTTCCTCGTGCTCATGAGCGCGTCGTTTCTCGCAAATCTGGGCGACGAAGTTTCGCGTCTCTGGCTTTCCGCCTTTTTCTTTACGGGCATGGCCACGCTCATTGTAGAGCGGCTGCTGTTGCGGGCTCTGGTGCGCAAATGGGCGCGGGATGGCCGTCTCGATCGCCGCACGATCATCGTTGGCTCCGATGAAAACGGCGAGCGACTGATCGAGGCGCTCAAGACGCAAAAAGATTCAGACCTGGATATTCTCGGCGTCTTTGACGACCGCAACGATACCCGCGCGCAGAACACCTGCGCAGGTCTTCCCAAGCTCGGCAAGGTCGACGACATCGTGGAATTTGCCCATCGCACCCGCCTCGATCTCGTGCTGTTCGCATTACCCATTTCGGCGGAAACCCGCATCCTCGCGATGCTGAAAAAGCTATGGGTCCTGCCCGTCGATATCCGGCTCTCGGCGCATACCAACAAGCTGCGCTTTCGCCCCCGCTCCTATTCCTATCTCGGCAATGTCCCCACGCTTCACGTGTTCGAACAGCCCATCACCGATTGGGATATGGTCACGAAGTGGATCTTCGACCACGTCGTCGGATCCATCCTGCTGTTGCTGCTGTTGCCCGTGATGGCGTTGATCGCGCTTGCGATCAAGCTGGACAGTCCGGGGCCGGTGCTTTTTCGGCAAAAGCGCTTCGGGTTCAACAATGAGCGGATGGATGTGTTCAAGTTTCGCTCCCTCTATCACGATCAGGCGGATCCGCTGGCTTCCAGGGTCGTGACCAAGAACGATCCGCGCGTCACCCGCGTGGGCCGTATCATCCGAAAAGCCAGCCTCGACGAACTGCCGCAACTCTTCAACGTGGTGTTCAAGAACAATCTGTCGCTTGTTGGTCCCCGTCCTCACGCGATCCAGGGCAGATTGCAGAACCGCTTATTCGACGAAGCTGTCGATGGCTATTTCGCGCGGCATCGCGTCAAGCCCGGAATTACCGGATGGGCGCAGATCAACGGCTGGCGCGGCGAGATCGACAATCAGGAAAAGATCCAGAAGCGTGTCGAGTTCGATCTCTATTACATCGAAAACTGGTCGGTCATGTTCGATCTTTACATCCTTTGCAAAACGCCTCTCGCTTTGCTGAAAACCGATCATGCGTATTAGAGCGTTTTCAAGCGAAGCATGCCGCCGGACTTGATCCGGTGGTGGATGCCGGTTCGCGTCAAGAAAACGCGTCAAATAAAACTATGGAGCGACGTCGTCGCAAGGTCGTGTAAGAGTTTCGGGTTGGTAGAGTAGTGTATGGCGTATGATGCGGCGGCCCGTCTTGTCGTCCCCACCCCGATCGCCCCGCCGGGGATCGTAGCAATTCAACGCGCGTTGCTCTGGTTGACCGGCTGCTCCGCCGCAATCGTCATCATCGAACCAAGCCCCTATGAATTCGCAATCGTGAGCGGGCTCGTGTTCTTCGCGATCACCGGATTGCGCATGCGCGCGGTGTTCCTGCCGCTGCTCCTTCTGCTTTTTCTGGTCAACATCGGCTACACGATCTGCGCGGCGAATCTGATGAATGTCCCCGCAATCGTCAACTGGATTTTGACGTCGTGGTATCTGGCGATCTCGGCGCTGTTTTTCGCGATGATCTGCGCGGACGAAACGCTTGAGAGACTTGATCTCCTGCGGCGCGGATTGATGGTCGGTGCGCTCGTCGCCTCGCTTGCGGGCATCGCCGGGTATTTCCATCTGATACCCGGAAACCCGGATCTGTTTACGCTTTATTCCCGCGCAAGCGGAACGTTCAAAGATCCGAACGTGCTCGGCGCGTTTCTGATTTTACCCGCCCTGTTCGCGCTGCAAAGCGTGGTGTCCGATCCGTTCGGAAAGGCCGTCCGCAATTCGGTGTTGCTGGGCGTCGTTGCGCTCGCGGTGTTGTTGTCATTCTCCCGCGCCGCATGGGGGCAATTGGTTTTCACATCGGCATTTCTGCTGGTCTTGATGTATCTGACCGCTCAATCGCAGCCGCAGCGCTCAAGGCTGGTTATTCTCACCGCCGTGGCAATCGTCATCGCCATCTTGGGCGTGGCGCTGTTGCTGTCGTTCAATTCGATCGGCGGTCTCTTCAAGGAACGCGCCGCGCTTGAGCAAAGTTACGATGCCGGAAGGTTCGGCCGCTTCGGCCGCTATGTGCTCGGCGCGCAAATGGCGCTGGACTTGCCGCTCGGCATCGGGCCGCTGCAGTTCAGCAAGTTCTTCCCCGAAGACACCCATAACTCCTATCTCAACGCCTTCATGTCCGGCGGCTGGGTTTCAGGCGTGTGTTATCCGGCGTTGATCCTGACCACGGTCCTGGTCGGCTTCCGCTACGTGTTCGTTCGCGTTCCATGGCAACGTTTGTATCTGGTGGTGTTCGCGGCATTCCTCGGAACAGTCGGCGAAAGCGTCATCATCGACACCGACCACTGGCGTCATTTCTGGATGATGCTCGGCATCATGTGGGGGTTGTTCGCAGCCACCTCGAAATATTCCGCACCGTTGCATGGCGCGGCAACGAAGCAATGACGCGTCATGAGCTGTCGTCCACCGGTCAGTGGTCGTTGCGCGCGGATCAATCCGCGGCCTCCATCGATGTGATCGTTCGCATTGAGAGGCGGGACTTTTGAGACGAACCGCCCGTGGCGTCGTCCATGCGAAAAACACGCCAGTCGAGAAAGCCACCTCGATCACGATGAAACAAACCGGCGAAGCTGCGGAAAGCCTTTCAACCACGGCGACTTAGATTGATCGCAAACCGTGAGCGGATTTTGTCGCAGTCGGAAGCGGCGTCAAAATACCTACGGCTCCCCGCAACGATAGGCGGCAAGTTGAGCAGCGGCGCACGCTTCCTCGGCACCACAAAGAGGCAGGTCTCGCGGAGACTGCCTAAATTTCAACCTCCAGCTCCTCGATATCCGTCGGCTCAAGCCGGGCCGCAGCGATCCATTCCTGCATTTCCGGTAGCTGCATAATGCGGTTTGCGTATGCCGAAAGCCGGTCGTCGAGCTTGACGTCATAGGTCATGAACCGCGTCACGACCGGTGCATACATCGCATCGGCCATGCTGCGTTCACCGAACAGATACGGCCCGCCTGAGTCCGCCAGTGACTTGTTCCAAATGGCGACGACGCGGTCGATATCCGCCTGCGCACGCGACCAGATTCGAAAGCCGGGAAAATGCCCCTTGAGATTTACCGGCAGCGACGACCGGAGGTTCGCAAAACCGGAATGAATTTCGCCACAAATCGATCTGCAGCGCGCGCGCAGCAGCCGATCTGCAGGCAATAATCCCGCGTCGGGCCTGATTTCATTGAGATACTCCGCAATCGCCAACGTATCCCAGACCACCGCGCCGTCGTGGCGCAAGCACGGAACCAGAATGGACGACGAGAGCAGGAGAATTTCAGCGCGGGCCGCCGCATCGTCCGGCGAAACGACGATCTCGTCGAACTCCAGACCGGAGAATTTCGTCAGCAGAAAACCGCGCAGCGACCATGACGAATAATTCTTGCTGCTGACCGTCAACGTCGCTTTTGTCATGACAGCTCCCCTACGCATACACCATGCCGCCGCCTCGCACGAAAATCCGCTTCGGCGCGCCGTTCAACGGCTTTCCGCTCACACGCGGCAAGCCAAACGCAGCAAATGACATGCCAGTTCGACAACGATCACCGCTGGCTTTGAATTTGCATGGCCAATGGCTCGGGGCTGGCCGTCTCAGCCAGCGGTTCGCAAGGCCATCAGGTCGTTGGATGATGTATCAGGCGTTTGAGAACTACACGGCGATGACCGCTCCATGGCGAAGTGGGGCCGCCGCAGCATTGAGATACCTCAATCTCCTTCCGGCCGGCGTATCGGACGGAGTGTTGCGCCGCCTGGGCGCCGCGCTTGAGTTGATCTCGCGCAGCTCGATCAGTTATTCGCGCCCGACCTACGGCATTACAAAAGTCAGGGTCGGAAACCGTGAATGCGAGGTCGTGGAAGAGATCACGCACGCAACAGCTTTCGGGTCGCTGCTGCATTTCAAGAAACCAACAGCTCCCGCGCAGCCGCGCGTGCTGCTGGTGGCGCCGATGTCGGGACATTTCGCGACGTTGCTGCGAAACACCGTGCAAACGCTTCTTCAGGATCACGACGTCTACATCACCGACTGGCACAATCCGCGCGACATTCCTCTCAGCAAAGGCGATTTCGCCCTCGCCGACTACACCGACCATCTCATTGATTTTCTCGATCAGCTCGGACCGCGTCCTCATATGGTTGCGATCTGCCAGCCGTCGGTCTCCGCTCTCGCGGCTGCGGCGATCATGTCAGAGGATAATCATCCGGCGCGCCCGGCGAGCCTGACCTTGATGGCCGGTCCGATCGATACGCGCATTCAGCCCACCAAGGTCAATGACTTCGCCAAGAGCAAACCGATCGAATGGTTCGAGAGAAACATGATCAATCCCGTTCCCGTGCAATGCGCCGGGGCATTCAGACGGGTTTATCCGGGCTTCGTGCAACTGACCGCGTTCATTTCAATGAATCTCGAGCGTCATCTCAAATCGCATCATGGAGCTGATGGATCATCTTGCAAACGGCGAGACGGAAAAAGCCGACACGATCAAGACTTTCTACGACGAATATTTCGCGGTGATGGATTTGCCCGGGGATTTCTACATCGAAACCATCCGGGACGTCTTTCAAGAGCATCTGCTGCCGCAAGGAAAGCTCAGTCATCGAGGCAGGCTCATCAATCCTGCATCAGTCAGCAAGATGGGATTGCTGACGGTCGAGGGCGAAAAGGATGACATCTGCTCAATCGGCCAGACCGTCGCGGCGCAAGATCTCTGCACCGGTGTGAGGCAATATCGCAAGCAGCACCATATGCAGGCGGGCGTCGGGCATTACGGCGTGTTCAGCGGACGGCGGTGGAATACGGAAATCTATCCGCTGCTGCGCGATTTCGTCCACCTCAAGCCTGATCGCCCACGCGCATGTGATGCGCGAAGCGTGTTATTTGGAGCCAAAAGAAAACCGGCCGAAGCCGGTTTTCTCGTTCTCAATACCGAGCGTCAATTGACGCTTGCGATCAATACTTGAACTCAGGCATGGATTTCACCTGATCCTTGGTCGCGCTCAGCAGGGCGTGATCGGGATACCAGGCATCGGCATTGGATCGGGCCGCAGCCGCCGGAGCCGTCATGGGCGTGCCGGGAGCCGCTGTCGTGGACGAGCCTACGGTTCGCGAGTTATCCGTTCCACCCGCCGGCGGAGTGGCCGCGGCCGTTTTCACCGGATCGTTCGACCACTTCAACTGATCGAAGCCGACGGCGATATAGCGTTCTCCGACGCCGAGAAATCCGCCGACGCCGATGATGACATTCTTGATGTTGCCGCTGTTATCGACGATCAGATCGTTGATGCTGCCGAGGCTTTCGTTGCTGTCGTTATAAACGTTCACGCCGACGAGCTTGGACGCGCGATACAGACCCTGATGGCTCTGGCTTGATGATATCGTTGAAGCCGACGTATCGGCGCGTGGAGCCGGCGCCGGTGTTTGGGCCAACGCGGTTCCTGCCAACAAAGCGGCGCCCGCCAATCCAGCCACGGCATATTTCGCAAACATTGGGTATCTCCTTATGCAAAGCGCATGCGTCCGACGAAAGTGGTTTCGGGTCTTGTTTGAAAGCACGCGCGACGTGAATGAGAGCAATGATTTCCGGCGACCTCATACCCACTTGCCGGAAATGCTCTTGGACAGGAAAAACCCCAAAGCAGAGGCGACGTTCCACGCTGATGTCCGTTGCCATGAAAATATCGAAGCAACGCGCGGGATGTTCGAATCGGTAACTCGACCCGATCGGCCAAACGGCGAGATTTATCGCTCGCTTCGAAAGACAATATGAGAAGCGGTTTTCGTGGCGACTGCGGGTCAGATTGCCGCGCGCAATTCGGCGCTGGCAAACGTCTTCGGACATCAGTGCCGCGCCGCAACGACCCTCGCCTCGCGATAACGCGTTCGCGGATGCACCAGGATCATTTCCATTCTTGCGAGGCCCATTCGCGCGGCAAGAAGCTGCGAACCGCGCGTGAGCGACACGGCGATAAACACCATCGTCAGAACCACGGCGATCATCATCGAGATCGAGGTCAGGACGACAGCCAGCATGATCGACATCTGCGACGCGCCCTTATCCTATTGCGGTTGCCAAGCCGCTTGCAGAAACCGGCACAATAAATCGCCTCTCATGTGAGACGCATCACATAAAGCGCCGGTTCAACGCAGGTTCCCACTCGCATGCCGAAATCGCGTCCCATTTTTTGCCGCAATGCAAAATCACCTTCGCTCCGGTTCCAATTGCAGGCCCGATCACGCGCGTTAACCAATTGGTAACCATAAACGATCACCTAATATCCCAACCCATTTGGAGGCTTTGATCGTGACCGAGCCATTCAGCAGCCAGAACGACGACGCCAGCGAGCCCAAGGGCGCGGCGTCGAACGATGCTTCCACGTCGAGCGCATCATCCGGGACATCGGCAGCCGGTGCTTCCGATCATCAGCACGACGCCGTTCAACACGCCCCGAGCAGCGAGACAGTTCGCGCGCCCGCGAACATCATGGTCCTGCGACCACAACCATCGGACGGCCCGTTTTTTGACGAGGCTGATGGATCGTCATCGAAAGCGGACCCAGGTTTCTCGGCCCACCGTGGCAGACGGCTCGCGGCCCTCGTTGCCGTTGCGGCGATCTGCGGCGCTGCCGGCGGATCGCTCACCACCGTCGCGCTCGGACATATGTTCACGGCACCTGCTCCGAAACAGATGGCGTCAGCCGACGAGTTGGCTGTGCTCAAGGACGCCGTCGCGCGCATCAATGCGGACGTGAACGGCGTGAAGGCGGACATGGACCGCGCCGGGAAAACGCGAACCGCGCAAATCGGCAAACTTGGCGAGCGTCTCGACAAGATCGAGAAGTCGCAAGAGGACACCTCGCTCAAGATCGCCAAAGTCAGCGAAGCGCAAACCAAGATCCAGGACAAAGCGCCGGACAAAGTCACGGTCGCAACCGCTTCGGCCGCGCCCGAGGCGACAGGCTCAATCGCTCCCGCCAGCGCAGGCGTGATCGATACGAGGACTGCTGCTATTGCCGACACCAAGATCGAGCCGAAGAAGCCTCCGATCGTCGAAGGCTGGACTTCTCAACCGCGTCAGCGGCGGCGGCGCCATCATCAACGGACCGGCCGGTCTCTACGAAGCCTATCCCGGCGATCCTCTTCCCGGCCTCGGCCGCGTCGATGCGGTTCGCTATCAGGACGGCCGATGGGTTGTGGTGACGGCGAAGGGATTGATTGTTCGACGGTAAGCAAGAGAAATCTGATCAAGTAAAAAATGTAAATGGTCGGAGCGAGAGGATTTGAACCTCCGGCCATTAGTCTCCCAGTGATGTAATCGCTTTTTCTCAGCGATGCTCGATCCTTCCAACAATTCTCTTCAATGCTATTAATGGCTAAGATAAAAACGACAGGCCCGTGTTCGCCAGCCGGTTCGAGAGCGTTGGGATGCTCGCGCGGCATACATTATGCCAGGCCGTTCGCCGACTTCTCGAAGACAAAGAATTTGCGGCTTTCACGCCTCACGAACTTCGCCGGACGGGCGCGACTTTGGCGCAGGCAGCACGCTTGCCCGTGTGCTATGTGAAAGCTCTACTAAACCACAACGATAAGGGCGTGACAGGCATATATACGAGGTGGCATGTGTTCGAGGAGAAGCGCGAGGCTGTGTTAGCAATTGAAGCCGTTATCTCTACATCCGGCTTCGGTCGGGAAAAGGAAGAGAATGGACGTGGCTGACGATCTTAAGCCGACCGATGATGACCGCACCAACCCGATGGGCCTGTTTCACTTCGCGCGGTCGTACTGGCAATCCGCTGAGTACCTCAGCGTCCAGAAGCTGCAAGTTACACACCCAAGCGCTCCAGTAACTTTCCTCTTCTATCACGCGATTGAACTGTATCTGAAAGCGTTCCTGCGCAACACAGGTCTAACTGTTAAAGACCTGAAACAATATTCTCATGGCGTCATTAAACTCAATCAAGCTGCCGAGAAACGGGGATTGGCACTGACGGGAGATGATAAGGAAGTTATCAATATCATGGGCGAGCACGACAATGTAATTCGCTCTCGCTACATAACGACGGGAGCCTATACTCGTCCGGAGGAAGAAGCGCTCAGCGCAATTTGCACACGGCTCGACACCTCAGTTGGTGACGCACTTCGAGCAAAAAGCGTCCCCATCAGACACCTTGAGGCTAGAAGTCCCATTACCGCCCGCGTAACCTCGCCGGAAGATATTGAACTAGAAATTGTCGAAGAGCTTTCGACTTTAAAATCAGCACGAGCGCAATATCTTTGCTTATTTGCTAGATCGCAATGAGCGAATGTTCACTTGCGCCTCTGATGGCGGACATGCAGTCACTCTTTTCCCGCGCGAGCTAGTTCGTTGGGCCACCACAGCCGGGCAACAGCACAACTCTGAAGACGTGCCTGTCGAAATCCCACGGCTGATCTGGAACGTGCTTAAGAAGCATAAAGATAAGTTTCCTTGCAGCGAAAACTTGCGGAAGGTCCACATCCGTGGCGCGTCCACTGGATGGCGCGATAACGCACGACCGCTGGAGAGGTTCAATATGGTGTGGGCGATTGGTAATGACGCGCAAAACACGGCGCTAAAAGAGCTAATTGAGTCGCAGTCGTCCGACAGAGTGGTCGCAATAGTCGGGGGTGCCATTCTCGAAGACTCGCTCCGCGATGTGCTGATTTCCAGGTTGCGGTCGTCCGAAGGACACAGAGTAGACATGAACAAGAAGCTATTTCATGTCGGAGGCCCGCTAGGTTTCTTCCAACCAAAAATCGATCTTGGATACCAGCTCTACGTCTTCGAAAAGCTAGCGCGAAACGCAATGTATGGCATCGCGGATATCCGCAATCTCTTTGCTCATCAGCTCGACATGACGTTTATTTCGGGCGAGAAGCGAATGGTTGATGCGGCAAATAATCTTCGGTTGCACGAAGGGAAGAAATACTACCCAATTCCCTGGGCGGAAAATCAAGACTCTGGAATATGAAATCGAACCGGTCGCGACGACACGTGAAAAGTTTCTTGTCAATTTGAAGCTCTGTCTAATATGGCTGATGGGCGACCACACGCGTCATCAGCTCAATTGCAATATCCCCCTTACGTGGGGACCAAGGCAGTTCAACAATTTGCCCGAGGACACTTAGAATCCTTAGCAAGCTGTACCCTTGATTTCCGCAAGCATTTTTTCGCGCCGAGCGCCACGCGGATTTTTGAGGCAAATACCTCTCCCTGAAGGCGAATGTTTCCCCAGAGTTTCCCGGCTCAATTTTTGCGATAGAAGGCTTCCGGCTATGATTTTGGTGGTCGGAGCGAGAGGATTTGAACCTCCGACCCCTAGTCTCCCAGACTAGTGCGCTAACCGGGCTGCGCTACGCTCCGTACCTTCCGGCCCGGATGCTGTAGCGTCGATCCAGCCGTGGCGCAAGAACCGAGCGGCTCGATAACAGCTCTCCCGAAGAGTTTTCCGGGCAATCCTGCCGCCCGGCCGCGCTATTTCAGGGGAAATATGTCCCTCACGCTGCCCTTCAGCGCGTCGGCGACCAGCTTTTTGCAGGCCATCAGATCATCGAGAACGGCCTTGAGGTCTGCCGCCGCTGTTTCCGGCAGACCGGCGCGGCCGGCCACCGGCCGATGGTCCGAACTGTCGCCGGGCCGGTGCTCGGCGCCGAACCCGCCGAGCGGCAGCGGATCGAACATGACATCCGATGCCCTTATATCCGGAGCCGCCCTTTCCGGGCGACGCGGCGCTGGATCCGGAGCATGGGGATGTTCGGCCTCGTCGAACTCGTCCTCATGGTCATCGGCCTCGACCCCGATTTCTTCATCGACATCGACCTCCTCGTCCGCCAGCACCGGTTCGCGGCGCGGGGCGAGAATGGACGGCAGCGGGAGCTCCGAATGCGCAGCCAGCGCCTGCACGGATTTGATGCCTTGCTCGCGCAAAATGCGCTGCACCCCGCGAATGGTGTAGCCCTCGCCGTAGAGCAGCCGGCGAATGCCTTTCAGCAAATCGACATCGTCCGGCCGGTAGTAGCGCCGGCCGCCGCTGCGTTTCATCGGCTTGATCTGGGCGAACCTGGTTTCCCAGAACCGCAGGACGTGTTGGGGAATGTCGAGATCGCCCGCGACCTCGCTGATCGTCCGGAATGCGTCGGGGGCTTTATCCAATGCGCTCTCCTTCCGCAGCATCGCCTGCAAAAGTTGCTTCGAGATCAAGCATGCACGAATTGATGCAATTCAGACTGCAACATCTACGCAGGTACGTCAGCATTTGTCCCGCGGCACGGAAACGCAGCTTTACTGAAAACGCGTCCGGTATCGACCGGCCCTGTTCTCAGCGGATCGCCGCCTGAAATGCGACACGCAATAATGCTGCACTTAATTCCGGCGATACTTAGTTTTGGTTTTGGAATATTCGTCGCAGCAGGTTTGTTTGAAAGAGGCTGCAATCCGCGAGGTTTTCCCTCGTAAAAAAATCGGACCGATCAATCGTCTTTGGCAACCGCGCCGTTGCCTTCGCTTCCATTGATCCGCTGCTTCAAGATAGCGGACGGTTTGAAAACCATGACACGGCGAGGCGAGATAGGGACCTCGGTCCCCGTCTTCGGATTACGTCCGATACGCTGACCTTTTTTGCGCACCATGAAAGAGCCGAACGACGACAGCTTCACGGTTTCACCCTTCTCAAGGCAATCGGTGATTTCCTTGAGAACGAGTTCGACAAAAGCGGACGACTCCGTTCGAGAGAGACCTACCTTTTGGTAGACCGCCTCGCAGAGGTCGACACGCGTCACTGTTTTTCCGTTACCCGTCATCGCCTGCCCCGTTCCGGCGAACAATTTGTTTCCTGAAATTATGAGTTTAGCGGCCAAGGGTCAACTACGCTCATGCATCAAATTGCAGCCCAGCAATACCTTCAATTCGATTTAAATTACCAACGGATCAGAGCCGACCCCCAGGTGAAGCCTCCACCCATTGCTTCCAGGAGCACCAGGTTTCCCTTCTTGATCTTGCCTTCGGCGACTGCGGTCGACAATGCAAGCGGAATTGAGGCTGCGGAGGTATTGCCGTGGCGGTCGACGGTCAAAACCACCTTCTGCGGTGCAATATGCAGCTTGGTCGCGGACGCATCGATGATGCGCTTGTTCGCCTGATGGGGCACGAACCAGGTGATGTCGTCGGCGTTGAAGCCGGTGGCCTTGAAGGCGTCCACGATCACGTCGGTGATCATGCCGACGGCGTGCTTGAAGACTTCGCGGCCTTCCATGCGCAGGTGGCCGACGGTTTGGGTCGAGGACGGTCCCCCATCGACGAACAGCTTGGCTTTGTGCCGCCCGTCCGAGCGCAAATGGGTGGTCAGCACGCCCGTATCGCCATGGTGCCGGACTGCTGCTGCGCGTCCAGAACGATTGCGCCGGCCCCGTCACCGAACAGAACGCAGGTGGTGCGGTCGTTCCAGTCGAGGATGCGCGAGAACGTTTCCGCGCCGATCACCAGAGCGCGCTTGAACGCGCCGCTGCGCAGGAAATTGTCGGCGGTGGCGATCGCGAAAATGAAGCCGGAGCAGACGGCCTGAAGGTCGAAGGCCGCACCGTGATTGATGCCGAGCGCATGTTGAATAGCAACGGCGGTGGCGGGAAAGGTGTTGTCCGGCGTCGAGGTGGCCAGCACGATCAGGTCGATCGATTGTGCGTCGACGCCCGCATTCGCCAGCGCCGCCTGTGCCGCCTTGGTGCCGAGATGGGAGGTGAACTCACCGGGTGCGGCGATATGGCGCTGCTTGATGCCCGTGCGCTGCACGATCCATTCGTCGGAAGTATCGATTTTTGCCGCCAACTCCGCATTGGTCAGAATCTGCTCCGGCAGATAAGACCCACAGCCGAGCACGACCGAACGCGTCACAGTCACGAGAGAACCTCCTGAGCGGCTGGCACCGAAGCGAGCGCTCCGCCTTCGCGGTGAAGTGTCTGATTGATCCTGGTCAGGAGATCGTAGCGAACCATCTCATAGCCAACATCGACGGCGGACGCAAAACCCACCGCATCGGTGCCGCCGTGGCTTTTGATGACGATGCCGTTCAATCCAAGGAAGACGCCGCCATTGACCTTGCGCGGGTCCATTTTGTCCCGCAGCGAATTGAACGCGCCACGGGCGAAGATATAGCCGATCCGGGACAGCAGAGTCCGGCTCATTGCGCTGCGCAGGTATTCGCCGATCTGCCGCGCTGTGCCTTCCGCCGTTTTAAGGGCGATATTGCCGCTGAAACCTTCGGTGACGATCACGTCGGCGGCGCCCTTGCCGATGCCGTCGCCTTCGACGAAGCCGATGAATTCGAGCTGCGGTAGATTCAGCGCGCGCAGCAGATCCGCCGCCTCGCGCACTTCCTCGACGCCCTTGACCTCCTCGACGCCGATATTGAGCAACCCAACCGTCGGACGCTTCAGATCGAACAGCACCTGCGCCATCGCGCTGCCCATCACGGCCAACGCGGCCAGATGCTGCGCGTCGCCGCCGATCGATGCGCCGACATCCAGCACCACCGACTCGCCTCGAATGGTGGGCCACACGCAGGCAATCGCGGGCCTGTCGACGCCGCTCAGCATACGCAGGTTGAACCGCGCCATGGCCATCAGCGCGCCGGTGTTGCCGGCCGAGACCGTCACGTCGGCGTCGCCCTTCTTCACCGCATCGAGCGCTTGCCACATCGACGAGGTTTTGCGCCCGCGACGCAACGCCTGGCTCGGCTTGTCGTTCATGCTGACCGAGACGTCGGTGTGAAAGACCCGCGACACGGCTTTCAGCGCCGGATGCGCGTCGAGCTGTTTGCCGATCAGCGCACTGTCGCCGAACATCAGGAATTCCGTATCCGGATGGCGATCCAGCGAGATTGCCGCGCCCGGAATGACAACCGAAGCGCCGACATCGCCCCCCATGGCGTCCAGCGCGATTCGAACCTTTTGAGGCATCAACGTTCCGGCAATCCGATTTTGCGACCGAGGGCCGCGACCTGAAAACTGACCGCTCGCGCGACTGCGCGAAACGGAACTGCCCTCCTAGAGCATTTTTCGGCTGAGTGGAATTCCGGTCGCGGAACGAACTTGCAAAAACGGTCCGATTTCGCGCCGAATTCACTCCAACCCATCGAAACGGCGCTTTTTCTTTCCGGAAACCGGCCCGCCACGCGTGAACGTCGTCTAAACCGAACTCAGGAGAAGGGTGAGAATACCGAGTCCGCAGCCCTATACAACACCTTGACAGAGCCGGGTGCGATCAATCGCCCCGCCGCTTTTTGGCGGCAGGCGCAGTCGATTCGCTCTTGAGCGCCTTCAGAGCCGCGAAGGGATGGCTCTCCGGATCGTCCTCGACCACGGGTGGTTCGAAAACAACGCCGTGTTTGCGCGGATAGGGATCGATTCCCAGATACAGCGCATCGGCCGCCAGTTTTCCGAGGTCGATCATCCCGTTCACGATCGCCTCCGGAGGATCCGGCATCTCGGCCTCGGTGTCTGCCTGCTCTTCCATCGCTTTGATGATGGCCTCGACCTGATCGTCCGGCGCAAAAAGCAAATCGACGGCTTCGTCGATATCGCTGTCCAGCGGCTCCAGCGTCACCACACAGGTCTGCCCCACCCGCGCCGTCACGCGGCCGACAACATGCACGCGGCCCCGCCCGGCGGGACGCAGATCGAACACACCCCGCGCCTCGGGAATCTCGCGCAGCCCCGCGAGCTTGCTCATCGCGGCGCGCTGCGTTGCGTCCGGCGCGATCTCCTGATGCAATCCGCTTTCCGGAATTTGATCGGCGGGAATCTTCACGCTCCACAAAGTAGGCTCGTCCACACTTCCTCCATGCCGGGTCATGCCAACACCTGCGGCGCCGGGAATTGCCAGGCGCCTTTTTCAAGCGCCGCTTTGTCCACGCTGTCCATGCGCGCGACGGCAGTCTCCACATAGGCGCAAAGGCCCGCGGCCTGCGCCCGGTCCGGGTCGTTCAGCACATTGCGGGCCAGCGCATCCGCCATTGCTTCACGTCCATCCGCGATCGCCTGATCGTAGGCCGCGGTTCGCCCGTAAAACGCCTCGCCGAATTTTTGCATGCGTTTCGGAACCGTCAGATCCCCGATCCCCATCTCGCGCAGATTGGCATCCATATCGCTGCAGAACCGATCGAACAGCGCCTGCGCGAGATCCGCGGCCCCTCCGGCGGCCTGCAACCGGCGCAGAACCAGCCACAGATGCAGCACGACCATATCGAAGCGACCGTTCACGGTATCCGGCACGTTGAGTGCTTGATAAAACAGCGGTTCTCGCGCCTGCGCCACGATCATGCCATAGATGGCCTCGATGGTGCCGCGCGAAGGCGTTTGGGGGTTCAGAAAGCGTTTGAAGGGCCAAAGCATGACCGGTTCCTAGAGCATTTTCGGGCAAAGTGGAATGCCCCAAGGACCACCAGAAACGCCTCACCCGGATCAATAAAACGCGCTTATTCGGCTGCAAACCGGCGGCCGGATATGGCAGCTGCCGGCCGGCGGCCTTGAAGGTTTCTTGTCGCCTGCTTGTTGTCACTTGCAAGACACCGCCCTGCCCGGTACGTCAACGCTCGCGCGATGAGAGAGGAAGGGGTAATCCCCGGAATGACCAAATTGGATTCAGTACGGCTCGCAGACAGTTCGTTCCGCGCTTCCACGGCGCGCAAGCGCAGTGCCGGATGGCGATTGGGTCTGGCCATGGCGGCGGCGCTGTCCTGCGCCAGCCTTGGCGCGTGCACCTCCGAACAATATCAAAAGGGCTACATCATGCCCGAGGGCGCGCTTGAGCAGATCCCGATCGGCGCAAGCCAGGATCAGGTTCTGATCGTGCTCGGCACACCCTCGACCGTGGCGACGCTGAGCGGCGAAGTGTTTTATTATATTTCGCAGCGCGCCGAGCGGAAGGTCGCGTTCATGAACCAGCAGATCACCGATCAACGGGTGATCGCGGTGTACTTTGACAAAAACCGGAAAGTCATCCGCCTCGCCAACTACGGCATGCAGGACGGCAAGCTCTTCGATTTCATCAGCCGCACCACGCCAACCAGTGGCCAGGAAATCAGCTACCTGACGCCGCTGTTCAAGCTATTGGCATTCCACTAATCGCGCTTCATGCATGATTTCGGCGGCGTTGGAAACTCCACGCCGCCGACGCGTTTTCTTGCACGCGAACCGGTGCCCAGCTTCGCTCGAAAACGCTCACTTTACTGGACGCGTTTTCTTCACGCGAACCGGTGCCCACTTCGCTCGAAAACGCTCTAGACAGCCGCCAATCCGTGCTGCACGAACTTGTAGCCCGCGTCCCAACGCTCGTGCTGTTCGGAGTTTTTCGGATACGGGTTCTCGTCGGGCTCGCCATTGAATTTGGCCAGTTTGCCCTGCTCGAACGGATCGCTATCGTCGACGGCCATGACCCACTCCTCCTGCTATTGACCCGGACGACAACGCCGTCACCTCTCAACGGTTTCGCCTTACCGGCGGAATATTAATCGCCGCCTTTCTAGTTTTATCGAAGTCCGTAGCGCCGGTTCCATCACCGCGTCGCACGCGTTTGCCGCTGAAAAGGGGCAAAAGAAAAGGCCGCGGCAGAACCGCGGCCTTTCGTATTCAGTCGGGCGTGACTGAGGATTAGTGCGCGAGGACCGCGAGCAGCAACAACGCAACGATGTTGGTGATCTTGATCATCGGGTTCACGGCCGGACCTGCCGTGTCCTTGTAGGGATCGCCGACGGTGTCGCCGGTCACGGCCGCCTTGTGAGCGTCGGAACCCTTGCCGCCGAAGTGGCCGTCCTCGATGTACTTCTTGGCGTTATCCCAGGCACCGCCACCGGAGGTCATGGAGATCGCGACGAACAGACCCGTCACGATCACGCCGAGCAGCATGGCGCCGACGGCCGAGAACGCAGCCGACTTGCCGACCGTACCGCCGCCCGCAATCGCGTAGATCGCGAAATAGACGAAGATCGGCGACAGCACCGGCAGCAGCGACGGAATGATCATTTCCTTGATCGCTGCCTTGGTCAGCAGGTCGACGGCCTTGCCGTAATCCGGCTTATCCGTGCCCTGCATGATGCCCGGCTTTTCGCGGAACTGGCGGCGCACTTCTTCAACGATCGCACTCGCCGCACGCCCCACCGCCGTCATGCCCATGGCGCCGAACAGATACGGCAGCAGACCGCCGAACAGCAGGCCGACAACCACATAGGGATTGTTCAGCGAGAAGTCCGGCATAACGCCAGCGAAGTATTTGTTCTGCGCGGAGTTGGCGATGAAGAATTTGAGATCTTCATTGTATGCCGCGAACAGCACCAGCGCGCCGAGACCGGCAGAACCGATCGCGTAGCCCTTGGTGACCGCCTTGGTGGTATTGCCGACCGCATCCAGCGCGTCGGTCGACTTGCGAACTTCCTTGGGTAGCCCCGCCATTTCGGCAATGCCGCCGGCGTTGTCGGTGACCGGACCGAAGGCATCAAGCGCAACAACCATACCTGCCAAAGCGAGCATGGTGGTGGTGGCGATTGCGATGCCGAACAGACCCGCAAGGCTATGCGTGACCAGGATGCCCGCGATGATGACGAGTGCCGGCATCGCCGTCGACTCCATCGAGATCGCAAGACCCTGAATGACGTTGGTGCCGTGACCCGTGACCGAGGCCTGGGCAATCGACTTCACCGGGCGATAATTCGTGCCGGTGTAGTATTCGGTGATCCAGATGATGAGACCCGTCACCGCGAGACCGACAATACCGCATTCGAACAATGCGAGACCGGTGTAGGCCACGCCTTCGAGCTTATCGAAGCCGATGAGGTAATGGATCACGAAACCAACGCCCGCGAGCGACAACACGCCGGTCGCGATCAGGCCCTTGTACAGAGCGCCCATGATCGACTGGCTCGCGCCGAGCTTGACGAAGAACGTGCCGATGATCGACGTGATGATGCAGATGCCGCCGATCGCCAGCGGAAGCGTCATCATGTTGGTCAACAGCGGCGACTTCGCAAAGAAGATGGCGGCGAGAACCATGGTGGCGACCGCGGTCACCGCGTAGGTTTCGAACAGGTCGGCAGCCATGCCGGCGCAATCGCCGACGTTATCGCCGACGTTATCGGCAATGGTGGCCGGGTTGCGCGGATCGTCTTCCGGAATACCGGCCTCGACCTTGCCCACAAGATCGCCACCGACGTCGGCGCCCTTGGTGAAGATGCCGCCGCCGAGACGGGCGAAGATGGAGATCAGCGAAGCGCCGAAGCCGAGCGCCACAAGAGCATCAACAACCGTGCGGCTGTTCGGCGTGAGTTTGAGGAACTGCGTCAGGTAGCCGAAGTAAATCGTGACACCGAGCAGCGCGAGTCCGGCGACGAGCATGCCGGTGATCGCGCCCGCCTTGAACGCGAGTTCAAGTCCGCCCGCGAGCGACTTGGTCGCAGCCTGAGCTGTGCGCACGTTTGCTCGAACCGAGACGTTCATGCCGATGAAGCCGGCAGCGCCTGACAGCACGGCTCCGATCAGGAAGCCCACCGCCACAAGCACGCCGAGGAAATAAGCCAGCAGTGCAAAGATCACCACGCCGACGATGGCAATGGTCATGTACTGACGCCGAAGATACGCCTGCGCGCCTTCGCGCACTGCCGCTGCGATTTCCTGCATGCGGGCATTGCCCGCATCGGCGCTCAGCACGGATGCTGTCGCCCAAATGGCGTAAACGATGGAAAGTGCCCCCGCGAGCACGATCGCCCATAATACTGTCATGAGATTAGCCTCAATCCTTATTGTTTCCCCAAAGCGCCCGATCACCCCGGAAGCCGCCGGACGCCCAAAAAAGAAGGCATGCCCTGCCAAAAGGCAGAAGCTGCCTCAAATCGGCGCGGACAATGCCAAAATCGCCCCCCGGGCGCAACGCCGCCTGGCGTTCGCAGCCCCTCTATACTCAAACATTTCGTCTAAGCTGGTGCGCCAAATACCTAAAAGTGGCTGTAGGACAGGCGCGGAAGGGCAATCGGCCTGCCTTCGGCATCTACAAATTCCGGAACCGCTGTCCCCACGGTAATAACACCGATATCCGCCGCCGCGATGCCGGTTTGGGCAACCGCAGCCTTGAAATCGGCTACCCGATTCTCCGGCACTGCACACAGGATCTCGTAGTCGTCGCCGCCCGCGAGAAGCGTTTCGATTCTGGTTCCGCCCCCCGCCATCGCCTTGACCGCTGCCTGCGACAGCGGGACGTGCGCGAGCTCAACACGAGCGGACACACGCGATGCGGCGCACATCTTGGCGAGGTCTCCGGCAAGACCGTCGGAAACATCCATCGCCGCATGCGCGCAAGCGCGAAGCGAGGCCGCGAGCGCGGTGCGTGGCGTGGGAATCCGATAACGTTCGACCAGCGCATCGCGCGACACGCGGTCATCTAACAGCGCAATCGCCGCCTTGCCGTTTTGAAGAATGTCGAGGCCGAGCGCGGCATCGCCGATCGTGCCGGTCACGAACACGCGGTCTCCGGCTTTCGCGCCGCCGCGCGGAACCATCCGTCCCGGCGGTACGCGGCCGAACGCCGTGATGGAGATCATCAGCGGCCCCGGCGTGGAGACTGTATCTCCGCCCAGGATGGGACAGCCGAATACGACCGCGTCCTCGCCCAACGAGCGCGCGAACGGCGACAGCCACGCCTCATCCGGTCGCCGCAGCGCAAGTGTCATGACGAAGCCGGCAGGCGTCGCGCCCTTGGCCGCGAGATCGGACAGATTCACGCGTAACGCTTTGCGCGCGATGGTTTCCGGCGGGTCGGTCGCAAAGAAATGCACGCCTTCGACGATTGCATCGGTCGTCACGACGAGATCGTCGCCCGATGCAGACTAAAATGGCTGCGTCGTCGACAAGATTAAATGCACCGGGATCGGTCGCCAGCGGACGGAAATAGCGGGCGATCAGGGAGTCTTCACCGGAGGGATGACTTCCGGATTTGCTCATGGTCAGCCGCCGGCGCGCGCGAATTCGTCGGCGCGAAAATGGCGGCCGAGTTGGTCGAGCACCGCGTTGACGAGGCCGGTTTCGTCACGGTCGACGAACGCATTGGCGACGTCGACATATTCCTTGATGACGACGCGCGCCGGAACGTCCTTGCGATGTTCCAGCTCGTAGGCACCTGCCCGCAGCACCGCGCGCAAAATCGCATCGATGCGTTTCAGAGGCCAACCTTTGGTCAGCGCATCGTCCAGCAGCGGGTCGAGCTTGATCTGATCGCGCACCACGCCGGAAACCACGTCACGAAAAAATGCGGCTTCCGCCGGCAAATAAGTATCGCCTTCGATCTCGCCGCCGAGCCAATGACTTTCGAATTCGGCGAAGATGTCGTTGATACCCGCGCCCGCGATATCCATCTGGTACAGCGCCTGAACGGCGGCGAGGCGCGCCGCGCCGCGCCGGTTGGCCTTTTTGTCATCCGTTTTGTGCGGGTGAGCTTTTTTGGGATCGGCCATATCTTACGCTTTCAGACGGCGCTTGATGCGCAGCATCGCGAGCGCCGCGCGCGCGGCATCGCCACCCTTGTTGAGTTCGTTCTTGCGTGCGCGAGCCCAGGCCTGCTCGTCGGTGTTGACGGTGATGATGCCGTTGCCAAACGGGATGCGGCGCGCGACGGACAAATCCATCAGCGCGCGCGAGGATTCCATCGAGACGATCTCGAAGTGGATGGTATCGCCTCGCACCACGCAGCCCAATGCGACGACGGCATCGTAGGGCTTGCCGCTTTTCTCGGCGGCGTCGAGTGCAATCGCAATCGCCGCCGGAATTTCCAGCGCGCCGGGCACGGTGAGAAGATCGTGCGACACGCCTGCGGCGTCCAGTTCAGCCCGCGCGCCTTCCAGCAGCGCATCCTGAATGTCGTCGTAGAAGCGCGCTTCCACGATCAGCGCGCGTGCGCCGCGAACATCTGTCTGATCCTTAAGAGGTGCGCGACGCGCGTCCGCCATCATGCCGTTCCGGTTATGCTGGAGCGTCATCGATCTTGTTGGGATCGATAGAGGCCCCTGACTGTCTTTGCTGGCCGGATTTTCTCGCGAAATCTCGCAGGAAACACCGCCGGTATGTTGTTGCGGGTTTTAAGCGCAGCGCTGGAGGAAGCCAAGCCCAATACTGACCGATTGGGCTTTCATATGGGCTCAGGCCGGCATCTCGGTCAGCCGCGCGGCGTAACGCGCCATCAAATCCACCTCGATATTGATGGTTTGACCCGCCTGCCAGCCGCCGAGGGTGGTCACGGTGAGCGTATGGGGGATAATCAGGACCGAAAAAACCTCACCGGCGACCGTGTTAACCGTCAAGGACACACCATCGAGCGTGACCGATCCCTTGGCCGCGATGAAGCGCGCCAGGTCGCGCGGCGCGCGTAGCTCGAAGCGCGCCATATCCGGCATATCGTCCCGTAACTCGATAGACGCGATGCCATCGGCATGTCCGGCCACGATATGGCCGCCAAGCTCGTCGCCGATCTTGAGCGCGCGCTCGAGGTTGAGCCGGGTGCCGCGCGACCAATTCTTCGCCGTCGTCATGCGCAGCGTTTCCGCCGCCGCATCAACATCGAACCAGGTTCTGCCATCCTGCACGCCCGAACCGACGACAGTCAGGCAGACACCGTTGCAGGCAATCGATGCGCCGTCGACGATGGTCGCCTGATCGTAGCGGCACGCAATCCGCAGCCGGTGCAGTTGGCCCTGCGCGGTCGGCGTTACGGCGACGATCTCGCCCACGTCGGTAATGATACCTGTAAACATCAGCTTCGCTCGTAGATGGTGAGAGTGTCGGATTCAAGAGTCTCGCTCGCGCGCACGCGCCAATCGGGCGACGTTGTGATGGCAGTGAGGGGTGTCGGCCCCAAGGCTCGCAGCCCGCCCTCGCCGATCGCGCCAGTTCCGCGAAGCAGCCAGACTTCATCGACGAAGCCTGCATCGACGAACGATTGCGCGACGCCCGCGCCGCCCTCCACCATCAGGCGGGTGATGCCCTGTCGCGCCAATTCCTTCAACACATGATCGAGCTGCAATCCCTGTGGTCCCGACGGGACCCTGATGATCTGCGCGCCTTCGGCCCCGAGAATAGCGGCCGCGGGCGCCTCCGATGACGGCGACGTCATCACCCAAAGAGGTGTCTGACGTGCGGTTTTGGCAAGCCTGCTGGTCGGCTTCAGCCGCAGATGCGTATCGAGCACCACCCGCACCGGCGAGAGCGGCTCCATGCCGGGCAGACGGCAGGTCAGCAACGGATCGTCCGCCCGCACGGTTCCTATTCCGACGAGTACGGCATCGCATTGCGCGCGCAATTGATGCACCCGTGACTGCGCCGCCGGACCCGTGATCGCGACGGTCTTGCGGCCCTCGGCCGCGATGCGATCATCGCTCGACACCGCGAGCTTGAGAATGACATGGGGGCGATTGTCGCGCACGCGCCGGAAATGCCCGGCGTGGTCGTGCATGGCCTCCTCCGCGCACAGGCCGACATCGACCACGATGCCGGCAGCGCGGAGCATTTGGTGCCCCTTCCCTGCAACTTCGGGATTTGGATCTTCAACAGCGCTGACCACGCGTGCGATCCCGGCGGCAATGACCGCGTCCGCGCAAGGCGGCGTTTTGCCGTGGTGTGAACAGGGTTCGAGCGTGACGTAAAGCGTGGCGCCGCGTGCGGCTTCACCGGCCCGCAACAGGGCCTGCGGCTCCGCATGGGGCCTGCCCCCGGGTTGGGTCCAGCCGCGCCCCACAATGACGCCGTCCTTCACGACGACAGCGCCGACAGCCGGATTGGGCCATGTGCGCCCGAGCCCGCGACGGCCGAGTGCAAGCGCCAGCTGCATGTAGCGGCGATCGGCGGCCTTGGCATCGGTGAACTGTTGCGCGATCCTGGTTTCCAGAATGCGAAAGATCATTTTTGCACGAGCAGCGGTCGCGGTTCGTCGTCGCCGGAGAGTTCGCCCAGCACGGCTTCGAAATCCTTGGCTTCGCGAAAATTACGATACACCGAGGCGAAGCGCACATAGGCGACGTCGTCGAGCTGGCGCAGATGCTCCATCACGATCTCGCCGATCGCCTCCGACGACACTTCAGCTTCGCCACCGCTTTCCAACTCGCGAACGATGGTCGAGACCATTTTTTCCACGCGTTCCGGATCAACCGGCCGCTTGCGCAGGCTGATCTGCAACGATCGGACGAGCTTGTCGCGATCGAACGGAACCCGCCGCCCGTTGCGCTTGATCACAGTCAATTCGCGCAGCTGCACGCGCTCGAACGTCGTGAAACGAAAATTGCACGCCATGCAAACCCGGCGACGCCGGATCACGGCCGAATCTTCGGCCGGCCGTGAATCCTTCACTTGCGTATCGAGACTGTTGCAGCTGGGACAGCGCATGCGGCCCTGCCTTACTGATAGATCGGGAAGCGGCCAGTCAGTTCCTTGACGCGCTCCTTGATCGAGGCTTCGACCAGCGGAGCTTGTCCGTCGCCCGATTGGGCCACCGCGTTGAGGACCTCCGAGATCAGCCCGCCGACCTGCTTGAATTCCGCAACGCCAAAGCCGCGTGTCGTCGCAGCCGGAGTGCCGAGGCGAATACCGGACGTGACAAACGGCTTCTCAGGATCGAACGGAATGCCGTTCTTGTTACAGGTGATGGCGGCGCGAACCAGCGCCTTCTCCGACACGTTGCCCTTCAGCCCCTTGGGCCGCAGGTCGACCAGCATCAGGTGATTGTCGGTGCCGCCGGAGACGATATCGAAACCATTCGAGCGAAGCGATTCCGCGAGCGCCTTGGCATTTTCCACGACGTTCTTCGCATAGATCTTGAAATCAGGACGCAGCGCCTCTGCGAAGGCCACCGCCTTCGCGGCAATCACATGCATCAACGGACCGCCCTGCAGACCGGGGAAGATCGCCGAGTTGAGCTTCTTGGCAATCACCTCGTCGTTGCAAAGGATCAGACCGCCGCGCGGCCCGCGCAACGACTTGTGCGTCGTCGTGGTGGTGACGTGCGCATGGGGAACGGGCGACGCATGCACACCACCGGCCACGAGACCGGCGAAGTGCGCCATGTCGACCATCAGATAGGCGCCGACGCTGTCGGCGATTTCGCGAAAACGCTTGAAGTCCCACGCCCGCGAATAGGCGGAGCCCCCGGCGATAATCAGCTTCGGCCTGATCTGCTCGGCCTGCTTTGCCACCGCGTCCATATCGATCAACTGATCTTCGCGTCGGACCGTGTAGTGAACCGGTTTGAACCATTTGCCGGACATATTGACCGGCGCACCGTGCGTGAGGTGTCCGCCCGCTGCGAGGTCGAGGCCCATGAAAGTATCGCCGGGCTGCAGCAGCGCGAGAAACACGGCCTGATTCATCTGGCTGCCGGAATTGGGCTGAACGTTCGCGAAATTCGCGCCGAACAACTTCTTCGCGCGCTCGATCGCCAGATTTTCAGCGACGTCGACGAATTCGCAACCGCCGTAATAGCGCGCGCCGGGATAACCTTCCGCGTACTTGTTGGTCATCACCGAGCCCTGGGCTTCGAGCACCGCGCGGCTGACGATGTTTTCCGACGCGATCAGCTCGATCTCGTGCCGTTGGCGACCGAGTTCACCCTTGATGGCGGCAGCGATCTCCGGATCGGCCTGTTCGAGCGAGGCGGAAAAAAACGAGTTGGTGATCGAGGCGTTCGCTGACTTGGCGTGAGAATTCATGGCCGGAAATATCTCCACCGCCGCGTCCATCAAGGGACGCGAACGGTTACGGGTTTGGGGTCGGAAAGCTGTGCCGGTGGAGATACCATATCTGGGTAGAATGGCCAAGTTCCGGGGTCGCCGACGCCCGAAAATACCAGATATTGAGGTTTACAACGCCCGCGCGCGGGATTTTCTGGCAAATCCTGGCAAAATTGCCGATTTGGAGGCCGAAAGCCTCTGCTGATGCCCGCTGGGCCGGCGCCCATAAAAAACGCACCGTCCGGGGCCGGAGCGGTGCGTCATTTGGAGGTCTATTTGTTGCCGAGAGGTTAGAGGGCCGCCGATCTTGCGCCGGCTGGCCAAAACTGTCCGGAGGGACGCTATCAGAGCCGATAGAGGATCTGATCGGTCCAGAAACGCTCAAGCCTGTGCAGCGACTTGTTGAGGCTTGCGAACTCGTCGTTCGAAATGCCGCCAACCTGCTCCACCGTCTTGACGTGCTTCTGATACAGCGCATCGACGATCCGGCGAATTTCCTGGCCCTGCGCGGTCAAACGAATGCGAACCGAGCGGCGATCAACGCGCGAACGCTGATGATCGAGGAAGCCCATTTCGACGAGCTTCTTCAAATTGTAGGAGACGTTGGAGCCGAGGTAGTAACCGCGCGTGCGCAGCTCGCCTGCCGTCAATTCCTTGTCGCCGATATTGTAAAGCAGGAGCGCCTGCACGGAGTTGATGTCGGCGCGACCGCGACGATCGAACTCATCCTTGATGACGTCGAGCAGGCGGCGGTGCAGCCGCTCCACCAAGGTCAATGCTTCAAGGTAGAGCGGCTGTACCGGCTTGCCGGCGTCGTGTTCGACGGGTTCAACCGCCGTTGCTACGGCTTTAATCATGACACCTTTTCCCCTGTCGTCGATTTATCGACTTATTTCGACGAAACTTGTGTCTCGTCTGATAGGGCCAACGTAAGGCTGGCCTTTGAAGAACAGCTTAAACAACAGCATAAAGAGATCATGAATTTAACAGAGTGAATGCGCGATTAAGCCCGCAAAATAAGGGCTAATTGTAATCATCCGTTGAGGATGACGGCGTCCTGTTCACGCTTCGTATGGAGCGTTGTCGCATTCCAGAACAAGGTCGCTCAAATTCGAAATATTACGGTAAGACCTGTGCCCTTCCGCGTTCAACATTGGATAACTATGGCAAAGGACGAGATGTAAAAAAATACGCTACCATTTCAATTCAATCGAGAAACATCTCCCTGCTATGGCGGCCTCTCCAGCGCGGCCATCCATGCAAGCGCAAGATAACCGAGCAGCAAAACGCCCTCGACCGCGATAATGACGATGCTGCCGCCATAGATCGCGGGAAACATCAACTCGATCACCGCCATCGACACGACTGACGTCAACCACACCACCGCGCCCCACGGCGTTGCAAGCCAGAGACCAACCGCAGCAACGAGTTCGATCACGGCGAAATAGATAGTCGCGGTCTGCCAGGACATCGCCTGGTTTTCAAAAGCCTCGTCCTCACCTCCGATAAAGCCGGTCACTTGCGCCCAGTGATACAATCCCTTGATGACGGCGAGCACCGCCATCACGCGCAGAAAAATCACCAGCCGCCGCGTCCATGCGCCGTCACCGGATTCGGTGATGCCCGCCTTGATCGCGGCGCCCATCGGCCTCCCCTCGCGCGATCCGCGGTCGTGTTGGGCCGGCTCATTCATGGGTTTGCAATCTTGGATTTGCGATCTTGAGTTTGCGACGTTGGAAGATCTTGGAAAGAGACATATCGGTATTTGAACTCGATTCTCGGACTTTAACAGGAATAAGGGAGGCATAAATTCCTGTGAACGCCAGCGCAAACGCATTTGATGGAATTCCGCGCCCGGCCACAGTAGAATCAAAATCGCGTGGTGTCCTTGGAATTGCAGGTGAGGTGCGCGATCGCGGTGACGCAGACGGGATAAGGTGCTAAATCGTGCGTACATCTCATTGCCCGTGGAGAGATAAAAAACAATGGCGATCAAATTTGGACGGCCGATCGAGATGCGAGGCGAGCAAGCCCGGGAGTTGGCAACCGGCACTTCTTCGCTGGATCTCGCCATTCGCCCACGGCGCAACCGAAAATCAGAATGGGCCCGCCGGCTGGTGCGCGAAAACGTCGTCACCACGGATGATCTGATCTGGCCTCTCTTTCTGGTTGACGGACACAACACGCGCACGCCCGTTTCGTCCATGCCGGGTGTCGAAAGGCTCACCGTCGACCAGGCGGTTCGCGACGCGGAGCGCGCCGTCAAGCTCGACATCCCCTGCATCGCGCTGTTTCCTTTTACCGACCCGTCGTTGCGCGACGAAACCGGAAGCGAAGCGCTCAATGCCGACAATCTGGTTTGCCGCGCCACCCGCGCGATCAAGAAAGAGTTTCCCGGCATCGGCGTGCTGTGCGATGTCGCGCTCGATCCTTTTACGAGCCACGGCCATGACGGCCTGCTGCGCGATGGCGTAATCCTCAACGACGAAACGGTCGCCGTGCTCGTCAGGCAGGCGCTGGTACAGGCCGAAGCCGGTTGCGACATCATCGCGCCGTCCGACATGATGGACGGCCGGGTTGGCGCGATCCGCGAAGGACTCGACCGCGCCGGACTGGGCGACGTCCAGATCATGGCCTATGCCGCGAAATACGCGTCGGCCTTTTACGGCCCGTTTCGCGACGCCATCGGCTCATCCAAGACGCTGACCGGCGACAAGCGCACCTACCAGATGGACGCCGCCAATTCCGATGAAGCGTTGCGCGAAGTCGAACTCGATATCGCGGAAGGCGCCGACATGGTGATGGTCAAGCCCGGCATGCCCTATCTCGATGTGGTGCGGCGCGTGAAGGACACCTTCGCGATGCCGACCTTCGCCTATCAGGTCTCGGGAGAATACGCGATGATCGCCGCCGCAGCCGGCAACGGCTGGATCGACGGGGAGCGTGCAATGATGGAGAGCATGCTTGCGTTCAAGCGCGCGGGCGCCGACGGCGTGTTGACCTATTTCGCTCCCAAGATTGCCGAAGCGCTGAAGACGCGGCTCTAGACCTGCCAATATCGCGGGACGGTGTATGGCTGGGCGGCAGGCTGAATTGGCCGCTCAAGATGTCCGCTTTTTAATATGCCGGATTGCGAGCAGGAGGACGCACCTCTTGTGCTGGCGTTTTTCCATATCCATGTGAGTGCTGAACGGGAGAACCTGCAATGTCCGAGCCTTCGCCAGGCAATGCCGATCAGAATGGGCCGCAGAACGAGACTCACAACCAGTCACAGAACCAGACAAACAACCAGACAAACCAGTCTTGGCGAAGCGGCGGCGGATTCGATGCCAGACCGCATGCATACGATCCGTACACACAGGCGGATTTGTTTCGTGGTGTTTTGATCCGCCGGATGGTCGCGTTTGTGATCGACCTGATCGTACTTTCGATCCCGGTGGCGCTGGCGATCGTTTTTATCGCGGTGTTCGGTGTCGTGACGCTGGGACTGGGGTGGATGTTGTTCTGGCTGATCTCGCCGTTTTCCGTCATCTGGGCCTTGGTCTATTATGGCTCGTCGATCGGCGGGCAGCATTCGGCCACCATCGGCATGCGGGCGATGGATCTGCAACTGCGGACCTGGTACGGCGCTCCCGGCTATTTCGTTTTGGGCGCAATGCACGCGGTGCTGTTCTGGGTGTCGATTTCGGTGCTGAGCCCTCTCGTGCTGCTGGTCGGACTCTTCAACGGCCGAAAGCGGCTTCTGCATGATATCGTGCTAGGCACGGTCATCATCAACGGTTCCACACGAAACGCCCTCGTGCAGCCTGCCGTGAGGTAACGGTTCGCCAATTCCCCTCGACTACAGTGGCAATGTTGGAAACTCGTTGACCGGCAGCCATTCGGAAGCGATCATGCTTGCCGGCATTCATGCGATTTGCACCGCATGGTCTTGCGGTAAACCGCTGCTGCGGAGGCTAAGCGACTTTCCGTGACCCATCACTCGCGCGATACCCCGCAATTCTATCTCACGGCGCCTTCGCCGTGCCCTTATCTGTCGGGACGTCACGAGCGCAAGGTCTTCACGCATCTGGTCGGAGACAAGGCTGGCGATCTCAACGATCTCCTCACTCATGGCGGTTTCCGGCGCAGCCAATCCATCGCCTACCGTCCTGCCTGCGACAACTGTCGAGCATGCGTCTCCGTCCGCGTGGTCGCCAATGAGTTCCGCCCCTCGCGGAACTTCAGAAAAATCCAGGCCCGCAATCGCGATATTATCGGTGAACTGCGAACGGCCGTGCCGACCTCCGAGCAATATTCGGTATTCCGTGCCTACCTCGACGAGCGGCATCGCCACGGCGGCATGGCCGACATGACCGTGCTCGACTACGCGATGATGGTGGAGGACAGCCATGTCCAGACCCGCCTGATCGAATATCGCCGTCGCGGGCCGGACAGCGGCGTCACCGGGCGCGGCGGGGATCTGCTCGCGGTCGCCCTCACCGACGTTCTCAGCGACGGACTATCGATGGTCTATTCGTTCTTCGAGCCCGACCAGCGCGACCGCTCGCTCGGCACCTTCATGATCCTCGACCACATCGCGCGTGCCCGACGCATGGGGCTTCCTTACGTCTATCTCGGCTACTGGATCGAAGGGTCCAAAAAGATGGACTACAAAGGGCGCTTCCTGCCGCAACAGCGGCTTGCGCCGAGCGGCTGGCTGCGTGTGGATGCCTCGGGACAGGCTCTCGAGCCGCAGGATTAAGACTCGACTGGCTAACCCGCGACGAAATCGAAAACCAGCTTGGCGTTGAGTGCGATGATGATGGCCGCAATGATCGCGGCGGCCCCTGTCAACGCGCGTGGCGCGACAAAGACACCCATCTTGGCGCGGCTTGCCGTAAACATCACCAGCGGAACGACCGCAAAAGGCAATTGCAGACTCAGAACAACCTGACTGAGGATCAGCAACTGCGCGGTGCCCTTGTCACCATACCAGATTGTTACCAGCGCCGCGGGCACGATCGCGATGGCGCGGGTAATCAGGCGGCGCAGCCATGGCGCGACCTTGATGTTGACGAAGCCCTCCATCACGATCTGACCCGCGAGTGTCGCGGTCACGGTCGAGTTCAGCCCGCAGCACAACAGCGCTATTCCGAACAATGTCGGCGCCAGCGCCGATCCGAGCAGCGGCGCCAGAAACGCGTGCGCCTGATCGAGTTCAGCGACATCGACCTTGCCCACTTTGTGAAAGGTAGCGGCGGCGAGAATAAGGATCGAGGCATTGATAATTAGCGCGAGGCAAAGCGCGATCGTGGAATTGATCGTGGCGAGCTTGATCGCCTCATGCTTGTCGTCGTCGGTTTGGCCATAACCGCGCGTCTGCACCAATCCCGAATGCAGATAGAGATTATGCGGCATGACCGTCGCGCCAAGAATGCCGAGCGCGAGATACAGCATGTCGCGGTTGGTGACGATATTGATCGTCGGTGCGAAACCGCGGATCACCGCGCCCCAGTCGGGGTCCGCCATGGCGATCTGCACCGCGAAGCACGCCGCGATCACACCCAGCAGCGCGACGACAAACGCTTCAACCCAACGAAAGCCCAGCGCCTGCAATGCGAGAATGACGAAGACATCCGCCGCCGTAATCAACACGCCGATTTCCAGCGGAATGCCGAACAACAGATTGAGACCGATCGCCGTGCCGATGATCTCAGCGAGATCGGTGGCGGAGATCGCGATCTCCGCGAACAACCACAACGGCCACGCAACCCATCTCGGGTAGGCATCGCGGCAGGCCTGCGCCAGGTCCCGTCCCGAACCGACGCCCAGACGGGCGCACAGCGCCTGCAGGATGATCGCCATGACGTTGGACATCAGCGCAACGGCAAGCAGCGCGTACCCGAACCTCGACCCACCGGCGAGCGAGGTCGCCCAGTTGCCGGGGTCCATATAGCCCACCGCCACAAGATATCCGGGGCCCAGAAACGCGACCAGCTTTCGCCAGAAGGATCCGCCCGTCGCCACCCGGACCGAACCGAAGACGTTCGCCAGCGAAGGCTCGCCCCGCGCCAGACGCCATCCATGACGTGACGGCTGGCCGGAACCGCCTGGAACAGGCTCCGGCAAAAGAATGGGGCTTTTTGCGTCCATACAACCAAAACAACATAGATCGGGTTTAGTTGCAACTCATTTGCAACTGCATCTACTGAGCATAGGGAAATCTGGCGGGAGCTGTCCGAAAACGGGTGTCGGAGCCGGTTTTTGACTGCCTAGGTTCGTCCTGAACTGGAGCGATCGCTCCTGCACGCTTAATTCGACCCGAAAGCTCCTCAGCCGATGCAGCCCAACGATCCGCACCTGCCGCTCTCCTTCAATCGCCTGGCGTGGTCCAACCTCGCCGCGCAATCTGCCGAGCAGGTCGCCCTTGCCGCGGCTCCGATCGTTGGCGTGCTTCTGCTTGGGGCCGGCGAAGGTCTGACCGGGCTGCTGCAGACGGCATTGACGCTTCCCTTCCTTCTCTTCGCGATCCCGGCCGGGCTTCTGGCCGACCGGATGCCACGCCGATGGTTGATGTCAGGCGCTGAAGCCATTCGTGCGGTTGCGCTGTTCATTATTCTGGCGTCGATCCCGCTGGGATGGCTGACCATGCCATTGCTCGCCCTGCTCGGATTTATATCGGTCTGCGGCACCGTGGCCTTCAGCGTGGCCGCGCCCGCACTGGTGCCATCCCTCGTCCAGCCCAATGCGCTGGCCAAGGCCAACGCGCGCATCGAGCTTGCGCGCACCGTCGCCTTTGCTAGCGGCCCGGCACTTGGCGGCGTGCTCGTCGGCTGGATCGGCGCAGCATCCGCATTCGGCTTCGCGACAGTGCTGTCCATTTTGGCCGTCTTCCTTCTGGCGGGAATCTCGGAGCCATCAAGGCCAGCTGTTGCGCGACGCCATCCACTTCAAGAGGTCAAGGAAGGCGCGGCGTTCGTATTCGGGCACGCGCTGTTGCGCCCGGTCTTCATCACCCAGTTGATCTACAACACGTCGTGGTTCGTCATCCTTGCCGTTTTCGTCCCCTATGCCGTGAGGCATTTGAGCCTCTCGGCGTCGGGCGTCGGAACAGTGCTCGGCATGACCGGCGCGGGCATGATCGTCGGCGCATTGCTCGCAACACGCATCCTGCGCCGCTTGCCATTCGGAGTGGTGATCGCGCTTGGTCCTGTCTCCGGCTGCGTGGCTGCGATCCTGCTGGCGCTGACCGTCCACGTACCCGTCCCTGCGCTGGCGGCACTTGGTTTCTTTTTCCTCGGCGTCGGTCCGATCCTGTGGGTCATCAGCACCACCACGCTACGGCAGGCGGTCACGCCGGCGCATTTGCTCGGGCGGGTATCGGCTATCAACATTACCGCTCAAGGCACGCGCCCTCTCGGAGCCGCCATCGGCGCGATCGTCGGCGGATACTTGGGGGCAGAAGCCTGCCTCTATCTCGCCGTCGCGGGATTTGGCGCTCAGGCGCTGGTCATCCTGCTTTCGCCCGCCGTCGGGCTGATCCGGCAACCGGAGATGCTGGACCGCGCAGAGACTGCTTGTGAAAAATCATGAGTGCTAACGTGAGAGACAACGCAGCAAGCAGGTTTAGGTATCCCCAACCTGAAAATCACCCGGCTGCGGCGGCGCGATAGGCGTGAATGCGCAGCGATCGGGTTTCAGATCGAGCAATGGTGTGCCGTCGAGGCAATCAAGACCGCGAACCAGCACCGTGTGCCCCTCGATGCCGATCAGCTTTACGATTGACGTTCCCAATGGGTTGGGCCGCACCGGCGAACGCAAGGAGAAGGCTCCTCGCGTGGTGCCATCGCTGGCCGGACTCTGCAGCACGAGATCGCGGCGAGACATATTCAGCCAGTAGATCACCTCGATCTGCTCATATAGATCCAGGCCCTTCAAACCGGGCCCCCACGGATCGAAAATCTCGATGCGGCAGAGCGGTCCATCCTGCCTGCCCTGTCGCGGTGTTTCGAGGCGAGACGTCCAGGGGGTGCGAATGCGGCCGATGAAGATGAGACCTGCGGCGGTCGGCGCGGGCAACTCGACCGCGATCTCACCGTCTCGAATTTCGTTTTCGCGAACCATGTTCAACCTCGTGAATAATGGACGTTAAAATTTAGTACCGTCGTTACGTTATTCTATCGCGCTTCTCAACGATGGCGCGACGGCTTCGCTACGTCGGATTTTTTGCCTGAAGTTGATCGTGATCGACTTGCCGGCGTAACCAGCATTGCGAGCAGATTGTGTGCAGCGGGACTCAAATACGCGCTGCGTCGATGAACAACGGTTACGGGTATCCGCGCGCGCAGAGCGGGAACATTGATCTTTCGCAACGTACCGAGCTTAAGCTCCTCCTCGATGCCACTCATCGCGAGCATTGCGATTCCAAATCCGGCTTCGACAAGTCGTTTCTGCGCCGTCAGGCTGTCGATTGGAATAATCTCCGCATCTTCCAAGCCCTCCGCAAGAAGTTTGCGGAGGAGGAACTGAACGAAGGATTTTGTGGCCCGCGTGAAGGAAAAGCCACCCAGCGCTCGCCCTCGAGCTCACGCGGGCGATGAGCGCGGCCATCGGCCAGAGGATGTTCGCGGCCGCCGACAACGATCATTTCCTCCTGCGAGACGATCCGGGATTCCAGGCTTGAGCTGCGATCGGACAGATAACGCAACCCAAGAACGGCCTCCCCGCGCTGCACCAGTTCTCCGACCTCCCGGCTGGTTGCTGTCTGAATATCCAGGCGCACCTTGGGATGACGCCGCCTGAATTGCTGAAGCACCTTCATGAGAGACGCATTCGCGAGCGTGCCGACAAGCGCGAGCGATATACGCCCCCCTTCGCCCTTGCCCAACGCCCTCAACGCTTCCACTCCGTCCTCGGCCGCCGCGAGCAGAGCCTCGGAGTGCGGAAGCAAAGCAGCGCCGGCTTCGGTCAGAATCGCGCCGCCGCGCAGGCGCTCGAGCAACGGGACATTGAATTCGCGCTCCAGCAGCTCGATTCGCCGGCTGATCGCCGGCTGCGACCGATGCAAAGCTGCGCTCGCCCGGCTGAAACTCCCAAGGCGTGCGATTGCTACGAAGGTTCGGATTTGATCCATATCCATGACGGGCGCCCATCTAAAAAGCTAATGCTAACGGTCAAAATTATGCATTAGACAAATACTCGCGGGCAAACGATTTTATCTTCGAGAAACGAACGGATGACCCCGCGCTGAGCCTACCTGATAATCGGTGTATCGTTACATGGCGGTGGAACGACGCCAGAAGCAGAAGTTTGCAATCAGCCGATCGATGTCGCTTCCAGCACTTTCGCCAGCTCATTCGCCGCCGTTTCGATTGGGATGCTACTCCGCTCGACCCGCGCCTGGATCAATGCCCCCTGCAGGGTCGATACACAGAGAATGGCAAGACGTTCGGTCCTGGCGGGCGAAAACCCATCTTCAAGTAGCTTACCTTTAAAAACGTTCACTCGGGCTGCGTATGCTCTCCTGCCAGCGTCGGTCACCCCACGATCCTTCGGCGCAAGCTCAAGAAGAACGGTCGTAATGGGGCAGCCGTCCCTGAATCCAGACTTCTGCATCCATGCGCCCAGGAGCCTTGCATGAGCACGCAGCAAGTCCCCCGTCGAGCGTGTTTCATTCGCGAGTTTTGCCAACGTATGCGCAACGCGCGAACCGGCCTCCTCAACGGCGGCGACGGCGATCGAGGCTTTTCCTGCTGGAAAATAATGGTAGAGCGAGCCTTTGGGGGCGCCGCTGAGGTCGACGATGTCGTTGAGTCCCGTTCCTGCATAGCCCTGCCTTCGAAAAAGCCTGACTGCAGCATTCACTATCGGCTGCCTGTGTTTTGGAACAGCGGGCATCGCTTTCTCCGTGAGAGCTTTTAACGCGAAAACTATATTGATTGGTCTACATCAGTCAGTCAACGTCGCGATAAAGGAGTGCCGAAGGAGGAATATGCTCGTTGCAGGTCCTATCGTGCCTACGCTATTGCGGCTTAGCGTACCAAACGCTGTCGCGATGTCGGCAACGGTTATGGTCTCAGTCGCTGAAACCGCTTACGTCGGGCGTCTCGGTACAGCGGCGCTTGCCGGCATTGCCGTCGTGTTTCCTATCATTGTGCTTCAGCAATCGTTCTCGAACGGTGCCATGGGAGGAGGAGTATCCTCTGCCATCAGCCGGGCACTCGGAGCGAACGACGCACAGCGTGCCCGAGCGCTCGCGCTGACATGCGACAATTATCGGCATCGTCGCGGGGGCTTTATTCAGCATTGGCATGCTGGTCTCCGGACCGGCCTTGTTCCGCTTGCTTGGAGCGTCGGGCCCGGCGCTGGAACAGGCCCTGGCCTATTCAAATTTTGCATTTGTGGGGTCGCTCGCAGTCTGGATGACCGGCATGTTCATTTCGATCGTGCGCGGCGGCGGCAATATGCGCCTGCCTTCCCTCACGACTTTGGCGCTTCTTGCTGCACAGGCTATCCTTGGTGCCACCCTGGGGTTTGGGCTTGGCCCGTTCCCGCGACTAGAAATGCACGGCGTGGCGCTTGCACTTGTGACAGCCTACGCCGGTGCCGCAGCGTTTCTGTTCTGGCATCTGCGTTCGAGGCATGCGCGCGTGCCTCTGAGTTTCAAAGGCATTCCCCTCAGGCGGGAACTATTTGTCGAAATCCTAAGCGTCGGATTGCTTACCTGTATCTCGCCGCTGCAAACAACGCTGACCGTTCTGATCGTCACTTATCTCGTATCGCATCTCGGTTCGGATGCACTCGCGGGATATGGCATCGGGGCCCGGCTTGAAATGGTGCTTGTGCCGATTGCGTTCGGCATCGGTGTTGCTTGCGTGCCGATGGTCGGGATGGCGATCGGTGCAGGCAACGTGACCCGCGCGCGACGAGTAGCAGCAACGGGTGCCGCATTTTCTGCATTAGTGGTCGGGCTCATTGGCGCGGTGGTTTTCGTGGCCCCTGAACTTTGGGCGAATATTTTCACCAGCAACACTCGTTCGCTGGAGGTTGCCTGCGCGTATCTGGTTTGGTCCGGCCCTGCTTATGCCTTCTTCGGAATGGGACTTTGTCTGCTGTTTGCGGCGCAAGGCGCGCGTAGGGTCCTCGGCCCCGTATTAGCGGGAACCATGCGACTCGTCGTCATGGTGGTCGGTGGATGGTGGCTCGTCGGCGTCGGCGCGCAGCTCTGGACCTATTTCGCATTGGTCGCAGTCGGGATGACGGTCTACGGCATCTTTTCCGCAGGAGCTGTCTATCTCTCTGATTGGTACCCAAAAACGCAAAATGCCGTTTCAGGCTTGAAGGAACAAATGGAATGATTGCGACACTCGTCCGACATGTTCTCAAAATTGTTCCGGATGCGGCCGGCTACCGACTTGTGCTCTCACTTACAGGAACGACACACCCCCTGCCGTTGTCTGAACAAGAGCAAAAGGCCATGTTGAATGCCAAACTGGTGAAATATGGAGCCGGCGAGCAAAACACCGCTTGGGAATGGGGCGCCGGTCCGCTCATCGTGCTTGTTCATGGCTGGGGTGGACGAGCGGCACAGATGGCGCCCTTGGCGACAAGCCTTGCCGCACAGGGTTATCGCTGCGTTGCGCCCGACATTACGGGCCATGGCGTCACGAAGAAGAGCTTCACGCGCTGGGGCTTTTTCTTGCGTGACGTGGAGGCGCTGACAACTACGCTTCAGGCGGAAGTCTTTTCGTTCGTCGGCCATTCGGCCGGTGGCATGACCATGATGGCCCTTCGCAAGCATGGACAAATCCGTGCGTCGCGATACGTTTGCATTTGTGCGCCATCCTTTCCATTTCCTCCGGTCAATCGCATCAAGAAGTTATTGAATCCACGTGATGGTGTGATTGACCGCTACAAAGAATACCTTGGTCAAGAATTTGGAATGTCATGGCAGTCGCTCGAGGCAGGCGAGAGCTTCGCCGATGCTGGCAGCGACACGTTGCTTATCTATGAGGAGCGCGATCAATTCGTGCCGCACAGCGAGGGGGACCGGATCCACGGGTTATGCCCGGGATCCTCGTTGATCAAAACGCGAGACTTTAGTCACCAGCGTATTCTCGGAGCATCCGAGGTATCCGAGGCTATCTCGCGGTTCCTTGCGAGCGATGTTCAGAGTTCGTTTTGAGTCTCTGAACTCGTTTTGAGCAATGGCCTCTTTTGGAGACATTCGCGACAGCGAAAAGCTGCCTCTGCGCCTGTTTCCAGCCGGCCAACTATGGCACCCGGAATCATTGTTGAATCACGGTGATCGCAACGAAGGCCTGACGACGAATTGGATCGGGGGCTCGCGTCTTGGGCGGTGCTAACGATCGTAGTGATGCACAGCCATCCAAATTACTGATGAACGTAGAAGAAATTATGCATTGGACAAATGTCCACAGGCAGCCGATTTATTTGAGATGTGAAGGAAATGCAGGAGTTTTTATATATGGCAGACTTCACGCGCCGCGATGTCGTCAACGTCTCCATCGGCGCCGCGATCGCCTGTGGCGCTTCCGCGCTTGGTCAGGCGAATGCTGCCGATGTCACCCAACAGAGCACCCCCGGAGTTTCTCCCATGGCTATCGAAAGATTTGGAATTATAACCCCCGCGAACGCTGCCCAATACGGTGCCAAAGCGCCGATCGAGGACATTCCGATCATCAGCCTCACGACCACTCATAACGGCATCGTCTACGTGAGCGGCATAACCGCCGATTATAACAAACCCGGCAACATCAAAGAACAAACCACTGAAGTTCTGGGACGCATCGATCGCCTCCTGAACAAAGCAGGCACCGACAAGTCGAAGATCCTGACCGCTACAGTATGGCTGACGGATATGGAGAATTTCGCGGAACACAACGTGGCGTGGAATGCCTGGGTCGACGCAAAAAATCCGCCGGTCCGCGCCTGTCTGCTATCGCCTCAGTTGTGGTGGAAAGGTTTGCTGGTCGAAATCATGGTAACCGCCGCAGCTTCATAAGTCGCAACCTCGATGTGGCGCGCTGGCCTCCACAGCGCGTCACATCGCCGGAAGCTAAGCGATCGTCTTTCCGAACTTGTTGGATTTTGGAAAACCCTTGGGAGGCAAACGGCCTGCATCGGCCCGGTTGCCGCGCCAGTCGGCCAATTCCTTGAACGTTGCGTTGAATTCACGGCCGGCGGAATCGCGCCACGTCAACCCGTCCTTGGCGACGAAGGTGACGATGTCGGACAATCCGCCATCCTTATAGCGTTGCAATCGCACACCGCGTCCCCGCGCCATCTCAGGAATTTGGTCGATCGGGAAGATCAGCATCTTGCGATTTTCACCGATGACCGCAACCGTATCACCCTCGACGACAGTAATGGCTCGCGCCTCGTTCGGCGGCGAAACATTGAGCACCTGCTTGCCTTTGCGCGTATTGCCGACGCAGTCGTCCTCGTTGACGATAAAGGCCTGGCCATCGTGGCTTGCGACAAGAAATTTGCGCGCGCCCGTGTTGACGAACAGCGAAATGATCGCCGCATCCTGTTCCATATCGATGAACATGCGGATTGGATCGCCATGACCGCGGCCGCCCGGAAGCTTGGCCGCATCGAGCGTGTAAAATTTGCCGTTGGTCGCAAACAGCAGCAGCTTCGACGTCGTCTCCGCAAAGAAAGCATATCCAAGACTGTCATCCGTCTTGAAGGCGAGGTTCGAGAGGTCCGCGACCTGCCCTTTCAGCGTCCGCACCCAGCCCTTGTCGGACACGACGACAGTGATGGGCTCGCGCTCGACCAAGGCTTCCTCGATGGCAGCGAGATCATGCTCCGGCGCTTCCGCGAATTGCGTACGCCGTTTGCCCAGCGGCGTCTTGGGGCCAAACGTCTCGCGCACGCCGCGAATTTGCTCGCCGACCTTCGCCCACTGTTCTGCTTCGGACCCAAGGATCGATTTGATGCCTTTCAGCTCGGTGCGCAGGTCCTTATCTTCACGGCGGATTTCCATCTCTTCAAGCTTGCGCAAAGACCGCAAACGCATATTGAGAATGGCGTCGGCCTGCACCTCCGTCAGCTTGAACGCTCGGATCAACGCCGGTTTTGGTTCGTCCTCGGTGCGGATGATCTTGATGACCTTATCCAGGTTCAGATAGGCAACGAGATAGCCGCCGAGAACTTCGAGCCGGTGCTCGATTTGATTCTTGCGATAGGTCGAACGGCGGAGCAGCACGTCGCGGCGATGGTCGAGCCATTCGCGCAGCACTTCCGCAAGGCCCAGCACCTTTGGAATGCGGCCTTTCACCAGGATATTCAGATTGAGCGAAATCCGGCTTTCAAGCTCGGTCAGCTTGAACAGCGATTCCATCAGCAGCGCAGGGTCGACCGTCCGCGATTTCGGCTCGATCACCACACGAATGTCTTCGGCGGATTCATCGCGAATGTCGCCGACCAGCGGCAGTTTGCGCTCATTGAGCAGTTCGGCGATCTTTTCGATCAGCCGCGATTTCTGCACCAGCCACGGAATTTCAGTGACGACCACCACCCAGGTGCCGCGCGCACCTTCTTCCTGATGCCATTTCGCGCGAACACGAAACGATCCGCGACCGGTCGAGTAGGCTTCTGCAATCGACTCGTGAGAGTCGATCACGATGCCGCCGGTCGGAAAGTCAGGCCCCTTGACCCACTTCAAAAGGTTGCGTGATTTGGCTTGCGGCTTCTCGATCAGGTGCAGTGCTGCGTCGCACAGCTCGGCCGCGTTATGCGGCGGTATGGCTGTGGCCATACCGACCGCAATTCCCTGCGATCCATTGGCGAGCAAATTGGGAAACGCGCCGGGAAGAACAACTGGCTCTTCTTCGCTGCCGTCATATGTCGGACGAAAATCGACGGCATCTTCGTCGATGCCCTCTAGAAGAAGACGTGCGACCTCGGTCAGCCGCGCCTCGGTATACCGCATCGCGGCAGCGTTATCGCCATCGACGTTACCGAAATTCCCCTGCCCGTCGACCAGCGGATAACGCTGGGAGAAATCCTGTGCGAGGCGAACCAGAGCGTCATAGACCGACTGATCGCCATGAGGATGGAATTTACCGATGACGTCGCCGACGACACGCGCCGACTTCTTGAATCCCGCGCCCGGTTCCAACCGCAACTGCCGCATGGCATGCAGCAACCTGCGGTGAACCGGTTTCAAACCATCGCGGGCGTCGGGCAAGGCCCGATGCATGATCGTTGAAAGCGCATAGGCGAGATAGCGCTCCTCAAGCGCCTCCCGCAGTGCGACATCTTCAATATCAGCCGGTTCTGGTGGAATCAGTCGTTTACCCATGGGATCGGGTTAACCGGTGCGCCCAAAATGGACAAGACAAGGAATCAGCCCGCGACAATTTTCGTATTTGACTTGCCGCAATTTATCATGTCACCACATTGACGGAACTGCCCATGTAATGGGCGACAATTCCGGACTATTTGTTGGGCAATTCCCGACAGGCCAGCCCTGCTGGAGGGCTTCGGATCACGAGGAGATAAAGTATGCGTCGTTTCATCATTGCCGCCGCAGCTGTCGCCGCACTAGCCGGCGCCGCATCGCTTGGCAGCAACCGTGCGGAAGCCATGCAGGCTGCATCTGGCCTTACCGCCGCTCCGGCCGCCGAGCAGGTCTATCTGCGTTGCACGCGCGTCTGGAACGGCTGGCGCTGGGTGCGAAGCTGCGTTGACGTTGGTGGTTATGGTCCTGGCCCCGGCTACTACGGTCCGGGCTATGGATACGGCGGATGGCGTCCCCGCCCCCGTTACTACGGCTACTATTGATTTTGAGCGGCTCAATCGCCGCAATCCTGAAAGCGATACGAACAGGCCGGACATTCCGGCCTGTTTTCTTTTGCGGCACTCTCGAGCGCTTCCGTTCCAGGTTGAATCACCGTCGCGCTCGATCGTTCGTATTGACGCGTTTTCTTAACGCGAACGGGTATCCAATTCGCTCGAAAACGCGCTAATTGTGTGAATCCCGTTCTCCGCTTTAACTGCGGCCGTTCAACGCGCGCTCACTGCGCCGCCGATGGCGAAGACCCTCGTGCCGTACGGCGTGTCACAGCTGCTATAAATCCCTCGCGCGCATCGGAGTGCGCCTGACCTCGCGGCTCAAGAACATGCCGCAACAAGAACAAGCCGGTCAGTCGGAACCCGTCGAGCAGATCGCTCTGTGACCATTCATGCTCCGACGAACCGAAGCGAAGAAACGGCGGCAGTTTCAACAGGCGATCCTGCCACGGCTCGCCTGCCTGCCGCGATACCGCATTGCCGGACTTGGGTGAAACGTAGACGAGATCGGTCGTCACTCCGGTCGCCGCGCAATTCGCAAGATCCAGGCCAAAGCCAAGCTCCGCCAGCATCGCGAGTTCGAATTTGACCGTCTGCACGGCGGCTTCACCTGCATCGTCAAAATGGTTCAGGATATTCGTCAGAATTTCATAGATATCTTCATGGGGATCGCGCTCGGGCAACAGGCGCGCCAGCGAAGCGAGGTGCGTGACGCCGTAAACCGCATATGACGACGCGAGCACGGTTGCCGCCCGCAACTTGATGCCGTCAATGTTGTAATATCCCAGGTGCTCATCGAGACGGGCGCGCCAAACCGCACTCACCGTGTTGCCGGGTTGGAGCAAAGGGCGCATGCGCGATCCGGCGCCGCCGCGTACAAGCCCTAGATGACGGCCGTGCGAACGCGTCAGCAGCTCGACGATGGTGTTGGCTTCACCATGCCGGCGCACGCCAAGTACGATACCTTCATCGGTCCATTCCATCGGAGAGAACCAGTTGGCAGCGCTTTCGCTCGAAAGTTTTAGAGCTGAACAAGCGCTTGTTCGACGACAACGTTTCGGGTCTCGACACTAAAGCGTTTTCGAGCGAACCGACAGCTACAACCATCGCGCGCTTATTCTTTGGGGAATTCCAACCCCATTTCACGATAACGCTCCGGATCGTCGCCCCAACCGTCCCGCACTTTTACGAACAGAAACAAATGGACCGGCTGGCCGACGATCTCGGTAATTTCCCGGCGAGCATCCGCCCCGATGGCCTTGATGGTAGCGCCGCCCTTGCCGAGAACAATCTTGCGCTGACTTTCCCGCTCGACAAAAATCGTTTGCTCGATCCTAATCGATTTATCCTTGCGCTCGGTCCAACTGTCCGTCTCGACCGTCGACTGGTAAGGCAGCTCCTGGTGCAGTTTGCGATAAATCTTCTCGCGGGTGATTTCGGCCGCCAAATGCCGCAACGGCGCATCGGACATCTGATCTTCGGGGTAGTGGAACGGCCCTTCCGGCACAAGATCAGCCAGCATCCTGCGTAAATCGTCGACACCATCGCCCGACAAGGCCGACACCATAAAGGTGTGCAGGAAAGGCAGCCTTTCGTTCGCGGCCTGCGCCAGCGTCAGCAGCTTTTCGCGCGCAACGACGTCGATTTTGTTGATCACCAGAATCTTCGGATGATTGACGCTCCCGAGCTTGCTGAGGATGGCATCAGCCTCCTCATCAATTCCCGCGCGCGCATCCAGCAACACGCAAACGAGGTCGGCGTCGTGTGCACCGCTCCATGCGGTGGAGACCATGGCCCGATCGAGCCTGCGCTTTGGCGCAAAGATACCGGGCGTATCCACCAGGATGATCTGCGCATTGTTTTCGACGACAATGCCGCGGATCAGCGCGCGCGTGGTTTGCACCTTGCGCGACACGATCGTGACCTTGGAGCCGACCAGCCCGTTGACCAACGTGGATTTACCGACATTTGGCGCGCCTATAAGCGCGACGAATCCGCAGCGTGTCGGTGTTGCGATCGTTTCGTTTGCCGCCTCAGCTGTCATTGTTGCCGCTCGGCACGCCTTCCCGTTTCAACATTGCAAGCGCGGCGAGCTTTTCCGCCGCGCGTTTGCTTCCACCTTGACCTTCGGCCGCCGCGAGGCCCGGCAATTCAACCGATACGCGAAACTGCGGATCGTGATGCGGTCCGGTTCGCTCGATCTCCCGGTAAACCGGCGTCGGCAATCCTTTTCCTTGCGCCCATTCCTGCAAAACAGTCTTCGCGTCGCGTAGCGGGCGCGCAGGCCTGCGCATGCGTTCGACCCAGTTGGCTTCGACGAATTGGGCAACAGCCGCATAACCGCCATCGAGAAAGACGGCGCCAATCACCGCTTCGCAAATGTCGCCAAGAACGGACTTGCGCAAACGCTCGCCGACACCCGCCCCTACCGTTCCGAGCTTGATTGCCTCGTGAAGGCCGAGAGTCTTTGCGACATCGGCGCAGGTTTCTTTGCGCACAAGATCGGCCAACCGCTTGGATAACTCGCCTTCATCCGCTTTGGGGAAAGCGCGATAGAGCATGTCGGAGACGATGAGGCCCAGCACGTGATCGCCAAGAAATTCCAGGCGCTGGTAGCTCTCGGCGCGGCTTCGCGAAGATTTCAGTGCGGAGACATGAGTAAAAGCAGTCGCCAGCAACGACGGGTCGGCGAATGTGTGGCCGATCCTCTGCTCGATGGCCTTTGCGGCCGCCTTGGTGCTGATGCGCCGGCGCGGCTTTTTTGTCGCCGCCGCAGCCAATTCATCGACCGGCTTCAGCCCAGCGTGATCGTCAGCTTTGGAGGTCGACGTCAGGAGAGGCGTATCGTCGTTCATCGCACAATGGAAAAAATGCGATTCCAGCGCACGGCGAGCGGCCAGCGCCAGATTTGCCATGCCTGCTCGCCTTCGGCGATCGAAAAGAAAATCATCTGCGCGCGACCCACAATGTTTTCCAGCGGAACGTAGCCCACCGCCGAAAGCACACGGCTATCGGTGGAGTTGTCGCGGTTATCTCCCATCATGAAAAAATGCCCGGGCGGTACGGTGTAGATATTAGTATTGTCGTAAAAGCCGTTGTCGACGCAATCCAGTGTCTGATAGCTCACACCGTTAGGCAACGTCTCTTTCCAGCGCTTCACCCGCGCCGTCGCATCGGACCCGCAGGGATCCTCGCCGACGAAATCCGAGAGGCGTTCGCGCTGCACCGGTTTGTCGTTGATATAGAGCAGACCTTCCCTGACCTGAATGCGGTCGCCCGGAAGCCCGATCACCCGCTTGATGTAGTCCGTCGTATCGTCTTTCGGCAGCCGGAAGACGACGATGTCACCCCGTGACGGATCCGATCCGAAAATGCGCCCGGAGAAAAGCGGTGGCGATAACGGGATCGAGTAATGGCTGTAGCCGTAGGAATATTTCGAGACGAACAGATAGTCGCCGACCAGCAGCGTCGCCTTCATCGAGCCGGACGGAATATTGAATGGCTGAAACAGAAAGGTTCTGATCACCAGCGCAATGATGAGCGCGTGAAAAACGACGCGGACGGTTTCGCCAACGCCGCCTTCAGTTTTGGTCCCGGATGTCACGCTCATTGCCGTTCTTGTTCCTGTCGGAGCGCCGGATTCGGCCCTCCCATCATCATTATCATTTGCGCGGGTTTTAGACTGTTGTCCCGGCAGGCGCAATCAAGAGCGTCCGGAAAACTTGCTAATCATTTGACAATCCAGTGACTTTCGGCCCGGCCCGCCAGGGTCGGAGAACCCGCCCCTGCCCCGGCTAAGATTTAGGCTAAGATTTGCCCGCCTCGACCGCCGAAATTATGACAAAGGCCTGCGCCAACGGCCAATCGTCGGTCATTGTGAGATCGATCCGCGCCTCGTGGCCCGGCGGCGTCAAAATGGCCAGCCGGACTTTGGCGCCCCCGGTCAATTGTATCGTGGGACGGCCTCCCGGTTGGTTCACCACTCCCATGTCCCGCCACCAGACGCCTTGGCGGATGCCGGTGCCCAACGCCTTGCTGCACGCTTCCTTTGCCGCGAATCGTTTCGCGTAGGTCGCGACGACCAGCTTGGGATTCGCTGCCCGCCGATCGGCCTTGGCCCTCTCCGATTCGGTAAAAATGCGATCCAGAAATCGTTCGCCGTGCCGCGCCAGCACCTTCTCGATACGGCGGATATCGATCAGATCCGATCCGATGCCGATAATCATGCAATCAATGCCCCGATTTCAACGTTCGCGTGCGCCTCGACAGGGAGTCAAACACGGCCGGCGCTCTGACGTCCGCGCTCCATGGCAGCCTTCATGGTTCTGACGGTTTCCCCAAGACCGACGAAGATTGCTTCGCCCATCATCGCATGACCGATATTGAGTTCGACAATTTGCGGCAAGCCAGCGATCGTTTCCGCGGTTGCATAATCCAATCCGTGCCCCGCATGAACTTCGATGCCGAGCGACTGCGCAAGCGCCGCACCGGTCACGATCCGTTGCCACTCTGCCTCTTCCCTGTCGTGCTGTCCCTCAACGACCGCGTGACACCACGCGCCGGTATGGATCTCGACGACCGGTGCCCGCAGCCGCGCCGCTGACTCGATCTGGCGCGCGTCCGCCGTAATGAACAGCGACACGCGGACGCCTGCATCGGCCAGCCGGGCGACGAACGGCGCGAGCGCACGCGCGTGTGTCGCGACATCAAGGCCACCTTCGGTGGTGAGTTCTTCGCGACGCTCAGGGACCAGGCAAACCGCATGGGGTTTGGTTGCCAGCGCGATCTTCAACATGTCCTCCGTCGCCGCCATTTCGAAGTTCAAGGGCTTCGAAATCTCGGCCTTGAGACGCGCCATGTCGTCATCACGGATATGCCGCCGGTCTTCCCGAAGATGAGCCGTGATGCCATCGGCTCCCGCCTCTATCGCCAGCAGTGCGGCCCGCACGGGGTCCGGCGCTCTGCCGCCGCGCGCGTTTCGCAATGTCGCGACATGATCGACATTCACTCCAAGACGTAACGGCGGCGAAGCAGACATGAAATGCTCTTCAAAGACATGGCGAAAAAGAAACCAGGACTTCCACAGTCCTCATCGAACACGATCCGGCAGGATAAAAACGCTCAACCGTTGACACGCTCGACGCGCGCCACGACGGCTTTGGCGCGCAGCTGGGCAATGATCGCGCTCAGATGCTTGAGGTCATAGACCTCAAGATCGATCGTCAATTCCGTAAAATCGGGTGATCGGCGGCTCATCGAGATGTTGTCGATATTGCCGTCGTGCTCGGCGATGACAGTTGCGATTTGCGCAAGGCTGCCTGGCTCATTGACGTTCTGGAGAAACAGCCGTGCGGGAAACCGTTGCGGCGTCGTCTCGTCGACATCCCAGCGCACGTCCAGCCAGCGCTCGGGCATCTCCTCGAAGTCTTTCAGCGCAGGAGACTGGATCGGGTAAATCGTAATGCCCTCACCGGGCATCACGATGCCGACGATCCGATCGCCGGGGACGGCCCCGCCGTTCGGCGCGAACTTCACCGGCAAATCGCTGTTGATGCCTCGAATCGGAATAGCCGCCTTGGCCCCCGCCACCACCGGTTTGACCTTGGCAGAACTCTCCTTCTTGTTGCCAAACACGCCAAGCCGTTCTTCTTTGTAATCAGGATACATCGCTCGCGCGACATTCGACGCCTTCATTTCACCGCGACCAACGGCAGCCATCACGTCCTCGACGGATGTACGCGCTAGCCGCGGCAGCGCGCCTTTCAACTTGTCGTCGTCGTAAGCGATTTTGGCCCGCAGGAACAATCGCTCGACAATCCGACGGCCCAGACCCGCATACTGATCGCGAACAGCGGTACGCGTGGCACGCCGGATCGCGGCGCGCGCCTTACCGGTGATCGCGAGCGATTCCCACGCGGAAGGTGGCGCCGATTGCGCACGCGATGTCAGCACCTCGACTTCGTCGCCATTTTGCAGTTCGGACGACAGCGGGGAGAATTTGCCGTTGATCTTGCAACCCACCGCACTGTTACCGACGTCGGTATGCACGGCGTAGGCGAAATCGATCACATTCGCCTGACGAGGCAGCGCAATCAGCTTTCCCTTTGGCGTGAAGCAGAAGACCTGGTCATGAAACAGTTCGAGCTTGGTGTGTTCCAGAAACTCTTCGGGGTTGGAGCTCTCCGAGAGCACCTCGATGGTGTGCCGCAGCCAAGCGAACGCATTCAACTCGCGGTTGAGCATCTCGGTCGGCGAACCCACACCCTCTTTGTAAAAGGCATGGGCAGCGATGCCGTACTCAGCGATCCGCTCCATTTCTTCGGTGCGGATTTGCAATTCGACGCGCTGATTGCCGGGACCGATGACGGTGGTGTGGATGGAACGATAGTCGTTCTGTTTCGGGGTTGAGATATAATCCTTGAAGCGCCCCGGCACGACCGGCCAGACGGTGTGAACAATCCCGAGCGCGCGATAGCACTCCTCGACCGATTGAACGACAACACGAAAACCGAAGATGTCCGACAGTTGCTCGAAACCGACGGACTTGCGTTCCATCTTCGTCCAAATGGAAAACGGACGCTTGCGTCGCCCGACGACACGAGCTGCGATCCCGTTTTCCTTCAAATTCGCCGAAAGCTGCGTTTCAATCTCGCCGATCAGGTTGCGGTTTCGCTCGGCTAACGCATTGAGTCGTCCGTTGACGACCTCGTAGGCTCCCGGATCGAGTTCTCGAAATGAGAGATCCTCGAGTTCTTCCCGCATCTCATGCATGCCCATGCGGCCGGCAAGCGGCGCATAGATGTCGATTGTCTCCTCCGCGATGCGTCGACGCGAGAGCGGCGGCACGAACTCAAGGGTTCGCATGTTGTGCAGCCGGTCCGCGAGCTTGACCAAAAGCACGCGAACGTCGTTCGCCACCGCGAGCAAAAGCTTGCGCAGATTCTCGGCCTGTTTGGCTTCGCGCGAAACCAGCTCAAGCCGCTTCAATTTGGTCAGGCCGTCGACCAATGTCCCGATTTCGTGGCCGAACACCTGATCGATTTCGGTCCGCGTCGCCTCGGTGTCTTCGATCGTGTCATGAAGCAACGCCGCGACGATGGTCGCGTCATCGAGTTTGAGATCGGTGAGAATCGCCGCGACTTCGAGCGGATGCGAAAAGTAAGGGTCACCGGAGGCGCGTGTCTGCTCGCCATGAGCCATCATGGCATAAACATAGGCCCGGTTCAGAAGCGCCTCGTCGGTTCCCGGATTGTACATCCTGACACGCTCGACGAGATCGTATTGCCGCATCATCCGCGTCGGCGAGCGCTTGGTCTGTTTGCCCGACTGCGCAAGCGCAGGCTCAGCCGCGACAGCGGCGCCGGCCGCGGCTTCCATCTGACGTATATTGCGGCGCCAATACGCCATTCCAGAACCTCTCGCGCCTAACGCAAAGGTGAGAACCGATTGTACGATCAGATACGCGCAATATCGAGCGAAAGCATTTTTCTAAAAGCGCATTTCGAGCAAAATAGTCGCTCTTCCGCTTGAAGAAACAGGCTTTCGATCAATTGAAGCAAATTCGGATGCAAAAATGGGAGACCATTTCTAACGAACCGGCTTTGCTCGCGGGCTTCGCAACATCCTCATAAACCGGCTGTTCAAGAAACCAGATTCGTATTGTTACCCGTGTTCAACATTACCGCAAGGAAACTGCTAAAAAGCCCCGCAAATGCAAAGGCCCGGATTAAATCCGGGCCTTTGGCAAAATCAATCCGAGTTGAGGTCCGACAGGACCGAGGATTGCTTATTCCTCTTCCTCGGGCTGCTCTTCCGGCGGGGCCAATCCTTCCAGGCCCTTCAGAAGCTCCTCTTCCGTCATGCGCTCGGCGGCGACTTCCGTGTCGTCCGCATCCACGCTTGCGCCGGCCGAACCGATCAGTGGAACCGTATCGGGCTCGGGTTCGTCGACCTCCACGAACTTCTGCAGCGAATGCACCAGTTCTTCGCGCAAATCTTCGGGCGAGATCGTCTGCTCTGCGATTTCACGAAGCGAAACGACAGGGTTTTTGTCGTTGTCCCGGTCGATCGTCAGCTGCGAGCCGGATGAAATCATCCGCGCGCGATGTGCAGCCAAAAGAACCAGGTCGAACCGGTTGTCGACCTTGTCAATGCAGTCTTCCACGGTGACGCGCGCCATAGACTGTCGCTCCGTTAAATAGGGTCAGATGCTTCAGATTATGCACGGTAGGTATAGCGGACACGGACAATGCGCAAGCAGCAATTTGGGCATTCGGGCCGATATGACAGTTAACCGCCTCCTGAGTTGTATATGAAAGGTTTGGCTTTTTTGGCTTGAGACAGCCTTCGGAGACGGCCACGCCTCCATCCAGGTCACGGGCTCGACAAATATGGGCGTCATCGATCGATCGCGCAGTCGCGGCGTTCTCGGTCAGATTGAGCCCCACGCGATCTAAAAAAGCATTTTAATTCAATATCTTACTAATCGCTTCAAGAGAAAGCTTTGGGGGCGCAACCAACCCGCCCACACATTTAATAAAACCAAAAGCCCGGAACCAGCCGATGCCTTCTGCTGCCGCCAACAAGATCGCACTCTTCATTGATGGGGCCAATCTACGCCACTGCCAAAACCTTAGGCTTCGATATCGACTACAAGCGGCTGCTGCGCGAATTCGAGAGCAAAGGGTCCCTGGTTCGGGCGTTTTACTACACGGCGCTCATCGAGGATCAGGAATACTCGTCGATCCGGCCACTCATCGACTGGCTGGGCTATAACGGCTACACGGTCGTCACCAAAACGACAAAAGAGTTTGCCGATCAAACCGGCCGCCGCAAAGTCAGGGGCAATATGGATATCGAGCTGGCCGTAGACGCCATGGAGCTCGCCGACCATATCGATCACATGGTGTTGTTTTCGGGGGATGGCGATTTCGTCCGCTGATCTAGGCGGTAGCGACGCGGCGTTCGCGTGACGGTAATATCCACGGTTGCAAGCCAGCCGCCGATGATCGCGGACGAGTTGCGCCGGCAAGCAGATGAGTTTACCGATCTGGTCGAACTGCAGTCGAAGCTGGGACGCGATCCGGCGGAGCGCCCTGCTCCACGCGAACTCGGCCATACGCCGCGGTTCCTGCACCGAAGCACGATTGCACCCAGGGGCGATGACGAAGATTTCGACGATTAAAGCAAAGCCACCGCAGCGTCTCCGGACATCCGGAAGCATCGTTGCGCAACCCCCAACGTCGAAACCCGAACCCGATCGAGACTGCCCGCTCTGTCCACGACTTGCGGCTTTTCGTGACACCACAAGACTGCGCGAGCCAACCTGGTTCAACGCGCCGGTCCCCTCGTTCGGCGGAAGCGATGCGGCGCTGTTGATCGTCGGCCTCGCGCCGGGGTTGCAGGGAGCCAACCGCACCGGGCGGCCCTTTACCGGTGATTACGCGGGCGAGCTGCTGTACGGAACGTTGCTTAAATTCGGGTTTGCGCGCGGCACCTATCAGGCCAGACCCGACGACGATTTGAAACTGGTCGACTGCCGCATCAGCAATGCGGTGCGGTGCGTGCCGCCACAGAACAAACCGGTTCCCGCAGAGATCAATACTTGCCGTCAATTTCTCGCGGCGACACACAAAGCAATGCCGCGTCTCCGCGCGGTTGTGATGCTCGGGCGCATCGCGCACAACTCAACCATCAAGACCTTCGGTTTACGCGCAGTCGATGCACCATTCGGTCACGGCGCCGAGCATCAGGCGCGGCGCGATCCGCCTGTTCGACAGCTATCATTGCTCACGTTACAACACCAACACCGGCGTGCTTACGGCAGATATGTTCAGAGCGGTCTTTGCCAAAGTGAGAGCTTATCTCGACGCATGAACGTAAGGCCGATGCACGAACATCATGTTGCAAAGTGCCTCGGCTAAAGAGCGCTTTCACGACGCGTTAGCGTGGATTTTCCTTGAGCCACGCCAGCACGTCACCGGCATTCCGGTCCGGCGGAAACACCGGATAGAAAACATGCGAAATGCGGGCATCGTCGACGATCAGCGCCAGGCGTTTGATCATCGGCTGGTCTGCAACCACCATTGTCGGCAACTTCATTGCAGTCGCCAGCGCCAGCTTTTCATCGGAAAGCACCGGAAACGGAACGTGCAGTCGCTCCACCATCGCTTGCTGATATGCCTGGCTTTGGGTTGAGAGCCCAAAAACGTAATCAGCTCCCGCCGCTTTCAGCTCCTTGTAAAGATCGCGAAACGCACATGTCTGCGGCGTACAACCGCGCGCGCCGGGGATCATGTCCCAATCGTCCGTCAGCGCGATCTTGCCTGGCTCGCCGGTTCGTGGATAGGCAAACAGGACGACACGGCCCCGCAACCGCGACAAATCGACGGACGAGCCGTCCGTCGCAGGCAGTTCGGTCGAAGCCAAACGCATGCCGGGCAAGTGCCGGGTTGCGCCGTCATCGACAGGCGCCGGAATTGTACTCCAGTCGACGTCCATTAAATTCGGCTGCGTCATGATTCCTCGTTGGCTCTCCAAGGCGCGCCCGCTTAACGAGCGGCGACAAGATAATCGCTCTAGCCTCGCGCCCGCAACAGGCGGCCCTTTTCGCGGCTCCAGTCCCGCTTCTTCTCAGTTTCGCGTTTGTCGTGAAGTTTTTTACCCTTGGCCAGCGCCAGCTCCAGCTTTGCCCGCCCCTGCTCGTTGAAGTAAAGCTTCAAGGGGATCAGAGTCATGCCTTCGCGTTCAACCGCCCCGATCAGCTTGTTGATCTGGCGCTTATGCAGAAGCAACTTCCGCGGCCGCCGCGGTTCATGATTGAACCGATTGGCCTGCAGGTATTCAGGGATATTTGCATTCACGAGCCAGATTTCTCCGGCACGCGGATCCGCATAGGATTCCGCGATCGTGCTTTTGCCGTTGCGGATCGACTTTACCTCGGTCCCCGTCAGCGCAATGCCAGTCTCGATTGTATCTTCGATCGCATAATTAAATCGCGCCTTGCGATTTTCAGCGACGACCTTGATCGGCCGCTTGTTCTTCTCAACCATTGTTTAAACGCCCTGAGGCATGATCCCGGACAAGAGCCGATTTAACTCATATCCGATTCAGGCATTCAGGCGGTTTACCCTTTCTGTTTGAGAAGATCACGAATTTCCGCCAGCAAGACCTGATCCTTGGTCGGGGCCGGTGGCGGCGCAGTTGCGTCATTGCGCTTCAATTTGTTCATCACACGAATAATCAGGAACAGAACAAAAGCAACAATCGAGAAATTCAGGACAAGCGTCAGAAAATTACCCCACGCCAACACTGCACCTTGTTTTTTGGCATCGGCAAGATTGGTAGCGCTCACCTTGGCGGAAAGCGCGGTGAAGTAATTCGAGAAGTCCAGTCCGCCGGTGATCGCTCCAATGATCGGCATGATGACGTCGGCGACCAACGAATTGACGATCGCGCCGAATGCCGCACCAATAATGACGCCGACTGCGAGATCGACGACATTGCCTTTCATGGCAAATTCACGAAACTCCTTAAGCATGCGGTCCTCCTGATACGTACCAAGGCGGAGCACAAGGGGCGTTGATCGTGCCCGCAGACGAAACCGTTAGTTTAACAAACCCGCATGCACCATCGCACTTCGGACCGCCGCCTTTGTCGGCTCGGAGACCGGAACCATCGGCAGACGAACATCAGCGCTCATCTTCCCGAGCAATGACACTGCATACTTCACCGGCGACGGATTGGTCTCAAGGAAGAGATTATTGTGCAACGGCATCAGCTTGTCCTGCAGCTTCAACGCCTCAGCGTAGTCGCCGCGCAGACACGCCGCCTGGAATTCGGAGCAAAGGCGCGGCGCGACATTGGACGTTACTGAAATGCAGCCGTGTCCACCGTTCGCATTGAAGGCAAGCGCGGTCCCGTCCTCGCCTGACAATTGATTGAAATCCTGGCCGAGTTCGGCGCGTTGCTGCGACATCCGGACGAGATTGGCCGTCGCGTCCTTAACGCCCGCGATGTTCTTCAACTCGTAAAGACGCTTCATCGTGTCGACCGACATGTCGATGACCGAGCGGCTAGGGATATTGTACATGATGATCGGAATACCAACGGCATCGTTGATCGCCTTGAAGTGCTGATAGAGCCCCTCTTGTGTCGGCTTGTTGTAATATGGCGTGACAACGAGGACCGCGGACGCGCCCGCCTTTTCGGCATGCTGAGCCAGCCCGACCGCTTCCGACGTGGAGTTGGATCCGGCGCCGGCGATGACGGGCACCCGCCCCTTCGCCTCATCGATACACCATTCGACCACGCGCTTGTGTTCGTCGTGATTGACTGTGGGACTTTCGCCGGTCGTCCCCATCGGCACCAGCCCATGGGTGCCCTCAGCAATCTGCCAACTCACGAACTGACGAAAACCGGCCTCGTCCAAAGAGCCATTTTTGAACGGCGTGACCAAGGCTGTGAAGGATCCCCGAAAATTTGTCTTGGCTGCCATCATTATTCTCCGCCCGCTTTTGCGGTTTCATCCATTTGCCGACTGGCGCATATTCGCAAACAAAATAAGTGTCTGTTTTACGAAGAGATTACGCGCAAGGTGTTGAAGTAGAGCATTTTCCTGCGATAGACCAGATTCAGCTCGACGGAAACTGACCGATACTGGGTCAAATCCGGTAAAGCCTCCGGGCCGCGATTTTGCCGTGGTAAAAGGCGATAGGAATACCCCTAACATATTTAGGGTTTTGTCCAAAATATCAATGGAATAGAACGGTCCCCAAGCACAAGCGTGATTCGCCATTGAGGCTTTAAGGTGCCGCTGTCAGCTCCCGCATCTGCCCCTCGGTCCACCTGCCTGATTGCGGGTCTATTGATCGTTGGATGGACTCTGTCGCCACATACGGCATCGGGTGTTCCGTTGCCGAAGCCCCGCCCTATCGCGCGCAACGCAATTCCCGCTCCCTCCTCAGGCTCCGCCGCGGGCAAGGCGATGAGCGTCGCGGTCCCACAACCCGCAATCACGTCGACTCAGCCCGCGATCCGCACGCCACCCGCGCCGCGGAAAATCGCAGCCTCCATTGGCGATGTCCGCCAGCGCGACGACACCGCAGGCCGATATCGATACGGTCGAGCGCGTGATCGAAGCGATCCGCGACAAAAAAGATCCGGACGGCGCAACGCAGATCGCCGCCTCGATCGGCGATCCCGTCGCGCGCAAGCTCGCCGAATGGGTCATCCTGCGAAGCGACAATAACGGCGCCACTGTCGAACGATATCGCGCGTTCATCGCGGCCAATCCGGGTTGGCCCAGCCAGACCTTCTTCCGGCGCCGCGGTGAAGCCGCGCTTTGGGACGACAAGCGCGATGATGCCACAGTGTTCAACTGGTTCGGCAACGAAGAGCCCATCTCGGGCAAGGGCAGACTTGTACTGGCTCGCGCGCTTTTGGCGCGCGGCGACCGGCGCAACGCGGAACGCCACGTTCGCGATGCGTGGCGGGGCGATACCATGTCGGCCGATACGGAAGCCGCTGCCATCAGCCAATTTGGCGCTCTGCTGAACGGCGGAGATCACAAAGCGCGCATGGATTTCGCGCTCTATGCCAACGACAGCGAAACCGCCCTGCGAGCCGCGCAACGGCTGGGTTCGGGCTATGTCGAATTGGCGAAAGCCCATCTGGCGGTCAACCGCAAAGCGTCCAATGCGAAGGCGCTTCTCGAAGCGGTGCCTCACGAGCTGCACAACGATCCTGGTTTTGTTTTCAGCAAGATCCAGCAATTGCGGCGCGACGAGAAATTCACCGACGCCGCACATCTCATGCTGGACGCTCCACGAGACGTCGCTCGGTTGATCAATGTCGATGAATGGTGGATCGAGCGACGCCTGCTGTCACGCAAACTGCTCGATGATGGCGACAATCGCACCGCCTACATCATCGCCCGCGATGCGGCGCTCCCCGCACGCGATATCTACAAGACCGAACAGGAATTCACGGCCGGCTGGATCGCGCTGCGCTTTCTCGACGATCCGTCCACCGCTGCCCAACATTTCGCACGGATCGGCGTCGGCAGCGCCAATCCGACGGCGCTCGCACGCGCCGGATACTGGCAGGGCCGCGCCGCAGAGGCCATGGGGCGAACGCAGGAGGCTCGCGCGGCGTATCAGTCCGCGGCGGCCCAATCGACCAGCTATTACGGCCAGCTTGCCCGCGCGAAACTGGGACTACCACAAATTGGTTTGAGAGAAGCTCCGTCCCGATCGCGCGGCAGCGAGCGGCTTGAGGTCGTCCGCGCCGTCGAATTGCTCTATGCCCTCGACGAAGGGGAGCTCGCAATTCCGATCCTTGCCGAATTGGGCGAACGAACCGATGATCCTGACGCTCTCGCCGCGCTGGGTGAACTGGCGCAGCGCAACAACGATCCACGCGGGATGCTTCTGCTCGGCAAGGCCGCGCTCAACCGGGGCTATCCGTTCGATCATTACGCATATCCCGTATCGGGGATACCGGCCTACAAGACCATCGGCCCTCCGGTCGAGCGCAGTGTTGTCTTCGCCATCGCGCGCCAGGAAAGCGCGTTCAATCAGAAGGTCGTATCAAGCGCCAATGCGATGGGGTTACTTCAGGTAACCCCCGAAGCCGGGAAATTTGTCACGAAGAAATACGGCGAGGTCTACGACCAGAAGCGGCTGTTATCGGACCCCTCCTACAACGCTTCCGTCGGCGCGGCGGAGTTGGGCGGTCTGATCGAGGATTATCGCGGATCCTACATCATGACCTTCGCCGGCTATAATGCCGGTCGTGGAAGCGTTAAAAAGTGGGTCGAGCGATATGGCGACCCGCGCGATCCAAAGGTCGACGCTGTCGATTGGGTCGAGCGCATTCCTTTTTCGGAGACACGCAACTACGTCCAGCGCGTCATGGAAAACCTGCAAGTCTACCGCGCGCGGTTTGGCGGCGGCTCAGGCTTGCAGATCGAAGCGGATTTGCATCGCGGAGCTGCAGTGGAATAAACTCAGGGCCGCGCACATCAATGCGCATCGTCCCTTAGCGCGTTTTCAAACGAATTGTATCCCGGTTCGCGTTAAAAAACGGGGCAAACAAAACGATAGAACGCGACAAGGATTCAATCAAAACGAAAGCGCTTGAGCGTGAAGTATCCGATGCAGGCCCAAGATTTTACTCACTCGTTCAATTGCCGCGCGACGGTTTAAGAGCGCGATGGCGACGGTAACTGATAAACTTCAGCGCGCAATCGCGTCGTTCCAGCACGGTCGGCTCGACGAAGCAGAGCGCGATTTCAGGCAGGTGTTACGAAAAGACCCGGCCAATCTCGCCGCTTTGAACATTTTGGCAATCGTTCTCACAACGACGAAGAAATACGCCGAAGCTGAAAAATATCTTCAGTCGGCGCTTAAACTGAATTCCAGATCTGACGCCACGTTCTATAACTACGGCATCGTCCTGAAGGCCTTGGGAAGACTTGAGGAGGCGCTGGAGCGCTTTAGCCAGGCGATCGCGCTCAATCCCGCTCAGGCTGACTCCTGGAACAACCGTGGTACGGTTCGCAACGAGCTCAAAGATCATGCGCGTGCCGTCGAGGATTTCGACAGAGCCTTGTCGTTGAATCCCCGTTCGGCGGGAGCCTTTGTCAACAAAGGCAAATCGCTTGCGGAGTTGAAACGTTATGACGAAGCCCTGAACGCCTACGAACGAGCCCTTTCGCTCCAGCCCGATCTCGCCGAAGCCTGTTTTGGGCGAGGATTTGTGTTTCATCAGCTGCAGCGCCATGACGCCGCTGCGAAAGCCTACGCGGAAGCGCTGCGTATCGATCCGCGGTTGCCTTTCCTGAAAGGCAATCTTGCCCATGAAAAGATGCTGATCTGTGATTGGAATGGGATCGACGAGCTCGCCGGAGAAATCGAGAACGATATCGCGGCTGGCAAATTGTCCGCCGAGCCGTTCGGTTGGCAAGGCCTCTCCACCTCGCAGCGCAGCCTGCAGCTCTGCGCAAAACTCTATAACACAGCGCGGTTTCCAGCGAGCCCGCGCGGCCTTCCCTTCGTTCGGGCTACACCGGGCGATAAGATCAGGATTGGCTACGTCTCCGGAGACTTCCGTGAGCAGGCAACGGCCCTGCTGCTGGTCGGCGTTCTGGAGGAACATGATCGTGGCCAGTTCGACATTTATGCAATCGACAACGGTTGGGATGACGCGAGCGAAACACGCACGCGCATCGATGCCGCTGCCAAAATCGTCAGCATCAAAGAACTAAATGACCCGCAAGCCGTCGATACAATCCGAGAGAACCGGATCGACATCCTGGTAAATCTGAACGGCTATTATGGCGCGGAACGCACCCGCGTCTTCGCGCGGCGAGCGGCGCCGATTCAGGTCAACTATCTCGGGTTTCCCGGAACGCTGGGCGCCGATTACATGGACTACATCGTCGCTGACCGGCATGTTTTGCCGGAAAATCACAAAGAGTATTATTCGGAGAAGGTCGTTTATCTGCCCGATTGCTATCAGGCCAACGACCGAAAGAAGTCGATATCATCACGCACCGTCAGCCGAGCGGAGTATGGGCTGCCGGTCGATGCTTTCGTATTCTGCTGCTTCAACAACGCCTACAAGATCACACCACGCACCTTCGACAGCTGGATGCGCATCCTCACGCAGGTGGACCGCAGCGTGCTGTGGCTGCTTGAGGATCACCCCGCTGCGGCCGCCAATTTAAGAACTGAAGCGGTCGCACGTGGCATCGATGGAGCGCGGATCGTTTTTGCCGAACGCAGGCCACCGGCCGAACATCTCGCCCGCCACCGCTGCGCCGATCTGTTCCTCGATACCCTGCCCTACAACGCGCATACGACGGCAAGCGATGCCTTGTGGGCAGGCCTGCCCTTGCTGACATGCATCGGAGAAACGTTCGCGGGCCGCGTCGCGGCGAGCCTCCTGAAGGCGTTACATTTGCCGGAAATGATCGTGTCGACCGAGGAGGACTACGTCCGTCTTGCTATCGCGCTCGCGACAGATCCCGGACAATTGGCGCATCTCAAACGAAAGCTGGATGCCAATCGCCTGACGACGCCGTTGTTCGACACCAAAGGTTTTACCGGCAATCTGGAAACAGCCTATGCCGCGATGTTCGATCGCTACAGGGCCGGACTCGCGCCCGGGCACATCACCGTGCCGAGGCAGGCACCACCGACCGATGGATGAATTTCTGCGGTCAAAGAAATCCCCGGCGGAGACCGCCGGGGATTCTCAACTAAGATACCGTCGTTAGACGATAATGATCAGAAGCTGCGCAGGATCTGAACAGCGCCGTTGAAGAGGCTCTTGTCCACCGGAATGAACGTGGTGGTCGCGTAGCCCGGTACACCGGCGACGGTCACAGTACCGCCGAGGTTTTGATCGAGGCGAGTATAGATAAACTCAGCTGACAGCGTCAGATCCTTGACCGGGGTCCAGGCTGTGCGCGTGCCGATCTGAGCGATGCCAAGGTTGAAGTTGCCGGTCAGAGCGGTCGGGGCACCAACGTTGCCTGCTGTGATCACAGGGCCGAAGCCTGCGAGCAGCGCGGCATTGCCGTTTCCATACGAAACATGGCTATAGGATCCGAACAATGACGTGCGCCATGCCGGGGTCCAATAATGCTCGTAGTATGCGCTCACGTCCCAAGCATCGCTCTTCGAAATGTTGGTGCCGTTGAACGCGCCGTTCGTACCGGAATAGACACCATCCAGAACGTATCCGAAGGTAATGCCGTTCGCACCCGAAGCGGTTGCGAAATGCCCGGAGCCTGCGGTGTCATAGGTGCCGCCGAAGACGTATTTGGCAGCGCCGTTAGCGAAGGTAGCTTCAACCTTCAAGCTGTCGCCCACGCCGGTCGGCAGGTTCTTCAACTCGAAAGCGCCCGTGACTGCGTAGCCCCAAGTCGAAGCGGGATGGCCCGTATCGCTGAGTGTCGGGGTATAATACGATCCATGGACTTCGTGAGCTGCGGCACCAATGTGCGCCGAACCCCAAGCTTGGTCGATACGCAGGTTACCCACGATATCCGGCACGTGATCGCCGGTCTGAGCATTGCCTACGAAGTTGTTGGACACCGTGCCGTAACCCGGAACTACAGCCGTGAACGGACCTTCGAACGCCTGCGAGGTGTTGATCACACCGGCAGAGCGGTAGGGCTGAGCGTCTTCAAGCGACAGTGTTCCCGACACGCCGTTTCCGAACTGAGCCGTATAGGCCAATTGCGGAATGCCGGTTGCGTTGTTCGAGCCAGCGAGGAAGCCGGACGAGATATACGGCTTTGCCAGCGCCCACTGCGGATCGAACTGCGAAACAGCCTTACCGAAGGTGAACCCAGCGAACTGGATGAAGATGAAGTCGTTTTCGATGTAACCGCCCGCGATGCTCTCGCGGCCCTGCGCGAAGTCAAACTGAAGGTTGGCATACGTGCGGACCACACCATATTCAGTGGCGGTGCGCGTATCCACGTTCAGGTTGAAACGTTCACGGGTCGAGAAGTAGTTGCGGTTATAGCTGTTGCGCACCGTTGGTGCCGCCCTGCCAGAAGGCGACGTCATAGGTGGTGCCGTTGAACGCTGTATCCAAACGAACTGCGCCGCCGATGCGGATACAGGTGTCGGTGCCCGGGATATAATAGAAGCCCGCGCCGTAGAGGGAGCAAATCTTCACGTACTCGACCGCTTTGGCCTTGACGGGAAGATCGGCTGCCTGTGCACCGGTCAGTGCGACGAAACCAGCCGCAGTGCCGAGCATAAGGCTCTTAACCATCTTCATGTAAACCTCCAAGTTTGCTCTCTAGGGAGAGTTCCACGTCCGTCATGCGAAACGCACTTCGGGATGGTCCCCTGTCCCCGCTAACCGTTTCGCTGTCTCGCGCTTTCGGACGCTCCCGCATAACGCGAGGGACTTCAGCGAAACATCTAAACGGACGACCTCGGGATGCCCCCCTCCGTCGCATCACGACAATTGCTCAACACCTCTGCACAGGCAACAAAGGACCGTCTTGCAAAGGTGTCACGCGCACTGTTTTTAAATATGTGTTGCACAAATAACACTTATTTACTCTCGATATAATGACATAAGCTACTGAAATCACTTATATTTTATAAATTCGATTATAAACGCACCTTAAACATCGACAGCTCGCGCGCGCGTTCGTGAATACGCGGAAGTCGGCGTTTTTAATCGAATCAAATCCGGCCAAGGGTTTTGATTCTGCTGCGTCAGATTCAATGTCCGGGTCGCAAAATTATATGGCGACGACCTGGAGCCTGCGTGCGAATGCCTTTTTTCAAGCATGTTCCGCGTTTCCGCGACTGGCCTGAGCAACCCGGCACACCGTTTTTCCTTTGCGCGAGACAGCAAAGAGAAATAAATCTTCGAAAAAATGCCGCGATAAAACTGGAAACTGCAGATGGAATGACTCGCCGGACCAGATTTCGACTTGCGGTCTTCTCTCTATCTTCAAGCGGTCTTCTTCGGGATGCTGTCGGCAGCCTCCGCCCCGCCCCAGCGAATACAAGATTTTGGACTACTGAAATCTCTGGCTTGCAGGCGGCCACGGTGTCGGGCATATGCAGCAATGACGGAGATATGGCCGAGTGGCTGAAGGCGGCGGTTTGCTAAACCGTTATAGGGTTGTAAAGCCCTATCGAGGGTTCGAAATCCCTCTGTCTCCGCCAGTTGCTAATCCATCAGTGTCTAAGCACGTCCATCCATGACAGCCAAGTCATTGTGACTTAACGCGAATTTTCCTTTTCGTGTAGTTCAATGTTTGAGCGCGTCCAACGGCATCCAAGTTGTCGTCGTGGGTCGGGCCGTGGATTTAGGCGGACACTTTTGAAGGATTAGTCATGGGAACCCTGACTGCACTCGCGGTGAAGAATGCCAAACTTGGCGCCAACGGCAAAAAGTATTCCTTGCCCGATGGCGATGGCTTGCGGCTCGACGTTGACAAGCGTGGCAATCGGTCATGGGTCTTTAGATACACGTCGCCGACGACAGGCAAAGAGCGCTACGCTGGTTTCGGCTCCGCCAAGGAAGTCACGCTGATTGCAGCTCGTGACGCGCGCGACGAAGCTCGAAAATTGATCCGCGCCGGCCTTGATCCGATCGAGCATCGCAACACCAAACGAGCGGAAGCCAAGGTTCAAGAGTCCCGAGCGGTCACGTTCAAGGTCTATACGGAAGGTTTCATCATCGGCCGCGAAGCCGGATGGAAAAACGATAAGCACCGCCAGCAATGGCGCAATAGCCTTCGCGATTACGCCTATCCGCACATTGGCCATTTGACTATTTCCGACGTCGACACCGCCGACGTCCTCAAAGTTCTCCGCCCGATATGGGACGTTAAGAAGGAAACGGCTCGGCGCGTCCGCGGGCGTATCGAAGCTATCCTCAATGCAGCGAAGGCCGAAAAGCTCCGAACTGGCGAAAATCCCGCACTCTGGCGCGGCCATCTCGACCAAGTACTTGCCCGTCGCAAAAAGTCGGAAGTGAAGCATCACCCCGCCCTACCTTATGAAAAGATGCCGGAGTTTTGGAAATCGCTGGCCGGCGACACGAGCGACGCCGCCCGCATGTTGCGTTGGATCATCTTGACCGCTTGTCGATTTACCGAGGCCGCCAACATAGACTCAACCACCGAAGTTAAAAACGACCTTTGGACGATTCCAGCAGTTCGAATGAAGGCGGATCGCGAGCACAAAATTCCGTTGACGAATCTGGCATTGGAGCAATTACCGTTCCGGCCCGTTTCCGACGTCGCGCTGACAAGCTGTATCGCACGCCACACTAGCGTGAAGGCAACTACGCATGGTTTCCGCTCGACTTTCCGCGATTGGACCGGCGACTGCACAAGCTTCCCGCGGGATATCGCTGAGTTGGCTCTCGCACACGCGGTTAGCGACCAGACCGAGGCCGCCTATCGGCGATCGTCGGCCCTGGCCAAGAGACGGAGCCTGATGGACACTTGGGCCACTTATTGCGGCAGCGCAGTTACGGGTTGACACGACCAAAATCGCATAGGCCGTTTTACTTTTGGTCAGTTTTACACGCCAATCTTCATGCGTGGACTCGCGGTGACCGCAGCTTGCGGCAGAATTCGAAGGACCGGTGTCGCGAGTCCCTCACAGTCATTCAACCCGCGAATGCGTCGCTTCCGCGCACGATTCGCCATGTCGGAGTTCTGACAAGATGGACGAGTTTTTCACCATCAAAGAGTTTTGCGCAGCCGAGAAAATATGCCGGGCGTCATTCTATAATCTGCTATCACAAGGTAAGGCGCCGCAGACGTATCTAGTTGGCGTCAATCGCCGCATCAGCCGCGAAGCCTATATCGCCTGGCGAGCCGCACGCCAAAACGAAGCAGCTTGAAACGCAAAAACCCCGACCGGCTTGCGCTCGATCAGGGTTGAATTGCATTTTTGAATTGGCTCGACACTGATTTCATAACGCAATCAGCCTCAAAAATCAAGCTTCTACAGTCGGGTCTCTGACCGCTGCACGTCCGTGCCGCAGAAACCCAAACTTAATGTCTCACGATACCGACGATTATAAACACGCGCTGCGTTTCGATACCTTTGAGGACTGTTGGACCGAAAGCCCAAAAAGGTACCTAGTGGAAAATGTGATCGCACTTGACGAAGACTCGAGTTGGTTCGGGCCGCCAGGATCGCTGAAAAGTGCGCTTTTGACTGATATCGCCGTGCATGTTGCATCTGGATGCGATTGGCGCGGACACAAATTCGATCGGTGGTGTGAAGAGCCCGAAGATGTAGACATTGAAGAAATGCGCGGAGTGGTCATCTTCGCACTGGAACGCGCGGGTCTCACCCGGCGCCGTCTAGCAGCATATGCGGCCCGTGACGGACTTGGTAGTCTTCCGATAGCTATCATCGACAAGACGATCGACTTGCTTAATCCGGCTTGTGTCCAGATCGTAGCAGATACGATCAACAATTTTGAAGTACAGAAACGCTGTAGAGTTGGTTTAGTCGTTTTCGACACCTGGTCGAAGGCTATTGCGGCCGGCAAAGAAAACGACGCAGAAACGCAAAATCTCGCTGCATTACATCTCAATAAAATTCGCAAAACGGCCTGCGGCGAATTCCATATAGCCATGATAGGCCATACCGGCAAGAACGAGGCGGCCGGCGAACGAGGTAGCAACGCCAAGCTTGGACATGTCGACATGGCGGTGCAAATAACTGGCGACAAAATTCGCACCGCAACGATCGTTAAAGCCAACGACCAGCCAGAAGGACCGCTTGCGTCATTCGAGATGCAAGAAGTTAGAGTTATTCGTAGATTTTCCGACGGCTCTAACTGTGATCCGTACACCGTCGCCATCCTGTCGGCTGCTATGCCGGCCACAGAATTCCGGGCAGCCGCTTCCCAAACGTTGACCGATAGACATTCGAAGGCATTTGAAGCGCTCAAAAAGGCGATTGCCGAGCGTGGCCAGAATAGCGCCGTGCATGCCGAATTTTGGAAAGAGGAATTGGCCAAGGCCGGGTTGCTGAATTCTCAAAGCGAAAGAATCCATGGCAGCCGTTCAAGCGTATAAAAAATGCCTTGGCGAAACATATAATTGAAGAAGGGGAAGCTGTTCGGATCATCACATCACTCCCCTCACACATCTAAAGATGTGTGTGAGGTGATGTGAGGTTCGATTGCATCACAATTGTGATGTGATGTGATGTGTGAGGTTGCAATCTCAAGGACTTAAGCGAAGCATAGCATCTAGCTTGGAAAATACTTCTCAATGAGAGTTGCCGCGCTCGATACGATCAAGTCAACGGATAATTGCACAGATGAGTGAAGTGAATAGTTTGCATCTACAAACGAACAAATCAGTCGGCAATCCTAACTGGAAAAAGGGCGTTAGCGGCAATCCACGTGGTCGCCCCGTCGCGAGCCGCCAGAAGCTACATGAGGGAATGATAACCGACATGGCGGAGCTATGGGCGGAAGGCGGCGCGTCCGTGCTGCGCCACCTGATGACTGAAGAGCCTGCCACGTTCGCCAAGCTAGCGTTCGGCATTCTGCCTCGCGAAGCACTTGTTAGCGTCTCACAGAGCGCGCCTGGTGGCTTGGCTCCTGACGAGTGGCAAACTATCCGAGCTGTCCTGGACTTGATCCAGGCGCACGCGCCCGAAGGTGTGACACCAGGTGAGATATTCGGATTTATCGAGCATGCGCTACGAGCGGAATTCGCGAAGCCGCTCATACTCGCGCCGCCTTATTAGAATCATTAGGGGGATTTAGCTTCCTCCAAATGTCTCTGATTTTATTGTGCGTTTGAACGTTTCTCGCTTTTATCCCACGGCAGCACCCCCGTTCTGATCCGAGAACGCAGACGTTGTTGACGATTGCTTGACGTTTCACGTGGTACAAACTGCCTACAAACCACTTTCGCCCCGCGATGACCTTGATTGGTCGCCGCGGGGATTTTTCAGTTTCTAAGGAAACACACTAATGAGTGACGACGATCTTGAAACCCTGGTTATGAAGCTCCGTAGCACGACGGCGCTGGCACGGCTTGCACACGGCGAAGCAAAAGCGGTCGTGATGGTAATCCTCACGCTCATCGCTGCGCAAAAAATCGAAGCATGACCGCACATAATCGCCAGAAACGGCCGATGGTGCATTCCAACACGCTACGCGTCAGATTACAGCCGCAGTTGTGCGACGCCATCATTGACGCTGCCAGTCGCCGCGGAATGACCGCGAGCGCTTGGATGCGTCACGCCGCCATGACGGTAGCCATGCTTGAGGGTGTCTTGTCGCCGGACGTCCGCACCGATGGTAAGCGCCGCTACGCGCGGATTGAGGGCGGCGCGATCGTCGACGTTCGGTATATCGCCGACGAACCAGATGATCCGTTTCTGGATGCGCTTCTGCGAGCTAACGAACTCAACGCACGCCTGGCAACTGGATCGGTCTGATGTCAAACAATGGCGGTGTGTATACTTGGTCCAAAACCGCAGCTTCGAACGCCAGTGCAGACAACACCGTCAACTGGCAGGAAGGTCAAGCGCCGTCGTCTCTGAATGACAGCGCACGAAACATGATGGCGAGCGTCGCGAAATATCGCGACGACGTTTCAGGCTCGATCGTCACCACGGGTACATCGGCGGCTTATATCGTTGCGAGTAACCAGAATTTCGATACGGTCGCCGACTTCCACGGTCAAGTGATTGCCTTCTCGCCACACGTCACCAATGCCGCCGGACCGGTGACCATGACGGTCGACGGCTTTCCGAACTTGCCACTGCGCTCGGCGCCAAACACCGAACTTCCGGCGGGCGTTTTGATTGCAGGAACGCCGTACACTGCGACTTACAACAACACCGACGGCTCGCTCTATCTGCACGGGTTCTATAACAGTCCGTTCCACGTTCCACTCGCAGCCGGTATGGACTACTGGGCCACAACAACGCCGAACAGCGCATTTGCATTTCCGGCCGGGCAAGCTATTTCGCGAACCGTTTACGCGGCGTTGTTTGCGCTCATAGGAACAACTTACGGCGCGGGCGACGGTGTTAACACCTTCAACCTTCCGGATAAGCGCGGGCGCGTTTCGGCAGCGTCCGACACAATGGGCGGTAGCGCTGCGAGCCGACTCAATGCGGCCGGGGGCATGAGCGGCGTCGGTATTGGTGCAGTCGGTGGAGCGCAAACAGAAACGATTCTCACTGCGAACCTTCCGGCTTACACGCCTACCGGAACGGTCAATACGAGCATCAATCCATCCGGGACGGTAGCGGCAAATGGCGGCCTGAATAATACGAACGGAGGCGGAAGTATCGGCTTCGTGGTCGCCAATGGGTCCGTCTCATTCGGTGCCACATCGACGTTTCACGGTGATCCCCAAGGCGGCACGAACACGCCTCTCACAAACGTGCAACCGACAATTGTCTGCAATTACGTTTTGAGGGTTATGTAAAAAAATGGGTTCGTCATCCTCTAACACCACGCAGTCGCAGCAAAGCACCACCGCCCCCGGCGCAATGACGGGCCCGACCGTCCAGAGCATCGTCAGCGCCCTCAATCCGCTAATTGGCAATTCCGGGTTGACTTCGCCCCAACAGACCGCAATCAACCAGCTCACGGCGAACGGCGTAGCCGGCAACCCGTATGCGGCTGCCGAAGGAACCAACGCGACGAAACTGCTGTCCGGTGGCGGCGCAACCAGCCAGAACCCGGCGCTCGCTTCTAACCTCACGAACCTGACTTCCAATATCGGTGACATTGCGAGCCCCAATTATTCGACGATCAATTCGCCGGACGTCCAGCGCGCATTGCAGGCGGTAAACGCCGGCATCACCACGGGTGTAAATGGTCAGTTTGCAGCGGCCGGCCGCTCGGGCTCGGGGTACAATCAAGAGGCATTGGCGCAGGGCATCAGAAACGCCGATGCCCCGATCATTCTCAACCAAGCGAACACCGACACCGCGAACCGCCTGACGGCGGCGAATACACTTTACGGTGCCGGCAACGCGACGTCCGGCGCGATCACCGGGAACAATCAGACGGCGTTGGGCAATTCGATCGCGGGCACCGGTGCAGCGACCAGCGCACTCAATGCTGCGAATTGGGGACCGGAAAGCGTCATCGCCGCACAAAATCTTAAGCAGAGCATCCCCTCGCAAAATCTCGGATTGCTGGCGCAAATCGGCATTCCACTTGCGCAGCTCAACACCACGACGAACGGCACGTTGAATTCGAATACGACGTCGAACCCGTCGATACTCTCTCAAATCGCACAGCTCGGCGGCCTGTTTTCGTCCAGCCAGGGCGGAACGTCGGCGGCTGCCGGCTTTGGTCAAGCGGCGGCGGGGCTCGGTTCCGCAGCATCAAGCGGATTGGGCTCATTGGCCGGCCTGTTTGCGTTGTGAGGACTGACAATGGGAATTTTTGACGCAGAGAATTACGCACCGGTCGGCAACGGCAATTGGCTGGATGGCGTGCTTCAATCCCTAGGCGTGCAGCCGAGCAACGGCTTTCCGCAGTCGCCGATGAATGCACAAGCGAGCCCACCGGCTCCGCAACAGCCACAGGCGCCGCAGAACGCTCCAATTCAGATCGGCGACTATTCCATGCCCCGCATTGGCGGCGGCTTTCCAGGCTACCCCGAGCATGATCCGCAGACGGGCGAAACGATCGCTGCGGCTCCGCCCGCGGCGTCTATGGTAAGCGCACCCGTTGCGCAACCGACCGCGCCGGCACCTGGACCCGTACAATCGTTTTTCCAGAAGACGGCGGCCGGGCTGCATAGCGTCGCGCAAGGCGGTTCGCTATATGGCGCAATCAACGGCAGTTTCGACGACCCTAAGTCCGTCCAGCAAGCGCAGTTGAAGCAACAGTATGCGTCACTGGTCGGCGCCGGCCTAACGCCGCAACAGGCTACGCTCGCGGTTCTGAATCCGGAAGCTGGCAAGTTGATCGTTTCGCAGGCGCTCGGCCCGAAGACGGTTCAACCTCTCGGTGAGGGTTATGTTGCCGACAAGGATGGCACAATCAGGCGCGCGTACACGCCGGACACCAAGGACAATTTTGTCACCGTGCAAACAGGCGAAGATGGACTTGGCCGCAAGTCGTTTTCCAAAATGAACAAGGCAACCGGTGAAACGACTCCGATCGGCGCAGCTCCGGGCACGGATTCCGGCGGCGGTGGACTCGGCGATACGTCGAAAACCGGCGCCGAATATCTCGCGACGTTGCCGCCTGAACTGGCCGGCAGAGTAAAAGCGATGGTCGAGGGGCGCCAGCCTCCGCCGAGCGGCCTGGCACAGACTAAGCCGTATTGGCAAAATCTGATTTCGGCTGCGCAGGCTTATGACCCGACTTTCGACGCAACCAATTGGAGCGGTCGCGTCGCAGGCGTCAAAGACTTCGCCGCGGGTAAGAGCGCCGACATGGTGAAATCGGCCAACCAAACGCTCGCGCACGTCAATGCACTCATCGATTCCGCCGACGCTCTGCATAACGGCAATTATCCAAGCCTCAATTACATCGGCAATAAGTTCAACGAAGCCACAGGCGGCGGTGAACCGGGCGCATTCCGAACCAACGCTCATGCGGTCGCCGAAGAAATGTCCAAGGTGTTCAAGGGCGCAAACATGTCGGACGCCGAAATTCACGCATGGGAAGAGAACCTTTCGCCCAATATGTCGCCAGCACAACAGCGCGCGCAGATCGCGAAGCTTTCGGAATTGCTGCACTGCTCGCTTAACGCCCTTGAAGAGAAGCGGCTTACCGCAATCGGCCCAATGGCCGCGGAAAAACAGGGACCGCTCATTAAACCGGAAGGCCAGGCGGTTCTAAAGCGTATTGATGCTTGGCTTAAGGCCGGCGATGCCGCGAGCGCATCCGGCACCGCGCCAACCGGCGTCAAGTGGAGCGTGGTGAAGTAATGGCGACACTAGATATCAACGGTCAGCACGTCACGGTCGACGACAGCTTTTTGAAGCTATCGCCGGATGAACAGCAGGCGACCGTCGACCATATCGCGAGCAACATTCAGCCCGCACCGGATAAATATCAGCAAGCGGCGACTGAGGAAATTCAACACCTCAAAGATATCGGTGCGCCGCTTGAAGTCGGATACACGCGCCGCTCGGCGCACGGCGCTACTTTCTATGCGGACAACACGATTTTGGCCGCGGCGGCGGCACCGCTGGAAATGATCAAACACCGAACATGGAGTTCATCTGAGGGTTACAACTACGCCAAGGCACGCGAGGACCAGCTTCTTGAAGAAGCGCGAAAGAATACCGGTATTCTCGGATCGGCAGTTGAAATGCTTGGTGGCGCAGGCGCTGCTAGTGCCCTGGCGAAAGCTGGTGTGACAACCATGCGTATGCTTGCCCCCGAAGCCGGTGTCATTTCGCGATCACTGGCGTCCGCCGCGGACGCTGGCGGCATCGGAGCTGTGTCCGGTTTCAATGAAGGAAATGGGCTTTCCGATCGGCTGGACAAAGCCGCTAAAGGAGCGCTTTACGGCGGCTTAACCGGTGTGGCCCTTCCGGTTGCCGGCTCGCTCATGCATAGCGCCGCATCACCATTCATTTCGAACATCATGGCCCGCGCAAACCCGGAGGGCTACGCTGCGCGCCAGGTCGCTCGTGGCATCGTCGAAAGCGGCCGTTCAACCGGTGACATTGCGGACGCTGTTGTTAACGCCACAAACGAAGGTCAAGGCGTCTTCAATGTCGCCGACGCTATGGGTAACAGTGGCCAGCGGTTGCTTTCGACAGTTGCGCGCGCACCCGGCGCGGGCAGAACTGCGGTTGTCGACGCCTTGGAAGGTCGACAGGGAACTCAGGGGCGGCGCATCAGTAACGCGCTCAGTGAAGGTTTCGACGCCCCACAAACGGCCGCACAAACTGAGGCGCGCTTGACCGCTGCGCGAGACGCCGCTGCCGATAATGAATATAGCGCGGTCCGCAACGACGCGCAGCGGGTGAATGTGGTCGACACCATCAATCATCTTGATCAAGTGACAGGGACGACATTCAGGCCAAGTATTAAAAACGCCTAACGACTCGATCGAGTTGGTGATGCAGGGATTTCGCCAGCGACTAGCCGGCGTCAACCCTGATGACTTTGCGGCCGTGCAGCGCATTCGCGGCGATATGTCGGATGCAGCGCAGAGCGCCGCACAGTCTGGTTACGGCAATCGCGCGCGGCTTATTCGTGGCGCCATGTCGCGGCTCGATACCGCGATGGAAAACGCGAGCAATGGTTTTCAGGCTGCCAACAGGAACTTTGCCACCGCATCACGTGACATTGGCGCGGTGCAAACAGGCCGGGACGCGTTCGCTCGCGGACGTACCGAGGACGTAATCCCGGCCTTCAACGCCTTGCGGCCAGAAGCGCAAGCCGCTTTCCGTGCGGGCTACGCCGATCCCGCCATAGCACAGACGCAAGCTGCAGCGTTCGGGGCGAACAAAGCGCGGCCGTTCTTGAATGATGCATTTGGCGACGAAGCCGCGGTCATCGCACCTGGGAACGACTTGCTGCAACGGCGCCTTGGTCGTGAACAGACGATGTTTACGACCCGCAATGAGGCGCTAGGCGGCAGCAAGACCGCGGACAATACCAACGATCATGACGCGATGGGAATCGACCCGAGTCTCGTTGGCCATGTGATTGCAAGCAATTGGAGCGGCGCGGTCCGTCATCTGATTTCAGGCTGGTTCAACCGCCATCACCGGCAATACACCGGCAGTCCGCCAGGCCGTCGCGCGTATTTTGTTGCAGCATGGCGCCGACGTAACGCCGGCCACGCTCGATCGTTTGGTCGGCGCTACCGTAGCCAAAATCCAGTTTATGCAAAACCTAGCGCGCGGCGCTGGTCAAGTTGCACGGGGCGCAGGGGCAGTTGCGCCCGCGGCGACAAATCAGAATTGTAAATCACCCATTTTTGTGAGGAACCAATGACCGACAAGATCAGCGCAGAATCACCAGCAAATGAATTGACCGAACCGGCCTATGGTCGCGAAGGCTTGGAGCGTGCTGCGGGTTATGTGCAGCTACCGGACGTATTGAAAGAGGAAACTCCGGCAGAATTGACCGAGGACGAAGCCGCACAACGCCTGAAAGAATTGTCAGGGCCGGAGTTGGCGATCGTGACGCACACCACCGGCTTGCCCTAAAACGTCACGCTGACCACCAACCAGGCCGCGACGATGCTTGCGGAAGCGCGCGGTGCCGACGCAGCGCAGGCCGAGATTGACGGCACGAAGGCTGCGCAGAAAGAAATCGACAAGCTGCGCGGCGAGAAGCCGGCCACGCCGCAAATCGAAATCGAAGCGGACATTGAAAAGGTGTTGGCCATCCGTGACGGGGATGCCATCTCCGAGCGCGTGACTGCGGCCGAAACGCAGCGCGCGGCTTATGAAACGAGTGTAGCCGAAAACGGCAGAATTGCCGTCGCCGCCCTGGCCAGTGATTTCCCCGAGCTGGCGAGCCTGCCGCTCGATCAGTGGGAATTTGCGCTCAGGCAGATGCACGCTCAACAGCCGCAGCGTTTCCAGCATGCCATGAACAGGATTCAGACCGTCGCACAGCTTGAGCATGCACACAATTCGCTAAGGGCGGATAAGACGGCGCGCGAGGCCGCCGAATTTCAGACCTATGCCCAAGCCGAAGATGCTCGCTTTACATCGATGACTAGGGCCGATCAACACAACATGCCGGCGATTTCAGAATGAAATTATCGCAATGGTCAAAGACTACGGCGTCGATCCACGCGAATTTTTCACGAGCGGAACCGAAAGCAAATTCCTGCGCAGCGCCGCGGCGCAGAAAATCTTGGTCGACGCGGCCAAATATCGAATGATGCAGAAGACAGCAAAGGCCGTTCCAACGCGCGAAATTCCGCCGGTGCAGCGTCCCGGCGTTGCCGGACCGCGCTCAAATCAGAGCGACTCCAATCTCGCGGCCCTCTCTGCCCGACTTGGAAAATCAGGATCGTTAAAAGACGCTGCGGCTTTGCTGTCCGCACGTCGCAGCAAAGGAAGATGACAATGGCTAATGATTTTATCGAAGAGATGCAGACCGAAGCGAAGCTACGCTTCGGTAAAGAGCTGTCGCCTTCGGAGGTCGCGAACGAATTCACCAAACATGATTTCGAAGCGCGGATTGAGCATCTCAAGAATCTTAAAACGGCGGATAGCTTCGTTACCCAAGGGAAGCTGCAAAGCGCCACGTATTCGAGCGCGCTCTTCGCAGCACGCACGAACATTTGCGAAAGATAGACCGATGAAAGGACTTCAAACATGGCACCCGCGCTGAAACCACCGCCGATACCGCAGCTTAATATCGATCGCATCAAGGCGCTTCATGACGACATAGAGGCCTATATTGATGCGCGCGTTGCCGAAGAGGCCAAGGCCGTGCCTGGCGTGCCGGCGGTCAGGATAAAGCACGATTTGATGGTGCGAGCTGGCGGCTGCCAGTGTCGTGCATTTTATCAGAACATGGAGAAGGCACGATGAGTGATGGAATCTTAAGCTACCTGACCGAAGCCTCGCACATCAGCGCAGGCATTGGATGCACCTTCGACGAGGCCCTGGAAATAGTGAAGTCGGCACATGAAGAACCCGTGGCTGCACTCGACGAACCGACTTAGCCGACAACGATCGAGAACGTGGTTTATGGCGTCGATTTCGTAAACAAAAAGCCGAAAGACGCGACGCACGGGACGCTGTAAATGGATTGGCTCGACAATCTGCGCGCGGAAGGTGAGCGCGCGACCAGACTGGCCAACGATTTGGAATATTACGCGGCGCAGTTGCTCCGGATCTCCACCCAAGTCCGGGGGGCTCGTGCCGTTCAACTTCAACCCGGCACAGCGCGAATTACACAAGAGACTTGAAGAGCAGAAGCGCGCAACGGGGAAGGTGCGCGCTATCGTGGTCAAAGGTAGACAGCTCGGCGCGTCGACTTATCTAGCTGGCAGATTTTTTCGCGCTGTAACAACTAATCCGGGAACGCGGTGCCAAATCGTGACTCACGAGCGAAGCGCAACTCGAAACCTGTTTCAGTTCGCGAAGCGGTTCAATCGAGCACTTGCCGCCCGAGCACAAGCTTTCGACGGGCGCCGACAATGCGGAAACCCTCATTTTCGATTCTATCGATTCTGGATACATGGTCGCCACTGCGACCGAGCAAGGCGCCGGCCGTTCGGGAACGGCCAACTATCTTCACGGTTCGGAAGTTGCATTTTGGCATGACCTACAGGAACAGCTTGCCGCGCTGTTTCAGATTGTCCCGGATGAACCGGGGTCGGAGATAGTGCTTGAAAGCACATCGATGGCCTACGGTGACCAGTGGCATCAATTCTGGCGCAAAGCCGTCGCTGGCGAGAATGGCTATCAGGCTATCTTCATGCCTTGGATGCTTGATCCCGGATATCGTGCCCCGCTTGACGAAGACTTTGTGCTGACCGCGGAAGAGAAAGAACTGTGCGAATTGCACGGGTTGACTCCGGAGCAATGCCAGTGGAGACGGCAGAAAATATCTCAGATCGGCAGCGTCGAACGATTTAACTCCGAATATCCGATCACAGTGGAAGATTTGTTTCAGCAGTCGTCTTTCGACAGTTTCATTCCGGCACCGGATGTTATGCGCGCTCGCAAAGAGAAAGATGCGGAAGCCTACGGCCCGTTGATTTTGGGAGTTGACGTAGCGCGTTTTGGACCTGACTACACCTCGATAGCCTGGCGACAAGGAAGGTGCATAACCAAAATTGAGAAACGCCACGGCCTTTCCACCATGGAAACGGCGGGGTGGATCACTGAATTGATCCGAACGCAGAAACCCGCCAGGATCAACATAGATGTCGGTGGTGTGGGTGGCGGTGTTGTCGACCGCCTGATTGAGCAAGGGTATGGCAATGTAGTGAACCCGGTCAATTTTGGCTCAAAACCGATCGTTCCTCCGGGGTTGGACGAACACGGCAAGCCGAGCGGGGGCGCACTCAATCGTCGCGGAGAAATGTACCAGAATCTAAAAGATGCCCTTCAAGGTCGTTTCCGTTTGCCGGACTTGGACAGCCTCATGGCCGATTTGGTCGCGCCAGGCTACCGGTACGATTCTTCCGGCAAGCTTGTTTTGGAAAGTAAGGTAGACGTCAAAAAGCGACTTGGGAGTAGCCCGGACGAAGCGGACGCTGTTGCGCTGTGCTTCTCCGAACCGGCCGGCTCGCCGATCCCGCGCGCGATGGTCACCAACTTCAACCGAAAAATAGAATACGGCGCGCAAGGCTATGCTTGAGATTTACCAGGTGACCGTCATCACCCGCAATCCGAGCGGCCCCGGCGACGTGGGTAGTTGCGAGGTTGGCCACTACACGGTTGACGGAGGCCTGCTGACAATGGTGACCGCCGACGGCGCTCCACTGCGGGCTACCAATGGCGAACGCATCACGCACCACCTGGTGCCCGGCGAAGACGCTAAGCGTGTGGCCGGGCGACTTCACGACCTCACATTGGCGAAATCAGCATGAGATCGGCGAGGTCGTTCCGGGGTTTGGCAGGCGCATCAGCTACGAGCGGCCAGGTTGGGTGTGATCAGAGAGTACGTTCGCCATCGTCGCCTTGTGGCGATTTACGAAGCCAGCCACGTCTTGGCTGGTCGAATTCTACGGCATCGACGGTTTCGCTAAGATTTGGCCGGCAGAGCCACGCGACGAAGCGATTCCCGCCGGCACGGTCCCGTCGCTTTGGGATGGTGTGGCGATCACGCCCGGCTCTGACAAATTGCCGAGAGATGCGCGGCGCATAATCGGCATTGCCGGCGCGGTTGGGGTGATGCTGGAAATGGCAAAGCTGCCGGACGTGTCCGTTTTGGTGGATTTCATGTCGCAAACCGATTGGAAAACGACGGGCGTGATGCCGGGACCATACGCAAATTACAACTCTCTCCGCCGAACGCTCACATTCACCGCGAACTATTTGAAGCGGCGCCGATCGGAATTGCTCGCCCTGGCAAGAGAACTGATCGTGGAGTTGCGAAACGAAAAGGCCGCCCCGAAGGACGGCCCAATTGTGTTCCGTGGTTAAAGACTAATTCGCTTCGTTGTCATGTTCGATAGCGCTAACAAACGAAATAGACGCCGTATTTATAATGGTGATCCCGACAGCGTGATCCCATACCTTGATCAGCGGCAGGTTCACTTCCCGAATTTCGTAAGGGCGGGTTTCTTCAATAGCCGAGCGCCCGGCCGGACGATCGTCGCGCCACAGCGTGAACCGGTATAGCTTTCCGACCTCAAACATTGGCGTTCGCCTTGGCAAGCGCGGCGATGATGATGCGCTGGTTTCGAGCGGTGCCAGCATCTTCCGAGTTGAGCACGGCAAGCCAACGGGCGGTAAAAGCGTCTCTTTCTTTGAGCGTCATAGGATACCTCTGTGATATAGACGGCCCATCCCGTCTCATAGCTAACATAAATCGTTAGCTATGATAGTCAACATAAATCGTTAGCTATCTTCGCGAAACCTCAATATGGTTTGGGCATGGTTTGGGTGAGTGAGACGTAGCAATGAGAGTTACCGGGGCACAGATTCGGGCAGCGCGAGGTTTTTTGAAGTGGTCGGTCTCAAAACTTGCGGAGCAATCTGACGTAGGGATTTCCACGATTTGAGAAAATCGAAGACGTTGATGGCGATCCCGGCGTAGCATCGGCGCTACAGTGGCGATCGGACGCCCGAGCTGAGATGCTGGCCAGGATCGTTACTGCTCTCGAAATGGCCGGCATAAAGTTTCTACCGCCCGACGGTCACGGGCCAGGTATCAGGGGCACGGTCGACCGGTCCTAGCGCTTATTTCGCGCTTCGTATTTGCGCTCCCATTCAGCCTCCGCCACGAGAGCTTGCCTGGCAGCTTCCCCCTGCATCCACTGTTCTAAGGATTCCTCTTCCCGAGGCGCGGTAGGTGCCTCGATCCCCGACAACCTGTCCAACATAAGATCGATCGCTTTGCGGTCCCAGCGGCGCCCAATGACCGGCTTAGGCATGAGGTTAGCGGCCACCCATTTGGAGAACGTCGCAGCCGTCACGCCGCAATAGGCGGCGGCTTCGGCGCCGGAGAGCAGTCGCGGTTGAATGTTACTGTAGTCTACCATCGCGGTAATATGCGCCGGTTGCCCACAAACATAAACGCTAGAATACCTAAACCGATGACCACTAACCACTCCGGCAGTTATTTCCCCTCAAGTATTGAACTCCCGGAACGGGCGAGACAAGGTGCGTCACTGCAAATCGCAACGTGGGTTACGACGTGGGATAAAATTCGAAAATCTAGAATACCGTAGCAATTCCAACGTTATTTGGTTGACTCTGTCTCCGCCAGTCAATGTTCTCAAGGCTGCTTTCCAGACCTTGGCGCTCCCGGCGGCCGCGACTGATCCGCGAACGTCCAGCGACGCGCTGAAGGGCGACTTCGCTCGCATCACACGAATTGGCCGCAAGACGAGTTGGCCCGATATTCCCGTATATATGTGCGGCCGGTTCGCCACTCCGCTGAATGCGCGGAGACCGACAGCTGATACAGTGGCGGATCGCCACCCGCTCCTCCAAAATCCTTATTCAAAGATCCGGTTATTGAACAATGTCTCAACGAACGAATGAGCGGCTCGTTGATCTGCTACAACCGGCGCGGCTGACAAGCATCGTGGATATCGGCGCCAATCCGATCGATGGCGAAGCGCCTTATAAAGAGATGCTGCAGCATCGCATCTGCCGGTTGACGGGGTTCGATCCACACCCGGAGGCACTCGCTCGCCTCAACGCCATGAAGAGCGATCTCGAAACCTACCTGCCCTATGCTGTCGGCGACGGCCACAGCCATACTCTGAAGATCTGCCGGGGGGTCGGTTTTGCCAGTCTGCTGCAACCCGACGAGACAGCGCTGAAGCATTTCCCGAGATTTTCAGAGCTGGGGCGTGTCGTGAGCGAAGTCGAGCTGAGGACGCAGCGCCTGGATGACATCACAGAGATCAAGGATATCGATTTTCTGAAGATCGATATTCAAGGCTCGGAGCTGTCGGTCTTCAAACATGGACGCCAGCGGCTCGCCAAGGCGGTGGCAATCCAGACGGAGGTCTCATTCATTCCGCTGTATCACCGGCAGCCGGTTTTCGGGGATGTCGACCTCGAGCTTCGCTCGCTGGGGTTCGTTCCGCACATGTTCATGGCGATCAACAAGAAAATGATCGCGCCGATGGTCGGGCCAAACGCGGGTGCCGCCCTCAATCAATTGGTCGAAGCCGATATGGTCTATGTGCGCGATTTCATCCGGCCGCACGCAATGGATAGCGAACAGTTGAAACATCTCGCGATTGTTGCTCACCATTGTTACGGGTCTTTCGATCTCGCGACGAACTGTATTTTCCACCTCGTTCGCAGACATGCAGTCAGCCCCGACGTCGGCACACATTATCTCAATCTGGTTTTGCAGGAAGCCGCCGCCCGCAAGGCCGGGGTGGACGCATAATCAAGGGCAGCATTTTGCGAACTGCCATCGTGCCGTGCACGAGCAATCTCTGACAATTTTCCCGGGCATCGAAACGTGCGCGCCGCCGCGTCAATCGGATAACGCCCCACAGGCAATGCCATCCGGCAGCACGAGTTGCTATCTCATCTTCTCTTGAATGATTGATCGTGCGATGGGCGCTTATTAGGCCGTGAACGGTCGGGCGGCCTGTCGATGGTGCTCAGCACAGGCTGGGTGACACGCAGAGCCCACAGCGAGCTGGAATACTCTTGTAGAGGATAAACGCCGAGCCAACGCGCTCTTTACCCAAAGCTAACCATCAGCGCCTCGACAGCGCCAGTGCTCAATCAGCAGCGGTAACGGGGGAAAGCGGCAGACAGCTGCCGGAAAAGAACGAGGGCGTCGGTGAACACGTCAGGATCAAGATCTCACGCAGACGAAACCGCCGGTGAAATTGCAGATCATTAATCTGCAGCGATTGAAGACTGTTTAGCTCTTCCACCAGATCGGCTTTCGCTGGAGCGAGCTCCTTTGAAAGTAACGACCTGGCCGCCTGACCTGATGTCTCGCCGACACCCTCTTTCGTCGTTTAGAGCTTTCCTTCGAAACTCCGCAGCGCGGATCACTTAGGAGCCCTTAAGACGATGCCGGCAAAAAGCTGCCGGCTATTCCATAAGGCGATGCCTTACTTCTTCTTCTTGGCGACCTTGCGGGTCTTCTTCGCAGTCTTCTTCACTGCGGACTTCGCCTTCTTCGCCTTCTTCGCTTTCTTGGCCATGTTGCCCTCCATAAGATTGTGAGATGGCTTAATCGCTACGTGCACTCGGGAATCGAAATGCACTACAGTTGGATTACACCAACACATGGAAAAAAACAGTGTCTCGCTTAAGGAAGTGTTGACGCTTTGAGCGCGCGCGCACTCCCGCGCATTCGAGGAAGCGAGCGCGGCGAACGTGCGACGCAATCCGGATGACATGCAAAAAATCCAGATGCCATCGTGTCAACATCGAAGAAGTGTAGATATTGCGGGCTTATTCTTCATTCGCATCGACGATGTTTTTTAATCACGGGACATCGCGCCGACTCGCCGCGAGGATGAAAATCGCATTTCGCGGAACTCTGAGTCGCAAAAGTTGGCAACAAAATTATTTTCATGGGTGTGGATGTAAAACGTCATCCATGCTGGCCAAAACGGCCAAATTGCGCGAATCGCGAAAGCCGATTCGCAACAGGCAGTCGGCGTGACTGTCTTGCCATCGCGACGTGCAACCCGCGCTCGGCGCTCGCTCTCGTCCCGAATTTCGAGAAACATCTGCCATGGCGACGTGCCGATTGGCAGTCGCGTGTTTCGTTTCGATCCAACTCGTACGCGACAGAGCGACCGTAATCCGTCGCTCGTCCCGGCCCGGAGCGCTAGAGCGCTTTCGTTCGGAGTTAGATCACCGTCGCGCTCTATCGTTTTGTTTGGACGCGTTTTCTTAACGCGAACCGGTACCCACTTCGCTCGAAAACGCTTTTAGAAGCCGAGTTTGGATTTCAGCAAGTCGTTCACGACCTGCGGATTGGCTTTGCCACCCGATGACTTCATCACTTGCCCGACAAACCAGCCAGCCATTGCCGGTTTTGCCTTAACCTGCGCCACCTTGTCGGGATTTGCGGCGATAATTTCATCAACGACCTTCTCGATCGCGCCGAGATCGGTGACCTGCTTCATGCCGCCCTCTTCGACGACGCTCTCGACGTCGGCAAATGTCTCTATGCGCTTCGCAGGCGGCGGCGACGTATTGGCCGACCAGACTTTCTCGTAAAGATCCTTGGCGATTTTACCCGAGATGACCTGGTTGGAGGTCAAGACGACGATCGCGCTATTGGCGGACGGAGGAATAGGACTGGCTTCGATCGTCAGATTTTCCTTCCGCAGCCGTCCGAGATGTTCATTGATCAGCCAATTGGCCGCAGCCTTGGGATCGACGCGACCTTCGGCCGTGTTCTCCGACAACATGTCTTCGAAGTAAGCGGCGAGCGCCTGCTCGCTCACCAGCACGCTGGCCACATCCGGCGTAAGACCGAAGTCGCTGATGAATTGGGCTTTCTTTTGGTCGGGAAGCTCCGGCAGCTGCGCTTTCAATTCATCCACATAGGCTTGGGTGAATTCAAGCGGCAGCAAATCGGGATCCGGGAAGTAGCGGTAATCGTGCGCCTCTTCCTTCGAACGCATCGAGCGCGTTTCGCCTTTGACGGCGTCGAACAGACGGGTTTCCTGATCGATGGTCCCGCCGTCTTCCAATATTCCGATCTGACGGCGTGCTTCGTACTCGATCGCCTGACCGATGAAACGGATAGAATTGACGTTCTTGATCTCGCAACGGGTGCCGAACGGCTCTCCCGGCTTGCGCACGGAGACATTGACGTCGGCCCGCAGGCTGCCCTTCTCCATATCCCCGTCGCAAGTGCCGAGGAAACGCAGAATGGACCGCAACTTGGTGACGTAGGCCCGGGCCTGATCCGCTGAACGCAGATCAGGCTTCGAGACGATCTCCATCAAAGCAACGCCGGACCTGTTCAGATCGACACACGACATGGTGGAATGCCGGTCGTGCACGGATTTTCCGGCATCCTGTTCCAGATGCAGACGCTCGATGCCGACCGAAAAGCTGTCGTCGTCAGGCATGTCGACGACGACGGTGCCCTCGCCCACGATCGGCGATTTGTATTGGCTGATTTGATAGCCTTGCGGCAGATCCGGATAGAAATAATTCTTCCGGTCGAATGTCGAGCGCAGGTTGATCTGCGCCTTCAGGCCGAGGCCCGTGCGAATGGCCTGCGCGACGCACTCCTCATTGATTACAGGCAGCATTCCGGGCATGGCCGCATCAACCAGCGAGACGTGCGTGTTCGGCTCTCCGCCGAATTGCGTCGAGGCCCCGGAGAACAACTTGGAATTCGACGAGACCTGGGCATGGACTTCCAGCCCGATAACGATTTCCCAATCGCCGGTGGCGCCCTTGATGAGTTTCGATGTCTTGACGGGTGCGTTCATGAGCAGCTTTTACCGTGAACAAGGCACGGAGAAAACCCCCGCCTCGATTGTCACCCGCCTTTAAAGACTCCGACCTAACTTTAAAGCGGGTTGGAGCGGCACGGCACTCCTACCACCACCGCGACGGCGCAAAGCGTCCCGCAGATTGTTCGACCACCTCGCCGAGGGAAAACAGCGTTTCCTCATCGAACGGGCGGCCGATCAACTGAAGACCAAGCGGCAGGCCCTGTGCGTCCTTACCCGCTGGCACGGCGATGCCGGGCAAGCCGGCCATATTCACCGTCACGGTGAAGATGTCGTTCAAATACATCTCGACCGGATCAGCGCCGCCTTTTTCGCCGATGCCAAAAGCCGCCGATGGCGTGGCAGGGGTCAGGATCGCGTGGAGACCCTTGGCGAAGCACTCTTCGAAGTCTCTCTTGATCAGAGTGCGAACCTTTTGCGCGCGAAGGTAATAGGCGTCGTAGTACCCTGCCGACAACACGTAGGTGCCAATCATGACGCGGCGGCGCACTTCGTCGCCGAACCCCTCGGCGCGCGTGTTCTCATACATTTCGGCGATGTTACGCCCGGCCACGCGCACGCCGTAACGAACCCCGTCGTAACGCGCCAGATTGGACGACGCCTCGGCCGGCGCGACGATATAATAAGCAGGCAACGCGTATTTGGTGTGAGGCAGCGAAACCTCGACCAGCTCCGCACCCGCGGCCTTGAGCCACTCCGCACCCTGCGTCCACAATTGCTCGATTTCCGCCGACATGCCGTCGAGCCGGTATTCCTTTGGAATGCCGATCTTCATGCCCTTCACGGATTTCCCGATCGCCGCTTCGTAATCCGGAACCTGCCGATTGACGGATGTCGTGTCCTTCGGATCGTGGCCGGCCATCGAACGCATCAGGATCGCGGTGTCGCGAACCGTCTTTGCAAATGGGCCAGCCTGATCGAGCGACGACGCAAACGCCACGATACCCCAGCGCGAGCAACGGCCGTAAGTCGGCTTGATGCCTACGATGCCGGTGAATGCCGCAGGTTGACGAATTGAGCCGCCGGTATCGGTGCCGGTTGCACCCAGACAAAGACTTGCCGCCACGGCAGCGGCTGAGCCGCCCGACGATCCGCCAGGGACGAGCTTGGTGTCCGAACCCGCCCGCCGCCAGGGATTGACCACCGCGCCGAACGCCGAGGTTTCATTCGACGACCCCATCGCGAATTCGTCATTGTTGAGCTTGCCCAACATGACCGCGCCATCGCGCCATAGTTGCGACGTCACGGTGGATTCATAAGGTGGCACAAAATTGCCGAGAATCTTGGAGCACGCCGTCGTGCGAACACCCTTCGTCGCAAAGAGATCCTTCACGCCCAGCGGGATACCGCCCAAGGGACCGCTCTCGCCTTTTGCGATCCCGGCGTCCGCAGCCCGCGCCATGGTGCGCGCCTGCTCGGGAGTTTCGAGCACGTAGGCATTGAGCACGCGCGCTTTCTCGATTGCCGCAAGATGCGCGTCGGTGAGTTCAAGCGATGTGAAGGATTTTGCTTTGAGGCCGTCGCGAGCCTCGGCCAGCGTCAGCGAAGTCAGATCAGTCATTCATCAACCGGATCGCAGGAGAAGGGAGAACGAGGAACGGCAGTCGGAGAAGACGACACCGAAGGCGTATGGGTCGAGAGCGTGGTGTCGGCTATTTTATTCGAGGACGTCAAGGCGGACAGCGCGACGTCCATGGCTTTGTCGGGATCGGCTCCCTTGCCCTGGCGCTGCATGTCGTCGAGATAGGCCATATAGGCCTGATACGCCTTTTCATCATCGCAAAGGAGACACATCACCGCTCTCTCGACTTACAGCCCGCCGCCCAACAAAAGCGTAACGAAACTCTATTCCACCACCTTGGGCACCAGGAAGAAATGATCTTCGGTCGCGGGTGCGTTCGCCACGATGATATCGGCGATTTCACCGTCATCGACCACGTCATGCCGCTTTTTCATATCCATGGGCGTAACGGACGTCATTGGCTCGACGCCATCGACATTCACTTCGGAGAGTTGCTCGACAAAGGCCAGCATTGCGTTCAACTCGCCCTGCAAATGCGGCACTTCGTCGTCTGTCACCGCGATCCGCGCGAGATGCGCAATCCTGCGCACGGTAGCTGCATCGACCGACATGTTATCGGTATCCTCAATCTCATAGCGCTAACGACCCCAGAGGATCAAAGGCGCGTCTTGGTTTCAGCCCGCCGTATAAAGTATTTTAAGACGGATCGCCAACGTCAATTGAGGCGGAAACGCGCCGGAGCGTGTTCCTGGCGCTTGAATCATTGGCATAATTCGCGCGCGCACTCGCGGCTAGCGCGACAATTCGGCCAATCGCCGAAGCCCGTCGGCAGCCAGGGTGCGAGTCAAATCGACTGCAGACAGGTCATGGCCCAGACCGATCGCCTGCCCTGCCCACAAATTCGTGAAATCGACCTTCCCCAGCTTTTCGGCTGCCGCTTTGAGTGGCATCAACGCGGTGGCCGCGTGGGGAAACCGGGGTGCATCCGGCGCAATCGGGCCTACTTCGCGCATCACCCGATTGACGACGCCACGCGCGGGACGCCCGGTCATTACATTTGTGATCACGGTTGCGTCGTCGGCCGCGTTCGTCAACGCCGCGCGCGCGGCCGCGGAGACCTTGGCTTCCGGCGTGCGCAAATAGGCGCTTCCAATCTGGACGCCGGCTGCTCCCAACGCAAATGCAGCCGCAACCCCGCGTCCGTCGGCGATTCCTCCAGCTGCAACCACCGGGACCCGAACGGCGTCGACAACCTGCGGCACCAGAGCAAAAATGCCTGGCTGGCCTCCAAAATCTTCCGTCAAAAACATGCCGCGATGACCACCAGCCTCCGCCCCTTGGGCGATGATGACGTCCGCGCCGTTATCTTCGAGCCAGACGGCTTCTTTGACGATCGTGGCGGAGGACATCACCTTCGCGCCGGACGCCTTCACGCGCGCCAGCATGGTCTTGTCCGGAAGGCCGAAGTGGAAACTCACGACCTCGGGTTTCAACTCTTCGACCAGTTCACACATCGCGGCATCGAAGGGGGATCGATTGGCCTCCGCGACCGGCGCCTTCGGGTCGAGACCCAACTCTTTATAATAGGGAGCCAGGCGCTGCCGCCAGGCGGCCTCCCGGGATGGATCGGACGCAACAGGCGTGTGACAGAAAAAATTGAGGTTGATGGGAGCGCTGACACGTTGCCGCACGATGTTGACCTGTTCCCGCGCCTTCTCGACCGTCCACATCGCGCAAGGCAAAGAGCCCAACCCACCGCCCAGACATGCGCCGATCGCAACGTCCGCGTCCTGGACCCCGGCCATAGGAGCCTGGATGATGGGGACTTCAATGTTGAAAAGATCGATAAGCCGGCGGTCGGGCCACAGCTTCACTCCCATTGAAGTGACCAATACGTCTTATGTTGCCGATCCCGCATCGACTGACAAGTGCCACCGCCGCAAGCCACGAGGCCCAGATTGCTTCGACGAGGCCGAACGTCGTCGCCTGACCCATAAGTGGAGTCAGCGCACAGGCCCGCGGGACCCGGATACATCAGGTGCTACATGCCTCCAGTGCATAGCAGACCAGCATGGCGCTGACGGCAAACAGCCCGAACGCAGTCAGTAGATCCATATCCTCTCCCGCTTTGCATCGAATGTATCGCGCGTGTTAAGCAATAGCGATGCCTGCGCAAATCCTTCCTCTTGTGGAATCCGCCGCCATCTGGCCACATCGTGGACCGCTGATCGGTCTCGATCTCGGCACCAAGACAATCGGGGTTGCGGTCTGCGATCCGGATCGTCAGGCTTGCGACCGGCGTTGAAACAATTCTTCGCAAAGCCTTTACAGCGGATGCGGCGCGGGTTCTTGCGCTTGCTCATCGAAAGGAACGCCGTCGGTTTCGTGCTGGGCTTACCCATCAATATGGACGGCAGCGAAGGCCCTCGCGCGCAGTCCACACGCGCGTTTCGCCCGGAATTTCGCGCGCCTGACCGATCTGGCCATCGGTTTATGGGACGAGCGGCTATCGACTGCCGCCGTTGAACGCGAATTGATTGCGGCCGACGTCAGCCGTGCCAAGCGCGCCAAGGTGATCGATGAGCACGCCGCGATTTTCATCCTGCAAGGGGCGCTCGATCGGTTGATGACGCTGCATCACTCCGCTGGACCACGCTGACATGCTTTTTGTTTTAAGCGCGCTGCTGCCCGTTTTCATGTTGATCGCGCTTGGCTATATTTTGCGCCTCACATTGCTGCCGAAGCAGGAGCAATGGATGGGACTTGAACTGCTCAGCTACTACGTTTTGTTCCCCGCCCTGTTGATTACCACACTGGCGCGCGCCGACTTTTCCTCCGTGCCTGTGCTTGGCGTCGGGGGCGCCCTGGTGCTCGTCGTTGTGCTGATGTCAGTCCTGTGTCTCGCATTGCGCCCTGTGCTTGCCGATAAGTGGAAGGTCGACGGCCCCGCCTTCACCTCGGTGTTTCAGGGCGCGACCCGCTGGCAAACCTACGTTGCGCTTGCTGTTTCAGGCAATCTGCTCGGAGATCGCGGCCTGGCTCTCACCTCCGTGGCCATGATCGCGATGATACCCATCCTGAACGTGCTGTGTGTGTCCGTTCTCGCACGATACGCATCGCCACGGCGCCTTTCGCTGTTCGACATCCTCAAGGCGATCTCGGGAAACCCTCTGACATGGGCCTGTATGATCGGGCTTGCCATCAACCTCGTAAGGCTGCCGATCCCTGCCGTCGTATACGAATTTTCCGATGCACTCGCGCGCGCATCCCTTGCAACCGGTCTCTTGATCGTAGGGGCAAGTCTCAGTCCAAAAGAACTTCTTCGCCCGTCCGCCATTGCGTTGTTGGCCGTCGTGCTCAAGCTGGTCGTGATGCCTGCAATGGCCGTTGGAATCGGATTTCTGTTCGGCTTAAGCAGCGAAGGGTTGGTCATCGTGGCTTGCTGCACGGCAATCCCGACCTCGCCGCAGTCCTATGTACTGGCGCGGCAGATGGGGGGCGATGCACCGCTGATCGCCCAGATCATTACATTGCAGACTGTCTTTGCCGTACTGACCATGCCGATCGCGCTGGCGCTGGTAAGATAGCCGCGAAGCGGCCACGCCGCCGCACGACCCGATTTCACCAATCGAGCAGCAAATGGCCGCCTCGCCCGGCAATGCGCCTCCGGAAGGGTCATTTCATTTACCCTGGTACGACATCAGCGGGGGAAAAGTCGGCAGGGCGCGAATCCGCCTTGCCCTTGTTTCGAACTGTGCCTATAGCTCTCGCTTTAATGACTAGCGCTCAAAAATCGTCCTTTGTATTCGCCCACCGCCATTTGCTGGGGATCGAAGGCCTTTCCCCCTACGATATTTCAGGTTTGCTCGACCTCTCCGAGGAGTATGTCGAGTTGAACCGTCAGGTCGACAAGAAACGCTCCGATCTGCGTGGGCGGACCCAGGTCAACCTGTTCTTCGAAGCCTCTACCCGAACACAGTCGTCGTTCGAAATCGCCGGCAAGCGCCTCGGCGCCGACGTCATGAACATGTCGGTGTCGTCGTCGTCGATGCGCAAGGGCGAAACGCTGATGGATACCGCCGTCACGCTGAACGCCATGCACCCGGATATCCTGGTGGTGCGGCATCACGCATCCGGCGCGGTCGAGCTGCTTGCGCGCAAGGTCGACGGTTCGGTCATCAACGCCGGAGACGGCGCACACGAACATCCGACACAGGCGCTGCTGGACGCCCTGACCATTCGCCGTAACAAGGGGCGGCTCGAAGGTCTGCTGGTGGCGATTTGCGGCGATGTGATGCATTCCCGCGTTGCCCGCTCCAACATCATTCTGCTCAACACCATGGGCGCGCGGGTTCGCGTCGTGGCTCCATCCACCCTGCTTCCAGCCGGTATCGAACGCATGGGCGTCGAGGTGGCGCGCGACATGCGCGAAGGGTTGGACGGCGCGGACATCGTGATGATGCTGCGCTTGCAGCGCGAGCGCATGAACGGTTCCCTCATTCCTTCAAGCGGCGAATACTTCCATTATTTCGGCCTCGACCAGAAGAAACTCGCCTACGCCAAGCCTGACGCCCTGGTCATGCATCCGGGTCCGATGAATCGCGGCGTGGAGATCGACTTCGATCGTTGCGGACGGCGCGCAATCGCTGATCCGTGAACAGGTTGAAATGGGCGTGGCTGTGCGCATGGCGGTTCTGGAAGCGCTGGCCCGCAACCTGCCCAACGCATGATATTGGAGCCGGAACACTAAATGCTGACCGACCGCCGCCCCATCCTGCTGGCCAACGCGCATGTGATCGACCCATCGCGTGATTTCGATGGGCCGGGCGACGTGTTGATCGCCGATGGTGTGGTGCGCGATGCGCGGCGTGGCATCGGCGCCGCCGGCGTGCCGGAAGGCACCGACATCATCAACTGCGCCGGCAAAGTCGTGGCGCCGGGTCTGGTCGACATGCGCGCCTTCGTCGGCGAGCCTGGAGCGAGCCATCGCGAAACATTCGCCTCCGCGAGCCGCGCCGCCGCTGCGGGCGGCATTACCACCATCATTTGCCAGCCGGACACGTCGCCGGTCATCGACAACTCAGCCACCGTCGATTTCATCCTTCGGCGCGCGCGCGACACCGCCATCGTCAATATTCATCCGATGGCCGCGCTGACAAAAGGCATGCGCGGCGAGGAAATGACCGAGATCGGTCTCTTGAAGGCCGCCGGAGCCGTTGCCTTTACCGACGGCGACAGAAGCGTGATGAACGCGCAGGTCATGCGACGCACGCTGACCTACGCACGCGATTTCGACGCGCTGATCGTGCACCACACGGAAGACCCGAACCTTGTCGGCGAAGGTGTCATGAACGAGGGCGAGTTCGCCTCCCGGCTCGGCCTGTTCGGCATTCCCGCAGCATCGGAAGCCGTGGTGCTCGAACGCGACATGCGCCTCGTCGCGCTGACCGGCGGGCGCTACCACGCGGCTTCCCTCACCTGCACGGAATCGCTCGAGATCCTGAAGCGCGCCCGCGATGCCGGCCTTCGCGTCACCGCTTCGGCCTCGATCAATCATCTGACCTTGAATGAAAACGACATCGGTCCCTATCGCACCTTCCTCAAGCTGGCGCCCCCGTTGCGAACGGAACAGGACAGGCTTGCGCTCGCGGCGGCGGTATCATCCGGACTGATCGACGTCGTCATGTCGGACCACAATCCCCAGGACGTCGAAACCAAGCGGCTTCCGTTCGCGGAAGCGGCAGCCGGTGCGATCGGGCTGGAGACCATGCTTCCCGCGGCGTTGCGCCTTGTTCACAACGGCGAAATCAAGCTGAAAGATTTGATCCGCGCGATGTCGACGCGGCCTGCCGAACTACTCGGCCTGCCCGGCGGTTCGCTGCGGCCGGGTGCGCCCGCCGACCTGATCGTGATCGATACCGACGTGCCGTGGGTTCTCGATCCGGCGGACCTCAAATCCCAATGTAAAAACACGCCATTCGATGAAGCAAAATTTTCGGGCCGCGTCGTGCGTACGATCATCGGGGGTCGTACCGTCTACGAACACGTCTGATATAATGGCTGCGCCTGCTGGCTTGTCTCAGGCTTCCCCACGATTTGCCGCGTAGCGGCGAGATGCCCGAACCACGGTACGAGCGACAAGAGGATCATCGATGTCACCTGAATTGATACTGCCGGCGGCGTTCATCATCGGTTATCTGTTTGGCTCGGTTCCCTTCGGTCTTGTGCTGACGAAACTCGCCGGCACGGGCGATATCCGAGCCATCGGATCCGGCAACATCGGCGCAACCAACGTGCTGCGCACCGGCCGCAAAGGCCTTGCCGCCGCAACGCTGATCGGCGACATGTTGAAAGGAACTGCAGCCGTCGTCGTTGCGGGATCTTTCGCGGGCCCGAATGCCGCGATAGCGGCAGCGCTCGGCGCATTTCTCGGGCACCTGTTTCCGGTCTGGCTCAAATTCAAAGGGGGCAAAGGCGTCGCCACCTATATCGGCGTTCTGCTCGGCCTGTTCTGGCCTGCCGCCATTGCGTTCTGCGTTCTCTGGCTCGCGACCGCGTTCGCCTCGCGCTATTCGTCGCTGTCGGCGCTCGTGGCCAGCGCGATCACGCCGATCTCGCTCTGGTGGTTCGGCTATTTTCCCCTCGCCGTTTTGTTTCTCTTCCTCACCGCGCTGCTGTGGTTCATGCATCGCGCCAATATTGAGCGCTTGATGAACGGAACCGAAGGTCGAATTGGCTCCTAAAGCGTTTTCAAGCGAAGCATGTCTCGCCGCGCGGATCATTCATCGTCGATGCAAAGCAATTTAACCGACGCACAACGCGTCGAATGGCTGCGGCTCATTCGCAGCGACAATGTCGGTCCCCGGACGTTTCGATCGCTGGTAACGCATTTCGGCAGCGTGACGGCGGCGCTTGATGCGCTGCCCGATCTGGCCCGCCGTGGTGGGGCGGCGCGATCAAACCGCATCTGCACTCAGACAGAAGCCGAACACGAGATCGCAGCCGCAGCAAAGATGGGAGTGGTCTTCAAGGCTCCCGGCGAATTCGGCTACCCGCCGCGTCTCGCGCGCATCGACGATGCCCCGCCTCTGCTTGGCATCAGCGGCTCCCCAGAGGCCATGATGCGGCCGATGATCGGCATCGTCGGCTCGCGAAACGCATCGGGCGCTGGATTGAAATTCGCGCAGACCTTGGCGCGCGATCTCGGCGACGCCGGTTTTGTGATTGCATCGGGTCTCGCACGCGGCATCGATCAAGCCGCCCATCGCGTCGCCTTGAACAGCGGAACGGTCGCCGTTCTCGCCGGAGGTCTCGATCGCGTCTATCCGCCCGAACATGAGAGTTTGCTCGCAGCCATCATCTCGTCGAACGGCGGCGCGATCTCGGAAATGCCGCTCGGCCATGTGCCGCGCGCACGCGACTTCCCGCGACGCAATCGTCTGATTTCCGGCCTGTCGCTCGGCGTCGTGGTCGTCGAGGCCGCGCATCGCTCCGGTTCACTGATTACCGCCCGTTTCGCCAACGAACAGGGGCGCGAGGTTTTCGCGGTTCCGGGATCGCCGATCGATCCGCGCTGCGCGGGCACTAATCACCTCATTAAACAAGGCGCGACGCTGACAACCGAGGCTGCGGATATCATCGACGCCGTGCGCCCGATCATGGGCCACCCAATCGAATATTCCGCCAGGGAAGCTGATGAGCCACCATCGGTCGCGAACGAACCCGGTCCATTGGATCGTCGAGCAGATCGCCTCCCTGCTCGGACCCTCGCCGGTCAGTGTCGATGACTTAATAAGAATGTCCGGGACCTCGCCCGCCAGCGTTCGCATGGTGCTTCTCGAGCTTGAACTTGCAGGCCGCCTCGAACGCCACGGCGGGGGAATGATCAGCATCGGCTGATCGGTCGGGAGGCCTCTCGCCCAATACATCCATAGGTTGTTATTTTTGAATAACGTCCAAAAACGAGCATGAAAAAGTGTATTTGGAACCGCGAAAACCATCCCGTTTCTTGGCTCCCTGTTAAGCGATCAGCATTTGTCCATTTGACAGCGGGGGGCGATTTACCCATGTATCGACCAACGCGACCGGCGCACCCGCTGCTGACTCGGCCCGCTTTTTCCCCGTAAGCCACTGGAAACACATGAATATCGTTATTGTCGAGTTGCCCGCCAAGGCCAAGACGATCAATAAATATTTAGGCTCCTCCTACGAGGTTCTGGCCTCGTTCGGCCATGTTCGGGACCTTCCCGCCAAAAATGGCTCGGTCGATCCGGACGCAAATTTCAAAATGATTTGGGAAGTCGACCCCAAGGCGGCCGCCCGGCTTAACGATATCGCCCGGGCCGTGAAGGGTGCCGACAAGCTGATCCTGGCGACCGACCCCGATCGCGAGGGGGAAGCTATTTCCTGGCACGTCCTTGAGGTGCTCAAGGAAAAGCGTGCCTTGAAAGACCAGCTGATCGAGCGCGTCGTTTTCAACGCCATTACCAAGCAGGCCGTCACCGACGCCATGAAGCATCCGCGCCAGATCGATGGCGCGCTGGTCGATGCCTATATGGCACGCCGTGCGCTGGACTACCTGGTCGGCTTCAATCTCTCACCTGTGCTCTGGCGCAAACTGCCGGGCGCGCGTTCGGCGGGCCGGGTGCAATCGGTCGCATTGCGGCTGGTGTGCGATCGCGAGCTGGAAATCGAAAAGTTCGTGCCACGCGAATACTGGTCGTTGATCACGACACTCGCCACACCTCGCGGCGACAGCTTCGACGCACGGCTGGTCGGCGCCGACGGGAAGAAAATTCAGCGGCTCGACATCGGTTCGGGCGCGGAAGCGGAAGACTTAAAAAAAGCGATCGAAGCGGCTCAATTCACGATCGCGACCGTCGAAGCCAAACCTGCACGCCGCAATCCCTACGCGCCATTCACGACCTCGACGCTGCAGCAGGAAGCCAGCCGCAAACTCGGCTTTGCGCCCGCGATCACCATGCGCATTGCCCAGCGCCTTTATGAAGGCATCAATCTCGGCGGCGAGACCACCGGTCTGATTACCTATATGCGAACCGACGGCGTTCAGATCGCCAATGAAGCGATCACGCAAGCGCGCAAGGTGATCGGCGAGGACTACGGCAAGGCCTATGTGCCGGAGCAACCCCGCCAGTATCAGACCAAGGCCAAGAACGCGCAGGAGGCCCACGAAGCCATCCGCCCGACCGATTTGTCGCGCCGTCCGCGCGATCTCGCAGGCAAGCTCGATTCCGATCAGGCCAAACTTTACGAACTGATCTGGCTGCGCACCATCGCAAGCCAGATGGAGTCCGCCGAACTTGAACGCACCACCGTCGATATCACGGCAAAGGCAGGTTCGCGCACCCTGGAACTGCGGGCGACCGGCCAGGTGGTCAAGTTCGATGGCTTCCTTGCGCTCTATCAGGAAGGCACAGACGACGCCGGCGACGACGATGACAGCCGCCGTTTGCCCGCGATGAGCGAAGGGGAAGCGCTCAAGCGCGAAAAGCTCGCCGTGAGCCAGCACTTCACCGAACCACCGCCGCGTTTCTCCGAAGCCTCTCTCGTCAAGCGCATGGAAGAGCTCGGGATCGGCCGTCCGTCGACTTACGCTTCGATCATTCAGGTGCTGAAGGATCGCGGTTACGTCAAACTCGACAAAAAGCGTCTCCATGGTGAGGACAAGGGACGCGTGGTCGTCGCTTTCCTTGAAAATTTCTTCGCGCGCTATGTCGAATTCGATTTCACGGCGAACCTCGAAGAACAGCTTGATCGCGTTTCGAACAACGAGATTTCCTGGCAAGATGTGCTGAAGGACTTCTGGCGGGACTTCATCATCGCGGTCAACGACATCAAGGATGTGCGGGTTTCCGAAGTCCTCGATGTTCTCGACGAAATGCTGGGCCCGCACATCTATGCACCCCGGGAAGACGGCGGCGATCCGCGTCAGTGCCCGACCTGCGGTACCGGGAAACTCAATCTCAAGGCTGGAAAGTTCGGGGCCTTCGTAGGCTGCTCGAATTATCCGGAATGCCGTTATACCCGTCCCCTCGCCGCTGGCGGCGAAGGTGGCGGCGATCGTATTCTGGGCCAGGATCCGGAGACGGGCCGCGACGTCGCGGTGAAGTCGGGACGCTTCGGACCGTATATTCAACTCGGCGAGCCGAAGGATTATTCCGAAGACGAGAAGCCGAAACGCGCGGGCATTCCGAAGGGCATGTCCCCCGGCGACGTCGAACTCGAACTGGCGTTAAAACTGCTGTCGTTGCCACGCGAGGTCGGCCTGCATCCGGAAGACGGTGAACCGATCAAGGCGGGCATTGGCCGCTTCGGCCCTTATGTCCAGCATCTTAAGACCTATGCGAGTCTCGAGGCTGGCGACGAAGTCTATACAATCGGCCTCAATCGCGCGGTCACGCTGATTGCCGACAGGATCGCCAAGGGACCGAGCAAGCGCCGCTTCGGAGCCGACCCCGGTAAGCCGCTCGGAGAACATCCGGAGCGCGGCACCGTCAGCGTCAAGAATGGCCGCTACGGCGCCTATGTGACCGCGGACGGCATCAACGCGACCATCCCCAGCGACAAGACGCCGGAAACCATCACGCTGGGCGAAGCCATTGCACTGATCGATGAGCGCGCAGCAAAGGGCGGCGGCGGCAAGGTCAAGCGCGGTAGCGCAAAGAAGAAGGCTCCGGCCAAGAACGCGAAGGCCAAGGCCGCAGCAGAAAAGCCGGCGGGCGATATCGCGGCAGTGGATTCCGAGACGAAACCGAAGAAAGCGGCTGCCAAAAAGCCAACACCGAAGTCTTCCGCAAAGGCATCCCCTGCAAAGCCACGCGCGGCAGCGGCCGCCGCACCGAAAGCCGTGAAGACAACCGCGAAGCCCACAGCCAAGAAAGTCGCCGGCAAAGCCCGGGGCTGACGGACGAGAAAGACAAAAACCTATCGTGAAAAAGATACGCGACGCGACGCATGACTTTCCCACCCGGGAAAGCATCGTCGCGTTTATTCGTTCGCAGCCTGGCGAAATCGGGACGCGCGAGATCGCCCGTTCATTCGGATTGAAAAATGCCGACAGGGCCGCGCTGAAACAAATTCTCGCCGAATTGCGCGACACCGGCGTCATTGCCAAGAAAGGCCGCAAAATCCACGACCGCTCTGCCTTGCCGCCGACGATCGTCGCCGACGTGACCGGTCGTGACAAGGATGGCGAGCTGATCGCGGCCCCTGCGGAGTGGGACGACGAAGACGGCGACCCGCCGCAGATTCGAATATATCTGGCGCGGCGACCGCAACCCGGCACCGCGGCAGGCATCGGCGATCGCGCTCTGTTGCGGATCGACAAGAACGAGGACGACGACACGGCTGCTTATCGCGGCCGCGTTATCAAAATCCTCGACCAGGCAAGAAACCGCGTTCTTGGCATCTACCGCGCCCTGCCCCAGGGCGGCGGCCGTCTAATTCCTGTCGATAAAAAGCAGGCAGGTCGCGAACTTGCGATCGCTGAAGCCGATCGCGGCGGTGCGCAGGATGGTGATCTTGTCAGCGTCGATCTCCTGCGCGGGCGCGGGTATGGCCTGCCCTCAGGCAGAGTGAAGGAGCGTCTCGGTTCGCTGAAAACCGAAAAGGCGGTCAGCCTGATCGCAATCCATGCGCACGAGATCCCGCAGGAATTCCCGACGGACGCGACTGAAGAAGCCAACCGTGCCTTGCCAGCGACGCTTGAGGGCCGCGAGGACTGGCGCGACGTTCCGCTTGTGACCATCGATCCGCCGGACGCCAAGGATCACGACGACGCCGTGCATGCGGAACCCGACGCGGATCCATCCAATCGCGGCGGCTATATTCTCCACGTCGCCATCGCAGATGTAGCCTTTTACGTTCGCCCCGGCTCGGTACTCGATCGCGAAGCACTCAAACGCGGCAACTCGGTCTACTTTCCCGACCGCGTCGTTCCCATGCTGCCCGAACGCATCTCCAACGATTTGTGTTCGCTGAGGCCCTCAGAACCACGCGGCGCGCTCGCGGTTCGTATGGTGATCGGAGCCGACGGCCGCAAGAAATCCCACACGTTTCATCGCGTGCTGATGCGCTCTGCTGCAAAACTGAATTATGCGCAAGCGCAGGCCGCGATCGACGGACGGCCGGACGATACGACCGGTCCGCTGCTGGAGCCTATCCTCAAGCCGCTTTACGCGGCCTATGCACTCGTGAAGCGCGCACGCGACGAACGCGACCCGCTCGACCTCGATCTGCCAGAACGCAAAATTCTGCTCAAGCCCGACGGCACGGTCGATCGCGTCGTGACACCCGAACGTCTCGATGCGCACAGGTTGATCGAGGAATTCATGATCCTCGCCAACGTTGCGGCCGCCGAAACGCTCGAGAAAAAGACGCTACCGCTGATCTACCGCGTCCACGACGAACCGACGACGGAGAAGGTTCACAATCTGCAGGAATTTCTGAAAACGCTTGATATGAGTTTCGCGAAGGCTGGCGCGCTGCGCCCTGCGGTCTTCAATCGCGTGCTCGCGCAGGTCAAAGGCCACGATGCGGAGCCGCTGGTGAATGAGGTGGTGCTGCGCTCACAGTCGCAGGCCGAATATGCCGCCGAAAACTATGGCCATTTCGGACTGAACCTGCGGCGCTACGCGCATTTCACCTCACCTATCCGCCGCTACGCAGATCTTGTCGTGCATCGCGGCTTGATCCGCGCGCTGGGCCTTGGAGCCGGCGCCCTGCCCGAAACCGAAACCACGGAAACTCTCAGCGAAGTTGCGGCCAATATTTCGCTGACGGAACGCCGCGCCATGAAAGCCGAGCGGGAGACCGCCGATCGGTTAATCGCCCATTTTCTGGCAGACCGGATCGGCGCGACGTTCAACGGCCGGATCTCCGGCGTCACGCGAGCGGGATTGTTCGTCAAATTGACCGATACCGGCGCGGACGGCCTCATACCGATCCGCACGCTGGGAAGCGAATATTACAATTACGACGAAGCCAGGCATGCCCTCATCGGAACGCGCAGCGGTGCCATGCACCGTTTAGGTGACGTGGTGGAGGTTCGTCTGGTAGAAGCAGCTCCTGTGGCCGGCGCCTTGCGTTTCGAGCTTTTGTCCGAAGGTAGTTCATCATCCCACAATCGCAGGCGGCCGACTGCTCACGGTGCAAAGGCTGACGGAAAAGGACACAGGTTTCCGCAACGCCAAACCGGACCGCAAACGCGGCAAGGCCAAACCGGGAAAAAATCCCGCGCGAAAAGGCAAAGCGAAAAAAGGCAAACGATGAAACCCGACGCATTGACGACCTGGTCATCCGGAAACGCGGCGCAGGCTAAACGCAACGTCTGGCAGGCCATGGCGCGCGGATTCAGGTGTCGCTGCCCGCGCTGCGGCGAAGGCAAGATCTTTCGCGCGTTTCTCAAAGTGGCGGATAGTTGCTCCGTATGCGGACAGGACCTCAGCCATCATCGTGCCGACGATCTGCCGGCGTATCTCGTCATCGTGATCGTCGGACATATCATCGTGCCCTTTATCCTTTGGATCGAAACCGACTACGCGCCACCGATGGCCCTGCAGCTCGCAATGTACCTGCCCATAACTCTTGTGGCGTCGCTGGCGCTGCTGCAGCCGGTCAAAGGGGCGGTTGTCGGATTGCAATGGGCCTGTCGCATGCACGGTTTTGGAGACAGCAGCGAGGATGATGGTGCTGCCGACAAGATCGCGCCATCCAATTGAACTGCGACGCGGCCGTTCGCGACCTCCATTCGGTTTCTTAAATCCTCGAAACGCACGGGCGGTCGCCGCCAAAACCCGAAGGTATCAAAAAGGTAAGCGATGACAGAATCATCGATGTTTCCCAAAGAGGACAAGGAAGACAACAACCATCCTTATTTTCGTCCGAAAGACGCAGCGACGCTGATCCTCATCGACCGCAGCGGCAGCAAGCCGAAGGTTCTTGTCGGCAAGCGCCATGACAAGGTGGTGTTCATGCCCGGCAAGTTTGTGTTTCCGGGCGGCCGTGTCGACAAGTCAGACAACCGGATTCCGGTCGCAGCCCCGATCCCGCCCGCGCTGCAAGCCAATTTGATGAAAGGCAGTCCGAGGACTGCGCCCTCGCGTGCGCGGGCGCTCGCGGTGGCTGCCATTCGCGAGGCCTGCGAAGAAACCGGACTTTGTCTCGGACGTAAGCCGGACCAGATGCCGGCGTCGAAACTTGACGGCGCGTGGAAGCCGTTCTCCGATGAAGGCCTTCTTCCCGATCCTTCCGGTCTGTTTTTGATCGCACGCGCAATCACGCCGCCCGGCCGCGTGCGGCGTTTCGATACGCGATTTTTCTCCGCCGAAGCTTCCGCCATCACCCACCGTGTCCCTGGCGTTGTGCATGCAGACGCCGAGCTCGTGGAGCTTGTTTGGGTGGAAATCGGATCGGAGCCATTGGCGGCCGCACACAACATGACCAAGGCGGTGTTGCGCCAGCTCGAAAAGCGCTTGGCGAACGGACCATTGCAGCACGACGCGCCGATCCCGTTTTTTCATTTTTACGGCGGCGCGATGCAAATGGACACGTTAGCGCCGGATGCTTAAGGCGCGCGCGGGAACCGGTTTTATCCGGCGCGCGAAGCTCCGGTTAATCCTGGACAGTGCGGAAAACCAGCAAAACAGGCCCTAAAACAGGGGCAACCTGGGCTCAAATTTGGGTCTTTCCCGGTAAAATACCACGCTGAAACCTTGACTTTGGGGCATTCCCGGCTAGTTTGCGGCTCAAACGCGGGTCGGCGTGTCTGGCCCGCTTTTCGCATTTTTCAGACAATCCGAGGGTTCTCACCATGGCCAAAGCGGTCACCATCAAGGTCAAGCTGGTTTCCAGCGCCGACACCGGCTTCTACTACGTGGCCAAGAAGAACTCGCGCACGATGACCGACAAGCTCGTGAAGAAGAAGTACGATCCGGTCGCGAAGAAGCACGTCGAATTCCGCGAAGCCAAGATCAAGTAACCAGATCACCTCAACGGCTCAACGCCGTTTGATACTGTTGCCACGGAGCCCATCGGGCTCCGTTTGCATTTGAGGGCTTGCATTTCATGGGTTGCGTACCAAATAATTTTCGTGCGACGCGCAGCCGCCCACGCAACATCCAATGAACACTCAGGCGGCGTTGGAGACCACGCGGTTGCGCCCGTCGTTCTTCGCCCGATAGAGCGCCCTGTCTGCACGCTTCATCACATCCACCATGGGCTCTCCCTTGCGGTCGAGCACGGAAATGCCGATGGAAATCGTGACGCCGATATGCCTTGCGCCCTTTTCAACCGCAAACGGCTCGCCGGCGATCGCGCGCCGCAGACGCTCCGCCACCATGCTCGCGACGTGCAAGTCGGTCTCGGGCATCACGATGACGAACTCCTCGCCACCATAGCGGCACGCCATGTCGATGCCCCGGATCGATTTGCGGATCCGAACCGCGAATTCGCGAAGAACGTCGTCACCGGCGTCATGGCCATAGCTGTCGTTGATCGATTTGAAATAATCGATATCGAGCATCATCAACGAGAGCGGCTTGCCGCGCGTTGAAGCCTGCTCAGCAAGCGTGGCCAGATGGGTCTCCATATAGCGCCGGTTGTACAAACCCGTGAGCGCATCGGTGATCGCCATTTCGATCGAGTGCTGGAAATTGTCGCGCAGATGATCGGTATAGCGCCGCCTGCGAACCTGCGTCCGTACGCGGGCAAGCAGTTCGTTCCTGTCGACCGGACGAAACAGATAGTCGTTGACGCCGATCTCCAATCCCCGCAGCAGCCGGGTATTGTTGTCCGCGTCTGCGATCGCCAGGATCGGCACATGGCGCGTCCGCTCAAGCGAGCGGGCCTGGCTGCACAATCTCAGGCCATCGAAATTCTCGAGATCCAGCGACACGATCAGAAGATCGTAGTTGCCCTCGGCGGCGTGAAACAAAGCCTCATTGGGATTCAACTCGACATCAACCGTATGCTCGGTGCTCAACACCGGCGCCAACCGCTCGTGGGAGGACGGACGATCGTCGACAAGCAGGATACGTCCACCCTTGCCCAGATCGGCAACAGCCTCGCGTTCCGGGCTCTGAATTCCGATCTCAAGTGACGTGATTGCGCGCATGCGCAGTTCGTCTGTCATCATCTTGAGACGGGTCAGCGATCGCACACGTGCGATCAACACCACGTCAGAGACGGGCTTGGTCAGAAAATCATCCGCTCCCGACTCAAGTCCTCGTACCCGGTCGGACGGCTGATCGAGCGCCGTGACCATGATCACCGGAATGAAGTGAGTCTTGGGATTGGACTTCAGACGTCTGCAGACTTCGAAACCGTCCATGTCCGGCATCATGACATCGAGCAGCACGATGTCGCATTCGGCGCGCTCGCAAATTTCCAGCGCCTGCGCACCGCTGCTCGCTGTCAGAACGTCGAAATATTCGGCGGACAGGCGCGCTTCCAGCAATTTCAAATTGGCTGAAATATCATCGACGACCAGAATACGCGCGGACATCGTCCTTCACCCTACCCGATAAACTGCCGAACTGTTTCGATGAACTTCCCGACTGAAATCGGTTTCGACAGATATGCCTCGCAGCCACCCTCACGGATGCGCTCTTCGTCGCCCTTCATGGCAAACGCAGTTACGGCGACGACCGGAATCAAGCGCAGCTCCGGATCGCCTTTGATCCAGCGCGTGACATCAAGACCGGAAACTTCGGGCAGCTGAATATCCATCAGGATGAGATCCGGCCGATGCTTGCGAACAAGATCGAGGGCGTCGACCCCCCTGTTCGTCCCGATCGTCAGGTACCCATGAGCCTCCAGCAGATCGCGGAAAAGCTTCATATTGAGCTCGTTGTCTTCCACGATCAGGACGGTTTTGGCCATCCCGTCCCTCCAATCCCCTGCGATGCACAAGCGCTCAGCAAACAATAACTTTCGTCAAGAAGATCTCCCGCCTGTGCAAAATCAGGGCGATCCCAATAAAGTCTCAGATTCAATAGCTTGCATGTGTTCCGATGGCGTGAACGACGTTTTCGCGAAAGACGCGCTAGGCACCAACCGGAATTTGCATTGCTTGATAAGGCTCTGGTGACTCGGGCATGATGATTTAAAATAGAGACGATAAGTTACGGAAAGGCAAATACCTCGATGACAAAGCGGTCCTATAGCCCCCGCGAAACCGCTGAAATCGTTGCAATTCAGGCGCTTTCCTTCGTTGCCGGCGATGCCGAAAGGCTGGGCATGTTTCTCGCCGAAACCGGCATCGGGCCGGAGACGTTGCGTTCGGCCGCGCAAGACCCGGAATTTCTCTGTGGCGTGCTTGATTTCTTGCTGCGCGACGAGGCCATGGTTAAGGCTTTTTCGGAGTTTTCACACCTCGAGCCCAGGATTGTTTCTAATGCGCGCGATGCATTGGGTCCCCCGGTATGGGAGTCCGATGTCCCGTGAGCGATGGCCCCCTCTGCTTTTGCCGGGACTGTCTGACGGATCTTCCAATTACCGCGACGAGATGCACGGAATGCGGCTCTCCGCGTCTGGTGCGTCATGAGGCGCTGCCGAGCCTGACTCTCGCGCACATCGATTGCGATGCGTTTTACGCAACTGTCGAGAAGCGCGACAATCCCGAACTCGCAGACAAGCCGGTGATCATCGGCGGCGGCAAGCGTGGCGTCGTGTCCGCGGCCTGCTACGTTTCGCGCACCTACGGCATCCGTTCCGCGATGCCGATGTTCAAAGCGCTGGCGCTTTGCCCGTCGGCTGTCGTCATTCGTCCGGATATGGCGAAATATGTGCGTGTCGGGCGCGACGTGCGTGACGCCATGCGCGCATTGACGCCGCTGGTTGAGCCACTGTCGATCGACGAAGCGTTTCTCGATCTCGGCGGCACCCAGCGCCTCCACGGAATGATCCCGGCCAAAGTGCTCGCCCGCTTCGCGCGGGAGGTCGAACGTGGTGTTGGAATTACGGTTTCCGTCGGTTTATCCGTCAACAAATTCATCGCCAAGATTGCGTCGGATCTGGATAAACCTCGCGGGTTTGCCACGCTCGATCAAATGCAAGCGTCAAACATGCTGGCACAAAAGCCGGTCAGTTTCATTTTTGGTGTTGGCCCTGCCACCGCAACACGGCTCGCTCACCATGGCTTTCGCCTGATCGCGGACCTGCAACGCGCGGATGAAATCGAATTGATGAAACAGTTCGGACCGGAAGGCCGCAGACTGTGGAGACTTGCGCGGGGGATCGATGACCGGCGCGTGGTGCCGGATCGGGACGCCAAGACGATCTCCAGCGAAACCACATTCGAAACCGATGTAAAAGATTTTCCCACGCTGGAAAAAATTCTGTGGCGGCTTTGCGAAAAAGTGTCCGCACGCCTCAAGAGCGGTGAAGTCGCGGGCTCGACGATCACGCTCAAGCTGAAGACCTCCGACTTTCGTCAACGCACGCGCTCGCAATCGATCAGCGCGCCGACGCAGCTTGCAGGCCGCATCTTCGCAACCGCTCGCGATATGCTTGGGAAGGAGATCGACGGCACGGCGTTTCGCCTGATCGGCGCAGGCGTCAGCGCATTGAAGGCGGGGTCATCTGCAGCAGACGACACGGATCTGATCGATCGCCGCAGCGCTCATGCCGAGCGCGCGATGGACGACCTGCGCAAGAAGTTCGGCAGCGCGGCAGTGATACGCGGCATCGCCTATAGCGGTCCGGCGAAACCGGAATAGTCCGCCTTCAGCAAGCGTCTTACTGTTTGCAGGGCTTGGTGTCCTTGACGTCGATCTTCCCCATCGCGCCGGCAATAACGAAATCGTTGTAATCCAGAACAAGCGCGCGAGAGACTCCGTTTTCATAGAGTTCGAACGACATCGCATAAACGGGCGTCTGCTCGCCCGTTCCGGTTTTCGCGGCACGGTCATAATAGCTCACGGTCACGGGCCAACGTGTCAGGCTTTTTAAAACGTCGCTGCCGGTTGAAGCATCCGGTGTCGCCGGCGCGCGGTCGCCGGGGATAGGTTGACCGATGACAGTCAGCGTATTGTAGACTTTTTCGCCGTCGTCCGATCCGTCATAGACGATGAGTTCGAGTACGGATTTGCCTTCCTTGGCGGCGGCGATAATTCGCTTCACCTGCTCCGTCGGAAAAACCGTTGCCTCGTCGAGCGTGAACGTTTTCGGCTTCGGCAACTTCAGCTTCACCGTTACGGTTTTTCCGTCTCGCTCCGCTATTCCGTCCACGGACGCGGGCGCGCCATCGTTCATCCGCGTATCGATTTTGAAGCGATAGCTTTTGCCCTCAGCATCCTCCCAGCTGGTCGAGCGCAGGTCACTGACCGTGGTTTTGTTCTCGCCGCTTTCGAGCTCTGACACCTGGCGAAAATCGGTCGTATAGCCTTCGCAGCTATTGCCGGAAAAGCTGTAGAGAATGCGCCCGCGCGCATCGCTGACCGACGCGTTACCGCGCGCCTTCCGCAGGCTCAGATCGTAAACCGCCTGATGCGCCAGAAACGGGACATTGGCAGCGGGGCCTGGAGCTGCTCGCGCCGCAATACCGCATGAAAGAAAAAGCGCTATCGCAACGACGACTTGCGACCGGGAATGAGATCGAAATAACAGCTGCAAGCGACGCATGCCGCCTCCTCGGATGAACGAATTGACAATAGTTACCTGATCGGCCGGCCGCAATCGGGGTCCGGTTCGAATCCGGCAACCAATCGTGACGTCGCTGCCTCCAGCCCGACCTGGCCAGTACTTGCATGCGGCGGGTTAATGGGCGAAATAAGGCCAACTGAATACCCCGTTGAAGAGCCTCCGGCTGGTGCGGGATGAATGATCAAGGATGAAATGATGGCTGGAACGATTGAGCAGAAACTCGCGACCCTTGGCATAACGCTGCATACGCCCGCAGCACCGGTTGCCAATTATGTAGGCTTCGTGCGCACGGGAAATCTGCTGATTATATCCGGGCAAGTCTCCATGGATGCCGACGGCAAGATGACCAAAGGCAAGCTCGGCGCGGGGGTCTCGATCGACCAGGGCAACGCGGCTGCACGCGTTTGCGCAATCAATCTGCTCGCTCAGGTTAAGGCGGCGCTCGGCGATCTCGACAAGGTCGCAAGGGTTGTCCGGCTGGGCGGGTTCGTAAATTCCACTCCCGATTTTGTCGATGGGCCGAAAGTGTTGAACGGTGCATCAGACCTGATGGTCGCCGTTTTCGGTGAAAAAGGACGGCACGCTCGCTCCACGATTGGCGTCGCAGCTCTGCCGGGCGACGCTTCCGTCGAAGTCGAAGCCATCTTCGAAGTCGCCTGATCTGGCCTCCTGACATGCGTGCACCAAGCTGGTTGACGGCGCGTCCGGTTGCCCATCGCGGGCTGCATGATCGAGCCAAGGGAATTATCGAAAATACGACCTCTGCCGTTGCGGCGGCGGTTGCAGGCGGTTTTGGCATTGAGGTCGATCTGCAGCTCACCCAAGACGGCGAGGCGATGGTCCACCATGACGACAGCCTCGGGCGATTGACTGAGGGCAGCGGCAAGCTCGTCGAAATGACTGCCGCCCAGCTCAAGCAAACCGCGTTCCGCGATACCGCGGACCGGATGATGACGCTTAGTGATCTTTGTACACTTGTCGCCGGGCGCGTTCCGCTGGTGCTGGAAGTCAAAAGCCGCTTTACCGGAGACCGCGTTCTGGTCTCACGCATCGCGCAGGTGCTTTCGTCTTACAGCGGACCTGTCGTTGCGATGTCGTTCGATCCCGACCAGCTAGTGGCCTTGAAAGAACTCGCACCGTCGCTGCCACGCGGGATCGTTGCGCAGCGAACCTATACCGACGGATACTGGACCCAGCTCTCGGAGGCGCAGCGCCATCAGATGACAGCTCTGCGTCATGCCTTCCAGACCCAGCCGCATTTCGTCGCTTATTGGATCGACCAGCTGCCAGCGCCCGCCCCCTGGATCGCACGGAATGTTTTTGGCTGCCCTCTGCTCTCCTGGACAGTCCGGACACCGGAACAACGCGCGCGGGTTGCACGTTTTGCAGATCAGATGATTTTCGAGGGGTTCGTGCCGGACCGTTGACGATCAATCGCTGACGGGTTCAACCCGGCCAGCGGTAACACTCCGCAAGCGCTGCAATTTATGCTAAGGCAATCTGGCCGACCTCGTTGGGAATATCTGAACAGCGGAATGCCTGAGTTCGAGATCTCCCTCGAATCCGTTCCATCCGTCGCCGACGTGGCGTCCGCGGATTGGGATGCTTGCGCAAACCCCGCTCACCTTCCCTTCAATCCGTTTGTCTCCCACGCGTTCTTCCTGGCGCTCGAGGCGTCGGGATCCGCCGCCGTGAAAACAGGCTGGGCACCCAGGCACCTGGTGGCGCGGATCGACGGCGCTGTTGTGGGCATCGTGCCCTGCTATCTCAAATCACATTCGCAGGGCGAGTATGTTTTCGACCACGGCTGGGCTGATGCCTACGAGCGCGCAGGCGGACGTTACTATCCGAAGCTGCAGGCAACGGTGCCGTTCACGCCAGCTTCAGGCCCACGCCTTCTGATCCGTCATGATTGCGATAGCGCTACGGTCAGCGCGATATTGGCTGACGGGTTGATTGCGCTATGCGGCGCGACCAAAGCGTCATCCGTGCACGTCACCTTCGCGCGCAAGAGCGAATGGCTGCACCTCGCCGAGCACCGCTTCCTGCAACGGACAGATCAGCAGTTTCATTGGCACAACGAGGGATACGCGACGTTCGATGACTTCCTCGCCACCCTTGCCTCGCGCCACCGCAAATCCATCAAGCGCGAGCGGCGCGATGCTCTGGCGAACGGAATCACGATCCACGCGCTGACAGGCGACGACATTACGGAAGACGTCTGGGACGCCTATTACGAGTTCTATATGGAAACAGGCTCCCGCAAATGGGGACGCCCCTATCTCAATCGCAAATTCTACACGCTCGTCGGCGATACGATGCGCGACCGCGTCTTGCTGGTAATGGCAAAGCGAAACAGCCGCTGGATCGCCGGAGCGATCAACTTCATCGGATCGGACACGTTATTCGGACGCAACTGGGGTGCAATCGAACATCATCCTTTTTTGCACTTCGAGGTTTGTTATTATCAGGCGCTCGATTTCGCCATCAAACAGGGATTGAAGTGGGTCGAAGCCGGTGCACAAGGCGATCACAAGATTGCCAGAGGGTACCTGCCGCAAACCACCTATTCGGCCCACTACATACCCGACCCCGGTTTTCGCCGCGCGGTGGCTGACTATCTCAAACATGAACGCAGGCATGTCGCGGAATCGGTTCGCGAGCTGACTGAAGCCGGCCCTTTCAGAAAAGCGATCGCCGATGAGGGGTGAATGCTTGATCTTACGCCGGGCGTATTCCACAAATTTGAATGACGACGCAACGCGACAAAAATAACAAACTGCGAAACCCCTTCGCGAAACAAAAACTAACGAGGTCGAAATGCCTGCCTATGACAATGAAAATATTTTCGCGAAAATCCTGCGCGGAGAGATTCCCTGTTATAAAATTTATGAAGACGACCATACGCTCGCCTTCCTCGACATCATGCCGCGTTCCCCCGGGCATGCGCTTGTCATTCCCAAAGCGCCGGCTCGAAATATCCTCGATATATCGGTCGAGGATTTCGCGCATGTCGCCCGCACCGCGCATAAAATCGCCGCCGCCGCCCGACGGGCGTTTAACGCCGACGGCATCACAGTTCAGCAATTCAATGAACAGGCTGGCGGCCAAGCGGTCTTTCATCTGCATATGCATGTCATGCCACGCAGTACCGGCGTTGCACTGCTACCGCCCATGAGCCACAAAGAATCGCCGAAGGTTCTCGAAGATAACGCCACGAGACTCATTGCCGCGCTCGCGGAATGACGGAGTTGTCGTTACTGAGCATTTCACGTGAGCGTGATATCCCGGTATACCTTACAAAAATACCAAACGCCGAATGATCCGCTGTCGGAAGCCGATTAGCGTTATGGCCTTCAGTCAGAGCTTTTTGTCAGATAAAACCTGATTCAAAAGGACTATTTTCGATTTAAATGGCTCACACGCCCCTGCGACGGTTCCAGATTTCTGGAAAATATTGGATTTTTCAGAGGGTTAGAGTTCCATTTTTAGTAACGTAACTCGCTCGGTGTGGCTGTCGGGTCACAGCTTTTTTAAACAGAATCCTGTAACTCAACATTATTCGAGAGCGCGAATTAAATATGCGCCGGGGACAAGTGGAGAAGAGTGATGAAGAAGATTTTGCTGGGTAGCGTTGCGCTGCTGGCGTTGGGAACGGCTTCGGCCTTCGCAGCCGACCTGTCCGCCCGCCCCTACGCCAAAGCGCCGGCCTATGTGCCGGCTCAGATCTACAACTGGACCGGGTTCTACATCGGCGGCCACATCGGCGGCGCGTTCGAGACCGGCGGCATCGGCGGCGCGTTCGCCACCACCGGCGACCGTTCCTCGTTCCTCGGCGGCGGCCAGATCGGCGCCGACTATCAGTTCGCACCGAACTGGGTGCTGGGTATCGAAGGTCAGTACTCCTGGGTCGATCTCAACCGCACCGGCACGCTGGGCACGCTGGTTGTCAACGAGCGCAACCATGGCCTCGGCTCGGTCACCGGCCGTCTGGGTTACACCTGGGGTCCGGGTCTGCTCTACGTCAAGGGCGGCGCAGGCTTCCGCGATTCCGGCAACGTGACCGCGGCGATCGCCGGGGTGCCGGTCGGTGTCACCACCAGCAACAACGACGTCGGCTATACCGTCGGCGCGGGTCTGGAATACATGTTCGCCCCGAACTGGTCGACCAAGCTGGAGTATCAGTACTACAACTTCGGCCACACCAACTTCACGGTGCCGACGCTTCCGGTGGCCACCACGGTCAACTTCAACCGCGATGTGCAGACCATCAAGCTCGGCGTCAACTACCGCTTCAACTGGGGTGGCCCGGTCGTCGCCAAGTACTGAGCGAAGTACTGAGACGAGTACGAACGCACGATACCAAGCCAATCGGGACGATCACGACCTGGGATAAACCTCGGTCCCTCTTCCCGCCCATCTCGACAGCAAAGCCCGGCTCACCAGCCGGGCTTTCTTGTTGTGATAGAGAACCCTCGATTGAACCAAGGTCCAGCCAATCGAGACACATGCGAGACGCCTCACCGGAGCTTGGCATCCGGAGGACCAGATGACCGCGATCATCCGACTTATCAAACGCTCATCGATTGCATCCGATAACGACATCGAAGCGCTTGTCACCATTTCGATCTTTGTCGGAACCGGTCTTTTCTTTTCCATCGGGCTACTGATTCTTGACCACCGAATGCACGCGAACTGGTTTTGATGCTCCGGGCAGTCCAAGCAGCGCATCCTCAAGCGGGATTGCGCAAGACCAGACAGGCTTGGCCTGCACGCCGAATGCGCCCGCAAAGATCGTTAGCCGCCAAACGGGTCTCCGTGCCGACCCGGACCTGATAAAAGGTTCGCGTGCCCCTGCTGCGCAAAACCGTACCCAATAAATTCGGATCCTGATCCTCAATCAGTGAGCCAAGTCGTTTCAGTGCCCTTGCATACATTGCAAGGGCGCGGTTGCGCGAGAACCCAGCGGAAAGCTGAACACCCCATGGGCTCGCTGCTCCGATCTTCACGCGCTGTTCCAATCCGGCGACGAAGGGATTGGGCGCCTTCGTGAGCAATGCCATGAGCTCCCGGCAACCGGGCGTCGCGCCCTGCGGTTTGATCTCGCGAGATCCCTGCTCGCGCCAATCATCCACCGACATGCCCGTGATGTCGGAGACATAACGGCGTGTTTCCGAAGGCATTGGCCCAGTGCCGGCAAGCCATTCCCGCACACGCCGCGGTCCGGCGTTATAGGCGGCGGCCGCAAGGCCCAGGTTGCCGAATTGTCCGCGCAACTCCGCCAGAAATTCAGCGGATTTCGGCAAAGCCTGAATGGGATCGAATGGGTCGAGCAAACGGCGTTCGTTGGCCGTACCCGGCATGAACTGAGCGATACCCAGCGCGCGTTGTCCATTGCGGGTGACCGGGCCCGTCACATCCGGTTGAAACCTGCTTTCCTGCCAGATGACGCGCGCAAAAAACTCAAGCGGCAAATCATGCGCCTTGGCGGCCAACTCTATCATCAGGCACATAGACTCGCGCGCATCTGAGTCTGCGACCAGGCGTCAGGGTCTTTGCATCCGGCGGAGATTTCTCTTCACCCGGCTCCGGTTGGCCGGAGGTTTGGTTTGTCGTCGCAGCGGGCGATACAGGGTCCTCCGCCCTCCCCGCACTTTGCCAGAGACCGCAAAATTGGAAGAGCACCGCAGCCCACATGACGTACGCGATGTAATTGCGTGTCGGCATGCAATCGGAACGCCTATCGCTTCAAATAATTTAATGGTTCAATACAGGTCAGGCTAATACGATCATCAATCGCGTTATAGCGCGCGAAGCGCTTCTCACGCCCTCGTGAAACCCACGACCGATCAAAATCAATGAGCGACAATCATACCACCGGCCTCGCGTTCGTAGCGGACCTCGAAGAACCGATCCGCTACATGCAGCGAACTCGGGACTACTATCAGGCGATTGGCTACGACGCCCCTTACCGCTGGGCGCATCACGACGATGCCCCGTTTCAAGCTTTGAGCAAACCGCTTGCGGCGTCCCGCATCACGATTGTCACCACAGCGTCTCGCTTCGACCCGTCGAAAGGCGATCAGGGCCCCGGAGCTGCCTACAATTCTGCGGCTAAGTTTTATCAGGTTTATGACGGCGACACTTCGCAGGAGCACGACCTGCGGATCTCACATATCGCTTACGACCGTTCCCACACCACCGCGACGGATAGCAACACCTGGTTTCCGTTGCGGCGGCTCCGCCGGCTTGCAGCCGATGGGCGCATTGGGTCCATAGGACCGCGCTTTTTTGGCGCGCCTACAAATCGCAGTCACGCTACGACAATGGAAAGGGACGCGCCGGATATTCTCGCCCGTTGCAAGGCGGATGACGTGGACGCGGTCGTCTTGGTTCCAAATTGCCCGGTCTGCCACCAAAGTGTCAGCCTGATCGCCCGTCACCTGGAAGCGAACGGAATCTCGACCGTCATCATGGGATGCGCGAAAGACATCGTCGAATACGCTGGCGTTCCACGATTTTTGTTCAGCGATTTTCCGCTCGGCAATTCCGCTGGAAGGCCGAACGACATCGCCTCCCAAACGCTCATTCTCGATCTTGCGCTGAAAATGCTGGAATCTGCACCGGGACCGCGAACCACAATACAGTCTCCGTTGCGCTGGAGCAGCGATCCCGCTTGGAAACTGGACTACAACAACGTCGCCCGCATGAACGCTGAAGACCTTGCCCGAAGACGCCGCGAGTTCGAGGCGCAGAAAGCGATCGCGAAAAAGGTTCGGGAAGCGCTAAGCTTGCAAACTGCTTTCAAGCGGCGCCGCTGAATCAAAAAGGCCGGAACGCGTTCCGGCCTTTTCATTGTTAGTTGGCTGCACGGCATCAGACCTTTACGAGAGGCCCTTTTGCGCCTTTCGGGCCATCGTTCCCAGAGCCGCCACCCTTAGGTTTGCGCGGCGCCGAGCGCTTCCGCGCACCGGGCAGCTTTTCGGGCTTCGGCGTGACCGGCCCTTCCACAAATTCAAAGCCGATCTTGTCCTGCTCCGCATCGTCCTTCGTCAGTACGACCCGGACATGGCCACCGCCTTTGAGCTTGCCGAACAGCACTTCGTCCGCCAGCGGCTTCTTGATGTGCTCCTGAATCACGCGCGCCATCGGCCGCGCGCCCATTTGCTCATCGTAACCGTGCTGCACCAGCCAGGCCTTCGCAGGCTCGGAAAGCTCGATAGTGACATCGCGATCCGCGAGCTGTGCTTCGAGCTGCAGAACGAACTTCTCCACCACCATGCCGATCACGTCGGCATTCAGGTGACCAAATGACACGATCGCATCGAGCCGGTTGCGGAATTCCGGAGCAAACTGACGGTTGATGGCCTCATGGTCATCGCCTTCACGCTTGCTGCGTGTAAAGCCGAATGCCTGTCGCGCCAGATCCGCAGCGCCTGCATTTGTCGTCATGATCAGGATCACGTTCCGGAAATTCACCTGTTTTCCGTTGTGATCCGTCAAGCGGCCATGATCCATGATCTGGAGCAGCACGTTGTAAAGATCAGGATGCGCCTTTTCGATTTCGTCGAGTAGCACCACGCAATGCGGATGCTGATCGACACCATCGGTTAAAAGACCGCCCTGATCAAAACCGACGTAACCAGGAGGAGCGCCGATCAGCCGCGAGACCGTGTGCCGCTCCATGTATTCGGACATATCGAAGCGCAGCAGTTGCACGCCGAGCAACTCTGCGAGCTGTTTTGCGACTTCGGTCTTGCCAACACCGGTCGGTCCCGAAAACAGGTACGATCCGATAGGCTTTTCCGGCTCGCGCAGACCCGCCCGAGCCAGCTTGATCGCGGACGTCAGTGCCTCGATGGCTTTATCCTGCCCGAAGACCACGCGCTTCAAGGTCTGCTCCAGGTGCTTCAGCACCTCGGCATCGTCCTTTGAGACACTCTTGGGTGGAATACGCGCCATGGTCGCGATCGTCGTCTCGATCTCCTTCAAGCCGATCGTCTTCTTGCGCTTGTTTTCAGGCACGAGCATTTGAGCCGCGCCGGATTCGTCGATCACATCGATCGCTTTATCCGGCAGTTTACGGTCATGAATATAACGCGCTGACAAATTCACCGCAGCCTCGATCGCCTCGTTGGTGTATTTCAGCTTGTGATAGTCCTCAAAATACGGCTTCAACCCCTTCAGAATGCCGATTGCATCCTCCACCGAAGGCTCATTGACGTCGATCTTCTGGAACCGCCGCACGAGCGCGCGGTCCTTTTCGAAATGCTGGCGGTATTCCTTGTAGGTGGTCGAACCCATGCAGCGAATGGTGCCGGATGCCAGTGCGGGCTTCAGGAGATTCGAAGCATCCATCGCGCCGCCGGACGTGGCGCCAGCACCGATCACGGTGTGAATTTCATCAATAAACAAAATCGCGTTCGGATGCGCTTCCAGTTCCTTGATGACTTGTTTGAGTCGTTCTTCGAAATCACCACGATAGCGGGTACCGGCCAGTAGCGTTCCCATATCGAGTGAAAAGACGGTCGCTGCGCTCAGGACTTCAGGAACCTCGCTATCGACGATGCGCTTGGCCAACCCTTCCGCAATCGCGGTCTTGCCGACACCGGCTTCGCCCACGAATAACGGATTGTTCTTTTGCCGCCGGCACAACACTTGAATGGCGCGGTTGATCTCCGCGGTGCGGCCGATCACCGGATCGATTTTTCCGTCGCGCGCTTTCTTGTTGAGATTGACGCAATACGTCTCCAGCGCATCACCCTTTTTCTTGGTGTCGCCGTCGCTCTTATGTTCGGTTTCCTCGTCGACGCCCCGCACCGGCCGTGACTCGGACACGCCGGGCCGCTTGGCGATGCCATGGCTGATATAGTTCACCGCATCGTAACGGGTCATATCCTGCTCCTGCAGGAAATAAGCCGCATGGCTCTCGCGCTCCGCGAAAATCGCGATCAGCACGTTGGCTCCTGTAACCTCTTCGCGGCCCGAAGACTGCACATGGATGACCGCGCGCTGGATCACGCGCTGAAACCCGGCCGTCGGCTTGGCGTCGTCGCTGCCATCCGCCACCAGGTTTTCGAATTCCGTTTCAAGGTAGTTGACGAGGCTACCACGCAATTTGTCGAGATCGACATTGCATGCGCGCATGACCGCTGCTGCATCCGAGTCATCGATCAGTGAGAGCAGAAGATGCTCAAGCGTCGCGTATTGGTGATGGCGCTCGTTCGCGACCGCCAGTGCACGATGCAAGGATTGTTCGAGACTCTGAGAAAAAGTCGGCATTCGCGTCCTCTGTGGCCCCCACAGTCATTATCGTCGGTTCGCTATTTAAGCATTATGCCTGCGATCGTGTCGGAACTCCGGCATCGTCCGCCTGCACCATGCTACTTCTTTTCCATCACGCATTGCAAAGGATGTTGATGCTTACGCGCAAATTCCATCACTTGCGTCACCTTGGTCTCAGCGATTTCAAAAGTAAATATACCGCATTCCCCGATCCCGTGATGATGCACGTGCAGCATGATAGTGGTCGCTGCTTCAGCGTCCTTGTTGAAGAAGCGCTCCAGAACATGAACGACGAATTCCATCGGAGTGTAATCGTCGTTGAGAATCAATACGCGATAGAGGCTCGGACGTTTCGTCTTCGGCTTGACTTTGGTGATAACCGAGACGCCCGGCATGTTGGGGCTGTTCGTGCGGCCATCATCGCCGGTCATGTTCACGGCCAACACGACACGCGATGTCGCGGCTTTTTTTTCAAAATTTACAGACGATCGTAGCATGGCTTGACGTTCAAAATTCCCATTGACGACGAACCATGTTGGCAACCAACCATGGTGCAATCGGATTGTACCGTGATCAGACGAACTGCTCCCCGTGATCCAGGTTGAATAATCATCCTGGTTACGGCCATGTTCAAAACCTCCCGGATTTCACCCGAACAGGCCATGAACCAGAGTCGCGAGATTGGTGTTCCCCGTCAACACCCGCGCCTCGCCTTCATCCGAATTATTACCGATATGGGTTTGCTGCGACTTTGACGCAAGTAGCAGTAATTCCCGTTCTTTCGGGCCCAGCACGCGGTTTGGAGCCTAAAACCGGGTTTTAGCTGAGCCGAACTGGTTACCGGTAAGCTTCCAGCCTCAAGTGCCTTTCATCCAGGGCATTCGCGGTTCGTTGAGGATAAGGGCGCAAAAATACTTAAAATTGCACGGTTATTCGGCTTCTTTCGAATATTCACAGCAGCACTTTACCCACTCTTCATCCTTAAGGTTCCAAAACTGGCTCCGGGAAAAGCATTTTGAGTGAGATTTATTTTTCGAGGAAGCCCGAGGAAAACCATGTCCCGTTTCTCATTTTTTTCGCGTGTCAAACGGTTCGCGGATCATTTCATCCGTGCTGAAGGGGGAAATGTCGCCCCCATATTCGCGATCGCCTGTCTTCCCATTCTCGGATTTGTGGGCGTGGCCATCGACTATACGCGTGTCAACAACGCACGAACCACAATGCAGGCGGCATTGGACTCAACCGCATTGATGGTTTCGAAGGATGCCCCAACTCTGACGCCGGATCAGCTCACGACCCGAGCGAAAGCGTACTTTACAGCCCTCTACAACAGCAAGGAAGCGCCCAACGCCAACTTCAGCGCAGCCTATACCGCAAACACGGGGGCCGGCTCGAGTGTTATACTGACCAGCTCCGGCACAATGAAAACCGAATTTCTGAAGGTTGCGGGTTTCCCGACCATCGACTTCAACGTCGGATCGACCGCCAAGTGGGGAAACACCAAGCTTCGCGTCGCGCTCGCGCTCGATAATACCGGCTCCATGTAGCAGGACGGAAAAATTGGCGCCTTGCAGACAGCATCAAAAAATCTGATCGACCAACTCAGTACGCTCGCGAAAACCCCGGCGATGTTTACATATCGATCGTCCCGTTCGCGAAAGACGTCAACGCAGGTGCCGGCAACTACAATCAAAGTTGGCTCGACTGGAGCGATTGGGAAGCCGAGCCTCCTGCCTTGGTCACAGCAAAACCTAGCAAATGGGCAAATTATGGCCCGGGCGTGCCCTGCCCCTTTGGAAGCGGCCCCTATACATTCAACTGCGTACAAGGACCTGGCAGCACCATCGATGCAGCTACAATTCCGGCAACAGGCAAGATCTGTCCGGGCGACGACTACTACAAAAAGCAGCTATTATAATGGTTGTTACGATAGCGCGCTCGTTGGCACACCTCAAACGAACACCTGTAATGCGGGATCAAATTGCAGTTGTTCGAGCGCCGGGGGGCTTATCTCAAACAAAATAGACAACGGACAAATCGGTGCCTGTACATGTGCAGTAAAAAACGGCAATAAAATTTGTACTCAGGTAGTCAGCACTTATACTCACTCGGCGTGGAATAAAAATTCTCACAGTACTTGGAACGGATGCATTACTGACCGGACGCAAATTCAGGACACATTGAACTCGGCTCCGACAGGCTTGGCCACATATTTTCCTGCGCAACAGTACGATGCATGCGGAACGCAAGTGATGCCGCTGAGCTATGATTGGACAGCTCTCAAGAACAAGATCGATGCGATGACGCCCGATGGCGGCACCAACCAGCCCATTGGCTTGGCTTGGGCTTGGCAATCGCTGGGTCAAACCCAACCGCTGAACGCACCTGCAGAGGACACCAACTATTCCTACAATAAGGTTATCATCCTTTTATCTGACGGGCTTAACACGCAAGATCGATGGCCCAACTATGGTGATGGGAACACCCAGCTCAACGGCACTCCTATCGATGACCGAGAAGCAATTCTCTGCCAGAACATCAAGAATGCCGGCATCACAATGTATACAATTCAAGTAAATACGGGTTCGCCCGCCGATCCCACTTCAAGCGTCATGAGGAAATGCGCCAGCAGTTCGGACAAATTTTACCTTCTGACACAATCGGACGACGTGATCGCGACGTTCAAAACGATCGGAACTGAACTGTCCAAGCTTCGTCTGGCGCAATAGGCACGACGCGGCACCGGCAGAGCCAGTACAAAACCCACAAAAAAAGCCCGGCATTCGCCGGGCTTTTTCGTATCTGAACAAATTGGCCGTCAGTGCGTGGCTGCAGGCGGCGTAAACTTCGACACATAACCTTCGAAGGGCTTGTACGCTTCCTTCGCGAGGCCGGCATACAGTTCGCTGATCTTCTTCGATTTCGCGACGAAAGACTCGTAGGCAGACTTGGTGAATTCGGTTTGAAGTTCGATCGCCTTTTCAAGCGACTTCACTCCGGACAGTTTTTCCACAAAAGCCGTTGTGTCTTCAAACGACTTCTTCGAGTAGTCGGCATACGCCGAGGCGATCGCCTGATAGTTCTTGGTGAAGTTGCTCACCGACGCCAAGGCTGTTTCGTACTGTTCTTTTCCGAAACTTTGGAAGTCTTCAACTTTCATGACCATCTGAAACCTCTCCCGGATAGTTGTTGAAACGAGCCGGGTAATCCCGGCTTCCTGCCACGAAACGAAATATAGTGCACCGCACAATAAAGTCAAGGATATTGTGCAATGCACAAATTATGAAGAATCCTGACGCAAATACCCAGTAAAGACGCGGGCTGCCCGAAAGAGTTTCTTAAACGTTTAGAAACTCCGCCCAACTATTTTGAGTTGTTCGTTGCCGGCGTCCCGGATAACCTCCGAAAAAGCGTTCAGGCACAATCTCTTATAGGAAATGCGGCAATTGCCGCCAATTCTGATAAAGGGTTGCCCGCGCGTCGCGCATCAGTCATGGGATTTAAGGTTCTGAAGGGCACAATTTCGCCTCACGAACCAGTGATCAACGTGTCTTCGAGCGAAGTAAGTTTCGGTTCGCGAGAACGTCAAGACGCGAATTGAGAAATGGGGAGCGGGTCCGGAAAAAACGAATTCCGAACTGCGCTGTCGCTGGAAATCGGACGGGGTAGTCTATGTTTCATGCAACCTCAGCGCCCTCGCGGACGCTCCGCTTTTGCATTCTTGGACTCGCGACCGTTTCAGCCGCTGTCCTTTTTACAAACGACAAGGCGGATGCACGCCGGCGTCACCATCGCTCGCATCACGAGCGTGTCAGCAGTTACACGCCGCCTTTCTCGTCCATCATTGTCGACGGCAATTCCGGCGCAACTCTTCAAGCCAACAATGCCGACAGCCCGCGCCATCCTGCTTCACTGACCAAGATCATGACGCTCTATATGCTGTTCGAGCGGCTGGAGAGCGGCAAAATAAATCTCGAAACCGAGATGCCGGTCTCCGCGCACGCCTCCGAGCAGGCGCCCACCAAACTCGGACTACGACCCGGCCAGACGATCCGTGTCGAAGACGCCATCAAGGGATTGGTCACTCGTTCCGCCAATGACGCGGCTGTCGTCATATCCGAGGCGCTTGCCGGCGACGAGGATGAGTTCGCAAAGGTGATGACACGCAAAGCGCGCGCGCTCGGCATGAGCCACACAACTTATAAAAACGCATCCGGCCTCCCCGATGAAGACCAGATCACCAGCGCACGCGATCAGGCCACCCTGGGACGCGCCATCCAGGATCGCTTCCCGCGCTACTACCGTTATTTTTCGACCAGTGATTTCCACTACCGCGGCAATGTTATCCGCAATCACAACCATCTGCTCGGTCGCGTTGAAGGCGTCGACGGAATCAAAACGGGTTACACGCAAGCGTCCGGCTTCAATCTCGTGACATCGATGCGGCGCGGCAATCGCCATCTCGTCGGCGTCGTGATGGGCGGCCGCTCGGGCGGCTCACGCGATGCAACCATGCTCAGCCTGCTGTCGGAGAACCTTGACCGCGCAGCGACCAAACGCACCGTCGCGGCAATTGCCGAGCGCAAGCCTTCCGATTATCAGGTCGCAAGTGCTGACGAGAATGCGGACGTGAACGATGCGCCGGAAGTGAAGCCTGCGCGCGTCGCAACACCGGCGCCTCAACCGCAGGTGCAGGCGCCTGGGCAGCCTGCCTCAACCGTACCGCCAGCAGAGAACGTCGAAACTTCTCGCGCGACGCCGCCAGCCGCCAAACAGGCGGCCGCAGCAGCACCGCCGCCGGCCCCACCGCAAGCTCAAGCCAAACCTGAAGTCGGCAAGCCGGACGCAAAGCCCGTACCCGCTCCCCTGACCTCGGGTGTCATATCCCAGTCGACTCCCATGATGCCGGGTGCCGGCGACCCGATGACGCCGGTGCGCGTCAAGACCGTTCAGATCAAGGCCGGCCAAACTCGCGTCGCTTCCGCGGCACCATCGCAGCCTATTTCCCCTCCCGCATCGACGGCATCGATTCCTGCCGCGCGAACGGAAGTCGCCGAAACGTCCAACTCGGTCGTGACCAAAGCGGCTGAATTGCCTCCGCAGAATCCTAAATACGGTACAGGTCAGGGAATCCTCGGCACCCTTCCCGCATCGGCCCTGCAACAGCATTCATCGGCATTGGCTTATGCGGAGCCGAACTCTTCGCCGCCACCACAGCCGCAAATTCAGGCTGGACCCACGGCGCAGTCGCAGACATCGCCACCAAACAGCTCCGGCAAAACGGTGGTGCGATCAGGCTGGATTATCCAGGTCGGTGCGCTGGAAAGCGAAAGCGAAGCCAAGCATCGCCTCGATGCGGCCCGTGGCAGCGCCGGCAGTCTTCTGGGAAAAGCCGACCCGTTTACTGAAACGGTATCCAGGGGCGGCAAGAATTTTTACCGCGCCCGCTTCGCGGGCTTGGATAAAGACGCTGCGGAAGCCGCCTGCCGGGCTTTGAAGCGCAGCGAGATCTCCTGCATCGCAATTAAGAATTGACGGGCGCGACGCCACTCCGCCTCTGCAGCCTGTTGTGTATCCGGGCCGGAAGAACACTGCTCCCTTTTGGAAACCTCTCGTCAAGGATTGACCTATAAAAGTAGGCGCTAACACCGCACCGTCGGACACGACGGGCATGCGCGGGATTCAGGTTTTCTGAATTGCGCACAAACTACCGAGTGCATAACGGCACTCACGGGGCCTCACTCAGAACGACAGAACGCTGTTCGCAGTAAGTTGCGTCATCGTGCGTGCTGGAGTTAGTTGTGATGAGTACGAAGCAGGGTCTCCTTGGCCTCGTTGACACGGGCCGCCAGGTACGTCGACCCCCCTTGGTCGGGATGCAATTTCTTCATCAGCGCACGGTGCGCGCGCCCGATTTCCTCACGCCTCGCCCCATGCTGCAGGCCAAGGATCTGATAAGCCTCCTCAGGCGTCATTTTGCCACTCGCCGTCTGGCTGCTTTGCCCCCCTGCCCGTGCTCCCTGCGCGTTCTCACGCCATCTGGGAAACCTGCGGTCAAGATAGCTTTCAAGTAACGCGCCGCTTTCGGCATCGAAACTTGGCATCATGGCTGCAAGCTGTGACAGGTCGAATTCGTCCAGAGACCGACCGGCGTGCGTGCCGGCAACGATCAAGCCCGTCAGCCGCCCGGTATCGTGATCGAGTGTCATATCGAGAAAGCTAGAGCGGACTTTGGATGTCTGCCCTCCGGACTTGGCGCGACCACTCCAGTTGGCAAAGCGCCCAAATCTGCCGAACGCAGTCGACGCAGGCGCCCACCCCAGCAATCCCGCGCCAAAAACGCCCAAGGGAATGGCCACGGCGAGCTCGCCTTTCGCGCCTGTGAAAGCCGCCACCGCCAGACAAACAATGCCGCCCACGATTTTGACGGCGCGGGCCAGCATGGCCGGATTGGCTGCGCGAAACATCTGCAGCAGCGTATAGAGAACGATTACGGCGACTGCGCCAGCAATGAGAGTCGGCATCGCTGTTAGATAGTTCGTTATGACTGCCAGCGAAAGCCGGACAGCGCCCAAACAGCCACTACAATGGTCCTATTTCATCTGCTGGAGCAGAAGTTCAGCCCCGCTCCCGCTCTTCGACAAACGTTGAAGCGCCTCCCGCCCGCCTGCCGCATAGGCCGCCGCAGCACGCAGCAGATCGCGCAGTTGGGCAGCAGCTCCCGGATCGAAACGGCAATACGCGCCGCCGGACAGTCGTGCGATTTCGCGGAAAGCGCGTTCCGTGACTGCGTCGTCGCCTTCCTGGAACATGAACACAGGGACCTTCAAGAGGCCGAGTTCGCCGGCGCGCGCGCATAAGTCATCGACATCTTCCTCCATTGCATCGCCGACAAACACGAGCGCCCGCACACCGCTATCCACCGCGTTCCGCCGTGTTTCAGACAGCACCTTGTGGATTTGCGTATGACCTCCCTGCACCGTAATGCGGTTCATCAGTCGTGCCAGTTGGCTCGTGTCGGAAATCCACGGGCTTGCGCGGCACTCCCCGAGCCCTCTGAAATAAACCAGACGAATATCAAGTCCGCCGATTGAACCGGCTTCCCGAAACATCTCCGCTTGCAGCTCGCAGGCCATGTCCCATGTCGGCTGACGGCTCATGGTCGCGTCGAGTGCAAAAATCAAACGCCCGCGCTTGCCGTCGACGGAAGACGGCATCGACGTCGACATGGACCTGGCTTTAGCAACGAAAGCGGCGATATCCGCCGCCGTGGAAGGCCGCTCAGCCAACGAATTTTCGGGGTCTTGATTGCCGTCCTTGCCGGCGTTCGGCGGCATCGGATCGCGGGACATCGGGTCGCGGGACATGGGCCCCCCTGGATCATACGATCATTATGTGGAGAACGAGCGGCAAAGGATCAATAGAGATACGACAGGTATCTCGTGACGCAAACGGGCTCGCGCCATCCGCGCGCGTGACGAACCAGGAAAATCCGACCGTAACCGGCGGGGGAAGCGATGATTAAGGCATCGCCAGTTGCGGCCCGGACATCGCCGCGGCGCGCTGTTTGCTGTCCTGCGAATTCGCGACAGGAGCCGGAATGTTTAGCCGGTCGGTCGCAACCGGACGCAGATCGCTGTCATCGCTCAAAAACTGATCGAGCGCGGTCTGGATCTTTGCTTTGACCTCGTCCGGGCCACGATCACTCATGTCAGTGTGTTGCGCACCGGTCTTGATCAACTCGATACCTGTTCGTTCACAGTCTTCATCGTCAGGAACGACACCGGCATCAGGAACGAAATTCGGATCCTTCGAGCGGAAAGACAAAATCTTGAATTTTGCTTCCGTGAGAAAAGGAACACGTAAATTATCCAGCGTCACAACCCGCTTGATCTGGTCGGGATATTCCCTCGCGAAAAACATCGAGATGTCGCCGCCATTGGAATGACCGACCATCAACAGCTTGTCGTAATTCGCGTAAGCGACCTTCTTTTTCATTTCGGCCACTGCAAACTGAATGTTTGCAACGCCCCGCTCATAAACAGGAAGGCGTCCGACATAGAGCTCGCCGACTTTCGTCACGAGCGGTGCATCGGTCGCCAGATCGTGCTGAATGCTAAGAACGAGATATCCGCGCAAGGCCAGCACGTTGGCAATAAAAGAATACTCGGTATTCTTGACCGTATTGCCCTGATTGATGATCGCGACCGGGAGCGTGTGTAACCCCGCCATCGCCTTCATATCAGAATCTCGTCGCACGGCGATATCGATCGATACCGGGCGGTCGCGCGCGGCATCGTAGAGCTCAACCGTTTCGTGTCGAACCGCCCATTTGCTGAACGAGAAATAGCCAACCGTTGCGCACGCAACGACAGCAACGGCGACGATCAGGCCACGTTTCATTCAGTCCTCGGCGATCAAGGCCTTGCGGCGGTGAGCGGGTTCACGGTGGTCAACACAGCTAAAGAATAGAGGTAACAGCAGCGTGACAACAGATGAAATATTGGGGAGACCTCGTCTTTTATTTGTGCACTGCACGGCAAATATTTGATTTCCCCAAACCCTCGCATTTTCTGCTTTTTGGTAAGCCGATTGCAGGGATGTTTTTCCTGCGGAATACAATCATACCGGGCGCTGTTGGAGTTCGCGGCTTGTGAGGCGCCGACGATATGACCGGCCTTTTAAGGAAGCCCCTCGATTTCGCGCGGTCGAGCGGTCAAAGCTCCGACGCGGCGCGGACCTCCCAGGGGAAAGCCGACCGAACAATACCAAATGCCCGAGAGAGATTGGCAGCGCCAAACCAGGTCTGCTATGGCGTCCGGGCGCACCCTCGACGAAACCCGACCCGCCGACGCGCCCTTCCAACACCGAGTTCAAATGCCAAAAGCGCCGCTGATTGCCCACAACCTTGCGTCCCTACACCGCGCGCTTGAGCACCTTCGCTCGCGGGGCTCGACCGTCGCGCTGGTCCCCACCATGGGCGCGCTTCACGACGGCCATATGTCGCTCGTGCGCCTCGCCAAGCGGCGCGCAAAGAAAGTGGTTGTCTCGATATTCGTCAATCCGACGCAGTTCGCTCCTCATGAGGATCTCGGCTCCTATCCGCGCACGTGGAAAGCGGACCTCGCCAAGCTTGCCGCAGAAGACGTCGCCCTGGTCTGGAATCCGGATGCCGGCGTTATGTATCCGCAGAATTTCGCAACCCGCATAGCTGTGGACGGTCCTGCAACAGTAGGATTGGAAGACCGTATCAGGCCGCACTTCTTCGGCGGTGTTTCGACGGTCGTGGCTAAATTATTGACGCAGATCACACCCGACATCGCTCTGTTCGGGGAGAAGGACTATCAGCAGCTCAAGGTCGTGATGCGAATGGCGCGAGATCTTGATCTCCGCGTCAAGATCCTCGGCGCACCCGTGGTCCGCGAGCGCGATGGCCTGGCCATGTCGTCGCGCAACATCTATCTCTCGCCAGGCGAGCGCGCCACAGCGCCCTTGCTGTTCGACACACTCAAAAACACAGCGAAGCGACTACGCGTCGAAAGCGATTTCTCCGTTGCGCTTGCTGAGGGCGTTGATGTTCTCGGTCGGGCAGGTTTCGCGGTCGATTATCTTGAAGCGCGTGATGCTGAAACGCTGGCGCCGATCGCGAGTCTGAAAGATGGGCGCGCCCGGCTTTTGGTTGCCGCACGGATCGGAACGACGCGGCTGATCGACAATATCAAGGTTTAGTGCCGTTGCGGCAGACGGAGTACGGCTGGCCTGCGCTACAGCAACCCAAGTTCTCTCAGCTCGCGCCGCATAGGCTCGGGCATTGCAGCGATCCCGTCGCCGCGCTTGCCGAGATCGGCGGGAGCGTCGGCAGCTGTCAGGTAACGCCACCCCTGAAATGCGCGCATCGGCCGGGGAGATACCGGAACAAGCTTGGGCTCCATGACAAGCCGGCACCGCCCCACACCGTCACGATCGCGAAACGGTTCGATTGCGATCAGCTTTTCCCGAACGGCGATTTCGCCCTTGATGACCCAATAAATCGAGCCGCCATCCAGCAACTCGGCATCACGCTTCGGCGTCATGCGGGTGATATGAACGTGACGGCGCGGCAAGCCATCCGCTTTTGCCTTTTTCAAGCGCTCCTTGATCCAGCTGTCGAGATCCTTGATGGACTCGCAACCGACACTAAGCTTGATGAGATGAAGCGGCATGCCTGCACGTTTATTGCAATGTCCGGCGTGCGATCAAGTCCTGCTCAGCAACGATGAACTGGATTCGACGAAACCCGATTGTTCAGTCCGGTCGCTTGACCTTGGCGTCAGGCTGAACGAGCGCCGCGCTCTATCTAGTTATCGTCCTAGTTATCGTCGCTCTGCGGCGTCGCCGGAGCAAGCTGGACTGGCGATGGCGCCGGCGCAGCCACGTTCTTCTTGGCCGCGAGTTTTTTTGCGGCCGGGGGCGCGGTGGCCGCGCGCGGCGGAACCGGTTGCGCGGCTGTCGTGGGCGGTGGCGATACTTGAGGCGGCTTGGATGACGCGGCCGAAGGCGCTGCGGGTTCCGGCGTCATGATATTGACTGCGGGAATCGATGAGGAGCTTGGGAAATCTCCTGACATTGGCTTGCCGCTGGGAATGGACGGCGGCATCGCCGTAGCCGTTGCCGACCCCGTATTTGTGCCGCTCCAGATGGCAGCATAACGCCCGATCAGCCCTTGATAGGTCTGATCGGTCATGTTGGCCGCGATCTGATTGTGGTTGGACACGGATTTATAAAAAGAGCACTCGGACGCTGTGCATCCCTCTCGAACCATCAGGACATGCGCCACCAGGCCATAACGATCGCGCTCCAGGGCCCGGCGAAGCGCGGAGAGTTCGGGCGCTTTGCCCGCCGCAGCCTCATCTCCCAATCGCGTCAGCCGCGTAATTTGCGCAGCTGTGTAAGACACCGCCGCAGCTGAGGAGTCGGCGGATGAAAACAGGGCTCTTTCACAAGCGATCTCGACCGCGTCGCCCGCCAATCCATCGAGACAGGACATCGCTGGCATGGAGGCGATCGACTGCGGCAGACGCCCATCGCCGGTCGTGCCGCCGCCGTTCTCGTCGAAAGTCCGCACGGTCGCGGCCAGCGAAATGCCGACTGCCAGAAGCGTCAGCACGATCAAGGCGCCGTTGGCTGACGATTTGTCAGCACGCACAAACACGAGGAAAAGGACGACAGCAAAAAAAACGGCCAACGCGAACGCGCCCCACATGGGAAACGCCTGCGAGCGCAAGAGTTGATCAAGCGATATGGCCGAAACCCAATTCATGACAGCCGCCATTCGTGTGCTTCGAGCGAAAGGAACAAGCGCCGAAACGACGCGAGGGTATATGAGTAAAGCTCAAACCGGATGCGTTACGCGACTATGCGCGACGGCGCATGCCAAACGCAAATTGTCTTGCCGAGTTTGCAAGATAAGTACCCGCTTTTTAATATATCAAAAGCCTTTGCGCGCCGGCTACACCCGTTAGCGCGAACGAGCCGCTCGGCAACGCAGATTCAAACTTTGGCTATAACGCTCAGGAGCAATTCCGCTCAAACGCCTGCGAGCTGGCTTTCCCTGGCGACGCGCTCAAAAGCCTCGGTCGCGCTTTTGATACGGTACTGACAGTCGTCCCCGTCGGTCGGAAGCTGGCGGATGACTTCGTAAGTTCCACCTGCTGCGGGCCTCGCCACGTTGCTGGCGGTGAAATAGACCGCCTCGCCAACTCCAAATTTGTGCTTCAACACGCTCTCCATCACGCGGCACTGCAAAGCCGAGCTGTTTTTTCGCCAAAAAAGCCGACTGAATGCCCGCGAGGCCTATAGCACGCCGCCGGCCGCCTTGGCCAGTCAAAATGGATGAGGGGAAATACGAATATTTCTCATATTTTTCAGATAGATGAACCCGATTTAAATGGGGCGGACTTGGCTTCCCCGGCTCAATAAATATTGCTCTCGCATTCCCCACCGAAGCTCTCAACCGCTGCTCTCGCGAGCATTAAGCGGTATGCGGGAGGGTGCCGCCGGGGCTCGCGTGATCCACCGCGACTGGAAGCTGTTTAGCCAGCACATCGAGAACCTGATCGACCGGTATCCCGAATTTGGCGGCGATTTGTTTGACCTGATCATTGCTCAGCACCTGCTTGAGTTGATCAGCTGTAATCGGAATGTTTTGACCGTTTCCGATCCACGATTTGACCTCTTGTCCGAGGCCCGACTGCTGAAGTTTGGCGATAATCGCACCGAGGCCGCCCTGGCCACCGTTGCCAAGGACCTCGCTCAGAACGACCGGCACGACAGCCGCCTCAACCTGGCCCAATGCAGCCTTGAACGCAGGAGAACTGTTCAACGCGTCGAGAATACCCATCGCAAACCCCTTTTTGGTCGGACCGCGGCAGCACTGCATGTAGAGATAAATCGTCAGGCAGCAATGCAGCGGAACTCAGTCGTCTCCATATTTTTCGATAACCAGCGTCTCCGCAACTCCCGCCTCGGTCCACTGCTGAAATGCGGGCAACGTTTGCATCGTCCGCATGTAGTCAGCAACGACGGGCGTGACCGGAATGGCGTAGGTCCTGAAACGATGAACGACCGGCGCATACATGGCGTCCGCGCCCGTGAAAGCCCCGAACAGGAACGGGCCACCTGCTCCATAACGCGCACGGCAGTCCGACCATATTTCCTTAATGCGCGCGATATCGGCCTGTGCTTCCTTCGAGAGCTGCTTCTCCCGGACAGGCCGGCGAATGTTCATGCCGCATTCGTTGCGAAGTGCAGCAAACGACGAATGCATTTCCGCTGAAATCGAACGCGCATGCGCGCGCTCCGAGCGTTCCTGCGGCCAGAGTTTGGCGTCGGGAAAACGATCTGCCGCATATTCGATGATGGCGAGCGAGTTCCCACACGGTGAGGTCGCCGTCGACCAAGACCGGCACCTTGCCGGATTTCGTGAAGCCGAGAATACGTTGCTTGTCGGCATCGCCGGTGTAGAGCGGGATAAAAACTTCTTCAAAGGGAATTCCAGCACCGCGCAACGCGATCCAGGGCCGCATCGACCATGACGAATAGTTCTTGTTACCGACAACAAGCGTCAAACTCATGTCCCGAAATACTCCACTTTTAGGCGTTCTTATCGCGAGGCACTTTGCACGCGGCCCGCGATTCAATCAATTGACTTTGGCAACCGCTATCGGGCGATTGTCTCGTGCGAATACCCGCACCACTTGCGACCCGAGGATGAATAGGCCAAGGCAATGCGATGAAGGCTTCCGATTCGACGATTCCTGCCGGACATGCGCTTGAGGATGCCATTCTGAAAGCGCTGACGGCGGCAGACGGAAAAACACTCAGTTCACCCGAAGTCGCCCATGCCGTAGCGGACGGCGCGGATTGGCACGCACTTTTGACGCCCATTCGAAAAGCAGCGATTGACCTCGCATTGCACGGCCGCTTGATCATTTATCGCAAAGGTAAACCGGCCGACCCCAACGATTTCCGGGGCGTGTATCGGCTTGGCCTGCCGCGACACGACTAGAGCGTTTTCGCGCGAAGCGTGCCGCCCGACTTGATCCGGTAGTGGATACGGGATCGCTTCAGCTTGGCGATGGTTCAACGCAGTGTTGTATGCGCTCTGGATGCCTCGCTCATTTCGCTGGCGGCCCCGGGAAAAGCTCCCTGCTCTTACGGGTCAATCGCGAGATAATAAGGCCGGCCCATTCGTGAACCGCCATATCGCTGCGAGCAAGCCCCGCGCTCAGCCTCTCAAACGGCATGGCTGCGTCAATCGTTCCACGGGTGCGCCAATCCACCGGGTAGGCTTCGACGTCGAAGCCCGCAGCCCGGAATGCACCAATCGCGCGCGGCATATGAAATGCGGATGTGACCAGCAACCATAGCTCGCCCGGCTTCGGCGCGACCAACGCGCGCGTGAACCCAGCGTTTTCATCGGTCGTACGCGACCGGTCTTCAAGCACGATACGCTCGCGCGCTACGCCGAAGCTTTCCAGCAAGCGGCCGGCAATTGGTGCTTCAGGCACGGAAGCCGCAATCAGATTGCCACTGCCTCCGCTGAAGACAATCCGAGCGTTTGGAAATTGCCGGGAAAGCTGCAGCATCGCGAAGATACGCTCGGCCGATGAATCAAGTTCTACGACGCCACGCGCGACAGAAGATTCAGAATCAATCGCACCACCGAGAACGATGACACCGTCGGGTATCCGGCCTCCGCTTTCCCACGCGGGAAAGCGTTCGGTCAGCGACAGCAGAAGAATATTGCCGATCGGCGAATACCCAAAAACGAGCAACAAAATAAGAGATAGTGCGATGAAATATCGCGCGCACTGCCGCCATTGAATCACATAAAAAAGTGCTCCGACAGCTAACAAAGATGCGATCGCATTCGACGGCAGCGCAAAAAAGCCAAGCACCTTGGAAAAGATGAAGAACATCGAGCAGCCGCGACTGTTAACGGATCAGACCTGCATGACCGATCGTCGGTGCAAGATCAACCCGGCGCCGTTCGATCCCGGATCGCAGCGCTTTGGTTTTAGCTGTCCCACTCCGGCGCAAAGGCAAAATTGGTCAGCCGCCCGCGCGGCGTATTGAGTCCGAAGATGTCGTCCATGTCCTGATCAGACAATTTGAAATCGAAAATGTTCATGTTTTCCGACAGCCGTTCGACGCGCGACGTTCGCGGTATCGCCACGACGTTTTGCTGAACGAGCCAGCGCAGACAAACTTGCGCAGCGGTCTTGTCGTATTTCTCGCCGATCCGCGCCAATGTTTCCTCGCCCTTCACCCGCCCCTTGGCGATCGGACTATACGCGACAAGCGCCATGCCGTTGCGATGGCATGCGTCGAGCACTTTCGACTGCGACAGATATGGATGGTATTCGACCTGATCGCAGACCAGTGGCGCCGGGCATGCGCCGATCGCTTGCTCGATCAACGCCACGGTGAAGTTTGAAACGCCGATGTGCCTGGCAAGTCCCAGTTCCTTCATATGCGCCAATGCGGCAAGTGTCTCATGCATCGGCACGTGCGGATTGGGCCAGTGCAAAAGCAAAAGATCGACCTCGGTCATCCGCAGCCGCGCGAGGCTTTCCTTCGTCGAACGCGCGAGGTCGTTGGGAGCGAAATGCGTGGTCCACACCTTTGTCGTAACGAAGACCTCATCGCGTTTGATGCCGGAAGCTCGCAGGCCCTCGCCGACCTCGCGCTCGTTCTCATAAACCTGAGCGGTGTCGATGTGGCGATATCCGAGCTTGATCGCCTGCTCAACGAGCCGGGCACACGATCGGCCACGCAATTCCCATGTCCCGAGGCCGAGCGCAGGAATTCGTGCTCCATTGGCTTCGATAACCTGCATGGTGGCCTCCACGAGATTTTGAGACGCGAGTTCTCAAAGTATATCCGAATTCGGCGGCAGCGGATGCCGTGAAAGACGACGCGGCGCGATCAGCTGGAAGCAGCACCTTCCGCCAACGCGGCAAACACCGTGTCGGGCGCGTGGGCGATCACTGCAAGCAGCGCCCTCGCCGGACCGCGTGGAGAACGTTTGCCCTGCTCCCAGTTGCGAATAGTCTCGATCGGCACGCAGAGCTTCGCCGCGAACTCCGCCTGGGTCAACCGTGAACGCAAACGCAAATCCCGGACGGCCGGAACAACCCCACCCGAGCGAGAGGCCTCAGGCGGCAATGCGGGGGTCAGAGGAGCTTCGCGACCGTCATGCAATTCGACGATCCGTCCGTCGGCCTTCAATCTCAAGCGCTGCATTTTGATTTAACCCAAGTACATCAACAAGCACATCAAACAGTGTCCGGCTCTCAAGCCTCAAGGCATGATCGGAGATGCGCGTTAAAGTCTGATGAAGAGGTGCAACGTTACTTCAGGCCGAACCAGAGCGTCGCGATCCCCAGGAAGGAAAAGAACCCGACCACATCCGTGATGGTTGTCACGAAAACCCCGGACGCTACCGCTGGATCGCCCCGCACACGCTGAATCGCCAACGGAATCAGGATACCTCCGAGCGCGCCGGCAACCAGATTGCAGATCATTGCCAGCCCGATCACGATGCCGAGACCGGGAATCTTGAACCAGGCGACCGCCGCCACCCCGGTGATGATCGCAAAGCCCAACCCATTGAGAAGCCCCACCAGCGCCTCGCGCAGGACCACCCGCTTTGCATTGCTGGAGCTAAGCTCGCGCGTCGCAAGCGCGCGCACCGCGACCGTCATGGTCTGGGTTGCGGCGTTGCCTCCCTGGCTTGCGACGATAGGCGCCAGCACGGCCAAGGCGACCATTTTTTCCAACTGGCCTTCAAACAACCCGAGCACGGAAGACGCGAGGAATGCCGTCGCAAGATTGAAGAGCAACCAGTTGAAGCGGCCCTTGACGATGGTCAGGAACGTGTCCGAGAGCTCTTCGTCGCTGGTTACGCCGCCCAGCGCCTTGATGTCCTCTTCCGCTTCCTGCTCGATCACGTCGACGATATCGTCGATCGTGATCACACCGACCAGCCGCCCTCCCGCATCAACGACCGGCGCGGCCACGAGATTGTATTTCCCGAATAATCGCGCGACCTCTTCCTGATCATCCGTCGGCGCAACGTGCCTAGTGTCCTCATGCATGAGGTCTGAAATATCCACCGGCCTGTTTGCCCGCAGCAGGGTGTCGAGAGAAATCACGCCCCGCCAGCGGCCTGCGCTATCGACCACGTAGATTTCATAAAACCGGTCGGGCAGATCCGGCGTTTCGCGCATGTAGTCGATTGCTTTCCCAACCGTCCAATCCGGCGGGACGGATATGAACTCCGTCTGCATGCGGCGGCCGGCGGAGTTTTCGGGATAGTCCAGGATGTGTTCGAGCGCCGCTCGCTCGGAGAGCGGCAGCTTATCGAGAATCTCGGCCTGGTCTTCCTCCGGAAGATCCTGGAGCAACTCGACCGCGTCGTCGGATTCCAGCTCGCGGACACCCTCGGCGACGGTTTCCGGTTCAAGTTCTTCGAGTATCTCTTCGCGGACGCTGTCGTCGACTTCGTTCAAGGCGGAGAAGTCGAAATCCGCTCCGGTCAGTTCGACCAGACGCGGACGCAACTCGGGATCGAGCGCCTCGATCAGATTGCCGAGATCGGCCTCGTGAAGCTCGGCGACAAGCTCCCGCAAAAACAGCGAATCCGCCTGCTCGACAGCCGTCGATACTCGCTCGACGAACTCTGGCAGAAAGGCCCCGGAGGAACCACGCATCGGAAAGCGATCGAGCAGCGATAATTCGCCATCGGCGGCAGGCTCGGGCAATTTCAGATCTTCAGCCATGCCGCGCCTCGATGGTTCAAACAAGAGCTACAATTTGACGAGTTGGGACGGATTACCTAATCGATACCATGCAAGGCAATGATAAATGTGCCGTATATCTCATGATCCTGTTTGCCCACCGGGACCGCGTCATGGTGCTGCTTCGAAGCGTAATCACAGCAATGGCATTGATCGCCTCGGCGCATATTGCGGCGGCGGCTGAAGGTTGCCCCCGCCCCGATACGCTCGGGACCTCCCGCGTACTGGAAGTGGGCGCGCGCAGCCTTCCTCGCGTCGGTCTGAAAAGCTTTCCGGAGACATTGCCACTTGCCGATAAAGAGGTCGTCCTGACCTTCGACGACGGCCCCTTCCCACCCACCACCAGACGTATTCTCGCCGCTCTGGCTCGCGAATGCGTGCAGGCGACGTTCTTCCAGATCGGCCAGAGCGCGGCGGCAAATCCGGAATTGGTCAAGGCGATGGCTGCGGCCGGCCACACGCTTGGGCATCATTCGTGGTCGCACCCCAATCTCGGCAACGTCAGGGAGGGACAGGCACGGGACAATATCGACCGCGGCATCGCCGCGGATGAAACGGCACTGCATGGCAGCTGGACCGGCAAGCCGACCACACCCTTCTTTCGTTTCCCGTTTTTTGCCTCCACGCCGGCTTTGCTCGATGATCTGGCCTCGCGCGGTATTGTCGTATTCGGTGCGGACTTCTGGGCCAGCGACTGGAATAGAATGACGCCCCAGCAAGAACTCAATCTGGTCATCGGGCGGCTGCAATCCGCCCGCAAGGGAATTGTGCTGTTCCATGACACAAAAGCACAGACGGCGGCGATGCTGCCGGATTTTCTCAGTTATATGCGGCACAACGGCTACCGCGTCGTCCATATCGCGGCCAAGCAGGCCAGCGACAGCGGAACCCGCTGAAATCCGCAACATTCGTTTGCCGACTTAAGATTGCGTGCCAGGTTAAGGCCGCGTTCACTGGCGGAACGCTATTTTCGCCCAAAGTGTGATTTGTACGGTGCGATCATGGAAGTGACCTCAGCGCAGTGTCGGATGAGACCGGCCGCGGCCCTCGCGCTGCGCGCTGCGCTCCTGACATCCGTGCTGGCTTTCACTGGCGCGACCGCAAGCCATGCCGCGGAATGCCCAGGCAATCCGAATGCGCTCGGCACGTCCCGGACACTGGTCGTCGACCCCACCGAACACACCCGTATCGGCAGCATGCAGTATGGCGAAACGCTGCCTTTGCGCGATCATGAGGTGGTTCTGACCTTCGATGACGGCCCCTTGCCGCCGCACAGCAGTCAGGTTCTGGAAACGTTGGCTGCGGAGTGTGTCAAGGCGACGTTCTTCATCATCGGGCGGATGGCCCACGAATTCCCGGAAGGCGTGCGCCGTGTTCGCGATGCGGGCCATACGGTCGGGACGCACAGCGAAAATCATCCGCTCACATTTAACCGGATGGCGATCGATCGCGCGATACAGGAGATCAACGACGGCATCGAGCACACGGCCGCCGCACTTGGCGACCCCAGAGACGTCGCGCCGTTCTTTCGCATCCCGGGCCTGCTGCGCGCGGAAGGTGTCGAGGAATATCTTGCATCCAAGGGCATCATGACGTGGAGCGCCGATTTTCCCGCCGATGACTGGCATCATATTTCATCCTCGCAGGTCTTGCGTCTCGCTCTCACGCGGCTGGAAGCCAAGGGCAAGGGCATTCTGCTGCTCCACGATATTCAGGGCCGGACCGCCGCGATGCTTCCAACCTTGTTGAAAGAATTGAAGGCCCGCGGCTATCGCATTGTCCATGTCGTCGCCTCCGCCCCAGACCGGCCGAAAACCCCGACCGAGCCGAGAGATTGGCTCCTGCATCCCGATGCGGTTACGGCTCCCGTCGCAAGCTGGCCAGCAGTGCCGCAATTCGTGTTCACCTCCACGGCGAACATGACCGCGCCGGGCCTGGAGGGAACGGAATATGCGGACTCAAGCGGGAGCTTGCGCAAGAGCGACAGGATCTACAGGCCGGGCCGCTTTGCCGCGGACACCGTGCCGCTTCCGGCCCAACGGCTATGGCCTAAACCGGCGGTCGAAGCCACGGGACCGGCGAGCACACTCCCAATTCCCGGAAGCTCCGTTTTCGACGTGCCGGTCGTTTCTGGTAGTGGCGTCAAAATCGCGGAACGGCATGCTCGCAACGTTCAGCAACTGCGAAGCGATGCCGACGGTGACGTCACCGGATCGATTACAGTTCAAACCCGCGCCTCGCATCGGCAACTGCCGGGAAGCTGGCCCGTGACGCCGGTCGGCCTGCAGCGACCACCGATCGCGCCGAGAACAACGTTTGAGCGCTTTCGCGAGTTGCGGTGACGCGTTCGGTTGATGGCAAAGGTATGCTGTGGGCTCGGCACGGGGACCAGCGGCAGTAGCTTCGACCGTGCTCAGCTGTTCACAAGCTTGGCAAGGCAGAGCAGCACAACCAAACACAGAAACAGCAAATCGATATAGGATTTGATTTCACCCTGACGGCGGAGCTCGCCAACCTCGGCACCTATCTGCTTGCGCGCATCGCCGGATTTGCCCGCGCCCGCCAGCCGTCTTACTTCGATCTCCCGCCGCTCCACGCGCTGATAGAAATAAAACGACCTCAAAGCCGAGATCGTTCGCATCGAAGCATAAGCCAGAACCAGCATCGCGATGATCGCCCTCTGCTGATATTTTTCCATGTAATTCAGGCTGAAATAAACCATCGCCATGAACGTGAAATTCGACAGAAAACGATAAGCACCGAAAACTTCCCGCCAAGCAACGTTCGGCGGTCCGTCACCAAAGATCGATGTGTGAGATCGAAACTCGAGCGATCGACACTTAAGCTATCGGTATGGAGACACTTGGCCGCAGATTCGCGATCAAACTGCGGTCACTGCGCGCACTGCAAAATTTAAAGCCGAATATTCGGAAAATGGGACTATCGCGCCCGAAGATCATACGGCCGGGAAGCCGTTGGATGGCTGATCTTCCAAAATATAAATCCAGCCTAGACTGGTGCGGTCGAGAGGACTCGAACCTCCACGATTTTACTCACTGCCACCTCAAGGCAGCGCGTCTACCAATTCCGCCACGACCGCATGGGATTGACGCCCAAATTCTGAACCGGCGCGTCATCAACGGCGCCCGTGTAACAAATCGCAGATGCAGGGACAAGACCCTGAGCGGCTATCTGTGGTCCGGAGTTTTGGGCAACATTTGCTTGACTTCGACGGCGATCCGGTTGCGATTGACCATCACAACGCCGCTTGCGATCGGCAGGTTGTTGGCGAGGACCTTGACCTCGTCCTGCTCGGTGGCATCGAGTTCGATGATCGCGCCGCGGCTCAACCGCATGACTTGATGGATAGGCATCGAGGTCGTACCTAGGACGACCATCAGATCGACAGAGACTTTATCAAGGGTTGGCACGGATACACCCGGACTGATGAAAACGATGGAACAAGATCACCACAGTTGTGGTTAGCCAATGGTTAACAACCGCCAACTCATTGATGTCACGGAATTTCCCTCCTCCGACGGAGCCCCCGCCGAGTGGTCGATTTCCGAGTCGCCGGTGCGCTACCCTGATGCCTTGAATATTATGGAGGACCGCGTCGCCCGGATCGCGGCAGCCGAAGCGCCAGAGCTGGTATGGCTTCTTGAGCACCCCTCCCTCTACACGTCAGGAACTAGCGCCCAGCCGGCGGACCTGCTCGAGCCCCGTTTTCCCGTATTCGCGACCGGGCGCGGGGGGCAATTCACCTATCACGGCCCCGGCCAACGCGTTGCATATCTGATGCTCAACCTGAAACCGCGGCGTCCCGACGTTCGGGCCTATGTGGCGAGCCTGGAAGAGCTGATCATCCGGACCCTTGCAGCGTTTAATATTCGCGGCGAACGGCGCGAGGATCGAGTCGGCGTGTGGGTTGCCCGCCCTGATAAGGGCATCGGCCATGAGGACAAGATCGCCGCTATCGGGGTCAGGCTGCGGCGCTGGGTGGCCTTCCACGGCATCGCCATCAATGTGGAGCCGGATCTCGCTCATTTCGCTGGTATCGTTCCCTGCGGCGTTCAGGACCCACGTTACGGCGTCACCAGCCTCGTCGATCTCGGTCTGCCCGTCACAATTCAGGATGTCGATATCGCCCTGCGTCAGGCCTTCGAGGAGATTTTTGGACCGACAAAGGCTCTTCACCTGCCCGAAACGGTGGCTTGAGCGACCAGGGCCTGACGAGCGTCAAATCGTCGGCAAAACAGCAAATCGATTCCCGGGCGGTCGCTGCTTCAACTCATCCGGCTGTCCAAGCCGATCGTCGATCCCGTCAACGCGCGCCAGTGCGGGCCCCCTGCGACAATCTGCGATGATCTGCGCGACTGTATCGGGATCGCCGGCAAAGATGGCTTCGACCGAGCCGTCTCTGCGATTGCGGACCTACCCTTCAAGACCGCGCCGAGTTGCCGTATCTTCAACCCACGCGCGGTAACCGACGCCCTGAACGCGCCCCCGGATCAAAACATGCCTGATGGTTTGCCTCATCGCGTCACCCGCTGATCGGCTAACGCCGGTATGGATGTTCGGGTTGCAGGCAAGGTTCTGCAGCCATTCCGGGCATCTTGTGAGGCAGCGGTTATAGAGCGCGTTCGTTTTTGATAAAATCGCAAACGCGCTCTCGTTTTACTTGACGCGTTTTCTTCATGCGAACCGGTGCCCACTTCGCTCGAAAACGCTTTAGCGCTTCAGACCCAACACGTTTGCAATTCGGGCCTTCATCTGATCGTCGCGCATGATACGCGCCGTCAATTCGTTCGAGGGCAATCCCTTCAGATCCTTCGGGCGAGTACCCGCGCGGAGCGCCTTCAAGGTCTCATAAACGGCCTGGGTCGCCGCCGCGATCGGCATGTGGCCTTGGTTGGCGATTCGGACACGTTGACTTGCAAGGAACGCGTCGTCATCGAGGTCACCATCGACTGTTCCCAACATGATCGGCAGCTTGGTCGCCGCCGCAATTGCCTGCACCTCGGCGCGGGTTTTTACGCCCGTGAAAAATAGCGCGTCGACCCCCGCCGCTTCATAAGCTTTCGCGCGCGCGGTCGTGTCGTCGATCCCCGTGATGGAAGCTGCGCCCGTGCGCCCGAAAATCACCAGCGAAAGATCGTTGCGGCCCTCGACAGCCGCTTTCATCTTTCCAATGCCTTCGTCGATCGAGATCAGCTGCGGCTTGGCCTCGCCATAAGCTTGCGGCAGCAACGTATCTTCGATCGTCAATGCGGCCGCGCCCGCGGCTTCAACCTCCTGCACGGTCCTGCGCACGTTCAACGCGTTGCCGTATCCGTGGTCCGCATCGACCAGCAACGGCAACCGTCCGGCCCTCGTGATACGATGCACCTGTTCGGCAAGCTCCGTCAGCGTGATAAGCAGAAGATCCGGATCGCCGAGGATCGTCAGCGAGGCCGCCGACCCACCAAGAATGCCGATCTCAAAACCCAGATCCTCGGCAATCCGCGCCGACACAGCGTCATAGACCGATCCAGGCCGCACCACGGCTTTTCCCGACAGCACCGCACGAAAAGCTTCGCGACGCTCCTGAGCAATCATCACAGCCTCATGCGAATTCGAGGATCAATGCGTCGACCGCCAGCGTTGCCCCGGCTTTTGCGTGCACCGATTTCACCACGCCATCGCGCTCCGCCCGAAGAACATTCTGCATCTTCATCGCTTCAACGACAGCAAGGGTTTCGCCTGCCTTGACCTCCTGCCCTTCGTTGACGTCGATGGAAATCACAAGCCCTGGCATCGGGCACAGCAGTTTCTTGCCGCTGTCGGCATTGGAATTGATGGGCATCAGCCGCGCGGCCTTTGCCTCACTTTCCGTAAAGACGTTGACTGCGGTCTCGAAACCATGATGCGCGAGACGAAATCCGTTCGGCAACGGGCGAACCTGCACGGCGATTGCCTCTCCGTCGAACGCGCCATGCCAAATTCCCTCACCGGGTTTCCATTCCGAAACGAGGTGATGAGGTTGACCGAGCGCGCCACCGGACTCGACAAAACGAACCGCCAGCGCCCCGCCTTCCCGTGCGATATCGAGCTGAACTTCCTGCCTGCCGAGCCAGACGGCTCGGCGCCGCTCGCGTGACACCACGCGCCCGTTCAGTTGACCCGAGATCTTGCGCTTACGTTCGCCCAAAACGTGATCGATCGCCGCGCCGACAGCGGCAACGCGCTGCGCAATCTGACCTTCCGGCTCGCGCGCGCTGAACCCTTGCGGAAACTCCTCGGCGATGAACCCTGTCGACAATTCGCCTTTGCGCCAACGCGGATGATGCATCAGCGCCGACAGGAACGGAATGTTGTGACGGATTCCGTCGATGTAGAATGCGTCCAGTGCACTCGCCTGGGCTTCGATAGCGGCCGCGCGAGAAGGCCCGTGCGTCACGAGCTTTGCGATCATCGGATCGTAAAAGATCGAAATTTCGCCGCCTTCTTCCACACCGGTGTCGTTACGGATCGTGATGCCGTCGCGGCTCATTTCAGCCGGCGGCCGGTACTTTACCAGTCGACCGATCGACGGCAGGAAATTACGGAACGGATCCTCGGCATAAACGCGGGATTCCACCGACCATCCCTTCAGCACGACATCCTTCTGCGCGATCGTCAATTTCTCGCCGGCGGCAACGCGGATCATCTGCTCCACAAGATCGATTCCGGTCACCATTTCAGTGACCGGATGCTCGACCTGCAATCGTGTGTTCATTTCGAGGAAATAAAAGCTCTTGTCCTGTCCCGCGACGAACTCAACCGTACCCGCGGAATCGTAGTTGACGGCTTTCGCAAGTGCGACCGCCTGCTCGCCCATCTTGCGGCGCGTCGCCTCGTCGAGCAGTGGCGACGGAGCCTCTTCGATGACCTTCTGGTTGCGCCGCTGCACCGAGCATTCGCGCTCTCCCAGGTAGATGACGTTGCCGTGCTTGTCGCCGAGCACCTGAATTTCGATGTGGCGCGGGTTGACGATAAATTTCTCGATGAACACCCGGTCGTCGCCGAACGAGGCTTTGGCCTCCGCGCGCGCGAGTTTGAAACCCTCAGCGACCTCGGCCTTGCTGTGGGCGATGCGCATGCCCTTGCCGCCGCCACCGGCGGACGCCTTGATCATCACAGGGTAGCCGATCTGGTCCGCGATCCGCACGGCCTCAACATCGTCTTCAATAATGCCGAGATGACCAGGCACGGTTGAAACCTTGGCGTTTGCGGCAGCCTTCTTGGATTCGATTTTATCGCCCATTGCGGCGATCGCGCCCGGGTTCGGGCCGATAAAGACGATACCCGCCTCGGCCAACACCCGGGGAAACGCTTCGCGTTCGGACAGAAACCCATAACCAGGGTGGACAGCTTCAGCGCCTGTCTTCTTGCAGGCCTCGACGATTTTTTCTATCCGCAAATAGCTGTCGGCCGCAGCCGGCGGTCCTATCAAAACCGCCTCGTCCGCCATATCGACATGAACGGCATCCCGATCCGCCTCGGAATACACCGCGACGGTGAGAATCCCCATTCGGCGCGCGGTTTTGATGATCCGGCAAGCAATCTCACCGCGATTGGCAATCAGGATTTTCTTGAACATGCGTGCTTCACTTTTGGTCGGTTTTTGAAGCTTTACTCGATTTACCCGACAAAAGGCATCCGGAATTTCAGCCCCTGACGCGCACGTGTGCTCGAATCCGCAGCCATTCACATGAAATTGGCGCACAGCCGGCCATCCCGGTTGCTATGGAACGGGATGCCTCCGGCAAACCGTCTGCCGGTATCATTCAAAAGTATGGTGGAGTTTTTTTGTGGGCCGCGCGGGCAACCCGCGCTCGCGTCGATCAAAATCTGCGAGGACGTTCGCATTTCGCGTGCACAAACCGGAGCACTGGATCGGGGCACAATGAGCCCCGACCGAAGCGATCAGATCGTTACATGCCGAGGTCGAGTAACCCAGGCAAAGTCTGCGCAATGGGCATGGTCGCGGCGCCGACCAGCGTCGCCACCAAAGACATCAGCACCCGGCTGCTCCGGCGCTTGCCGCGCATCTGCGATGCGATCCATTCGAGAACTTCGGTATCAACACCTGCGGCTTTGACCGGCGCCCAACTTTCGATAGCCGTCTCCGGTGACAGCGCCACCACACGCGGCGGCACCGGCAATCCGGACGATGAAGCGGCATGATGCACAATGGCCTTCGCCAGCAAATCGTCAAAGCGGCCGTCGTCCATTCGCTCGGTCGCGGCATCGTTGATTTCGAAAAGCGCTGTCGCCTCTTCGCGGCTGATGGGCTGGTTGTCCACGGCAGAGGCAGTCAGGATGCGCGCGCACCACGCCACGTCGTCCCGATCCAGCGAGCGGGAGAAATGCACCCGACCGGCGGTCGTGGGACCCTCTCCTGTCAAAACGCCGTCCCTGACCCCCGTGAGAGCAAGGGCACTGGTGTTGCGGTCGGCGATCGGCGACGATTTGCTGTTACGGACGAGTTCGAGGAGAATTCCTGCAGGCGCAGACATCGTTCTTCACACTTTTCATTTTATTGTACGGACAGCCTTTTCATGGCGCCGTGAATCAAAGGTTAACAAAGGGTGTTTTTCATCGCTTCATTTGGGCAGTATTGCAAATGGGTCGCATCCACCTCGGTGGCGGTTCGAATCTCAACGTCCCGGGGCCGTGGTGCGGCACGGATGAGGTAAATTCGAGGCACCGGGGAACAGTTTCGTGAGGCGCACATTTCGCGGAGCCCCGATCCTGATCGATTCCCCGGCTTGGGAACTTCCGACGCGCAGTTCTCTCGAAAGCGATTAAACCCGCGGAACGATCCAGTTTGCGATGATAAGTCCCAGCGCAGAGGAAATCGCCGTCACGAATACACCCCAGGCAATATCGACAAATACCACCGCCCAGGTCCAATGCTTCAGCAGTGATAACGAGGTCAACTCGAACGTCGCATAACAAAACAAGCCAAACAGGGCACCGTAAATAAGCGTGGACTGCACCGTCGCATTTGTCGCACCGCTGACAAACACAACGATCCCCACGACATAGAGCAAATAAAACAGAACAGCCGGCGCAAGCCGGACGGTTCCAAGCATATCGCCGACTTGAGACATGAAAAAACTTTTTGCCACCAACCCCAAAAACAGGAAATCAATGGGCAGGAGCACGATCAGGGTGGCGAGATAAAGGATGGCGTAGCGTTTCAAATCGGCCTCCTGCAGCAATCCGTGGTATCGAGTATCAAGATACTCTCATACTACGTCTGCGCGGCCATTGAGTTTCACCACGACCAAGCGGCGGCGAAGCCCAAATTCTGAAGTTCGAGTCCTGAGTTCTGAAATCAAGTTCTAAAGCGTTATCAAGCAACGCGTACGCTATCCAGAAACTTCTCAACTTCGGTCTTGAGATGCATGCTTTGGCTGGACAAATCCTGCGCGGATTTGAGCATTTGCCCTGATGTCTCCCCGGTTTCGCCCGCTCCTCGCGCAACCCCTTCAATGTTGTCTGCGACCTGCAAGGTGCCGCTTGCAGCCGCTCGAACGCTTTCGGTAATGCTGTGGGTCGCTGAGCCCTGTTGCTCGACCGCATCGGACATCGACGTGGAGATCTCGTTGATCCGCCCGATCGTCAGGCCGATGGCCTTGATCGTCTCCACCGACTCTCCCGTTGCGCGTTGCATGTTGTCGATATGCGCGCTGATTTCGTCAGTGGCTTTTGAAGTCTGGCCGGCAAGGTTCTTGACCTCCTGCGCAACCACCGCAAATCCGCGACCGACCTCACCGGCTCGCGCGGCTTCGATTGTCGCGTTGAGAGCAAGAAGATTCGTTTGTTGGGCAATTGACGTAATCAGTTTCACCACATCGCCAATTCGTTCGCCCGCTTTGAGCAATTCCGCCATCCTCTGATCCATGACAGATGCCTGCTGAACCGCACCGGCGGCGACGGTATTCGATTCCTCAACACGACGGCTGATTTCCACGATCGATTTTGACAACTCGTTCGAAGCGGTTGCCGCGCTGCGCACATGTTCGGAAGCTGCCCTGGAGGCATGAGCGGATTGGCCGGACATTTCGGCCGTGGAATGCGCGGTCGCCGACAACTGCCGTGCGACCGTTTCAAACTGCCCGGAGGAATTCAGCACGCTTTCGATGATGCCTCCAATATTGGCGCGAAAGTCGTCCACGAACCTGTTTTGGTCCGCCCGGCGCCGTTCGATCGCAAGATTTTCGGTAGCAAGGCGCTCGCTTTCCAGTTTGCGACTCTCGATACGATTGCTCTTGAAAGCTTCCATCGTCCGGGCGATTGCGCCGATTTCATCATGCCGGTCGAAATGACGGACTTCGATTTCCGTTCGTCCGTTGGCAAGGCCGGTCAAGGCTTCGGTGACTTCCTTCATCGGCCTTGTGACGCGCCGGACAATCAGCATCGTCATGCCAAGAACAAGCAATGCCGCAAAGGCTGCAGCGAAGGCCATGACCGCGAGCACTTGCGAAAGCATTTTGTCCAGCTGCTCGGTGGGAACTCCCACGTACACGATGCCAATGACTTTGCCGGCTTTGTTGAGCACCGGCTGATAAGCCGTAAAGAAACGGCGGCCGAACAAAACTGCTGGGCCCTTGTAGGCTTCACCGCGGCCAAGGGCCGCCTGCGCCGGGTGGTCCGCAGCGAGCTGTGTGCCAACCGCACGATCTCCGTTTTCCTTTTTCAGATTCGTTGTGCCGCGAACGTACCGCTTGTTTACGTCGTCATAGACAAAGAGCGTCGCCGTGCCTCCGACATACGACGTTGCACGATCCACGATGCTGTGATCTGCGAATTCCGGCATTTCAGGAATTTCAATTCGCTCGACCACGCCGTCCCGAACCGCGATCTTGGCATTGGGAAAGCTCTCACCGAATGCAAGGCTGAGAGTTCGCAGATTGCTCTCAATGTCGCGCGCGGCCCGCGCATCGAAGTCCCTGGTCAACGACCAATAGGCTGCCCCGACGACTAAAGCGGTGTTAAGCGTAATCAGCAACGCCGCGCTAATGACCGCCTTCGTCCCCAGATCGAAACGCATCAATCGGAGCAATTTTTGGTAGAAAGATACCATCTGCGTAGCCTTTCGAACCAATAAAGAGCATTTGATTCTAAAGGTTTCCATTTACCTATCAATTAACGGCTTCGAATCTCAGGTTTGCCATTGCCTTGGATTCCCAACGAACTGACGAGCGGTACCTTATGGGCGAGCAAGTTGAGCCAACTGCAAAACCTGTCCTCGTCTGGTTTCGCGATGATTTGCGTCTCTCGGATCATCCGGCGCTTGCAGCAGCCGCATCGCGAAATGCACCGGTGGTTTGTCTTTACGTCTTTGACGACGACAACGCGGCAAGCTCATGCACCAACCCCAAGACCAATCGGCGCAGCCTCGCGCTGGTGGCTCGCTCAGTCGCTGCGATCCCTTGGAAAAAACCTCGCGTCTCACGGACAGACGCTGCTGCTGCGCAAGGGAGCCGCAGCACATGTCGTGGCAGACGTCGCCAAGCAGGTAGGAGCGACCGAAGTCTATTGGAACGAAATCGACACCGCACCGCATTCACGCATCGCGGCCGATGCCGCCAGCGAAATCGAGCGTCTCGGCCTGCGCTGGAAAAGCTTTCGCGGCGACGTACTCGTCAGGCCAGTCGAGCTTCGCAACAAGGAAGGTCGTGGTCTGCGGGTGTTCACACCTTTCTGGAAACGTGTGCAAAGCCTTGGCGATCCGCCTCGACCGTTGCCCTTGCCGAAGTTCGTTCACGCAAGCATGTCACCTCGCGCCGTGGGGGCCAGCGATGACATCGAGGCTTGTATCAAGGATTGGGGCCTCGAGCCGACAAAGCCGGATTGGGCGGACGGCCTGCGCCTGACATGGAAACCGGGCGAAATGGCAGCACAAGATCGGCTTGCCGAATTTCTCGCCAACGACGTCCAGGGATATTCCGGCGGCAGAGACCGTCCCGATCACGATTCAACATCGCGTCTGTCACCACACCTGCGCTTTGGGGAAATCAGTCCGCGCCAGGTTTGGTATGCGGCGCGCTTCGCGGCGGCCGAACGGCCTGCGATTGGCGGCGATATCGAAAAATTTCTGAGCGAACTCGGATGGCGGGAGTTTTCCCGTCACCTGCTTTACGATTATCCCGATCTGGCGGAGCGCAATCTTCAGCCCTCGTTCGACGCATTCCCCTGGCGGCATGACGACAAGGCACTCGCCGCCTGGAAAAAGGGGCAGACCGGATACCCCATCGTCGACGCTGGAATGCGACAGCTATGGCACACTGGCATCATGCATAACCGCATTCGCATGGTGGCCGCATCGTTCCTGATCAAACATCTTTTGATCGATTGGCGCGAGGGCGAAAAATGGTTCTGGGATACGCTCGTTGATGCGGACCCCGGCAGCAATCCGGCAAGCTGGCAATGGGTCGCAGGCTCAGGTGCGGATGCGGCGCCCTATTTCCGAATTTTCAATCCAGTCCTTCAGGGTGAAAAATTCGATCCTGATGGTTTGTACGTCGCAAAATGGGTGCCGGAACTGCGAAAGCTTCCGCCCGGCCTGATTCACAAACCATGGACGGCGACACCGCTTGAGCTGGCCAGCGCTGGCGTGAAGCTCGGCGAAAATTATCCCGCGCCGATCGTCGATCATAAGGCCAGCCGCGAACGCGCTTTGGCTGCTTATGCCAAAACCCGCAACTGAAGCTTTTGTGCGAACTATCTCGGTGCTGCGCGATTGACGACGACAACCCCGGCTGCGCACAGGACCATTCCACCGAGCGCCACCGCATCGAGCTGTTCTCCGAACAGCGCGTAAGCAAATGCCGCTGTCACGGCCGGCACCAGATAAAACAGGCTTGCGACCTGCGTCGCGCCCGAGCGTCGAATCAACCAGTACAACAGCGCGATCGACCCCACCGACAGCATCAGCGCCGCCCAGGAAACCGCCAGAATGAACTGAGAATGCCACTGTATGGTTCGCGTCTCGAATGCAAACGCGCCCACTGCGAAGCATAAACCGGCAGCCATGTACTGAATGATATTCCCGGTACGCCAGTCGATATGAACTCGAGAAGCGCTTTTGATAAAGCGTCCCTGTGGTGATGCCGATCAGCGATATGATCGACGCGATCCAGCCCCACCCGGCCTGCCCGGTTATGTTCCGATTGTGGAGAACGAGCGCGACGCCCGCGAGCCCCAGCAACAAGCCGGCCCACTGCAGCGGCGTCACCCGCTCACCCAGAAAGCGGCCGGCGAGTGTCGATGTCAGGATCGGTTGCAGGCCTGGAATGAGCGCGGACAGGCCGGCGGGTATCGATTGGCTGATGGCGAGCGTGACACCTCCGAGATAGAGGCCGTGAACCAGCAATCCCGCGACAACGCTGTGCAGAAGCTGCGTGCCTTTCGGCCACGGCGCCCGGCTTGCAAACGCAATGACAAGCAGAATGCTGATGGTCACGACCATACGGAGCGACAGCCATGTGAACGGCTCCGCGCCTGTGAGCGCCAGTTTTGTTGCGATAAATCCCGTGCTCCACAGCACGACAAAAAATGCCGGCGCCGCACGCACAATTAAATTCATGGGGAAAGTCTTCATGATGCCGCACTGCTTGCCTCATCTCGAGGCGTGCGGCAATCGCGAATCCTGCGGGCCGGCCATCCGCAAACGCGGGCCGACCGCGCGTATTTCTAAAGAACTTTTGGATTGTTACGCCCGAGAGAGGCTCAGAATTCTTCAGGACATGGATCGACGATCTTCCAGAGATCCGTTCCGTTCGCGACTCTCTTCATGTCGGTGGTCAGGCCGCCGTTACGGCGGATCCAGTCTTTGACCGGCCCCGGATAATACGACATCAGTTCGGAGGTGCCTTCATAGCTCGTCACCTTGATTCCGAACGTGAAAGCCTTGTCGTAATACGCTTCATGAAATCCGAGACTGGCGCGCGGCGTGACGCAGATCTTGTTGAGCGGCACGATGCCGAACACCATAGTGCAAGCCGAGTTGCAGATGCCATCGATGACGACACGTTGGCCGGTCTTGCGGATACGCTCATACCGGGCTTTGTACTCTTCCACGTAGCCGCCATGGTCGCGCGTGATGCGCAAGTCGGCATGCGCATGTGTCGCCACGATCAACGAAAACAACAAAACAAAAAAGCGCATGAGCAATTCGACAACCAGCGGCGATAAAATCAAACCTCGGCAGAAGACGTGAGTCCGAAGATAGTCAGAAATCTGGCGCGAGTATGTTTGATGACGGCGCGATGGCGATCGAAGTCAAAGGCTTCAAAAACAAGCTCAATCAATTGATATTAAATAGAAAAACGAACCCCCGCGACACTGAAACTGATCGCGGAATACCATCGGGCTTGCACAGACACGTCGCGCAGGGAGCGCGCAGCTATGATCATAATTGACCATACCCCGGCACGGCCGTGCGCCTAACATCACGGTTCGAAGCAGGTAGCCGGCCGGTCGACAAGCGGTCGTCAAGCCTCGCCTGTATCTCTTCACAGTGAACCGCAACAGCCAGCGAGAATTCAATGTCCAAGCATAGCCACATGCCACCGGTGCCGCCGGAGAACCACAGCCAAAAAGGCACGGGCGATCACTCCGAGGTGCCCCCAAACGATCCGCACAAGCATGTCGACGTCAATCCGGCGGAGCAAGGCCAGACAGCGAATATCAGACAAAACACGACGAACAAGGGCTTCTTCAAGGGACGCCGCTTGAAATAGGTGCGACCACTTTCAAGCAATGTAACGGCGGAGACGACAATGCTGATCGAGGTCAGGACAGACGGCAACATCAAAGGCGACGAACAATCCTCTGAAGAGGTGAAGGCTGTGGTCCATGCCGCGCTGGACCGTTACGCTGACCGTATCAGGCGGGTCGATGTGCACCTGAGCGACGCCATCGGTCTTAAGACCGGCCATGATCACAAATGTTGCATGATCGAGGCACGCCGCGACGGCCGCGAGGCCATCGTCGTGACGCATCAGGAAAGCACCATGAAACAGGCAATCCACGGCGCTGTTCACAACTTGAAAAAATCGGTCGAAAGCGCCCTCGGAAAAGAATCTGCGCGAGACCATCTTCGGGAGTAGCACGAGGCATCCGATGACGAATAACTCTGCGCCCAGCGAGCATGATACAGAAATGACCAGCGCAGAACCGTGCTGGAATTGCCGCAAAAAGATTCGCGGCAGGAGATTCGTGCCGCTGTAATTTAGGCCACCCTCACCGTGTTGAGGAACTTTCCGACTTCCAGCTTAAGGCGATTGCTTTCGCTAGACAGCGACTGAGCGGCTGAAAACACCTGCGAGGAAGCAGTTCCCGTCTCGCTGGCGCCACCTTGAACGTCGGTGATGTTCGCGGACACCAATTGCGTGCCTTGCGCCGCTTGCTGAACGTTGCGAGAGATCTCCTGAGACGCCGCGCCCTGCTGTTCAACCGCAGCAGCGATAGTAGAGGCAATTTCGGACATACGGCCAATGGTGTTTCCAATTTCTTGGATGGCGGCCACTGATTCATCCGTAGCGTCCTGTATTCCCTTGATCTGCTGACTTATCTCTCCGGTTGCCTTTGCGGTCTGCTCGGCAAGCGCTTTCACTTCAGAAGCTACGACAGCAAAGCCGCGACCGGCCTCGCCCGCCCTTGCCGCTTCAATGGTTGCATTGAGCGCCAAAAGGTTGGTTTGGCCCGCAATGGTATTGATTAGTTCAACGACATCGCCGATCCGGCTTGCCGCCTTCGAGAGCTCGCCGACACGGTGATTGGTCTTCTGCGCCTGCTCGACCGCGTCGCCGGCCATACGGGCGGATTCTTGAACCTGACGGCTGATCTCGTTGACCGAGGAAGCCATTTCCTCGGTTGCCGATGCGACCGACTGCACATTGGTGGAGGCTTCTCTCGAAGCCGCGGCTACTGCAATAGTCAACTCTTGAGTTCGCTCGGCCGTCGAAGTGAGTGTGGACGCTGAGGCTTCTAGTTCAGTTGAAGCGGAAGAGACGGTTTCGATAATTTGACCGACCGCGCCTTCAAAGTCATCGGCCATCCTATTCATGTCTGCCTGGCGCCGTTGCGCCTGCCGTTGCTCGATCTCGGCCTGTTCGCCACGCAGTTGCTCGGCCTCAATCATGTTATCCTTGAACACTTGCACTGCGACAGCCATTTCGCCGATTTCATCACTGCGTTCGCGCGAGGGGATTACAGCGCTCGTATCGCCGCCGGCGAGCTTCCCCATAGCCGCTGTCATCCCGGTGATAGGATTGACGATGCCGCGTGCGATAAGGAACGCTATCAGCAAGCCAAACAATACGACACCGCTAGCCACGGTCTCCTGCATGCTGATGGTGCTATTGATGCGACTGTTGGCGTCTTCGCTGACCTTTTTGAAATACTCCCCGACCGAAGCCTTTTCGCCGTCCATCTTTTCGATCGTAGTGGCGATCACCGGGGTGATTGCTTTGTAGTAAAGCTGGTCGCCCAGCACCAGGTTGGGTGCGGTCTTGTCGAACGCCTCGGCATACTTGATCACGCCGGTCTTTACGGTTGCCAACAGTGCAGCGAGATTTGGCGGCAGGTTGGCTTTCTCAATCTCCGCGATCTGCTGTTGCGCTTTTCCAACGTTGTTTTTGAACGTTTCGAGACCCTTTGGATCACGGGTTGCCAGCATGCGCCAGTTCGCGACGCGAACGAGAAGAACTTTGGTTTCAAGGATGCTGGCTTCGCGCACGAAATCTGTTTTGTCCGCAGCTTCCACAAATTTCTGCACGTCCGCAGCCATCTTGTCCCCGTCGGCGAACAGCTGATTGCGGCCTGCCAGCATCTGTTTGACCGCATCGCCAAGCTCGGCACGTTTTGTCTTCAACTCCGCGACATTCTTCGCGGCATCCTGATAAGCCGCACGACGTTGTTCGGAAGTCGTGGTCTTGGCCGCATCTTCAAGAAGGTCCTTCGTTCTGGCCAGGCGCTTCTCGGACTCAACAAAGGAAGCTTCGTCCTGATCGAAAGCGTAGCGCAGGATCGCGCGGCGAGCCGCTTGAAGTTCCGTCGCGATATCACTCAAACGAATGGCATTTTGGGACTGCATAGTCATGTCCTCGATATGCCCGCGAACTTCCCAAAGTTGCAACACGGCGAAACCCGCGAGCGCTGAGCAAAACAGCAAAAGCGCACCAAAGCCGCTATAAAGGCGGCCGCGAATTCGGAGATGGAAAAACGACATGGGATTAGTCCTTGGCTCACCTTGGCGGGTTGAAATCGGAGAACAGGACGACGCTGCCGGCCGAGAAACTCGGACCGCGCTCCAAATACCCGCGAGTACACTCGTTTAGGAGGATTTCTTCACAACCCGATGGTCCGCGAAACTGGTTAAATAATACCTTAGAATTTCTGCCATAAATATCTGATTTTCTGCCAAACGGTCAGGCGCCCGAACCGCCGATTGACGATACATTTTGATCGTGTCGATCGTCATGAATCGGATTTGGCTGGCCATCGCATAGAGATCCGGGATTTTTACCCGTCTGCGGGTTGCGCCGGTGGGATACAGCCAGATTTATCTATTTGTATCGGCGGAAAGCATCGCCGGTGTCCCGGCACGCAAACTGGCGGCTGAGCGCGCCTGCAATGGCAGGGTGCCGAGCAGACATTGTTCGCAGACAACAACCCGGGATTAAGAGGCGGCGATGCTATGGCATCATGTCCATGGCGCGCTCGGAGAGATTCGAACTCCCGACCCTCGGAATCGAAATCCGATGCTCTATCCAGCTGAGCTACGAGCGCGTGCGGCGCCACCATAGCCAGCTAAATGCTGAATGCCAGTCCCAAATCATCGCAAAACCGGGTTTTTCCATGGGCGGATGAGCCCGGCCCGAGCCCGTAATCCGCGCAGTCTGGCCATGCTTTTGTAATGATTGCGGCGAGCGGCTGTTTCTCGGAGAAAATCGAGAAACACCATGCGCTATTGCGCCAAATGAAGATCGGTCAGTGCCGCTCTCGCGGACGTTTCGTCGAGCGGAAAGAAGTCCGCCGGACCGGGATTGCTGGCACCCGACGTCAGCGCGGCAGTGACAGCCATGCCCGCGAGACCGGCGGCAACTCCCATCACCTGGAGAAGTCTTAGCTCGTTCGCTGGCTCGGGCGACGATGAAATATGTGCGGCCGGATTCCAGTTTTACATCGCGCTCGGTCATGCCTGGAAAGAGGGTTTCGGAGGCGGTCAGGTGGTGGATCCCAACGGGGCGATCGGCATACACGTAGGTGCCGTCTCTCAGATCGCCCATTGGCGCTTCGTCGAGCTTCATTTCCCATTTGTGTCCCCCGAAACCATTCGATTTCTCGGCGAAGACAACGAGACGGCCATGGCCTGGTTTCGGCGCGCCGATTTTCTGCGACATCGACATGAAATCCGCGCCTCCCTGCGAGGCGCAACCCGCCAAGACGATCGCAACGACCAGCAACCCCGCAAAACGCTGAAACATTCCTGCCCCCCACAAAGGTATTATGTGGCAGGTAGATCAAAGCGAGGAGTCGGTTGCAATACCGAGGGCAACGATCGCTTTGATTTTACACAGGCTGTGTACCGTCAGGCGGTTTTATAGGCTGCCACACCATCGCCGAGGAATTGATTGTTGGCCTCGCGAATCTTCGCGGCTGCTTCGTCGTAAAGAAACGGCAGAAAGGCGTAACGTCGGCCGCTTGTGACGCGCGAGACCGCGTGCAGCAACGAACACGGGAAAACCACAGCGCCGCCGGGCGGCGGTTTGAAACTGCGTGGTCCGTATTCGGGGAAGCTGACCTCCCCTCCCTCGAATTCCGAATTTAGATTAATCGACACGGCAAAGCGGCGATGCGCGGTGCCTTTTGTCGTGTTGTCCCGATGGGCGCGAAAATGGCCGCCATCATCTGCCGCGTAGCAAGAGACGATGTAACGTTCCATACGCGTGGCATTGAACGAGTAAACCTTCAGGATTTCCGGCGTGATGCGCCGCTGAATCAGCGACTGGGTTCGCCGGATCAGCTCGGGATCGCCGATATTGTAATCCTTACGCCGTTTGTGAGCAGGATCCTGCATCGCGACGGTCTTGCCGTCGAGCTCGCGCATGAAACCCGAATCCTTGCCGCCATGGGTTTCATAGAGATCGATCAAGTGACGGCAGAATTCCTGGTCGAACACGTTCGGCAGGAAAAGAATCGGCGCCTGCACTTCGATGCCGGCGTAGCGCTCCGGCGGAGGAAGTTGCGCCAGGTAATCGAACAGGGTCGTCGCATCCGGCCCGTCTTCGTTGAAATGAACCACGCGCAAAACCCGCAACGTCGGATCGAGAACCATCCAGAAACGGCGGGCGGTGACCCGCGCCTGGCCCGGCTCGGCATCCTTGGGAATCGCGCCGTAAAGACGGCTCACGATCCCGTCCATATCCCAGAAGAAACGAATGCCCGGCAGGCTTTCCTGCACACGGTTTTCCGTTTCATCTTTCGGATCGAGACTGACCCCGAAAAAGCTGAAGCGGGTGTCGTCGAAATATTGGCGGTTCGACAACACACTCTGGATCGCCGCGCGTCCCGGCCCGTCCCCAGCCGAGCCGAAAAAACATAAAACGACGTAACGCCCCGCCACCGTATCGAAGGCATAATTTGGATTTGTCGTTGCGCGCTGGCGAAACCAGGGTGCCGGATCACCAGGCAGGAGATTGATGTAAGGGCGAGATTCGACTGCGTTCATGAATATCTCGGATTGGGACTGCAAATCTTCAGTTCTGTCATCGCAAAGACAAAGGATAAACGGCCCGCGGTCAAGCATTGAAATTCGCGCGAACGCCTGATCCTGTCGATGCCGTCTCAATCCGGGAATCGATCCATCAAATCGTTCGAAAATTTGCTCGCTCCGGCCACGGACTGAATGGTGGTGCAAGCGCTTGGGGGACGCGCAAAAACGTGAACTCGAAAAGTTATCGATAGCCTTAAAGTTATCGATAGCCTTGGCGCATCCCACACATCTATAGTCGCGCCAGGCCGTGATGCTTGATCGGGAAAAGGTGTTTGTTGTTGCTCAACGGTATCGGCGCTCCGCTGCGCATCGCCCTGTTTCGCCGGATCTGGCTCGCGAGCCTGCTCTCCAATCTCGGCCTGATGATCCACGGCGTCGGTGCGGCCTGGGCCATGACCCAGATGACGTCCTCGGCCGACATGGTTGCGCTGGTGCAAACCGCGCTGATGCTGCCGGTCATGCTGCTATCGGTCACGGCCGGCGCCATCGCGGATATGTTCGACCGCAGAATCATCGGGCTTGTCGCGCTGTCGCTCGGCCTCGTCAGCGCCTCCACATTGTCCATCCTCGCCCATTTCGGGATGCTCACGCCCAACATCATTCTGGCATTTACGTTCATGATCGGAACGGGCATGGCGCTGTTCGGCCCGTCCTGGCAGGCCTCCGTCAGTGAACAGGTGCCCGCCGATACGCTGCCCTCCGCGGTCGCGCTTAACGGCATCAGTTACAATATCGCGCGCAGCTTTGGTCCAGCGCTCGGCGGCGTGATCGTGGCGTCGGCAGGCTCCGTGGCGGCGTTCGTCTGCAACACCCTGCTCTACATCCCTTTGCTGACCGTCTTGGTGCTCTGGCGTCGGGTCGTCGAACCGTCGCGGCTTCCGCCGGAGCGTCTCAATCGCGCCATCGTGTCCGGCGTGCGCTATGTCGTTCATTCCCCTTCGCTGCGCATCGTGCTTTGGCGCACCCTTGCGACGGGAATTGGCGGCAGTTCCGTCCTGGCATTGATGGCGTTGATCGCGCGCGATCTGCTGGGCGGCGGCGCGCAAACATTCGGCATCATGCTCGGCGCATTCGGCATGGGAGCCGTCGTTGGCGCGCTCAATGTCGAAGCCATGCGCAAAATGTTCAGCAGCGAAGCTGCGATACGGATCTGTGTTCTCACCATGGGAATCGGGATCGGGATCGTGGCGTTGAGCCGTACGCCGGTCCTGACCGCTGCGGCGTTGGTGATCGCCGGCGCAGGGTGGATGCTATCCATCACGCTGTTCAACATCAGCATTCAATTGTCGGCACCGCGCTGGGTCGCGGGCCGTGCGCTCGCGACCTTTCAGGCCGCGATTTCGGGCGGCGTCGCGATCGGAAGCTGGGGATGGGGCCACATCGCCAGCGCCTTCGGCACGGACCATGCCCTGATGTTATCGTTCGCCGTGATGCTGCTGTCTCCCCTGCTCGGGTTCTGGCTGCGCATGCCTGTGGCGGGCGGGCGCGACGATCAGCCGGTCGATCCGCTGGAGGATCCCGAGGTGAATCTGTCGATCAAGGCGCGCAGTGGCCCGATCGTGGTCGAGATCGAATATCGCGTGGACGCCGAGAAAGCGCGAAACTTCTTCGGCGTGATGCAGGAAGTCCAGCTCAGCCGCCAGCGTAACGGCGCTTATGGCTGGTCAATCGCACGCGACATCACCAATCCCGAATTATGGACCGAGCGCTACCACTGCCCGACCTGGAACGATTACCTGCGCCAGCGCAATCGGCCCACGCAGTCCGAGCGAGCGCTGCATCAGAAGGCCATCGATTTCCATATGGGTCCGGATTCGATCCGGGTTCGCCGCATGCTGGAACGGCCGTTTGGCTCTGTCCGCTGGAAGGAAGACACTCCGGATCGCGCATCGACCGACGTGCTGCCGATCCAGACCAACGTCACCAGCGGCACGTAAATCCAGGCGCAATCAGAACCGGCCGGCCCGAAGCGACGAAAGCTTTTGCCCGTCGCTCACCAGGCGTATTTCACAACACCCTTGCCCGCATAACTGCGGGTGGAGTCGGAAAACTCGCCTTCGAATGTGCCGCTGATCGAGAAGCCGGTCATCCAGGCGAGCTCGGCGCTGGCGCTGAGCAGCGCGCTATCGGACGACGCCTTGGCTGCGTTCACAACGAAGCTCGCACCCGGCAGGGCTTGAAACGTCGCGGAAACCGCCCGGTCTCGGTCATAATCGTGGGCCCAGGCCGCGCGTCCTCGCAGGGTCAACAGAGCCGTATCGAGCGCGAAGGATCGGTCGAAACGACTGCCAAGTTCGCTGCGTATCGCCGTCGTGGATTTTGCCTGATAGCTCAGCGCAAAGAAATTATCGCCGGAGAGCGCCTGCTCACCATAGTTCGGCAGATTAAAGCTCGTCGCCTGCACCGCTGCGTATGGCGTGATACCTATGACAGGTGTCGCGATCCGATACCCGCTCTCAAGCCGCCCGGCGAATGTATTGGCGTGGAATCGCGACTGCAGCTGTTCGAGCCCGGCAATAGCCACCGTGCGGTTGATGGTGACGTCCTGCCAACCATAGGCCAGCGCGCCGGCCAGATAGGCCGCGCCGAATTTTTTCGAGCCGAATACACCGGCCTGGAAAAGATCCGATGAGCCGTGTCCCAGTCCTTCAGCAACGCTGAAATTCGCGCCTCCGCCCGCCAGGGCAAACCCGGCCAGCAAATCCGAGGATACGCGATAATCGACGCCCACCACCGAACCGAACGTGCGGCTGGTGGTGTCGTGAGAGCCGATCGTGGCGTTGCCAGCGGTGGTCTCAGTCCCGCCATAAGATGTGTTCCACACATTCCAGCGGTTCGCCGGCGGATCGACATCGAAGGGCACCGGGCGGCGCGTGTTCATCGCCGCAAATGCGTTGCGCGCCGTCCCCGATGCGTAAGATGCGGGTGCAGCAACCAGTTCGCGGTTGGCGACAAACGGATCAAGCATGGCATCCAGAAACAGATTGGAGGCCAGAATCGACGACTGGATCACACTTGCGCCCGGCTCACCGGAAGCTTGAGACAGGTCTTTTGGCGTAAGGCCGAAAAAGGCATCGGGCAGACTGCCACCGAAAGCATTGATGGCATTGGCCGCATTGCGCTGATTGATGTTGAGCCCGGTGAGGTCGATTGTGCCGCCTGCCCCGCCTCCACCACCCACGATCGGTGCGGCAACATCAAGAAACACGTTGTTGGCGTCATAGCTCAGCGCTGCGCCATTTGCCTGCACAGTCGCAAATGTGCCGGTGACGCCTGTATCGGAATGAAGGATAGTGTAGTGCCCCACCGCGACGGTGCCGACAAAGACGATATGCGCGGTGCCGTCGACAGTTGCGGTGCCGGTCACGGTCACGATGCCGGTCAATGTCGCGCTGATCTGAACCAGGTAGGTCGCGGCACTCGAGAGCACTAGGCTTCCATGCACCGACAGCGTTGCGCTGTTCGGAGCAAGCGTACCGCCATTGACGGCCGTCGGCCCCACCGTGCCCGCGCCGCCCAGCAGCCCACCGACGTTGACGGAGAAGCTGGAGGACGTGGCTGACCCGTCGACGATCAAAGAGCCACCGTTGACCGTTGTTGATCCCGTATATGTATTCGTGCCCGATAGCGTCAGCGTGCCGGTGCCGATCTTGACCAATGCGCCGCCAATGCCCCCGGAAATTCCTCCATCGTCGATAACGCCGCTCACGGTGGTCGAAAGATTGTTGCCGCCGACGCTGAGCTGGTTGCCACCCAGTTTGAACGTGCCTGCCCCTTCGATCGATCCCGCCGTCACCGGTCCCAGCGCGCCGGAGAAATCGAAGATACCGGCCACACCACTGGTATTGGCAATCAGCTGTGCGGTGCCGGCGGTGGCATTGCCGGCAAAGCTGGTGAGTCCGCCGCCGTTGGTCGTGATCGTCGCGCTGGCGCCGGTCATCTCGAAGCCGGTGCCACTGAAGGCCAGCGTGCCACCATTGTTGACCGTGGCTGCTGCGGACTTGATCGAGCCGCTAACGTTGAGCACACCGTTGTTCACGGTGGTGTCGCCCGTATAGGTGTTGGCGCCGGACAGCACCGTCGTCCCGGTTCCGGTCTTGACCAGCGCGCCACCAGTGCCGCCTGCAAGTCCGCCATCGTCGATAATGCCACTGACAATGGTCGAAAGATTGTTGCCGCCGATGCTGAGCTGATTGCCGCCCAGTTTGAACGTGCCAGCGCCCTCGATCGATCCCGCCGTCACTGGGCCGGTCGCGCCGGAGAAATCGAACACGCCGGCGACACCGCTGGCGTTGGCGATCAGCCGCGCGTTGCCGGCGGTGGCGCTGCCCACGAAGCTGGTGAGCCCGCCGCCATTGGTCGTGATTGTGGTGGGGCCGCCGCTGGTCATCTGGAAACCGGTGCCCTGAAACTCCAGCGTGCCGCCATTGTTGACGGTAGCGAGCGCCGACTTGATGGTGCCGGTCACCGTCAGGTCACCAGCGTTGACGGTGGTCGCGCCGGTATAGGTTTCGGCTCCCGACAGTGTCAGCGTCCCGGTGCCGGTCTTGACCAGCGCGCCGTTCACGCCCGAGATCACACCGCTGACGGTAGTCGAGAAATTGTTGCCACCGGTGGTGAGTTCGTTGACGCCGAGAACATAATTCCCCGCCCCTGCGATCGAGCCCACACTCACTTTGTTGTTGTTGAGCGTGCCGGTGGTGCCGGAGAAATCGACCACGCCGCCGAGGTTGGCGGTCACCGCCGCGCTGCCGCCATCCGAGGTGCCGAGAAAGGTCGCGGTCGCGCCGTTGTTGATGGTGATCGTCGCCGTCCCGGCGCTGCTGGCATTCTTGTACACCAGCGCACCGCCGGTATTGGCGGTGATGGATGCGCTGGCGCCGTTCATCTGGAAACCGGTGCCACTGAACTCCAGGGTGCCGCCGTTGTTGATGGTGGCGATGGTCGATTTGATCGTGCCGGTCACCGTCAGATCGCCGCTGTTGACAGTGGTGGCGCCGGTGTAGGTGTCGGCCCCCGACAATGTCAGCGTGCCGGTGCCGATCTTGACCAGTGACCCGCCGGTGCCGCCCGCGATGCCGCCGTCCGCAATCACGCCGCTGACCGTGGTGGTGGCGTTGGTGCCGCCGACCGTGAGCTCGTGTCCTCCGAGCAGGTAGTTACCCGCACCGGCGATCGAGCCCGCGCTCATTTTGCCGTCGCCGGCAGCCCCGATCGTGTTGGAGAAATCGAACGCGCCGCCGAGATTGGCGGTCAGAGCTGCACTGCCGCCGCTGGAATTGCCGTTGAAGAAGGCGGTGTTGCTGGTGGTGATCGTTGCTCCGCCCGCCGTGCTGAAGCCGTTGAAGTTCAGCGAGCCGCTGTTGGTGATGGTCGATGTGCCGGCGGAGCTGCCGTTATTGAACGCCAACGAGCCGGCCGCATTGTTCGTGATGGTCGCGCTACCCGCAGAACTGCTGTTGGCGGCGGTGTTGTCGTTGCCGTTGAACACCACTGCGCCGCTGTTGGTGAGCGTTGCCGTCCCGGCGGTCGAGGTGTTGTTGAATGTCGTTGTCGTGCCCGCCGCACTGTTGTTGATCGTCGCGCCACCGGCGGAGCTGCCGTTGTTGAAGGTCAACGTCGCCGTGCCGTTATTCGTGATCGTCGCCGTGCTGGCGCTGCTGCTGTTGGCGGCGGTGCCGTCGTTGCCGTTAAAGACCACCGCACCGGCATTGGTCATTTGCGCGCTACCGGCGACCGAGGTGTTATTGAAGGTGGTGGTCGCCCCCGAGGCGTTCGTGATCGTCGTGGTTGCAGTGCCAGCGCTGCTGGTGTTTCCAAACAGCAGATTGCCACCAGTGTTGTTGGTGATCGTCGTCGGGCCGCCGCTGGTCATCTGGAAGCCGTTGCCCTGGAATTCCAGCGTGCCGCCGTTATTCACAGTGGCGAGCGTCGACTTGATGGTGCCGGTCACGGTCAAATCACCGGCACTCACCGTGGTTGCGCCGGTATAGGTCGCGGCTCCCGACAGCGTCAGCGTGCCGGTGCCGGTCTTGACCAGTGAGCCGGCGCCTGAGATCACACCGCTGACGGTGGTCGATTGGTTATTACTCCCGGCGGTCAGTTCGTTGATGCCGAGAACGTAATTCCCCGCCCCGGCGATCGAGCCCACATTGACCTTGTTGTTGTTGAGCGTGCCGGTGGTGCCGGAGAAATCAATCACGCCGCCGAGGTTGGCGGTCACCGCGGCGCTGCCGCCATCGGAGGTGCCGTTAAAGGTTGCGGTCGCGCCGTTGTTGATGGTGATCGTCGCCGTTGCCGGCATTACTGGCGTTCTTATACACCAATGCACCTCCGGTATTGGCGGTGATCGATGCGCTGGCGCCGTTCATCTGGAAACCAGTACCACCGAATTCTAGCGTGCCGCCGTTGTTGATGGTGGCGATGGTCGACTTGATCGTGCCGTTCACGGTCAGGTCGCCCGCATTCACTGTGGTGCTGCCGGTGTAGGTGTCGGCCCCCGACAACGTCAGCGTGCCGGTGCCGATCTTGACCAGTGACCCGCCGGTGCCGCCTGCGATGCCGCCGTCCGCGATCACGCCGCTGACCGCGGTCGTTGTATTGGTGCCGCCCACCGTCAGCTCATGTCCTCCGAGCAGGAAGTTGCCCGCACCGGCGATCGAGCCCGCGCTCGTTTTCCCGTCGCCCGCGGCCCCGATCGTGTTGGAAAAATCGAACGCGCCGCCAAGATTGGCGGTCAGCGCCGCGCTGCCGCCGCTGGAATTGCCGTTGAAGAAGGCGGTGTCGTTGGTGGTGACTGTTGCGGCGCCCGCCGTGCTGAACCCGTTGAAGTTCAGGGAGCCGCTGTTGGTGATGGTGGCGGTGCCGGCGGAGCTGCCGTTGTTGAACGCCAGTGCGCCGGTCGCATTGTTCGTGATGGTCGCAGCACCAGCGGAGCTGCTGTTGGCTGCGGTGTTGTCGTTGCCATTGAACACCACCGCGCCGCTGTTGGTGATCGTTGCTGTGCCGGCAGTCGAGGTGTTGTTGAATGTCGTTGTGGTGCCGGCCACGCTGTTGCTGATCGTCGCGCCGCCGGCGGAGCTGCCGTTGTTGAAGGTCAACGTGGCCGTGCCGTTATTCGTGATCGTCGCCGTGCTGGCGCTGCTGCTGTTGGCGGCGGTGCCGTCGTTGCCGTTAAAGACGACCGCACCACTGTTGTTCGTGATGTGTGCGGTACCCGCAACGGACGTGTTGTTGAACGTCGTTGTCGTCCCCGCCACGCTGTTGATGATGGTCGCAGCGCCAGCCGAGCTGCCGTTATTGAAGGTCAATGACCCGGTGCCATTGTTCGTGATCGTCGACGAAGCGGCGGTACTGCTGTTGGCTGCAGTGTTGTCGTTGCCATTGAAAGCCACCGCACCACTGTTGTTCGTGATGTGCGCGCTACTCGCAGTGGACGTATTGTTGAATGTCGTTGTCGTGCCGGCCACGCTGTTGCTGATCGTCGAGCCACCGGCGGAGCTGCCGTTGTTGAAGGTCAGCGTCGCCGTGCCGTTGTTCGTGATCGTCGCCGTGCTTGCACTGCTGCTGTTGGCGGTGGTGCCGTCGTTGCCGTTAAAGACCACCGCACCGGCACTAGTCACGTGTGCGCTGCCGGCGACCGAGGTGTTATTGAAAGTGGTCGTTGCACCCAAGGCGTTCGTGATCGTCGTGGTCGCCGTCCCGGCGCTGCTGGTGTTTCCGAACAGCAGGTTGCCACCAGTGTTATTGGTGATCGTCGTCGGGCTGCCGCTGGTCATCTGGAAGCCGTTGCCCTGAAACTCCAACGTGCCGCCGTTGTTGATAGTCGCGAGTGCCGACTTGATCGTGCCTGTCACCGTCAAATCGCCGGCGCTGACCGTGGTCGCTCCAGTATAGGTGTTGGCCCCCGACAGCGTCAGCGTGCCGGTCCCGGTCTTGACCAGTGCGCCGCCGACGCCCGAGATCACACCACTGACGGTGGTCGAGAGATTATTGCCACCGGTGGTGAGTTCGTTGACGCCGAGAACGAAATTCCCCGCCCCCGCGATCGAGCCGGCTGTGACTTTGTGATCGCCGAGCGCCCCCGACGTGCCGGAAAAATCAACCACGCCGCCTAAATTAGCGACGAGCGTTGCGTTGCCACCATTGGAGTTGCCAGCAAAGCTTGCCGTCGTATGGTCGTTGACTGTAATTGTCGCGTTTTGAGCAGAACTATTAGTGAAGAAACTCAGCAGATGATTGCCCGAAGTTCCGTTCATCGTGATGTTGGCAGTGCCGGCTTTCGAATTGCTGTTAAAAGAGATTGCTCCATCGGTGTTCACGATTGTTGAACTGCCAGCAGAACTGGTGGCGTTGAAAGTAACAACACCACCATTGACCGTCATAACAGAACCGGCAGCCGTAGCCGAATTGTCAAAATTAATTCCGGATGTATTATTCGCATCAATGTGCGTTGTGCTGGCCGTGCTGAAAGCATTAAAAGTTAATTGAGCGTTGTTATTGAGGTGGATCTGGCCGTTGCCAGCAGAACTTGTCGCCTCGAATCCCAACGTGCCGGTGTCGTTGACAGTAATGACGGAGCCCGCAGCGGTAGCGAAATTGTCGAAGTCGACATTAGACGTATTGTTTACAGTTATATGTGACGTTCCGGCAGTGCTGGAAATGTTAAAGCTTACCGCCGCTCCATTGTTTAGGGCAATTTGGGAGGTCCCGGCTGTCGCTGTATTCTCGAAGTCAATATTACCAGAACTGGTAATCAGCGCGTTGCCCACGCTTGCCGTATTGTTGAAGTTTAAATTCGCGCCTGCATTATTGGTAATTGCAGCCGATCCGGCGGCACTGGCACTACTGGCACCATTGAAATTTATTGTCCCGCTGTTCGTAATTCCGGCACTCCCACCTATAATTTGAATACCTGCCCCGGAGAACGTAAGTATGTTTGTGCTCGCAGTAGCAAATGTATACCCGCCCGCCAGCGCGCTGAATGTCCATCCGCCAACCGTCGCATTTGCACCAAACGTGAGTGCAGTCTGCGCGGACGCATCGAACGTCGCCGTACCCGTCGGCTGAGCCCCCGGCGTCCAATTGCTGCCCGTATTATAATCACCGCTCGTCGTGCCGTTCCACGTCGCGTTCGTCGCCGCGATAACCGGGCGCGCACTGCCCCACGTGAGCGTCACCCCCGCCAGAACCAGACGCAGTGAAACCGCAGGCAGCCGCGCCAGAAACCGCATAGCCCTGACGCGCAACTTTGCTCGACGGACATTCATCTGCCGCATCCACCCTGGCAGGTGGCTGACAATCGGCACGGGCGTGGCGAGCCCATATCGTTGCCGCTCGCGGAATGAATAGTCACGAGATGATCGTTCTCTGCTCTTTACGCGCGCGCGCGCATACGCTCAGCCTCGGGGAACTGCTCCCCAATTCGACAATCATACAGTATGGTTAACAACCATTTAGGTGACAACCGATCATGGCCCTTGCGTGGACCGAATTTGCCAACAAATATCGTGACTTAGCTCCTCATCAGAGGGCGCTGAAAAAAGCCGGCCATGACCGTCTCGGGCGCGGCATAAATCACAATATAAAATGGCATGAAATAGAGCCGAAGGGCTCTCTCGCCGTGCTTCAGCTCAAGACTTAAGTGTAATCCTATGCAAACGCATTGGACTGGCGCAGCCGCTCGATTTCAGCGGAATCATACCCCGCCTCGCGAAGGATTTCCTCGCTGCGCTGACCGATGGCGGGCGCAGCGCGCGGCCTGGTTTTTTCGACGCCGTCGATGCTGAAGGTGCTGTTGACCGTCAGCATCGAACCATCGGCATAAGGCACCAACGCGTCGGCCTCTCGCATTTGCAGATCGTGGGGGATGCCGTCGAAGGGCCGTCTTTATTGACGGCCCAACGACAATCCCCGCGTCAGCCTGCCATCAATGGTGCCACGACGAGGCGATTGCACTTTGCAGGCCGGGGTCGTTGGGCGCTTGGGTGGCTGCCCCCGGATCGAAGCCTGCGTGAGCCGCCGAATACGATGCCATGGCCTGCACCAGTTGGGACAGCTGGGTGTCCATCTTCCACCCGTCGGACGTCTTGATCTCCTGAAGCTGCGCAGCGCCGGTATCGTACCAGCCAGCGATCGTAACCTTATCCTTGCTGCCTATGACGGAAATCGAAAGATCGTTACCCGCCCGCTGGAACCAAAGCTGATCGGTGCCGATGCCTGCCGCAAAATCGAGTTCGCCGCCTGGCCCGTTGTTGGCTGCAACGCCATTGACGATCTGCTCTTGTCCGTCCCCCCGCGCAAATGCGTGAATAGCGCTATTGGTCAACGCTGAGCCACTGCTCGGAAGAATGTTGACATCAATGGTCTGGGTTACGGTCTTGCTGTCGGTCGCAAGACCGGTGGAGAGGATTGCGGTATCCGTCAATGTCGCGACGACCGTAAGCTGAAAATCACCGACGAAGTGCAACGGCGGCGTAACAGTTAGTTTCGGAAGCGCCCAACCTGTGATGTCCACGCTTGTGGCACCAGAGGTTGCAGTGAAAGTATGGATGCCATCCGTCAAGGTCGCTCCCATGGGTATGGTGGAAACACTCAGCGCTAAAGTTTCCGAGCCATCGATATCCACCAATGCCACACTCACATTTAGCGGAAGCGAAGTATCCACGTTGGCATCCGACAATGTAAACACTTGCGCTTTAACGCTGTCGTCATCCGACCATGTCACCACGAACTCGTTGTCCGCCAGCGCAGTTATCGCAGGGTCGTCACCTTTAGTATTAATTAACAGCGTAGTTCCGACCTTACCACCTGACGCGTCAAATACCTGTGCGTAGAGCGGAGAGGTAGGGGCATCTACGCTCTGATTTTCGAATTCCGACCAGGTTATTACAAAACCGCCATTCGCCAGCAATATCGTCGAAGGAAAGATTGTGTGCGCCTCTTGCTTTGGCGTGCTCACCAAAAGCTCGGCACCAACCTTGCCCCCGGACGCATCGAAAATCTGAGCTTTGACTGCTTGGGTGTCTGGAGTAGGCCCCTCACCAAAGGAATCCCACGTCACGACAAATCCGCCTGTAGCGAGCGCTGTAACTATAGGTTCAGCACCACCTGAGTTGATCACAAATTCGTCGCCTATCTTGCCACCGGCTCCATTAAAGATCTGCGCTTTAATTTCAATGATATTTCCGTTCGGGTCCAAGCCGTCCCATGTTACGACAAATCCGCCGTTCGCCAGCGCCGCAACCGCTGGATCGTCCTGAGAAAATGCCGTGGGGGAATTGACTAGAATTTCACCTCCTATCTTGCCGCCTGTTGCGTCGAAAATTTGCGCTTTGATAGCACCATCACTGTCGCTGCTGCCGCTATTCTCTCCGCTCAAATCATCCCATGTCACCACAAACCCGCCGTTCGCGAGTGTTGCAGTAGCAGGTTCACCCTGGAAAAATGCCGTGACAGTATTGACCAGGAATTCACTTCCAAATTTCCTACCGTTGGCGTCGAAAATTTGCGCCTTAACTGCCCCCTCGCTGGTATCACCACCGTCGCTGGGATCATCACCTTCACCGCTAAAATCCAGCCATGTGACAACAAAACCTCCGTTCGCAAGCGGGCTAACCGACGGTTCAGCTTGAAAGAATGAAGCCGTCGCGTTAACCTGAAATTCCTCGTCAACTTTGCTACCCGTAGCATCGAAAATCTGCGCAGAAATACCGAATGGATCACCACCCTGCTTGGGGCCCCTGCCATCCTCCCATGCAACCACAAATCCACCATTCGCCAATTTCGTTATGGTCGAATTTTGCTGGGTGCCCGCGAGGACTGTGTTAACGAGGAACTCTTCGCCAACTTTCACGGCGCCGGCTCCGGGTTTCGACTGAGCGGCACCCACTACCTGTAAATTCGGCACATCCGCCACCGGCGCGGCATCGACCGTTGCCGTCGCGGTCGAGCTGCCGCCTTTGCCGTCGCTCACGGTGTAATCGAACTGTGCGATGCCGCTGAAATTGGCATCGGCAATAAACGTCACATTGCCATTGACCAGAGAAACCGTTCCGTGCGCGGCATTGCCGACGGATGTGACCGTCAGCGCATTGCCGTTGGCGTCGGTATCGTTGGCGGTCAACGCCGCAGCCGAGAGCACCAGCGGTGCATCTTCCTTGGTCGTCAGATGATCGGCCACCGCAACCGGCGGCTGATCGACCTCAGCGATCTTAATATCGATCGTCTGCGTCACCGAGACGGTATCGCTCGCGGTGCCATTCGTTAGAACCGCTGTGTCCGTCGATGTCGCGGTCACGGACAGTTGCAGATCGCCACTGAAATTCAGTGGCGGCGTCAGCGTGAGATTCGGAAGATTCCAGACCGTGATATCGATGCTCGTCGAACCTTGCGATGCCGTGAAGGTGTGCACGCCATCGGTCAACGTCGCCCCCACCGGGATGCTCGAGACCGTCAGCGCCAGGATTTCCGAGCCGTCGGTGTCCGTCAATGCAGCGCTCACGTCCAACGGCACTGCCGTGTTTTCGTTGCCCGCCGCCGGCTGCGTGATCAAATTGGGTACATCCGCCACCGGCGCAACATCGACCGTTGCCGTCGCGGTCGAGCTGCCGCCCTTGCCGTCGCTCACGGTGTAATCGAACTGTGCGATGCCGCTGAAATTGGCATCCGCAATAAACGTCACATTGCCGTTGACCAGAGAAACCGTGCCGTGGGCGGCATTGCCGACCGACGTCACCGTCAGCGCATCGCCGTTGGCGTCGGTGTCGTTGGCGGTCAACGCCGCAGCCGACAGCACCAGCGGTGCATCTTCCTTGGTCGTCAAATGGTCGGCCACCGCCACCGGCGGCTGATTATCCGAAATGACCTTAAAATCACCTGCGTGCAGCTTTCCAAGATTCACGTTTTGCAAGACAATGGTGGTGGTGGCATCGACGGTGATGACGACATCCGCGCCTGATTGGACTGCTGCCGCGAGCAGAGCCGACGCATCGGTGAACGGTCCACCGTGAAGCTCCACAACATCCTGACCCGGTACGAAATCAGTGATGATCGCATGTTCGTTTCCGGCCTGAACAACAAAGGTATCTTTGCCTGCACCGCCCGTCAGCGTGTCGATTCCGTGGCCGCCGTTGAGGATGTCGTCGCCGGCGCCACCGTTGAGAACGTTGTCGCCTGCATCACCCGTCAATGTGTCGTTGAAAGCGCTGCCGATCAAATTTTCAATGCTATCGTAAGTGTCGCCTGCCGCATCGCCGGTATTGACCGATGTATCGCTCAGACTTGCAATCACTCCCGCCACCGCAGTTGCATAACCCGCGGTGTCGCTTCCGGCTCCACCGATCAATTGATCGGCTCCAGCGCCACCGGTGAGCACGTTGTCTCCCGCATCGCCGGTCAAAATATCGTTGAACGAACTGCCGATCAGGTTTTCGATACTGACATACGTATCGCCTGCGGCGTCTCCGGTATTGTCCGACCGGTTGGCGAGACTCGCCGTTACTCCAGCTGTCGAGGTCGTATAACCAGCGCTATCGCTGCCGGCGCCGCCATCCAATTGATCCGCTCCGGCGTCACCCGTGAGCACATTATCTCCCGCATCGCCCGTCAAGATATCGTCAAACGAGCTGCCCTCGAGATTTTCGATGCTGTCGTAGCTATCGCCTGCGGCATCCCCGGTATTGACCGATGGAGTCGCAAGGCTGGCGACAATTGCAATGGCGGAGCTTGCATAGCTCGCAGTATCGCTACCCAAGCCGCCGACCAGGCTGTCGTCGCCCGCACCGCCAATCAGGACGTCGTTTCCGGCGCCCCCATCGAGCGTATTGTCGCCCGCATCGCCGAACAACGTGTCATCGAAATTGCTGCCAGCCAGATTTTCAATGCTGTTATAGGTGTCGCCTGCCGCGTCACCCGTATTATCTGCCGGGGTTGCCAAGCTAGCCGTGACGCTAACCGTCGCGGTAACATAGCTTGCGGTATCGCTGCCGGTCCCGCCGGTCATATGGTCCGCGCCCGCCCCGCCGATCAGGATGTCAGACCCCGTCCCACCATCGAGCGTGTCGTTGCCGGCTGCGCCGTCGAGGACGTTGTCGGCGGAATCTCCGGTCAAAGTGTCATCGAAGCTGCTTCCCGCCAGATTCTCAATATTGGAATAGCCGTCGCCGAGGGCATCACCCGTATTGTCGTAGATATTGGAGAGGTTGACAGTCACCTTCGCCGTCGCGGTCGAATAGCTGGCAGTGTTGTTGCCGGCACCGCCGAGCAACGTATCTGCACCGGCGCCGCCGGTTAAGATGTCGTTGCCGTCACCTCCGTCGAGCACGTTGTCGCCGGCATCGCCGATCAGGGTATCGTCGAAATCCGAACCGTCCAGTTCCGTGATGTTGCTGTACGTATCGCCCGCCGCATCGCCGGTATTGATGGACAAATCGGCCAAACTGGCGACGACGCCTGAAATTGCTGTTTCATAACTTGCCGTGTTAGTGCCGGTGCCGCCGATCAACGTATCGGCGCCCGCGCCGCCGATCAAATCGTCATCGCCTGCGCCGCCATCGAGAACGTTATTGCCGGCATCGCCGATCAAGACATCGTCGGTAGCGCTGCCCGTTAGATTTTCGATACCGCTATAGGTATCCCCAAATGCATCGCCCGTATTGACAGATGGATCGGACAGCGACGCGAAAACGCCAAATACGGCGCCTACATAGCTCGCAGTATCGATACCGGTCCCGCCGATCAGTTGATCCTGACCACCTCCCCCAACCAGAATGTCATCTCCCGCGCCGCCGTCGAGAACGTCGTCGCTCGCGTCCGCGATCAAGATGTCGTTTGAACTAGTGCCGGTCAGGATCGCCATGGTGTTCTCCGCTGTGTCGGGACGTTGAATGTCGGAAGCCTAGAAATTTTGACGTGCTTTACAGGACCCCGACGTGCCGGGGTCGAAGAGGCGCAGGCCCTTATGAGGACGAGGCGCGGGCTGAATTTGCAAGTTGATCAGACAGCCGCAGACAAGACGAAAACAATCTCGTGGCCGACAGCTGCGACGCATCGCATGGTGCCGATACAAACCATCCGTTTTCAACTGCCATCGGAGAACTGCCCCTCAAAAAGCGTCGCTTTGATTTAGTTTCTGCAACAACTTTTCGAGCAGACTAATCGGAGGTCGAGCGGGTTGTAAAGCGGCATTGTTTCAATCAAAATTTTTTGGTGAGAATGCGCGAATCTACGGCCAACGATCAAGTCAGGGCTGCTTTTCTCATCGTTTGTGCCACTTTGAAATAAAACCTATGCGAACGCCTTAGACTGGCGCAGTCGCTCGATCTCCGCCGGGGAGTAGCCCGCCTCGCGAAGGATTTCCTCGCTGTGCTGACCAATGGCCGGTGCGGCGCGCGGCCTGGTTTTTTCGACGCCGTCGATGCTGAACGGACTGTTGACGGTCAGCATCGAACCATCGGCATAGGGCACCAGCGCATCCGCTTCACGCATCTGCAGATCGTGGGGGATGTCATCGAGCGTTCCAGTCACGCCGAAGGTGATTCCGGCAGCGTCCAGTCTCTCGCGCCAATCCGCCAGATCGCGGGTCGCGAACACCTCGTCGAAAACCGCGATGAGCTGCCGTGAGTTCGCCCGCCTTAACTCTGGCGTTACGAAGCGGGGATCCTGCAGAATATCGCTCCGTTCCATCGCCCCAAGCAGAGGTTCGAGCTGACGCGCCTCGTTCAAGACCGAGAGAGTGAGCCAACGATTATCCCGGCTGCGATACATGTTGATGCAGGCATTGGGCAACTGCTCGCGCGGCGGGCGCGGGATCATCTTGGCGCCGCAGAGCTGCGCCTGCACGTAGACGCTGTTCGCCCACAGGCCATTGGCGATCAACGACGACGTGACCAAGCCGCCCTTTCCCGTGCGGTCGCGGCGATAGAGCGCGGTGACGATCGCGCCATAAAGCGCCATGGCGCTTGGGTGATCGCCCATGCCGGCGATCGACCGCGCCGGTGCGGCGTTCGCATGGGATTTGACGTTGTCCATCAATCCGCTACGCGCCCAATAGGCCGTGGAGTCGTATCCGGTTTTTTCAGCCTCCGCCCCTGTTTCACCATAGGCCGTGAATGATGCGTAGATCAGCCTCGGGTTGCGCGGCCCAAGATCCTGGTAGCGGATGTTCAAGCGCCGCCGAACACCCAGCGGCATGTTGGTGATGAAAACATCGGCCTGCTCTACCAGCCGATGCAAGACAGATAGCCCGTCGGGTGATTTGAGGTCGAGAGCGATGCTTCGCTTGTTTCGCGATTCCAGGATCCATGGATAGTTATGTTCGCTGACCGGATAGCCCGGCGCGACATGCAACTGCCGATAGGCGTCGCCCTCGCCCGGCGGCTCGACCTTGATCACGTCGGCTCCGAAGTCGGACAAAACCGTTGCCGCCGCCGGCGCGGCAATGAAGCTTGCGCAATCGATCACCTTCAAACCCGCGAACAAATCCTGGTCCATCGTGACCTTTTCCTCCAGCCTGATCCGGTAGTCCGGCGTGTCCCCGGATGTCTCAGTTTCCGCAAAACCCGTCCGCATCAAAACTCGATGTCGAACACCTCGCCGTCGTAGCCCGCATCCTTGGGAATACGAAGCTGCCGCTTGCCGCTCGCGCTCTTGATCATCTCCGGCATGACCGTTACGACGCGATCCGCGCGGGCCTTTTCGATGGCTGCGCTTGCCGAAAGGCTTTTGGCGAGTTTGATCAAATTCCGTTCGGTCGGAAACAGGATTTTGTAACGCCCGGTCTTCGCCTCATCCAACGCGCGCTGCGGCGCGATCCAGATCGAATCGACCGCTTCTTTACCGTCGTGAACACCGACCTGATCGGCCGGAGCGACCGCCAAAAAGAAAAAGGTGTCGAAGCGCTTCGGCATTTTCACCGGTGTAATCCAATGAGCGAACGGCACGAGAAGGTCGAGCGCCAGAACGAGCCTCTCCCGCTCGATAATATCCTTGAATGAACGACGGCCCGCGCACAAATCCGCGCGGCATGATTGGTCGATCGCCTGCAGCCGTTCCGCGCCCACCAGCGCCGACACTCCACTCGGCCGCGCCAGAAGAATGCCGCACTCCTCGAACGCCTCCCGTACCACCGCAATTCGCAACGCCAAGGCTGCAGGATCGAACCCGCAATCTGCAGTGAAGAGTGCTTGATCGACTGCGATATCATGATCGCCCGCATCGACACTACCGCCTGGAAATACCAGTGCGCCAGAGGCGAAATCGATCTCATGGTGCCGGACCACCATGAAGATCTCCATGCCGTCGGCGCTCTCCCGCAGCAACAGCATGGTTGCGGACAGGCGCGCGGCCACCTCTGGCCGTTCTGGTGGTGTGTCCGGTACGGCGCTCATGGCAACCTCATTAAAAGCGGCGAGCCGCCGTCCTGTTATCGTCGGACAAAGAAAATCTGAGCCGTTGTGATCGCAACCCTGCCGTCCAAAAGACCCATAGTGTTGCTCCGCGTCTGCTATCCCAGAACAGTCTTCCCGCTTTTGATGACGGTGACATTGCGCGCCTTGACGCAAGCTTCGAACGACACGACGTCGCCGTCCTTCCAGAGGTCCACCGTCACGGTTTCACCGGGAAACACCGGCGCGGAAAAGCGAGCCACATGCTGCCGGAACGCAGCCGGATCGTAGTCGGCGTAAGTCTGCAGGACGGCGCGGCATGTCAGGCCGTAGGTGCACATGCCGTGCAGGATTGGTCGAGGGAAGCCTGCCTGTCTGGCAAATTCAGGATCGCTATGCAGAGGATTGCGGTCTCCGCAAAGCCGATACGTCAGGGCCTGATCCGGGCGTGTCGTGATATCGACCGATTGATCCGGCGCGCGCGACGGAACGGCGTGAGGCGCGGGCTGGCCTTCATTCGGGCCACCGAAGCCGCCATCGCCACGCGCAAACGCCGAACTCACCAGAGTGGCGAGCTTTCCCCCTGCTTCATCTTTCAGAACCGTCTCCCGCATCACCACGGCGCCCTTGTCCTTGCCCTTGTCGAACACGGCCAGGATGCGGAAGTCAGCCGTGATCTTCGCGCTCACGGGCAACGGCTTGTGAAAGGTGATGTCGCGCTCGCCATCGACCACCATGACGCGATTGATGCCGAGATCGCCGGGGCCAGCGCCCCAAGCCGCGACGGAGGCGAATGTGGGGACCACCTTCAGCGGGCGGGCGTGAAAGCTGCCTTCGTTGACGAACAGCAATTCCTTCTCGTCCATGGGGTCCGCTCCCATGCCGATCCCCACCGCGTAAAGCATGACCTCGCGATCCGTCCAGGAATAAGCATCGCCCTCCCGCTTCAAGGACATGATCTCGGGATATTTGATCGGCATGGTGTTTCCCCAGTATTTTTTGAAGCGTATTGGCGCGTGCGGCGTCGATGGCTGCTTTACGGAATGGGCGTGAAAAACGGCAGCGGCGCGCCGTCGGTCGGCTTGAACACGACCTTGACGCGCTGGCCTATTTTCAAAGACTTGAAATCACAATCGACAAAATTGGTCAGCAGCGACGGCCCTTCCTTCAGCGTCACGTAACCGATTGCATAAGGACCGTTGGCGGATTTGCGCATGATGCTGAATGTATAGATCTCGCCCTCGCCCGAACTTTCTTCCCAAGCGGTCTGGTCCGAGAAGCAGAACGGACAGATCGCACGCGGGAAATAATGCGGCTCCTTGCAGGTCAGACAGCGCTTGATCAGAAATTTGCCCTGAGCGGCGGCATCCCAAAACGTCTTGGTCTCCGCATTACCTTGAGGCGCGAGATATTTTTGAGCTTCGGTCATCACGCACGCTCCAGAATGGCTGTGGATGCACCATGGCGGATACCGAGCATCCCACCGGTTCCGTGTACCAGCGCAAGGTCGCAATTCGGCACCTGCACTTTGGGATGCGCCTCACCGCGCAGCTGACGCACCGCTTCGATGATCTTGGTCATGCCGCCGCGGTTGACCGGGTGGTTGTTGCAAAGACCGCCACCGTCCGTATTCCACGGCAGCTTGCCGACGCCGGAAATAAGATTGCCATCGGCGACGAATTTGCCGCCTTCACCTTTTTTGCAAAAGCCAAGATCCTCCAGCTGCATCACCACCGTGATCGTGAAGCTGTCGTACACCGACGCATATTTGATATCCTTCGGCGTAACGCCCGCTTCGGCGAAAGCCGGAGGCGCGGACCAAACGGCCGCCGAGTAGGTCAGATCGAGCGCCCTGCCGCCGCGCGGTCCCTTCAGCGCTTCGCCCGCACCGATCAGGCGCACCGGAGGGCGTTTCAGGCTTTTGGCAATCTCCGGCGTTGTCACGATCACCGCACCGCCGCCATCCGTTACCACGCAGCAATCGAGCCGATGCAACGGGTCGGCGATCATCGGTGAGTTGACGACATCCTCCACCGTCACGACTTCGCGCAACATCGCATGCGGATTGTATTGCGCATGATGGGATGCCGCGACCTTGACCCATGCGAGTTGCTCGCTTGTGGTCCCGAACGCGTGCATGTGCCGCAACGCGCACATGGCGTAAATGTTGTGAGTGGTTGCACCATAGGCGGCTTCGAAATCCTGCTCGGGACCCGTCGCCCGCGCCGGCGCCCCGCCCGTTCGCGGCTTACCGGCCAGCGTGATCAGTGCCACCGAACAGCGGCCGGCCGCGATCGCTTCAGCCGCGTGGCCGAGGTGAATGATGTAGGAGCAACCGCCGGTGTCCGTGCCATCGAGATGCTTCAGCTTGAGGCCCATATAATCGGCCATCGCCATCGGGCCTCCTGGCGCGTCTCCCGCGCAGAAGTAACCGTCGACATCGTCCTTGCTGAGACCCGCGTCCTGCAACGCACCATGTGCACATTCGGCATGAAGCTGGGCTACGGATTTATCCGGGGCGTGCCGCGTCGGATGCTCGTAGACGCCAGCGATATAGGCTTTGCCTTTAATGCTCAAACCACTCTCCGCAGGTGCTTAATATCCCGGCGGATTTTGTGAACTGCCCCGGCACGATTGGCAAGCGCGAACCATCAGCGCTGTTCCGCCTTGCGAAATACAGCGCACATGGCCGCATGCGAAATTGCGGGAGCGGGTAACCGATCTATTCGGCAGCCATTTGAGGCGTCACCAGCGGCGGTGGATTGATCAAGTCTTGCTTCAACTCCTCATACCGCTTCCGCGCATCCTGCACGGCCTTTTCCTTCACCGGGCCGTAGCCCCGGATTCGGTCTGGCAGCGACAGCAACTCGATGGCGGTATTAATGGTCTCCGGAGCGAGCCGGTCGACCAGGTACGCAACGTCGTTCTCATAGCCTTTGATCAGATCGCGCTCCAGACGCCGGTCCGCCGAATAGCCGAAGATATCGAGCGGGGTCCCGCGTAGGAAACGCAGCTTCGCCAGCAACCGGAACGCCTTCATCATCCACGGTCCGAAGTTGCGCTTGATCGGTCGCCCCATCGCGTCCTTTTTGTTCGACAGCAATGGCGGCGCCAGATGGAAGCTGAGCGAAAAATCACCTTCGAACTGTTCGCGAACGGATTGCTCAAACCTGCCATCGGTAAAGAGGCGCGCTACCTCATATTCGTCCTTGTAGGCGAGCAGTTTTGCATAATTGATCGCGACGGCGCGCGGCAACTCCTCGCCGAATCCTGCATTCGTCGCAGCCGCCTTTACGCGATTAACCAGGTCGCTATAGCGCTTGGCCAGCCTACTGTTTTGATATTGGCGCAGCAGCGCACGGCGATGCTCGAGGATTTCATCCAGCGACATCTGGTCGAGCGTTTTCGGAGGCGCGACCTCGTCTTTCAACATTGACGCCAGGCGCTTCGGATCGGACGATGCCAGTCGCCCCAACGCGAACGCCAGTGTATTCATTTTGATGGAAACGCCGTTCAACTCGATCGCCTTGGCAATGGATTCCGCCGATACTGGAAGAAGCCCTTGTTGGTAGGCATAACCCAGCATCATCACATTGGTGGCGATGGAATCGCCCAGCAGTGCTTCCGCCGCATGAGTGAAATCAAGGAAAATGGAATCCTTGCGGATCGCAACTTCCAGAACATTGTTCACCTTGCGCCGTTGAAAATCGAAGTCGCGGTCGCGGACGAAGTCGGCAATCGGAATCAAATGCGTATTGATAATGCCATGGGTCCGTTGTGCCTCGCACAGCGAGATCGTTTCCTTGGCGATCGCCACCACTTCATCGGCGGCGATCAACAAATCGGCAGTGCCCGTCACGATGCGCGAGCATGTGACGTCCTGGGTATTCTTCGAAATACGCACATGACTCAGCACCGCCCCGCCCTTCTGGGCCAGCCCCGACATATCGAGGATCATGCTCGCCTTGCCCTCGATATGCGCCGCCATGCCAAGCAGCGCACCGATGGTCAGCACACCCGTTCCACCGACACCGCCAACAGCAATGTTATAGGGGCGGTCGAGCGACTGAAGCGACGGCGCCGGAGGCAGATCGCCGAACGACGCCAAGTCCACCGGCGCGCGCTTTCGCAATTTGCCGCCGTCGACAGTCACGAAAGACGGGCAAAAGCCTTTGAGGCAGGAAAAATCCTTGTTGCAGCTCGACTGATTGATGGTGCGCTTACGGCCCATCTCGGTTTCGAGCGGCTCAACCGAAATGCAGTTCGACTGCACCGAACAATCGCCGCATCCCTCGCAAACGGCGGAGTTGATGACGACGCGCTTCGGCGGATCCTCAAGCAACCCACGTTTGCGGCGGCGACGCTTTTCCGCCGCGCAGGTCTGAACGAAGACAATGGCCGAACAACCGGGCGTCTCGCGCAGCGTGCGCTGCACGGCATCGAGCTCGTCGCGATGAGCCACCTTGGTGCCGGGGGCGATATCCGACGCCGGATAGGTCTCCGGCGTCTCGGACACCAGATAGATATTGCGGATGCCCTCGCTGTGGAGCTGAAAGGTGATCTGCTGCGGAGACAAATCGCCATCGACATGCTGGCCGCCCGTCATGGCCACCGCATCGTTATATAGAATTTTGTAGGTGACGTTGACCTTGGAGGCGACCGCCTGACGGATCGCAAGACTCCCCGAATGGAAGTAGGTCCCGTCGCCCAGATTGACGAAAACATGCTTCTCATCGGTGAACGGGGCGATCCCGGTCCAGGTGACGCCCTCACCGCCCATATGGGTGAACGTCTCGGTGCTGCGGTCCATCCACTGCGCCATGAAGTGGCAGCCAATGCCCGCCATCGCACGACTGCCCGTCGGCACCTTGGTCGACGTATTATGCGGGCACCCCGAACAGAAATAGGGTGTGCGTGTGATGGGAGCGATCGCCTGCACCTGCGAGGCTTGTCGCCCGTTGAACCAATCCGCTTTCGCGCGCAGCATGGCGACGACTTCGGGATTGAGATCGAGAGTAAGCAGCCGCTCGGCCAACGAGGTCGCGATTGTCGCGACGCTGAGTTCTTCCGAAAAGGACAGGAAGCGTTTGTCGTGGCTGTCCATCTTGCCCACGATGCGCGGCCGCACATCGTCACGCCAATTGAACAGCTCTTGCTTGACCTGGTTTTCGACGATCTCGCGCCGCTCCTCGATGATCAGGATTTCCTCAAGGCCGACAGCGAATTCGCGCACACCCGCCGGCTCAAGCGGCCAAGGCATTCCGACCTTGTAAAGACGAAGACCGATCTTCGCGGCAACCTCCGGGGTAATCCCCAGCTCGCGCAATGCCTGGCGAACGTCTTCATAACTCTTACCGGACGCCATGATCCCATAGCGCGCGTTCGGCGAATCCATCGTGACGCGATTGACCTTGTTGGCTCGCGCAAACGCGATGGCCGCGAAGCCCTTGTAATCCTGGAGACGACGGTCCTGGGCGTAGCGATCGTCAGGCCAGCGCAAGTTCAGACCATCCGGCGGCATTTCAAAATCCGGCGGAATGATGAAAGGCGTCATCTCGTCGGTCAGATCGATCTCGGCCGTGGTTTCCACTGTCTCGGTGATCACCTTCATCCCGACCCAGCAACCCGAGTAACGCGACATGGCGATGCCGAGCAGCCCCATTTCGATCATCTCGTGAATGCTGGACGGATAAAGGTATGGCATCAGCGCCGAGATAAAGGCGTGATCTGATTGGTGAGGCACCGTTGAGGATTTCGCGCCGTGGTCATCTCCCGCCAGACACAGAACGCCGCCATTTTTTGCGGAGCCCGCCGCATTGCCGTGGCGGAATACGTCACCGCAGCGATCGACACCCGGGCCTTTGCCGTACCAGATGCCCACCACCCCATCGCGCTTTGCACCCGGGGACAGATTCAGCTGCTGAGATCCCCAGACGGCGGTTGCCGCCAGATCCTCGTTCACACCGGGCTGAAATTTGACGTCGTACTGCGCAAGATGAGCCTTCGCAGCCATCAATTGCTGATCGTAACCACCGAGGGGCGATCCGCGATAACCGGAGATGAAAGCCGATGTGTTGAGACCCTGCGCGCGATCGCGGCGGATCTGCGCCATCGGCAAGCGGACCAGCGCCTGAATGCCGGTAAGAAAGATATGTCCCGATGCCTGGGTATATTTTTGATCGAGGCTGATCGGCCCTTGGTTAATTCCCATAACAGCGCTTTTCCCGGCTCTTGTTGGTTTCGGACGATCCCGAATTTAGAGGTCTCGCCTGGGGTCGATCGACCGATCCGCCAACGAGTCCATTTCGCGCCAGTCTATGTCGCTTTTGATCCTCACTGCATCAAGAATCGGGCCTGTTATCAGCCCCTTGAACAAACGAAATTTCGTTGCGGTTTGCCGCCCCGTTGTTGCGGCTTATATCGTCCGCCCGGCCTCGCACGCACAGAAAATGCGCCACCGCCGCATTCTAATTTCCGTCGCGCGGGAGGATTTCGTCTAAAATTCGAAAAAGATCAGCTTCCCGGAACGGCTTTCGGAGGACCGCGGCGAAGCCCTTGGTCCGCTCGCGGACTGCGCTTTCAAGGAGCGACGTCATGACCACAACCGGTATATGGCTCGTTGTAGGATTTTCAGCCATTGCGGCGATCAAGCTGCCGCCGTCGAGGAACGGCATCATGAAATCGGTCAGCACGAGGTCGGGTATTTCATGATGCAAAATGTCGAGCGCCTGCCGGCCATTACTCGCGGCAAGTATATGATAGCCTCTTTCGCTCAACAGGACTTCGAGCCAATCCGCGATCGCCCATTCGTCCTCGACGATCAGCACCGTTTTCACATTTACTCTCCGGCCAGACGAGGATCCACCGAAGGCAGGCGCGGTTTTTCGCTTTGAGAGGTAATCTCTCGCAGGATATTTTCTGCCCGCGCATAGTCCTCATCCAGCGCGATGCCACCTTCGATGATTTCGAAGCGGCGCATTCGCATATCCGTTTTGCTGTCGCGGGCTTTGAGAACCGTCATAAGCCGATGAGTTTCCGAACGTAGTGCGGCAAGCCGCAGCGCAATGATATTTTCCGCCACCGGCGACAATCCCGTCGGTGTCACACCCGCCAAAGGCTGGCCTGGAATGACTCCAATATGATCGGTTTCGGCGGTCGTCAGCGTTGTAACACCTTGTGCTCTTAACTCGTTGCAAAGCGCCGATAAAAAAGCGGTCACACGTTTTCGCTCGTCGGTCAGCTTGGCGAACCCTTCGATGGCGTCGATCACAAGACGCCGTGCACCATATCGTTCGATTGCTGAGAGCAGCTCCTTTGCGACTTCATCCAGCACCGCTTCAGTCTGCGGACGCCACAGCATATGAACCGTATCCCTGCGCGCATCGATCGGAAGCTTCAGCGCATGCGCCTTCAGCATCAGCGCCGTGGGGTTTTCGTGGAAGCCGAAATGAATCACGTGTTCGTCCGGCGGGCCGCCGAGCAGAAACTGCAAGCCCGCCGTTGTCTTGCCGCTGCCGGCGGGGCCCAGCACCACCGTGACCGAATGCTGGTCAAAACCTCCTCCCAGCATCTTGTCCAGTCCAGCAATTCCGCTGGTGACCTTCGGGCCGTCCGCCCCGTCCCATATGCTGGGGGTTTCAAGAAGAGCCTCGGTTCGTGGAAATGCAGAAATTCCTGCGTCTGTGATGCGATAAGAGTGACGGCCTCCCATGAACCAGCCGCCACGCAATTTGTGGACCTGCAATTCTCGCTCGGCGCGCCGGCCATGTAACGTCGTTTGCAGCTCAACTAGCCCGTCCACCATGGTGTGCTCGGGTGGAAATTTCTGCTCATCAAAAGCACTCGTCAGCAGAAACATCGTGCAATCGGTGAATGCCGCCTGGGCCTGCAATTCGTGGATAAACTTTTTCAGTTCCAGATCCGACGACGCCTTCTCATGAACCGTAATCAGACCGTCCAGAACGAGCGTGTTGATTTGCCGGGCCCGCACTTCGCGGCGAACGACGTCAAGCAAGCCGCGCAGGCCATCGTCGTCGAGGATTTTGAACGCGCCAATGAACGACACGCGGTCGGGAATTGCAGATTGGTCGAAAAAATCCAGCCGCTGCATATGACCGATCATGCGCGAGTGACTTTCGGCCAGCAACGTAATGTAAAGAGCGCGCCGCCCGCTCGCGGCATGCGCGAAGCAGATCTGGTTTCCCAGAATTGTCTTCCCCGCCCCCGGGGCGCCCTGAATGATATAGATTCCACCGTGGAAAACGCCGCCGCCTAAAATCGTATCGAGACTTGAAATCCCAGTCGGAAGACGATCACTCTGACTCTTCATACTCTCGTTGCCCCAATCTCTTTCGGATCCCGTTCCCCCGGGTTCCGTCCAACGCCGGATGGCGCGGCACATTACAATGATGCGAAAAGCGCAACGCCGCCCCGCATAAAAAGTTCCCGGCTTTTCAACAGGCGTTTTTTAAAGAGGACTGCCTCGCGTGGAACACCGCCGGTAACCCGGCGGTTGTCTGTTCAACCATATTCGCCCGCCCTTCAAGACACGAATTCAGGACACGGAATTGAGCGGGACGTATAACTGGCGGGAGGCCAAAATGCCCGACTCGATTGAACGTGCTTTCCGGCTGCGGACGGATCAAAACCACGCGAAGCCCGCTAAAGCACTGTTGGGGATCGGTTTGATGCTCGTTGTCGCTCTCGCTTTGTATGGCTTCAACGCTGTGTGGAGCAACGCCGCATCGCCATCTTCCGCGCTGCAGAAAACCTTCCACACGGTTCACCTCTCCCCGCTCGGAGACCGAGCCGCACGTTAGGAACCTGAGCAATTTCCACGGGAACTGTCACATCCCCGGGGAACCTGTGAGCGCAGCGAAAATTGAATCCTGGTCAGACAAAGGAGGAAACTCATGGCCTTTCCGCGTGAACCAGACGAGCCATATCGCTCTATTCAGGACGATGACGACATCCGTCGCCGTATGTCATCCAATGAAATGCCGCCTCGGCCCTCTCGTTTCGACGACGAACTGCAGCCAGATCTTGGAATTGACGGAAGGTCCGGCGGGCGCCGGGCGGACTGTTGCCTATGCCATCGCAGCCATGTTGATCCTGGGTGGGGTCTTGTATGGCGTCGCGCATACGACCAGAGATACTGTAGCGACATCTCCGACGCCGCCGACCAATACGGCTGCAAACGCCCCATCCGCGGCTCCCCCACCGGTGACGAAACGTAACTCCCGGCCCCAACGCACAGCCCGGAATGACGACCGGCGCGGCGCCTTCAACGGCACCTGCTCCTCAGAATAACCCGGCCCCGGCCGAATTCCGGCTCGACGTCACGCTAACTTGAACTATCCTAGCGCGTGATGAGACCGACATATCCTTGACGGCGGGCCTGGAAACAGGCCCGCTTTTTTTGGCATGGGTGACAGCATAGTGTGACGGCGTGAGTCAGCCCATCGTGGTAAAATCAGTCAGGAACGGTGTCTCATTTCACCGAAAATCCGGATTCAGGACTTTCGCCGATTGTCGTGGTATAAATCCCTATGGATCACATCAGCGACGTCGCGATAAGCGCAGGTAAACGTTCGCGAACGAGCATATGGACGCATGTGATCGAGCGCATCGGGCTTGCCATGATGGGGGCATCGTGCGGGTTGTTCGTTGCCGCACATCTGGCGAGTGCCGCGTTCGACAGAGTCGGAACGCTGGGATTCATTTTTGCCATGACGATCTATGGCGCGATTGGTGGTTATCTGGGAATCGATATTCCCCGTCGCGCCGCTCGCGCTCGCCACGCCAATCTGGTTGAAGTCGATCCCGACCAGACACCTGACAGCGTAGAGTTGCTCAGCGCCGCAGGCACCTTCATCGCGGCAGTGACGGCGATGTTATCCGTCTACATCGTGATCTTCGACGAAGCGCCCGGATTATTCGGCACGATGGTCATCGGTTTTTCCTGGCTCTTCGGGGTCACGATGCAAGCCGCGGCAGGCCTGATCGCGCGCCTGCGCAAAGGCGACGCAAACGCCGCATAGCAGCGAACCCTTCCCGATCTCAAGCTGCGCGCTACTGGAATCAGCGGAAACTTGCAGCAATTCCTACGATCTGTCCGTCTTGTCCATTGAAGCCATGGTGCGCAAAAGCCTCGCATGGGTCACCCTCGCTGCGGCCACCGCTGACCCAGGTCACACGCGCCCGGCCCGCCGACCATTTGATGAATGGATCGACGCCAGCCGGCAACGTCGAGCGGCAACTGTCCTCACGGTGATGGATGACGAGCGTGCGCGGCAGCGCAGCTGGTGATCCAAGAATGGACATGACGTTGGAGCCGCTCCCGGAGTCAGCGCTGAGGAATCCCGAGGTCAACACCAACGCATCGGGCCGTGCGCCACGGGCAATCCCCTCTGCGGCACGTAGCGTACCGCGGCTAGTCCCGATGACCGTGACGGGCCGTTTGATCGCAGCCATATATTGGACAGCGCCATTGAGATCGATGCCCGCATCGACAACCAGCACAGCAAGCCCGCGCGCAGCATAAGCCTGCCGGGTCCGAACCAATTGGTTGCCTTTCAGCCCATTGATTTCGCCGTTCTCGCCTGCGTTGATCGCTCCGCTGCCGCCCGGCATCAGGATCACGCTCGCATGCGGCGCCTTCGGTCTGATGAGCACGGCGCGCGAGCCGCCGATGCCCACGGTTTCATCGGCCCGTGCCGAAGCACAAGCAAAGCTGAGGAGCGTTATGGCAATTTTCAAACAACGCGCCATTGAGTCACATTTGGCTTTACGTATCAGCATTTTCCACCACGACGTATCGTGGTCCACTTCGCTTAAAGAGGCAGGTTATCGTGTTTTTTCATTGGCACTTCGACGTGCTTGTCCTTAAGCATGGCAAGGGCCCGGGCAATGCGCTTACGTGTCGAGTGCGGCATGATCACGTCGTCGATATAACCTCGCTCCGCGGCCACGAACGGCGACAGGAATCGATCTTCGTATTCCTTGGTGCGCGCGGCGATCTTTTCCGCGTCGCCAATGTCCTGCCGGAAAATGATTTCCACGGCTCCTTTCGCACCCATGACGGCGATCTGCGCGGTTGGCCACGCATAGTTCATGTCCGCGCCGATTTCCTTTGAGGCCATGACGTCGAACGCGCCACCATAGGCCTTGCGCGTGATGACGGTCACCAGCGGGACAGTGCATTGCGAATAAGCGAACAGCAATTTCGCACCGTGCTTGATCAAGCCACCGTATTCCTGCGCGGTACCCGGCAGGAAACCCGGAACATCCACAAAGGTGACGATCGGGATGTTGAAGGCATCGCAGAACCGCACGAACCGCGCCGCCTTGCGCGATGCATCGCTATCAAGAACCCCGGCCAACACTATCGGCTGATTGGCGACAAAGCCCACCGTGCGCCCGGCAATACGGCCGAATCCTGTCACGATGTTCTTGGCGAAAGTTTCCGCGATCTCGAACAAATCGCCCTCGTCCACGACCTTGAGGATCAGCTCCTTGATGTCATAAGGCTTGTTGGGATTATCCGGGATCAACGTATCAAGCGACATGTCGACGCGCTCGATGTCGTCGAAACTCGGCCATTCGGGCACGCCGCTTGTATTGTTGGCCGGCAGAAAATCGATCAGCCGGCGCATTTGCAGCAACGTCTCGACGTCATTCTCGTAAGCACCGTCGGCGATCGACGATTTCGTCGCGTGCACGCTGGCGCCACCCAGTTCTTCCGCCGTAACAACCTCATTGGTCACTGTCTTCACTACATCCGGCCCGGTAACAAACATGTAGCTGGTGTTCTTCACCATGAAGATGAAATCGGTCATCGCCGGCGAATAGACGTCCCCGCCTGCGCACGGTCCCATAATGACGCTGATTTGCGGAATGACACCGGAAGCCTGCACGTTGCGCCGGAAGACATAAGAGTATCCCGCGAGCGCAGCGACACCCTCCTGAATGCGCGCTCCGCCGGCATCGTAGAGTCCGATGATCGGTGCCCGCGCTTTCATCGCCATGTCTTGCAACTTGGTGATCTTGAGCGCGTGGGTTTCCGAAAGAGAGCCGCCGAACACCGTAAAGTCCTTGGCGAAAACGAAGGTCTTGCGGCCGTTGATCGTGCCCCACCCGGTGACAACGCCATCACCGGGAACCTTGTTCTTTTCCATACCGAATTCGACGGAGCGATGCTCCACGAACATGTCGAATTCCTCGAACGAACCTTTGTCCAGCAACAATTCGATACGCTCGCGCGCGGTCAGTTTGCCGCGGCCATGTTGGGCCTCGATGCGTTTTTCTCCGCCCCCGAGCTTGGCCCCGACGCGGCGAATTTCGAGCTTTTCGACGATATCCTTCATGCTGATCCCCAACCGCCGGCAGGCAAGCTGCCTTTCGGATTGCCCCTTTGTGAACGCGTTGGACGCCTGTCTAGCATGCTGTCCACACACAGGAAAACCGGCTTTACGCCCGCCGGGCGGATAGCTCCAGACCGCGCATACCGGTAGAACAGGTTTCTCATCAAATCGGAGCGTGACGGATGGCGGAAACAGCGAATGAAATGACCCCGGGCACGGTAAAGGGCGCTCCGAAACTGCTGTTGCGGCTGGAAGGCCTCGCGCTGACGTGCGCCGCCGTGACTCTCTATGGATGGTCCGGCGCATCATGGCTGCTGTTTGCCGTGCTTCTTCTTGTCCCTGACCTAAGCTTCTGCGGCTTTCTCGCCGGTCCCCGCGCCGGCGCGTTTTGCTATAACGCAGCGCATACGACCCTTGCCCCCCTTGCGTTGGGTGTTCTGGGCGTCGCGCTGCCCAATCCGCTCCTGGGTCACATTGCCCTGATCTGGCTCGCGCATATCGGCATCGACCGCGCGCTGGGGTACGGCCTCAAATACGGCGCCGGATTCACATTCACGCATCTCGGCCGCATCGGAAAGGATGCGGGCGGTTCCGCGCGGTAAGAGCGGCTTATGGCTCGCTCTTACGGCTCGCCTGGTTTGAAAGGTGCCTCTTTGCCGGGCGGAGTGGTCTCCTCGGCCATCGCAAGCAGCATCGCGACCGACACGTAGCAACCGGCGACCGACGTCAGGTCGACAATCTGCTGATCACTGAAGAGCTTTCTGGCGTGCGCGAAAAGCTCGTCGGAAACAGCCTGCTTGGTCGCCAGATCGGTGACGAAGTCGTAAACCACGGCCTCGTCTTCGGACATGTTCGAGGGACGCTTGTTGGCCTTCAATTCCGCGATGATCTGTGGCGAAAGCCCCGCCTTTTCCGCGAGTGGCGCGTGGGCATACCATTCGACCTGCGATCGCCACTGCCGGCCGATAATCAGAATTGCAAACTCGTTCAATCTGGCCGGCACCGACGTTTCCCAGCGCAGATAGTGATAAAGATCGAACAGCCGTTGCCCGAGAACCGGACTGCGCATCATCGGATTGTACGGGCCGCCAATACCGACGCTGGAGATTTTCATCACCTGCTCGCCGAGCGGCTTTTGCGCTTCGTTGAGTTGATCCATCGTCAATTGCGGAAATCGCGGCTCCCTGCTTTGTGCGGCAGGCGAGAAAGCGGTCGCGGCCAACCATCCCGCACTTGCCGCGACGGCGAGCGAACCGAGCCAGAGCAATCGTCGTGTCATGGTTTCCTCCACTGTTGTTGTTCTGTGGAAGGAAGCATATGCGCGAGGACCACGATTTGCCAATGCCCACGCAACGGCGCGATGCGTCGCAACCATTTGCCGATGGTTCACATTCCAGTCAATTCAGCATCGGTGATGGCGTAACGGGCATAACGGAAATCCCTGATGGTTACGATCCGTCCGTCCGCCCATTCGAGCACAACAAAATAGATCGGCCCTTTTTCCGGGTTTTCAGGATCCATAACCAGTATGGCGGGACGGCCTTCGACCATTCCAGTCGTCAACCGCCAATCTGTCATGCCTTGGTAGTTTTCGAAGTAGCGCGACACATCACTGCGGCCTTCGCGCCGGCTCTTGTTGAACAGATCGAGTTCGAACATCTTCACCCAGCAAATCGCGAAGTGCATCGAAATCGCGGGCATTAAATCGCTCCACATACGACGCCAGACGCGCGCGCTCGAAAGCATCCAAAATCGGAGCGGGATTGTCGTCAGGCTCTTGCGCCAATTCTCGCAACTGTAGTCTGCCGCGATGCAGCGCAGCCTTCACTGCGGCAACCGTCAAACCGGTGATATCGGTGATCTCTTCAATCGCATAACCGAGAACATCCATGAGAATGACGCAGCTGCGATGAGACGGCCGCAACCTCATGAAGGTGCGAAGGCTGGCCAGTGTCGCATCATGATCGTCCACCATGCTGCCGGGGTCGGCGATCGTGTCCGTATCGTCTTCGGCCTGCCATGCTTGCTGTCGGCCGCGCCGTCTGAGGAAATCCAGCGCCGCATTGTGAATGACGCGAAAAATCCACGCCTCAAGATTGGCGATCGGTCCAGCACCCGGCAACGCCTCAATGGCTTTCAGCATCGCCTCCTGAACGACGTCTTCCCCGTCGATCACCGAGCCGGTCATGCGGGCGGTATATCGATGCAATCTTGGGCGCAGATCGCCCAAGAGCCGATGTAAGGCTCCGCGGTCATCCGCGCCATCGGTGTAGGAGATGCTCATGTGCGGCGATACCGCGACATTAAACATGTCATGGACTTCGTCCCTCGCCGACCATCCGGTAGTTTCCGACAATGACGGCATCGCCAACCTTCGGAGGCTCGATACAACGCTCCTTTATCCCGCTTGAGAAGGCCCGAAACGCTTCCAGCTCAGTCAACGAGCTCGTGCCCTCCTGGCCTTCGACCAGGTGGACAAAACTCCCGTCCGCCAGCTTGAACACCGCGTAGCGCAGGCCGTCGGGCGACCTCGCTGCCAATTCGAGAAAGACGTTATGGATCAGACGTTCGTTCTCTTCGGTTTTCTCCGGTTTGGTTTTGTAACGCACGATTGTCCGTTTCATCAGCGAAGGCTCCTTTTTATCCGGCTTCCTATCGCTTTAGACGTATTGCACCATCGGAAAGGATTCACCGCCCGCCAATTTTTTTGATATTTTTTTGCCGAAACGCTCTGTCGCACCTGCGAACTGGCCGCTCCCAACCGGAAAACGGCCCCAGACCCGTCAGACTGGCGCTAAAGCGCCCCGATTTCGTTCAGACAAAGCTGGGCCAACTGCATGCGCGCGGCCGTATGATGAGCCTCGCGAATATCAAGGTTAAGGGCAAACACCGTGCGCCGGTCACCCTTCTCAACCCATCCGACAAGCCAGCCGATACTTGTGCGAACAGTTTCCGCCTCGCTCTTGTCGTCGACGCCAACCAATCCTGTCTTGGAGCGAATGACCGCGTCGCCGACCTTGGTGACCGGCAAAATATCGCGCGTCAGATCTTGCGCGCGGCTGGAGACGGGAAGCACGCCTCGCCGCAGGCGGTCCAGAAAATCGATCTGCTGCACCGGATCGATGCGCAGGTTTCCCGTCAGCCAAAATCGATCGATGCCGCCGCCGATATCGTGATTGCCGTAGTCAAAGGCATCGAGATATTTTTGCATCCGCTCCTCGCCGATGCGCCGCGCGATGTCCTGATAGACCGGCACGGCCGATGCCGCGATGGCGGAGCGTAGCGTATGGTCCCTGTTCCACTCCGGAATGAACCGGGTCACCCCGTCCCATTTGAAGATGTCTTTATCGGGATCGGCGACGACACCGGTTTCCAGCGCGATCACAGAATTTGGAATCTTGAAGGTCGATGCCGGGAGAATTGCTTGCCCCGAGCGCTCCTTATCGCTCGCGATAACGGTATAGTCGTCAACCTTATACGCAACGAATGTGCCCTGCGTGCCATTATCGGCGAAATGCTTCGCGAGGCTTTCCTCGATGATATTTTTCATGGGCGCGACTGTCGCGAAGCTGCGCGGCGAATAGATGCTCGCTGCGGCCAGACATCCAAGCGGAAGTTTGAGAGCGTCACGACGGTTCATTCAAAAGGCGTCCAATTTTCACGCGCACGCGTGAGCAACACAGTACACGAATAGATAGCTAACGGCTCACGACCCGAACCGCATCAATAAGGCTGGTATTTTGGTAGAAGATTGGCGTGAGGCCGGCTAGGACCGCAGACGTCCCGACAATTTCAACACGAAAATCAACACTTCCGCGACCGCCTTATAAAGCTCTGCCGGAATTTCGTCGCCTAATTCGACGTTGGACAACGCACCCGCCAAGGCTTCGTTTTCCTGAATCGGAATGTTGTTTTCTTTCGCGACCTCGATGATCTTCTCGCCGAGGGAGCCCTTGCCCTTGGCAACGACGCGCGGCGCCCCCTTTTTATCGTAGTGGAGCGCGACCGCGAGCGATGTTGGTGACCGATTGCTCATGTCGCGCGATCCAGGAAGTGTCCGGCCGGGGCGACAGCAACAGGCCGCGGCGGCGTGCCGTCACCTATCACAATATCGCCGGGTTCCAGCTCGGCCTGACGCAGCGCGCGGCTGAGTTGTGATGCGTTGTCGCGCAGACGCACCGCCGTTTCGGGGCGCTCGGCCCACATTCTGACAGAGGTGGTTTCACCTGACAGAGAGACAATGGCATGAACCGGCCCGGCGGGCTCGACGTCGAGAGAAAAGCGGGCTCGCCAGACGCGATGAACGGCTTCAACGGATTTGCCGCCACCATCGCGCGAGATTTCGAACTGAGCGACCGCCGTGCCCTGAGGTGTGGCAAACGGTATCTCGAAATTCCAATGCGGCGCGGTGGCGTTGCTCCGCGCGCTCGAAACATCGACGCGGTCAGGTAACGATGCGATCTGCAGCAAAGTCTGACGTGCAATCGCCCCGTCGGTGTCGTCCATCAATCGGTGAACCGCTTCCGTCGTACGCATGCCGGGCACGATCGATGGCGATGCGACCGTCTGCGGCGCGAGCGCCGCACCGCGGAACGGCGGCGGAGGTACCGCGGCACGTGAGACTGCCTCGCTGCTGGACAGAAATGCAGCGCGCGATGTCACAGGCTCCATAACCACCTTGCCGTCCACGACGGTCTGGATGGTTTCAATGATATCGGACGATGTCGCATATTCGACATCCTGCAGAATTTTCAAAGCAGCCGTGGCGGCCGCCGCCCGTGCCCCCGCATTGAGGGTTTGGCCCGTTGAGGAAAACATCGGGTTGAAGTCATCGGCAACGGGCAGCAACGCCTTTGGCAGATAGGCTTCTTCGACATCGATATCGGATGCAGGCAAGGACAGAACATCCAGCGAAGCGGCTTTTCTGAGCGTCAGGCCCTGCTGCATCAGCAGCTCCAGAGGCTCCACCATCACAGCCTCGCTCGGATTTTCAGGCGCAGCCTGACCAAGCCAGGTCGAAAGCGTCTGACGAAAAACGATCAGCGCGGCTTTGAGATCCGGCATGCTCCCCTGCTCAGCCTGTTGCACGGTGCCCAAAGCAAGAGAGGCCTCGAGAAACAGGCCTGAGTTCTCGAAAGCCAACTTCACATCGGCGCCCGATAATGCAGGCGTGAGCTGGGGACGGATCGCAAGCAATTGTGCTGCCGCCTGTTGCAACGGTTCAGGAAGACTATCGGAAACCGCCGCTGCCGAAACATTGGCGAAAAGCGACGACAGCCCCCCTTGCTTGGACGCGGCGGCCTGGGCCGCTGCCGTCACAGCAAGCGCCTCGACGGCGGTCAACGTCGGCGGCGCCGGATCGGCGACCGCACGATTGATCGCAATCGCTGATACATCGGTAACTGGAGCTGCCGCGATAGACGACAGCAGCGAACCGACCGCAGCGGTGGCGCTGCCTGCAGCGGCATTGATCACCTCGGCCGGTACGGAGGAAGCCGCGGACGATTCCGGAGTGACGATCGCAAGGCGGATGCCGTCAGGCGTTTGCGACACCGCAAGCTGCAGCGCTGCGCCGGGCTGTAATTGTACTTCGGTCAGAACCTCGATGGTGAGGCTCGCGATCGCAATCTTGACGCGGGTATCATCCAGGACTTTGAGCACGCGTGCGTCGATCACGGTCCCCGGCTGCAAAACCAGATCGGGCGTCGCGCCTTTGGCGGCAATAACCGGGAAGACAGGATTGATCGTAATCGACATCCGCACGCCTCACACGGAGCATGATATCCGAAACGGGATAGCCGGTGCCGGCCCAACCATGCTCGAAAACACCAAACGCGAGAGGCTCGCCATCGCCACCGGACCAACCTCACCGGTAAAAGCCTAGTGGCAGCTCGTTAAGCTGTCGTTAACCCGCGGGCCCCACCCGCTTTTGCATTATTCGAGCGCTCCAAGCATGGCTGCCGCGGCATCAAAATCGGCCTGACGCGCCGCGCGGCGGATGACGACCTCGTCGTCAGCCCCCCAGGTCTCGGCATTCCAGTCTTCATCCACATGCGCGGCGGCCCAAACCGCTCCGGAATCCAGTCGCCGGTGTAACAGCGCCAACGCCAGTAGCGCCGATCCGGTCAGCGTCGTTACGGTATGCAGCGCGCCAAGACGCCAGGCATCGGTCGGCAGCGCCAGCCGCGCGGCGGCCACGGCTTCGTTCGGTTGGCGGACGTGCATCAGGCCTTGCGCGAGAATAAAGTGGGCTCCGAGACTTTCCGCTGCCCAGAACACGACGGGATCCCAATGCTGCGCTTGTCGCGCCACCAGCGTGTCCGGATGCTCGGCCCGATAAAACAACGCGTCAGATCCCAGATATTTCGCGATATCGTCCGCGACATCATCCGGCCGGTCAGCAACGCCATCGACGATGCTGTTCGCCAGGCGTGTGGCCGGCATCGACGACGGATCGATCACTTCCTTTTGAGCATCCCACTCCGCCGCGATCCTGTCCGCGATGGGGCGCGCGGGAGCGGCCAGCAAACGCTTTGCCGGGGTCTTGATGGTGCGACCGTCCAGCTCGACGACGTAACCATTCGGCGTCTCCGTAACGCCGACACTTGTATAGAACCGCTTGCGCTGAACGGCGCGCAGCGATTGGCGCGCCGATTTATTGGGATCGAGTGGTGATTGGCCCACCGCCTCTTCGAACAGTTCTCGCATCGGCCGCTTTCCGTTGACTACCCGACGTTGAAAATTGGTATGGTTTCGGGGAAAGAATATATGGCACGCTGGCAAAGAAACCAATTCGTCCGGGCCGGATTTCGAACTCCTCAATCCCTCATACGCAACGACATCGAAACCGGGTAAGATTCGTTGCGTTTGTTTCTGGGTCAGCTCAGAAACTGATTTCGCTTTTTATTGATTGGCGCAGGAGCGCGAGTATTCAGCGCGGTCGTTGGGGCCCAGCCCCATCGCGGCCCCCTCGTCAAGGCAACGCGCGATCCGGTCTCCAAACGAACTTCGCCTTTCGAGTCTCGGCTTCGGCGTGGCAGGCGGTGCATCCATGCGCGGCACGGGCGGCACGGCCATACTCGGCGGCGGCGGAGGCGCAGGGGGCGGAGGTGGCAAGACCGACGGCGAGGGCCCAGGCAATACCGCGGGCGGCACCTGTGACTGCGCCAACGCCATATTGGACGCCACCAGTGCGGCGGCTGTGACGACGATGGGAAGAAAGCGCATCATATCCAGGATATCGGTGCCCTCGTCCGCCTTTGCAAGGGAGGCTATTCCTCCGGGGCATTCTCAATCGGGTCGAAACGGTCGGCCTCCAGCCCCAGCAGGTTCCATGTCTGCAGCATATGCGGCGGCAACGGCGCGGTGGCATCGATAAATCCGCCGCGCGGGTGCGGGATCACGATCCGGCGGGCGAGCAGATGCAGCCGTTTCTGGATGCCACCCGGCAACTCCCAGTTTTCCTTATTGAAGTATTTGGGATCGCCCACGATCGCGTGATCGATATGCGCCATATGCGCACGCAATTGATGCGTGCGGCCGGTGACGGGCTTAAGAGAGACCCAGGCGAGCTTCTGCGCCGACGTTTCGACGACGGCGTAATATGTCACCGCATGAACTCGCGCCTTCGTCGCCGTGCTCGGCGATGCGCATGACGGAGTCGTCCTCCCGCTCTTCCTTGGCTAGAAATGTCGAGATTCGTCCCTGTTTCGGTTTCGGCACGCCCGCGACCAGCGCCCAGTAAATCTTGCGCGCTGACCGATGGCGGAACGAACCCGTCAATGCTGATGCAGCAAAGCGAGTCTTTGCGATCAACAAACAACCGGCTGTTTCCTTGTCCAGTCTGTGCACGAGACGAGGCCTCTGCCCTTTGGCATCTCGCATCACCTCGAGCATTTGATCGACATGACGCGTGGTTCCCGAACCACCTTGTACGGCAAGCCCGGCGGGCTTGTTCAGCACCATCACATCATCGTCTTCGAACAGGATCATCTCGCGCAGCGCGTCGCGCGTCTTGCTCGCAGCCTCCGATAACGTCCCCACGACTTTCGGTGCGTCCAACTTCAAGGGTGGAATGCGAACGCTCTGACCTTCCTCAAGGCGATCCTTGCTATCCGCACGCTTGCCGTTCACCCGCAACTCGCCTTTGCGAACGATGCGCTGAATATGGGAGAACGACAGGCCGGGAAAGCGAGCTTCGAGGAAGCGATCGACCCGCATGCCGTTTTCGTCCGCAGTCACCGTTACGGTCTGAACTTTGGTCGGCAGTGGAGGCGCTGGCGGTTTCGCAGGAGGTTGTTCTTCGAAGGCCTGCGACTTCACATCAGCCGCCCGCGGCTGGCCGTATCGCAACGATGCGGGTGTGGAAGCCCCCTTCCTTGAAGGAGCAGCCTTCGATCCACCGATACGCGGCGGGGCTTTGGCATTCGGACGATCGGAGCGGGTGCGCTCGCCGCCTGGACGGCCGGCCTTCGGACGATCCTCTCGGGATCGATCGCCGCCGGAGCCGCGCGATTTTTGCAGTGGTCTTTTAACGCGACGGCTCATAGCGACACCTTGTAACGACGATTTCTGTGAATTAGTTCGTCGGTCGTATCAATAGGACAACCTAACTACATTTGGCTTCACGTCTGATCCACTCAATATCGAATTTCACTTCTTCCGTGTTGGCAAACTTGACTGCTTCCGCCGCAGCCGAGCAGGCCCCGGCGGCATCCCCATTCTGGAACTTCGCAACGCCAAGGTTCGACCAGGCACTGGCAAATTGGGGAATGTCCTTGACGGCTTGCTCCAACACGGGTTGAGCATCACGAGGTCGCTTCGCGATGAGAAGCAGACGCCCATAGTCCGCATTCACAGAGGGCAAGGGTCCAGGTTGCTTGAGCGCGATTTGAAACAGCTCTTCGGCGAACGTGAGATCTTGAAAACGAGCGGCAACGACGATGGCAAGGCCGTGATAAACTTGGCTCTGCTCTGGAGACAGCAAAAAGGCCTGGTTGAATCGTTTGGCTGCCTCGGAGAAATCGTTTGCCGAGACGGCTTTCCAGCCTCGGTTGGCTATTTCCTGAGAGGCTTTTTCGCGCGTGCCTGCCAGTTTGACGACAGTCTCGATGAAAGCCTGGTCGGCCCCGCGCATGTCCGCAGTCTTATCGATGAACCCGTAAAAGGGCTGCTGATTGGGAGGAGCAGAGAAGCTCTTTTTGGTGATTTTCACCCCAGGAGCAACTTCAACCGTCTCTGCTTGAGCCGTGTCGATCTGCACAATGGTTGTGCCCGCGATAACCGAAACAAATCCAACGGCAAAAGCTGCGTTCAAGATTCGACGCGCAGCAAAAGAAAATCCCGTTCCGATCAAGTCCAGCCCCCATTTTCAGCTTCAGTCATTCCCGTTGTGCGCGAAGCTTGGCCCAATAGTCCAGCCTTTTTCTGATTTCGCGCTCGAATCCGCGGTCGGGCGGATCGTAAAACGTCAGACGCCCCAGTTCATCGGGAAAATAGTTTTGCCCCGAAAAGCCTTCGGGTGTGTCGTGGTCGTATTGATATCCGCTGCCGTAGCCTTCCGACTTCATCAACTTGGTCGGCGAGTTGAGGATGTGTTTTGGCGGAAGCAGCGATCCGGCTTCCTTTGCCGTGCGCATGGCGGCACCAAATGCCGCATAGGCTGCGTTCGATTTCGGCGCGGTCGCGAGATAAATCACAGCCTGCGCGATTGCGAGTTCGCCCTCCGGGCTCCCCAGAAAATCATAGGCGTCCTTCGCCGCGTTGGCGATGATCAGGGCCTGCGGATCCGCAAGCCCGATGTCTTCCACCGCCATGCGCACGACGCGCCGCGCGAGAAACAACGGATCCTCGCCCGCATCCATCATGCGCGCCAAATAATACAGTGCAGCATCGGGATCCGAGCCACGCACGGATTTATGCAGCGCCGAAATCAGATTGTAATGGCCATCGGCCGATTTGTCGTAGATCGGCGCGCGCCGTTGCAAAATCGTCTGCAATTGATCGGCATCGAAGACCTCGTCCGAACGGGCCGAGCGCCAGACCTCTTCGGCCAATGTCAGGGCGGCGCGGCCATCGCCGTCCGCCATCCTCACCAGCACCGCACGCGCTTCTTCATTGAGCGGCAACTTCCGGCCTTCGACCTGTTCAGCCCGGGCGAAGAGCTTTTCTATGGCCGCAGCATCAAGCGAACGGAAGACCAGAACTCGCGCCCGCGACAACAACGCCGCGTTGAGTTCGAATGATGGATTTTCCGTAGTCGCTCCGACCAGCACGACGGTGCCGTCTTCCATCACCGGCAGAAAGGAATCCTGCTGCGCCCGATTGAACCGATGCACCTCGTCGACAAAAAGAAGAGTGCCTTTTCCGGTTTCACGGCGCGCGCGCGCGGAATCGAATACTTTCTTGAGATCGGCAACTCCAGAAAACACTGCCGAAATCTGCTCGAAGTGCAGTTCGGTGGCATCGGCCAGCAAGCGTGCCACGGTGGTTTTACCCGTGCCGGGCGGCCCCCAGAACACCAGCGAACCGAGCGTTCGCGTTTCCAGCATCCGTGTCAGCGCACCATCGGGACCGAGGATATGGTCCTGGCCGACGACATCCGACAGCGCACGCGGACGCAGTCTATCCGGCAATGGATGCGGCGCATCCTGATCGAGGCCGGCGGCGGCAAAAAGTGTCGTCGAAGGTGGCGGCTTTTTTGGACTCATCCGCCCAGAACAACCGACAATTGCTGACCACCGCGAACCAGGGTGATGCGCCACAGCCGGCTCGTATCGCGCGTCGCTTTTTCCAGGTCAGCAGTCTTTGATATTTTTTGACCGTTGACGACGGTAATGATGTCCCCTTTCTGAAAACCGACATTGGCCGCAAGAGCGTTGTCGGCAATCGAGGTCACGATCACGCCCTCGGCGTTTCCATCGAGATGCAGTTCATCCGCCAGCGCGGGCGAGATATTCGCGACATTCGCGCCCTGGAACGGCGACTGCGACTTGATCGTGATCTCATCGCGTCCTGTATCAGGCGCGGTTTCAAGCGGTACCGTCAATTTGACGGTCTTCCCGGCCCGTTGGACTTCAATCGCAGCAGAGCCGCCGAGCGGGCGGGTCGCAAATCGATAATCAAACGCGTTGGGGTCGTCGACCGCCTGCCCGTCGATGGACATGATCAGGTCGGACAACTTCACACCCGCACGCGCAGCCGGGCTGCCCGATACGACACTGGCGACGAGCGCACCTGTCGGGCGCGGAAGCCCCAGCGTTTCCGCGATTTCCGGGGTAACCGCTTGAAGTCGCGCGCCGAGCCACGGACGTTTCACGGCGGTGCCGCCGCCCTTTGCGGATGCAACAACGACACGCACCATATTGGCGGGGATTGCGAAACCTATCCCCTGAGAGCCGCCCGAGCGCGAGAATATTGCGGTGTTGATGCCGGCGAGCTTTCCGGTCATATCGACCAACGCGCCGCCCGAATTGCCGGGGTTGATCGCCGCGTCGGTCTGAATGAAGAATTGATAGTCGGTGATCCCGACCTGCGTGCGTGCGAGCGCCGATACGATCCCGTGCGTCACGGTCTGGCCGACACCGAACGGATTTCCGATCGCCAGCACCACATCACCAACCAGCAGTTCGTCGGAATTGGCGAAATCCAGCGTCGGGAATTTCTCCTTGGCATCCTTGAGACGCAGCACAGCGAGATCGCTGCGGCTATCCTTCAAAATGATCTCCGCTTCAAACTCCCGCTTGTCCGCGAGCGAAACCTTCACCTGATCCGCGCCCTCGATGACGTGGTTATTGGTGACCACCAGACCGGACGGGTCCACCATTACACCCGAGCCGAGGGAGCGTTGCATCTGTTCCGGCTGCTGTCCCGGCACGCCGAAGAAGCGGCGGAAGATCGGATCGTCCAGCAATGGATTACTGTTCTGGATCACCTTGGCGGCATAGACGTTCACGACCGCCGGCTGCACCCGCTGCACGATCGGCGCATAGGACAATCGCAGCTGATTCAGTGAATTTGGCAGCACGCGCTCCTGCGCCTGAACCGCATTCTGAGGCATAAAAATTCCTGCCACCAGCGCGGCCATCGCAACGAAGCAAAAAAAGCGGTTCATCAAGTTCATCCTGAAAGCGTCATATCCAGTTACGAGCGGTTAGAAGCATCGAACTCCGGCAAGGTCGCGCGCGGAGCTGAGACCGGTCATTTCAGTGTGCATCATACGCCAGCGGAGCGACCAAATAAATCCGATAACCGGCCTACCGGTCGCAGCCTTATCCCTCGGTTTTAGGCAATTTTTGGGGCATGCTGGGCTTCGGCGCTCTGGTCAGATCGCGGCGCCGTCCCGCTCCCCCTGGAGATGCTTCGTATGAAAGCCGTCGGCTACACAAAATCACTTCCAATCGATACGCTGGAGGCGTTGATCGATTTCGAGGTTGCCAAGCCCGAGCCCACGGGCAGAGACCTGCGCATCGCCGTGAAGGCAGTCTCGGTGAATCCCGTCGATACCAAGGTCCGCATGCGCGCGGCGCCCCCGGCCGGCGAGACCAAAATTCTCGGCTTCGATGCTGCGGGCGTCGTTGATGCGGTTGGGTCGGACGTGACGCTCTTCAAACCGGGCGACGAGATCTATTATGCTGGATCGATCCTGCGCCAGGGCACCAACTCCGAATACCATCTGGTCGACGAACGCATCGTCGGCCGCAAGCCGAAATCGCTCAACTTTGCTCAGGCCGCGGCCCTCCCCCTCACGTCCATAACAGCGTGGGAGCTACTGTTCGACCGGCTGGACATCCGGCCGGGCAAGAGCATCGATCCACGAACCCTGCTGATCGTAGGCGGCGCAGGTGGCGTGGGATCCATGCTGATCCAGCTCGCACGCAGGCTCACCGGCCTTGCCGTGGTGGCGACAGCTTCGCGGCCGGAGTCGCGCAAATGGTGCCTTGATCTCGGCGCCCATGCCGTCATCGACCACACTCAGCCCATGAAAGAGCAGATCGGCAAACTCAAATTGCCGCCCGTGACGCTGATTGCGAGCCTGACCGGAACAGAACAGCACTTTCCCACGCTGGTCGATATTCTCGCGCCTCAGGGGAAAATCGGACTGATCGACGATCCCGCAACGCTGAACGCTTCCTTGCTGAAGGGCAAAGCCGGTTCGCTGCATTGGGAATCGATGTTTACGCGCTCCTCGTTCCAGACCGCCGATATGATCGCGCAGCATCGACTGCTCAACGACGTCAGCAATCTGATCGACAACGGCGTCCTGCGCACCACTCTCGACAAGGTGCTCGGCAAGATCGACGCGGATCATCTCAAGCGCGCGCACGCCGCAATCGAAAGCGGCCGCTCGACCGGAAAGCTGGTTCTCGAGGGCTGGTAGGAAAACGATTTAACGGCTTGAGAGCGCCGGCCCAGCGCGTGCGCGACCTGCTAGATCGGTGGCATTCCTTCGACGAACATCAGACGGCGATGGAGTGCGGTTTTGCGGTGAACCAGCGCCTCCGCATATTCGGCGGATGCGTACCACTCGCACAATCGCGCCATCGATGGAAACTCGACAATGACAATCGTCTTTGGCGAAGGCGCGCCCTCAACGACGGAAGCCGCCCCACCGCGTGCAAGATAATGGCCATCGTATTTCGCAATCGAGGCCGCAGCCAGGGTGCGATAGCGTTCCATGGCTGAGGGATCGAGCACCTCAAGCTCGGAAATGACGTACGCTTTCATCGGCGTATCCTAAAGCGATTTCCGGCCAAAATTGGGGCAAGCGGAATGTTGAACTCCAACGCCGGCTTGCAGACCCCAAACAAAAAGCGGCGCCCGAAGCGCCGCTTTCAAAACTCGAACGTCGCAGAGCGCTTACGCGGCCTGCTCGGCCTTCTCCTGCACCGGTCCGGAATCCTGACCCTTTGCATCGACATCGCGATCGACGAACTCGATCACGGCGAGCGGCGCATTGTCGCCGTAGCGGAAGCCGGCCTTGATGATGCGCAGGTATCCGCCCTGGCGGTCCTTGTAGCGCGGCGCGAGAACGTCGAAGAGCTTCTTCGCCTGATCGACATCGCGAATTTCACCGATCGCCTGCCGACGCAGTGCCAGACCGCCGCGCTTGCCAAGCGTGACAAGCTTTTCAACGATCGGACGCAGTTCCTTCGCCTTCGGCAGCGTCGTAACGATCTGCTCGTGCTTGATCAGCGCTGCAGACATATTTGCAAACATCGCGCGCCGATGCTCGGCGGTGCGATTGAGCTTGCGGTGAACTTTACCGTGACGCATGGCGTCTCTCCTGCTGCCGCCATAGGCGGTCTTTCAAATGCCAAACGCGTTTTCAAGCGAGTAGTCGAAACCGGCTCGCGTGACCAACGCGCTTAATGACCTTAGTAGTGATCCTCGAAGCGCTTGGCCAACTCGTCGATATTCTCCGGCGGCCAACCGGGCACTTCCATGCCGAGGTGCAGGCCCATCTGAGCCAACACTTCCTTGATCTCGTTGAGCGACTTGCGGCCGAAGTTCGGCGTACGGAGCATTTCCGCTTCCGACTTCTGCACGAGGTCGCCGATATAGACGATGTTGTCGTTCTTCAGGCAGTTCGCCGAACGAACGGACAGTTCGAGCTCGTCGACCTTCTTGAGGAACGCCGGGTTGAACGCGAGATCGGGAATGACCTCGGCGGCCACTTCCTTGCGGGGCTCTTCGAAGTTGACGAAGACGTTGAGCTGGTCCTGCAGGATGCGCGCGGAATAGGCCAGCGCGTCATCCGGCGTGATCGCGCCGTTGGTCTCGATCGTCAGGGTCAGCTTGTCGTAGTCGAGGATCTGACCTTCGCGGGTGTTTTCCACCTTGTAGGAGACCTTGCGAACCGGGGAGAACAGGCTGTCGACCGGGATCAATCCAATCGGCGCGTCTTCCGGACGGTTGCGTTCGGCGGCAACGTAGCCTTTGCCCGAATTGACCGTGAACTCCATGCGGATTTCGGCGCCCTCATCCAGGGTGCAGATCTGCAGATCCGGATTGAGCACGACGACGTCGCCGACCGTCTGAATGTCGCCAGCAGTCACAACGCCCGGTCCCTGCTTCTTCACGACCATGCGCTTGGGGCCTTCGCCCTGCATCTTGATCGAGATGTCCTTGATGTTGAGCACGATGTCGGTCACGTCCTCGCGCACGCCGGCGATCGAGGAGAACTCGTGCAGCACGCCGTCGATATGAACGGACTGCACCGCCGCGCCCTGAAGGGACGACAGCAGAATACGACGCAGCGCATTGCCCAGCGTCTGACCGAAACCACGCTCAAGTGGCTCGGCGACGACGGTCGCGACACGCGTTGCATCGGTGCCCGGCGTGACATTCAACTTGGTCGGTCGGATAAGTTCTTGCCAATTTTTCTGGATCGTCACTGTTTCACCCATGCCATCTGAATTACTGGCGTTGGAGATCGCGGATCAGCCCGCGCGACAAAAAAGCAATGCGGGCGAAAAACGCCCGCAACGAAAATTAAACGCGGCGCCGCTTGCGCGGACGGCAACCATTGTGCGGGATGGTGGTCACGTCACGGATCGAGGTGACGGTGAAGCCAGCAGCCTGCAAGGCACGAAGCGCGGACTCACGGCCCGAACCGGGACCGGCAACCTCGACTTCGAGGGTGCGCATACCGTGCTCCTGCGCCTTCTTCGAAACGTCCTCGGCAGCGACCTGCGCGGCATAGGGAGTCGATTTGCGCGAGCCCTTGAAGCCCATCGTTCCTGCCGACGACCAGGCGATCGTGTTGCCCTGCGCATCGGTGATGGTGATGGTCGTGTTGTTGAACGACGAATTCACGTGCGCAATTCCGGATGCGATGTTCTTGCGCTCACGGCGGCGGACGCGGGTGGCCTCTTTACCCATCTTTTCTTCCTTCAAGCGCGTCCGTGATTCCGGACGCTGGGGAATTTCAAATTATCGTTCCGGCCCAGCGAGTGCTGAGCCGGAGCTGTGACTGATTCAAAGCGCGCGGCTTACTTCTTCTTGCCGGCGATTGCCTTGGCGGGACCCTTGCGGGTGCGCGCGTTGGTATGCGTACGCTGGCCGCGAACCGGCAGCCCACGACGATGACGAAGACCGCGGTAGCAACCGAGATCCATCAAGCGCTTGATGTTGATTCCGACTTCACGACGAAGATCGCCTTCCACGAGATAATCGCGGTCGATGACTTCGCGGATCTGCAGAACTTCCTGATCGCTCAGTTGCGACACCCGGCGGTCCTCAGGAATCTTCGTCTTTTCCAGAATGTCGGCCGCATTCTTCTGGCCGATTCCATGAATGTACTGAAGCGCGATCAGAACGCGCTTGTTGGTCGGGATATTGACGCCGGCAATACGGGCCACGGTCTTCACTCCTGTTACCGACCACCTGGCCGGTTCTTATTCTGTCGTCGGGCGGTGTTTACAAACGCAAACACGACGCCCTCCCCTGGATTATCTTGGGGCCCGGCATCGTTCGATACTTATCCGACTGGATGCGGGCTTTATTAAAGGATTCAACGTCGTTTCGTCAACCGCCTCGCTGGCCTGGCTCGCGTTTTCGTGCGCTTTTTTGAGGCTTTTTTCGCTGAAATCGCCCTTGTTTTGGCTGTTTTCCGCGTCTTCCTGGCGGCCTTCCGGGAACTGCCAGCTGTGCCGCGCTTGGCGGCTTTTTTGGCGCCTTTCTTAACGGTCTTCCGAGTCGTTTTCTTGGAAGCCTTTTTGGCCGTTTTCTTGGTGGTTTTCTTGGTGGTTTTCTTGACGGTCTTCTTGGCTGACTTCGAGGCTTTTTTGGCCGCCTTGGCCCGCTTTTTTGCCGATTTCTTGGCCTTCGGAGCAACAGCAGCGGACTTGGCGACACGGGCCTTGCGAGCCGGTTTCGCCGGCTTCTTAGCCTCGACCACGGCCGTCAGTACGCGCGCAATTTCCTTGGTCACTTCGTCGATCGACATCATTCCGTCGATCGTCATAAGCGCGCGGCGCTCGGAATAGTAATGCACCAGCGGCTCGGTCTGGGCGCGATAGGCCGCCAGGCGCTTCGACAGCACCTCCGGCGTATCGTCGATCCGGACGGTCTCGCCCCGTGCTTCCATCTGGGCAACCCGCGCCTCAACCCGCTGCAGCAGAGCGCTCTCGTTGACGCGCAGCTCGATCACGCCGTCAAGCTTGAGGCCACGCTCCTTGAGCAGGCGATCCAGCGCTTCGGCTTGCGGCACGGTGCGCGGGAAATCCATCGAGAATGAAACCAGCGGCGGCATCGGGCTGTTCGATGCGATCGGCGATGATTCCGATCACAACATCGTCGGGTACCAGACCGCCATTCGCCATGATGTCCTTGGCCTTGAGGCCAATCGGGGTTTCGGCGGCAACGGCGGCGCGCAGCATATCGCCGGTCGATAGTGGAACGATGCCGTAACGTTCAACGAGAAGCTTCGCCTGCGTTCCCTTGCCTGCCCCCGGTGGCCCGAGAAGGATCAGTCTCATCGGCGCCGGCCCCTCAATTTCGATTTCTTGATCAGCCCTTCATATTGATGGGCCAGCAGATAGCCCTGAACCTGGGCCACGGTATCCATCGTTACGCTGACAACGATCAGAAGTGAGGTGCCGCCGAAGTAGAACGGCACTGACGCGTAGGAAATCAGAATTTCCGGAATCAGACAGACGATCGCCAGATAGATCGCGCCCAGCACCGTGATACGCGACAGCACGTAATCGATGTATTCGGCTGTCCTCTCTCCCGGACGAATGCCTGGAATAAAGCCGCCGTGCTTTTTCAGATTGTCGGCAGTCTCGGTCGGATTGAAAACAATCGCCGTGTAGAAAAACGCGAAGAAGACGATCAGGCCGAGATAAAGGATCAGGAACAGCGGACGTCCATGACCGAGCTGCGTCGTGAGCCACTGAAACCATTCAGGGCCCTTGCCCGCATTGAAGTTCGCAATGGTCGCGGGCAACAACAACAGCGACGATGCGAAGATCGGCGGAATGACGCCGGACGTATTTAGCTTGAGCGGCAGATGCGAGGACTGACCTTCGAACATCTTGTTGCCGACCTGACGCTTTGGATACTGGATCAGCAAGCGTCGCTGCGCGCGCTCTACGAACACGATAAACGCGATCACGGCGACGGCCATAATAATAATCAGCAGAATGATGCCGGTGGAGAGTGCGCCCTGACGGCCAAGCTCGAGCGTGCCCGCGATTGCCGACGGCAACTCGGCAACGATGCCGGACAGAATGATCAGCGAGATGCCGTTACCGATTCCGCGCGACGTGATCTGCTCGCCGAGCCACATCAGGAACATGGTGCCACCGGTCAGCGTAATCGCAGTCGAGATGCGAAAGAACATCCCCGGATCGCTCACGACGCTGCTCGAGCCTTCAAGGCCAACGGCAATTCCGTAAGACTGGAATGCTGCCAGCAACACGGTGAGATAGCGCGTGTACTGATTGAGCGTCTTTCGGCCCAACTCGCCCTCTTTCTTCAAAGCTTCGAGCGTCGGCGAAACGGTTGTCAGCAACTGAATGATAATCGACGCCGAAATGTAGGGCATGATGTTCAGCGCAAAGATCGCCATGCGGTGAATACCACCGCCGGCGAACATGTTGAACATGCCGAGAATGCCGCCTTGCTGGGTTCGGAACACCTGCTCCCAGATACCGGGATCGATGCCGGGCAGCGGGATGTAAGTCCCGAGCCGATAAACAAGCAGCGCACCCAGTGTAAACCAGATGCGCTTTTTCAGTTCGTCGGCTTTTGCAAGCGCCGAAAAATTCAGATTGGCTGCGAGTTGTTCCGCTGCAGAGACCATCTTGATCCCGGTCCTTTTCACTCATCATGGCCGGTTCGTCCCCGGCCATCCACGTCTTTGAAAGCTATCTAAGAAGTTAAAGACATGGATGCCCGGCACAAGACCGGGCATGACAAATTCTTACGAGGCCTTCTGTTCGCCTTCCGGCTTCTTCGGTGCCAGGATCTTGACGGATCCGCCGGCCTTCTCGATTGCCTCAATAGCGGACTTCGATGCGCCGTGAACTTCAATGGCAAGCTTTGCCTTGATTTCGCCACGGCCAAGCAGCCGAACGCCATCACGGGCGCGGCGCAACACGCCGGCCTTGATCAGCGACTCAGCGTTGACGGTCGCCTTGCCGTCCAGCTTCTTCGCATCGATCGCCGCCTGGATGCGGTCGAGGTTCACCTCGACGAAATCAAGACGGAAGATGTTGTTGAAGCCGCGCTTCGGCAGACGGCGATGCAACGGCATCTGACCGCCTTCGAAGCCCTTGATGCGCACACCGGTACGCGCGGTCTGACCCTTGCCGCCGCGGCCGCTGGTCTTGCCTTTGCCTGAACCGATACCGCGGCCGAGCCGCATGCGCTTTTTGCGCGAACCGGGATTGTCGGCGAGATCGCTGAGCTTCATCGCCCTGTCTCCTTACTTCTCGTCGACGATGCGAACGAGGTGCTGAACCTTCGCGATCATGCCACGAACCGAGGGCGTATCCTGCAGTTCGTTGACGCGACCGATTTTATTGAGACCGAGGCCGATCAGCGTCGCGCGCTGAGATTCGTGGCGGCGGATTGCGCTGCCGGTCTGCTCGATCTTGATCGTTTTTGCGGCCTTGGCCATTGTTCGTAACTCCAATCAGAAGCGCGGATTAGTCCGCGGCCGCTTCAGCGTCGCCGCCGACACGGCGCGACTGCAGAACCGAAACCTTGAGATTACGGCGCGCAGCGACAGAACGCGGCGAATCCTGATGCTTCAGCGCGTCGAAGGTGGCGCGAACCATGTTGTAGGGGTTCGACGACCCGATCGACTTCGCCACCACGTCCTGGATGCCCAGCGTCTCGAATACCGCGCGCATCGGACCACCCGCGATGATGCCGGTGCCGGGAGGCGCCGCGCGGAGATAGACCTTGCCGGCGCCGTGGCGGCCCGCAATGTCGTGATGAAGCGTGCGGCCTTCCCGCAGCGGAACGCGCGTCAGATTGCGCTTCGCCGAGTCGGTCGCCTTGCGGATCGCTTCCGGAACTTCGCGCGCCTTGCCGTGTCCGAAACCGACCCGGCCCTTCTGGTCGCCGATGACGACGAGCGCTGCGAAACCGAAGCGCTTACCGCCCTTCACAACCTTGGCGACACGGTTGATGTGAACGAGCTTGTCGACAAACTCGCTGTCGCGCTCTTCACGATCCCTGTTCCGTTCGCGGCCGCCGCGTTCGCGTTCACCTGCCATGGTGCTGTCCAATCCTTGAGAGGCTGTGCGCCCCTGTCCTGTGTCCGTTCAATTCACAAAGCGCATTTCCGTCGCCAGACCTTTTGGCCTTGCGACATGCACTCCTTTAGAAACTCAACCCGCCTTCACGCGCCGCATCGGCGAGTGCCTTGACGCGGCCGTGGTAGAGATACTGGCCGCGATCGAAAACCACTTCCTTGACGCCGTTCTTGACGGCGCGTTCAGCAACCAGCTTGCCGACCGCGGTTGCCGCATCCATATCGGCCCCGGTCTTGCCGCTGCCGCGCAGCGTCTTTTCCAGCGACGACGCGGAGGCAAGGGTCTCGCCCTTCAGGTCGTCGATGATCTGCGCATAGATATGCTTCGACGAACGGAACACCGACAGGCGCGGACGGCCATTGGCCGTTCTGCGAACCTGGCCCCTTACGCGATTCTTGCGCCGGGCATTCGTAATCTTGAGTTTCGACATGACCCGCTCCGTTACTTCTTCTTGCCTTCCTTGCGGAAGATGAACTCGCCGGCGTACTTCACGCCCTTGCCCTTGTAGGGCTCCGGCGGACGGTAGCTGCGAATTTCGGCGGCAACCTGCCCGACGCGCTGGATATCGTTGCCGTTGACGACGATCTCGGTCGGCTTCGGAGTCGTAATCGCGATCCCTTCAGGGATCGGATACACCACGTCGTGGCTGTAACCGAGCGCGAGCTGCAGGTTCTTGCCCTGCACCGCGGCGCGATAACCGACGCCGGTGATTTCCAGCTTCTTCTCAAAGCCCTTGGTGACACCCTCAAGCAGGTTCGCGACCTGAGCGCGAGCGGTGCCGTACAGCGAGCGTGCACGCTTGGTTTCGAAACGCGGATCGACCTTGATCGCGCCGTCCTCAAGCTTCACCGCCACGTCATCATGAACGATGAACTGAAGCTGGCCCTTCGGCCCCTTCATCTTGACGGTCTGGCCTTCAACGGTCGCGGTCACGCCCGACGGCACCGTAACTGGTCGTTTGCCAACGCGGGACATGGTTCTACCCTTCCTGAATTAGAACACCGTGAAGAGAACTTCGCCGCCCACATTCGCGTCGCGCGCGGCGTGGTCAGCCATAATTCCCTTCGGCGTGGAAAGCACTGAAATGCCGAGGCCGTTATTGACGCGCGGCAGGTTCTTCACCGAGGCGTAAACGCGACGGCCGGGCTTGGATACCCGCTCGATTTCGCGGATCACGGGCTCGCCGTCGAAATACTTCAGCTCGATTTCCAGCTCGCTGCGGCCGCTCGTGTGTTCGACGCTGGCGAAGCCACGGATGTAGCCTTCGCTCTTCAGCACCTCGAGCACGTTGGCGCGCATTTTCGAGCCGGGGGTCGAAACCTTCGGCTTGTTGCGCATCTGCGCATTGCGGATACGGGTGATGAGATCGCTGATCGGATCGTGCGTGGACATTTGCGACCCTCCTTACCAGCTCGACTTGACGAGGCCTGGAACCAGGCCCTTGGAGCCGAGTTCGCGCAACGCGATACGGCTGAGTTTGTTCTTGCGATAGACGGCGCGAGGACGGCCCGTGATCTCGCAGCGATTGCGAATGCGGGTCGCCGATGAATTGCGCGGCAGCTCGGCAAGCTTCAACGTCGCGGCGAAGCGCTCTTCAAGCGGCTTCTTCTTGTCGGCGATGATCGCCTTCAACTTCGCGCGCTTGTCAGCAGCGTTCTTCGTCATCCGCTTACGCCGGTTGTTCTTTTCGATCGAACTCTTCTTCGCCATATCAGGCTCCTGAATTTCCGCGTTTGAGATCCCGGTCGGGTCTCACTGCCGGAAAGGGAAATTGAATGCGGTCAACAGCGCCCGCGCTTCGTCGTCGGTCTGCGCGGTCGTGCAAACCGTAATATCCATGCCCCAGGTCTCACCGGACTTGTCGTAATCGATTTCCGGGAAAATCAGGTGCTCCTTGATGCCGAGCGAATAATTGCCACGGCCGTCGAAGCTCTTCGGATTGAGACCACGGAAGTCGCGGACGCGCGGCAGGGCGATGTTCACCAGGCGGTCGACGAACTCATACATGCGTGCCTTGCGCAGCGTGACCTTCGCGCCGATCGGCTGGTTTTCACGCAGCTTGAAGGTCGCGATCGCCATACGCGACTTCGTCACGATGGGCTTCTGGCCAGCAATGAGCGCGAGATCGGCTGCAGCCAGCTCGACCTTCTTGCGGTCGTTGACGGCTTCGCCCACGCCCATGTTGATGACGACCTTGGATAGCGCCGGCACCTGCATGACGTTGGAATAGCCGAACTGCTCGGTCAGCTTGACGCGGATTTCCTTGTCGAACTGCGCGCGAAGGCGCGGAACCTGTACGGTCTCAGCCATCGATCTCTGCTCCCGAACGCTTGGCGACACGCACCTTCGTTCCATCTTTTTGAATCTTGAATCCGACGCGGGTCGGTTTGCCGTCCTTGCCGACAATCGCGATATTGGACAGGTGGATCGGCAACTCCTTCGAGATGATGCCGCCCTCCTGCGCCTGGGTCTGCTTCTGGTGGCGCTTCACGAGATTGACGCCACGCACGAGCGCACGGCTCTCGCGAGGACGCACCTCGAAGACCTCACCGGTGCGACCCTTGTCGCGACCGTTCAATACGATGACCTTGTCACCCTTCCGGATCTTGGCAGCCATCACAGCACCTCCGGCGCGAGCGAAATGATCTTCATGTGATTTTTTGCGCGAAGCTCGCGCGGCACTGGCCCGAAGATACGGGTGCCGACCGGCTCGGACTGGTTGTTGATCAACACAGCCGCATTGCGGTCGAAACGGATGACGGAGCCGTCGGCACGGCGAATATCCTTCGCCACGCGCACCACGACCGCCTTCATGACGTCGCCCTTCTTCACCTTTCCACGCGGAATGGCTTCCTTGACCGACACGACGATAATGTCGCCGACGGTCGCGTACCGGCGCTTGGAACCACCAAGCACCTTGATGCACATGACACGGCGCGCGCCTGAATTATCGGCCACGTCGAGGTTGGTCTGCATCTGGATCATTGATGCACCTCGTCCTCTTTCTGTTTGCGCGAATTGCGCTTAAGCGGTTTTCTTTTTTTCGCCCTGGACGACTGTCCAGCGCTTCAACTTCGAGATCGGCTTGCTTTCTTCGATCCACACCTGGTCGCCCGCCTTGAACTCATTGTTCTCATCGTGCGCGTGGTAGTTCTTCGACTGGCGGATCGTCTTCTTGTAGATCGGGTGGGTGAAGCGGCGATCGACGCGCACGACAATTGTCTTGTCCTGCTTGTCGCTGACGACGACGCCCTGCAAAGTTCGTTTCGGCATCTTCGGCCCCTTACTTCGACTTCGTCGCGCGCTTCTGCGCAGCGATGGTCTTGATGCGTGCGATATCGCGGCGCGCTTCGCGCAGACGCGAGGTGTTCTCGAGCTGCCCGGTCGCGCGCTGGAAGCGCAGATTGAAGCGCTCCTTCTTCAGCTTGACGATCTCGTCGTCCATCTGATCGGCGCTCATTGCGCGAACGTCTGCGGATTTCAATTCGGCCATGGCTAAATCCTCACTCCGCGATGCGCGCAACGAAGCGCGTCTTGATCGGCAGCTTGGCGGCGGCCAGCGTCAGCGCTTCTTTCGCTGTCTGGTTCGTCACACCGTCGATCTCAAACAGGATTCGGCCCGGCTTGACGCGCGCGACCCACAATTCCGGCGTACCCTTGCCGGAACCCATTCGCACTTCGGCGGGCTTCTTCGACACGGGCAGATCCGGAAATACACGGATCCAGACACGGCCGGCACGCTTCATGTGACGGGTCAGAGCACGGCGAGCCGCTTCGATCTGACGCGCGGTGACTCGCTCCGGCTCCATCGCCTTCAGCCCATACTGGCCGAAAGACAACGTTGCGCCCGATGACGCCACGCCGTGAATGCGGCCTTTGTGCGCCTTGCGAAACTTTGTGCGCTTTGGTTGCAACATGCTCTTGTTCCTGGCTTACGCCTTCAGACCTTCCAAAAAATCAAATCAGGCTGCGTCGCGACGCGGCCGCGAATTGTCGCCTTCGGCAAGACGCTTGTCCTGAGCCATCGGATCGTGCTCAAGGATTTCGCCCTTGAAAATCCAGACCTTGACGCCGCACGTTCCGAAAGTGGTGAACGCGGTCGCCACGCCGTAGTCGACATCGGCGCGCAGCGTATGCAGCGGCACACGGCCTTCGCGATACCATTCCATACGCGCGATTTCCGCGCCGCCAAGACGGCCCGAACAGTTGATACGAATGCCTTCGGCGCCCAGACGCATCGCCGACTGCACGGCGCGCTTCATGGCGCGGCGGAACGCCACGCGACGCTCGAGCTGCTGAGCGATCAACTCCGCGACCAGCGTTGCGTCGAGTTCCGGCTTGCGGATTTCGACGATGTTGAGAACCACGTCTGACGCCGTGATCTCGGCAATCTTCTTGCGCAGCTTGTCGATATCGGCGCCCTTCTTGCCGATGACGACGCCAGGGCGCGCGGAATGAATGGTCACGCGGCACTTCTTGTGCGGACGCTCGATCACGATGCGCGCAACGGCCGCCTGCTTCAGCGCCTTATGCAGCAGCTCGCGGATCTTGACGTCCTCGTGCAGCAACTTGCCGTATTCGTTCTTGCCGGCATACCAGCGGGAATCCCACGTACGGTTGATGCCGAGACGCAGCCCGATTGGATTGATCTTTTGACCCATCGTTTTCTCCTGCGCCTTCGTTAAGCGCTCGCCTCGACCTGACGAACAACGATCGTCAGTTGCGAGAACGGTTTGAACACACGTCCCGAACGGCCACGGCCGCGCGGCGCGAAACGCTTCAACACAATACCTTTGCCGACATGCGCCTCGGCGACGACGAGATCGTCGACTTCGAGGTCATGGTTGTTCTCGGCGTTAGCAATCGCCGATTCCAGACACTTCTTCACGTCGACCGAGATACGCTTGCGCGAGAACTGCAGGTCGGCGAGCGCAGACGAAGCCTTCTTGCCGCGGATCATGGCCGCAACGAGATTGAGCTTCTGCGGGCTCACCCGCAGCATCCGGGCGACCGCCTTGGCCTCGTTATCGGCGAGGCTCCGTTCGCGCTTTGGTTTGCTCATGACCTAATTCCTCAAGCCCTTTTGGCTTTCTTGTCGCCCGAATGGCCGTGGAAGGTGCGGGTCGGCGAGAACTCGCCGAACTTGTGACCGACCATTTCCTCGTTGATTGCTACCGGAACGTGTTTCTGACCGTTGTAAACGCCGAAGGTCAGACCAACGAACTGAGGCAAAATCGTCGAGCGGCGGCTCCAGATCTTGATGACGTCGTGACGGCCAGATGCGCGAGCTGCATCTGCTTTCTTGAGCAGAGAACCCTCGACAAACGGGCCTTTCCACACCGAACGAACCATGGCGTGCGATCCTTACTTCTTCCGCTTGTGGCGGCTGGCGAGAATAAATCTCGTGGTTGACTTGTTCTTGCGGGTCTTCTTGCCCTTTGTCGGGAAGCCCCACGGCGTAACTGGATGGCGACCGCCGGAGGTACGGCCTTCGCCGCCGCCGTGCGGGTGATCGATCGGGTTCATCGAGACACCGCGGTTATGCGGCTTGCGGCCGAGCCAGCGGTTACGGCCAGCCTTGCCGATCGAGATATTCATGTGGTCCGGATTGGACACCGCGCCGATCGTTCCCGTGCAACGTCCGTGAACCAGGCGTTGCTCGCCCGAATTGAGGCGCAGAATGACGTAGTCATGATCGCGGCCGACGATCTGGGCATAGGTGCCGGCAGATCGTGCGATCTGACCGCCCTTGCCGATCTTCAGCTCGATATTGTGAATGATCGTTCCGATCGGCATGTTGCCGAGCGGCATCACGTTGCCGGGCTTCACGTCGACGTAGTTGCCGGCGATGATAGTATCACCGACAGCCAGGCGCTGCGGCGCCAGAATGTAGGACTGAACGCCGTCCTGATACTTGATCAGAGCGATGAAAGCGGTGCGGTTCGGATCGTATTCCAGACGCTCGACGACAGCCGGCACATCAACCTTGGTGCGCTTGAAGTCGACGATACGATAGGTCTGCTTGTGACCGCCGCCACGAAAGCGCACCGTAATGCGACCGGTCGCGTTGCGACCGCCCGACGAATGCTTGCCTTCGGTCAGCGACTTGACCGGCTTGCCCTTGTAGAGCGCGGAACGATCGACCATCACCAGCTGGCGCTGGCCTGGTGTCGTGGGGTTGAATGTTTTCAATGCCATCGTCGTATCGCCTTACAGTCCGGTCGTCACGTCGATGCGGTGACCTTCTTCGAGGGTCACGATCGCACGCTTGCTATCCGACTGCGTGCCGAACGAGCCGCGGAAGACCTTGGTCTTGCCCTTGCGCACGATCGTATTCACGCTCTTTACCTTGACGTCGAACAGCTTCTCGACCGCTTCCTTGATCTGCGGTTTTGTCGCCTTCGCCGCTACCTTGAACACAACCTTGTTGTGCTCTGAGGCCATCGTCGCCTTTTCGGTGACGACCGGCGCAACGATCACGTCGTAATGCTTCGCATCGATTGTCATTTGAAGCGCGCCTCCAACGCATCGACTGCAGCCTTGGTCAGCACAAGCTTCTGACGGCGCAGAATATCATAGACGTTGATGCCCTGGATCGGCAGCACATCGATGTTCGGGATGTTGCGCGCCGCGGCCGCGAAACCGGTATTCACTTCGGCGCCGTCGATAATCAGCGCATTGGTGAGACCGAGACCGGAGAAATGGCCAGTCAAAGCCTTGGTCTTCGCATCCTTCAGGTTGGCGTTGTCGATCACGATCAGACCGCCATCCTTGGCTTTCGCCGAGAGCGCATGCTTGAGCGCAAGAGCACGAACCTTCTTCGGCAGATCGAACGCATGACTGCGGACGACCGGACCGAATGCACGGCCACCGCCCCGGAACTGCGGCACGCGCGCCGAACCGTGACGAGCACCGCCGGTGCCCTTCTGCTTGTACATCTTCTTGCCGGTGCGCCAGATCTCCGCACGACCCTTAGTCTTGTGCGTGCCTGCCTGACGTTTGGCGAGCTGCCAATTGACGCAGCGCTGGATGATATCGACGCGCGGCTCCAGACCGAAAATCTCGTCCGAGAGCTGGACCGATCCGGCGGCTTTGCCTTCTAGCGTGGTGACTTTCAGTTCCATGTCACACGCCCTCCTTCTCGGCGACCGCTTCCGCAGGCGCAGCCTGTTCGCCGCCATTGGCGACCTTGAACTTGCCGGGCTTCGGCGCTTCCTTGGGCAGAGGCTTCTTCACTGCATCGCGCACTGTGATCCATCCACCCTTCGAACCGGGGACCGCGCCTTCAACCAGCACGAGTCCGCGGGCAACATCTGTTTGCACCACACGCAAGTTCAGCGTGGTGATGCGATCGACACCCATATGACCGGGCATCTTCTTGTTCTTGAAGGTTTTGCCGGGGTCCTGGCGTCCACCGGTCGAACCGATCGAACGATGCGATACCGACACACCGTGCGTGGCGCGCAAACCGCCGAAATTCCAGCGCTTCATGCCGCCGGCAAAACCCTTACCGACCGAGGTGCCGGTGACGTCGACGAACTGGCCGACGACGAAATGGTCTGCCTGGATTTCCGCACCCACCGGAAGCAATGCGTCTTCCGAAACACGGAATTCCGCAACCTTGCGCTTGGGCTCGACCTTGGCGACGGCGAATTGTCCGCGCTCGGCCTTCGGCAGATAAACGGTCTTGCGGGCACCCGAGCCGAGCTGCAGAGCCACGTAACCATTCTTGTCCTTGGTGCGATGACCGAGCACCTGACAGTTGCTCAACTTCAGCACCGTCACAGGGATATGTTCACCGGTCTCCGTAAAGACCCGCGTCATCCCGACCTTTTGAGCGATCACTCCGGAACGCATTGGCGTTCTTCCTATCTCTTCGTCCGAAAGTCTGGACCTTGATCTTAAAGCTTGATTTCGACGTCAACACCGGCAGCAAGATCGAGCTTCATCAAAGCATCGACCGTCTGCGGCGTCGGATCGACGATGTCGAGAAGACGCTTGTGCGTGCGCATTTCGAATTGCTCGCGGCTCTTCTTGTCGACATGCGGCGAACGGTTCACGGTGAACTTCTCGATACGCGTCGGCAGCGGGATTGGCCCACGCACCTGCGCGCCGGTCCGTTTCGCCGTATTCACGATCTCGCGGGTCGACGTATCGAGAATTCGATGGTCGAACGCTTTGAGACGGATGCGGATATTTTGGCCGTTCATTGCCGTTGTCTTTCTTTTCGTCATCGCCGGTTAAAGCGATCCGGTCATTCAATCTCTTAGCAGCCCCGCGACATCGCGGAGTGCCGGGCGCCCTGCTTGCGCAGGGCGCGTCGTTATCACTCGATGATGCTTGCAACGACGCCTGCACCAACCGTGCGTCCGCCTTCGCGGATGGCGAAGCGCAGCTTCTCTTCCATCGCGATCGGCACGATCAGGTGCACTTCCATCGCAATGTTGTCGCCCGGCATCACCATCTCGGTGCCTTCCGGAAGATGCACAACACCCGTCACGTCCGTGGTGCGGAAGTAGAACTGCGGACGGTAGTTGGTGAAGAACGGCGTGTGACGGCCACCCTCTTCCTTGGTCAGGATGTAGGCTTCCGCCTTGAACTTCGTGTGTGGCTTCACCGAACCCGGCTTGCACAGAACCTGACCGCGCTCGACTTCCTCGCGCTTGGTGCCGCGCAGCAGCGCGCCGATGTTGTCGCCCGCCTGGCCCTGGTCCAGCAACTTGCGGAACATTTCGACGCCCGTCACGATCGTCTTCTGGGTGTCCTTCAGGCCGACGATCTCGATTTCCTCGCCGACCTTGATGATGCCGCGCTCGACGCGGCCGGTCACAACCGTGCCGCGGCCCGAGATCGAGAACACGTCTTCCACCGGCATCAGGAACGGCAGGTCGACCGGACGCTCCGGCTGCGGAATGTAGGCATCGACATGCTTCATCAGTTCCAGGATCGCGTCGTGACCGAGCTTCGGATCCTTGTTCTCCAGCGCCGCCAGCGCCGAACCCTTGATGATCGGGATCTTGTCGCCGGGGAAATTATACTTCGACAGCAGTTCGCGAACCTCGAGCTCGACCAGCTCCAGAAGCTCCGGATCGTCGACCATGTCGCACTTGTTCAGGAACACCACGATCGCCGGAACGCCGACCTGACGGGCCAGCAGAATGTGCTCGCGGGTCTGCGGCATCGGGCCGTCGGCCGCCGACACCACCAGGATCGCGCCGTCCATCTGCGCCGCACCGGTGATCATGTTCTTGACGTAGTCGGCGTGGCCCGGGCAATCGACGTGGGCGTAGTGGCGGTTCGCCGTCTCGTATTCGACGTGCGCCGTCGAAATGGTGATGCCGCGCGCCTTCTCTTCCGGCGCCTTGTCGATCTGGTCGTACGCCGTGAACGTTGCGCCGCCGGTCTCAGCCAACACCTTCGTGATCGCCGCCGTCAGCGACGTCTTGCCATGGTCAACGTGACCAATCGTTCCAATGTTGCAATGCGGCTTATTACGTTCAAACTTTACTTTGGCCATGACACTCTCCGTTCAGGCTTTGACTTTTGTCAAAGGCGATCAGGCAAACTTTTTCTGGACTTCCGCTGACACGTTGGCCGGAGCCTCCGCGTAGTGGTCGAACTGCATTGTGAAGGTCGCGCGGCCCTGGCTCATCGAACGCAGGTTGTTCACGTAACCAAACATATTCATGAGCGGCACCATCGCATTGATGACGTTGGCATTGCCACGCATGTCTTGACCCTGAATCTGGCCGCGGCGTGAATTGAGATCGCCGATGACAGAACCGGTGTAGTCTTCGGGAGTCACCACCTCGACCTTCATGATCGGCTCAAGGAGAACTGACTTGCCCTTCTGCAGCGCTTCGCGGAAAGCCGCGCGCGATGCGATTTCGAACGCGAGCGCCGACGAGTCGACGTCGTGATACGCGCCGTCCACGAGCTGGACTTTCACGTCAACGACCGGGAAGCCGGCGACGACGCCCGAACCCAGAACGCTGTTGAGACCCTTTTCGACGCCCGGAATGTATTCCTTCGGAACCGCGCCACCGACGATCTTCGATTTCGAACTCGAAGCCCTTGCCGGGCTCGTTCGGCTCGACGACGAATTTGACGCGCGCGAACTGACCCGTACCACCGGTCTGCTTCTTGTGCGTGTAATCGATCTCGGCCCGCTTGGTGATCTTTTCGCGGAACGCCACCTGCGGCGCACCGATGTTGGCGTCCACCTTGTAGGTCCGCCTGAGAATGTCGACCTTGATGTCGAGATGGAGTTCGCCCATGCCCTTAAGAATTGTCTGGCCGGACTCCTGATCGGTCGACACCCGGAACGATGGATCTTCAGCCGCCAACTTCGCAAGCGCGATGCCCAGCTTTTCCTGATCGGCCTTCGACTTCGGCTCGATCGCGATCTCGATGACCGGCTCGGGGAATTCCATCTTTTCAAGAATGACGGGCTTGTCGGGATCGCACAGCGTGTCGCCGGTGCGCGCTTCCTTCAATCCGGCCAGCGCGACGATATCGCCGGCATAGGCTTCCTTGATGTCTTCGCGGTTGTTCGCATGCATCAGCAGCATACGGCCGATACGCTCCTTGCGGTCGCGCGTCGAGTTGATGACGCCCGTGCCAGAAATCAGCGTTCCGGAATAAATGCGGCAGAAGGTAATGGTGCCGACGAACGGATCGTCCATGATCTTGAACGCGAGCAGCGCGAGCGGCTCTTTATCGTCGGCCTTGCGGATCAGTTCGTTGCCGTCTTCGTCGGTACCCTTGATCGCGGGAACGTCGACCGGCGACGGAAGATAATCGACAACCGCGTCGAGCAACGGCTGAACGCCCTTGTTCTTGAACGCAGAACCGCACAGCACGGGATAGAACGCACCGGTCAGCACGGCCTTGCGGATCATGCGCTTGAGGGTCGCCTCGTCCGGCTCCTTGCCGTCGAGATAGGCGGCCAGCACGTCGTCATCGAGCTCGACGGCGGCTTCCAACATCTTCTCGCGGTATTCCTTGGCCTTCTCGACCATATCCGCCGGAATTTCTTCGTCGTCGTACTTCGCGCCGAGCGCTTCGTCCTTCCAGACGACAGCCTTCATGCGAACGAGATCGATCAGTCCCTTGAAGTTGTTCTCTGAGCCGATCGGCAGCTGAATGGCAACCGGCTTGGCGCCGAGGCGGTCGATGATGTCCTGGAGGCACTTGTAGAAGTCAGCGCCGGTCTTATCCATTTTGTTGGCGAAGACGATACGCGGCACGCGATACTTGTCGCCCTGACGCCAGACGGTTTCGGTCTGAGGCTCAACACCCTGGTTGCTGTCCAGCACGCAAACCGCGCCGTCGAGCACACGCAGCGAACGCTCGACTTCGATGGTGAAATCGACGTGGCCGGGCGTATCGATGATGTTCAGACGCTTGCCGTTCCAGAATGCAGTGGTCGCGGCGGAGGTGATGGTGATCCCACGCTCCTGCTCCTGCTCCATCCAGTCCATCGTCGCGGCACCTTCGTGCACTTCGCCGATCTTGTGGCTCTTGCCAGTGTAATAGAGGATGCGCTCAGTCGTCGTCGTCTTACCGGCGTCGATATGCGCCATGATACCGAAATTACGGTAGTCCTCGATGGCATGTTGGCGGGGCATGGGGCTGTCCTTAATATCCGTTCGTGTCGCCGTTACCAGCGATAGTGCGAGAAGGCACGGTTGGCTTCCGCCATCTTGTGCACGTCTTCACGCTTCTTGACCGCATTCCCCCGGTTATTCGACGCATCGAGCAGTTCAGCTGAAAGCCGCTCGGTCATCGTTTTCTCGTTGCGGCCGCGGGCCGCAGTAATGATCCAGCGAATGCCCAGCGCCTGGCGGCGGGTCGAACGCACTTCGACCGGCACCTGATACGTCGCACCACCAACGCGGCGGGAACGAACTTCGATGGTCGGCATCACGTTGTCGAGCGCCTGCTCGAACACCGTCAGCGGGCTCTGCTTGGTCTTTGTTTCGATCATGCCAAGCGCACCGTAGACGATGCCTTCAGCAACCGACTTCTTGCCGGCGTACATGATCGAATTCATGAACTTGGTGATGATGATGTTCCCGAACTTCGGATCCGGAAGAACTTCACGCTTTTCAGCAGAATGGCGACGAGACATGGTTTCCGCTCCTGCTTACTTCGGACGCTTCGCGCCGTACTTCGACCGGCGCTGCTTGCGGTTCTTGACGCCCTGGGTATCGAGGACGCCGCGGAGAATGTGATAGCGCACGCCGGGCAAATCCTTGACGCGACCGCCGCGGATCATGACCACGGAGTGCTCCTGAAGGTTATGACCTTCACCCGGAATGTAACCAATGACTTCGAAGCCGTTCGTCAGACGCACCTTGGCGACCTTACGAAGCGCCGAGTTCGGCTTCTTCGGCGTCGTGGTGTAGACGCGCGTGCACACGCCACGCTTCTGCGGCGACTGCTGCAGAGCCGGCACCTTCTTGCGCGCCTTCTGAACGGTGCGCGGATTTGCGATCAGCTGGTTGATCGTCGGCATTGTTCGCCTTCACCCTCGTTCGCGCGAAACCAACCGGTTTCGCAAAATTTGTCGGGCTACCCGCCCTATCAGGCCGCCTTGCGTGATTTACATCCACGCAAAACGAAATCACGCCAACCACTCATCATCTGAGCGGAAAGCGCTTCGACGCCACAGAGGATCACAGCAAGCCGTAGTGGCGCACCGCGATCATGCTTCCGAAACCCATCACCTGATTGACGCTGAGAGCGCCGCACAAATGACCAAGATCGTCCTGGCATTGACTGGCTATATCGACAGCGTTTGAGCGACATACGTCGAGGTTGGTGCCCGCTTCGACCTCAAGACGTTGATCTTAAGGTGATTTGGGTGTTCCGTGCCGACGCAGACGAAGCTCACCGCCTGTCGTTAAGTGCGCGGGTTCTACCGGCCATAAGTGGTCAAGTCAAGGCCAAACACGATGCAAGAAGTATCTGCCGCAGAGGCACTTCTGGCATCGCCTGCGAGTGCTCGCAACGTTTGGTGCGATGCGGGCACGCGATCGGGGGAATCACTTTCCCGCCGAGTCTTTGTCCCCGCCTCCCGAGGAAGCACGCCTTCCAGAGACGGCCCGTCACCACGTTAGCCGCCCGAAATACCGCGTTTCAGAGTGTTTTGACCGCATTTTATAGGTATCAGGGGGCGCATTGCAGCCGAACCCGGTGCTGAACCTTACAAATGCTTAGTTAGGCATTAACCATGAGGGCTGCCCTCTCGGCCTCAGTGCCCGACTTCCCGGCGTCCTGCATTCTGGCAAGGAAACCCGCTGCGTTCGCGTCCTGAACGGAATTTCTGCCAATGGTGCGGCGTATTACGCGCGGCGTTAGGCAAATCCCCGCGCTCGCGAAGCGCTGAATCTACCGTTTTCGGGCGCGTTATTCGTCGTCGTCGTTTTCGTCATCGTCGTCATCATCCGAATCTACCGACGGCTGATGCGGCGTGTGCATCTGGTCGTCCCAGAGCTTGCGGTAAACGCCATTCGCGGCCAACAGATCTTCGTGCGAGCCACGCTCGATGGCCTTGCCGCCGCTGATGACGATGATCTCATCCATATCCACCACCGACGTGAGCCGGTGCGTGGAAAAAATCATGGTCCGACCCTTGGCCAAATTCAGAAGGGTCCGGTTGATCGCGGCCTCTGTCGTCTGATCGAGCGCAGACGTGGCTTCATCCAGCAACAGCACCGATGGATTTCGCACGATCGCTCGAGCGATCGCGATGCGTTGCCGCTGGCCGCCGGACAACGTATCGCCTCGCTCGCCGACCACCGTGTCGTATTTCTGCGGCAGGCTCATAATGTGACTGTGAATCTCGGCTTTCTTTGCGGCTTCGATCACTTCGTCGTCAGTCGCGCCTTCCTTGCCAAGCCGGATATTTTCCATCAGGGACATGTTGAACAGCATGTTTTCCTGAAACACCACGGCCATGCTCTTGCGCAGTGAATCACGCGTCACGCGGCGGATATCGACGCCATCAATCGTCAACCGTCCCTCGTCCGGCACGTAAAGCCGCAAGATCAGATTCAGCAGCGTGCTCTTGCCGGAGCCGCTCGGGCCGACGATCGCGATGCTTTTGCCGACATTCAACTTGAGCGTCAGACCGTCGAGAATCGGCTTCTCGCTGTTCTCGTACTTGAATGTCACGCGATCGAAGGTGATGTCGTTGGTAATACGCGGCAAGTCGGGAGCCAGCGCGCGATCGGCGCCGCGCTGCGGTTCGTCGAGCATTTCCTGCATATGCCGCACGGCGGCGGCGGACGAAATCGCGGCTGGAATGAAATGCATCAGATGCGCGATATTGTATGAAACTTCCCAGAACGCGCTTTCGAAGGTCACGAATGTCCCGATCGTGATCTGCCCGTTGGTGGCGAGGTAGGCGCCGATGGCAAGCACCACGAGGTGCAGCAACAGCACCGCGATGGTCACAGTGCGCTCCACCATGGTGGACAGGAACGTCGCCTTCGCCATGGTGCGGCGGGCATCCTGATTGCGGCTGCCAAACCACCCCAGCGCGCGCCGCTGAAGACCGAATGCTTTCACAACCGCCTGCGCCGCGACGTTCTCCTGCACAACGCCCAGGATAGCGGACTCATTGACCTTCTGTTCGTAGTTGGCCAACACGGCCTTCGGGGTAAGAATACGCGGTCCGATCAATGTGATCGGGAAAACCAAAAGCGCAACGGCCGCCAGGTGCCAATTGAGCCACAGCATCAATCCGATGCCGGCGACTAGCTCGAACAACGGAAGCAGCGCGCTGTTGGAAACGTGCCTGACCGCGCCTTCATACGCCGCCATGTCGACCGAAAAACGTGACAGGATCTCGCCGCGTTTGGTGCGCGCGAAAAACGCCGCGGGCAGATTCTGGACATGGTCGAACAATTTTGCGCGCACATCCGATATGATGGCCGCGACCGTTCGGGCATCCCACAATTCATACCAGATGGCGACAAGAGAGGTCGTCACGCCGGCGGCGGCAAGCGCCGACAGAATGATCACCAGCGCCTGAAAGTCTTCCTCGCCAAGCGCATCGTCGATCAGATATTTGAGGCTGAGGGGCATGATGACGTTGAACAACGTCTCGATCAGCAGGCCCATGCCGACGAACAGCATTCCCCGCTTGTAGTTGCGCAAATGCGGAATCGTAAATCTGTAAAGCGTCGCGAAAGCGCCAGCCGCTTCGCGCGCGGTGAAGGCGAGCAAATCCTCGTCGTCGTCGTCATCGTCGAACGAGGGCGGCGGAGGAAGAGTTCCTGACCCCACATTGGACAGCGTTACGAGATCAGAGGTGTCTGGCGTTCCGTCCGGCGCAGCCACACCGATAGCCCCCGCTGAAGCGGAAGCATCGTCATCCAACACGGGTTTTGACACCATGGACCCTGATCACGGCTGCGCGGCAAGCGCTGCCGCAAATGGATGCCAGCAGCGTGGCACCTCACTCATGCGATTAATCGTCTGCGTCGACCTTGTCAAAGAACGAATAGCGCAGGCTGTCGGCGTCAATGTACCAGTTGCCGGGCCCTTTTCCGGCGGCAAGCGTCGTGGCCCAGACTGCGTCGAGGGTATTGCGCCGGTTCATCGAAAGATCGAACCCGTTGCTGAAGAACAGCTCCGACCACTCCCACCATGTGCCTAATTTTTTGACACCCCGAAGCAGGTCGTATTTGTCGATCAGCGCCGACGGCATATCGCTGGTGACCGATGCGAACAACAGACCGGTTTTCACCACGCGGTTGAGCTCGCGGATCGCCTTGGGGACCTGTTTTTCGGCGACATGGCAAAGGCTTGTCTCGAACACGAAATCGAACTGGCCGTTGCGAAACGGCATTTTGGCGATCGAACCTAGCTTATTGTATTTTCGAAGCGCCTTCGGCGTCCTGGCGTGAATTGAACGGTTGTTCTCGATGCCCCAGGCGTCGAAACCGCGATCCCGGAGCGCTCCGACCAATTCGCCGCTGGCGGAGCCGGCAATCAGGATTTTGTAGCCCCTCGCCCGGCCCCAGACGATGCGAATGAGATCGGTCAGGTAGGACGGATCGGTGAATTGGCTCCAGACCTCGTGGTAAGGCCCAACGCCACGGTAGTTGTCAAAATAACCGCGGTCGATCTTGTCCGAAATCGCGTGGCCGCTTTCGCCTCGCGCGTAGCGGATCTTCATCATCTCGGTGAGGATGATGTCCGTAGCCGCATCCGATGAATCCAGCAAACCGTTCAGCGTCGAATCGAAGAGGTAATCGCCGACGACGACGATACCTGGATGATCGGCCGGCTCGGGGCAATGATTGGTGATCACATCGCGCGCCGGAAGTCCGCCCGGGATAGCATTTACGGAAGATAGCCAGCGATGGATCTTGCCTTCGACGAAATGCGCGCGTGCATCACCTAACGAAGCGGGCAGCGTTTTCAAAGCAACGTCGATTAGCTGGTCGTCGCGCAGTCCGACATAGGCAAGCGCATCCGAACCGGCGATCAGCCAGTTCAACACGCCGTTCTTGCCGACATCGTGGCGTGCGCCTTCAACGTACACGCAACAGCCGCCGAAAGCTTCCGACATGAACCAGGCGCCTGGAATCTTGTCGCCCCAGAACGGGCTGTCGAACAGCACCGAGACTCGCAAATAATGGGCTGGGCGATCAAAATAAGCGACGTGCTTCACCATCGACTGGCGGAGCTTTTCTCCGCTCCAGTTCATCGTGGTCAGCCAGTTGTGCGGCAGGCACATCAGAACCAGATCAAAATCCTTCGTGAGCGGACTTTTGCCGTTCAGCATGTTGAGCCGGTAGCGCCCGTCTTCGTTCTTGCCGACCTTCAACACGCGATGATTGAGCTTGATCTCCGCGTCGATTTCCGACTGCAGGCTGCTGATAAGCTGCTCATTGCCGTTCTGAATCGAATACAGGCCGATGTAGCCGTCGACATCCATGACGAAGTTTTTCAGCGCGTTCAGCCCATTGGTGTTGTGGCTTTCCGTCGCCAGATCCGAGCGCGCCATGACCTTGAGAAAGCGCTTGGCCACGGGGTCCTCGACCGCCCGGTCAAGCAGCTCTTCGCACGATATGTAAGCCCAGGGATGCTCGTTGTCGTGCGCCCCGACGCCTTCGTAATATTCGGTCGGGGAGATTTGGTCGGTGCAAAGCTTGCGGAAGGCGACAATGGCGTCGGCGGTCTTGGCGCCGTATTTGCGGCGCATCCCCGGAACGTCAGCGAGCAATTCGCCATCGAGCATGACCTGTTCGGCATCCATGGGAATGGTCTGCAGCCCGAAATGCTGGACCAGCTCGCGCAGCGGATCCGGCCCGGTCATCGAGTAGTCGTAAATCTCGGCAACGCCTGCCTCGTACATCGCGGGCGCGCTGTCGAATTTACGCGTGAGGATTTTACCGCCCACGCGGTCAGAAGCTTCGAAGATCGTAACGCGGCAGAGGCTTCCCAATTTCTTCTTGAGATACCAGGCGCTCATGAGGCCGCCCGGCCCGCCCCCCACGATTGCAAGATCGAGCATGGTGTTCCTGTTGCCTGCCGGTGGTGACGGCGGCTCTAAGCTGTTCCGACGCGTTCCGCGATTGATTCAGCGCTAAGTTGCCATAACCAAAGCGCTATTTCACATGAAAGGAAGATGAACAAAACAGAATTTTATGACAAAAATGCCCGTAAGAAGAAAAAGGCCGGCTTTCGCCGGCCTTTTTATGTTGTAGGGTCTGGACGCTCACTCGGACGGAAGAGCCAACGGCTCCGGTTCCGGCGCGGACGGCACGATGGCCGCTTCCGCCTGCTTCTCGCGTTCGTCGAGGATCAGCTTGTCGCGCTTGCCGGCAACTTCGCGAATCTTCGACATCGAGGCGCCCGTACCTGCCGGGATGAGCCGGCCGACGATGACGTTCTCCTTGAGGCCTTCCAGCGGATCCACCTTGCCATTGACGGCGGCTTCGGTGAGCACGCGGGTCGTCTCCTGGAACGATGCAGCCGAGAAGAAGGAGCGCGTCTGCAAGCTCGCTTTAGTAATTCCGAGCAGCACCGGAGTGCCGGTTGCAGGCTTCTTGCCTTCTTCCTTGGCCTTGGCGTTGAGCTGATCGAACTCGATCTTGTCGACCTGCTCGCCCGAGATCATGTCGGTTTCGCCCTGCTCGGTGACTTCCACCTTCTGCAGCATCTGCCGAACGATCACTTCGATGTGCTTGTCGTTGATCAACACGCCCTGAAGCCGATAGACTTCCTGGATTTCGTTGACCAGATAGGCAGCGAGCTCTTCGATGCCCTTGATCGCCAGGATGTCGTGCGGCGCAGGATTGCCTTCGACGATGAAGTCGCCCTTTTCGACGATGTCGCCATCCTGCAGATGGATGTGCTTGCCCTTCGGAATAAGATACTCGCGAGTTTCCTCGTTCTTATCCATCGGCTCGATCGAGATACGGCGCTTGTTCTTGTAGTCGCGGCCAAAGCGGATGGTACCCGCGATTTCCGCGATGATTGCGGCGTCCTTCGGCTTACGTGCTTCGAACAGCTCGGCAACACGCGGCAGACCGCCGGTGATGTCGCGCGTCTTGGCACTTTCGGTCGAGATACGGGCAACCACGTCACCCGATTTCACCTTGGCGCCGGAGTCCACCGAGAGAATGGCGTCGACCGCGAGCATATAACGGGCATCGCCGCCACGTGCCAGCTTGAGCACCTTGCCGTCCTTGCCCTTGATTACGATCGCAGGACGCAGGTCCGCACCGCGGCCCGACGTGCGCCAGTCGATAACCACGCGCTTGGCGATACCTGTCGCCTCGTCGAGGGTTTCCGAGATCGATTGACCTTCGACCAGATCCTCGAAACCGACGATGCCTTCGACTTCGGTCAGAATGGGACGTGTATAGGGATCCCACTCCGCGATGCGCTGACCGCGCTTGATGGTATCGCCTTCGTCGACACGCATCCGCGCGCCGTACTGAATGCGATGCGTCGCGCGCTCGGTGCCATCGGAATCGATGACGGCAACCACCATATTGCGCACCATCGCGACGGTTTGCCCTTCGGCATTTGTCGCCATAGCCTTGTTCTTGATCACGATCTTGCCATCGAAGTTGGATTCGATGAACGACTGCTCGTTGATCTGCGCCGCGCCGCCGATGTGGAACGTACGCATCGTCAGCTGGGTGCCCGGTTCACCAATCGATTGCGCAGCGATCACGCCGACCGCTTCGCCATGATTGACCGGCGTACCGCGGGCGAGATCGCGCCCGTAGCACTTGCCGCAAATGCCGTTGACCAGTTCGCAGGTCAGGGCAGACCGGATTTTGACTTCCTGAACGCCCGCCTGAGTAATGGCGTCGACGTGGATTTCCTCCATCAGCGCACCGCGCTTGACGATCACCTTGTTGGTCGCGAGATCGCGCACGTCCTCGCCCGCAGTGCGGCCGAGAATACGCGACGCCAGCGACGCGACGACCGTACCGGCATCGATGATGGCGCGCATCTTGATGCCATGCTTGGTGCCGCAATCATCGGCCGTGATGATGCAGTCCTGCGCAACGTCAACAAGACGGCGCGTCAGGTAACCGGAGTTTGCGGTCTTCAACGCCGTATCGGCCAGACCCTTTCGGGCACCGTGGGTGGAGTTGAAGTACTCCATCACCGACAGACCTTCCTTAAAGTTGGAAATGATCGGCGTTTCGATGATTTCACCCGACGGCTTCGCCATCAGCCCGCGCATACCCGCAAGCTGACGCATCTGTGCCGGCGAACCACGCGCACCGGAGTGAGCCATCATGTAGATCGAGTTGATCTGCGCGGACTCACCGGTCTTCGGGTTCTTCTTGACGGCGGAAATTTCCTTCATCATCTCGTCGGCGATCTTTTCGGTCGCCTTCGACCAGGCGTCGACGACCTTGTTGTATTTCTCGCCTTGCGTGATCAGACCGTCGTTGTACTGCTGTTCGAATTCCTTCGCCATCGAGCGCGTGTCGTCGACGATCTTCCACTTGCCATGCGGGACGACCATGTCGTCCTTGCCGAATGAGATGCCCGCCTTGAAGGCGTTGTAGAATCCGAGCGCCATGATGCGGTCGCAGAAGATCACCGTCTCCTTCTGACCACAGTGACGGTACACCTGATCGATGACGCCCGAGATTTCGCGCTTGGTCATCAGCTTGTTGATGACTTCGAACGGCATCTTCGGTGACTTCGGAAGCACCTGCCCGATCATGACGCGGCCGGCCGTCGTCTCGACCCAGCGCTTCACGGTCTTGCTGTTCTCGTCGAGGCCTTCCCACCGATACTTGATCTTGGTGTGGAGGTGAATCACCTTCGAGAACAGAGCGTGCTCGAGTTCGGCCATTTCGCCGAACAACTTACCCTCGCCGGGCAAACCTTCACGCATCAACGACAGATAATAGAGACCAAGCACGATGTCCTGCGAGGGCACAATGATCGGCTGACCGTTCGCGGGATGCAGGATGTTGTTGGTCGACATCATCAGCACGCGCGCTTCCAGCTGCGCTTCGAGCGACAGCGGAACGTGCACGGCCATCTGGTCGCCGTCGAAGTCCGCGTTGAAGGCGGCGCAAACCAACGGATGAAGCTGGATCGCCTTGCCTTCGATCAGCACGGGCTCGAATGCCTGAATGCCGAGGCGATGTAGCGTCGGTGCGCGGTTCAGCAGCACGGGATGTTCGCGAATGACCTCGTCGAGGATGTCCCAAACCTCGGGACGCTCCTTCTCGACCAGCTTCTTCGCCTGCTTGACGGTGGTGGACAGACCTTTGGCGTCAAGACGCGAATAGATGAACGGCTTGAACAGTTCGAGCGCCATCTTCTTCGGCAGACCGCATTGATGCAGACGCAGTTCGGGACCGACCACGATCACCGATCGGCCGGAATAGTCAACGCGCTTGCCGAGCAGGTTCTGACGGAAACGACCCTGCTTGCCCTTCAGCATGTCGGCGAGCGACTTCAACGGGCGCTTGTTGGCGCCAGTGATGACGCGGCCACGACGGCCGTTGTCGAACAGCGCGTCCACTGCTTCCTGCAGCATGCGCTTTTCGTTACGGATGATGATGTCAGGCGCACGCAGCTCCATCAGCCGCTTCAAACGATTGTTGCGGTTGATGACGCGGCGGTAGAGATCGTTGAGGTCAGAGGTCGCGAAGCGGCCGCCATCGAGCGGCACCAGCGGACGCAGGTCCGGCGGAATGACCGGAACGACCGTGAGGATCATCCACTCGGGCTTGTTGCCGGAGTGGCGGAACGCTTCGACGATCTTCAGGCGCTTGGCGTACTTCTTGTGCTTGATGTCGGATTCGGTCTCGCCCATATCGACGCGCAGCTGCGCTTCGAGCTTTTCGAGATCGAGGCCCTTCAACAGCTCGCGGATGGCTTCCGCGCCAATCATGGCGGTGAACGAATCCTGGCCGTATTCGTCCTGCGCGCGAAGATATTCTTCTTCCGACAGCAGTTGACGATCCTTGAGCGCCGTCAATCCCGGCTCAAGAACGACATAGTATTCAAAATAAAGGATGCGCTCGAGATCCTTCAGCGTCATGTCGAGCAGCAATCCGATGCGGCTCGGCAGCGACTTCAGGAACCAGATGTGCGCGACCGGCGCGGCCAATTCGATGTGGCCCATGCGCTCGCGTCTGACGCGAGACAAGGTCACTTCGACCGAGCACTTCTCGCAGATGATGCCCTTGTACTTCATGCGCTTGTACTTGCCGCACAAGCACTCGTAATCCTTGATCGGCCCGAAGATGCGCGCGCAGAACAGACCGTCGCGCTCGGGCTTGAAGGTACGGTAGTTAATCGTCTCCGGCTTCTTGATTTCGCCGTAGGACCACGAGAGAATCTTTTCCGGCGACGCGATCGAAATCCGGATCTGGTCGAAGACCTGAGCCGGCGTCGTCGGATTGAAGAGGTTCATAATCTCTTGGTTCATCGTGTTCTCCTTGCCTGCAGGCTACAGCCGGTGCCTGCTGCAGAATTTCAAATTCGTCAGCTCCGTACCTCGTGGTGCGAAATGCGCGGCACTTGAGTTGCATCGGTCGAAAAACCTGACCGCCTGCGCCGCGCTCCTCGACCATGAGGAGCCTCATCCTGAAAAGCCCTCACGAGCATCTCAAAGGACGAGGTCGAGAGGGTCCCGCATGCGGGACCCTGTAACGTTTTATTCAGCCGCCTCGGCAGCCGTTCCCGGCGCGAGCTTCGAGTTGTGCAGGTCGACGTTGAGACCGAGCGAGCGCATTTCCTTGACCAGCACGTTGAAGGATTCCGGAATACCGGCTTCAAACGTGTCGTCACCGCGCACGATCGCTTCGTACACCTTGGTTCGACCCGCGACGTCGTCGGACTTCACGGTCAGCATTTCCTGCAACGTGTAGGCCGCGCCGTAGGCTTCGAGCGCCCAGACTTCCATTTCGCCGAAACGCTGGCCGCCGAATTGCGCCTTGCCACCCAACGGTTGCTGGGTAACGAGCGAATAAGGACCGATCGAACGCGCGTGGATCTTGTCGTCGACGAGATGGTGAAGCTTGAGCATATAGATGTAGCCCACCGTCACCTTACGATCGAACTCATCACCCGTCCGGCCGTCATAGACTGTCGACTGACCCGAACCATCGAGGCCCGCCAGCGTCAGCATCTCTTCGATGTCGCTTTCCTTCGCACCGTCGAACACCGGCGTCGCAATCGGCACGCCGTGGCTGAGATTACGGCCCAGCTCGACCAGTTCGCTCTCACCGAGCGACTTGATGGTCTCGTCTTCGCCGTAGATCTTCTTCAGCGTTTCCTTCAGCGGCTTGATGTCCTGCTTGGCGTAATACGCATCGATCGTCTGACCGATCCGCTTTCCAAGACCCGCACAAGCCCAACCGAGATGGGTTTCGAGAATCTGACCGACGTTCATGCGGCTCGGCACGCCGAGCGGATTGAGCACGATATCGGCATGCGTTCCATCTTCAAGGAACGGCATGTCCTCGATCGGAACGATCTTCGACACCACACCCTTGTTGCCGTGACGTCCGGCCATCTTGTCGCCAGGCTGAATCTTGCGCTTCACCGCGACGAAGACCTTGACCATCTTCATCACGCCGGGCGGAAGTTCGTCGCCACGCTGCAGCTTCTCGACCTTATCGAGGAAGCGCTGCTCGAGACCCTTCTTCGATTCGTCGTACTGCTTCCGCATGGCCTCGATCTCGGCCATGAGCTTGTCGTTCGGCGAAGCGAACAGCCACCACTGCGAGCGCGGATACTCTTCGAGTATCGCCTTGGTGATCCGGGTATCCTTTTTGAATCCCTTCGGACCCGCAATGCCTTCGCGGTTGTTCAACAGCTCGGCAAGACGGCCGTAAACGTTACGGTCGAGAATCGCCTGCTCGTCGTCGCGGTCCTTCGCAAGACGTTCGATCTCTTCCCGTTCGATCGCCAGAGCGCGTTCGTCCTTGTCGACGCCGTGACGGTTGAACACGCGGACTTCGACGATCGTGCCCTGCACGCCCGGAGGCACGCGGAGCGAGGTATCGCGAACGTCCGACGCCTTCTCGCCGAAGATGGCGCGCAGAAGTTTTTCTTCCGGCGTCATCGGGCTTTCGCCCTTTGGCGTGATCTTGCCGACTAGGATATCGCCGGCGCGAACTTCGGCGCCAATGTAAACGATACCGGCTTCGTCGAGATTCTTCAGCGCTTCTTCCGACACGTTCGGAATATCGCGCGTGATTTCCTCAGGCCCGAGCTTGGTGTCGCGGGCCATCACTTCGAATTCTTCGATGTGGATGGACGTGAACACGTCGTCCTTCACGATCCGCTCGGACAGCAGGATCGAGTCCTCGAAGTTGTAGCCATTCCACGGCATGAACGCGACGAGCACGTTACGGCCGAGCGCCAGTTCGCCGAGATCCGTCGACGGACCGTCGGCAATGATATCGCCCTTCTTGACGATATCGCCGACCTTCACCAGCGGACGCTGGTTGATGCAGGTCGACTGGTTGGAGCGCTGATATTTCATCAGACGATAGATATCGACGCCCGACTTGGTCGGATCGAGATCTTCCGTCGCACGGATAACCACACGGGTTGCGTCGATCTGGTCGACAACACCCGAACGGCGGGCCGCGATCGCGGCGCCGGAGTCGCGCGCCACGACGCCTTCCATGCCCGTGCCCACGAACGGAGCTTCGGCACGCACCAGCGGCACGGCCTGACGTTGCATGTTCGAGCCCATCAGTGCGCGGTTGGCGTCGTCGTTCTCAAGGAACGGAATCAAAGCCGCGGCGACCGAAACAGTCTGCTTCGGCGACACGTCCATGTAGTCGACCTTGTCCGGCGTGACCTGCAGAACGTCGCCGGCGTGCCGGGCAACGATGAGGTCTTCCGTGAAACGGCCGCGACTGTCGAGCGGCACATTCGCTTGCGCGACGTGATGCCGTCCCTCTTCCATCGCCGACAGATAAATCACCTCATCGGTGACGCGACCGTCCTTCACCCTGCGATAAGGGGTTTCGACGAAGCCGTATTTGTTGACGCGGGCAAAGGTCGCCAGCGAGTTGATCAGACCGATGTTCGGGCCTTCCGGCGTTTCGATCGGGCAGATACGGCCGTAATGCGTCGGATGCACGTCGCGCACTTCGAAGCCGGCACGCTCGCGCGTCAAACCGCCCGGGCCAAGCGCCGAGAGGCGGCGCTTGTGGGTGATTTCCGACAGCGGGTTGGTCTGGTCCATGAATTGCGAGAGCTGCGACGAGCCGAAGAACTCGCGCACAGCGGCAGCCGCTGGCTTCGCGTTGATCAGGTCCTGCGGCATGACGGTGTCGATATCGACCGACGACATGCGCTCCTTGATCGCGCGCTCCATACGCAGCAGACCGATGCGATACTGATTTTCCATCAATTCGCCGACCGAACGCACACGGCGGTTGCCGAGGTGATCGATATCGTCGATCTCGCCCTTGCCGTCGCGCAAATCCACCAGCGTCTTGATGACCGAGAGGATATCTTCCTTGCGCAGCGTGCGATGCGTATCCGGAGCGTCGAGCTCAAGACGCATGTTCATCTTGACGCGGCCGACGGCCGAGAGATCGTAACGCTCGGAATCGAAGAACAGCGACTGGAACATGTTCTGCGCCGAATCGAGCGTCGGCGGCTCACCCGGACGCATCACGCGATAGATGTCGAACAACGCGTCTTCACGCGTCATGTTCTTGTCTGCATTCAGCGTGTTGCGGATGTAGGGACCGACATTGACGTGGTCGATGTCGAGGATCGGCAATTCCTTATAGCCGACCTCATTGAGGGCCTTCAGCGACTTCTCGGTGATCTCGTCGCCAGCCTCGGCGTGGATTTCGCCGGTCTTCGGATTGACGAGGTCTTCCGCGAGGTAGTTGCCGACGAGCTCTTCGTCGGACATGCGCAACGCCTTCAGTCCCTTTTCCTGGAGCTGACGGGCCGAGCGGACGGTCAATTTCTTACCGGCTTCGAGCACGACCTTGCCGGTGTCGGCGTCGATCAGATCGGTGATCGTGGTGTAGCCGCGGAAGCGCGCCGCATCGAACGGCACGCGCCAACCTTCCTTGGTGCGCTTGTAATTGATCTTCTTGTAGAACGTCGAAAGGATCTCTTCACCGTCGAGACCCAGCGCATACATCAGCGACGTCACCGGAATCTTGCGGCGGCGATCGATACGCGCGAACACGATGTCCTTCGCGTCGAACTCGATGTCGAGCCACGAACCGCGATACGGAATGACGCGCGCAGCGAACAACAGCTTGCCCGACGAATGGGTCTTGCCCTTGTCGTGATCGAAGAACACGCCCGGCGAACGGTGCATCTGCGAAACGATGACGCGCTCGGTGCCGTTGACGATAAACGTGCCGTTCATGGTCATGAGCGGGATATCGCCCATGTAGACGTCCTGCTCCTTGATGTCCTTGACGGAGCGCGCACCGGTTTCTTCGTCGATATCGAATACGATGAGGCGCAGGGTCACCTTCAGCGGCGCAGCGAAGGTCATGCCGCGCTGACGGCACTCATCAACGTCATACTTCGGCGCTTCGAATTCGTAGCGTACGAATTCCAGCATCGAGGTGTTTGAGAAGTCCGAAATCGGGAACACAGACTTGAAAACTGCCTGCAGGCCTTCATCCAACCGCCCGCCCGGAGGTTCGACGACCATCAGAAACTGATCGTAAGATGCCTTTTGAACCTCAATGAGGTTCGGCATTTCCGCCACTTCCTTGATCTTGCCGAAGAACTTGCGAACGCGTTTGCGACCGGTGAACGTTTGCTGCGCCATCGTGGCCTCTCATTTCGCCGCCTGCGAGGAGGCGGACCTTCCGAAGCGCGATTGGCATCGCCCCCGGGTTGAAAATCCAGTTTTTAGACGGGAGCATGATCTTCATCGGGAAACCGCCCACCTTCGCCTCAAGCCCAAATTCGGCTCAAACCCAAGGGCACGCTCTTCCGCACCATGCTCACCAAGCTCCAAATTTCAGCACCCTCGAATTCTCAGAACGCTGAATCTCAGAACGCAAAACGACGTGCGGAGCGCTGCCACGCTCTGCCCGTCTCAATCCTGTCGTTACGGACTGCAAAAGCCCGAAATAGCTCGTCTCCCGCCGTCCTGCACGGAAATCCACTTGATTCCCGAGGCGGACCGCATTTTCGTGCCTCCGCCCTATATGGGCGGCTTTTGCGGCAGTTCCAGAGACCAAGGCCTTGAAACGCCGCACGTTCGCGTGTTTGGGCCGGCTCCCGCAAACCTGCGGGAACCGAACCAATTGTCGTAATTACTTGAGCTCGACCTTGGCGCCAGCCTTCTCGAGCTGGACCTTGAGCTTCTCGGCTTCGTCCTTGGAAACGCCTTCCTTGACAGGCTTCGGCGCGCCTTCGACGAGGTCCTTGGCTTCCTTGAGGCCGAGACCCGTGATCGCACGGATTTCCTTGATGACCTCAATCTTCTTGTCGCCAGCGGCTGCGAGAACAACCGTGAACTCGGTCTTCTCTTCCGCGGCAGCAGCAGCGCCGGCGGGAGCAGCAGCAACCGCAACAGCGGCGGCAGCCGAAACGCCCCACTTCTCTTCGAGAAGCTTCGCCAGTTCAGCGGCTTCGAGCACGGTGAGGCTCGACAAATCGTCTACAATCTTCTGCAAGTCAGCCATTGATCTATTTCCTTAGCGTATCAGTTCGAACCAGGTTGGATTTGCGAAGGGCCTCACGCCGCTTCGCTCTTTGAGGCATAAGCCTGAACAACGCGAGCGAGCTTGGCTGCTGGCGCAGTGGAGAGCTGTGCGATCTTCGTCGCCGGCGCCACAAGGAGGCCGAGGAGTTTCGCGCGCAGTTCATCCAGGGACGGCAGCGCGGCAAGTGCCTTCACGCTGTCGACATTCAGGACGGTTTTACCCATCGAACCGCCAAGAATAACGAACTGCTCGTTCGCTTTGGCGAATTCGACGGCAACCTTTGGCGCCGCGACCGGATCGTCTGAAGTTGCGATCACTGTCGGCCCCTTTAACAGGGAGCCGATGGCAACGACGTCTGTGCCTTCAAGAGCAATTTTGGCGAGACGGTTCTTCGAGACCTTCACCGATGCACCCGCCAGCTTCATCTGCGTACGCAGTTTCTGCATCTGGGCCACGGTGAGGCCGGAATAATGAGCAACGACCGCAACGCTGGTGGTCTTGAAGACCTCATTCAGCGATTCGACCGCCTCTTTTTTTGCCGCTCGTTCCACAGCAAGCTCTCTCCGGTTGGCGGTCTTTGCACGAGGCAGGACCGCCGGGTTGCACCCGCCGCCCTAACCTCCGGCCCGATCCCAAGCCGCCTCGATCTCGCGAGCCGTCTCGATTTCAGGACGTCCGGCAGGACGACATTTCAGAAGCCTGCCCTCCTGACCGGGAACCAGCGATGCCGGAAACCAGACCAGGGTGTCGAGGTTCGAACCCGATCCGCTGCGCGCCACGTTAGCGGCCGCACACAAAATCCGGTCTTCACCCGTCTATGCGGGAGATTAAGTCGGCCTACGGCAAAAATGCTGTTGGCTGACACCCGCAGTCTTGGACAGGATCGAGCCGCCCGTAAGGGACAGCCCCACGCGAAATCCTTGAACATCAAACGGTTAAAGCGATCCCTTCCCACTTTGAGCGATCCATGCGGACGTCCAGAGCGGAATGGTCTCCTAACAGTTCGGGTTTTCGGAAAGCGCGCACGGACGCGCCAGCAAAGGCCAGCACGCCCGGAAGGGGTTCTTTAACAACTCTTCCCCGCGTTGCCAAGGGCTTTTTTGCCCAAAAATTGCATAGCCCCGGATGGTATCTGACTGGTGCACGGGCCGGGGGCCGGACTTGGGAGGCCGCTGCCTGCCCTGACCCTAACCGATTGATTACACCGTCACGGGATAGGCCAGCGGCCGACCCGCGAAAAAGGCCGTGAGGTTGGCGATCACGCAATCCTGCATCGCAATGTGCGATTGCTCGGTGTGCCCTCCGATATGCGGCGTCAGCACCACATTGGGCAGTTCGGTCAGCGCGTCGGGTTTGTGGGGCTCGGCCTCGTAGACGTCGAGTCCCGCCGCCGCGATCACCTTGTCCATGAGTGCAGCCGCGAGCACCTGCTGATCGATCACGGAGCCTCGCGAGATATTGACCAGCGTTCCGTTCGGCCCCAGCCGCTTCAGCATATTGAGGTCGATGATGTGGTGCGTATCGGGTCCGGCACGCACGGCGACAATCAGAATGTCGCACCACTCGACCAGCGACACGAGGCTCAGGTGGTAGGCAAACGGCAGATCGTAGCGGCTGCGGCTGTGATAGCCGACCTCCATCTCGAACGCCGCCGCGCGTGCGGCGACTTTCCGGCCGATCTCTCCCATTCCATAAATGCCGATCCGCGCGCCTGTCAGTCCTGAGGGCGCAGTCATCAATGGCGAGGGCGTTGCCGACGCCCATCCACCGCTGCGCACATAGGCGTCCGCTGGCAACAGGCGGCGCGTCGCCGCAAGCATCAATGTCATCGCCAGATCGGCAACCGCCGCTGCGTTTGCCGCCGGGCTATTGCCGACAACAATGCCACGCTTGCGAGCGGCCGCGAAATCGATCCCGTCATAACCGGTGCCGTAGCACACGATGGCTCCGAGCGACGGCAGCATGTCCATCACATCGGCGCCGAGCGCCTGCCCGCCCGCCGTAATCATCACACGCACATTGGCGAGCTGATCGGCGCTGAAAACATCGCGCGGGCGTTTGCCCGCTGCATCGATGAGATCGAAGCGTTCCCCGATCCGCACCATCTGCTTCTTGGGAAACCGCGAATAGATCAGAACTTGGTCAGACATAAATCACCGCATCGATCGTGGATGTCGAAAGGCATCTGCTCGGCTATACGCACGAGCGGCTCACAAAAGAAAACGGGACAGGTGATACCTGCCCCGCCTCCAAAATCATACTCGCGATTGGAGCAATCAGCCCAGCAGGCTGCTTGGTTCAACCTTGACGCCAGGCCCCATGGTCGAGGAGACCGCAACGCGCTGGATGTAAGTGCCCTTCGATCCCGCCGGCTTGGCCTTCGAGACCGCATCGGCGAGCGCCTTGACGTTCTGAACCAACTTATCTTCCGAGAACGATGCCTTGCCGATACCGGCCTGCACGATGCCGGACTTCTCGACACGGAACTCGACCGAACCGCCCTTGGCGCCCTTCACGGCGGTGGCGATATCCATCGTCACGGTGCCGATTTTCGGATTCGGCATCATGCCGCGCGGGCCGAGCACCTTACCGAGACGGCCGACCAGCGGCATCATGTCCGGCGTGGCGATACAACGATCGAAATCGATGTTGCCTGCCTGCACCTTCTCGACGAGCTCTTCCGCGCCTACCACGTCAGCGCCTGCCGCCTTGGCTTCGTCCGCCTTTGCGCCGCGTGCGAACACGCCGACACGCAATGTGCGGCCCGTGCCGTTAGGCAAGGTCACGACGCCACGAACCATCTGGTCCGCATGGCGCGGGTCGACGCCGAGATTCATCGCAATCTCGATGGTCTCGTCGAACTTCGACTTCGCGCGCTCCTTCACCATTTTGATCGCTTCCGCGATCTCGTAAAGCTTCTCGCGATCGACGCCTTCGCGGGCTTTCGTCAAACGTTTTCCGACTGCCATGACCGTTACCCCGCCACTTCCAGACCCATTGAGCGGGCAGAGCCCTCGACCATCTTCATGGCCGATTCAATGGTATCGCAGTTGAGATCCTTCATTTTCTTCTCGGCGATTTCGCGCACTTGCGCTTTCGTCACCTTGCCGGCCTTGTCGCGGCCCGGCGCCTTGGAGCCGGACTGGATCTTGGCAGCCTGCTTGAGGAAGTGGGACATCGGCGGCGTGCGCATCTCGAAGGTGAAAGAACGATCCGCATAAATGGTGATGACCACCGGAATCGGAGTGTTCTTTTCTTCCTTCTGCGTCTGCGCATTGAACGCCTTGCAGAATTCCATGATGTTGAGACCGCGCTGACCAAGCGCGGGGCCGATCGGTGGCGACGGGTTCGCCGCACCGGCCGGCACCTGAAGCTTCAGGTATCCGGTCACTTTCTTTGCCATCGTCAACTCCTCTAAACGATCCGGACCATCCGGATCTTCAGGGACCGTGGTTCGGTCCGGCTACTGACTGGCAATCAGCGGCCTCCTCCCACGGCATTCCGGAAACGGCGGCTGCCGTCTCCTTATCACATCAGCCTGCGAGACCTAACCTGCGGCTTGCACCTCAGGATGACGTGAAACTCATTTTCTCTCCTCATGGTGAGGAGCGGAGCGAAGCACCGCGTCTCGAACCATAAGGCCGGGGGACTTGCGTCAACACCTGGGCCTCGTCCCTCGATACGCCTGCTGTGCAGGCTCCTCGGGATGAGGAACTTAAACCTTTTCGACCTGACCGAATTCCAGTTCGACCGGCGTCGCACGTCCGAAGATGGACACCGCGACCTTGACGCGCGAGCGCGCCTCGTCGATTTCCTCGACTACGCCGGAGAACGAGGCGAACGGGCCATCGGCCACACGCACGTTTTCTCCGATCTCGAACGACACCGAAGCCTTCGGCCGCTCCACGCCCTCCTGCACCTGATGCAGGATGCGCATGGCTTCCGACTCGGAGATCGGCATCGGCTTGTTTTCCGCGCCGAGGAATCCTGTGACCTTCGGCGTGTTCTTGATCAGATGAAACGCTTCGTCGGTCAGGTTCATCTTCACGAGCACGTAGCCCGGGAAAAACTTGCGCTCGGTGTCGATCTTGCGGCCGCGGCGTACTTCCGTAACCTTCTCGGTCGGCACCAGGACTTGCTCGAACAGATCTTCCAACCCGCGCTGCTTGGCCTGCTCGCGAATTGATTTCAGACACCTTCTTCTCGAAGTTCGAATAGGCGTGAACGATGTACCAGCGCATGCTCATGATATCGGGTCCGCTTGCGTCAGGCTTGAATGCCGAGAAGATAGGTTACCAGGATGCGGATGATCTGATCCGCGGCGAAGAAAAACACCGACGATACGGCAACCATCACGAACACCATGATGGTGGTGATGACCGTTTCCCGGCGCGACGGCCACGACACCTTGTTGGTCTCGCTCCGCACTTCCTGCAGAAACTTGAACGGGCTGAATTGAGCCATCGTTATGGTCCGTATCCATCTGTCGGTTCGGTTCCTTTGTCTGGAATCCGAACAAGCCCCTTCGCGCGCCCAACCTTTTTCAAGGATGGGGCCAGCAAACGGGCCCTGTTTGGGGAAATCAAAGCCGCCTCGGAAGTCCGTCTTATCGGGCCGATGGCAGGTGCAGCTTCCTACTTCGCCCCGTTGGGAACGTCAAGGTCGCCTCGACCGGCCCTGGCAGCGAAAGCCGCCTGAAAAGAAGCGGCACAAACGGCCTTTTCGCGAGACAATTCAGGGTTTTGAAGTGCGCGGGTGGGACCTGCGGGCTCGGGGATACCATGCGCCGCCAATGGCAGGAGTGGTAGGGCTCGAACCTACGACCCCCGGTTTTGGAGACCGGTGCTCTACCAATTGAGCTACACTCCTACTGGGCGCTTCTATAGCGAAGCCTTTGCCGCTCGTCACGCCCTCCCGAACAATTTTCGCCTGCGATGACGGGCAACGATTCGGCACTCAAATCGATGGCCCGTAGTGCTGGACCGTGGGAAACGGCTCATAGAAATGGTGCAGCTTGTTACGCCATTCTTGATAGCGCGCCGACTGGGCGAAAACCGACCGTATGTGCCTCCAGGGTGTCCCATCCAACCAGCAGCACATAGCGGCCTTCGGCCTCCAGGCAGGGTCTGACCTCAATACTTTGAAAACCCGGGTCGCGGCAATCAATGGTTTTGCCTCGCGCATTGCTTTTTCAAATGCCGCGATCTGACCCGATTTGACGTTCAGGATGGCTACTTCAAGGATCATTGACGCCTCTCACGAAACCGACGGTTCGAAACTCATCGAAAGACAGTTAACCCACGCAACTTTCTCTTCACATAACGTCGTCGCAAAACGAAAATACGATAAGAATCGTATTCGCGGATCCGAGTCCGGTTTGGCGGAACATCCTGCCGCTAAGGCAGGGTTAATGGTCGGGGGAATCCAGGTTTGCGCCCATTCGGTTTGAAGCGCAGTTTGTCACTGACCCACCGTCTGCTGGCCTTGACGCTGGTGGCCGCCATACCCGGCCTTCTGGCCCTCGCCTATAACGCTGTCGATCTTCGCAAGGCGCGCTACGCCGAGGTTCACGCCGAAGCGTTGCGGAACACGCAGTTCGCGGTGTCGGAACTCGATCAGATCTTCGATGGAATCAAAGGGACCTTGCATGCGGTGTCGCAAGCCACCCAGGTCCGCCAGCCGGATGCCGCCATCTGCTCGGATTATATCGCGCGTGTCCGGAAGGGGCTGGAGTCCCTCACCTCGCTTCTGATCGTCAATCTCGATGGATCGATCCGCTGCTTCAGCGAGGCTCCCAGTTCGGACGCCAATCTGAGCGATCGCAACTCTTTCCAGAATACGCTGAAGAACAAGACATTCTCAGTCGGCATCTACACCGCCAGCAAGTTGTCGGACCGCTACGTCGTTCCTGTGGCCCTTCCGATGCTGAACGGCGATGTCCTCGAAGGCATGGTCATGGCGGGCCTCAATCTGGAGTGGCTCGGCGCTCAACTTGCAGAACGCGGCATCGCCCATGGCAGCGCCATCACGATCGCCGATCGAAACGGAACGGTGATTGCCCGCGAGCCGCTGCCCGAAAAATATATCGGCACGCGGATCGGCAAACCCGCCGCGGGCTTCGTCAGTGCGTCGTCTGCCGGATCGGCGGAGATCGCAAGCCCAGACGGAACTCTGCGCATTTCAGGTTACGTGCCGGCAACATTGACGCCGTTCGGCCTCTACGTGAGTTCGGGAATTTCCAAGGACGAGGCCCTGCTGCCCATCGACAACGCCACACGCCGAAGCCTGCTGCTGTTCTCGCTTGGAAGTCTGGTTGCTCTCGTGCTTGCATGGCTGGTGGGTGAAGGCATCATTCGCCAGCCTTTGATGACCGTGGTCGCGACCGCGGAAGCCTGGCGGCGGGGCCACGATATGGCGCGCACCGGCATCACCGGCCGGGATGACGAAATCGGCCTGCTCGGGCAAACCTTCGATCGGCTGATGGACGAGAGCCAGCAACGCGAAGCCGAGCGGGCGATCGCCGAGTCCCAGCGCGAAATTCTCGTCCATGAACTGGCGCATCGCGTCAAGAACACGCTCGCCACCGTGCAGTCCATCGCATCGCTCAGCTTCCGCCACAGTCAGGGGCCGGAAGCATTGCGTGAGTTTCAGGACCGGCTGCAGGCGCTGGTGCGAAGCCACGATCTGCTGACGCGCAAGAACTGGGCAAACGCCGATATCGCCGAAATCGCAAAAGTGGCGCTCGCGCCGCTCCGCGAGGAAAAAAGTCACCGCTTCGTGCTGTCAGGGCCGCCCGTGGACCTTCCGCCGACGACCGCCGTGCCCGTCGCAATGATCATGCATGAGCTGTGCACCAATGCCCTGAAATATGGTGCGCTGTCCAACGACCATGGCACCATCGAAATTCATTGGACGGCGGAGCCGGATCCGCACGGCGCGGCGCTGAGCCTGACGTGGAGCGAAGCCGGCGGACCAACCGTCGCTTGCCCCGAGAGAGAAGGATTCGGATCGCGTCTCATTGCGAACCTGACCAAACAAATGCACGGCAGCTACGATGTTCGTTATCCGCCGTCGGGGTTTATTTGCCATATCAAGATCGTAACGCCAAAGGTCGAACCGCGGGAAACAACATCGCCGCAGCCGGTCGCGGGTTAGCGCCTCGCGTCCACCAGACGCCTGACACCCACCGCTGTCATCCCGGCCAAGCGAGCATCGCGAGCGCGAGCCGGGAACCAGTACACACGGACACATGTTGGTTGCCGCATCGTTGCTGAAAGACGCCAATTTTAACGGGCACAATATTTCCCAATTAACTCCGGGCGTACTGGATTTCGGCTCTCCCCCGGATCAAGTCCGGGGTCGGCCGGAATGACAAAGGTCGTGAGGCGATAGCTCTCCGAAACACGAGCCGCACATCACACAACAAAAAGCCCGGTGCGATGACCGGGCTTGATGTCAGATTGTATAATCGATCGTTGCTTCGATCATTCTATGATCGAAGCAACGACGCCTGCGCCAACCGTGCGTCCGCCTTCGCGGATAGCGAAGCGCAGCTTCTCTTCCATCGCGATCGGCACGATCAGGTGCACTTCCATCGCAATGTTGTCGCCCGGCATCACCATCTCGGTGCCTTCCGGAAGATGCACAACACCCGTCACGTCCGTGGTGCGGAAGTAGAACTGCGGACGGTAGTTGGTGAAGAACGGCGTGTGACGGCCACCCTCTTCCTTGGTCAGGATGTAGGCTTCCGCCTTGAACTTCGTGTGCGGCTTCACCGAACCCGGCTTGCACAGAACCTGACCGCGCTCGACTTCCTCGCGCTTGGTGCCGCGCAGCAGCGCGCCGATGTTGTCGCCCGCCTGGCCCTGGTCCAGCAACTTGCGGAACATTTCGACGCCCGTCACGATCGTCTTCTGGGTGTCCTTCAGGCCGACGATCTCGATTTCCTCGCCGACCTTGATGATGCCGCGCTCGACGCGGCCGGTCACAACCGTGCCGCGGCCCGAGATCGAGAACACGTCTTCCACCGGCATCAGGAACGGCAGGTCGACCGGACGCTCCGGCTGCGGAATGTAGGCATCGACATGCTTCATCAATTCCAGGATCGCGTCGTGACCGAGCTTCGGATCCTTGTTCTCCAGCGCCGCCAGCGCCGAACCCTTGATGATCGGGATCTTGTCGCCGGGGAAATTATACTTCGACAGCAGTTCGCGAACCTCGAGCTCGACCAGTTCCAGAAGCTCCGGATCGTCGACCATGTCGCACTTGTTCAGGAACACCACGATCGCCGGAACGCCGACCTGACGGGCCAGCAGAATGTGCTCGCGGGTCTGCGGCATCGGGCCGTCGGCGGCCGACACCACCAGGATCGCGCCGTCCATCTGCGCTGCACCGGTGATCATGTTCTTGACGTAGTCGGCGTGGCCCGGGCAATCGACGTGGGCGTAGTGGCGGTTCGCCGTCTCGTATTCGACGTGCGCCGTCGAAATGGTGATGCCGCGCGCCTTCTCTTCCGGCGCCTTGTCGATCTGGTCGTACGCGGTGAACGTCGCGCCGCCGGTCTCAGCCAACACCTTCGTGATCGCCGCCGTCAGCGACGTCTTGCCATGGTCAACGTGACCAATCGTCCCGATGTTGCAATGCGGCTTATTGCGTTCAAACTTTACTTTGGCCATTCTTCGTCCACCCTCTCGTGTTCCGGTTCTAACTTCGCATCCCTTTGCCGCGACGGCATCAAACCGGCGGCTGGTTACTTCGGAAAACGCTGCCGTTCAAGGACGAAATTGCCTCGCTAACCCCAACCGGCAACGCAAGCCGGTGTGAACAAGGAAACGCAATGTCCCTGCAATCCTCTCCCCTGCCGGTCAACGGCCTTCAAACTCCACCTCTGCCGTTCGCCAAACCGGAAACGCTCGGCCTGTCGCCCATACGGTTGCAGAAAATGCGCGATGCGCTTCAGCGCGATATCGACAAAGGCACCATTCCCGGCGTCGTCACCATGATCGGACGGCGCGGCAAAATCGGCTGGTTTGAGGCCCAGGGTCGGCAAAGCGGGCAAGACACGGGCGCAAGCGCCACGCCGATGGCCCGCGACAGCCTGTTTCGTATCTTCTCGATGACAAAACCCCTGGTTTCGCTCTGCATCGCGATGCTGCTGGAAGAGGGTCATCTGCTTCTCAACGATCCGCTCGCGAAATTCATCCCGGAATTCGCGAACCAGAAGGTGGGCGTCGAAACCAACGGCAAGCTCGATCTGGTGCCACTGGCCCGTCCGATCACGATTTACGACCTGCTGCGGCACACCTCCGGCATCACTTATGAGATCAGCGGAAACAATCTGGTCCAGGGGATGTATCGCGAAGCCAAGGTGTTCCGGCGCAGCCTCACCAATGCCGAGCACGCCAGACTGATCGCAAGTCTGCCGCTGGTCAGCCAGCCCGGCGTCGAGTGGAACTACAGCCGCTCCACCGATGTGCTGGGACGCGTCATCGAAGTGATTACAGGCAAGAGTCTCGGTGTCTTTCTCACCGAGCGAATTCTGGCTCCGCTGCAGATGACCGAGACCGGGTTTTCGACCGCGCCCGAAAACAAGTCTCGCGTGGTTGAGCCCTTCCCCACCGATCCTTGGACAGGGGACGCGATCAAACTGTTCGACCCAATGGAAAAGCCCGCAATGGAATCAGGTGGTGGCGGCCTCGTCTCCACGGCCATGGACTATGCGCGTTTCTGCCAGATGCTCTTGAACGGCGGCACCTTGGATGGCCAATCCATTATCGCGCGAAAGACGCTGCAGCTCATGACGACGGACCATCTGGGACCGCGCGTGAAACTCGACTCCTATCTGGTCCCGGCAGGATACTCCTTCGGCCTCGGTTTTGGCGTGCGCACCCAACAGGGCATGTCGCCCTTCGCAGGCTCGGTCGGCCAGTTCTTCTGGACTGGTATCGCGGGAACGCTGTTCTGGATCGATCCGGTGGAAGACCTGTTTGCGATCTTCCTGTCGCACGGTCCCGGCCAACGCGAATACTTCGTCTCGAAGATTTGCAGTCTGGTCTACGCGGCGTTGGAGTGAGGTGGTCAACTCACCCCGATGATCTCATTCTGGTGATTTAACTCAAGCGATTGCTTCAATTCCTCTCCTTCAAGCGGGCGAAAACCGATCCGATTGATGCCGGTGTGATTGCTCACTTTGCCGAAGCGGTGCGGCCCATGACGCATCGGCTTCCCGATGAAGCCTCCCGCCTGCTGGCCGAATTGGTCGGCCGGCGGCGGCAGATCATCGAGATGATGGTTGCGGAACGCCAGCGCGAGAAGCGGGCCAGCAATATACGGGTGCGAAAAAGCCTGGCACGTCATATCGCGGTGCTGGAGAGGGAGCTTGGTGAAATCGACCAGGACATCGACACACTGGTGCGTGGCTCGCCGGTATGGCGTGTCAAGGAAGACCTGTTGGCCTCGGTCCCGGGGATCGGCAAGACGCTGGCGCGCACGTTGCTTGCCGAGTTGCCGGAACTCGGCAATCTTGATCGGCGGACAATTGCAAGCCTGGCCGGGCTTGCACCCTTTACCCGCCAGTCCGAACGATGGCGCGGCAAGAGCATGATCGGTGGGGGCCGCGGAGCTGTTCGGGCCGCGAGCTTTTTGGCGGCTCTTGTCGCCAGTCGGCACAATCCGCCTTTGCGGGGCTTCTATCAACGCCTCCTCGGCGCCGGTAAGCCGAAAATGGTGGCGCTGATTGCCGTGGCTAGAAAGCTGCTCACCATCCTCAACGCTATTCTCAGGGACAATCGCCCATGGCAAAACGCTTGACCGCCAAGACAGTCCTGAGGAGCGGCTTTCGCCGCGTCTCGAAAGATGAGGCCTCATGATTTCAAAGGCGGCCATGGAGCCTCATGATTGAAAGACGGCCATGGGGCCTCATGGTTCGAGACACGTAGCTCCGCTACGCTCCTCACCATGAGGGCCAAAGCCGTTGATGATGACTCAGCTGATCGTGGCGCCGCCGTCGATCACCATCGATTGCCCGGTCATGAAATTTCCGGCGGCGGAGCCCAGGAACACCGCGGCGCCCGCGATCTCGTCCGGAATGCCGATGCGCAGCAACGGCGAACGCGCCGTCGATGCCTTCAGGTTATCCGGATTGTCCCACAGCGCCTTGGCGAAATCGGTCTTGATCAGGCCCGGCGCGATGCAATTCACGCGCACATTGTGCGGACCGTATTCGCAGGCAAGATTGCGCGCGAGCTGCATGTCGGCGGCTTTTGAAATGGCGTAGGCGCCGAGGATTGTCGATCCCTTGATGCCGCCGATCGACGACACGATGATGACCGAACCATCCTTGCGCTCGATCATCTGCGGCACCACCATCGAGATAAGCCAATTGTTGGCGACGATGTTGTTGTCGAGAATCTTGCGGAACTGATCGTCGGAAATGCCCGCCAGCGGTCCGTAATAGGGATTGGACGCAGCGTTACAGACCAGCACATCGATCTTGCCGAACGCACGGTTGCTTTCATCGACGAGGTTTTGCAGATTTTCCTTGCTCGAGATATTGGCGGCGATGGCGACGGCCTTGCCCTTACCGAAGCGGCCGTTGATGTCCTTCGCCACAGCATCGCACACATCCTGCTTGCGCGATGAGATCACCACTTTTGCGCCGTGTTCGGCCATGCGTTCCGCAATCGCCAACCCAATGCCGCGCGTCGATCCCGTGATCACCGCAACTTTTCCAGTCATATCGAACAGCGTCATTGATCTCTCCCGGTTTTTTGGAATTTTGAGGATGCCTGTTAGCCCAGCTTGTTCGGCGTCGCTTCCGGCCCCGCCGGCTGATGCATCGCCGCATGCGATGGATCGGCGATCCATGGCTGCTGATTGATCATCGGCACGCGCCAACCACTGTGGTCCTGGCTGGTGAGATGATCGAGCCGCGTGATCGAGCAATTGTCGATGGCAAAGGCAAAACCCGCTTTGGCCTGCAGGCCGAGCGCATGCGCGATCGCCGCTTTAATGGGGCCGCCATGCGAAGCGACAACAATGTCTTGGCCGCGATGCGCGACGTTGATCCGCTCGATGGCGGCGCGGACACGCTCGAACACATCGACGAAACTTTCGCCGCCGGGTGCCCGCTCCTCGGCCGGGGCGAACCAGTAGCTGCCGACCTCAACCGGACGGCTGGCGAAAAACTCCGCGCGATTGAGCCCCTGCCATTCACCCAGATGCTGTTCGGCAAAGGCCGGCTCGTGATGCAATGTGTCCGGCCTGTCAGAACCGGCGGCCCAGATCGCAGCCGCCGTCTGATGCGTCCGCTTGAGATTGCTGGCGTACCAGACAGCCTCTTTCGGCAAAACGCGCGCAACCGCGTTGAAGACGACAGCATCGCTGCAATCGCAGTTGAGATCCTTTTGGCCGTAAATATGCCCCTCGTCCTCGCGAACAGGCGCGTGCCGCACCCACCACCATCGCGTGATCTCGACCCCCGCCGGCTTGGCCGGAATTCCCGAGGCATGGACGAGCGGTGCGGACATCCGATGCTCTTTCAGATCGGCTTGCCGGCGTAAGGCATCGATGCGGTCAAACCGCCATCGACGGGGAATGCCTGTCCGTTGACGTAAGACGCTTCGTCGCTTGCGAGAAACAATCCCATCGCCGCCAATTCGTGGGGTTGCCCTGCCCGCTTCAGCGGATTGAGTTGGCCGATCTTGCCATCGGTCCCGCGCTCCTTCGCACTGTCGAAAATCGGCTTGGTCATGCCGGTTTCGATCAGGCCGGGACACACCGCGTTGATGCGAACGCCGGTGCCGGAGAGCGAATAGGCCGTGGTTTGCACGAGGCTGATGACGCCGGCCTTGCTCGCGGCATAGGGATGGCCGCTGGCGCCGGATTTGAGACCGGCGACGGATGCCGTGCAAACGATCGCGCCATGTCCCTGCTTGACCATATGCGGAATGGAGTACTTCACCGCGAGAAACGGGCCGATCAGATTGACGCGAAGAATTTCCTGCCAATGCTCCGGCGTCTGTTCGGCCAGCGGCACTAGTCCCCCGCTGATCCCGGCGTTCGCCCAGATCGCATCGAGCTTGCCGTAAGCCGAGACCGCCTTGGCGATGAAAGCTTTCACGTCGGCTTCCGATCCCGCGTCGGCCATCACGGCTTCGGCGGTGCCGCCTGCCTTGCGAACCTGCTCGACGGTTTCCTTGACGCCCTCGCTGCGGTCCACCGCGATCAGCTTCGCGCCTTCCTTGGTAAACAGCAGCGACGCCGCGCGGCCGATGCCGCTGCCCGCGCCCGTAATAATGACAGATCGGCCTTCGAGGCGTCCCATGGCGTTGTCCATTCTTTATTTTGAATTTTGATTTTGACGAATAACTTAAAGAGCGGCGGCAACCGTCGGGTTGCCGCGCCAGATTTACGACGCGCCGGCCTTTTGCGCGAAACTCCATGACGCTTGTGCCAGTGGAATGCGCCTCGCCGCCGACTCGGCAGCGCGCGCATTGGCCGCGGTGCCGTCGCGAATACGCGCGGCGATCCCCTGCGTAATGCCGGCCAGCCGAAACAGATTGTAGGAGAAGTACCAGTTCAGGTCGGGAACGCTGGTGCGCCCCGTCGCCTTGCAATAGATGACCTCGGCCTCTTCCATCGTGGGGATGTTGAGCGCCTTGAAGTCTGCTCCCGCAAGACCGGGCATGACCCATTGCATCAGCAGATAGGTGAAATCGGCGAGCGGATCGCCGAGCGTCGACAACTCCCAATCCAGAACAGCGGTCACGCGCGGCTCAGTCGCATGAAAGATCATGTTGTCAAGGCGATAGTCCCCGTGCACGACGGAGACCCGGTCCTGCTGCGGAACCGTTCGCGGCAACCATTCGATCAACCGGTCCATCTCCGGAATCACGTCGGTTTCGGAGGCGCGATATTGCTTGGTCCAGCGTTCGACCTGGCGCGCAAAATAATTGCCGGGCTTGCCGTAATCGCTGAGCCCGATGGCCACCGGATCGTATTGATGCAGCTTCGCCAGCGTCTCGACCTTGCTGGTGAAGATGGCGCGGCGGTCTTCCGGCGATTGCTTCGGCAGCAACGGATTCCAGAACACCCGGCCTTCTTCCATCGACATGATGTAGAACGCCGAGCCGATCACCGCGTCATCCATGCAAAGCGCGTAGGCTTTCGCCACCGTAAAGCCCTGCTTGTACAGCGCGTCGATCACGCGAAATTCGCGATCCACCGCATGCGCGGACGGCAGCAATTTGCCGAACGGCTTGCGGCGCATCACATAGGCGCGTCCTGGCGTGTCGAGCCGATAGGTCGGATTCGACTGGCCGCCTTTGAATTGCGACACCGTCAACGGCCCGGCATATCCTTCGACATGCGAGGCCATCCAGCGGCCGAGGCTGGCTTCATCGATACGATGGCGCTCCTCGACCGGCTTGGTTCCGGAAAAGTCCGCGTCTTCTCTCACGCCAAGACCCATTTCTTTCCGCCTCCGGCTAGTGCGTAGCCGGAGCGTTGGCGTATTTGCGCACTTCAAGACGGGCGATGGCGCGATTGTGAACCTCGTCCGGACCGTCGGCGAGGCGCAGCGTGCGAATGCCAGCATAGTCCTTGGCCAGGCCCGCTTCGTCGGACACACCAGCGCCACCGTAAGCCTGAATGGCATTATCGATGATGCGCAACGCCATGTTCGGAGCGGCTACCTTGATCATCGCGATTTCCAGCTGAGCGGTCTTGTTGCCGACCTTGTCCATCATATCAGCCGCCTTGAGGCACAACAGGCGTGTCATCTCGATATCGGTACGGGCTTCGCCGATGCGCTGTTCCCACACCGAATGCTCGATGATCGTCTTGCCGAAAGCGGTGCGCGAGGACAGCCGGCGAACCATTTTCTCGAGCGCTTCTTCGGCCTTGCCGATCGTGCGCATGCAGTGATGAATGCGACCCGGACCGAGGCGGCCCTGCGCGATTTCGAAGCCACGGCCCTCGCCGAGCAGCAGGTTGTCGACCGGCACGCGAACGTTTTCCAGCAGCACCTGCGCATGACCGTGCGGCGCGTCGTCGAAGCCGAACACCGGCAGCATCTTCTCGACGGTGATGCCTTTGGTATCGAGCGGCACCAGGATCTGCGACTGTTGCTGATGCTTGGGCGCCTTGACGTCGGTCTTGCCCATCAGGATCGCGATCTTGCAGCGCGGATCGCCGACGCCGGACGACCACCACTTGCGGCCGTTGATGACGTAGTGATCGCCGTCGCGATCGATGCGGGTTTCGATGTTGGTGGCATCCGACGACGCAACGGCCGGCTCGGTCATCAGGAAGGCGGAGCGGATTTCGCCATCCATCAGCGGCCGAAGCCATTTGCGCTTCTGCTCCTTGTTGGCGTAGCGCATCAACACTTCCATGTTGCCGGTGTCCGGCGCGGAGCAATTGAACACTTCCGACGCGAAGCCGATGTGTCCCATCTGCTCGGCCAGCAAGGCATATTCGAGATTGGTCAGCCCGGCGCCGCGAAATTCATCGTCTTCGTGCGACGACGGCGGCATGAACATGTTCCAGAGCCCTTCCGCCCTGGCCTTCTTCTTCAACTCTTCAAGAACGGGGATGACTTTCCAGCGGTCGCCTGCGGCGTCCTGCTCTTTGTAGGTCTTCACGGCGGGACGAACATGTTTGGTCATGAACGACGAGACGCGATCGAGCCATTCACGTTGGCGATCCGACATTGAAAAGTCCATCAGGCGATCCTCGCTGTTTTGTTGAAAATATTTTGAAGGCAGTCTCTGCTCGCAGTCTTCCTCTCGCAAGAGCTTTGTGAAAATCCCGCGAGACGAAAAATTGAGCAAATTCAATATCCGGACATCAGGGCCCCGATTTCGAAGGCTATGAGGCTCATTGACATCGTCCGTTGTCAAACGATAGTTTCATACAATAGTTTGAATTGCAATCTTCAGCCCTCACCTCGTTCCGGCATGGCTTGTCGATGTCCACAGACCAGACAAAGTCCGCGATTTTCACTGCGGCCGAAAAGCTCTACGCGGAGCGAAGCTTCGGCGAGGTGAGCCTGCGCGATATCGTCGCCGCGGCCGGCGTCAACCTTGCCGCGATCAATTACCATTTCGGATCGAAAGACGAATTGCTCGCGGAGCTGTTCCTGAGCCGCGCGACGTTGCTGAACCGCGAGCGGTTCGCGGAACTGCAAGCCGTCGAAAGCGCGAGCGACGGACGCGCCGAAGTCGGCGATATTCTGCGGGCGCTGGTCGGCCCGCCGCTGCGCTGGTGTCTTGGCGCGGATCGGCAACGCTCGGCCGCCGCCCGCTTCATGACGCGCGCCTCGGTGGAGACCGTTCCGCCCATTCGAAAAATCGTGGAACGCGACATCACCCATTTACGGCGCTTCGCGGACGCGTTGCGCCGCGCCCTCCCCGACAAGAAAGATGTCGATACCTATTGGGGCCTGCACTTCACGCTCGCCATGATCCGGCAAACGGTGACCGACAGCGACCGGCTGAGAAAACTATCCGGTGATTTGTGTGATCTCGACGATGTCGACAACATCGTGGAACGCATCGTGCGCGTCGCAACATTTGCGCTGACGGGAAAAGAAGCGTGCCGGAAAGGTGCGAACGCCGGCTCGGGCCGTCACGTCGGGCAAGGCATGACGCCCGCGCGTTGGCGCGAGCGTCGCCGACATGTGGTTTATTCTCGCGGTTTGGAACCGCTTACTTCGCTGAGCGCTTTTCGATCTCGTCGAAGTTCACAGCCTTGAGATACGACTGAACGGTCGCGTCATCGACGCCTTCACCCTTCACGACCACCATGGCCTTCCCGACCATGGCTGTGTAGGAGCTTTCGCTCTTGCTGTAATTCATCTTGCGCCCGTCGATGATAACGAGCTTGTTATCGCCTTCGCTGAAAAGACCGGTGTTGAGCAGCGAGCCGACGCCCTGCAGCATCGGAGAGTCGGCCGTGAGGCTGACCTCGACCGATTTGTCGCCCTTACGATAGGTCCGCGCCACGTGGGTGCCTCCCCCAAGAATGGCGCCCCCGACCACCGTTGCTTCGGCATCGTCTGCTTTCCAGCCCGGCAGCGCGTTCGGCAGCATGACCTTCCAGACTTCCGCACTGGCCTGCCGAAGCAGGTTGCTGGCGACATCGAGCGCTGCGGCGGCAGCGATGAAATCGCGCTTGTCGTAAGCCTTCTGCGCCTGCTGAATTTGATCGGTCACGTCATCCGCATGTGCGGCCAAGGGAGCAAACGAGGTCATCAGAGCAAAGGCGAAAACGGGGAACCGGAGTTTCATCTTCTTGTCTCTATCGCTTGGGGTGAGTTCAGCGCGGAAGGACATCAAGGCGGTGGCCTCCATGGTTGCCGTCCGCAAGTTCAACCGTTTGAATGTATGGAGCGGGTGAAGGGAATCGAACCCTCGTATTCAGCTTGGAAGGCTGCTGCTCTACCATTGAGCTACACCCGCGTGGCCGGAGGTATGCAACGGATCGACGGAATTGGCAACGGCGGCAGGGCTGAATTGTTGCTCTTTGAACAATCACTGGAAAACGGCCCCTCCTCTCGCATTCGGTCCGGAAACGGTATTTATTTTAGGCTACGGGGAACAGGCCCGCGCGGGGTGGTGTTTTAAAGGCAAGGCGATGATTTCGCCCGAAGGGAAGTTCGAGGAGTGTTCAACATGCGCAAGCTTATTTTGATGGCGGCCTTCGCCGGCATGGCCGCATCGGCGACACCGAGCCAGGCACGCGAAATTGCGTGGTGTGCCCGCACGCCCAATAATTATTACGGCGATTGCATGTATTACACCTACGCGCAGTGCTTCGCCGCGATCAGCGGACTTCCGGGCGATTGCATCCGCAATCCGTTCGCGTCCTATGGTTCGGCGCCCGCCCCGCGTCACCGCCGCCACCATCGGTCGTATTGATCTGGTTTCTCCCGGCGTGTTCCGCGGGCCAAGGATTTAACTCGCCAAGCTTGCCGGTTCAGGCAGGCGTCCGTGCGATGCTTCACCCTTTCTTAAAACCGTGTGCAAGGGATCGCCTGAAAAGCGCGACGGCGTGATATTTTTTCGTCTCCTGGGGGATCAGGAGAGTGTCATGATCATCGCCAGCAATGGAATGAGGATCGTTGCGCCCAAGGTGGAAGTGAACGCGCCGCCCACCATCGACGTCAATGATGCGAGTGCCACCAATTATTGGGCCTATCGCCTGAAAGTGACGCACGAAGATCTGTTCTCGGCGATCAGCGAGGTCGGACCATCCGTCGCGGCCGTCCGGCGTCACCTCGCCCGATAGTCACAGGGCTCGCTCGCGCGCAGTCGACGCTGTTAGCGAAAGTCCACCGTGCGCAGGATAACGCCAGGCGGACTGCCCTCGAACTCGGCATCGCTGTATTTGCGCGATGCGCGTTCCTCGATCCGGTCGCGTAATCTGAGAAACTGTCCCTCGCGCTGGCTCGGCTTGGTGCCGGTCGATCCATCCAGATCGTCCATGGCGGCGGAGCTGATCGCGCAAGCGATCTCCGTTGCGGCATTCGACATCGTGAAGCGAACGACCATGCGGTCGTCGTCGTAGCGTTGAAAGCCGCCGCGTGTCAGCGTCATATGCGAAACCTCCTCATCAACACTTAGAGCGTTTTCGAGCGAAGTGGATACCGGTTCGCGTTAAGAAAACGCGTCAAAACAAAACGATAGAGCGCGACGGTGATTTAACCCAGAACGGAAGCGCTCCAGTGTAGCAAATCGATCGAGGCCAGCGTGGGCATTTCCCTAGACATGGGCGTGATAGCGCCAAATAGCGAGCCCGCCGCGCGAATAATGCCGCACCTCGTCGAAAACGCTTCCTCTTGATCCGTCCGATCGGCACACCTCTTGCATTGCAACATAGGCCGGGCCGACGGAGATCACGAGACGTGCGGCTGATTATCATTGGACTGATGCTCGCATCCTGCAGCGGTGCGATGGCGCGGGATGACGGGCGTTATGCAGGCTCGCCACTCAAACCCTGGTTCGATCAATTGCGAAGCGGCAAGGGACCATGCTGCTCGGACGCCGATGGATCGGCAGTGTCCGACGCGGACTGGGACACGAAAAACGGCCACTTCCGGGTCAGGCTGGAGGGTGAATGGGTCGAGGTTCCAGACGACGCCGTGGTGACAGAACCAAACCGCGCGGGACGAACCATGGTCTGGCCGATGCACCAGGACGGCAAGCCCGTCGTGCGCTGCTTTATCCCGGGCAGCATGACGTAAGTTTTGGCGGCTCGGTCTTTTTGCCGCGACCGACGGTGGTCAACTGTCGCATGAGTGCGACTTTTATAGTCCGATGAAGGGCCGCACAGCGGCATAAAAAAATCGCCCGGGAAATTCAATTTCCCGAGCGATTTCAAATTGGTGGGGGAAGAAGGACTTCGAACCTTCGAAGTCATAAGACGGCTGATTTACAGTCAGCTCCCTTTGCCACTCGGGACACTCCCCCGCTCAAACCGTCGCCCCGCCTCCGCCCGAATAAGGGAGGTTTTGCAGCCGGGGATGACGGCAAAAAGCAAGCCTGTCAGCTTTAGCGACGGGCTCCTGTTCGGGCGCGTTTATGAGGACGCGCCCTTGTAAAGTCAACCAACAGCGCGCGTCATAATTTCTGCCCGGCGCCCGCCGCCCGCACGGGACTTCCCCTGATTTCGCAGCATCTTGGTTGGCGAACTTCGGTTTCCGCAGCAAACCAGAAAATCACGGTTTGAGCACCCGGGCAAATTGCCAATAGCGGGTTGTCGTGAGACAAGCCCGCATGAGCGAACGTGATCAAAAATTCCGCTTCCGGCCCAAGGGGCGCGACTCCGGCGGCAAGCCCGCATGGCGCGACCGGCAGACGCGGCCGGACGGCCCGGCGATTCTCTACGGCTTCCATACAGTCACCGCCGCGCTGGCCAACCCGCAGCGCAAGATCCACAAATTGTTTCTCACCGAGAACGCGGCGCGCCGCCTCGCGGAAGAGAACATCGATATGCGCGTGCCGCCGGAAATGGTGCGGCCGAGCGTGATCGATCAGCGTCTGGGGCCGGATGCCGTGCACCAGGGCATGCTGGTCGAGGCCGACCCGTTGCCCTCACCGGACATCGACACGCTCGCGCAAGAAGGCATTGTGCTGGTGCTGGATCAGATCACAGACCCGCATAACGTCGGGGCGATCATGCGTTCGGCCGCCGCGTTCAACGTCAAGGCGATCGTGACAACCGCGCGCCACAGTCCCGAAGCGACCGGCGTGCTCGCCAAATCCGCTTCCGGTGCGCTGGAACTGGTGCCGTTCATCACCGTGCAAAATCTGGCGCGCGCCCTCGCCGAGCTGAACGACAACGGCTTCATGACGGTCGGGCTCGACAGCGAGGGCGGGGAAACGTTGAGCGCCGTCAAATTGCAGGCGCCGCTCGCGCTGGTGTTGGGGGCCGAGGGCAAGGGCCTGCGTCAACTGACGCGCGAGACATGCCGTTTTGTTGCGCGGCTCGATATGCCGGGCGAGATCAAGAGCCTCAACGTTTCAAACGCGGCCGTTCTGGCGCTGTACATCGGCGCGACGCAACTCGGCCTTATGTCCTAGCTAAAGCGTTTTCAAGCGAAGCATGCCACCGGACTTGATCCGGTGGTGGATTCCGGTTCGCGTTAAGAAAACGCGTCAAACAAAAGATAGAGCGCGACGGGTGCGCCAAACGCGCGCAGCCGCAGCCTGTCAGTCAGCGTAGACGATATGGGGCTTGATGCCCTGGCTGCTGCCGTAGCGATAAATCTTGCGCGCGCCATAGTGATAAACCATCGGCCCGCGCACGTTCGGCATGCCGTCGTAATAATGACTGGTGGCGTCGCCATAGGGACCGCCATCGTAGGTGTAATAATAACCGTGCTCGTATCCGTGCCAGCCGTTGACGGCGCGATCCTGATAAGCTGGAAGCGGCGCGTACATTCCCGGTCCGGTATAGGTTGGTCCTTGATTGACGTAATAGTATTGCGGACCGGCCGGGTAGCGCGGTCCAGCCGGCTCCGGCAGATGTTCGAACGCCAGGACCTCGCCGTGCCCGCACGCATAGCCTACGCCGCCGCAGGCAAAAGCCGGCGCGGTGGCCAAGACCATCAGCGCGGCGCCCAGTCCCGTCATGCTCTTACGCATTTTGCGCCCTCTCCTGTTCATTGAACTCTTATACGCCCGAATTTGGGCAGTGAAACGCCACTCCGGGCTTTTCAAACGGCTTTCTCAGGCTGCTGCACATGCACGGGCGTTCCGCCTAAAATGCACGCGGACGGCCACCGCCAGCGCGAGGCGCTGCTGGCGCTGCGGAACGCGACCCCGACCCAGACCCACCGATCTGCGGCGCGATAATCACGGCGGGAGGAATTTATCGGGGGCGTGGCCTGCGGCTGCGGCGGAGCGGATTGCGCGGACCAGGAGCGGAAATAGCTTTCTGCTTCCGGAGGCTGCGGACGATTCGCGGGAGGTTCAATTTCCACCCGGCCGTAACCCGGGAGGCGCCCTGCGCTCGGATAATAATGCCCGACGGGCGGGCCTTCGCTTGGCACGTGCCCGTAAGTGACAACCGGCTGGACATGCAAATTCTTGGCAAGTCCCCAGTCGCCTTCGACCACCGCGTAGGAGGCATCCCAGCCATTAATCAAAACCGGCACGCCGGGGCGGCCGGGAATCGCGATGATGGGACCGGTGTCGGACGCGCTTGCCGTTAACACCGAGCCGACGATGAAGAATGCTGAAATTACGCTGCGCATGGCCTTTTCCCTGATTTCCCCCACCCTAATTCGCCCCGTAAATCGACGGGTTAAAGAGCGCGGCTAATCTGTCGGTAAGGCTAACGCGGTCGGTTCCCCTCCGTTCAAATCGCCAAAAAATCGGTAACGAATGGGGGCAAATGGGGTGGCCGCACAAAACTGGTGCCGGCTGAGGGGATTGAACCCCCGACCTTCGGTTTACAAAACCGCTGCTCTACCGCTGAGCTAAGCCGGCGCCACCGGCAAACTGCTAGCAGCGTCTCAATCGAGGAACAAGACCATCGGCGCGAGAATGAGAGGCACCTGTCAGGTGCAGGCACGTGGTTCGGCGGCCGGGCGACATAAAGGGCGAATCGGGGATTATTGCCGAAGGTAACTCAACAGCAGCATCGCATTCACAGAACTCGCCGTGAACAACGCAACAACAAGAGTGGCGTACAGTTTCGCCCCGCCCCATGTCGATTTGAGAATCGCATGTGTCATGGAGAAATTGAACGCCGCTGCGCGCCGAGAGTCTCTTACTTTTTTTGAAGATTGCCCTCTTGCCGAAATACCGAAACGGAGTCCGTCCTCTGATTCTGGAACGGTCTCCGTTCCTGCTAGCGATCGCCCTTATGCGGCCGGGACCTTTCCCTCTTCCACCGCTTCGGTAATCAATTCACCAGCATCCGTGACGCCGGCTGCGGCGCTTCGGACAATTCGTTCTGCCATCTTGGCCTTGGTGGCCGGGGTTCGATTTTCTTCGGAAATGTGTTTCACCGCTTCGTCGAGCACAGCTCGTAACGTGGAAACAACCTCAGAATCGAATTCGTTGTGGGAATTTTCGACCATACGCATCCTCCGTCTTGGTAGCGCGCAATCAGTGCCCCAACAACGTGACGAATGTGAGTCTCCAACGTAAAATCATGTTGACCATTTGACGCACCACATGCGCCATGTGAAGTACCGGCGCGTCGAACATAATCGTGATGTCTTCAAATTGTCGCATTGACGGCGGTAGTCCCGCCGCCGCCGCCAGAAAACTGTCTTACGCAATTTTGTATCATCAATTCATCGCCACGATACCCGCGTTCAGCGTCGTGGCATAAAGCGCCCAGGCGAGATACGGCGCCAACAACCACGCTGCGATCGCATCGACACGCGCACTGGTGACGATCGTTCCGATGATCGCGACGACGAGCATCATGACGATGGCGAGTGCGGAATGTATGCCGTGCCAACCAAAAAACACCGGCGACCATACGGCGTTGAGGGCAAGCTGCACGAAGAAGAAAATCACCGCTTGCCGGCGCTCGGGAGAAGGCAATGCGCGATCCCACAATCGCCAGAGCGACAGCCCCATCATGATATAAAGAACGGTCCAGGCAATCGGAAAAATTGCGTTGGGAGGAGTCCACCAAGGTTTGGCGAGGGTCGAATACCAGCCCTGGATTTCCGGCCTGGTCACCAGACCGGCGACGGCGCCGATGCCAACACACAACAGCACACACAGCACCAGGCGGCCCAATGATTTCATCATGACTCAATCGATCTGGAGATAAAGGGACAGTATCGAGGAAACACATCCGCTGAGCGAGGTCTTCGCCGAACTATCGGCAACTGAAACGCGGGAACTTTGTTCCATGTGCTCACTCGGTTCGCCGCTTTTGAGATCGACGATCGCGGCAATTCGCAACTTCTTCTACCGCGTCAGTTTCTCCATTTCGGGGAAAGGCGCATAGATCGCCCCGCCGCACAATTCATGCGCCTTTTCGACCAGCCGCTCCATGCGCCCGTCCAGATAAATCGCCGCGCGATCTTCGCCGCCGTTCGAGCCATCGCCTTGCCCAAGCGCCGTGTAGCGCAGGCATGCGATATAGCGCGGCTTGCCCGCGACGGTGCGCTGCGCGGGCTCGGCAATGACGGCATCGCGAACGGCTCTGGGATCGTTCAGATAGGTGCGCATGAACGCCAGCAATTCGGCGCGATAGTTCGTGGGATAGGGCTGCACCGCGAGGCCGCTGTTGGCCGTATAGGGCGCTGACTCGTCGCCGACACCGGCGCACGCCGCCACCGAAAATGCCAGCCCTGCCGCCGCCACCCGTTGTATGATCAGTTTAAGCACGTCCCTCTCGCGTGTTCGCACGTTCAAACCGGTTATATCTGTCGCGTTAGGCTGCTGCGACCTGCAGCCGAAATTGGAAATGGATCGAGCACTCATAAATCAGAAAGCCCCGGAGCAAAACTCCGGGGGCTTTCCTTTGGGCGGGGTAAACCGGACGCGATGCGGGGGGACGACACAGGTCCGGTCGGCCCACTTACGCGTGAGGTCAGCTCTTTGTTTTCGGGGCAACCTGCTTGGACTGCGAGATCTGTTTGGAGATCTGCTTGGACCCCGGCTGCTTCATCATAACACCCGCCGTCACGGGCTTCTTGGCGACTGCGATATGCTGGCGCGCATGATGATTCCGGACATAGTGGCGATGATGGACGTGACGCCCCTTGTTCAGGTTGCTCGTTTTGACCGGAGTCGAGGCAACCTTCACCGATTTGGCGACCGAATCGCCCTTGGTCTGCGTGGTGGCCGCCATGGCAGGCGCTGCAACAAGCGAAGCCACAACGAGCGCGGCTGAAATTGTCTTGAACATAGCTATCTCCTCTTCGATTGTGATCACGATATTCGCCGGAGCGGGTCGCCCCGGGTTCGTGTTCTTGGAGACAACCTTAGTGCGGCGCGGCTGAACCGAATGTGAGGTCGCCATGCAGACTGTGTTCATCTGCATGAAATATCGGTCATATTCCGAACGGAGGCGATCGGGTCGCAATCCGTCTTCTGGAAAACGCGCCAGCGCCCTAAAAATATCCGGATAAGAGACCGGAATGACTGGGATCGCCGGGTGTTTTCATCATTACTGTTCCGGGGTGAGATTCCCCGGGACGCAACAGGAGACAGTTATGACGACCCTCGTGACACGTTTCATCACACTCACAGCTTTTGTTATCGCGCTTGGCAGCGCGCCGGTGCTCGACCAGGCGTTTGCCGCCGGTGGTTCTGACCCCTCCCCGCCGCCGCCGCCCTCTGAAACGAAATCAGCACCGCCGAAGGCGTCGAAAAAGGCCTCAAAACCCGAAAAGAGCTCGAGCATCGACGATCCTGCATTCCTGCGGGGCTATCGTGCTGCCTATTCGACCATCTACGAGCGCAACGACTACACCGCAGCCATCGACCAGCTGAAGGCGCTTGGTCAGGACGACCGCGCGGACGTCGCCAATCTGATCGGCTACTCCTACCGCAAGCTCGGCGACTATCAGCTTTCCCAGGTCTGGTATGAACGCGCGCTGAAGGCCGATCCGAACCACGTCAAGACGTGGCAATATTACGGGATGTGGCAGGTCGAGCAGCATCATCCGGAGCAGGCTCGCTACAATCTCGCCCAGATTGAAAAGCTCTGTGGCATGAGCTGCCCCGAATATCGCTCGCTCTCCGAAGCGATCGACGGCAAGGCGCAGACCGCACACGCCTCATACTGACCTGACGGAAATTTCCTTCGCAGCCGGCGGCCGCATCACGCGACCGCCGGCTGTTTCGTGCCCGACACCCGACAGAGGCAACGCTCGATCGCGAAACGACGTATTCCCGACTGCACTCCGGAAGGACGACGTTGCGCCCGTACAGGCCTACGATCCGATAACCTTTCCAGCGGCTTCCGCCTCGACAACGCCTGTGGAAATTGTATAGACCAGCATTGGGCATTTCATGGCCCTGCCGTCGCTATCGCTTGCAGGGTCCCGCTAAACGAATTCCACCGTCGAATTCAGTGATCGAGTTAAGCCCAAGATGACCGTCTCGAAACAATACGATCGCATTGCTTTTGTCGCCAGTTCGAGCACCGAAGCTTTGCAGGCGCTTGAGCAACTGAAGAAAACCTACGGCGATCACAGCCCCGAAGATGCGGATGTCATCGTCGCGCTGGGCGGCGACGGTCTGATGCTGCAAACGCTGCATCGATACATGCGATCGGGCAAACCTATTTACGGGATGCACCGCGGGACGATCGGTTTTCTCATGAATGAATTCAGCGTTCACGCATTGCAGGAACGTCTGGAGGCTTCGAAGACAACGGTCATTCATCCGCTTTTGATGCGTGCGACCGACATTCACGGCAAAGTTCACGTTCATCATGCCATCAACGAAGTCGCGCTGTTTCGTCAAACCCATCAAGCGGCGCGACTGCGTATTCTCGTCGACGAAAACGAGCGCATGCCCGAACTCATTGCCGATGGCGTGCTGGTTGCAACGCCTGCCGGATCGACCGCCTACAATCTTTCGGCGCAGGGGCCTATCCTGCCGATCAACGCTGCTCTTCTGGCATTGACCCCGATCAGCGCCTTCCGGCCTCGCCGCTGGCGCGGAGCCTTGCTTCCTAACACCGCTTTCGTCGTGATCGAAGTGCTGGAAAGCGAGAAGCGTCCGGTGGCCGCTGTTGCCGACCACGACGAAGCGCGTGACGTGAGCCGGGTCGAGATTATCTCCGACAGGACAATTTCGATGCGCATGCTGTTCGATCCGGGCCATAGCCTCGAGGAACGCATCTTGCGCGAGCAATTCAGCTATTGATCAATCGCGCGTCGCCATTTGCTAATGAAAAAACGTCTTCAATCGCGGTACCGGTTACCTCCGGCAACCATTCATTAACGGCGAAACCCTATAGTTAATGGCAGGTGTATCCCGCCCGGGATACCGCTTTGAGCCGCATCCATGTTTCGCATCGACTTTAACAAACTGCGATTTCTTATCTGCGACGACAATCCACACATGCGCCGGATTTTGCGCACGCTTTTGCATTCCTTCGGCGCACGCGAAGTCTATGAAGCTGAAGACGGAGCCACCGCGCTGGAAGTTTACAGCCACTCCGTTCCCGATATTCTGATTTGCGACTGGGCGATGCCGATTTTCGACGGCCTCGAACTGGCGCAGATCATCCGCCAGCCCGATGCCATCGGCAATCCGTTCGCACCGATCATTATGCTCACGGGGCACTCCGAAAAACGCCGCGTCATGGTCGCACGCGATGCCGGCATCACCGAATTTCTCGCCAAACCGATCTCGGCGAAAGCGCTTTATCAGCGCATCCTCAGCGTCGTCGCGCATCCTCGGCCGTTCATCCGAACCAAGACGTATTTCGGCCCCGACCGTCGCCGCAACACGGCGGCCGCGTATATCGGTCCGGAACGTCGTAACGGTGGAAAAGCGGAAGTCATGCCGCAGCCCGCTTTGATCGACAAAGCGCGCGTCTCAAGCTGACGAAGAATTAAGGGACCAAAATGGCCGCAGATAAGCCTACTCTCAAGGTCGAGACATTCGCCGAACACCAGGTGATCACTCAACCCAATCCGCTCGTATCGGCCGTCCGTCGCGTCGCCGAAGACGACAACGATGATCCTGTCGCGCGCGCGGAACAGGCGCTTGCGGATCTCTCCGGCGAATTCACCAACTGGATGGCGATCGAGTGCGAACGTCTTTCGGCGGCGCATGCCGCCGTCGGCAAAGACGGTTTCACGACCCACACCCGTGAGGAGCTGTTTCGCGCGGCTCATGACGTCCGGGGCGATGCCGCGACATTCGGTTATCCGATTGCCGCTGCGGCGGCGGAAAGCCTGTGCCGCATCATCGAGCACGCGCCCGATTTGGACGACGTGCCTGCCGAACTGATCGCACACCACATCACCGCCATTCAGGCGATCGTCCGCGAACACGACCGCATCGACAAAATGGGAATGGCCGACGAGCTCAGCCGCCGCCTTCGTGGCATGGCCGACAAATATCTGATCGAAGTCAATCGCGACCGTCCTGAACATCTGGAAGCGATTCTCGCGCCCAGCATCGTGCCCGCCGACTGACGTTCGCGCCGCCTTTTTTCACGACCCACGCAAGGCACCGCAAGCATCGCCGTGCCGAAACCACAAACGCGATAGGAAACAGCGCCTATCAAACGGCGCTTGTGAGACTTTGCGCACCGTCGATGGCAAACGGCGCGACCCCAGTGTGTCAGGCCGCGATGCGGCGGTCGCTCACCGAGATCAACTCATCGTCGGCCGCCAGTTCGTCGCAGAACAGGCGCGCTTCCTCGCGGGCCGATTCGGTGGAAAAGCGCCGCAGCAAAATCAGCAAGGGCGCGGTTGCCTCCGAGGATTCCATTTCGCATTGAGTCAGAACGCGCTCGACCATACGGCGGCGCAGTCGCGTCATACCTTCGATACTTCCGGCGAAGCCGATCTCGTGAATGGCCTCCAACGCCACACGAAATGCCGCAAAGGTCGATTTCGGCAGACCGGCCCGTGACAGCAGCGCATCAAGGCTTGCGCCGCCGCGATTGTAAATCAAGGCCGCCACGCGGCTCTGCGGCAAGCCGGACAGCTCGACCAGCGCGGTATCGAACAGTTCGATGTTGCCCGACAACAGCGCCCGCAGGATAAGCCCCGCGTTCAATTGACCTGTTGCGCGCAAGTGCTGCACCAATCCCTGCATATCGCCGCCGCGCGCCAGCGCAGCAATATTGACGGCCGAGCGCTCCGTCGCCTCGGCAGCAACGCGCGACACGCGATCCGCCGTGAGCCAGTTCCGAGCGGTCACGAATTGAGCCAGCGTATTCGAGAGTTTTGCAATCAGGCTGAGCCGCGCCGATGGCGGCAGATCGGGATGACCCAGCAAGGCTTCCCGGATCGCGGCCAGATGGCCGTGCCGCTCGACGATGCGCTCGACCGAGCAAGGCGACAGCAATCCATCGGGGTTTTCGATCAGTTCGAGCACGGCGGTGGCGCACCCGACTTCGGCAATCGCCGCGCAAACCGAGGCCTGCAGATCGACGCGCCGCGCAATCGCACACTGCGCTTCTTCACTTCCCATCGCGACGATATCGACCAGATCCGCGTCGATCAGCAGCGGCGAATGCTCCAGGATCGATGCCGCGACAGACGCCTGATCCACCGAGAGCGCCTGGACGATGGCGGGTGGCGCGTGCGGGCTGCGGGCAAAAACGTCCGACATCGCTTGCCGCACTAGCGGCGAGCTGTCGTCAAGAAGCATAAGAAGTGCCCCTTCGGCGGCGGCGCGGTCGTCATCCGACAAATCGGAGATCAGCCACGCCCGGGCCAAGGCACGGGTTGCCTCTGCGCGCTCCCCTGCGGGAGCAGTTCGAACCCAACTGATAAACTGCCGAACGATCATGGGGGCTGCCGGCTTACGCAACATCAAACAACACCGTAGTGGTGTGGCAATTACACAAAATAAACCACGACGCTTAATAAAGCGTTCAGCATAACCCTCAATGTCTGTTGGTGTTTTGTTAACCGTAGCGGTACGGGGTGCAGCCCGAAACTCATCAGCCGCTGAAAGTGCCTGCCCGGTCGCTGAACAGATCAAGAGGCATTGGCCGATCGGCGGCAGCCTTTTGCGAGGTGGCGTTCGAGGTGGTGTTCGAGGTGATCGAAGAGCCGTTGCCCCACAGCTCGCGAACCGCCGGAGACACAGGCTCAGATCGTTCTCCGGCTTGATAGAGCGAGCGGAAGATAGGCTGCGCCGGCGGAATAGTCTGACCGCCGGCCGGCGCCAGCGCCGCAACCTGCTGTGCTTGCGGGAAGCTCGACAAGAAGACCGCGTTGCCGGATTGCGGGGCGACGATCGAGACCGCAGGAGATTCGGAGGCGGGCTTGCCGCCGAGTGAAGCCATCGCCTGACGCGTGGCTTGCGAATTGGCGGCGCTGGCATAGCGCGACGTCAACTCCGAATAGACTTCCGAAACGCTGCGGGCGTTGCCGTCGCGATCGTAGAAGATCGAGCGGTTTGCAGCGGCAGCTGCGGGGAATAACTTGACGGCATTGGTCTGAGGATTGCTCTCGGCGCTCGTGATCAACTTCGTCGCGCCGCTCACTCCCATGAAATGCGCCATATAGAGTTCGCCATCCGTCGGACGACGGCCGATTTCGCCTGTCAGTTTGAAACTGTTGGATTGCGTGAGAACGCCGGCCATTGCCGCGTTGACGGCCGGGTCGTCGCGGAGCTTGAGAATCGCGTCACGCGAATCCGGATCGCTCACCGAATAAGAGCCGGATGGCGATTTGGTGATCGCATCGGCGTATTTGCCGAATCCGAGAGATGGTCCGGCTTCCTTCACGGTGCCGAGCCAGGTCTGTTCGATGAATTGATAAAGTCCGCGCGCCGATGATGTTGATGCCGCAGCCGTCGGATTGAGATTGGACTCGATCTTTGCTGCAGACAGCAAATATTCGAAGCTCGCACCCGTTGCGTTGGCCGCCTCTTTGATGGCGCCAGCAATTTTGGTGCGTACGAACTCAAAGCCCGCAACGATATTGGTGGTATCGATCGACATATTCAGGTGCCCCGCTCCCCGGTGACCCGACCTCTTCTCGCAGAGGAACCTGAACGATTATGGTAAACGCGAGGTTAACGACGGTGGGCCATGCCGCGACCGAAACCCGTTCACGTTTGCTTGCGATAAACCGCAGCGGGATCGAACACCTTTCCCGAATCCACGAACGACACCACTGGAGCACCATTCTCGCCCCGGGTCACGGATCGATAGAAACAGGACCGCCGGCCGGTATGGCAAGCCGCTCCGCCCTCCTGATTCACGCGAATCCAGATCGCATCCTGGTCGCAATCCAGACGCATCTCGACAACGCGCTGGACGTGCCCGGAGGTTTCACCCTTGCGCCACAACGCAGCGCGCGAGCGGCTGAAATACCAGGCCTCGCCGGTCTCGATGGTTTTCCGCAACGCTTCGTCGTTCATGTGCGCGACCATCAACACGTCGCCCGTCGCGGCGTCGGTGGCGACACAGGTCAGCAGCCCGGATGCGTCGAATTTGGGCCGGAGCACCAGCCCTTCCTCGGTCTCGGATTTATTGTCTTGCGACGCTGTCACGGCCAATCGACGTCCTCTCTCCGCATCGGTATCCACCGATGTCCGAAAATGACTGCTGAGGAATATTTTTATAAATCCGAGACTGGCTGACGCCATCAACCGCGATGGTCGCGCACCAGACTCAGAAAACGATTTTGCTCGTCGGGATTGTTACGAAACAGCCCGGTGAAACGCGTCGTCATGGTGCTCGCACCCTGCTTGGCGATGCCGCGCACCGACATGCAGGTATGCTCAGCTTCGACCAGCACGGCCACGCCGCGCGGCTTGAGAACCGTATCGATGGCGCCCGCGATTTGCGCGGTGAGATGCTCCTGCGTTTGCAGGCGGTGGGCAAAGATATCGACGAGCCTCGCAAGCTTCGACAGGCCGATGACCCGATCAACCGGCGTATAGGCGATATGCGCCTTGCCGTAGAAGGGCATCATGTGATGCTCGCAATGCGAGTGAAAACTGATGTCGCGGATCAGCACGAAGTCGTCATATCCCGCGGTCTCGCCGAACGTGCGGTTCAGCACCTCGGCCGGGCAAAGATGGTAACCCTGAAACAATTCATCGTAGGCTTCGACAACGCGGCGCGGCGTATCGAGCAATCCTTCGCGCGCGGGATTTTCACCGATATAGGCGAGCAAGGTGCTGACCGCCGCTTCGGCTTCCTCTCGCGAGGGCCGCGGCAGATCCGCCTGGATGGCCGACGCCTGAAATTCGGACGCCGGAATTTCCGGGGGCGAATTGGTGCGTATAGGCTTGATGATGGCGTCCATTCAGCTCTCCGTTCGACCGGCCTTTAAAAAGGCCGGAGTGTCACCGGTCGCCGCAACAGATCGATCAATACTGCCGGACGCCACATTTCCAATATCAAAGACCGATGAATAAACAGTCGAACCCTATAAACAGTCGAACTCATAATAAGTGCCGCATACAGGCTAAGCTCCCGATTCCTGATTTTATGGAAAACAGGCGGGGGTTTATTCCTGCGGCCTAAGACATATATAGGATAGGCTCGCCGGGCCGCCAAGAGCGGTTCTGCCTGTGTCGGCTGTAGAGGTTATCATTCGCGCCCCATGCTGAACGACGTCTACAACAAGAAAATCATCGAGCTTGCGGGAAACATCCCCCGGCTGGGGCGTCTTGAGGCCCCGGACGCGACCGCGACCGCGCACTCCAAACTGTGCGGATCCACCGTCAAGGTGGACCTCAAAATGGACGGCCCGGTCGTGACTGACTTTGCCCATGACGTGAAAGCCTGTGCCCTGGGCCAGGCGTCCTCCTCCATCATGGCTCGCCATGTGATCGGCTCGAATGCCTCCGAGCTTCGCGAATTACGCGAGACCGTGCGTCGAATGCTGAAGGAAAACGGCGCGCCGCCCCAGGGAAAGTGGGCCGATATCGCCGTTCTTGAACCGGTGCGCGATTACAAGGCGCGTCATGCCTCGACCATGCTGACATTCGACGCCGTCGTCGACGCGATCGGCCAGATCGAAGCGCGATCGGGACAACTGGACCCAGCGCAAGGTTAAGAAGGCACAAGGCGAGACTAAAGGCGCGGTCGAAAGGCTCGGCGCGAACGGCCTGGAACTGCGTCAGCGCTGCGACGGCACCGCCGCACCTGTCGGAGCGCCCGCCTCGGCCGTTTTCGTCGACTTCACGAGAGTTGCTCTCTCATCCGTCATCGATGCACTGGCCGCAAAACGATCCTGAATCGTTTTTTCATCCGGCGTTGCGTTGGCGATTGTGCTCGGCGCTTTCCTGGCCGGCGCGGCGGCCACAACCGCGTCATCGGTGACAAGCTGCGTCAGACGCAGCTCGGACGATGTCAATTCATGCAGCGGCTTCCCATGGCGGAATGCTCAGCGCCAGCGCAAGCAATTCGCCGGATCCGCCCATGTCGAAAGTATATTTGGCAAGGCGTCCAACATCGCGTTCGATGATCATCACATCCTGCGCGCTGTAGTTCGCGGCTTTCGCATCTTCCGCCCGGTCGCCCATCCATATCTGATGAACGCGGACATGAGCGCCCTCCGCCACTTGTCTGGTCTTGCCCGACAGCAGCAAGAAAGCGCACATCGATTCACAATAAGCGTCCGGGAAAATGCCGGCTGTCGAACCGTCCGCCGTTTGCGTTTCGGCGACGATGCCGACCATTGTCGCGACATTCAGATCGCGCCACCTTCGCCCAAGCTTGATCGCGTCGAGCACCGACCCACCGCTTAAATCGAGAACGATCAGTCGCGCCCTTCAGGTCGCGGCCTTCCGCGAACTCATCAAACTCTTTGGGGGTGTCGCTGGTGATCGTCCCGACTGCCGCGATCCATCCCTGACACGGGGATGCGCATGCGACGGTTTCCGATGGGGATATCGCGCATTCGCTGCCCGCGCGAATGCCAGGTGAAGTGCATCGGAAGCTTACGCTCCTCGAGCGTATCACCAGCACGTACGGGCGATCCAATGACCGGTGAACCTGCCAGCGCCAAACCGGCAACGATCCACGCGGACCGTGATGAGCCCGGCAGAGACAATGCGATGGCAGCGGCACAGGTTTTCACCCAGCCGCCGAATGTCAGCGACCTTTTCAAAACCAAGTTTGTTCCTTCCCCGCCCCTGCGGAATCGGATCAATCCATGCAGCAATGGTGCCACACGACCGTTAGCGAAAAGGTACCGATGCAGGGGATTCGCGTCTACGAAACTTTGGCGCGGCGTACCCCAAATGATGTGGTATTTTGATAGCTGTGACGCGAATACCATGACGCAGCAGGTTCCCTGCGATGGAACCCGGCAATTGCATGCTAACGGTTTCAGCAACCGCACAACAAATCTGCACGAGCGACCTGAGCGATATAAACCTCCATCGGCAACCTGTCATGAAACAGCCACCGCGAATGTTGTTTTCTCATTGCCCGGTCTGCGCGGGCGTCATTCAAAAGCTGCCCCGCAATACCGGCAGGGCGATGATTGCGGCTTACCGCTACACGCTATCGCCATTGATCGGATTTCATTGCCGGCACGTGCCGACATGCTCGGCCTTCGCGGACGAAGCGATTGGAACTTTCGGACTCTGGGCCGGAGGATGGATGACCCTGGCGCGGCTGCTGCGCTGCCAGCCTTGGGGAACATCAGGGATCGACAATGTTCCGGGAGCGCTGCCGCCGCTTGGGCGGTGGTACATGCCATGGCGTTACGCTCGCTGGCGCGGCGTCAACGCAGGCACTCGGGTTTGAACCTTGAAGTTTTGCCAATGATCCGCGTCACACGCTTGCAGCGCCTGAACCGGGACGCGTCAAAACAAGCAGTCCGATAGCGAGCGCGATAAACGCCATGCCGGCATATCCGTTGGCATGAATTTGATCGCGGGCGAAGAACATCCCGCCCAGACCCGACCCGATGGCCTGGCCGACATAAAGCACCGATGTATTCAATGCGACGGACGCCCCCGCGAATGCCGGTGCCGCACCCACGAGCCGCGTTTGCTGCATGGAATTCATCGCGGCAAATCCAAAACCCCACAAGACGCTTGCGCCGAGCAGGAAGGGCAATGCCGGGATCGCCGCCCCTGCCACCCATGACAAGCTCCCCAGCAGAAGCGCGGTCAAGAATATCGCCGATGTCCGAAACGGACCGATCACGCCGACGATGCGCATGGCCAAGACATTGCCCAGAAAACCGCAAACACCAAAAAGGCCGAAGGCAAGCCCGATCATCTCGGGGCTGGCTTTCGTGAGTTGAGCAAGCAGCGGCCCAAAATAAGTGAATACACAGAATTGCCCCGCCACCTGCAGCATAGTGATGAGCAGCAGCAGCACGACCAGACGGTTGCGGCCAAGCGCAATCCAGGTTTTTAGCTCCACCGGCGCTCCCACCAATCCGCCGGGAAGACAAACAACGATCAGCAGCGATGCGAGCAACGCCAGCGCGCCGATACCCGCCAGCGTCTCTCGCCAACCGACATGCGCAGCGACGTAAGTGATGAGAGGCATGCCGAACGCAAATGCAAGCGACCAGCCGAGGAAAACATAGACGATGGCGCTCGGGCGTCTCTTCTCCGGGACGATCAGCGCAACGGTGCCCGCGGCGAGCGGCGTGAACACCGCAACGATCGCAAGCATCACGAGCCGAAGCACCATCAGGCTGGCATAATCCGGCGCAACGAACGAGGCTCCCAGCATGATGGCTGCGCCGATCATGGTCGCCGACAGCAACACACGCCGATCGATTTTGCTGGTAAGCCAGGTCATGAGCGGCGAGCCGATGCACAGCACCACGGCGCCAAACGTAATCAACAAACCGGCCTGGTAAACCGAAACGCCAAGTCCCTTCGCGAGGTCGCCCAGCATTCCCGCCGGTGACATGATCGCAAGAGCGGTCACGAAATTTCCAAACATCAAAGCAGTGGGTGCAAATTTATTCATGCGGCGAGAATACCGCAGGTTCAATGCAAATGCATCCAATTTGTCCGGAAAACTTTATTTCCCGCTCGAAGCCTGTGTTTTCGAATTGGCCGATCGCCGAAAGCGGCGCTCGTCACGCCTCCGCACCGGATCGCTATCGCTCGCCAATTTGCCGTTGCAACAGCGTTTCTCCTGTTATACCTCACTCATCCGCTTACCTGCGTTCGTTCGCAGGAGTGAGCTTAAGGAGATGATAGCAGATGACCGACTCTCAATTCGTATTCGGCCTCGCCAACCTGCGCCCCGCCGACACCCAGCCGATCTTCCTGACGTTCCCGGACGGCGCCAAGCGCGAATTCCCCAAGCACATCACCGGCCTCGAGATCGCCAAGGGCATTTCTCCGTCGCTTGCCAAGCGCACGGTTGCCATGGCGCTGGACGGCGAGCTCGCCGATCTGTCCGACCCGATCGAGCGCGATGCGAAAATCGAATTCGTCAACCGCGACGATCCGCGGGCGCTGGAATTGATTCGCCACGACGCGGCGCACGTTCTCGCCGAAGCAGTGCAGGCTCTGTGGCCCGGCACGCAGGTGACCATCGGTCCGATCATCGAAAACGGTTTCTATTACGATTTTTTCCGGAACGAACCGTTCACGCCAGACGACTTTGCCGCCATCGAGAAGAAGATGCGCGAGATCATCGCGCGCGATGCACCCTTCACCAAGGAAGTGTGGACGCGCGATCAGACCAAACAGGTTTTCAAGGACAAGGGCGAACTGTTCAAGGTCGAGCTGGTCGACGCTATTCCGGCCGACCAGTCGATCAAGATCTACAAGCAGGGCGAATGGTTCGATCTGTGCCGCGGCCCGCACATGACGTCGACCGGAAAAGTCGGCACCGCGTTCAAGCTGATGAAAGTCGCGGGCGCTTATTGGCGTGGCGACGCCAAGAACCCGATGCTGACACGGATTTATGGCACCGCTTTCGCAAAGCAGGAGCAGCTCGACGCTTATCTGAAGCAGCTTGAAGAAGCTGAAAAGCGCGACCATCGCAAACTTGGCCGCGAACTCGACCTGTTTCACTTTCAGGAAGAAGGTCCGGGCGTGGTGTTCTGGCACGCCAAAGGCTGGACGTTGTTTCAGGCACTGGTGGCCTATATGCGCCGCCGTCTCGCCGGCGATTACGACGAAGTCAACGCGCCGCAAATTCTTGACAAGTCGCTATGGGAAACCTCTGGTCACTGGGACTGGTATCGCGAAAACATGTTCGCGGCACAATCCGCCGGCGAAGACGCCGAGGACAAGCGCTGGTTCGCGCTCAAGCCCATGAACTGTCCCGGGCACGTGCAGATTTTCAAGCATGGCCTGAAAAGCTACCGCGACCTGCCGTTGCGCCTCGCGGAATTCGGCGTCGTGCACCGCTACGAGCCGTCAGGCGCGATGCACGGCTTGATGCGCGTCCGCGGCTTCACCCAGGACGATGCGCATGTGTTCTGCACGGAAGAGCAGCTTGCGGACGAGTGTCTGAAGATCAACGATCTGATCCTCTCCACCTATTCGGATTTCGGGTTCGGCGAAATCGTCGTGAAGCTCTCGACCCGCCCCGAAAAGCGGGTCGGCACCGACGAGATGTGGGACCACGCCGAGCGCGTAATGGCGACCGTGCTTCGCGAAATCGAGACGCAGTCGGGCGGCCGGATCAAGACCGCAATCAACCCCGGCGAAGGCGCCTTTTACGGACCGAAGTTCGAATACGTTCTTCGCGATGCGATCGGGCGTGACTGGCAGTGCGGCACGACGCAGGTCGACTTCAACCTGCCGGAACGTTTTGGCGCGTTTTACATCGATGCCGACGGTTCGAAGAAAGCACCGGTCATGGTGCATCGTGCGATCTGCGGCTCGATGGAACGCTTCATCGGCATTCTGATCGAGCATTTTGCCGGCCATTTCCCGCTTTGGCTTGCGCCTGTCCAAGCGATGGTCACGACCATCACTTCTGAAGGCGACGAATACGCCAAGCAGGTCGCGGAAGCGGCCCGCCGCGCGGGATTGCGCGTCGAGATCGATTTGCGCAACGAAAAGATCAACTACAAGGTGCGCGAACATTCGCTGGCGAAAATTCCCGCGCTGCTCGTAGTCGGAAAGAAAGAAGCCGAGACGCGATCGGTTTCGATCCGGCGTCTGGGAAGCGAAGGGCAGACGGTGATGCCGCTCGACGAGGCCCTCGCCGCCCTGGTCGAGGAAGCAACGCCTCCGGACGTCAAGCGCGCGCGGGCTGAATAACGTTCGGCGCAGTATCAATCAGGGAAGCGCAGTTTAGATAACCCCTAAGCCGCGCTCCCTTGTCATCTTTGCGCTCGTCCCGACATCATCAGTGTCCGTATGCTTCAACTCCGAAAGCCGCTCTCACAATGCCCGACGCGCTTCAGCTCCTGAAAACCCGACGTTCCGCCAAACCGCGCGACATGATCGGTCCCGGCCCTTCGGCTTCCGAGCTTGAAACGATTTTGACCATCGGCGCGCGCGTACCGGATCACGGCAAGATCACCCCGTGGCGCTTCATCGTGTTCGAGGGCGATGCGCGCGTGCGTGCAGGCGAAGTGATCGCGAAAGTCTTCGCAACGAAAAATCCCGGTGCGACGATCGAACAGATCGAGATCGAGAAGCGCAGGCTCGCGGAGGCGCCTCTTGTCGTCGCCGTTGTGAGCTCGATCAAGCAGCATCCCAAGGTGCCACCTTGGGAGCAGGAGCTCTCGGCGGGTGCGAGCGCAATGAATATCGTGACCGCGGCAACGGCTCTGGGATACGGCGCGAGCTGGCTGACCGGCTGGCCCGCTTTCGATCGCGATGTGCTCACCGGCCTTGGTCTGAAGGCGGATGAAAAGCTCGCGGGCTTCATCCACATTGGAAGCGTCGAGCGGGCGGTCGACGATCGTCCCCGCCCCGATCTGAAAGACGTCGTCACACGCTTTTGAGACAAACAGGATGGCGTTTGTTCGAAACGCTTCGATCCGATCGCTGGAGGCAGTGGTTAGCGAGCCACGACTTCGATTTCCCCGTCCACGCCGTTCACGACATTGAACGCACGCTCGAAGACCTTGCCTTCGTTCTTTGCGATGGCCCGGTACTCGCCTTCCGCAAGAATGACGCGCGGAAACGCACCGATCAATTCCTTGATCACGTCACCAGCAGGTGTGATGACGGACCACGCCGTGTTGGCGAGCGCCTCACCGCCTTTGTCGCCGACAAGTTTCAAGGTGATTACCGCCGCACGATGCGTGACGGTCACATCGGTGAGCTTCCCAGCTTGGATCCGAATATCCGATCGGACGACCGAATTGGCGTCGCCATAATTCGAGATGATGTAATACGTGCCTTCGGGCACCAACAAGACATCGCCAGCCGCAACGTTCTGCGCGATCGGCGCGCGCTCGCCGACCTCGAACTGACTGCCCTTGAAAATGCTGAACGTGATCTGGGTCGGGGGAATCTTGCTGCTACCGACCCTGCCTTCGATGCGTAGTCCACCCGCCGGAAGATCGAATAACTCGCGGACCGTATCCTGCCGCAACGTGACGGGCCGAACCGCACTGACCAGCCCGAGGCCGACATGCACGACATATCCGCCGGGCGGCAGCAGGATGCTGGGCGCCGCCGTGCGGTCTTCGCGGACCAGCTTGAAAGCGCCGCCAGCGTCCGGTTTATCCGAATAAATTCGCCAGACCAGACCGCTGTTCACTGGCGGCAGATCTTTGCCAAAGCGCGCGGTCAGCGCGAGGACACCCTGCCCCGGAGTTGCAGCTGCGGCCGCTTGGGACGGGACCGCAAGCGGCGCGGGAGGAGGCTGTACGATCGGAGCAGGCAGAGCGGCCGGGGCTGTATCCGGTCCCGCTGGCGGCGCGAGATTGATGGCCGGTCCTGAGGGCGCGTCAGGAACCGAGCCCGGCGGAACGGGCGGTGGTCGGTCCGTAAACATCTGGGCCAGCGCACTTTGCGGCGCGACCAGCGCCGCCAAGGTGATCCATACGCACAATCCCACGGTGAAGAACCGTTGTCGCCGTGAAGACCGCGCGTGGTCGCAAATCGATGTCATTGCAAGGCTTTTGACCGAAAACACGGCGAATTCAAGCCTTTGGCAGTAATCCGCCGCTGGCTCCCCAACTCTCGTCGCAATACCGCCCCCATTTGCCGTCGAATCGAAGTGGACGCCACAATTTAAGACTATAAGGGCATCAGACCCCACCGCGCCTGCTCATGTGGGGGCCCCTCTCGCTTCCGGTGGAAGAAAAAGGGATCCATTTCTTTAAAGGTAAGGAGTATTTTCTGGCCCAGGTGGACCGGAATGTAGTCCTGCGGCTTTCGCTACGGCTTGGGAGAATACGGTGCTTGAAGGCTTGCTCGGACGCAATCGGGATAAAGCGGGTCCTGAAAAATCGGACCTCGATAAACCGGGTCTTGATAAACCAGGTCTCGACAAACCCGGACTCGACAAACCAGGTCTTGGTGCCACCCGCAGACCGACAATCGGATTGGCTCTCGGCGGTGGCGCCGCACGCGGTTTCGCCCATATCGGCATCATGCGAACGCTGATCGCCAATGGCATTCTTCCCGACATCGTTGTTGGCACCTCGATCGGCGCTGTCGTTGGGGGATGCTATGCGGCCGGCCACCTCGATACGCTCGAAGAATGGGCGCGAGGCCTGCAGCCAAAAAATATTTTCAGTTATCTGGACATCCGTCTCAATGGCTCGGGACTGATCGGTGGCAACAAGCTCGCCGCGCAGCTTGAAGCATCAATCGGCAAAACGCGCATCGACGACCTGCCCCTGAAATTCGCAGCGATCGCAACCGAAGTGCAAACGGGCCACGAAATCTGGCTAACTCATGGCCGTGCGGTCGACGCCATGCGCGCATCTTATGCATTGCCTGGAATTTTTGCGCCGGTCGCCATCGGCGATCGCTGGCTGATCGACGGCGCGCTGGTCAACCCCGTGCCGGTGTCGGCCGCGCGCGCGCTTGGAGCTGAGATCGTCATTGCCGCCAATGTCAGCACCGACGTTTTCGGCCATGGCACCATCATCTCGACCCATGGAGCGAACGAAGACAGCGAGCCGGATGAATCCGAAATCCCGCCGCCACGACGCGGCATCGGAAACTTCTTTTCCCCCGAGCGCACCATGAAGCGCGAGTTTTTCGGCAGTAGGGAGCGTCCCGGCATTTCAACGGTGATGGTCGATGCATTCAACATCATGCAGGACCGCATCACCCGCGCAAGGCTCGCCGGTGATCCACCGGATGTGCTGATCTCTCCCCGGGTCGGAAAAATCGGTTGGTTCGATTTTCATCGCGCCGATGAAACCATCGCCCACGGCGCACGCGCCGCCGAACGCATGATCGAGTCCATTCAGGAGGCGATATCGATTTTGTCACCAACGTCGAGCAACATGCCGGGCATTGGCAAAAACCAGAATATGGCACGCTGATCGCTGCACCAGATCAAGTCTATCGCTGGAGCGCGCGCGGCTCCTAACGAGCTAGGCGGTCTTGATGTAATCCTGCAGCGCCTGCTGCTCGGTCTCGTATTCCTTGACGCGCCACTTCACGACGTCGCCAATCGAAATCAGCCCAATCACTTTGTCGCTCTCCACGACGGGCAGATGCCTGAACTTGCCGGACGTCATCGTTTCCATAATGAAACTGACCGTATCGACTTCCCTGCAGGTGATGACCTTGCGCGTCATCACCGCGCTGACAGGCTCCTCAAGGACACCAGCGCCCCGCTCACCGAGCGCGCGAACAATGTCACGTTCCGACAGGATCCCTTCCATATGCTGATCCTTCATGACAAGGACCGCACCGATCCGCCGTTCGGCCAGCATTTTCACCGCCACCGAAAGCTTCGCTCCCGGCTCGACGTGTAAAACCTGATGACCCTTGGTGTTGAGAATTGCCCTTACCGTCATTGTCGCCTCCTGAGAAACGACCGCTTTGCACCAAACATTCCGGTGAACCCCGGTTCGCAGGCAGCGGCCTTGTATTTTTCAGTCGTAGAAAACCACGCAGCGTCGATTTGGTTCGAGGATGATGGATGAATTTAGCGGAGGCCGCAAGGTAAACGCGGAGACGCAATGCGGCGCAACATCGCAGGCATGTGGTGGCGCGTCGCGCCGCTGCCGCAATCGTATGAATCCAAACCGGTTCGATCTCGAAGCGAGACTAGCCCCTATCGACGGAATCCGCCGGCGGTGCATCGGTCGAGACGGGATCGACAATATCGGGTTGCTGCTGCGCGATCGGATCGAAAAGCGAAAACAACAGCAGACCAGCGACAAAACCACCGATATGGGCCTGCCATGCGACGCTCTGAGTTGAAGCGCCAATCGCGATCGAACCGACGCCGAACACGATATTGATTCCAAACCACACACCCAAAAACGCGAGGACACGCGGATTGCGCAGCGCTTGAAATAATGGAAGCGCCGGAACCTGAGCCGCGCTTTCGGCATCGCCTCGCCGTCCAAAAGCCAGAAAGCTCCCCTGCCCGAAAGCAAATCTGATCGACGCCGCCATCGCGCCCGACACTGCGGCGGAAGCGCCGATCATGGGCGCGACTTCATGCTGATGGGTCGCCAGGTGAAACAGCGCGCCGGCAATCGCCGTAACCGCCATAAAAGCAAAGAAGCGCGTCGCACCAAACCTTCGGGCCAATCCGCTGCCGAACGGCAACATCCACAGACAGTTGAAAGCGATATGATTGAAATCCGCGTGCAGCAGCGAATAGGACAGAAACGTCCAGACCGCCGCACCGGTGCCGCCGGGAAATTGCAGATCGGATAGCGCCGGATCGTAGCGAGCGGGGACGAAACCAAAGGCCCAGATGATCCAGTCCCCCAGCTCAAGCGGCAGCATTGCCCGGACGACATGAATCGCAACCAGCAGAGCCAGCAGCGCGGTCATGGCGCCGGGTATCGTCAAAATAGGTTCGCGCGAAGAATCCAAAGGTCTTGAGCCCAGGCAGATCGATTACAAAAGGCCGGCGCAAGGCAGTTGCGCCGGATCGAAACGAGATGACCAGATAGGCGGCTTTGCCGCGCAGGTGCAAGCGCGCGTTTGCGTTGCAGCAGAGCGAATTCAGCATAAATGCGGCCCGACGTGGTTTCGCTCGGCCTGCCGACACCCTTAAGAACAGTGAATTTAACTTTAGCGAGCCAAAGCCCCGTAATCCCCGGGGAAAGCTCTGCCACGGCATGGACGCTGCAACCTCCCTCCTGCACAACACTAACACCCCTCGAGGGTGCTCGATTACGAGACAGATATGTCCGCAACCGACCCGCTATGGGGCAGGAAGAAGAGACGATGAAGCATCTATCGAGCCGCGCTTTCTTTCAATACTGGGACGACCAGCGTGGCGATGCAGCTGCCCCCGATCGGAGCGATCTGAAACCAGATGCCGTTCGCGAATTGCTGGGCGACATATTCGTACTGTCTTACGATCGGAATGAGGGCCACCCGTTCCGCGTTGCGGGCACGCGCGTTTGCGCCCTTTTTGGCCATGACGCCAAAGGCCTGAGTTTTACAACGCTGTTCACAAAAGCTTGCCGCAACGAGATCGAAGACATTCTTGCGGTCGTCGCGGAAGAAACCATTCCGACGATCGCGGGGATCTCAGCCAGGAAGGACGATGGATCCCTCGTCGATCTGGAGTTGCTGTTGCTGCCGTTCATCACAAAAGCACATACACCCCTGAGTCTGACCGGATTACTTGCGCCGCTCACACCGATAATCGGGCGCATCACTGACCTGAAGCTTACATCGTGGCGTCACGTCGCGCTGCGTCAGGACGGACGCCCCCACGCGCTCAAGCGATGGAGCCCGGCGCGAGGCTTCATGGTCTATGAAGGGCTGCGGTAAAGACCGATCGCCCTCTCCGAGTCTCCGGATGGGCCGGGCGAGCCCGTCAACGCCGCTAACGATGCGTTAACCCTGATCGCCGTAGGGTTCACCAATACCGACACTCAGTCGGCCGGTGCGACGCATATGGCCTTGGCGCAAAGAAGAACAATCTTACCCGCCGCCGAGGAGCGGCGGCGATTTCAGCGCGTCAAAGTTCATCTGCTTGGTCGCTACATGTTACCGGACCGGCGCGAATTCCCCTGCCAGATCGTCGATATGTCCCCGGGCGGTCTTGCCATGCTCGCGCCTGGCATTGGCAATGTGGGCGATCGCGTTGTCGCCTATCTCGACCACATGGGCCGCGTCGAAGGCAAGATCACGCGCATCATCGACAACGGCTTCGCCATGACGGTGAGCGCCACCCCGCGTAAACGCGACAAGATGGCGGCCCAGCTGACATGGCTCGCCAACCGCCAAATCCTGAATTTGCCGGAAGACCGCCGTCACGACCGCATCGTGCCGCGCAACCCGAGCGCACGCATCCTCCTCGCGGATGGCGGCGAAATGCTGTGCCGGATTATCGATATGTCACTGTCGGGCGCGGCGATATCGTCCGAGACGAGACCTGACGTCGGCTCGAAGGTTACGATCGGCCGCGTACAGGCCCAGGTCGTCCGCCACCTCGAAGACGGGTTCGCGCTGGAGTTCGCTTTTCCCCAGCATCCCGAAACTCTCGAAGATAACGTCACCGCCAGGTAAACGCGCGCGACGCGTTAGCGCCTGCGACGGCTTCATTCCATCAGCCAGAACTCATCGATCACGGTATGCGGCAACAGGCGAGCGTACGTCGTCGTCCGCATGCCGCATGATTAATGAGCCCGACCTGCAGGCGGTAAAATCCCATTTTATCAAAGCCTTGGCGGGTAATACGTCAAATTTAAATCAAATGCCTTTTATTACAATTTGAATCGAATTCGCTTCAAAGACAATTCAAATAAGCCCTTGTTTTGATTATCAATTGTCTCGAATTTACCGAGACAACTTAGCGGCGCTGAAAACGGTCCGTGGAATTATGGCCCCAATAAGAAAAGCAGGGGGCTACAGTGTCGCGTATTCGGGCAGAAGGCATCGGATTGGCTTGCGCCATTCTGATGGGGTGGGCTGCAGGCGCCAGCGCAGGCGAGCGCATGCAATACGCAAATATCGGCGAAACGGCGCGTGCGCCGGTGGGCTGGGTGGAGTTTTGCGCGGACAATCCTGAGGATTGCCGCGGCGGCACTCAACCCCGCGACATCGTGATGACGCAGACCGCCTGGAGAGATTTGCTGCGCGTCAATCGCTGGGTCAACGAGACCATCAAGCCGATGACCGACCTCGATCATTGGGGTGTCATCGAGAAGTGGTCCTATCCGACCGACGGATACGGCGATTGCGAAGACTATGTGCTCTTGAAGCGCAAGATGCTGATCGACGCCGGCTGGCCGCGTGAAGCTCTGCTCATCACCGTCGTCCGCGACAAAAAAGGCGACGGACACGCCGTGCTCACAGTGAAATCTGACAAGGGCGAATTCATTCTCGACAATCAGAACGAGGACGTTCTGGCCTGGACCGACACCGGCTACCGCTACGTCAAGCGTCAGACCCAGAGCGATCCCAATGTCTGGGTTTCGCTCGGCGATACACGCCCTGCCGTGGCGACAGCCAGCGCACGCTGAATTTAAAAGGATCCGAGACACGCGACCCGGTCACATCCCCACCCCTCCCCGTCCCAGACCGGATCGCGCGCGGCCAGCTCCCCCCAGAGCTGGCCGCATCTTTTTGAACGATGTTTTTTTGCTGAAAAGGCGATGCGAAACGCGATCCACGTCGCGCGCGAGTGGACTAAATCCACGTTATCCGATTTTCTTGAGACCCGTTTTGAAGCGACGGCCGTTCTCGACATATCGTTGCGCGCCACCCAGCATCAGCGCGGATTGTTCGGGGTCGAGTGTCCGAATTGCCTTTGCAGGCGCACCGACGATCAACGAATTGTCGGCGAACGTTTTACCTTCGGTGATCACCGCGCCCGCGCCGACGACGCAGCCTTTTCCGATCCGCGCCCCATTCATCACGATCGCGCCCATTCCGATCAGCGCACCATCCTCGATCGTGCAGCCGTGCAGAATGACGTTATGCCCGATGGTGCAGTTCTTTCCGATCGTCATCGGAAATCCCGGGTCGGTGTGAAACGTGCAGTTATCCTGCACGTTCGAGTTCTCGCCGATATCGATCAGTTCGTTATCACCGCGCAGCACCGAGCCGAACCAGATACTGGTATTGGAAGCGAGCCGCACATTGCCGATCACATCGGCAGTATCAGCGATAAAATAGTGTCCATTCTCGGGGAATTGGGGCGATCGCCCATCGAGTTCGTAGACCGCCATAGCGCGCCTCTTCTGAAAAAAATGGAAGCGTCCTCAGGCAAATCCGGAACCGGTTCGCGAAGAAAACACATCGCAACCAAAAGACGAAGCGCCACCGGCATTCGATGCGGCGGCGCTTGAGAAGATTGCCATGGATCCTGGTGGGATGGGAGACCGCTCAACCAGAAAGGTTCAGGCGAAAAACCCGCTGATTTCGAGCACGCGCAGAAACACCGTTCCGCACATCATGCTCCAGAAGCCCGCGAACACCGTGGCCAGCATGACAAACTCGACGCGGCGGCTTTGCACCCTGCGTCCACTGACAGTATTGCGCATGATGATGAAGGGCGCTGCGAAAACCAGAAATGGCACAGCCGCAAATGTTCTTGGCGCCGCGCCTTCCTGCAGCAAACTGAAGCCCGCAGGCCGGTCCGCCAGCAGCTGATAACCGCTCGTCAGCGCTCCCGCCAAAGCAAATCCGATCGTCAGCGAGAACAACGAATTCAAGACGTCAGGAGACATGGTCGGCGTTCCAGATATTGAAAGCTTGCCCCGGTGGAAACACCCGGCTCATGCCACCTGCTTCGCAAAATGCATCGGCGAGCGCCAGCCCATCCTTAAGAAAAGGTTAACGCGCCGGATTGGAACCGCGACAGGCGCATGGCTCCTTAGTCCCGCCCTCATCTGCGCGTGGGATACGCGTGGCATACTCCCTGCGATTCGCTCGTTAGGCTCTCACCTCATTCCTATGGCAACGATTACCTCCGTCTCACCCCGCCCGCGCGCACGGCTGCGCAAGCGCCGCGCTCATCTCGTTCCGGTTCTGATATCTGCGGCTATCGGCGCGGCCGCCGTTGTGTCGGTCAGTTATTTGCTGTGGCCCACATGGACGCCGGTGGAAGCCAACGATCCTTCTCATTTGCCGATCAGCGTCGGAAAGACCTTATTCAAGGTTCCGGTCGAGAGCGTCCGAATGAAAGTGCAACAGCACTCAGGTCCGCAGGATCGCGTCGATCTGAGTTTTCCGTATGCCTCTCCTGATGGCGAGGGCGATCGGTCACAACATATCAATGCCGGAACGATCGATGAAAAACTGCAGTCGATCAAACTGATCTTTCTGTCGATCGCCGCTCACAACGACCTGATGGCGCCCGATGAGCGCGCACGCACGATCTATCCACGCTATCTGGAGACCGCGACGGCCGAGCCGGTCGACGGACTTGGCGTCCGCGCGTTCCGTGACAACACGCCCTATGCCAACGAGGATTTGTTTTTCGCCACCTCACCGGAGCTTCTGACCCGCTGCACGCGGGATGGTGAGACGCCGGGAATGTGTCTTAGCGAGCGCCGTATCGATGGAGCCGATCTGACGTTTCGTTTCCCCCGAAGCTGGCTTGGCAATTGGCGGAATATCACGAATGCGATGGACCGCATCGTTGCGCAAATCTACAAAGCGCCGGGATAGGCGTGATCTTGCGCCATCGCAGGCTAAAACCGTTCAACCAAAAACAAACCCGGCTCTGATTCATCAGAACCGGGTTGTGTTATTTTAGCAGCGGCGCGGTACGACGCCCCATGTCAAATCGATGTCAAATCAGGCTTCGGCGTCCTCGAGGTCGGTCTCGAGAATCGCGATTTGCAGCTGATAGGAACGATCGTCATCTTCATCGTCGACGAACAGCACGCCCACGAACTCTTCACCAATATAGACTTCGGCGGAGTCGTCTTTTTTCGGCCTCGGCACGACACGAATTTTCGCATTGCCGAAGAGGCGTTTCAAATAAGAATCGAGCTTTCTGACTTCCTGAACGTCCACGAGCGTCTCCAATAAAAGGTTGGGCAGGTTTAGGACGATACGTGTCCGACCGCTAGTGTCCCGAATCCGAAACCCGCATGAACCTGACGCGGCTTCTTTAGCGAAGTTGGGATTCGAAGAACACTGGAAATCGAACCGGGAAAAATTTATTCCGCTTTCAAATCGACGCGTCGAAACCCGTTGCATTGAGCATCTGGTTCATCGTGCGCGAGGGTTCGGAACATCCCGCGGTACCGACAACTTTCGCGGGCACGCCGGCGACCGTGACGTTGTTCGGGACCGGTTTGACGACAACCGATCCAGCGGCGATACGCGCGCAGTGGCCGACCTCGATATTTCCGAGAATCTTCGCACCGGCTCCGATCATGACGCCGCGCCGAACCTTGGGATGGCGGTCTTCGTTTTCCTTGCCGGTCCCACCGAGCGTCACACCGTGCAGGATCGAAACGTCGTCTTCGATCACCGCGGTCTCGCCGACAACAAGACCAGTTGCGTGATCGAGGAAAATGCCGCGCCCGATCTTGGCGGCCGGATTGATATCTGTCTGGAACGCCGATGACGAACGGCTCTGAATGTAATAGGCGAAATCCTTGCGGCCCTGATGCAGCAGCCAGTGCGCAAGGCGGTGGGCCTGAATAGCGTGGAAGCCTTTAAAGTAAAGCAGCGGATCGATGAACCGCGATATCGCCGGATCGCGATCGAACACGGCAACGAGATCTGCACGGAACGCGTTTCCGATATCCGGCTGGTCCCTTAGCGCTTCATCGTAAGCCTGGCGGATCAAATCGCCCGACAACGCGGAATGATCGAGCCTCTCGGCGATGCGATGAACCACCGATTGTTCGAGACGCTCGTGATGGAGAACGGTCGAATAGATGAAAGTCGCCAGTTCCGGCTCGCGCCTGACGATGTCTTCCGCTTCCGCGCGCACACGCGTCCATATGGGATCGACGGTGGAGAGCAAAGGTTGTGCGTCCAGCTGTAGTTTCGCCATTTTAGTCTATCCGGAAGCCCTGTGAGGTCACGACCATACCACATAATGTGCCGGAAGAGAGCTACAATCCCGCCACGGCATTTTCGGGGCCAACCCACTCGAAACGCCATCTAACACACTAAACCGAGAGGGTTTTCTTAATTCCAAGGGGGATTTTCACGTCAAGGTTGACGGTCCGGCCACATCTCAAGAACTTGAAGGCAAACGAAAAAAGAGACGTCAAAGCAACCCGTCAGGCCCGGCGCGCAAGGAAATCGCGCACCCCCTCCTTGTAGACCTTGTCACCGACAGCGCGCATATGGTCTCGTCCCGGAATATCCAGCACCTGTGCGTGGGTGATGACCTCCGCCAGAGCCTGGGCGGAGCCCGCAACCTCATCGGTCGTCCCCACGGCGATCAGGGTGGGAACGGTGATCGCGGCCGCCTCTTCCCTGCTCATCAATCGGCGCGAGCCGCGCAAACATGCAGCCAGCGCCCTGCGGTCGGACCGCGTCTGATCGGCGAAAGCCCTGAACGTTCGTCCCATCGGATCGGTCACGTCGTCGAGGGATGCAGCTTCGAGCGCCACCGCGACATTCTCCGAAGGGCCGCCGCCGGCAATCAAGCCAACTCCGATGCCGCCGAGAATGGCCGAGCGCACCCGCTCCGGAGAACTGTAGGAGAGATAAGCCGCGATGCGGCCACCCATCGAATAGCCCATGATATCAGCACGCGGTATGCCGACGTGATCCATCAGAGCCCGCACATCGCCGGCCATCGTGCCGATATGGTAATCTTCGGGATCGTAAAGCTTCGTGGATTCGCCGTGTCCGCGATTGTCGAGCGCAATGACGCGACGTCCGGCCTTGGTCAGCTCGGAGACCCAGCCGGGATAGATCCAGTTCACATTTTTGCTGGACGCAAATCCGTGGACGAGAACGATTGGGTCGCCCTCGCCTTCGTCAAGATAGGCGATTTCAACGGAGCCGTTTTTAATGCTCGGCATCGAACCATTCCATCGTAAGGGGAAATGGCGATCCGCCTGAAAGGCGCTCGCAGTGAGGGTGGATCTGCTGAAGCAAACCGCTTCCCGGTTAAATCTCAAAACGCTCTAATGAATTTAAACCGGCACGGCAAGACCTGCAGAGACCTCTCGCATGACATGCGCGGGCAGAGCGCGCTGAGCGTCAACTGACTGCCGCCGCGCACGCCGCGCTTTCGAACGCTGCAGCCACGCATAGGTGGCACGTTCGGTGGCGGCTTTGATCGACGACAGCAACCCCAACAGCATCAAAAGAGCGCCGAACACCCAAAGCGCAAGATTGAAAGCGCCCATGGTCAGCAGCAAAGCGCCGCGGCCCAGCAATTTGAGAATCGCGCGTGTCTGCCCGCCCTTGGATTCGGCAAGCCGCGCCGCGCGCGCGAGATCTTCCGGACCCTCGGCAATTCGCAGCGTATCGAGAGCGCCGCGCACGCCGGCCCTTTCGCTGATGCGGCCAACATCCTTTGCCGCCCGGACCAACGAACCCGCTTTCTCCACACGGAACGCGGCTTTCATCGCATTCAGACTTGCCGCCGGCCGCATCACGGACGCTCCCGCGACGGCCTGTTGCAGGACGGGGACATCGATGAGATCGCGTGTCGACCGCCCGACCCACCCAGCCAGACCTGCCCCGAGCCGGCCAGCCTTTCGCGCATCCTTGACTATCGTCAATCCCGCGCGGGCCGGTAAAATACCACCTGCAGAAATATATGCCCCAGCGGTGATCGCGATTCCTCCGGCGGCCAGACCGAGCACCAGCCGATCGGTCTCCTCACCCATCGCGAGATGCTTTCCCTCGCGCACGACATCCCGGATGTCTCCGAAGACAAATAGGTCGCCCGTGACCGTTCCCGAGAGACTCGCCAGATCGTCGGTTTCACCAGTGATAAGGCCGGTTGCAAACTTCCGCGCCGTATACGACGCGGAACTCTGTTCGGCCGCAGCATGATCGACTTGCGCGGCGAGTGATTCGGAGACGGAAATCTCATTCGTCCGTGCGAATTCAGAAAAACTCTGCGCGAGACCGGCGTCGCCAGCGGCCAATGCCTCCTCAATATGCTTAGATATCTCGCCGGAGCCCAACGGCATGGAGTGCAATCGGGCGTCGGACAGTTGTGCAGGATCGTTCTGCGATAGCAAAAGCTCCCCCGCGTTGCGCGCGGAGGGCCAGATCACAGCGAGAGCTCCGGCGAAGGCGGCAGCTGTCGCAATCGCGATGATCGGCAGTCGAGTCATTCGCATTCCGATTGTGTCTCCCGCAGCATGGCCACGCTCTCTGAAGCCCTGACTTAAGTCTATGGCCAATCGCGATCACCCGACGAAAGAAGGGCTTCTCGGAAACAACAAGATTGTGTCGAATTTGCATGAAATCTGATTGTAGGGGCGGCATAGGCTCTGCGTATGGACCGGTATCCTGTGCGTTCAAAGTTTCTGCGGAAACGAAGCGGGTGCTCTGGAACCCGCGACAATTGGTGAGTATGTTGCGGCGTACTTGAGACCGCGTACCGTGGTGGAATTCGAGTGTTTTCGCGGGTGTCGAACCAATCCCTCGAATCATGTTTGCAGACGCTGCCGGAACAGGCGGCCGAACAGGTGGATAATATGGCTGATCACGTCGTTCCTCACTTTCACAACGATGCGGGCGTTTCCGTCATCGAGATCGGTGCGAGAGAGTTCATGTGCGTGGGTGCCAATCCGCCCTTCGACCATCCGCATGTGTTTCTCGATCTTGGCGACGACAACGAAATTATCTGCCCATATTGTTCGACGCTGTATCGCCATGCAGCGGATCTGGCGGCTGGCGATTCCCGTCCTCCCGAGTGCAGGTTGAAAGACAAGGCAGCCTGAAGCGCGCCTTGCAAATCCGAAGTCCACTTCACCGGTCTGCATGCCTCCAAATGCATTCCGGATTCGGAAGATCATCGTTCTCGTGTGAACGCGAATCGGAAAACTTCTTGAGCAGCTCACCCCAGCAAGGACGTGAGCTTGCACCACGCTACGCGCGCCGATGACGGAATCGCAAACCATTGTGATCGCTGGCGCGGGCATCGGTGGTCTAACGGCCGCTCTTGCCCTTGCGGCCAAAGGCATCCGCGTCGTGGTGCTGGAAAAAGCCGAGCGGCTCGAAGAAGCCGGTGCCGGGCTTCAGCTTTCCCCGAACGCCAGCCGGATTCTCATCGGCCTCGGGCTCGAACCTGCCCTCGCGTCGCAATTGGTCATCCCCAAGGCCGTTGACATCATGAGCGCCCGCACGGGTTCGATGCTCGGCTCCATTCCGTTGGGCAACACGGCTACGGCGCGCTACGGCGCTCCCTACTGGATTGTTCATCGCGCGGATTTGCAATCGGCGCTACTCGCAGCCGTCCGGCTGGATTCAACCATTGAATTGCGACTGGGTTCGCAGTTCGAAAGCATCGCGCATGACGCCGCAGGCGTCACAGTTGTTTACAACGACGACGCCGGACAACAACGAATTCCGGCCGAGATGCTGATTGGAGCCGACGGAGTTCGCTCCGCGGTGCGATCCTTGATATTTCCCGGCATACAGGCCGCATTCACCGGCCGCATCGCCTGGCGCGGCACCTTCGACGTCAGCCGGCGGCCTCGCGGCCTGGACTTGGATGGACCTGGACCGCGTGCAACTCTGGATGGGACCAAACGCGCATCTCGTTGCCTACCCGATGGCTGGCGGACAACGTTTCAATGTCGTCGCGGTGTCGTCCGGAGCGTGGAACAGTCCCGGATGGGATGAAGCAGCCGAAGCGAACGACATCAAAAACCAGTTTGGCGCAGATCTGTGGCCCGAAGCGGCGCGCAGGTTGATCGACACGGTTGAAAGCTGGCGCCGCTGGGCGCTTTTCACGGTCGACCGGCCGGCATGGATCGGCGACCGTGTCGCTTTGCTCGGCGACGCTGCGCATGCGATGTTGCCATTCGTGGCACAAGGGGCCGCCATGGCCATCGAGGATGCCGCGGTTCTGGCGGATTGCCTTAGCCATGCAGCGCACGATGTCTCGACAGCGCTTCACAACTACAGGAGCGCCCGCCAGGCACGCGTTGCGCGCGTGCAGCGTACCGCGCGCCTCACGGGTAAGATCTATCATCTGCGCGGCCCGCTGGCTTTGGCGCGCGATACGTCAATCCGCCTCCTCGGCAGCGGCAGACTGCTGGCGCGACAGGACTGGATTTACGGGTGGCGCTTGAATCAGCAGCAACCGCGCTGAAATTCAACGAGCGCCAGAGCGATTCCGTTTGCCGTCACTCGACAGGCTTTTCTTCGCTGCAGCCGGATCGGCTTTTTCCGGGGGAAGCGCTTCACGCTCGCAGTGGTTTCGTTGCCAGACTTCTTCAGAGAGGTTGGACTGCGCCCGGGCAGCCACATAATCATTGCCGTAGGCGACCTCCGCCACCACCGTGCCGGCCGCCCCCGTTTCCGCCTTGGCCATCAGCCCGCGCAGTTCTTCGACGCGCTTGGCGTTCGCCTCGCGCGCCGTGCGAAGCTGCACGCAACTGTAAAGGTCGTATTTCGCGGGATCGACGAATGCACTCGACATGCTGTCGGACATGCTTCCGCACCCAGCCACCATCGCGCCGCTTGCGCAAATCACGGCAACGGCTGCGGCGTGCCGTAGGTTATGAGCTTTCAAGTCACGAATGGTCATTCGGCCATCATATGCTGCGCGGGTTGCGGTTGCGTAAAGCCCAAAGGCATGTCGGGATTGAGGCGTTCATTGTCTCGGTGCGCTTTGAGACACAAAAGCCATTTTCCAAGCTACAGAAAGCTTGGTGCGAACGGCGGGAATCGAACCCGCACGACGTTGCCATCGAGGGATTTTAAGTCCCTTGCGTCTACCAGTTCCGCCACGTTCGCGCCCGCTGTTATTCTTAAGTTTTTTGCCTCAGGTCAACGGAATGTTTTGCCTGCGGTTTGGTTAAGTTTGCAAAACAGGTCCAGATTCTGGTCACGATCGATCGAAATCCGATCCGCGGCAACAAAGCCTGTCGCAGCTTCGCGTCCGGCTTTGAACATATCGGGTCTCGCATCTCCCCCTCAGGCCGCCGACGCTGAAACCGCATATGCGGTGCATCAGGCCACCGTATCAGCGCGTTTACCTCGCGAAGCCGTCGTGACACCATGTGATCAATACCAAACGCGCAAGGAAACCCCGATGGCCTACGAACAGATCAAATACGATGTCGAAGATCGCATTTTGACGATTACGTTGAACCGGCCCGACAAGCTGAACGCCTACACACACACCATGCAATCGGAAATGATCGATGCGTTCGATCGCGCCGATCAGGACGACAATATTCGCGCGATCATCGTCACCGGCGCGGGCCGGGCATTCTGTGCGGGCGCGGACCTGTCCGAAGGCGGCAAGACATTCGACCGCAGCGCCCGGGCCGACCGGAAAACGGCGCCGTTGCGGCCGAACGGTGAGGTCGAATGGAGCGATGACGCAGTACGTGACGGCGGTGGGCGGTTAACGCTGCGCATTTTCAAAAGCCTCAAGCCGGTCATCGCAGCGGTCAATGGACCAGCCGTGGGAATCGGCGCCACCATGCAGCTCGCGATGGACATCAGGATAGCATCCGACAATGCCAGGTTCGGATTCGTATTCGCCCGGCGCGGCATCGTTCCCGAAGCCTGTTCGAGCTGGTTTCTTCCACGCATCGTCGGAATTGCGCAAGCGCTCGAATGGACGTTTTCGGGGCGCGTGTTTCAGGCGCGGGAGGCGCTTGCCGGCCGGCTGGTCAGCAAAGTCGTTCCCCCCGACGAATTGCTCCCCGCCGCGCGTGAAATTGCGCGCGACATCGCGGACAATACCGCGCCGGTTTCGATCGCGCTGATCCGTCAGATGATGTGGCGGATGCTGGGCGCCGACGATCCGATGGAGGCGCACAAGATCGACAGCCGCGGTATTTATTCGCGCGGCGCATCGGCCGACGTGCGCGAAGGCGTCATGGCATTTCTCGAAAAGCGACCGGCCCAATTCGTCGAGAAAGTCTCACGCGACATGCCGTCTTATTTCCCGTGGTGGCAGGAACGGGATTACGAATAGACAAAGGCAGCAGAGCCACGACAAAGGCTCTCGAATAAGGGGCCACGCTCTACCGCATCAGCAGCGCGACGCGGCCAATAGCGCGCCGATCGATCAACAAACGCATGGCCTCCGCGCATTTTTCCATCGGAATACGATGCGAAACATGCGGGCTGATCTTTCCTTCGTTTGCGAGCCGCAATAGCGCGGCTTGGCGCGCGACGCCGAGCGCGGGATCCCGCCGCACCGCCTCGCCAGCACGGACGCCGAGAACGCTGGCTCCTTTGATCAGGATCAGATTTGTCATGGCGGAGCCGATGCCGCCGGTGAAGCCGACGACAAGAATGCGCGCGCCCCAGGAAATGCAACGCAGGCTCTCTTCGAAGATTTCGCCGCCAACCGGATCGAACACCACATCCGCGCCCTGTCCACCGGTCACATGCTTGACCGCATCGCGCAATGGTTCGCGGCCATAGAGAATACAGTGGTCCGCGCCACGCTCACGTGCGGTTTGGAGTTTCTCTTCGGTCGAGGCCGCGGCAATAACTGTCGCACCCAGTATCTTGCCCAATTCAACCGCAGCAAGGCCGACACCGCCTCCAGCGCCATGGACCAATAATGTTTCGCCCGAGTTCAGGCGCGCCCGATCCACCAGCGCATGATAGGCCGTTCCGTGCGCCGCGAGAAACGTCGCGCCCTCCGCATAATCGAAGCTGTCCGGCACAGGCACGAGCTGCGACGGCGCGGCGATGATTTCATCGGCCAATGCGCCGTGCCGCATCTTGACGATGACGCGATCGCCCAAGGCAACGCCCGTAACGGCCGTTCCGACCTCGACCACCTCGCCCGCCGCCTCAATTCCCGGAATGAACGGCAGATCGGGCTTGAGCTGATATTTTCCCTCGATCATCAGAATGTCAGGAAAATTCAGGCCCGCAGCATGAACGCTGACCCGCACTTCGCCGTCCTGCAATGCGGCGCGCGCGAACGCCTCAACGCGCAAAGTTTCCGGCGGCCCCAATTCCTTGCAGACGATTGCTCTGGGCATAACCTTGAAAAATCCTAGGTTTTCGGCCCGGACTCGCACACCGTTTTCAGCGATGCCCATTCATCCGGGTTCAACAGCGGCGGTCCGCTCGCCGGGCGATCCTCCTTACGCATGCGCTCGAGGCGATCCTCCGTCAAAGGATGATTAGCCAGAATTGAGGCGGTCGTATCGCCCTGTTTCCCGGTGATGCGAAAAACCAGCTCACCCATCTTGAGAGTCGAACGGCCGAGGCGATGCATCACCTCGATCGAAAACGTGTCCGCATCCCGTTCCATATCGCGTGTGTAAGCGGCGTCGATCATGCGTCGACCAGCAAATATCAAGACGCTTGAGCCAGTGACATCGCCGAACAAAAGACCGACCAAAAATGATGCCCCCCCGGTGCTGATCACGTCTCGCAGGCTGTCGCGATGCTTCAGATGACCGAGTTCATGTGCGAGCACGCCTGCGATCTCATCGGGATCTCTCGCCGCCTTCACCAAACCATTCAACACAATCACTTTGCCGCCGGGCAATGCAAAAGCATTGGGAACGGAACTCGGGACAACACTGGCATCGATCGCGGTGTCCAGCTCTGCGGCCGTGCGGACCTCGTTGACAAGCTTGGTGAACGCAGCCTGTCCCGCCCCGTTTCCGCAGGGGCTACCAAAGAGCATTTTCATCTGCCCATCGGTGACATCTCCAAGCCGTTGTTCGACGACATGAGGAACCAGCGGGGCAAGCCGGTCCGCAGCGAGCGGCATCCCAAACAACACAGCGAACACGATTGAAACAGTGGCTGCCAGTGACCAAACGACAATCTTCAAAACACCATTGCGGCTCGTAACGGCGTCATCGAGACGCGGACAATATCCAACAAGCTTCGCCGCCATGGCTTCAGTGCGAATTTCGAGCCGCGCCAATGGCCGCGCAGTTTGGCAGGTGACGCGCAACACGCCGGGCGGACTGTCCGCGCGGCGTATCGCCGGATAATGCCAAATGTCGAGCGTTCGACCGCTGCCGGCAATTTCGAGATTATCCTCGAAGCGAAGCATAACGACCTGCCGCCGGTTCGACACGCCATCGAAATAGATAACCGTATCTTCGAGCCTTTCAGCCGAATTCGTCGCGAGCAAGCTTTCGACAGCGGGTTCCATCTTGGTACAGGCGCCTAAAAGCCAGCAACATCGAACCCGTCGGCGAATCCCTCGCCGAGCGCGCTTGCCAGTTCGCCTTGTACCGACACGTTATCCGTCGCCTCCATGTTATGAACGACCGTCGATGCAACGATCCGCACCCACAGATCCCGTTGAAGATACACGCGGGTCACTACGCCAATCGCAAGCACGAGGATTAAATAGCCGACGCCTCCGAGCACTAACAATGGGACGCTACTTAGCGTTTTTGGTGTTTCAAAAAACTGTTGGATAGACAGTCCGCTCATGCCCGCCACAGCGAACGCACACAACGCGCTAAAAGCAGCGAACCCCAAGACCAACAGGATAACCCAACCGATAGCTTTCCAGTAAAGCGCGGTCAGCGCTCCGCGCGTCAGTGACGATTCAAAACCGGCTTCACCGAAGCGAATACCTGAAACCCACCATCGCCACTCGATGGCCTTGAAGGCACCATAAATAAACGGCGCCGCAACCAAGACAAGAAGCGACAGATACGGCACCCTCATTGTTAAAAAGGAGAGTCCTGCCAACAGCCACAACCACCACCCTCGTTTGAAAAAATCCCAGCCGCGCCCCTCGAAGCTGCCTTGCAGATCTCCATAGAACGAGTGCCGCATCTTGTAGCGTTCGAGCGCGGCTTCACGCCAAGGCAGAATCAATCCAAGCGTGAGCGGAACGAGAAGAGCCCAGAGCGACGCCCGCATCGCGTAGCCCCACCCTGAGCCGTCCATCCAGAAACGCACTCCACGCCATACCGTTCGCGTCAGGCGATAGCGCCGCGCGCGATAAACCGCAAATTGGCCGAACACGTAGAAGAACGCCACCAGCGGCACACTGGCAAAGGCACGTATGCGCTCCGCTTCAATGCTCACGATGAAATAGGCGATATAGATCGGAATAATAATCGCGAGCGCAAACAGAAATCCGATCAGCAGCTCCCGGCCCTTGCCGGTGTATTCGGCGGCATCGCCGTCCACGCTCGTGTGCGCCCACAAATGGCGGCGCATATCGGTGGTAAGCCAGAAGCGATAAAAGCCGACGGTCACTAGCTCAAGAGCCGCACCACGCATGACCAGCTTTCGGAATACACTGCGTTCCCCCGAAAAGGACACATCGGCGGGCGGTGATTGAATATGGCTCATTTGATTCATTGATCGACCTGACTGACATACGGGATCTATCGCGAGCCTTCCATGCTCGCCGGATGAACCCGCCGTGAATAATTGTGCTGAAAACCGATTGGCTTGCGCTGACGTCCCTACTTCGCGTTCGAATGGGCCGGCGAAACCGGAATTACTTCCAGATGCGGTTGCGATCCATTCTCGCAGCGCCGCTCGATCGTCACCAGCCTGCTTGACCACATCGGAAGCTCCCCAACTTTTGCGATCTTCGAGGAATCAAGCACACGTTTAGGTTGGTTGAGAGCATCATGTCTGTCAACGTGTGTGGCATCGGTGAAATTGTAACCGCATGACAGAGTTGTTGACCCCTGTTTGCTGGCGTCGCGGCTGCGCTGTCCATCCCGACGAAGACGGCTGGCGGAAGGATCACCTCGGGGATTTCGCTAGACCTTTTTCCGGCAAAATGGCATCCGGTTGGCAACAACTGCGCTAATGTCCTGTGCGCTGCTTTCAACAACAAAGACAATGGAAACCCGCCCATGCTCTTCCCAACCACGATTGCCGGATCGCTCCCCAAACCGGAATGGCTTGCTGAGCCGAACCGCCTCTGGGCGCCGTGGAAACCTGCGGGTGACGAACTACTCTCCGCCAAGCGCGATGCTACGCTTTTGGCCATCAAGGTGCAGGAAGATGCCGGGGTGGATATCGTCACCGAAGGCGAACAGGCGCGTCAGCATTTCGTGCATGGTTTTCTGGAAAACATCGACGGCATCGATTTCGCGCACAAGGTCGAAATGGGCATCCGTGCCGATCGCTACAAGGCGATGGTGCCGCAGGTGGTCGCCCCGCTGCGACTGAAGGGCCGCGTGCATGCGCTGGAAGCCCGCGCCGCACGCGCTCATACCACCCGCCGATTGAAATTCACGCTGCCCGGACCGATGACCATTATAGACACCATCGCGGATAGCCATTACGGCGACCGCGTGAAGATGGCCTTCGCCTTTGCGGATCTCCTGAATGAAGAAGCCCACGCCCTGCAGGCTGACGGCGTCGACATCATTCAGTTCGATGAGCCGGCATTCAACGTATACATGGGTGAAGTGAAGGAGTGGGGCATCGAGGCGCTGCAACGCGCCGCCAAGGGGCTCACCTGCACCACTGCGGTCCACATCTGTTACGGATACGGCATCAAGGCCAATACCGACTGGAAAGAAACGCTCGGCAACGAGTGGCGGCAGTACGAGGATATTTTTCCCGCCATCGCCGCCAGCAGCATTCAGCATGTTGCCATCGAATGCCGCAATTCGCGGGTGCCGCTTGAGCTGCTGAAACTGCTGCCGGGCAAAATCATTCAGGCTGGCGTCATCGATGTCGCAAACGACACCGTGGAAACCGCTGAGGACGTGGCTAACGTCATCGCCGCCGTCATGAAGTTCGTACCGAAAGACAAGATCATCGCAACGACGAATTGCGGAATGGCGCCGATGCGCCGCGATATCGCGGAAGCCAAGCTGAGAGCCCTTGGCGCCGGCGCCAAGCTGGCGCGCGAGCGGTTTGCATAAGCCCGGCCGCAAAACCGAGGTACCGTTTTAGCCAATCATGTTGGAATGGGCGCTCGGGTGCAGCACCGGCTTGTATCCGGCGCGCAGTGCACGCAATGTTGAAGGAGGCGTCAATAGTTTTGCCTCCTTCGGAGCAGCCACCGGAGTGCGATATCCGGCGTGCGACCATAGCAAGGCTTGACCGTTCAACATCAGGAAGCTTTCGGCGCCCGCTTGCACCACCGCGCCATCGGGCATGGCATTCAGCGCGACGGGGAGATCGTGCAGCCGCCTGAGGCGCCCGGATAATCGTTCACTGTGAAGCACAGTGTCGATTTCGCTGGCGCGCGGAAGTAGGTTGATATTATTTGCGCCAAACGCGGCCTGAAATGCCCGGGCATCAGCCCGCCTGCAATAGAAGCATGGGCGATGGCCGGCAGCGAGCGCTGTGGCTTCATCGAGGAAAAACAGCTCCGTCCAGCTTCGTGTTCCCATCACGTCGCGGCGGCGGCCTCTGAAATCGCAGACACAGACGATCCACGCCTTGTTGGTCCAACGCCGCTTTAACAACGTTCTTGGTGCCCGGATCGTGGATGATGCCGCGATTTCCCGTGAACAGTCCGCGATGCGGTGTCGCGACGATGTCTCCGAAAGGCGTCACACGGTTTTGTAATGGCATGATCCGGCCTCGGCGAATGCCGCGTGTCGATCGGCGATGGTTACGCCGCGCCGTCGCGGATCGGCGGCTGGAACGACAAGCCTGTATCCCACGGGAAGAAAATCCAGGTGTCCTGCGACACCTCGGTGATATAGCTGTCCACCAGCGGTCGCCCCATCGGCTTTGCATAGACTGTCGCGAAGTGCGCCTTCGGCATCAAGTCGCGCACCACGCGAGCGGTTTTTCCCGTGTCGACCAGATCGTCGACGATCAGCAACCGGTGTCCGCCTTCGCCACCGAGCTTGAGAACATCCGCGCAAACGGTCTTGAGAATTTTGACCTCGCTTTGCGACTGATGATTGTAGCTCGCGACCCCGATTGTATCGATCACCCGCACGCCAAGTTCGCGCGCCACGATAGCGGCGGCGACCAATCCGCCGCGCGTGATCGCAACGATAGCCTCGAAAGGCCCTGCCCCGTTCAGCCGCCACGCCAGCGCGCGGGAGTCGCGGTGGAATTGATCCCATGACACCGGAAACATTTTCTCCGGATGGGGAGGCAATTCGCTGGGAACGGTGGTCATGAAATTTTCCTCTCTGACGATCAAGCCAGCTTCAGACCCGCCAGCATCTCCTCGACCGCGACCATTGCGGCCTTCAGCTTGTCCGGATCGCGCGAACGCACGACGATGTTGGTGTTGGGTTTGCTGTTCTCATCGAGAAACGGATAACTTCCGATAATCGTATCGGGATGTGCGCCGGCAATGGCGCGCAACGGGCTGCCGATATCGCCTTCCCGGGCATTGGCCCGCACCGACTCCGACAGCATCCGGACACCTGATTTGAGCTTCGGAGCCACGATATCCATCATCGCCTGCATGATGGAGGGTACGCCCGCCATGACGATCACGTTATCTATCTTGAACCCCGGCGCGAGGATGGTCGCGCTCTGGATCAATTCAGCGCCATCCGGAATACGAGCCATGCGCAACCGCGCCTCGTTGAGCTCGGCCTCGGAAAAACGCTGACGGAATCGCGCCACGACGTCTGGATGATGATCGATCCCAACGCCGAACGCCTTCGCCACGGTGTCGGCGGTGATATCGTCATGGGTCGGCCCGATGCCACCGGTCGTGAAAAGATACGTGTAGCGCGAGCGCAAGGCATTCAGCGCCTCGATGATGGCATCTTCATCGTCAGAGACGACGCGGACTTCCTTCAGATCGATCCCGATATTGGTTAGATACTCGGCAATGTAGCCGATGTTCTTGTCCTTGGTCCGGCCCGAAAGAATCTCGTCGCCGATCACCAGAATGCCGGCGGTGACGATCTCACTCATCGAATTTCTCCTGCCTGGACGTCTTGCTTGGTATCTTGGTCAATGTCTTGCTCAATCATGTCGTTGCTCACGGAAACCTTGCTTATCCGGAATGGTCAAACCAGCGCGAATTGCTTGGTAGGCGGGCATTTCCACGCCTCTTTTTCGAGCAGCCCGGTTGGGCCTCCCCGCATATGTACCTCCCGGCGGCATTTTCGTTCGCTATCGCCAACGGCCCCGTGGGGCAAACCGACAATTCTCAACTGCTACACGGACGCGGCCCTTGCTACCACCCGTTTCGGTCATGCATGCTCCGGCATTGCGTTCCAATAGATAGCCAAGGGATAGTCAGAGCTTATGGCAATCGCGTTCGACGAAATGAACGGGCCAAACGGCCAGCTCAGCCCCGCCTATCAGGCTCTGTCCCAATGGCTGAAGGAGACCCCACCCGACGCGCTTGAATATCGCCGGCAGGAGGCGGAACTGCTGTTCCGCCGGATCGGCATCACCTTCGCGGTCTATGGCGATGCGGAGGCCCAGGAGCGGCTCATCCCGTTCGATGTCATCCCGCGCATTCTCTCCGGCCGGGAATGGGCGCATCTGGAAAAAGGACTGAAGCAACGGGTCAAGGCGCTGAATATGTTTCTGCGCGACATCTACCATTCCCGGGATGTCTTGCGGGCCGGCATTATTCCCGAAGACCTGATTTTTCAGAATCCGGTGTTCCGTCCTGAAATGAACGGACAGGACGTGCCGCATGATATCTACGTGCACATCGCAGGCATCGACATCGTCCGGGTGAATCCGGACGATTTTTACGTGCTGGAAGATAACGCGCGCACGCCATCCGGCGTCTCGTACATGCTTGAAAATCGCGAAATCATGATGCGGTTGTTTCCGGATCTGTTCGCGCGCCATCGTGTGGCGCCGGTCGAGCGCTATCCGGACGAGTTGCTCTCCACGTTGCGCTCGGTCGCTCCTGTCACGGCGGCGGCGGAGCCGACCGTCGCGCTGCTGACGCCAGGCGTCTACAACTCCGCCTATTACGAGCACTCTTTCCTCGCCGACAAACTGGGCGTCGAACTGGTCGAAGGCCGCGACCTGATCGTCAAAAGCGACGAAGTGTTCATGCGAACCACCGAAGGCCTGAAACGGGTGGATGTCATCTATCGCAGACTGGATGACGATTTCATCGATCCCCTCACCTTCCGGCCGGACTCCGTCCTCGGCGTGCCGGGACTGATGTCGGCCTATATGGCGGGCAATGTTACGCTCGCGAATGCCGTCGGCACCGGCATTGCCGACGACAAGGCGGTCTACAGTTATATGCCGGATTTCGTGAGATTTTATCTGGGCGAGGAGCCTATCCTGAAAAACGTGCCGACATGGCGCTGTCGCGAGAAAGAGGATCTGTCCTACGTTCTGGCTCATCTCGATGAACTTGTGGTCAAGGAAGTTCACGGCTCCGGCGGCTATGGCATGTTGATCGGCCCGGCTTCGACGCGTGAGCAGATCGAAACCTTCCGCGCCAGGCTGATGCTGGACCCCCATGGCTTTATCGCGCAACCGACGCTGGCTTTGTCCACATGCCCGACCGCAACGCAATCCGGATTAGCGCCGCGTCACGTTGATCTGCGGCCTTTCGTCCTCACGGGCCAATATCAAACGACTGTCGTGCCCGGAGGATTGACCCGCGTCGCGCTGAAGGAAGGGTCGCTCGTGGTCAATTCAAGCCAGGGCGGCGGCACCAAGGACACCTGGATTCTGGACGATGAAATGTCGTGACGGAGCGGGTCTAAACGTCGACTGAAAAGATAGGGATGGAAACGACGGATCTGCGAATTGATGCGATGATTGAGCACATGTGATTTTCGATAACGTCTTTGACGGCCAACAACGAGTATACGCCCGCATGCTGTCCCGTACCGCTGAAAACCTGTTCTGGCTCGCCCGCTACGTCGAACGTGCCGAATATCTCGCGCGCACGATCGAAGGAACCCTGCGCGCCACGGCGCTGCCCGCGACCTACGCCGGCAAAACCAACGAATGGGAATCCGCGCTGCTGACCGCCGGCATCGGTGACAGCTTTTATCAAACCTACGACGAAGCGAACGAACGCAACGTCGTCGACTATCTGGCTTTCTCGTCCGCCAACCCCTCCTCGATCCGCAACTGCATCGAGGCCGCGCGCCTGAATTCCCGCTCGGTGCGAACCGCACTGACCAGCGAGATGTGGGATACGATCAACGGCGCATGGATCGAGCTACAACAAACCTGGCAGGGCGGCGTTCAGTCCCGCGAGGATCTGACCAAGTTTCTGCGCTTCGTTCAGGAAACATCGCTGCGGTTCGACGGTTCGGCCTATCGAACGATGCTGCGCAACGATGCATATTGGTTCTCGCGTCTTGGATTGCATCTTGAGCGCGCCGACAACACCGCGCGTATTCTCGACGTGAAGTATCACATGCTTTTGCCGGAACAGGAGCACGTCGGAGGCCCGCTCGATTACTATCAGTGGACATCGATCCTGCGCTCGGTGTCAGCGTTGACCGCCTATCACTGGGTCTATCGGGAAACCATCAAACCGTGGCTAATCGCCGATCTGCTGATCCTCAATCGAACGCTGCCGCGCTCGTTGTCGAGCTGCTACGGCAATCTTGTCAGCAATCTCGACCAGATCGGCGTCGCCTACAGCCTGCAAGGTCCGCCGCAACGTCATGCGCGCGGAATCCGCAACCGCCTGGAACACAGCCGCATCGACGACATTTTCCAGCACGGCTTGCATGAATTCATTCAGGAATTCATCACGGACAACAACCGGCTTGGCGAAATCATCGCCAAGCAGTACCTCATATAAACAATCCGCTTTATCGTTCATCCGGCTCCTGTCACGGCATGGTTATGCGTCTGCGAATCAATCACTCGACGACCTATCGCTACGAACCGCCCGCAAGCGGCGTGATCCAGATCATTCGGATGACGCCGCGCAGCCACGACGGACAATATGTCGCCGACTGGCAGGTTTTCGTTTCGACTGACTCCCGCATGCAGATGCATCAGGACGCGTATGGCAACATCACCCATGTCCTGACCCATGGAACGACGTCGGATCTGACGATCAACGTAGAAGGGTTGGTTGATACTCAGGACACGCACGGCGTGGTCAAAGGGACAGACGAGCGCTTTCCGCCGGATTTCTTTCTTCGCTCCACGCCTTTGACGGACATCAATCCCGAAATGCGGTCGTTCGCCAGCGACCTGCGCTCGGGCACGAGCGATGACGTGATCGCATATCTTCACGCCCTGATGGTTCAACTGACCGATCACATGACGTTCGATACCGATCCGACCCATGCCGGGACCAGCGCGGCCGACGCTTTCGCGCTGCGGCGCGGCGTCTGCCAGGACTACGCGCACATCTTCATTGCCTGCGCACGAAGTGGCGGTGTGCCAGCCCGTTTCGTCTCGGGGCATTTTTTGAGATCCGACGGCGTGGTGCAACAGGATGCCGGGCATGCCTGGGCGGAAGCCTTCGTGCCCCGGCTGGGCTGGGTCGGCTTCGATGCGGCGAACGGCATTTCCACCACGGATTCCCATGTCCGCGTCGCAACCGGTCTGGATTATCTGGGCGCGGCCCCGGTTCGCGGAACCCGGTATGGCGGCGGCACCGAAACGCTGTCGGTTGCGGTCAGGGTCGATCAGGCTGGCCGTCAAAGTCAGTCCTGATTATCGTTTCCCGTGGTTGCCGCACGGCAGGTCAGCGCGTATGACTCCGGTCTAAATCCGGGGACGAGTTCATGACGTATTGCTGCGGAATTCTGGTGCGCGACGGGCTTGTGATGATTGCCGATACCCGCACGAATGCCGGCCTCGACAATATCTCGACCTTCCGCAAGCTTCACGTGTTCAACAAGCCCGGCGAGCGCATCATGGCGATTGCCAGCGCCGGAAATCTCGCCATCAGCCAGTCCGTGCTCAGCACGCTCACCGAAGGCATCGAGAATCCCGAGACCGGCGAACTGGAAACGCTACTCAACGCGCCCACCATGTTCCAGGCGGCACAACGCATCGGCCGCGCGATCCGCCATATCCATCACACGGAAGGAACGGCGCTTCGCGCGGAGGACATCAACTTCGATGTGTCCTTCCTGTTCGGTGGCCAGATCAAGGGCGCGCGCATGCGCATGTTCATGATCTACCCTGCCGGCAACTTTATCGAGTGCACGACCGATACGCCCTATCTGCAAATCGGTGAACACAAATACGGCAAGCCGGTGCTCGATCGCGCCATCGCCTATGACGTGGACCTCTACGATGCGCTCAAGGTTGGGCTGGTCTCGATGGATTTAACCATGCGGTCGAACCTCGGCGTCGGCATGCCGATCGATATCCTCGTGGTGCGGCCGGATGTCTGCGACGCCGAATTGAATTATCGTATCGAAGCCGGTGAGCCGTATTTCCACGACTTGCGTGCGCGCTGGTCGGCTGCATTGCGTGCGGCTCACCAGAACATCCCGCGCCCGCCCTATGCCAATACGCCATCGGCGGTCTCAACTCCAATAACAACCAGCAAAACGAAAACAGGGTAGGAAACATGGCCGGACAGAAGATCGCTGTTGTCACAGGTGCGGGCTCCGGTGTCGGACGCGCGACGTCGCTCGCTTTGATGAAGGCAGACTTCACGGTGGTGCTCACCGGACGCAGGCCGGACAAGCTCGAGGAAACCGCGAAAGCAGGACAGGCTTTTGGAAAAAGCCTCGCCGTGCCGTCCGATATGACCGACCCCGCATCCATCGCCGCGCTGTTTGCGAAAACAATGGATGCGTTTGGGCGGCTGGATCTCATCTTCAACAATGCAGGCGTCGGCGCCCCCCCTCTGCCGTTCGAGGATGTCAGCGTGGCGCAGTGGAAAGCCGTGGTGGACACAAATCTGACCGCGCCGTTTCTCTGCACGCAGCACGCCTTCAGAATCATGAAGGACCAGACCCCGCGCGGCGGACGTATCATCAATAACGGATCGATTTCGGCGCACGCGCCCCGCCCGTTCTCAGCGGCCTACACATCCACCAAGCATGCGATCACGGGCTTGACCAAGGCGACCGCGCTCGATGGGCGCGCCTATGACATCGCCTGCGGACAGATCGACATCGGCAATGCGGCAACCGAAATGACCGCGCGCATGGTGGACGGCGTGCTGCAGCCGGACGGCCGCAAAATCCCCGAGCCGCGTATGGATGTCGAAGCGGTCGCGAACGCGGTCGTCTACATGGCCAGCCTGCCTCTCGACGCCAACGTGTTGTTCATGACGGTGATGGCGACGAAGATGCCGTTTGTCGGACGGGGTTAGGCGCGCAATTCCAGCCGTCGCTCTGCGACGAGATCAATGCGATGAGATCAATGCGATGAGCTGAAGCCGATCGTGCCCGGCACGACTGCAGCTGCCTGATGGAAGCCAGGCGTGCTGACCTGACCGACAGCGCCACGATGCCCTGACTGCGCGAGACATTCGCTTGGCATGGCTGCGCAAAGCCGCTAATGCTCGCGCCCCTTTCCAAAGCATCAGAAGTGTCTCATGTCGAGAGCCTCGTCAGCCGTCTCGATCGGCATCGATTTCGGTACCAGCAATACGGTCGTCGCGCTTGCGACCGACGATGGCCATGTGGAGGCCATCCGCTTCGATCATGGTGGAAAGCGGCACAGCGTCTACGTATCGGCGCTGTGTTTCTGGGAAGACCGGCCGGGCAGCGGAGCCCAGGCCGAAGGTGGTCCGTGGGCGATCGAGCAGTTTCTCGAAGGACGCCACGTCTACCGCTTCATGCAGTCGTTCAAGACCTTTGCCGCCAGCGCCAGTTTCAATTCCACCCAGATATTCCGGCAGCGCTACCAGTTCGAGGAACTTCTCGCGGCGTTCCTGCGTACCCTGGCACACCATGGCGGAAACGCGTTCGGATTCGATGCGCCCAACATCGTCGTTGGCCGCCCCGTGCGCTTTGCCGGCGGCAATCCCGACGAGGCGTTGGCAATGCGACGTTATCAGGCGGCGTTTGAACGTTTGGGCGCTGGTCACGCCCGCTTTGTTTACGAGCCGGTGGGAGCAGCTTTCTCCTTCGCCCGCCAGCTGGACCGCGATGCCACCGTACTGGTCGCGGATTTCGGCGGCGGCACGAGCGACTTCTCGGTCATGCGCTTCTCGCGCGAAGGTGGCACGCTGCACGCAGAACCGCTCGGCCATGCCGGGATCGGCATCGCCGGCGACACGTTCGACTTTCGCATCGTCGACCACGTCGTCTCGCCGCGACTGGGGAAAGGGAGCAGCTACCGCTCATTCGACAAGGTGCTGCCGATCCCCAACCACTACTACACCAACCTTGCACGCTGGCATCAACTCGCGATGATGAAGGGCAGCGGCGATTTGCGCGAACTTCGGGAACTCTCACGCACCGCACTGCAGCCGGGTCCGCTGCAGGACTTTATCACCATCGTCGATCTCGATCTCGGCTTTCCACTGTATCGCGCGGTGTCCGATGCCAAAGTCGCGCTGTCGACCTGCGACGAGGTGGACTTCCGTTTCAATGCCGGCGGCATCGACATCCGCTCGACCATCACGCGGAACGACTTCGAGGCCTGGATTGGCGACGATGTGGCGCGGCTCGGGGCCACGATCGACAAGGTGCTCGGCGAAGCCGGCATCACGACACATGAAGTGGAAAAAGTGTTCCTGACCGGCGGGACGTCCTTCGTCCCTGCGGTCCGGCGGTTATTCGCCGAGCGGTTCGGCGACGAACGGTTGACCTCCGCGGACCAGTTCGAGTCGATCGCCTACGGCCTCGCCTTGATCGGACACAGTCCGGACCCCGACCGCTGGACCGCCGCCCGACAGGTCAAGCGCGAGCGCCTGTCGCACCACGCCTGACATTTCGCGCGAGACCTTAAAACGGCGTGCACCCATGCAGGCGAAGATCAGTGCAGTCGGAAAACGCCGTCGACCGCCTTGATCTCAGCGGGCTTGATCAATCGCGAGTGAGCTACCGTCACTGAAAACAACGGGCCTTCCAGCTTCGCCTGCCAGAACGCCAGAAAATCCTTCAGCGCCGGAAAATGCGGGAACATGTCGTAGTTCTGCCAGAGGTAGCTTTGCAGCAACCAGCGCCGGTCGGGGCGCCGGTAAAGGATTTCAGCTGTGGTGAGCCCGTATCCCAAAAGCTGCTTGTTGAAATCGCCTGAGACATTGCCTTTCGAAGTCATTCCAACCTCCATGCATCGAGCGACCAGCGCTCGCACGAAAATCTGATGCAAAACTCAACGTCATCTCAAGCCTAAAAGTTCAATAAAGTGTTTATAATCAATGCATTAGCAGCAGATTCGCATCACTGCTAGCAACCCTTGGAACCGCCTTCGGGAGATGCGGTATTAACGCAGCCCGAAAATAATTGGCAATCCAGGGGCCTGAGTGCCAGATAATTGGCCGGGCGCACTTGATCGGGAACGCCGCTCCGACTATGTCCGCTGTGGTCGTGGTAGCACTCACGCGCCGTGACTGCCAAAATTCCACTATCACAAAATATTCAAAGGCTTAGGAGAAACGCGATGAAATTCCGTCCGCTTCACGATCGTGTTGTGGTCAAGCGCATCGACGCTGAAACCAAGACTACAGGCGGCATCATCATTCCCGACACCGCGAAGGAAAAGCCGTCTCAGGGCCAGATCGTGGCCGTCGGCAAGGGTGGCCGAGACGAAACCGGCAAACTGATCCCGATCGACCTCAAGGTCGGCGACATCGTGCTGTTCGGCAAATGGTCGGGCACCGAGGTCAAGATCGACGGCACCGAAGTCCTCATCATGAAGGAAAGCGACATCCTCGGCGTGCTGGAAGGCCAGGTCGCCGGCAAGAAGGCCGCGTAAGCGCCCGTCTCTCAAAATTGAATCCAAGGAAAACAAACAATGTCAGCAAAAGAAGTCAAATTTGGCGTTGATGCGCGCGACAAGATGTTGCGCGGCGTCGACATTCTCGCCAACGCCGTCAAGGTGACGCTGGGTCCCAAGGGCCGCAACGTCGTTCTCGACAAGTCGTTCGGCGCTCCGCGCATCACCAAGGACGGCGTCACCGTCGCCAAGGAGATCGAGCTTGAGGACAAGTTCGAGAACATGGGTGCGCAGATGGTGCGCGAAGTGGCATCGAAGTCGGCAGACGCTGCCGGTGACGGCACCACCACCGCGACCGTTCTGGCCCAGGCCATCGTGAAGGAAGGCGCCAAGTCCGTCGCCGCCGGCATGAACCCGATGGATCTGAAGCGCGGTATCGACCTTGCGGTCGAAGCCGTCGTTGCGGACCTCGTGAAGAACTCCAAGAAGGTAACCTCGAACGAGGAAATCGCTCAGGTCGGCACCATCTCGGCCAACGGCGACGCGGAAATCGGCAAGTTCCTTGCCGATGCCATGAAGAAGGTCGGCAACGAGGGTGTCATCACCGTCGAAGAAGCCAAGTCGCTGGAAACCGAACTTGATGTCGTCGAAGGCATGCAATTCGATCGCGGCTACATCTCGCCCTACTTCGTCACCAATGCCGACAAGATGCGCGTCGAATTCGACGATGCCTACATCCTGATCAACGAGAAGAAGCTCTCCTCGCTGAATGAACTGCTGCCGTTGCTCGAAGCCGTCGTGCAGACCGGCAAGCCGCTCGTGATCGTTGCTGAAGACGTCGAAGGCGAAGCTCTCGCCACCCTCGTCGTCAACCGCCTGCGTGGCGGCCTGAAGGTCGCTGCCGTCAAGGCTCCGGGCTTCGGCGATCGCCGCAAGGCCATGCTGCAGGACATCGCGATCCTGACCGGCGGCACCGCCATCTCGGAAGATCTCGGCATCAAGCTCGAAAACGTGACCGTGCAGATGCTCGGCCGCGCCAAGAAGGTGATGATCGATAAGGAAAACACCACGATCGTCAACGGAGCCGGCAAGAAGGCCGACATCGAGGCGCGCGTGTCGCAGATCAAGGCGCAGATCGAGGAAACCACCTCGGACTACGACCGTGAGAAGCTGCAGGAGCGTTTGGCCAAGCTCGCAGGCGGCGTCGCGGTGATCCGCGTCGGCGGCGCGACCGAAATCGAGGTGAAGGAGCGCAAGGATCGCGTTGATGACGCGATGCATGCAACCCGTGCAGCTGTCGAGGAAGGCATTCTGCCGGGCGGCGGCGTCGCCCTGCTCCGTGCTTCCGAGCAGCTCAAGCGCATCAAGACAGCCAACGACGACCAGAAGACCGGCGTCGAGATCGTCCGCAAGGCGCTTTCGGCTCCTGCCCGTCAGATCGCCATCAACGCTGGCGAAGACGGCTCGGTCATCATCGGCAAGATCCTCGAGAAGGATCAATACGCCTACGGCTTCAACTCCCAGAGCGGCGAATACGTCAACCTGGTTTCGAAGGGCATCATCGATCCGACCAAGGTCGTGCGTGCGGCGATCCAGAACGCAGCTTCGGTTGCGGGCCTGCTGATCACCACCGAGGCCATGGTTGCCGAGCTGCCGAAGAAGAACGCAGGCGGCCCGTCGATGCCTCCGGGCGGCGGCATGGGCGGAATGGACTTCTAAGGAAGTCCACCGCCCAAATCTAAAATGCTCAAGCCGGGCAAGCTCGACTTGTGTGGCGGAATGGACTTCTAAGGAAGTCCACCGCCTGCATCACTGACAAAATGAAGGGCGCGGCGCAGGTCGCGCCCTTTTTTTGTTCCTTGCTCGTGTTGCCCGCTTGATTTCGATCAGGCTCTCATCATGATACGGCGATTATCCTCAGCCACCAGAACTGCCACATGTCACATCGTCTCGAAATGAAGAAGATCGCGCCGGATGCGATGAACGCATTCGATCCGCTATATCAGTATGTCCGAACGTGCGGCATCGACCGCGCACTGATCGATCTCATCTACTTGAGGGTCTCGCAGATCAACGGCTGCGCCTATTGCGTCGATCGGCACTGGCGCGACTTACTGAAGGCTGGCGAAGACCCACGCAAGATCAACAGCGCGATCACCTGGCGGGAAGCACCTTTCTTTTCGGAGCGCGAACGCGCGGCGCTGGCCTGGGCCGAAAGCCTGACTTATGTGTCCAGGACCGGAGCGCCGGACGCGGATTACGATCTGGTGAAAGGTCATTTCAGCGACAAGGAAATCGCGGATCTCACTGTCATCATTTCGCTGATGAATGCGATGAATCGCATCGGTGTCGGCACGCGTATGCAGCCGCGTGTTTCCGTCCGTTAATTCAACGTACAGCGGCAAATATAACTCAAGTGCAAAGTGTAGGCAGCGGCATGAGCGAAATAGACTTCTAAGGATGTCTTTTCCCGGCTGATACTGGGCTTTTTGTCGGACCGCGATCGACCCGGGGGAAAAAGTCAAACCCTCATGGTGAGGAGCACAACGCAGTTGTGCGTCTCGAACCATAAGGCCTCATCGCCGTCTTGAATTATAAGGTGGCCTCATCCTTCGAGACGCGGCCAAGCGGCCGCTCCTCAGGATGAGGAGAAAAGAGCAACCTGCATGAGCTTATCGACGCAGGAGATCTATTTCCCCGTTATTTTTTGCCGTTCCTGTGAAGCGCGCACGCCTCACTGCAATTCCGGCGGCGGGGAGCGATCAAGCACATCGCCTTGCGCACCATCCAGCAGATCGATCTCGTAGGTTTCGATGATGAGAGGTCCGCGCTTGCGCGGTAACTCCACGACCTTCTCGAAGCGCGCGAATTGCTGTTTCAGCTCCGCCTGACCACCAGTGCGCACTTCATCGACGAAGAGCAGCTTGCCCTTGAGCAACGCGGGATCAGGTTCGAGCATATTGGTCCAGCGGATCCGCTGAACGCGCTGAACTACGCAGGCCTCACCTGAAGCCGGTTTCGGCAGATAAAACAGCAGCCACGACGTGGTGCCGTAATCGGGCGTGAGAATGCAGCCCGCACCTGCACGCGCGCGGGTGTCATCGATACCCTTCGCCAGCTCGCGCCAGCCAACACCGATGCTGCGCACCGTGGCGTCACGGCGGTAGCCGGTCAGCAGTCCGGTGTTGGCTTGAACGATCAGAGCCAGCAGCATCACCAGGCCAAGGGGCAAGGCCCAACGGCGGCAGAAGTTCACGGTGCGTTGCTCTCGGGCCTGCCAAGATGTGCGATAGACCGCCACTGCCGCGGCAATCGCGAATGCCGGATAGACCGGACCAAGCCAGTTCGCTTCAACGCGGCTGTGTAACGAATGCCACATGAAATACAGCACGATGGGCCAGAACATCGCGTTCACCAGCGCCCGCGCTGGATAAGTGGCGGCGTCGCGTTTCAACAGCGCATACAGCCCCATCACACCGAGGATAAAGACGAGCGGCGTCGCAAAGGCGAACTGCGCCGGAATCATTTCACCGAAGAATCGCAGCGTCAGGCTTTCGACACGCGCCCGCCCCAACTGCTTGATGAACGAGACCCATTGATGTTGCTGGTTCCAGATCACTACCGGAGCGAATACGGCAAAGGCGATGATGCCGCCGAGATATGGCCACGGCGACCGTAGCCACCGCCGCAACTGCGGTACGGCGGCAAGCCACAGCAAAATACTGACACCGAACAACAGCGCCGTATATTTCGACAGCAATGCCAGCCCGACGGAAACGCCGACCGCGAGCCACCAGACCACCGCGTCCAGTGTCCAGCACCTTGGCAAGGCTGTAGAGAACGAAGGCCGATGCGACCATCAGCGGTGCATCCGGGGTGACGATCAGGGTGCCGACCGCGACCATCAATGTGACGTTCAGCAGAACTGCGGAGGCCGCCGCGATGCGATCGTTGCCGAACAGAATTTGCGCCGCGCGATAGACCGCCCAGCTCATCGGCAGCACAAGCAGAATGGACACCAGCCGGACACCGAGCTCGGTGTCGCCGGCAATCAGGGTGCCGAGCCGGATCACCACCGCAACCATCGGAGGATGGTCGTAATAGCCCCCCGCCAGATGTTTCGACCACGTCCAGTAATACGCTTCATCGAAGGTGAGCGGCGTGACCGCCGCCACGACAAGGCGAAGCACCACGAGTCCGAGAATCACCAGAGCCGCGGTGCGACCGTCTCGCAGCCGTTCGAGATTCATCGTTTGCGCCAGACGAACAGGCTGGATACCGCGTAATTCCAGACCACGCCCATCAGCGCGCCGGCGGCACCCGCGAGCCACCAGATCGGCTGTTGATCGTAAACGGAAAACGCAACGCCGACATTGGCGAGCAAGCCGACACCGCAAACGATGTAGAACACGATCAACCCGCGAACGACCGCAAGTCCTTTCAGACGCTGGTCGCGATAGGTGAGAAAATTATTGAGAAAGAAGTTGCTTGTCATGGCAAGAAACGCCGCCACCGTCTGTGCTTTGGCAAAGGACGCTGGAAACAGCGACAAGGTAATGTCGAGGACGACAAGATGGACAGCGAGACCAATTGAGCCGACCAGCGCGAACAGCAGAAAGCGCAGCGACACCAGATCGCGCGTCAATTTCGCCAGCACCAGCCCGAAGAAATCCAGCGCCACCATGGAATCGAGTTTGCTCTCGCCATGCTGCCGCGAGCCGAAAACAAACGGCACCTCGACCGTGCGCAACGTGCCCCGCGCCGTCGCGATGATATCGAGCAAAATCTTGAACCCCTGGATCGACAGCGACGGCGCAAGCTGCTCGAAGCGATCGCGCCGGATCATGAAGAACCCGCTCATCGGATCGGCAATGCCGATTCCCAGCAGCCGTTTCGCGACTACGGTTGCCGCCATGCTGACACCATGACGGCCGCGATCGAGACCATCGGCGCTGCCGCCATCGATGTAGCGGCTTCCGACCACGAGCTCGGCCGCACCGCTTTGCAGCAGCGAGAGCATTTTCGGCAGTTGGGTTTCGTCGTGCTGCAGATCCGCATCCATGACCGCCGCGAAGGGCGCGCTTGAGGCCAGGATGCCTTCGATGCAGGCGCCGGACAGGCCACGGCGGCCGATGCGGCGAAGACAGCGCACGCGGATATCGCGTTCGGCAAGTTTGCGCACCACATCCCAGGTGCCGTCCGGCGAATTGTCGTCGACAAAAACCACTTCCCAGGCCACTCCCGCCAGCGTGGCCTCCAGCTTGTGGTAAAGGGCCGTGACGTTTTCGCGCTCGTTGAACGTCGGGACGACAACCGACAATTGGCGCTCGATTGCCCAGAATCGCGCATCAGCCGGGGTCGAGTTCGGAGGTACCGATTCTTGCATGGGTGGCAGCATATATCCGTGCGGCAACACGGTGCCAAGGTTATTCAGGGCCTGAATCACGCTTTGAATCGAGGCGGGTATATCCTCGCCGCTTCCAGGAAATCTCTCAATTGCGCCCGTTGAGGAAATACCGGAAAACGGGTGGAAATGGCCCCGAGACCTTCCTAGGTGGATTGTGATTGAGGCAAGGGAAGAGACTGGGGTCCGAAAACAACCCCTGAAATACCAACGACCACGAACGAAGCGGTCGCGCGTACATCCGGCGCAGCCAAATCATCTCGTGGTCGTCCCGGCAATGGAGTTCGAGTGGAACATCGACATCGCCGTTAAAGTCCATATGGTTATTAAAATGCGTTCTGCAAGAGGTCCGAGATGGCGGCAAAAAACGGCAAATCCTATATCGGCATCGGCGGATGGACGTTCGAGCCGTGGCGCGGTGTGTTCTACCCAGACAAGCTGCCGCAGCGTCAGGAGCTTGAATATGCCGCGAGCCATCTGACTTCGATCGAAATCAACGGCACGTATTACGGGTCGCAAAAGCCCGAGACTTTCCGCAAGTGGGCAAGCGAAGTGCCCGACGGTTTTGTTTTCTCCGTGAAGGGGCCGCGCTTTGCGACCAACCGTCGTGTCCTGGCGGAAGCCGGAGATTCGATCAAACGTTTCTATGACTCCGGCGTGACTGAGCTCGGAGACCGGCTGGGGCCGGTGCTGTGGCAATTCGCGCCAACCAAGAAATTCGACGGTGCGGATTTTGGAAAGTTTCTGGAGTTGCTGCCGAAGGAGCGCGACGGGTTTGCGTTGCGTCACGTGGTCGAAGTTCGTCACGACAGTTTCTGCACGCCCGATTTCATCGCCCTGCTCCGGCAATTCGCGATCCCGGTGGTTTTCTCGGAGCACGCGACCTATCCGGCGATCGCCGACGTGGTCGGAGATTTCGTCTATGCCCGTTTGCAGAAGGGCAAGGATACGGTCAAAACCGGTTACCAGCCCAAGGCGCTCGATGCCTGGGCGGATCGTATCCGTCGATGGGCCAATGGTAGCGAACCGGACGACCTTTCCAAGGTCGACACCAAAGCCCCGAAAAAACAGCCCCGCGATGTTTTTGCCTACGTGATTCACGAGGGCAAGGTTCGGGCGCCCGCCGCGGCAATGGAATTGATCGCGCGCCTGAAATCATCGTAGGAATTTGGCGTCGAGACTGCGTGGAGATCTGAAGGTGGTAAAAGCCAAGACGAAGACCAACACAAAGACGAAGACAAAGACAAAGACAACGATCCAAGACAAACGACAAGGGCGAGCCACAAAAAACCCGAAGCGCCTTTTCACGATCGGCTACGAACAGACGCCCGCTCAAGCCGTTCTCGATGAATTGCAGCGTGCGGGCGTGAAATTACTCGTCGATGTCCGGGCCGTTGCCGCCTCGCGCCGCCCCGGTTTTTCCAAGACGCAGCTCGCGGCCGGGCTCGATGAGCGCGGCATTTCCTATTTGCATTTGCGCGGGCTTGGTACACCGAAAGATGGTCGTGAAGCCGCCCGCGGCGGCGACATGAAGGCTCTCACAAGGATCTACCAGGCGCATCTGAAGACGCCACAGGCAAAAAAGAAATGGATGAACTCGCAGCGCTTATCGAGACAACAGGACCCGTTTGCATCCTGTGCTATGAGCGAGACCATCAGCAGTGCCACCGGAAGTTCATCGCGGAAGTCATCGAGGAGCGCGAAGGCAGCGCGATCGAAAACCTCATAGCACCGATGATCTGAGGTCCGCCTCGAAAGCAACCTCATGGTTCGAGACGATCGGCGTTGCCGATCTCCTCACCATGAGGGGTAAGCTCCTCACCCCGAGGAGCCCGCAACGCGGGCATCTCGAGGGGCGAGGCCCGGACTCTCACTTCAATCGAGCGTGCGCCGAAAACGCGTCACTGCAATGGTCATTGCGACCAGCATCAAACCGAACAATGCGACGGCATCGTATTCGAGATTGTACAACGTCGACCCTTTCAGCATGATCGCACGGACGATCCTGATGAAATGCGTCAGCGGCAGGCATTCGCCGATCCATTGCGCCCAGACCGGCATTCCCGCGAACGGAAACATGAAACCGGACAGCAGGATGTTCGGCAGAAAAAACATCATCGACATCTGCATGGCTTGCAACTGGTTCTGCGCGATGGTCGAAAACGTATAGCCGATCGACAGATTGGCGCCGATGAACAGCGTGCTCAGCGCGGCCAGCAATGTCAGGCTGCCGTAAACCGGAACGCCGAACAAAAACACACCGATCGCAACGATGAGCGACGCTTGCAAGAAGCCGACAAGAATGTAGGGGATGATTTTTCCCAGCATCACCTCGATTGGCGTGATCGGCATCGCCAGCAGGTTTTCCATGGTGCCGCGTTCGATTTCCCGCGTGACGGACAGCGCCGTGAAGATCAACATCGTCATGGTCAGAATGGTGCCGACGAGGCCCGGCACAATATTCAGCCGCGACGAGGCCGCAGGGTTATAGCGCGCATGCATCCTGATCTCGAAAGGCGGCGTCGCCGGAGTACCCGCCACCCGATCGTGTTCGAGCGCGGTCTGGGCGAGTTGTCCGAGCGCCGCCAGTGCCGAACCGGCCGCCACCGGATCCGTCGCGTCGGCCGCGACCAGCAGCGCGGGCTTGTCGCCGCGCCGCACCGCCCGTTCGAACCCGCGCGGGATTTCGACCCCGAACAGCACTTTGCCCGATTGTAAGAGATCGTCGAACTCCTGCTCGGTTCGAACTTCGCGCGTGAAGCTGAAGTACGCGGTATTCTCCATGGCTTTCAGCACCGAACGCGCGAGATCGCTGTCTTCCTGCAACAGCACGGCGGTGGGAAGATGACGCGGCGTCGTGTTGATCGCGTAGCCGAACAGCAACAACTGCATGACGGGGATCGCAACGATCATCGCAAACGAGACGCGGTCGCGTCGCAGCTGGATGAACTCCTTGGTCAGCATCGCCCAGGTTCGTTGCCAGAACCCTGTGAAGCCATCGCCGCGGTCGGTCTCAGGCGCGCTCATTGAAAGTTATCCTTCGAGCGGCCCATCAGTTCGATGAATACATCTTCGAGCGAAGGGTCGGTCTTTTGCCATGTCAGCCCGTGCCCGGATTTATACGGCGCAAGAGCAGTCTCCAGCGCTTCGGCGTCACGGCCCGACACGTGCAGACTGGTGCCGAACGGCGCAACCATATCGACGCCGGGCTTTCCTGCGAGTTCGGCTGCAACCTGATTGATGTCGCCACCCGTCGCGGTGTAGGTCGTCAAGGCGGACTTTGCGATGACATCTTCGACCGTGCCATGCACCAGCAAATGTCCATAGGCGATATAGGCGATCTCGTGACAGCGCTCGGCCTCGTCCATGTAGTGGGTGGAGACCAATACGGTCAGCCCTTCGGCAGCCAGAGCATGAATTTCGTTCCAGAACTCGCGCCGCGCCTTGGGATCGACACCCGCCGTGGGCTCGTCGAGCAGAAGCAATTGCGGACTTGGCAATGTGCACGCACCCAGCGCCAATCGCTGCTTCCAGCCACCCGACAACTCGCCCGCGAGCTGATCCTCGCGGCCGTTCAAACCGAGCCGCTTGATCATGTCGCGGGCCGCGCCCTGCGGATCGCGCAATCCGTAAACCCGCGCCACGAATTCGAGATTTTCGCGAACCGATAGATCCTGGTACAGGCTGAAGCGCTGGGTCATATAGCCCACACGCCGCTTGATCTTGTCTGCGTCACGGCGGATGTCGTAGCCGAGACAGGTCCCCTCGCCGCTGTCCGGGGTCAGCAGCCCGCACAACATTCGAATGGTTGTGGTCTTGCCGGAACCGTTCGGCCCGAGAAATCCATAGATCGACCCGCGCCTGACCTGCATGGACAGATCCTGCACCACCACGCGGCCATTGAAGGATTTCGAAAGCCCCTTCACGTCGATGGCGATATCGGACCCGGGTGCTGATGCGGCGGGTTCCGTCATAAGGCTCACCGGCTCTTGTCGACGGTCATAACACTGACGGGTTGCCCCACCCGCAGGCTGTCGGGCTTGTTGGGTCGCGCCTGGATCAAATAAACCAGCTTCGCACGCTCTTCGAGACTGTAAATCACCGGTGGAGTGTACTCCGCCGTGGTCGCGATGAAATAAATTTTCGCGGTCAGATCGTCCGCGCACCCATCGCACGTCACGCGCACGTCATCGCCAAGTGCGAATGTCGGCAGGATGGTTTCCGGAACGAAGAAGCGCACCTTCATGTTCCCCGGCGGCATGATCGACAACACAGGCCTTTGCGCGCCCGCCATTTCGCCTTCACGGAAATAGATTTGCTGAATCGATCCGGAGATCGGGGCAAAAGCATTTCGCCGCCCCAACCGGGTCTGCGCCGTGACCACGCGTGCATCCGCGACGCGAAGCGCGGAAACCGCGGAATCAAGATTTGCCTGCGTGCCGGATCCTGTCTTGCTCAGCGTCTGCGCACGATCGAATGTCTGCTGCGCATTTGCGAGCGTCGCATTGGCCTGGTTGAGATCGGCTTTTTGTAGATCATCATCGAGGGAATAGAGCGGCATCCCCGTTTTCACCTCGTCGCCCTCGCGAACATTCAGTTTGACAACGCGCCCGGCTTCGTCCGGACTGACAAAAATCAGATCGGCCTCGATCCAGCCCTGATAAGCCGCCTGCTTTTTCTCGCCGCAACCGGCAATCGTCAAGCTGAGCATCAACGCGCTTGCGACAAATGCGATGCGTAACGGAGTCATTCCGTCCTCCGTGGTCCGAAGATTAAATCAATATGAACTTTCAGCATCGCTTTCGCATCGAGCGGCGCGAGCCTGCCGAACAGGCCCTGCCAGACGATCGCCACCATCGCCGGCGCCACGACAATCTGTGGAAATTGCGACAAACCTTGTTCGCGAATTTCACCATTCGCAATGCCGTATTCGATCATGTGGCGCATGGCGGCGATGCCTCGCTCCACCACTTCGCGATAGTAAAATTCCGACAATGACGGAAACCGTGCGCCCTCGGCGATAATCATGCGCAGAATATCGCCGCGCTTGGTGCCAGCGATGTCACGCACAAAAGTTTCCGCGAAAGCTTCCACCATCTCGCGCGCCGATCCGCCCGCTCGCGGTGGGCGTGCAAGACGGTCAATGACCGGCACCAGCGCTGTGCGCACCAGCTCCTGAAACAACGCTTCCTTGTCTTCGAAGTGCAGATAGATCGTGCCCTTCGCGACACCCGCCCGCCTCGCAACATCATCGAGACGCGTCGCGGCAAATCCTCGCGCAATGAATTCCTCGAACGCAGCGTCGATGATCGCATTGCGCCGCTCCTGCGCCCGGGCAAGGCGTTTTGACGTCTCACGGTCGGCCCGTTTTCCGGCTGCGGCCAACTCTGACGATTTCAAGTTGCCAGTTCTCATTTTGATAATATGACTGACTAGTCAGTCATATTCAAGGCCAACCCTTTTCGGACCTCGCCGCCGAGCGGCGCCGTTAAATTCTATCAAGCTATTGATTTTATTTACAAATAAGAAAAGCGCGGGAACAGCGCGAGCGTTTGCCGCAAATCCCGAGAATCAGATGACACTGCCTGCCGGTATCTAATGGCCGCTATCGGGTGGCCATAACCCGCGTTCAAATGACTGCGGCAGGAAGGGAAGCTTTATGGGAAGTTTTTCGCTTTTTCACTGGATCGTCGTGCTGGCGTTTCTCACCCTGCCCTTTCCGATCGGCAAGATATTGAAACGCGACGGACTGAATCCGTTCTGGTCGCTTCTCTACTTCGTCCCTCTGGCCAACCTCATTGGGCTTTGGATCTGGGCATACAAGCGCCGTTCCGCAGACTGACCGCGGGCCATGCCTTGGAGAGATCAGGCTTCGCCTATCCTTTCGCGTCGCAGGCCCAGGTCCGGATAACGCATTCCTTGCCGCCATACTGGTAGCAAAATTTCATCGCGGCATTCAGCGCCGATGAAATACGCGGCGCGACGGCCTGCCCGTAAGCTCCACAGGGATTGGTCATATCCAATGCCAGAGCCGCACAGGCCCGGCGCATCGTGATGGTCGAACACTCGCCCTTGCACTGCTTGCGAGCAGCTTCCACGGCTGCGGCCTGAGCGGGATAATCGAACGCCTGTCCGAACGCGCCGCATTTACCGATCGCAAGCGCACCGGCAGCTTCGGAGATCGAAATGGTGTGGGGACCAAAAACGAAAGCGATCAAGGCAACAGCCATCGTCGCGCGGCGGCGCGAGCCAGTCGAAAGCAAGGCAATCCCCTCCCGAATCCAGTTGTTGCGACAATCTATCGGCGGGTCGTTTCAACTTGGTGAACGGGATCACAATCGTCCAGAGCGCTTTCGTTCTGGGTTAAGTCAACGGTCGCGCTCTATCGTTTTGTTTTGACGCGTTTTCTTGACGCGAACCGGTATCCACTTCGCTCGAAAACGCTTTAGCTTAGCTTCGCCTGGCCTGGTCGAGCGCATCAGGCGTATCGATATCGAGAAATGCGCTTTGGCCGTCGACGGGAACTTCCGCGACCGCTTCGCTGTGCCGGGCAATCAGATGCCGCGCGCCGATATCGCCTTCAAGGGTCATGAGTTCGTCGAAGAAGCGGCGTGACCACAGCACCGGATTGCCACGCCGTCCATCGCTGGCGGGCATTGCGATCAACGCGCCATGGTCCGGCGCAAATGCATCGATCAGCCGGTCGATGAGCGCGGCATCGATCAATGGCATGTCTCCGAGACAGACCACCGCGCCATCCGCATCGCGCGGCACGGCCCCGATGCCGGCCTTCACTGATGTCGCCAGCCCATCGGCAAAATCGGCGTTGTGCACGAAAATCACATTCAGCCCGTCGAGTGCTTGCCTGACCTGTTCCGCCTGATGTCCCGTCACGACGACGACAGACGATGCCTTCGACGACAGCGCCTGTTCGGCAACGATACGCACCAGCGGCTTGCCGCCAAGCTCGGCCAAGCAATTTGTTCGGCCCGCCCATCCGGGTCGATCGGCCTGCTGCCAGAACGATGGCCGCGACCTTGCGATTGCCGTCGGTGCCGGGTGGCACACGCGGTTGCGGCCGCGTCACGATTTCCATCAGCAGGCCACCCACACCAAGCCCTGTGATATCCGCGCGCGACACTTTCAATCCGGCCAGCAGCCGCATCAGCACCCAGTCGAACCCGTTTTCCGTCGGCGAGCGCGCGCAACCCGGCGCACCCAGCACGTGGACGTTATCGACATTGCCGATCAGCAACAGATTTCCGGGATCGACCGGCATACCGAAATGCTCGATATGCCCGCCGATTTTTTCGATGGCCGCCGGGATGACATCGCGCCTGTCCGCGATAGCCGATGCGCCGAACACAATCACAAGCTCCGCTTTCAGAGCGATCAGTTCACGGATCGCGTCAGCAAGCTCCGCTTCGTCGTGTGCGACGCGCCGCTCGGCAATGATCCGCGCGCCAGTTGGAGCAAGCCGCTCTGCGGTCACGCGCAACGTTTTGTCGATCACTTTGGGAGCAAGGCCGGGCAGCGTTGTCGACACCACCCCCACACTCTTCACAGTATAGGGGACGACGCGAAGCGTATCTGGCGAGACCGCAGCCACCGCTGCATCGCGCAACTGTCCCGCGACACCAAACGGAATGATCTTCACGGTGCCGATCATTTCCCCCGCGACCACCGCCTTGAATGCGGGCAGTGTCGCCAGCGTAATGGCCTCGTCTACGCGGTTGATGCGATCCACCGCATCCCGGTCGACCACAAGCACACCGCCGTCGGCGGCGAAAAGATTGGCGCGGCCCGTCACGGCGCGCTCGACCGTGACCCCCGCTCCGGCCACGGCTTGCGCAATGCTCGCGGCTGCCGAATCCTCGGACACATCGCCCTCGTCCAGCCTCGCCACCACGATTTCATTCACCCCGGCGCGCCGCAGAGCGTCGGCTTCCGCAGCTCCCACCGTCGTGCCTTTCTTCAGCACGAGCGAATCCTTGCGAATGGTGTGGACGGTCACGCCACCGATGGCATCATCGGGCGCAACGGGGCCGAACTTCATGCCGCGCTCTCATTTGCGGGCGAGGATTTGTCTGCAACCGCGCTCTTTGGCAGACGCAGACGCGCGGTGATCTCGGCCATGATCGACACCGCGATTTCGGCGGGCGAAATGGCGCCGATCGCCAGCCCGATCGGCGCGTGGATGCGCGCCAGATCGGCGTCGCTGGCGCCTTGCGCCTTCAGACGTTCAAGCCGTTTGGCATGGGTCTTTCGCGAACCGAGCGCGCCGATATAAAAACAATCGCGCGACATGGCATGCAGCAACGCCGGATCATCGATCTTGGGATCGTGCGTCAACGCGACAAAGGCTGTGTAACGATCAACGTTGAGCGGCGGCAATGCTGTATCGGGCCACTCCGCGATCAACGGGATATCCGGAAACCGTTCCGGCGAGGCAAACGCTGTTCGCGGATCCACCACCGTCACGTCATAATCGAGCGATGCCGCGAGAGGCGCCAGGGCCTGGCTGATGTGCACCGCTCCCGTAATCAACAGCCTCGCAACCGGAGCATGGACGGTCAGGAAAACCTTCTTGCCGTCCGCCTCGATCATTCCGCTTTTCCCCATCCGCAGATGCTTGTCGAGGTCGGCGGCAAGAGGATCGGCGGACAAGGCAGCGGCCTTCACCAGGCGCTGCGACCCGCTCGCGATATCGGTCACCACGATGACAGGACGGCGCGCGGCGCGCTCGGCGTTCAGTTCAGTCAAGGTTGCGAGGTTCATTGGCCAACCTTCTCGACGAACACACGGATCGTGCCGCCGCAGGATAGACCGACGTTCCACGCGGTTTCATCGGCCACACCGAATTCGAGCATTTTCGGCTTGCCGCTCGCGATAACATCGAGCGCCTCGGTCACGACCGCGCCTTCGACACACCCGCCGGAGACTGACCCCAGGAACGTGCCCTCGTCGTTGATAACGAGATGCGAACCGGTCGGGCGCGGCGCGGAGCCCCACGTCTCCATCACCGTCGCCAACGCAACGCCATGACCGGCTTTTTGCCACTGTTCGGCGGTCTTCAGAATATCATCATCGCGATTGAGCATGGCGTGGTTCCTCAAGCTGCGGTTTTAGGAGCGAACCGTTTGCCCTTTTCCGGTGCGGAAAGCGCGGCAATAAGCCCTTCGATCGACTTTAGATTGTGTACCGGACGGAATTCGTCAACATGCGGCAGCATCATTTTGATGCCATGGGCCTTGGCCTGAAAGCCGTCATACCGCAGCAACGGATTGAGCCAGATCAGGCGGCGGCAGGAGCGATGCAGCCGATCCATCTCGAAGGTCAGGCGTTGATCGACTTCGCGCTCCAGGCCATCGGAAATCAGCAGCACGATCGCACCTTGCGACAGCACCCGCCGGCCCCACAGCTTGTTGAAGGTATGCAGCGAGGTCGCGATGCGCGTGCCGCCGGACCAATCCTCCACCGAGGACGAACACGAAGCCAGCGCTTCATCCGGATCGCGCGCGCGCAAGGCGCGCGTCACATTGGTCAGCCGGGTGCCGAACAGAAACACCGACACGCGCTTGCGGGCATCCGTGATCGCATGAAGAAATTGCAGAAACAGCCGCGTGTAGTCGCTCATCGAACCGGAAATATCCAGCAGAGCCACGATCGGCGCAGGTTTGTCGATGCGACCCAGCCGGTGAATGTTCACGATGTCGCCGCCGGTCCGCAAGCTGCCGCGCAATGTCCGGCGCAGGTCGAGGCGATGCCCCTTGCTGTCGGGCATGAACCGGCGCGTGCGCAGTTCGGCCTGCGGCAGCTTCATATTGGCGATGGCGCGGGTGACTTCGGCGATTTCCGCCGCGCTCATCTGGGCAAAGTCTTTTTTCTGCAAAATCTCCTGATCGGAGACCGAGAGCCTCACGTCCTGCTCGACGCTTTCTTTCGTCTCCATCGCCTCGCGTTGAGAGAGCGCTTCCTGCACGCGGCGGGCAGCGGGCGGCGGCGGCTTTTTTGCATGATCGGGCAGCGGCACGGAATCCAGCAGATGCTGCCAGTCTTCGTTGATGCGAAAAAAAAGATCGAAGGCCTGGGCGAAGATCAGCATGTGCTCATGCCGCATCACGAAAACCGATTGCAACGTGGCGAACACATCGGCGCGGTTGCCGATATCGATCAACTGCAATGCGCGAACCGCATCGATCACAGCCCCCGGCCCCACCGGAATCCCGGCGGCGCGCAAAGCACGCGCGAACCCGACGATATTATCGCCGATCAATCCATTCGTTGGCTGTTCATGGGTGTCGGGCATCGAAATCCCGGGCAATCAAATGAAAATACGGTTCAAGGCGCGTCGCTGACTGCTTCCTTGATGGTTTTTTGCAGATTGTCGCCCTGCATGCGCGCGATATCGTCCTGATACTTCAGCAGCGCTCCGAGCGAATCTCCGACGACCTGCGGCGTCAGCGTACGCGCATCGAGCTGCGTCAAGGCCGTCGCCCAATCGATCGTCTCCGCCACCCCGGGGACTTTAAACAGATCCTGATTGCGCAGCGCCTGGACGAAGCCAACCACCTGCTCCGACAGTTTCGCCGAGATTCCGGGAACACGGGATTTGACGATCGCCAGCTCCCGCTCCGCCGACGGATAGTCGACCCAGTGATAGAGACAGCGGCGCTTCAAGGCGTCGTGGATTTCGCGGGTGCGGTTCGATGTCAGGATCACGATCGGCGGCTGCGCAGCGCGAACGGTCCCGAATTCAGGAATCGTGATTTGGAAATCACTGAGAATTTCCAGCAGATAAGCCTCGAAGGCCTCATCGGCCCGATCGAGCTCATCGATCAACAGCACCGGCGGCCCCGCCGCATCGGGTTCGAGCGCGCGCAACAGCGGACGCTTGATCAGATACTGCTCGGCAAAGATATCGTGAGAGAGCTTGTCGCGATCCGTATCGCCCGCCGCCTCCGCCAAACGGATCGCGATCATCTGAGCCGCGCTGTTCCATTCATAGACGGATGATGAGACGTCGAGACCTTCATAACATTGCAGACGAATCAGCGAGCCGGCCCAGAGCAGCCGACAATGCCTTGGCGATTTCGGTCTTGCCGACGCCGGCCTCACCCTCGAGAAACAGCGGCCGGCCCATTTTCAGGGACAGGAACGTCACCGTCGCCAGAGACCGCTCGGCGAGATAGCCCTGCTTGGTCAGCAGATTCAGCGTGGCATCGACCGAGCCAGGGAGTGCCGCCGTCGCATTCATCGCAACTCCAGACTTTTTAGTCGCAGAATTATCAAGCCGTAGGGTTATCAAGTCTCAGGATTGTGCGGACACATCCCGCGAACGCACGCGGGATGTGTGGGAATCATGTTCCGGCCCGGCAAACCGGATTGCCGTGCACGGAGAGCTTAGTCCCGTTTCGCGTTGGCTGCGTCGACCGCGCGGCGTGAGCAGCACGCCGATCAAATGGGCGCGATATTCCGCGCTGCCGTGAATATCGCTGTTGAGACCGTCGGCGGACACCGTCAAACCATCGAGCGCCTTCGACGAGAAACGCTTCTTCAACGCATCCTCAAAAGCCGTGGCGCGGAAGACACCGCTGCCGCCCGCACCGGTAACGGCGACGCGCACTTCCGCCGGCCGTTTGGCAACGAACACGCCGACAAGCGCGTAGCGCGACGCCTGGTTGCGAAACTTGATATAGGCCGCGCGCTTCGCCAGCGGAAACATCACGCGCGTGATGACTTCGTCGGTTTCGAGCGCGGTCGTGAACAGGCCCTGGAAAAACTCTTCGGCCTTCAGCCGCCGCTTGTTGGTGACGATGGTCGCGCCGAGCGCAAGGCAGGCAGCCGGATAGTCCGCGGTGGGATCGTTGTTGGCGAGCGACCCGCCAATCGTTCCGCGATGGCGGACGGCAGGATCGCCGATCAGTCCGGCCAATTCGGCCAGCGCCGGAATGGCCTCGCGTACGATCGCAGAATTGGCGACTTCGGCGTGCGTCGTCATGGCGCCGATGACCAGCGAGCGGCCCTTCATTTCGATGACGGCCAGATTCTCGACCTTCGACAGATCGATCAGGTGCGGCGGGTTCGCGAGCCGCTGCTTCATCACGGGGATCAGCGTGTGACCACCGGCGACGAGCTTGGCGTCTTCGTTCTTGGCCAGAAGGTTGGCGGCCTGTCGCACGGTCGCCGGACGATGAAATTTGAATTCGTACATGAACAGTCCTTCGAAGGTCAGGCAACCGCGTCAGTGCGCGCGGCGAATTTGAAGAGGGGTGCCGGAGAAATTTACGCCGATTTCGCCATCGCCTTTGCGCCGGCAGCGATCAACTCGACGATGTTGTGATAACCCGTGCAACGGCAGAGGTTGCCTTCCAGCTCTTCGCGAATGGTGTGGTCGTCCAGATCGTTGCCCTTGCGGCGAACCATGTCGACCGCCGTCATGATCATGCCCGGCGTGCAGAACCCGCACTGCAGGCCATGGTGTTCGCGGAATGCTTCCTGCATCGGATGCAGCGGCGCACCGTCGGCGGCCAATCCCTCGATGGTGGTGACATTCTGACCGTCAGCCATCACCGCAAGCGTGGTGCAGGATTTCACGGCCTTGCCGTCGATATGGACCACGCATGCGCCGCATTGCGAGGTGTCGCAGCCGACATGGGTTCCGGTCAGACGCAGGTTTTCGCGCAGAAAATGAACCAGCAAGGTCCGGGGGTCGACATTGCCCGTCACAGGATTGCCGTTCACGGTAAGAGAAATCTTGGCCACTCGTGGTCTCCTCACTCACGCCGCATTGCACGGCGCCATCGTCCCTGACACAGACGGCCCGGATAACCGGGCCGGGCGTCGCTAAAATTGTTCTGACCGCATCATAGGTGCCCGCGACAAGATCGGCAACCGTGGCAAAGGGCTGAGAGCTATGCTGTTTTTGGGCTTCTCCGGGGGGCGATCGTCAGCCCTGAGCTTTCACCGCCTCGGCGAATTTCGCAAAAAATTCGTCAGCGAGCTTTTTGGCCGAACCCTTGGATGAGCCGCTGTCCGAGCTGGGCTAGCTTACCCCCGATCTGGGCATCCACATTATAGGTCAGCAAGGTGCCGCCGTCCTTGTCCTGCAAATTCACCGTGGCGCCGCCCTTGGCAAAACCCGCCACCCCGCCCTCGCCTTCACCGGAAATCTTGTAACTGTTGGGGGGATCGAAATCGCTCAAGGTGACGCGGCCCTTGAAGCGCGCGGACACCGGGCCGACTTTCATTTTTGCGGTCGCGCGAAACTCGTTATCTGCCGTCTTTTCCAATTCCTCGCATCCCGGAATGCACGCCTTGAGCACATCGGGATCGTTGAGTTTACCCCAGACCACTTCGCGCGACGCCGGAAGTTGAACTTCCCCGTTCATTGTCATTGCCATCGTCGTCGCCTCCTTGAATGGCCGCTACAGATATCAGTCTTTTTTCCAGATAGTAGCCTCCCCCCGGAAATAAAATACAAGCGGTTTCCACTTTGCCGAAAAATGCTCTACTTTCCGCGCCATGAGCACCTCGCTATCGCCCCTGCTCGCACCGCTGTTGTCTGCTCCCGGCATGCAGGCGGTCTGCGACGATGCCGCATACCTGCAATACATGCTGGATTTCGAGAGCGCGCTGGCCCGCGCGGAAGCCGACGCCGGCGTGATCCCCCAAACCGCAGTGGCCGCGATCGCAGCCGCCTGCCGCGCCGACCGGTTCGACATTCCGGCCTTGGCGCAGGCCGCGAGCCGCGCAGGAAATCTGGCCATCCCCCTGGTCAAGGCATTGACCGCCAACGTTGCCAAGGATGATCCGGAGGCCGCGCGCTATGTTCATTGGGGCGCGACCAGCCAGGATGTCATCGATACGGCGACCATGCTGCAACTGCGCGCCGCGATCGACGTGTTGCTGCCGGATCTCGACCGCGCCATCGCCGGTTTTGCGAAGCTGGCAAGGCTGCATCGCAACACCGCCGTGGTGGCGCGAACCTGGCTGCAACACGCGCTGCCGATGCCGTTTGGATTGAAGCTTGCCGAATATGCCGCCGCGCTCCATCGCTCCCGCCACCGGCTGGTCCGGCTGCGGACCGAAGCTCTGGCGCTGCAATTCGGCGGAGCCGCCGGCACCCTGGCGGCGCTCGGCGACAAGGGACTTGCGGTCGCCGAAAAGCTCGCGGGACATCTCGCGTTGCCGCTCCCCGAAGCACCATGGCACACCCATCGCGACCGCATCGCGGACGCGGCCTCCGTGTTTGCGATTCTCGCCGGCACATGCGGCAAGATCGCGCGCGACGTGTCGCTGATGATGCAGACCGATGTGGCGGAAGCCTTCGAACCGGCCGGCGAAGGACGCGGCGGCTCCTCGACATTGCCGCACAAGCGCAACCCGGTCGCTTCCGCGTCGGCGCTTGGCGCGGCCACGATGGCGCCGAACCTCGCAGCCACGATCTTTGCGGCACAGGTCCAGGATCATGAGCGTAGCGCCGGACCCTGGCACGCGGAATGGCCGACGCTGCCGACGCTCGAGCTGGTCACCTCGGGCGCGTTGGCGGCGGTCGTCGATATCGCCGAGGGACTCGATGTCGACACCGAACGCATGCGCGGCAATCTGGATACCACGCATGGGCTGATCATGGCGGAGGCTGTGTCGATGGCGCTCGCCGACAAGATCGGCAAGAGCGAAGCCCACCACGTGATCGAAGCCGCAAGCCGAAAGTCGATTTCGGAGAAGAAGCATTTGCGTGACGTCTTGGCCGCCGATCCCCGCGTTACCGCTCATCTCGATGCCGCGCGGTTGGAGAGCCTGTTCGATCCGATGGCCTATCAGGGCGTGTCGCAGAGCTTCATCGATCGGCTGCTGACATCGCTCGGGAACATCTAACACCCGCTTTGCAAATCGCGCTTGTTTTCGCCATCATCTGCATGAAACAGGCACAAACAAAATCATTCGAGGGAGAATGTCATGCCCATGGTCGATGCCGACGGCTGCCGGCTCAACGTCGTTGTGGAGGGGCGCGATAGCGGTCCGACCCTGATGCTGTCGAACTCGCTCGGCACCACGCTGCACATGTGGGATCCGCAAATGCCGGCGCTGACCAAGTTGTTTCGCGTGATCCGTTATGACCGGCGCGGTCATGGGAAATCGGACGTTGGCGCGACACCCTATTCCATGGAGCGCTTCGGCCGCGACGTGCTTGCAATCCTCGACGACCTCAACGTCGAGAAAGTCCATTGGTGCGGATTGTCCATGGGCGGCATGGTCGGCCAGTGGCTCGGCGCCAATGCATCGAAGCGCTTCGACAAAATGATCCTCGCGAACACCTCGAGTTACTATCCCGACCCGACAAACTGGAACAATCGCATCAAGGCCCTCAACGAAGGCGGCTTGGCCGCGATCGCCGATGGCGTCATGAACGGATGGTTCACGGCTGATTTCCGCGAGCGCGAACCGCAGACAGTGGAGCGGATGAAAGGGATGCTTTTGGCAACGCCGTTCGAAGGCTACATGGCCTGCTGCCAAGCGTTGCGGACGCTCGATCAGCGCGCGCTGCTGCCTCAGGTCGCAAACACCACGCTCGTCATCGCGGGACGGCACGATCCCGCGACACCGCTCGCCGCCGGTGAATTCATTCGGAGCCAGATTCCCCGCGCGAGCCTGACAATTCTCGACGCCGCGCACATTTCCAACGTCGAGCAGCCCCACGCCTTCACCGACGCCGTGGTCGGCTTCCTGACGCAACGCTGAACCGGCGGTCGGTTTACCGCCGGGTTTCCAGCCACCACCACCGTGATTTCAGGAGATGACGATGAATGACGATCAACGCCGGGACAATGGCACAAAGCAGCGTCGCAAGGTGCTCGGCAACGCCTGGGTGGATAAATCTGCGGCCGGCAAGAATTCGTTCAACGGCGAATTTCTCGATCTCATCACGCGCTATGCCTGGGGAGAGATCTGGACGCGCCCTCAGTTCGACGAGCGCACCCGGCGCGTTCTGGTGATCGGCACCATGCTTGCGCTCGGGCAATGGGATGAATTTCGCATGCATGTGCGGGCCGCCCTCACCGAGGGCGGGTTCACGCCGGATGACATCAAGGAAATTTTGCTTCAGCAAGCGATCTATTGCGGTGTGCCTGCCGCCAATCATGCGACCAAGGAAGCTGCGGCGATCATTCAGGAGTTGGGATTACTCAAAGGATAGCCGGTCTGGTTCACGGCGAGCGAGTAGTCTTCGCGAGGCGTGGGCGCGGCTTGATCGAGCGGCTCGTCCAACAGATGCGCCGTCTCCACCAGCATGACGATCCCAATCGACAGCAGCAGCAACAAATCGGTGGCATGCAGCCGAAGCGCGCTCACCTCCCCGACCTTGGAGGCAAACAGCATGCTCGCAAAACTGATCACGCTTCCCAGAACCAGCGCCAAACTCAGCGCTTCGTCAGCCGCACCGCGATTGCGTGTCGGAGCCCGAAGCGCACAGACAACGAAAATCGAGAAAAAAGCGACCACGGTCAGCTTGGCGAGAGCGAGCAGCCAGGCAAAACGAATGGTGCCGAGCGCGCCGAATTGCAGATAATCGCTAACGAACATCGCGGGCGCCATATTGGCCCGCTCGTACAGACCCCGGACCGGGGAAATCACGATCTTGATAGCAGGAACCGCCCAGGCTGGAATGAAGTACGACGCCATCAGGACGCCGTTGAATGTGCTGATCTTCCAGTCCTTGAACATCATGGCCGGCCCCGTTGGATGGCTTTGCCGGGCCTTTCCCCGAAAGGGGTAGCCCGATCATCCGACGAGGTAACTCTCGTTAATTCATGGCGGCAACGTAAACCCTTTGTTTACCTTAACGGGCCGGCTCGAAGCGGTCCTGCCTGTGCACAACCCCCAGTGAACAGAAAAACCCCGCCTTTCGGCGGGGTTTTCCTTCAAGAGCGGAACCGTCTAGCGGCCGCCCTTTTGATTCTGGTCGCGGTCCTGGCCCTGTTTGTGGCCGGGATCCTGCTGCTGCTGGCCGGGTTTCTGCCCGCCGCCCTGCTGCTGGCCGGGCTTCTGGCCCGGATTCTGATTTTGCTGGTTGTTTGGATTTTGGTTCGACATTCAGGATTCTCCCTTGTTGAACATCGGACCAACGCCGCCTCTCCGGGATGGTTTCGGTTCCATCAGGCTCGATGCAGGTATTTTTTTAATGCTCGCATTTTGCGACGAGAGGCTCGCGCAATTAGAAAACATCAATTAAAACAATATATTATTTGCGTATCCAGCTTCATTGCGAGGCGCGCTGTTAAAGTTTCATGAAAGATGCAACGTTCCGTAGAGCGATGCATTTTTCTCAAAATCGAGCCGTGCCCGTTCCTTCCAAAGCTTTCCAGCTGGTTATCAAACCTTCTCTGCCTTCCGCTTTTGCGCCCGCTCCCCGCGCGCGCTACTAAATTCAGGCATTCCGACTCGATTAAATCGCGCGATCAGGTTTGAAACGAACGGCAGCGTATGGATTATTTCGCCCAACAGTTGATCAACGGATTGGCCCTCGGCTCGATCTATGGGCTGATCGCGATCGGCTACACGATGGTTTACGGCATCGTCGGCATGATCAATTTCGCCCATGGCGACGTGTTCATGATCGGCGGGTTCATCGCGCTGATTTCGTTTCTCATTCTGGTATCCATCGGCCTCACCGCGGTTCCGGTGATCCTGCTGCTTGTTCTTGTGGTCGCCATGGCGACGACGGCGCTTTATGGCTGGACCATCGAGCGCATTGCCTACCGCCCGCTGCGCAACTCGTTCCGGCTTGCGCCCATGCTTTCGGCGATCGGAATGTCATTCGTGTTGTCGAACTACGCGCAGGTTTCGCAGGGCGCGCGCATCAAGTCGGTCGCTCCGATCATTACCGGCGGCTACACACTGTTCGAACACGACGGTTTCGCGGTTCAGCTTTCCAACGTCCAGATTTTCATCGTAACCACAACCGTGGCGTTACTTGCGGTCTTCTCGTGGCTGGTGGCGCGAACGCGACTGGGACGCGACATGCGTGCCTGCGAGCAGGATCAGACCATGGCCGCCTTGCTCGGTGTCGATGTCGACCGCACCATCTCGATGACTTTCGTCATCGGCGCGGCGCTCGCGTCGGTCGCCGGCCTGATGTATCTGCTCTATTACGGCGTGGTCGACTTCTTCATGGGTTTCGTCGCCGGAATCAAGGCCTTTACGGCGGCCGTGCTCGGGGGCATTGGATCGCTTCCCGGAGCGATGCTGGGAGGCCTCGCCATCGGCTTGATCGAGACGTTCTGGGCGGCGTATTTCTCGTCCCAGTACAAAGACGTCGCGGCGTTTTCCATTCTGATCGTGGTTCTCATTTTCCTTCCGACCGGTCTGCTGGGCCGTCCGGAAGTCGAAAAAGTCTGAAAGAGCACGCCGCGTGGCCGCACATGACTCCAAGGTTCGCGCGGCCGGAGCGGCGCCCGGCTTCGCTTTCGTCCTGAAAAAATCCTTGCTGAGTGCGTTCGCAGCGCTGCTGCTGTTCTCTCTGATGATCGGCGTTCGAACGGAAGCAGGCCCGGCGGGAACGTTGGTCTACTGGACACGCTTCGGAGATCTCGCGCTGCTCGTCGGTGCGGTTTTCGTCGGCAGCATTGCGGTGGAGCTTTTGCGAGGATGGATCGGTCCGCTCGACGCCGTCTCGAATTTATCGAACAGCACCCGCAGCGCGCTATCCGGCCTGCAACGCTTCATCGCACCTGCTCTTTTGATTTTTGCTTTCCTCATCCCCGTGATCTTCTATCAGCAGCGTTACATCCTCGATCTCTCGATCCTGGTGCTGACCTACATCATGCTCGGCTGGGGCTTGAATATCGTGGTCGGCCTCGCCGGCCTGCTTGATCTCGGTTACGTCGCTTTCTACGCCGTGGGCGCCTACTCCTATGCGCTGCTCGCCACGACATTCGGTTTGTCGTTCTGGGTGTGCCTGCCGCTTGCCGGAATTCTGGCGTCGTTCTGGGGAATTCTGCTCGGCTTTCCGGTGTTGCGGCTGAAAGGCGACTATCTCGCGATCGTCACGCTTGCATTCGGCGAAATCATTCGTCTGGTGCTGCTGAACTGGCAGGACCTGACCGGCGGACCTAACGGCATCAGCGGAATTCCACGTCCCACCTTCTTCGGCATTCCCCTCACCGCTGCCGACAACGGCCTCGCCGCGAAACTCGGGATCGAGTTCTCGCCGACCCATCGCATCGTCTTCCTGTTCTATGTAATCCTTGCGCTGGCGCTGCTCACCAACTGGGCGACCATCCGCCTGCGCCGCCTGCCGATCGGGCGTGCATGGGAAGCTTTGCGCGAGGATGAAGTTGCCTGTCGCGCGCTCGGTATCAACACGACCACGACCAAACTGACAGCGTTTGCACTCGGCGCGATGTTTGGCGGCTTCGCCGGCGCGTTCTTTGCCACGCGGCAAGGCTTCATCAGCCCCGAGTCGTTCACGTTCCAGGAATCGGCGCTGGTCCTCGCCATCGTCGTCCTCGGGGGCATGGGCTCGCAGCTCGGCGTCGCGCTTGCCGCCGTCGCCATGATCGGCGGATTCGAATTGTTTCGAGGCTTCGACCAGTACCGCATGCTGGTGTTCGGCAGCGCCATGGTGCTGCTGATGATCTGGCGGCCGCGCGGCCTGATCGGACACCGCGCCCCGTCGATCTTTCTCGATAAGCGCGGACCGATCTCTGCCGAATTCGTGAAAGAAGGTCACGGATGAGCGCGACGGACATTCTTGAAGTGACGCATCTGTCGATGCGCTTCGGCGGCATCCTCGCCGTCAACGATTTGTCATTCGCGGCGAAGCGCGGGCAAATCACCGCGCTGATCGGACCGAACGGAGCCGGCAAGACCACCGTCTTCAATTGCATCACCGGCTTTTACAAACCCACTACGGGCATGATCCGCCTCACCCATGATGACGGCAAGGAGTTCCTGCTCGAACGACTGTTCGATTTCCGGATTGCCCAGCTTGCCCGCGTTGCCCGCACGTTCCAGAACATCCGGCTGTTCGCAGGCATGACTTTGCTGGAAAATCTGATGGTCGCACAGCACAATCCATTGATGCGCGCGTCCGGCTGGAGCCTGCTCGGATTGTTCGGCGCACCCGTCTATCGCGCGGCGGAGCGGCAAGCGATCGACCGCGCGCGATACTGGCTTGATCGTATCGGCCTCCTGGAGCGCGCTGACGAAGCGGCCGGCAATCTGGCCTACGGCGATCAACGCCGCCTCGAAATCGCGCGGGCGATGTGCACCGAACCCGCCCTGCTCTGTCTCGATGAGCCCGCAGCCGGCCTCAACGCGCGCGAAGGCGAAGCGCTCAGCGAACTGCTGCTTTCCATTCGCAAGGAACAAGGCACATCGCTGCTATTGATCGAGCACGACATGGCCGTGGTGATGGAGATCTCCGACCATATCGTGGTGCTCGATCACGGCGTGCAAATCGCCAACGGCACGCCGCGAGAAATTCGCGACGATCCCAAGGTCATAGCTGCCTATCTCGGCGCTGACGAGGAAACCGCTCTCGCCGTCATGGAGAGCACACCGTGAGCGACGCTTCCACCGCGCCCCTGCTTGCCATTCGTGGACTCAGCGCAGCCTACGGCAAGATTCTCGCGCTGAAGGGCGTGGACCTGAACGTCCACGCGGGCGAAATCGTGGCGCTGATCGGCGCCAACGGCGCCGGCAAGTCCACGCTGATGATGACGGTGTTCGGCAAGCCGCGCGCGCGGACCGGCAGCATCGAATTCGACGGTGAAGACATCACGCATGTGCCCACTCACCATATCGCGCGGCTGCGCATAGCCCAGTCGCCGGAAGGCCGGCGCATCTTCCCGCGCATGACGGTTGCGGAAAACCTGCAGATGGGCGCGGACGCCGCGAGCGACGGTAAAGGCACCGCCGATCGCGAAAACAGCCTTGAGCGCGTATTGACGCTTTTCCCGAGATTGAAAGAACGCCTCACGCAACGCGGCGGCACGTTATCGGGTGGCGAGCAGCAAATGCTGGCGATCGGGCGCGCATTGATGATGCGTCCCCGGCTGTTGATGCTGGACGAGCCTTCGCTCGGCCTTGCACCGCTGATCACGCGGCAAATCTTCGACGCGATCCGCGCGCTCAACCGTCAGGATGGATTGACCGTGCTGATCGTCGAGCAGAATGCGAACCATGCGCTGCGGCTGGCGCATCGCGGCTACGTCATGGTCAACGGGCTGATCACGCTGAGCGGCACCGGTTCCGAATTGCTGCAACGGCCGGAAATTCGCGCGGCCTATCTCGAAGGCGGAAGGCGCGGCGCATGAGCGAATTTTATTCTTTCGCATCCCTGTCGCATATTTTCTTCATCACCGCCGTCTTGGGTTGCGGTGGTGCGTGGCTTGCTGGCCGCGCCATCGCCTTGACATGGCGGCCGGTCGCGATGGCGGCGGGCGCGGCCGTTCTGCTCGGGCTCGCTGTTCGTTTTATACATTTTGCGCTGTTCGGCGACCCTTTATTCGCGCCCGTGACCTCGCTGGTCGAGACCGCAATCCTGCTCGCGGTCGCGCTTTTTCCTATCGGTGGACGCGCGCACGACAGATGGTGCGTCAATATTACTGGCTCTACGAGCCGAGCGGCCCGCTGGGTTGGCGGCTGCGACAAGATGCGCATGAGGCCTCTTCCAACGTTTGAAAAACGCGCAAGAAAAACCTCGTGCCGGATGCAATCCGGAACAAACCCCTCCACAGCCTTGAAACGCTCAAAATTTGCCGGTGACTTGATTGGAAAATCAGTCGAGAATGGCGGCAGATATTTCACTCCAGTGCCGGTCTCCGGACTCCACCGCAAGGAACACCACATGAAACCACTGAAGCTCCTCGGTTTGACTTTCGGATTGTCGATGGTGTTGTCGACCGTGGCGATGGCGCAGGATATCACCATCGCCGTGGCTGGACCGATGACCGGCGGCGAAGCGGCTTTCGGCCGGCAAATGAAAAACGGCGCGGAACAGGCGGTCGCCGACATGAACGCCGCCGGCGGCGTCCTCGGCAAACAGCTCAAGCTCGAAACCGCCGACGATGCCTGCGATCCCAAGCAGGCGCGCTCGGTGGCCGAGAAACTCGCGGGCATGAAGGTGCCGTTCGTCGCGGGACATTATTGCTCGTCGTCGTCGATCCCGGCGTCCGAGGCGTATGCCGAAGGCAATGTGTTGCAGATCACCCCGGCATCGACCAACCCGCTGTTCACGGAGCGCAGTCTGTGGAACGTGCTGCGAATATGCGGTCGCGACGATCAGCAGGGTCCGGTTGCTGCCGAATTCCTTGTCAAGAATTTCAAAGGCAAGAACATCGCCATCCTGAACGACAAGTCGACCTATGGCAAAGGTCTCGCGGACGAAACCAAGAAGGCGCTCAACAAAGCGGGCGTCCAGGAAAAGATGTTCGAGTCCTACAACAAGGGCGACAAGGACTTCACGGCCATCGTATCCCGTCTCAAGCGCGATAACATCGATCTGGTTTACGTCGGCGGCTACCATCAGGAAAGCGGATTGCTGGTTCGACAGATGCGCGATCAGGGCTTGCAGACGACCTTGATGGGAGGCGATGCGCTCAACGACAAGGAATTCTCCTCCGTTACTGGTCCCGCCGGCGCTGGCACGCTGTTCACCTTCGGTCCCGATCCGCGCAACAAGCCGACCGCCAAGGCCGTGGTGGAAAAGTTCAAGGCCAAGGGCATCGATCCGGAGGGCTACACCCTCTACACCTACGCCGCGATGCAGGTTTGGGCACAAGCTGCGACGAAAGCCGGGTCGACCGATCCGAAAAAGGTCGCCGACACCATCAAGGCCAATGATTGGGATACGGTGCTCGGCAAGCTCTCGTTCGACGCCAAGGGTGACATCAAGGCGCTCGATTACGTCGTCTACAAGTTCGACGACAAGGGCAACTACACCGAGCTCAATCCCGGCAAGGGATCGTAGTCTACCTGCATCAAAAATTGGAAAGCATTCGGAGTCGGCGCACCGCGCTAACTCCGAATGCAGATTTCGATCTCACCTCGCTCGCGAATGCGAGGCGTCAATCCGAAACTGCGCAAAATAATCAACCGAGATAAGCAAGCCCCGGAAACGTATCCAGCAACCAAATGCTGACGGTCGAGACTGCGCCGGTGAGAAAACCAACCCCGGTCAGCACGAGCAAAACACCCATCGTCCGCTCGACCATCGCGAGATGTCTTTTCATGCGCGCGAACGTCACTGAAAACTGCTCGACCGCGAACGCCGCCAGCAAGAACGGAATCCCCAGCCCGGCCGAATAGACAGCCAGCATTCCGGCTCCTTTCGTCACGGTCGTCGCCGACGCCGCAACCGACAGGATCGCGGCAAGGATCGGCCCGATGCACGGCGTCCAGCCGAAGGCGAACGCCAATCCCATGGCATAGGCCCCCCACAATCCGACAGGCTTGGGGATTGCCAATCGGCCTTCGCGCATCAGCAGGCCGATACGCGTCAGTCCCAGAAAATGCAGTCCCATGACGATGATCGCCAGACCCGCCACGATGGATAGCTCCGCCGACCACGCCCGCATCAGCGCACCAATCAGGCTGGCGCTGGCGCCAAGCGCAACGAACACGGTGGCAAAGCCAAGAACGAACACCAATGCGGAGAGCATCACGGCGCGCTTCGATGCCTGCAGTTCCTCATTGGCGACATGCTCGATGGTCGCGCCGGTCAGATAGACCAGATATGGCGGGACCAATGGCAGCACGCACGGAGAGAGGAAACTGATGAGGCCCGCGAGAAACGCGGCCGGGATGGTGACGTCGGTGATCATCCACCACTGATGCCCCATTGCACGACCGGGATGCAACCCTCTTGGGGTTACCTCCGCCGGTCGTGATCGCGCCGTGATCCAATCCACCGTTGACCTCGTCTCTCTCCTGCGATCATCTGCGCTCGGAGAACGACACATGAACAATTCCCTGACCGACATACAAGGCGTTCGCGTTGGCCACGCCGATGACGCCCGGCTGGCCTCCGGCGTGACCGCCGTGATCTTCGACACGCCCGCGGTTGCGGCCATCGACGTGCGCGGCGGCGGCCCGGGAACGCGCGACAGTTCACTGCTCGAACTTGCGAATACCGTGGAGAGGATCGACGGCCTGGCGCTGTCGGGCGGATCCGCATTCGGGTTGGATTCCGGCGGCGGCGTACAAGCATGGCTGGCGGAGCAAGGACGCGGCTTCGCGCTGCGCGGCGCGGTCATTCCGATCGTGCCGGGCGCCATCGTGTTTGACCTGCTCAACGGCGGCGACAAAGCGTGGGGCCGCTTTTCCCCTACCGAGATCTCGGCTATGTGGCCGCGAAAGCTGCGACCACAGAATTTGCGCTTGGCACCGCCGGCGCCGGCTTCGGTGCGACGACTGCAACGTTGAAAGGCGGTCTCGGTTCAGCCTCTGCGGTTACGCGCGAAGGCGTCACAGTCGCGGCGCTCGCCGTTGTCAACGCGGTGGGATCGGTAACCGTCGGCGATGGCCCCTGGTTCTGGGCCGCGCCTTTCGAGGTCGATAGTGAATTCGGCGGGCGCGGATTGCCGCCGGCCTTTACGCCGGACATGCTGACAGCCCGACTAAAGGGTGGCCCGGCAGCCACTGGCATGGAGAACACCACACTTGCCGTGGTGGTGACCGATGCGCAGCTCAGCAAGACGCAAGCGAAGCGGCTGGCGGTGATCGCCCACACAGGCTTTGCCCGTGCAATCTATCCAGTGCATGCGCCACTGGACGGCGATGTGGTGTTCGCGGCTGCGACAGGACAAAAGCCGGTGGACCCTCTTTATGGTCTCACCGAGCTTGGAATGGTCGCGGCCAATGTGGTGGCGCGCGCCATCGCGCGAGGCGTCTATGAAGCGACCGCGCTACCGTTCACCGAGAGCCCGCCATCTTGGAAAGATCGCTTCGCGACATAACCCCGCGCACCCGACACGCGCGGTTTATGTACTCGCGTTGTGGCCGAGAGCTTTAAACCCTCACCGATGCCGCAGCGGCATTGGCCTCACGCTGAAACAGTTGCTGCACCTGTTGATAGGACGATGCCGTAAATGCGGCGAGCGGGCCGCGCGATGAAGCATCCGAATAAGCTTCGAATTCGCTTCCGCTGATGGATCCGTTCCCATCCTTGTCCAATTGCGCCAACAGATTATCGATCGCTTTCAGATATGCGGGCCGGCCGCCAAGATTGGAGTCCAGTTCAGATTTGCTGAGCTGACCATCGCCATCCTTGTCAAGTGAAGGCAGCAATCCCTGGAACGTCTCGGCCGGGCTTTGCGTCTGAGCTGTCATCTGATTTTGCGGATCGACGAGTGCTGCGAATGTATCCAGCGACAAGGTTCCGATTACCAGACTTTGTAGGCTGTCCAAATTCTGGGCAGGATGCGTAACCTGGGACTGGCTCGTAATGTCGGTTATTGTTGACGCACCCGAGATGTCGGTCGTCAAACTCTGATCTTGCTTATCTGATTTCCGCAGTGGCGAAAGCGTATTGACTGGGCTGAAAGCAGATTTACCAAGTGCAGATATCATTCTTCAACTCCTAACATACAGATCGAAAATCAAGCGCTGATCGACGTCGACAAGGCGTTCGCCTGCCGCTGGATCATTTGCTCAATGAAATTATAGGATGAAACCGCTTTGCCGCCGGACGCGGAGGCCGCAGGCGATGTCATCGCGACTTTCGAGCCATCCGCATAGGTCATGGTCGTCGTGGTCGACCCGTCGCTGTTGGTGGTGGATGAACTGGATGCACCTTGCAGTGCTTGCAACAACGCGTCAGGGGAAGCCCCCGCTCCGCTCGATCCGCCCGCGCCATGTGCGTGGTGATGGCCATGGTGGCCCGAACCCTTGAGCGCCGCTGACAATTCGTCCTGCCCGACCGAGCCGCTGCCGTCTTTGTCCAGCTTGGCGAATACGCTGTCAGCCGCCTGAACGTTGGTGCCGCCCGCCCCGAGATTGGCTCTCGAATTCGGATTTGCTGATCTGGCCGTCACCGTTTGTATCGAGAAGCGAGAACAAATCCTTGAGTGCGCTCGACGGGCTTTGCGTTGCCGGCGTCTGACCCGTGGTTTGCGTCTGCCCTGCCTGGCTTTGGGAGGCCAACAACGCGGCGTAAGTATCCGGCGACAGCAAGCCACTTTGCGGCGTCGCCGCCTGCGCGCTATTCGCGCTGGCCGTATCGCCGGTGACGCTGAACGTGTTCGATGGTTTCTTGTGGCCCGACTGGCCGGCTGGCTTGATTGACGAAAGTATATCGATCGCGCTGGAAGCAGCGCCGAGAGCGAACAACATCTGCAAACCCCAATGAACGCCGCGCATGACAATGCGGCCCATATCGAAAGATCAGCAAATGCCGTGCCGATGATAAAACGCCTGAAACAAAAGGGCTTTTCAAATTCGCACAACGAAATCGCGCGGCAAATCATGCCGCTCGCGGCAGAAAATGCCGACGCTTCAAGATGAAAATACCACCGGCCGTATCCAGCCGATGGTATCTGACTTCTCAAACTTCTAAGGCGTCTCAGGCGTGCGACAGATATCTCATGCGCATCGGTTTGAGCACGAAGAACGCCAGCAGCGCGGTAACGATGTCCATGCCGATGATCAGCGCGAACACCGGCATCCAGCTTCCGGACGATACGTAGATCATGGCCGCAACCGGTCCCCCAAGTACGGAGCCGATGCCTTGCGCCATATAGAGGAAGCCGTAATTGGTGGTGGCGTTCCTGGTTCCGAACGTGTCCGTCAGCGTCGAAGGAAACAACGAGAAGATCTCGCCCCATCCGAAGAATACCACGCCCGACAACAGCACGAACATCAACGCGTTATCGCGGAACTGCAGCAGCAGAAAGATCGAAGCCGCTTCAAGCAGGAACGCGACCAGCATGGTGTTCTCGCGCCCGATACGGTCCGACACCCAACCGAAGAACGGCCGCGTCAGACCGTTGGTGACGCGATCGAACGTCAGCGCGAACGGAAGCGCCGCGAGACCGAACACCAGTGTGTCGGCGATGCCGAACGATTTGGTGAATGTCGCGAATTGCGAAATGACCATCAGCCCGCCTGTGGACATCATCGTCATCATGACGAACATCAGCCAGAAAACCGGCGTCTTCAGCATGACCGACGGCGAAACATCCGCCACTGACCTGGCCTGGGCCCTCACCGGCATCGCTGCGGTCACCTCTTCAGCGGACGGATCGCGCAACCCGAGAGCCGCGACAGCACCGACGATACCCAGAATGATTCCGAACGTGATGAGCGTGGATTGATATCCGGAGCTCTTGATCATCGAGTCGATGGGAAACGTGGTGAGGATCGCGCCGAAGCCGTAACCGGCGGCGACCACACCGGTCGCCAGTCCGCGCCGGTCCGGAAACCAGCGGACCATCAGACCGACAATGCCGACATAGACGATGCCGGTGCCGACACCGCAAAACAGCCCGTAGGTCAGATACACACCGACAGTGCTGTGAACGTAGGCAGACGTGATCCATCCCAGCCCGCTTAATAAGCAGCCGACGGTGATCAAAAGCCGGGAGCCGAAGCGCTCCACCAGCCAGCCCTGCAGCGGCGACAGCCAGGTTTGCAGCACGATCAGGAGCGAGAAGGTGATCTGGATGGCCGGCAGGTCGGCGCCCGTAGTGCCTTGAAAAGGCTTGACGAAAAGCGTCCAGACATACTGCGGACTGGAGATCGCCATCATGGCGATCAAACCCAGCCCCAGTTGAATCCAGCGTGTTTTCGGGAGTTCGGCGGCAATTGGGTGGGGAATCGCGGTCATGGTTGCTTCCTTCTAGGGCGGTTAACTTCTCCTTAAGAACGCAAACGACGTGCCAGTCTGGTATACTGGTATGAGGGATGGCAGCCCGTCCAGCCGCAATGCGGGAAGCCAACACTTAATTCCGTGGCGGATCTCCACGCCGCTTTCCTGGCGGCCCCTCGCCAGCCGCGAAATTGCGTTGAAGACCCCGTATCCTGATGCGGGAATGCCCTCTGCGGGCTAGCCCATGCCTCGCTTGCATGTTACGCGGACCGGCCTTCATCCAAAGCTTGGAACACGACCATGCCCACACAGTCGTTGCGCCCTCTGATCATCGCGCCATCGGTCCTTGCGTCCGATTTCTCGCGGCTGGGCGAGGAAGTCCGGGCGATCGACCACGCCGGCGCGGACTGGATTCATATGGACGTGATGGACGGGCATTTCGTCCCGAACATCTCGTTCGGACCGGACGTGATCAAGGCGATGCGGCCACACACGAAGAAGATATTCGACACGCATCTGATGATCGCGCCCTGCGATCCCTATCTGGAAGCATTCGCAAAAGCCGGTTCGGATCACATCATCGTTCATGTGGAAGCGGGACCGCATCTGCACCGCTCGCTGCAGGCGATCCGCGCTCTCGGCAAGAAGGCAGGAGTTTCGCTGAACCCGGCAACGCCCGTATCCAGCATCGAGCACGTCATCGACCTTCTCGATATTGTACTGGTGATGTCGGTCAATCCCGGTTTCGGCGGCCAGGCCTTCATTCCCGCGGCCATCGAAAAAGTTCGTCAGGTTCGCGCGCTTTCGGCCGGACGCCCGATCGACATCGAAGTCGATGGCGGCGTTACGCCGGAGACGGTCGGCGCAATCGCCGCAGCGGGCGCCAACGCATTCGTTGCTGGCTCTGCCGTTTTTAAAGGCGGCACGCCCGACGCTTACAAAACCAACATTGCGGCCATCCGCCATGCGGCGGCTGATGCACGCGGAGAACTCGCATGATTCCTCGTTACTCCCGCCCCGAAATGGCTTCGATCTGGGAGCCGCAGACCCGTTTCCGGATCTGGTTCGAAATCGAAGCGCATGCGGCCGACGCGATGGCCGAGATCGGCGTGATCCCGAAGGACGCGGCGAAAACCATTTGGGCCAAGGCCAAGGGTGCCACCTTCGACGTTGATCGCATCGACGAAATCGAGCGCGAGACGAAGCACGACGTCATCGCGTTTCTGACGCATCTCGCGGAAATCGTCGGCCCCGAAGCGCGCTTCGTGCATCAGGGCATGACATCGTCCGACGTGCTCGACACCTGCCTCAACGTTCAACTGGTGCGGGCTGCCGATATCCTGATCGCGGATGTCGACAAGGTGCTCGCGGCGCTCAAGACACGCGCCTTCGAACACAAGATGACGCCGACGATCGGCCGCTCCCACGGCATTCATGCGGAGCCCGTGACGTTCGGGCTCAAGCTTGCCTATGCTTACGCCGAATTCTCCCGCGCCAAGGACCGTCTGATCGCCGCGCGCAAGGAAATCGCGACCTGCGCCATTTCCGGCGCCGTCGGCACCTTCGCGCAGATCGACCCGCGCGTGGAAGAACACGTCGCCAAGGCCATGGGCCTCTCGCCCGAGCCAATCTCGACGCAAGTCATCCCGCGCGATCGCCACGCGATGTATTTCGCGACACTGGGTGTCGTCGCTTCATCGATCGAGCGGCTGGCAACGGAGGTCCGACATCTGCAGCGCACGGAAGTGCTCGAAGCGGAGGAATTTTTCTCGGAGGGCCAGAAAGGCTCATCCGCCATGCCGCACAAGCGCAATCCCGTACTCACCGAAAATCTCTCCGGCCTGTCGCGCATGGTGCGTGCCTATGTGACGCCCGCACTCGAGAACGTCGTGCTGTGGCACGAGCGTGATATTTCACACTCCTCCGCCGAGCGCATGTTCGCGCCCGACGCCACCGTGACGCTTGATTTCGCACTGAACCGCCTCGCTGGCGTGATCGAAAAGCTTTTGATCTATCCGCAGAACATGCAGAAGAATCTCGATCGACTCGGCGGTCTGGTCCATTCGCAACGGGTGCTGCTGGCGCTGACTCAAAAAGGAGCGAGCCGCGAGGAATCCTACAAGCTCGTGCAGCGCAACGCGATGCCGGTCTGGCGCGGCGAAGGCGACTTCCAGGAACTTCTGAAAAAAGATCCGGACGTGAAGAAATATTTGTCGGACGCAGACATCGAAGAGAAATTCGATCTCGGCTATCACCTCAAACACGTCGATACGATTTTCAAGCGCGTATTCGGCCAGCCTTAAACAACCAACCTCGTAACCGTTTGGGAATGCATTATTGCGACTGAAATACGCGCTCACAAAAGATGCTGTGGTTCAAGGCACCAGGTTGCAGATTGGGATTGGGGCATTGAAGATTCCGACCGTGGCCGGGATAGCAATGTTCGCGGTTATGGCAATAACAAACGATCCAAAAATCGAACTCCCCTCGAGCTTGATCTGGCCAACCGCGGTCGGAACGATGTTTTTCATGGGCTCTGCGCTGCTGTTTTGGTTCGTGGCGATACCGTTTCAGATAGGACGGCTTTACCGCCAAAATTCCCTGCTGTTCGGCGAAACGGAATTTACGGATGATGCCCAGGGGATAAAGATCAAAACCCCGCGCAGCGTTTGGCGATACAATTGGTCTGACCTTCGCGGGTTCAAGGAAGACAAGCAGGTATTCCAACTCTGTTTGAGTAAATCCGTCGGTTACACCATTCCTAAAGAAGGTATGTCGCCAGAAACGGTAAATCAATTTCGCGATCGTTGCAGCGAAAAGCTAAAGCGATTATAAGCGGCCACGCCTCTTGCAGCTTGCATGATTTGAATAGTCGATCAGCGGATCAAGAATTTACTTTCCGTCGACCATACGAAGCAGGATGCGATCGCGCTTGAAAAGATGATGATAGAGCGCTGCGGCAACGTGCAGCGCGATCATAGCCATCAAAACATATGCGAAATAGATGTGCCACTGCTCGAAGAACCGGGCATTGGCCCGGTCTTCCGACATTAATTGCGGAACACGAAACAATCCGAACCAACTCGCGTAATCGGGATTATGAGCACCGGCATGGGCCCATCCCAGCAGCGCGCCCCCAATCGTAACGAGATAGAGCGCGCCCTGAGTCAAATGATCGAGCGCGCGTGCCCAACGCGGCGTGCCGCTGGGCAGCGCAGGCGTCGGATTGATCGCGCGCCAAAGCAACCGCAGCACCATCAGCAGCAAGACGACATATCCGATATCGGCGTGAATTGAACGATGGAACAGGCGGTCGGGTCGCGGAGCCATGTGATTCATCCACCAGCCATAGGCCAACATGCCGACGATCATCGCGCCGACAATCCAATGAAAGGCGCGGGAAATGCTTCCCCACGATACCGTGCTGTTTTTCACCATCGACCCAATCGCCTTCCAAAATCCCAAGGATGACATCACGACCGTATGACGAAAGCCATACTTGCCCAGGGCGTACAAGTCTTTGGGCCGGATGGTAGGCTTGAATCGTTCCAATCAATGCATGGACTCGCGGTACAATCCCAAGTGCCAACCCGTTGCCATGTCGACGGATCGACTTTGGTAAAGCACGTGGCGGAATGACGGTGCATCGAGACCTGCGCTCCGCTAACATCGCCGCATGTCCAGAGCGCCCGCGATTCTCGTTTTTGAACTCCGGCCTCGGCGGTCTCACCGTATTGCGCGAGATCGTCAAGACACGCCCGGATGCAGCCTATACTTATGTCGCCGACGACGTATTTTTTCCTTACGGGCATCACAGCGAAGCTGACATCATCGCTCGCGTGGTGCCTCTGATCGGAGAGCTGATCGCAACGCACACACCGGATGTCGTTGTCATCGCCTGCAACACGGCCTCGACGCTGGTCATGACCCATCTGCGTGCGGCCTATGAAGTGCCGTTCGTCGGCACGGTTCCCGCCATCAAGCCCGCATGCGCATCTTCAAGGAGCAAGTGCGTCTCGGTGCTCGGCACCAAGGGCACCGTGAGGCGGGAATACACGCAAGGCCTGATCCGCGATTTCGCTAAAGGCTGCGAAGTGACGCTGGTCGGGGCTGCCAACCTGGCCTCTCTCGCCGAGGCCGCGCTGAACGGCGAGACCGTAACCGATGCCGAGATTGCCGCCGAGATCGCGCCCTGCTTCGTCGATGGCGCGGCGCGAACCGACACCGTCGTGCTCGCTTGCACGCACTATCCGTTGCTCTCCGAGCGACTTGTGGCGCTGGCGCCGTGGTCGGTCGACTGGATCGATCCGGCGCCTGCCATCGCGCGGCGTACCGCCGAGTTGCTGAGTAAAATTTCGGGTCGCTCCGCGCCATCACCCGCGCGGTTTATTTACACGTCAGGCGCGACACCGCCAGCGGCCTTGGCGAAAGCCCTCGTTCCGTTTTTCGGGCAGAACGTTTTCGCCTGAAAGCGCTTTCGCTCTATCAGCGTAATCAGGATCGATTTCCGATCACCGACTGGATGCCCTTCTGCAACAACGACCAATCGAAGCCGACAACGAGCGCCTTGTATCCGCGCGCGGTCATTGCCGAAATCTGCTCGGGCGTGGGGGCGACGCCTCCCAACTGAACAGGGCTCGGCAAAATCGCTTCCTCCAGCGTTTTCATCGCAGCGATAACGTCCGGATGGTCGGCACGGCCCTTCAACCCCATACTTGTTGCAAGATCGCCGGGGCCGATAAAAACCAAATCGAGCCCTGGCGTCGCGACAACATCGCGGATCGATGTGACGGCATCGATATGCTCGATGGTGCCGATGGAGAGCACCTCATCATCGATACGGTCCTGATAGTCGCGCATCGTCATATCCCATCGCGGCGGCGCGTAGAACGGTCCCCAATAGCGCTCGCCTCGCGGCGGATAGCGAACCGCCATCGCCGCGGCTTTGGCCGCTTCCGGCGTAATCGTCATAGGAAAGCAGACGCCCAGCGCGCCAAGGTCCAGCGGCACTTTTGCATGCCACGCCGACGTGGACGCGACCCGAACCAGAGGGACCATCGGCGTTCCCGACGTGGCAACGATCATGTTGTGAGCAGTCCCCAGATCCACCGCGCCATGTTCCATATCGATAATGACGAAATCCAATCCGGAACGCGCCATGATCTGGATGGTCTGCACCGATGGAATTGTCGCTATGGCTCCGAGTGCCGTTTTTCCCTCGCGCCAAAGAGCTTTCAATCGATTGAGGGGCGCTGGTGCAGTCGAAGAGGACACGTTGCAGTCTCCGGATTGAGGTGTCGAAAGCTGTTTCTTACACGGGGTGAACCGGCCCACACCAGCGGGTTTCACATGCTATGAAGCGCCAGTGCCCACAACTCCGGCTCCGGCAAATCCACGGCGTCCTGAGGAATGCGGATGCCCTTCTCACGTCCGCATTCCAGAGCGATGCGGAGCCGCTGGCGCTAGGGGGCTACGAAAACGCTGAGAATCGTTGAATTTGCGTGGTTTTTAACGTTTTCGGACCGGTCCTTTTGATTGACCACCCCCGGCTTTTCACCTAAAACCCCCCTGCTCGCGGGCCGTTTTCGGCCCGCGAAGCGTTTCGCGACCCGTGGTTTTCCCCGTCAGCTTTTGGAGACGAACCTGTCGGCACCGGGCTCAACCCCGGTGTACAGGAGGGCGCGATCCTCACCCTGAAACTTCTTATGAGGACGCGATGACAAAGCGCAGTGAGTCGAAGTACAAAATCGATCGACGTATGGGCCAGAACATCTGGGGCCGCCCGAAGAGCCCGGTCAACAAGCGTGAATACGGTCCCGGCCAGCACGGCCAGCGCCGCAAAGGCAAGCTCTCCGACTTCGGCGTGCAGCTGCGCGCCAAGCAGAAGCTCAAGGGCTACTACGCCAACATTTCCGAGCGTCAGTTCCACGCGATCTACGTGGAAGCGACCCGCATGAAGGGCGACTCGGGCGAAAACCTGATCGGCCTGCTCGAGCGCCGTCTCGACACCGTGGTGTATCGCTCCAAATTCGTTGCCACCATGTTCGCCGCGCGCCAGTTCATCAATCACGGCCACATCAAGGTGAACGGCAAGCGCGTCAACATCGCCAGCTACAAGGTCAAGGTCGGCGACGTGATCGAGGTCAAGGAAGCCTCGAAACAGCTCGCCATCGTTCTTGAATCCAACCAGCTCGCCGAGCGTGACGTTCCTGATTTCATCGAAGTCGATCACGGCAAGCAGATCGCGAAGATCGCACGCATCCCGGGATTGTCCGAAGTGCCCTTCCCGGTTCAGATGGAACCCCATCTGATCGTCGAATTCTATTCGCGCTGATTTGAGCGCTCTGTCCGGATGCGTTTGACGACGCATCCGCAGTGGCTCAAAAAAGATCTTTCCTGAATTGAAAAAGGCCCCGTCTTTCCGGGGCCTTTTTTTGTGGCAGTATGCTGCTGAGCGACGACAACCCAATGCGAGACTCGCCATGGTCTATACGCCCCGTTCCGCCCGCCGCGACGCTTCCACCTATTCGCATCAATCTGTTGTCCGATACCCAGACCCGACCGAGCGCCGGGATGCGCGAGGCGATGGCGCGCGCGGAGGTCGGTGACGAACAGCTCGGACTCGACCCCACCGTCAACATACTTTGCGAAAGGGTTGCCGACCTGCTTGGCAAGGAGGCCGCGGTATTCATGCCGTCCGGGACCATGTGCAACGTTGCGGCGTTGCTTAGCCATTGCCGGCCCGGCGACGAAATTCTCGCGCACGAGACCGCTCATATTCTCACCAGCGAAGGTAGCGCTCATGCGGCATTGGGCGGTTTCCAGATCCTCCCGTTGCAAGGACCGAAAGGTCAATTCTCTGGTGCGACATTGCGCGCGGCAATCCGGACGCCGTCGCGATATGCCCCTCTGCAAAAACTGGTGAGCGCTGAACAGACCGCCAATATCGGCGGCGGTACGATCTGGCCCAAGGCGGACCTCGACGAGATAGCGCGGATCGCGAAAGCACATGATCTGAACACCCACCTCGATGGCGCGCGGCTGCTCAACGCATGTGTGGCGACAGATATTTCGGCGCGCGAAATGGCGGCGAACTGGGATTCCGTTTGGATCGACTTCACCAAGGGCCTGGGCGCACCGCTGGGGGCCGTACTTGCCGGATCGCGAACCTTTATCGACGATGTCTGGAGATGGAAACAGCGCCTTGGCGGCGCCATGCGGCAAGCTGGAATCTCCGCTGCCGCATGTCTCTATTCGCTCGATCATAATGTCGATCGCCTTCGAGAAGACCACGACAACGCGCGCATGCTCGCGGGCGGATTGTCGCAAATCGCAGGATTCGAGGTGCAGACGCCCGAGACCAACCTGGTGTTTTTCGATTGCACGGATGCCGGACTGCCGGCGGAGAGGCTGATCGACACGCTGAGGCAACGCGGCATTCTGATGACCACGCTTGGCGGTCGTATTCGCGCCTGCACGCATCTGGATATTACAGCCGCGATGGTCGATGAGACCGTGGCTATGGTTCGCCAGATCACGCGGGAGAATGTCTAAAGGCTTTCCAGCGGTTAGTGTTCTATCGCCTCGTAGACCAGCTTCTTGAATTCGCGGTGAATGCGCCCGCGTTCAGACGGAGTTTGTACCATCATCACGACGAACATATCTGAGGACCGGATCGACGAAGAAATAGGCCCCACCCGCCCCGTCCCACTTGAACTCGCCGATCGAGCCGGGCGGATTGTTATCACCGGGCTCGATACGCACACCCACACCGAAACCGTAGCCGAAGCCGTCGCCCGGAAAATAATACGGACCGCGCTTGACGTCTGTCGCCGGCGCGATCTGGTTCGACGTCATCGCCTTGAAGGATTCCGGACTGAGATAGCGCTTGCCATCAAGGCTGCCGCCGTTCAGCAACATTTGCGCGAAACGTCCGTAATCGAGAACCGTGGAAACAAGGCCGCTGCCTCCCGCCTCCCACGAGTGCGGAACGCGCACGTCACGCTCCATCGCCGACACGAACGTCTTGTCGTTCGGCAAAGGCTCCGCGATCAGATTGAATTTCGCCGGGTCAGCCACATAGTAACTCGTCCCCATCATTCCGAGCGGGTCGAACAGCATCTCTCTCTCGGTTAGATAGAGCGACTTGCCTGAAACGAGTTCGATGACTCGGCCAAGCACGTCCATCGAATGCCCATAGTCCCAGATCTTGCCGGGCTGCTCCGCAAGCGGCAATTGCGCAATCCGGTCGGCGAATGTCGCATTGTCGATATTTCCTCGAAACAGATCGGCTTTCGCATAGGCCTGCCGCACCAGGCTGTTGCCGTAAAAACCATATGTGATGCCGGACGATTGCCGCAGCATATCCTTAATGGTTATGGGCCGGTCCAACGGCACGAGATCGAGTTTAGGCACGCCATCGTCGCCTTTGGTCTCGACCCCAACCTTAACATCTGCAAACTGAGGGAGGTATCTCGACAGCGGATCGTCGAGCTTGAGCTTGCCCTGATCGACAAGCATCATGGTGATCGTCGCCGTCAGCGGCTTGGACATCGAGAAGATTCGAAAGATCGTATCCGGCGTCATCGGATGTTTGGTTGCGATGTCGTTCACACCAAAGCATTTGAGATAGACCGGCATGCCGTGGCGCTGAATGGAAACGACCGCGCCGGGAATCTTGCCGGTCGAGACCTCATGCTGGAAATAATCGCTGATGCGATCGAGCCCTTCTGGGGGAAATCCGGACTTGGGGAGCCCCGGCTGCGTCTGCGCGATAGCGACGCCGAGTAGCGCCATGGAGGCCAGCACAACAGCTGCAATGCCATGAAGCGGTCTTCGCAAGAGTGTCATGGATCGCCGATCCTCCGAACTCTGCCTAAGCGATGAATAATTTTTTGCCGATTCCGGCCCGCTATCTCATAAGAAAAGATAATTTATAACCGCGCACACGGGTTCAGGCCGTGAGGAGATTTTGCGGACGGACTGTCCTATGAGACAGTATGTTAACTGCGCAACAGGCGAAAGCAGATCGAAGCGAGCGGCTGCGATCAAGCAGCGTCAGCTTTTGCGCAACGCTTCATGACGGCGCCGGGCGATCCGGTCTTGGTCAATCTTCCGTTGCGGATCGTATAGGCGCCCGTCTCATCCTTGTTCGACAGCGTATGGATTTGACCGGCGGCATCCCTGACAAGACGGCTTGTCATGACATGGGAAAATGCCTTGAATTCTACCACGAGGTCGATGCCGCCGTCTGGCGCGACTTCCGCAGCGGTCACCTCGTTTTCATCCGAAAAAGACCCGAGATCGCGCACCACGACCAGCGCATCCGCCCGGCGAACATAGCTGTAATAGGCGTTATTTCTGGCGGGAGGCCGGCGGCAATTGACGGCCCAGCTGCCTATCAAGCCCCATTGCTCGGCGATATCGGCGGGGGCGCATTCTGCGGCCGATGCGATCAAGGTGAATATGCTCGTCAAAATCACGAGCGAACGTACGAAATAGATTTTCATTGCGGGAACAGACCGGCCTGAATTGCGGCCGGCCCGACAATTCTGAATCGGGCCGGTCAATCATCTTTTGGTTCGAGCACAACGGTGATGAAGCGGCAAACGCCTCTTCATCACGCTTTCATGCGAGCATTAAATTACGCCAAAGAATTGGCGTGCGGATCGTTGGCGTAACATTATCCGCTATTATTTTTCGAAAGCGCCGTAGACCATGTTTTTCAAAGCGACACGATGCCGCCCGCGTTGCGACACGGTTTGGCTCATGAAGATCACGAACATGTCTTCTTTCGGATCGATCCAGAATGTCGTCCCGCCAACCCCCGACCAGTTCAGCTCTCCGATCGAGCCTTCCATAGCGCTGACACCGGCTTCTGTGCGAACCGCAAAGCCCAACCCGAAACCGAAGCCCGGCCCCGGCAGGTAATAAGGCCCGGGCGTGACACCCGCCGCCGGGCCCACATGATTGGCGCTCATGAACGCCACTGTTTTCGGGCTGAGGTAACGTTTGCCATCGAGCGTCCCCCCATTGACCAGCATGCGCATGAACCGGCCATAGTCGGCGATGGTCGACACCATTCCGCCGCCCCCGGATTCCCATTTCTGCGAGATGCGCGGATCGTTCATCTCGGCGTCGTTGCCGATCTTTCGTTCATTGGGGAATGGTTCGGCGATCAATGCCTGCTTCGCCTTGTCGGTGACGTAGAAACCGGTGTCCGTCATGCCGAGTGGGTCGAGGATGCGCTCCTTCTCGAATTGATAGAGCGACTTGCCCGACACGACCTCGATCACGCGGCCGAGGATGTCGGTCGAATGGCTGTAATCCCACGTACTGCCCGGCTGGTAGGCCAACGGCAGCTTCGCGAGTTTTTCCGCGAATTCGGCGTTATCGGGATCGCCTGCGAAGACATGCGCATCGACATACGCCTTCTTCACGACGCCTTCGCCGAAGAAGCCATAGGTCAAGCCCGACGTGTGGCGCATCAAATCCTGAATGGTGATGGGGCGTTTCGGTGCGACGAGATCGAGCACTATGTGGTCGCCTTCATCCTTCTTTTCCACGCCGACTTTCACATTGGCGAAAGACGGGATGTATTTCGACAACGGCTCGTCCAGCGCCAGCTTGCCCTCCTCGACCAGCATCATCGCGGCGACCGTCGTGATCGGCTTGGACATCGAATAGATTCGAAAAATCGTATTCGGCGTCATCGGGGCTTTGGTCGCCGGATCGCGCACGCCAAACGTTTCAAAATAAGCAAGCTTGCCCTTGCGCTGGATCATCACCACCGCGCCGGGGATCTTGTTGGTGGCGATTTCATTTTTGAGGTAGGTGCCGATCCGCCCAAGCCTCTCGCGCGAAAGGCCCGCATCCTCAGGATTGGTCCGAGCAATACTGTCGGCAAACGCCGTACCGGCGAAAACCACGCTCGCTGCGACAAGCGGCAGCAGACCTCGACGTAACACCATCATTTTTTCGCTCCCCGAAACCGGATCTCACGTCCGGATAGATCCGAGTGTATCGGGGACAATCGAGCGCGCAAGCCTCGGCAAGTGGGCTGGTGGACAGTTAAGGCCCGACAAAAAATCGCGCCCGGACCAAAGCCCGGGCGCGATCGCAAAACACAACGATAATCGGCAGGCGTTAGTTCGCCGGTTGATGCACCGACACACCTTTTTCTGTCAGAAGCTGCTGCAATTCCCCGGCCTGGAACATCTCGCGGATAATATCGCAGCCGCCGACAAACTCGCCCTTCACGTAGAGCTGGGGAATCGTCGGCCAGTTCGAGAAGACCTTGATGCCGTCACGAAGTTCGGCCGATTTCGAGCACATTCAGACCTTTGTAGGCGACCCCGACGTGATCGAGGATCTGAACGACCTGCCCCGAGAAACCGCATTGCGGGAATTGCGGCGTGCCCTTCATGAACAGCACAACGTCGTTCGATTTCACTTCGGTTTCGATAAATTTCTCGATGCTCATGTCGCGTCCTTATGCACCGGATAAACCGGCATGCACCGGATAAACCGGCCCTAACCATATTTGCCATATATGTACTCGAAACGCCCTTGCATCCCAAATGGAATTTGAGCTCGTCGACAACCCAGCGTAGGCATTTCCTTGGCCATCAACCCCTGTTTTTACGTCCCGGGCCACCTTATCTTGCAGATGGCCATTTCCCGGAACCGATCCCAAAGAGCAACGTTCTTCTCCCAAATCGGAGTTATGCGTGACAATAGCCGCGACGACAGCCGCCGCCTCCCGGGATCCGTCCCCCGCCCCCCCGCAGGCGGAGCCTGGCGCAAGCCGTGCTGCGCAGCTGGTATGCGCGTTTCGGTCCGTGCGGGATGAGACCGAGCGCCGGGCAGCCCCCCTTTCGGCTGAAGATCAGGCCGTGCAGTCTATGCCGGACGCGAGCCCCGCGAAGTGGCACCGGGCACATACCACCTGGTTTTTCGAACAATTTCTGCTGGGTGAATATGCGGCTGGATATACGCCCTTTCATCCGGACTACGCATTTCTTTTCAACTCATATTACGTGTCCGCCGGCCCTCGTCATTCCCGCAATCACCGTGGCATGTTGACCCGCCCCGGGGCCGACGACATCACGGCTTATCGTAGCCACGTCGACGCCGCTGTGATTCATTTCCTCGAAAGCGCCGACGACGCCACCCTGGCGAGGGTCGCCCCGTTAATGGATGTGGGTCTTAATCATGAGCAGCAGCATCAGGAATTGATGCTGACGGATATTCTGCATGCCTTTGCGCAGAACCCGATTCCACCTGCCTATCGGAGCGACTGGACATTTCCGGCGTCGCGCCGCGACGGAGACGCCCACGTTCATCTGACCGAAGGCATCCACACCATCGGCCATCAAGCCGAGACTTTTCATTTCGACAACGAGAAACCGGCACACCGTGCACTGGTCGGACCGGTCAGCATCTCGCGACATCTCGTCACCAATCGTGAGTGGCTCGCATTCATGGACGACGGTGGCTATCGCACACCAACGCTCTGGTTGATGGACGGTTTTGCCGCCGCCAGTAAAGAGGAATGGGAAGCGCCGGGTCACTGGCGAAAGATCGACGGCGTATGGCATGTCATGACGCTCGGCGGCCTCAAGCCGGTCGATCTCGACGCTCCGGTGTGCCACGTCAGTTATTACGAGGCGGACGCATTCGCGCGCTGGTGCGGTAAGCATCTGCCCACCGAGATGGAATGGGAAGTTGCGGCGCGGGGCGGCCACCTGAACGACGCCTTCGGAATCGTCTGGCAGTGGACGCGAAGCGCCTATGCGCCCTATCCGGGTTATCGCGCGATCGAAGGAGCGCTCGGCGAATACAACGGCAAGTTCATGGTCAATCAATTGGTATTGCGGGGCTCGTCGCTAGCTACGCCGGAAGGTCACGAGCGGCTGACCTATCGCAATTTCTTTTATCCTCATCATCGTTGGCAATTCACGGGGCTGCGCCTCGCCGATTACAACGGCTGAAACATTCGAACTGGACCGCCGCGCGATCGCGCCGCACTTGAGTGAGTTGGAGCTTGTTATGAATATGCATTCGTCCGCGTTGGCTATTGCGCGCGCCGCGGAGTTCCAGGGAATCGCCGTTTGCCTCCGACGCTGTCGCGGGCTTGACGCATCACCCGAAATACCTGTCGCCGAAATATTTCTATGACGCCGCAGGTTCTGAATTGTTCGAGCAGATCACGGTGTTGCCGGAATATTACCCGACCCGCACAGAGCTCGGCATTCTGCAGGATCGCGCAGCGGACATCGCCTCAATCATTCCCGACGGCGCGGCTTTAATCGAATTCGGCGCGGGCGCGACGACCAAAGTGCGTCTACTGCTCGGCCAGTGTCACCTGGGCGCGTATGTGCCCGTGGACATCTCCGGCGACTTTCTCCACGCGCAGGCAGCCGATCTGCGCCGCGACTATCCCGCCCTGAACATCCATCCCGTCGTCGCCGATTTTACTGCGCCGTTCGAACTGCCGGATGACATCAAGAGCATGCCGAAAGTCGGCTTCTTTCCGGGCTCGACGCTCGGCAACTTCGAGCCGCATGAGGCCTGCGCATTCCTGCGCAGCGCCCGCAAGATACTCGGCGACGGGGCGCTGCTGATTATCGGCATCGATCTGGAAAAGGACGAAAAGATTTTGCAGGCCGCTTATAATGATGCCGCAGGCGTGACAGCGCGCTTCAATCTCAATCTTCTTGCAAGAATCAACAACGAGCTGGGCGGCAATTTCGATCTCGCGGGCTTTGCCCATCACGCGAGCTATAATCGCGAGCGTCACCGCATCGAGATGCATCTCGTCAGCCGCAAGGCGCAGACTGTCCGCCTGCTCGGCCGCAATGTTTCATTCCGCGCGGGCGAAAGCATCCACACCGAGAACAGCTATAAATATAGCATCGACCGTTTCGGCGCACTGGCGCGAGGTTCTGGATGGACGCCGAAGCAATCATGGACGGATGCAAACGGCATGTTCGCGGTCTACGCCCTGCGCGCAAATTAAAGTGCAAGCCTTTGAGGGCAAGCCTTTAAGGGGAAGCCTTGGAGGAACTGGAGGAAGTCTTGGAGGGATCGGCCATCCGTTCCTCTCTGAACGAACGCCCTAAATTATTTTTCCGGAGTTCCCGTCTGCAACGCCAGGGCGTGCAGCACGCCGCCCATCTGCCCTTTCAGGGATTGGTAGACGATCTGGTGTTGCTGGACGCGGGACTTGCCCCGAAACGACTCCGAGATGACCGTGGCTGCGTAATGGTCGCCGTCGCCGGCAAGATCGCGGATCGTCACGTCCGCATCGGGGATAGCCGCCTTAATCATGGCCTCGATATCCCGCGCATCCATTGGCATCGATCATCTCCAGAACAGTGCGAATCGCCGCCGAACAAGGCTCGGCCCGCTTAAATCTAACGTGAACGCCCTACTGCGTCACGCGTCGCGACCTTATATCCGGTATTGCAGCATTTTCCGAACTGTATCCCGGTGCTCACCCACAAGTTACATCATACGTAGGCAGGTCTGTTTCATGAAAATTCCCGGCCCCGATCATCCCATCACGATCACGCCAAACCCAAATCAGATCCGGATTTCGGCCGGCGGCACGGAGATCGCTTCCACTGACAGTGCCCTCACGCTCAAGGAGGCCAGCTATCCGGCTGTTCAATACATCCCGCGTTCCGATGCGAACATGGCGCTGCTGACGCGCACCGCGCTTGTAACGCATTGCCCTTACAAAGGTGACGCGAACTATTTCAGCATCACTGTCGGCGATAAAACGATCGACAATGCAATCTGGACCTACGAGCACCCCTTCGATGCGGTCAACCAGATTGCCGGGCATCTGGCGTTCTATCCGGACAAGGTCAAGATCGAAGAGATTGCGATCCAGGCATAGGCATATCTGAGGATCACTCACGCGCAAGCAAATCGGTACCTCCGCCAGGAGACAAACGCGATCTAAAATCCCACCGAGCAGCAGGGGCGCCGAAACGAGATGGCCGACGGCAGCACGTCCGATCGCAACGCGGCGCTCGACCGCGCCCGGACTTTTATCACGCTGCTGGTTTTGGCCAACCATTCGGTGGTGGCCTACACGCAGTTCGGACGTTTCTATCCCAACCACTATTTATGGTCGACGGCGCCCATCGTTGACGCGCAGAAATGGGGCGGCTTCAACGCGCTGACATTGTTCAACGACGCGTTTTTCATGTCGCTGATGTTTTTTCTCTCGGGACTGTTCGTCTGGCCCAGCCTGCAGCGCAAAGGGATCGGACACTTCCTGCGCGACCGGATGCTGCGATTGGGAATTCCGTTTGTTGCGGCGATTTTTGTCCTGATGCCGCTTGCCTACTACGCATCGTTTCGGTTGACCGGCTCGACGGCCGGATTTGCGGCGTTCTGGCTGGACAACTATCGCTCCGGAATCTGGTTCGACGGTCCCGCGTGGTTCATCTGGCTGTTGCTGCTGTTCGACATCCTTGCCGTCCCGGTGTTCGTGCTCGTGCCGGCCTTGATCGATGCAATCAACCGCCTGTCGCTCTCGTCGCGCCGGAGCGCGCTGCTGTTCATCGGCGCGCTGTTCGCGGCGTCTGCGATGGCTTACATCCCGTTGCTGTTCGAGTTCGGGGCGGTGCGGTGGTTCAATGTCGGACCGTTTCAGGTGCAGGCCAGCCGCGTGTTGCTTTACTGCGTATTCTTTTTTGCAGGCGTGGGCGTGGGCTCCGCGGGGATCGGCGAAGGCCTGCTGGCGAACGCCGGAAATCTGGCGCTGCGCTGGCATGTCTGGGTGATGACGGCAGCCGGGGCGTTCGGCCTGCTCGCGCTGCTGATCGATTTCAGGCGCATGCGGCTGGCAAACCTGCCGGGTGCTCCGCCGGTCTGGTGGCAGGGCAGCTATGGCTTGGCCTATGCCCTTGCCTGCGTGACCATTAGTCTGGCCGTGCTCGGGGTGTTTTTACGGTTCGCGCAGGCAGAGCGTAACTGGCTCGATCCGCTGCGTGGAAATGCCTACGGCATCTACGTCTTTCACTATGTCTTCTGTCTGTGGCTACAATTCGCGCTGCTCGATACGCCGCTTTCGGCGATTTCAAAAGCGTTCATTGTGTTCGCGGGAACGCTGGCGCTCAGCTGGAGCGTCACAGCGATGTTGCGTCGGATTCCCGGCGCAACGCGCGTGCTGTGAGCGGCAGGTTCGCTAAATCAATTTGCCTTTGCCGCCATATAGGCCGGCAGCCAGCTTTCGAACGTCGTCTCCAGCTTCTTCACCGGCACCGTCCGCTCGCCCGCGATCGCCAGCGTGTCGCCACCCGTGGTGCCGATCTGCACGCATGGCACGCCCACCGCCTTGAGCTTGGTCAGCACGCCGAGCAGTTCGGCCTGCGGCACGGTGACAAGATAGCGGGCCTGATCCTCGCCGTACCACCATGCATGCGGCACGATCGCCTGAGGCGCTGCATCGAGCGTCGCTCCCAGACCGCCCGCAATCGCCATTTCCGCCAGCGCGACCAGCAAACCACCGTCCGACAGGTCGTGAACGGCGGTGGCGGTGCCCGCATGAATCATGCCGCGCACCACGTCGCCGTTACGTTTTTCCGTCGGCGAGATCCACCGGGGGCGGTGCGCCCTCTTCGCGACCACACACATCGCGCAGGTAAACCGACTGACCGAGCCAGCCGTGCGTCTCGCCGATCAGCAGAATGGCTTCACCTGCTGCCTTGAAGGCGAGCGTCGCGGATTTGGTGAAGTCTTCGAGAACGCCGACGCCACCGATGGACGGCGTGGGCAGAATGCCGCGTCCGTTAGTTTCGTTGTAGAGCGAGACGTTGCCAGACACGACAGGGAAATCGAGCGCGATGCAGGCGTCCGCAATGCCACGCAGGCAGCCGACGAACTGACCCATGATCTCGGGACGTTCGGGATTGCCGAAATTCAGATTGTCGGTGATCGCCAGCGGACGCCCTCCGACCGCGGTGATATTGCGCCACGCTTCCGCCACCGCCTGCTTGCCGCCTTCGAACGGATCGGCTTCGCAATAGCGCGGCGTCACATCCACCGTCAGCGCCAGCCCCTTCGGACCATCCTCCACACGGATCACCGCCGCATCGCCCCCGGGGCGCTGGACGGTATTACCGAGGATGAATTGGTCGTATTGCTCCCAGACCCAGCGCCTGGAGCACAGCTCCGGCGTCGCCAGCAATTTCTCCAGCGCGTCAATCGTCGGCAACGGCGGAGCAATGTCGCGTGCGTGAATCACCGGCAGCTTGGGGCTCTCGACATGCGGCCGATCGTAGATCGGTGCTTCGTCGCCGAGCTCCTTGATCGGCAAATCGACCATGACATCGCCGCCATGCTTGACGACAAAGCGCTGCGTCGGCGTGGTATATCCCACCACCGCGAAATCGAGGCCCCACTTCCGGAAGATCGCCTCGGCTTCCTTTTCCTTTTCCGGCTTGAGCACCATGAGCATGCGCTCCTGGCTTTCCGACAGCATCATCTCGTAGGCGCTCATGCCGGTTTCGCGTGTCGGCACCGCATCCAGATTGAGATCGACGCCGAGATCGCCCTTGGCGCCCATCTCGACGGCGGAGCACGTCAAACCCGCCGCGCCCATATCCTGAATTGCGATCACGCAATCCTTCGCCATGATTTCAAGGCAGGCTTCGAGCAACAGTTTTTCGGCGAACGGATCGCCGACCTGCACCGTCGGACGCTTTTCCTCGGAGTCGTCGTCGAATTCGGCCGAGGCCATGGTCGCGCCGTGAATGCCGTCGCGCCCGGTCTTGGAGCCGAGATAGACGATCGGCATGTTCACGCCGGATGCCGCCGCATAGAAAATCTTGTCAGCATCGGCGAGGCCCACCGCCATCGCGTTGACGAGAATGTTGCCGTCGTAGCGCGTGTGGAAGCGCACCTGCCCGCCCACCGTGGGCACGCCGAACGAGTTGCCATAGCCGCCGACGCCCGCAACGACGCCGGACACAAGATGCCGCGTTTTCGGATGCGACGGATCGCCGAACGACAGCGCGTTGAGGCACGCGATCGGCCGCGCGCCCATGGTGAAGACGTCGCGCAGGATGCCGCCGACGCCGGTAGTCGCGCCTTGATACGGCTCGATGTAGCTCGGATGGTTGTGGCTTTCCATTTTGAAAACCACTGCCTGGCCGTCGCCGATATCGATCACGCCCGCGTTCTCGCCGGGCCCCTGAATGACCCACGGCGCTTTGGTTGGCAGTCCGCGCAGATGCTTGCGCGAGGACTTGTACGAACAGTGCTCGTTCCACATCGCCGAGAAAATGCCGAGCTCGGTGAAGCTCGGCTCGCGCCCGATCAGCTTGAGAATGCGCTCGTATTCGTCCGGCTTCAAACCGTGACTGGCGACGAGTTCGGGGGTGATTTTCGGCTGGTTTGAAATCATGGTCTCGCAGGGCTCGCGCGGGCTGTAGGCGCCCTGTTTACGGACATCGACCCGGGCGGAAAAGGGCTTTTTGCCCTTTTAGTCTGCTTTCTGAGTTTAAATCACAATCGCGCTCTATCGTTTTGTTTTTGACGCGTTTTCTCAACGCGAACGGGTATCCAACGCCGGATCAAGCCCGGCGGCATGCTTCGCTGGAAAACGCTCTGTTTCGACAACAGAGAAGCCAAAACCGGGGATGCGGCACTTGCCGCCGTTTGCGCCCGGCCCCGCAACCGGACTATGCCTGTCCCCATCAGAAATGGCCCGTTCGTGGCTCAAGGAGTTCCAACCCGTGAATATCGCTCTGACCCAGCCGCCGCAGCCACGCGGCACCTTCACCGCCACCGAAGGCGAATTCGCCGGATGGACGACCTGGACGCGTGACACCTTCGAGTCTCACAACGGGCCGTTCTGGCACATCGAGGAGGACGGCAAGGTCCGCTGCGCATTTCGGGTCGAAAACAAGCATCTGAACGGATTGGGCGTCGTCCACGGCGGATGTTTCATGACATTCGCCGATTATTGCCTGTTCGCTTTTGCCCGGCGCGAATTGCAGGGCTCCGGCGTGACGGTGGCCTTCAACTCCGAGTTTCTCGATGCTGCGCAGCTCGGTGAACTGGTCGAGGCCACCGGTGAGGTTACCCGCGCCGGCGGATCGCTGATTTTTCTGCGCGGGCTCGCGACCAGCTCCGGCCGTCCGCTGCTGAATTTTTCCGGCACCATCAAACGGATAAAGAAGCGCACGTAACGCTTATCCGGCCCAGCTCCAACACGAAGCGGTTCGATGAGATGATCGAACCGCTTTGCTGCGCCGAAGACTCGCCTCAGCCCCCGACCCGAGCGGTTAACTCCGCATTAACCATATTATCATGGTACCGGTAACGGCAACGTGATACCTTTAGCGAATCGGGGAAACGACTGGGGATTCAAATGCTTCTACGGAAAGTCATCATTTCGAGCGCCGCGTTTGTCGCAACCGCAGCCTGGACCACGGCTGATGCGTATGAGGCGGGATATCCGGGGTGGGCACAGAAGCCCGCACTCACGATCGGCGCCACTGCGGGAGACCCTCCTCCCGGTATCTACGGCTTCAATCAGTTTTTCACCTATCAGGCGAACCTGACCGGGCCAGGAAACACCTTGCTGAATCCGACGGGGACCAAGACCGGACTGCATGGCGCAGTCGAGGCCAACGGGGTTCTCTTTGTTCCTGGCTGGACGTTTCTAGGCGCCCAATACACAGCCGTCGTCGTTCAGCCGTTTATCATGCAAAGCGCCGGATCACCGATCGATACGCAGTCGTCCGGCATGCACAACACTTATATTGTGCCAGCCGAATTGAGCTGGAAGCTCGGCGACAGCGGGTTTTTCGTCAAAGCAGGATTGGGCATGTATGTGCCGGATGGCACCAAGACCGGCATCAATGGTCTGGGCAACGTTGGCAATCCGTGGTGGACATTTCAGCCCGAATTCATCGTTTCATACCTGAAAGATGGCTGGAATCTCACGGCCAATCTCTACAATGAAATGAACACCAAGAACACGATCACTCAATATCAGACCGGCGATATCTTTCATGCCGAGTTCACTGCCACGAAAACGTTCGGCAACTGGACCATCGGTCCGGTCGGCTACTATGTGGGCCAAATCACCAATGACAAATCCAGTGATTTTTATCACGGGTTGATCAACACCAATAAATACGATCTCTGGGCCGCAGGCGCTTTGGTCGGCTACAACTTCGGCCCAGCAACGTTGAACGTTTGGGCACTCGACGAGTTCTCGGCTCACGCGTCCGGTGGCAATCTGCTGGTGCCGGGCGTCGAAATCGGCATCGATCTCAAAAGGGTTCTCGGTCTTCGCGAGTCTGAGCTATCGGATTTGGGGACCGGAAAGCGCGCCCGCTCCGGGGCTGCCTAAAATTCATAAATAAAGCGGGCCATTCGCTCTGGCAAAAATGCAACGGCGCCCTTCACGGGCACCGTTTGCATTTGTCTTCCGAAACGCGATACCCGCATTTCACTTGAGTATTTTCGCTTGAGTGCTTTCACTTGAGCATGACGTGAAATTTATCCACATCGCGCGTCACCAGCTGCTGCAGAACGTCCGGCGTCTGTTCGTCCTCATCGGGAATGACCGATGACAGGTCCTTGAAACGTTTCCGTACGATGTCGCCGGCAATCGCCTTGCGTGCGGCCGCATTGAGCTTGGCGATGATCGCGGGCGGTGTGCCTTTCGGCGCGAACAATCCGTTCCAGCCCTGCGCTTCGAACTCCGGTATTCCCGCCTCCGCGGCCGTCGGCAGATCCGGCAGCGTCGCGAGCCGTTTGGTTGAGCCGATCACGAGTCCCTTGACGAGTTTGTCGTCGATGGCCTGCGTCACCGAGGTCGCCGCATCGCAGACGCCGTCGATCTGGCCGCCGATCAGATCCGCCAGCGCGGGGCCCGCGCCCCGGTAACCCACCAGAGTGACATCGATGCCGGTGGCCTGCACGAACGCCTTGCAGATCAGGTAATTCGACGAGCCAATCCCGGCATGACCGAGATTGATCTTGCCCGGATTCTTTTTGGCATAGGCGATGAATTCCTGAACGTTGTTCGCCGGAAAATCCTTCTTCAGCGCAACGATCCCGAATGTCTTCGCCACCATGGCAATCGGCACGAAGGCATCCGGCGTGAACGGCAGCTTGGGATAGATCGTATAGGTCGCGGCGTTGGTACCCGCGTTGCCCATCACGATGGTGTAGCCGTCCGGGTCGGCGCGCGCTGCGCGGGCGAGCGCCGTCGAACCACCGGCTCCTGCTACGTTCTCATTGACGATTGTTTGCCCCAGCGCCGCGCCCATCTGCTCGGCGACCGCGCGGGAAATTACATCGGACGTCCCACCGGCCGCGAACGGCACGATCATCGTAATCGGTCGCGTGGGATAGTTGTCGTCGGCGCGCGTTTGCGTCGGAACACCGGCTGCGAATATCGCCGCCGCAAGAGCTGCGGCCCATCCGGCCTGTTTGTGCACTGAGCTCATCGTCGCACTCTGCCGTTCGTTGCACTGCGTGTTCTGATCGGGAGTTTTTCGGCGCGAATAATCCACGCCGCCGCCCTCACGCGGCGATCAGGCCGCGCGATCCAGATGCGCTGCGAGCCCGGTGAACAGACCGCGTCCGTCGGTGCATCCCATGATCTCTTCGACGTGATTTTCGGGGTGCGGCATCATGCCGAGGACATTGCCGCTGTCGCTGACGATACCCGCGATCGACGCTGCGGCGCCGTTGATGTTGGATTGCTCGTTCACGATGCCATCGGCGGAGCAGTAACGATAAAGCACCCGCCCCTCGCCTTCGAGTCGCTTCACGGTTTCCTCATCGGCTTCGTAGTTGCCTTCACCATGGGCGACCGGCACGCGGATGACCTGCCTCGCATTGTAGCCGCGCGTGAAAGGCGTATCGGATCGCTCGACCCGCAGATGCACGTCCTTGCAGATGAATTTGAGCCGCGCGTTGCGCATCAAGACGCCCGGCAACAACCCCAACTCGCACAGGATCTGGAAACCGTTGCAAACGCCGAGCACGAGGCCGCCCTTTGCGGCGAAGGCCCGCACGGCATCCATCACCGGCGCGCGGGCGGCAATCGCGCCACACCGCAGATAGTCGCCGTAGGAGAACCCGCCGGGCACGACGACCAGATCGGTGCCCGAGGGCAGCGAGGTTTCCGCGTGCCAGACCATCGTGGCATCGCGACCCGAGACAAGCCTGAGCGCGCGCGCCATATCGCGCTCGCGATTGATTCCTGGAAAAACGAGAACGGCGGCTTTCATGTCGATCTGTTTCGATAGCTTGTTATAGCGATAGCTTGCGTGGTGATGCCGTGGAAAAGTCCCTGAGGGCAAAGTGCGACGTGGTGGCCTCGAAGTAATAGTCTCGAAGTGTAGTGGCCTCGTCCTTCGAGATGGCGCTGCGCGCCTCCTCAGGATGAGGAGTAACTCCTCGTGGTGATCCTCAGGATGAGGAGCAAGTCCTCATGGTCAAGAGATCAGCTCCGCTGATCGTCTCGAACCATGAGGCCAAAATCAGCGTTTTTACCCGACCACTTCAACGCGGTAATTCTCGATCACCGTGTTGGCCAGCAGCTTGTCGGCCGCGTTCTTCAACGCGGCTTCCGCTTTTGCCTTGTCGGCTCCGGCGAGTTCGATGTCGAACACCTTGCCCTGACGGACGCTGGCAACACCATCGATGCCGAGCGATTTCAGCGCCCCTTCGATGGCCTTGCCCTGAGGGTCCAGAATGCCGTTCTTCAAGGTAACGGTCACACGCGCCTTCATCGCCGTCAGCCCTTCACCAGAACCGGTCCGGTGCCGGCCGGGCGCTCGTTTTCACCCATGATGCCGAGACGCTTGGCGACTTCGGTATAGGCTTCGAGCAGTCCGCCGAGATCGCGGCGGAAGCGGTCCTTGTCGAGCTTTTCGTTCGACTTGATATCCCACAGGCGGCAGGAGTCCGGCGAGATCTCGTCGGCGACGATGATGCGCATCATCTCGTTTTCGAACAGCCGTCCGCATTCCATCTTGAAGTCGACGAGACGGATGCCGATGCCGAGGAAAAGCCCGGTGAGGAAATCGTTGACGCGGATGGCCAGCGCCATGATGTCGTCGATTTCCTGCGGCGTGGCCCAGCCGAACGCGGTGATGTGCTCTTCCGAGACCATCGGATCGTTGAGCTGATCGTTCTTGTAATAGAATTCGATGATCGAGCGCGGCAACTGCGTGCCTTCCTCGATGCCGAGGCGCTGCGACAGCGATCCGGCGGCGACATTCCGCACCACGACTTCAAGAGGAACAATCTCAACTTCGCGAATCAATTGCTCGCGCATGTTGAGACGGCGGATGAAGTGCGTCGGCACACCGATGTCGTTCAGATGCTGAAAGACATATTCGGAAATCCGGTTGTTGAGGACGCCCTTGCCTTCAATCACTTGGTGTTTCTTGGCATTGAACGCGGTGGCGTCGTCCTTAAAGTGCTGAATCAGGGTGCCCGGTTCCGGTCCTTCATAGAGGACCTTCGCCTTGCCTTCATAAATGCGACGCCGACGGCTCATTGGGATGTACCGTGTGTTGTTGAAGTCCATGGATGGGATAGGCTCCGTGTGAAAACAAAACCCACGGCGGAGCTGCCGCGAGAACCTGAACTCGGGAAACAGAACGAGAACCGGACCTGAAGGCAACCTAGCCGATCGCGCGGTGCGACACAATCGATAGGCCCTGATTTAACTCAGTTTTACCGGGCCCTTCCTGCGGCGGATTGCCTGCTGCCCGCCGCCCCGGAAACAGGCCAAAATGAACCCAAATGGACCCTCCGGCGGGTTTTCCGGACAGGAGCGCGATATGACCACCTTCGATGAGCGCGAGGACGGCTTCGAAAAGAAATTCGCCCATGACGAGGCGCTGAAATTCAAGGCCCAGGCGCGGCGAAACCGGCTGCTGGGCCTTTGGGCGGCGGACAAGCTCGGCAAGCCGAAGGAAGCAGCGGCAGCCTATGCGAAAGAGATCGTGACCACCGGCCTTGCGGCCTCCAGCGACGGCAGCGTCTTGCGCAAGGTTGCGGCCGATCTGGCGGGCCTCGGCACCCCGGAAACCGAAATCAGAAACAAGATGCTGGAATTGCTCGCCGTCGCTGTCGCCCAGATTCAGTCAGAATAGCTGTTTTCGTTGCCGTCCCGGTTTAATCGGTTTGCGCGCCAGCCATCGCGCGATCGAGCACCGCCGCGAGATTGGTCTCGATCTCGGCGGTCGGGACCACCAGCACGCGATACCCGCGCTGTTCGAGCCATGATTTTCGCGACGCGCGATCCGCCGCGATCGCATCCGTTTCGTCCGGATTGACCAGTTCGATCGCAAGCCGCCGGCTGAACGAAACGAAATCCGGAATATGCCGGCCCACCGGCGTCTGACGTTTGAAATCGCCGGCAAAGCGCCGATCGGTCCGCAGCGCATTCCATAAAATGCGCTCCGCGTCGGTGGGATTTCGTCGCAGCAGCCGCGCCAGACCGCGCACCGAGCCGCCGTCTTCCGCCCGCCGCCGCCCGCCTGCTCGGCGAGCAAGGCGCGCAAACGCGTCGCCTGTGCGCCATCCAGCACGCCGCCTTTTGCCGGGCCTTTCCGGCCATCGGCGATCGCCATCACCACGCCGTGCAAGGTATGCATGTCCTGCTTGGTCGGCTCCATCCGCGTGAAGATGTTGCGCAGGTTCACCAGCATGGTATCGCGCTTTTCGGGCGGGCGCAGAAATTCGACCTTGTCGAGTTCGCGCACCAGATTGTCGAAGAATGCGGACATCTGCTCCTTGCCCGCACGCGGGCTGCGCTGCGGCATCTCATGCGGCAGCGCGCCCTTCGTCACCAGCTTGAACCATTCGTATCCGACCAGCAGCACCGCCTGCGCCAGATTGAGCGAGGCAAATCCCGGATTGACCGGAAACGTGACGATGCGATCGGCCAGTGCAACCTCTTCGGCCTGCAGTCCGTAACGTTCGCGGCCGAACAGGATGCCGACACCGCCGCCGGTCGCCACGTGTTCCACGATTTCGCGCGCCGCTGCGTCCGGGCCCACCACGGGCTTTGCCTGATCGTGCGGCCGCGCGCTCGTAGCGAACAACAGATTGAGGTCGGCGACCGCCGCGCCGACGGTATCGAACAACTCGACCCGGTCGATGATGTGATCGGCGCCCGCCGCCGCACGGGTGGCATGGACATTCGGCCAGCCGTCGCGGGGGTTGACGATCCGCAACCGCGTGAGGCCGAAATTACCCATGGCGCGCGCAGCCATGCCGATGTTTTCGCCAAGCTGCGGTTCGACCAGAATGACGACCGGGCCGGGCATGTCCGTTGGGGTTTTTGTTCTGTCCGTGCCGGACATTCGGATCCTGATAGCGTTGCGATGAACCCGCCCTCGCCGATGCGCGGATCGGGGCTCTATCGTTCTGTGATGGCGCATTTCCATACGCGGCCCATATAGGCTTCGTTTGAAAACGTTATGACCGGTATCTTGATTCAACGTCTGAGGCGCTTGAATCAAGCTCTGAAGACGCATCCGATGCGCTTTTGCGACGAATTTCTCAAGCAAATAGTAGGGTTATGGCCCTATATGGATTCTCTTCAAAAACCTGAACGAAATGCCGCTGGCCGTCGCGAAACCTGCGATCCGGCGGTCCGTCCACCCGAAACGCGCTGCTTTCGTACTCCGGAAGGCAGTGCTATAGCCCCGCTATAATCGTCCACTATTCCAACGCTTCATCGCAAAAGAAGGCCCGTTTTCCCATGGCGAAAATCAAGGTGACCAACCCGGTCGTCGAACTCGACGGCGACGAGATGACCCGGATCATCTGGCAGTACATCAAGGACAAGCTGATCCTGCCGTTCCTCGACGTGAACCTGATGTATTTCGACCTGGGCATGGAGCACCGCGACGCCACCAACGACAAGGTCACGGTGGATGCCGCCAACGCCATCAAGAAGGTCGGCGTCGGCGTGAAGTGCGCCACCATCACGCCGGACGAAGCCCGCGTGAAGGAATTCAATCTCAAGGACATGTGGAAGTCGCCGAACGGCACCATCCGCAACATCCTCGGCGGCGTCATCTTCCGTGAGCCGATCATCTGCAAGAACGTGCCGCGTCTGGTGCCGGGCTGGACGCAAGCCGATCATCATCGGCCGCCACGCTTACGGCGATCAATATCGCGCCACCGATTTCAAATTCCCCGGCAAGGGCACGTTGACGATGAAATTCGTCGGCGAAGACGGCACTGTGATCGAGCGCGAAGTGTTCAAATCGCCCGGCAGCGGCATCGCCATGGGCATGTACAACCTCGACAACTCGATCAAGGACTTCGCCCGCGCCTCGCTGAACTACGGATTGATCCGGAATTACCCGGTCTATCTCTCCACCAAGAACACCATTCTGAAAGTCTACGACGGCCGCTTCAAGGATATCTTCCAGGAGATCTACGACAGCGAGTTCAAGAAGGACTTCGAAGCCAAGGGTCTCACCTACGAGCATCGTCTGATCGACGACATGGTGGCGTCCGCGCTGAAATGGTCGGGCGGCTACGTCTGGGCCTGCAAGAACTACGACGGCGACGTGCAGTCCGACACCGTGGCGCAAGGTTATGGCTCGCTCGGCCTGATGACCTCGGTGCTGATGACGCCGGATGGCCAGACCGTCGAAGCCGAAGCCGCGCACGGCACCGTGACCCGCCACTACCGCGAACATCAGAAGGGCAAGGAAACCTCCACCAACTCCATCGCCTCGATCTTCGCATGGACGCAGGGCCTGTCCCACCGCGCCAAGCTCGACAACAACGAGGCGCTGGCGAATTTCTCCAAGACGCTGGAGAAGGTTTGCGTCGACACCGTCGAAGCCGGCTTCATGACCAAGGATCTGGCGCTGCTGGTCGGCGCCGAACAGCGCTGGCTCTCCACCACCGGCTTCCTCGACAAGGTTGCGGAGAACCTCACCAAGGCACTGGCCAAATCCTGATCGGTCTCTAAAATCCGGCGATCGACTTTACGGGGGCTTTATGCCCCCGTTTTGCTGTCCACTTTTTGTGTTCACTCCAGTTCTTATTCATCACAAGCCGGAGCCGTCATGAACGTGAATGTCACCGACCGATCGCTGCCCGAGGCAATCTCGGCGCCGGGCTCACAAAGCTGTCCTGACTTTGCATGCACAGGGTGCGCAGGTTTACGAATGCAAGCCGGACGATTCCGGCAAGCTTGGCTGGGTTTTGCGCGAGCCGATCGCAACGCTGCTGCTCGATGGCAAGACCGTGGGCCGCCACTATGCCGGCCCGAACTGGGAACATATGGACGGCAGCGCTATCGTCGGGAAAGCCATCGCGAACGTGCCCGGCGCAACATCCAACGACATCCCGTGGCTGAAGATCGAAGTGGTGTCGCAGCGCGGAAACGGCGTGCTGACAGGCGTCAGCCTCGTGCAGCGGATCAACACCAGGGGCGGAAAGGCCGACGCGCCTTGCACCACCGCCGGCGCGCTTCTCAGCGTGCCATACGCCACGGATTACGTGTTTCTGACGAAGGCGTGAGGGCGTTCGCCTTGAAGGCGTTCTCACACAAAGAACCAATCCGCTGGCATTAGCCGATCATTTGCGCGGCTGTCAGGTTTAAGTCGGCTGTGGCACAAAGCCTCTGCGGTGTCCTTCACATTCTGCGTCATGCTCGTGCATAGTAGTCTGCCTTGCGCAGACTACGTAAACTTGTCTGCGCTCACGAGCATCCACGTCTGCATGACGGCTGAGTGAGTGCGTGTGAGGTACTAACGTTCACACTCCAGAGGTCAAACGCTCAGCCACCGCCGGTAATGGTAACGGTGCAATTCCCTCAGCCCAAGGCCGTGATACAGCGCGAGACCGGCCGAGTTTGCGGCTTCAACTTGCAGGCAGACCCCGGCCGCGCCATTGCGCTCCGCCCAGTGAAGCAGCGCTGACATCAGACGCCGCCCATAACCCTTGCCGCGATGCTGGACACCAGTGATGACTGATTTGCAGCAGAGCATATCCCCGTCGAGAACACCGTAGGCCAGCGCCGCTACCTCGCCGTTTTCGCGGAGTGACGCAAAGCCAGTTGGCTGCGCGATCGATGCAATCAGTTGGTTATAAATCGCGCTCTGCTCTGGCATGCGGTTCTGCAACGCATTGATCGCCTTCAGCCACGCCTCGTCGGCATTTTCACGAATGTCCACACCGATATCAGCCCGCGCTTCAGCGGCGATGATGTCAGCGTAAAGCATGCAGCTTTCGCCCTCGGCCTCGAAGCCTGACTGTTGAAGAGCACCGTCGACAGCGGGGTCGAGAAACGATGGGACGCGAACGATGAGCGGCAGAGCATGAAAGCTGAAGAGGGTTTCGAAAAACCGGATGGTCGGCCCGTCGATGCGCGCGCCTGCATGCAGCGGATTAGCCGAATTCGCGCGGCGCGTCAGCCCATCGGCAAACCGCACCACCCAGCCGTCGTGAAACACATTCGACAATGGCGGCCACGCATTGAGACAGGCATGCTCCGCACGCCACGACAAAGCGTGATGCGTCACATTACGCCCCGATGGCGTCGGAGATCGCTTTCAACGCCGCGTCGGCCTTCGAACCATCCGGGCCGCCTGCCTGCGCCATGTCGGGACGGCCGCCGCCGCCCTTCCCGCCGAGTGCTTCCGAAGCGATCTTGACCAGATCGACCGCGCTGTAGCGCGCCGTGAGATCCGGCGTGACGCCGACCACGATGCCCGCCTTGCCGTCTTCGCCGACATTCACGATGGCGATGACGCCGGAGCCGAGCTGCTTCTTGCCGTCGTCGGCGAGGCTCTTGAGATCCTTCATCTCGATGCCCTCGACCTTGCGCGCCATCAGCTGGACGTCGCCCACCAGGGTCACGCCCGAGGTTTTCTCGGACGAAGCTCCCGAAGACGATCCCCCGCCCATCGCAAGTTTTTTCTTTGCGTCGGACAGGTCGCGTTCAAGCTTCTTGCGCTCGTCCATCAGCGCGGCAATACGCGCGGGCATGTCGTCGAGCGTCGTTCGCAATTCGGCCGCCGCCGCCTTCGCGGTCTGGACCGTGGCATTGGCATGTTGACGGGCCGCACGCGCCGTCAAGCGCCTCGATGCGGCGCACGCCGGACGACACCGCGCTTTCGCCGAGCACGGAGATCAGACCGATATCGCCGGTGCGCCGCACATGCGTGCCGCCGCACAGTTCGACCGACCAGCCGAGCGCGTTGTCCCGCGCCCTTGCCCATCGACACTACGCGAACCTCGTCGCCGTATTTTTCACCGAACAGCGCGCGGGCGCCGGACGCACGCGCATCGTCGACCGCCATCGAGCGTGTCGTCACGGCTTCATTTTCCAGCACGACGTCGTTGGCGATGTCTTCCACCTGCCGCAACTCCTCGGCCGTGATCGGCTTGGGGTGCACGAAGTCGAACCGCAAACGATCCGGCGCCACTAATGAGCCGCGTTGCGCGATGTGATCGCCAAGCACCTGCCGCAACGCCTCGTGCAGCAGATGGGTCGCGGAGTGATTGGCGCGGATCGAGGTGCGGCGCGCGTGATCGACTTCCAGCAACAGGGGAATGCCCGGCTTCAGGGTGCCGACCTCGACTTTGCCGACATGCACGAACAGATCGCCGGCCTTTTTCTGAGTTTCGGTCACGCGGAAGCGCACGCCCTCGGCGGACAACACGCCGGAGTCGCCGACCTGACCGCCGGATTCGCCGTAGAACGGTGTCTGGTTCAGCACCACGATTCCGGTCTCGCCGGCCTTCAGGCTGCCGACTTCCTTGCCGTCTTTGACCAGCGCGGCGACAACACCTTCGGCGCTTTCGGTCTCGTAGCCGAGAAACTCCGTTGCGCCCAGCTTTTCGCGCAGCGGAAACCAGATCGCCTCGGTCGCGGCTTCACCGGAGCCGCCCCACGACGCGCGCGCCATGGCGCGCTGCTTTTCCATCGCGGCATTGAACGCGTCGAGATCGACATCGATGCCGCGCGAGCGCAATGCATCCTGCGTCAGGTCGAGCGGAAAGCCGTATGTGTCGTAAAGAGTAAAAGCGGTTTCGCCTTTCAACCGGTCGCCGGATTTCAACGCGCGGCTCTCATCGTCCAGAATCGACAGGCCGCGCTCCAGCGTCTTGCGGAAGCGGGTTTCTTCCAGACGCAAGGTTTCTTCGATCAGCGATTCCGCGCGCACCAGCTCCGGATAGGCCTGGCCCATTTCGCGCACCAGCGCCCAGACCAGACGATACATCAGCGGATCTTTGGCGCCGAGCAACTGCGCGTGGCGCATGGCGCGGCGCATGATCCGGCGCAGCACGTAGCCGCGCCCTTCGTTCGACGGCAGCACGCCGTCCGCGATCAGGAACGACGATGCGCGCAAGTGATCGGCGATCACGCGGTGCGAGGCTTTTTGCGGACCGTCCGGCGACACGCCGGTGAGATCGGCGATAGCGCGGATCAGCGAGGCGAACAGATCGATATCGTAGTTATCGTGCTTGCCTTGGAGAACAGCCGCGAGACGCTCGAGCCCCATGCCGGTGTCGATCGAGGGCTTCGGCAGCGTATTGCGCACGCCGCCCGCGACCTGCTCGAACTGCATGAACACGAGATTCCAGATCTCGATGAAACGATCGCCGTCCTGATCCGCCGATCCGGGAGGGCCGCCCGGAATATGGTCGCCGTGATCGTAGAAGATTTCCGAGCACGGCCCGCACGGACCGGTGTCGCCCATCTGCCAGAAATTGTCGGAGGTCGGAATCCGGATGATCTTCGATTCCGGCAGCCCCGCGATCTTCTTCCAGAGATTGAAAGCCTCGTCGTCCTCGGAATAGACCGTCACCATCAGGCGCTCTTTCGGCAGCCCGTAATCCTTGGTGATCAGATTCCAGGCCAGCTCGATGGCGCGATCCTTGAAGTAATCGCCGAACGAGAAGTTGCCGAGCATTTCGAAGAAGGTGTGATGCCGCGCCGTGTAGCCGACGTTATCGAGATCGTTATGCTTGCCGCCCGCGCGGACGCACTTCTGCGATGTCGTCGCGCGCTGATAGGGCCGCTTCTCGAGCCCGGTGAACACGTTCTTGAATTGCACCATGCCCGCATTGGTGAACATCAAGGTGGGGTCGTTGCGCGGAACCAGCGGCGACGACGGCACGATCTCGTGGCCGTTTTTCGCGAAATAGTTGAGGAACGCAGATCTGATCTCGTTAACGCCGCTCATAGCCGTCCAATCGCACCTTGCGAACATCGTTCAGCGGCGGAGACCCTGCACACACCGCACGCGCGTCCCTCGGGAGCGAATCCGGCGCAAACTGGTCCCCACGCGATGCTGTGTCCGCTCTCCTGAAATACCACCCGCGATTATGCCGCGCGCAGCCCCTTTTGTCCCGGAAATGCTTTTACTTGCGAGGGGTGGCGCTGTCCAGAAAGTGTGCAAGGGGGTTTTCCGAACCCGTTCTGCGCCCGCAGATGCGCGGTCCGGAGGCAAGGAACCGCGTCACATCCCTCAGAACGGTTGACATCCCGGCCATCCGCGTTGACAGCGCCCGCGCAGGCGTGTTTTCTCACGCCATTGAACGACGTCACGTCGGGAGAGACCGGTTTCGTACCGGCGCCGAAGGAGCAACCGCCCCGGAAACTCTCAGGCAAACGGACCGCGTGACTGCACGACATCTGGAAAGAGACGCCGCCGGATCGATATCCGGAATGCGTCCGCCGACGGGATAATACTCTCAGGCACAGCGACAGATGGGGCTTCGACGGTTTGGAGGAATTGTCCTCCCCTGCCGTCAGGAGTCCGCCGATGTCCGCGCAAGCCTTTTGAACAATCTGCCCTCAACCAGTCTTCTCGGAACAGTCGGGCCTGAAGCGGACGCCGCTGTATGCGTTCCATCTGGCCTGCGAAGGCAAGATGGTTCCGTTCGCGGGCTACGAGATGCCGGTGCAGTACCCCGCAGGCGTGTTGAAGGAACACCTCCACACCCGCGCTTTCGCCGGCCTGTTCGATGTCTCGCACATGGGCCAGATTCGCCTGCGCCCCAAATCGGGCCGGCTCGAAGACGCCGCGCGCGCGCTCGAATTGCTGGTGCCGCAGGATATTCTCGATCTGCCGCTTCACCGTCAGCGCTACGCGCAATTCACCAACGACCATGGCGGCATCCGCGACGATCTAATGGTGGCGAATTACGGCGACCATCTTTTTCTGGTCGTCAACGCCGCATGCAAGGCGGAGGACGAAGCCTATCTGCGCGCGCATCTGTCGAAAACATGCGAGATCGAACCGGTCACCGACCGCGCATTGATTGCGCTGCAAGGGCCGAAAGCCGCCGACGTACTCGGGCGCTACTCGCCCAACGTGAGCGCGCTTCGCTTTATGGATGCGGGACCGCAGCGCGTGATGGACATCGACTGCTATGTTTCGCGTTCGGGATACACCGGCGAGGACGGTTACGAAATATCGATGCCCGCTGAGAAGGCGCAGACATTCGCCACCACACTTCTTGTCGACCATCCCGGCATCGTCGCGCCGATCGGCCTCGGTGCGCGCGACAGCCTGCGGCTCGAAGCCGGCCTTTGTCTTTACGGGCACGATATCGACGACACCACGACGCCGGTCGAAGCCGCGCTCGCATGGTCGATCCAGAAGGTTCGGCGCAGCGGAGGCGCCCGCGCGGGCGGCTTCCCCGGCGCTGACGTCATTCTGAACCAGCTCGATCATGGCGCGCCGCGCCGCCGCGTCGGCTTGCTGGCCGAGGATCGCGCGCCGGTGCGCGAAGGCACGCCGTTATTTCTGGACGACGACGCGCGCGACGCGGTCGGCCGCGTCACCTCGGGCGGTTTCGGTCCGAGCAAGGCGGCACCGGTGGCGATGGGTTACCTTCCGACGGCCCACGCGCCAAACAGCACGCGCGTGCTTGCCGAATTGCGCGGGCAGCGGCGCGCGATGCGCGTTGCGCCGATGCCGTTCGTCGCCAACACCTATCAACGTTAGTTTTGTCAACGTTCATTTTGCAATTTCGGAATTTTCAAGCGTGAGGATGTCATGACCACATTGTTTACCGCCGATCATGAGTGGCTGAAGATCGATGGCGATATCGCCACCGTCGGCATTACCGACTATGCGCAGACCCAACTCGGCGACGTGGTGTTCGTCGAATTGCCCAAGGTCGGGCGGCAGTTGAAGAAAGCCGAGGCCGCCGCCGTCGTTGAATCCGTAAAAGCGGCTTCCGATGTGTACGCGCCGCTCACCGGCGAAGTCGTCGAGGCCAACGCAGCGCTCGCGGCCGATCCATCACTGATCAATTCTGATCCGTCGGGCGGAGCATGGTTCTTCAAGATCAAGCTCGCGAACAAAAGCGAGCTCGACGGCCTGATGGATGAAACCGCCTACAAAGCCCACACGGCCTGAAACATCTTCCGATCCGGCAGCTCCAGAGGACGATCATGACAGCGCAGCGCCAAACCTCGAAACCGCAGCAAGCGCCCCAACCGGTGACAAACATGCCGGCCACTCAGCCGGCGACAACCTTTGCCCACCGGCATATCGGCCCCTCGCCGCGCGATATCGCGGCAATGCTGGAGACGGTGGACGCCGACAGTCTCGCATCGCTGATGAGCGAGGCGCTACCGGCGACGATCCGGCAACAGGCCGCGCTCGACCTCGGACTGCCGCTCCGCGACAACGCACCCTTGAGCGAGAGCGAAGCGATCGCGCATATGAGCGACATCGCCGCGCAAAACAGCGTGTTCACCTCGCTGATCGGTCAGGGTTACTCGGGCACGGTGTTGCCGACAGTCATTCAGCGCAACATTCTGGAGAACCCGGCCTGGTACACGGCCTACACGCCCTATCAGCCTGAAATCAGCCAGGGGCGGCTCGAAGCGCTTTTTAATTTTCAGACCATGATCTGCGATCTCACCGGTCTCGATGTCGCGAACGCGTCGCTGCTCGACGAAGGAACGGCGGCTGCGGAAGCGATGGCGCTTGCGCACCGCACCTCGCAGACGGGAAGCAACAGCTTCTTCGTCGATCATGACGCCCACCCGCAGACGATTGCCGTGCTGAAACAGCGCGCGCAGCCGCTCGGCTGGACGGTGACCGTCGGCGATCCCGCGCGGGATCTCGATCGCCACCTCGAGCGTAGCGGTGTATTCGGCGCGCTTCTGCAATATCCCGGCACTCATGGCGCGGTTCGCGATCTGCGTCCCGCCATCGCCGCGCTGCGCGCGAAAGGCGCGGTCGCCATCGTCGCCGCCGATCCGCTGGCCCTGACGCTGCTCGCCTCCCCCGGCGAGCTTGGCGCCGACATCGCGATCGGCTCGACACAACGCTTCGGCGTGCCGATGGGCTATGGCGGACCGCACGCAGCCTATATGGCGGTGCGCGAAACCCTGAAGCGATCGCTGCCCGGTCGCATCGTCGGGCTTTCGGTCGACACGCGCGGCGAACCCGCCTATCGCCTCGCGCTGCAAACCCGCGAACAGCATATCCGCCGCGAGAAAGCCACATCGAACATCTGCACCGCGCAGGTTCTGCTCGCCGTGATCGCATCGATGTATGCGGTCTATCACGGCCCCGAAGGCCTCGCGCACATCGCCCGCACGGTTCACCGGCGCGCGGCGGTGCTGGCGGCAGGCCTCAGGAAACTCGGTTTCAAGCTGCTGCATGAGAGCTATTTCGACACCATCGCTATCACCGTGACGGCAAGCGACGCCCGGCAAGCGATCCTGGCGCGCGCCGCAGGCGAAAAACTCAATCTGCGCGTCGATGGCGCAACTCTCGGCATCGCGCTTGATGAGACCACGACGCCCGCGATTGTCGAAAGCATCTGGCGCGCATTCGGCGGCGATCTCGCTTACGCGGAGATCGAACCGCAGGCAGCCGAGGCGCTGCCGCACAATCTGAAACGCGCGACCGCCTATCTGACTCATCCGGTCTTCAACGCCCATCGCTCGGAGACCGAACTGCTGCGCTACATGCGCAGGCTGGCCGACCGCGATCTCGCGCTCGACCGCGCCATGATCCCGCTCGGCTCCTGCACCATGAAGCTCAACGCCACCACGGAAATGATTCCCGTCACCTGGCCCGCTTTCGGCGCGCTGCATCCGTTCGCGCCGCGCGAACAGGCGGCGGGCTATCACGCGATGTTCAAGACACTCGAACGCTGGCTGGTCGCGATCACCGGCTATGACGCCGTCTCGCTGCAGCCCAATTCCGGCGCGCAGGGGGAATATGCGGGCCTGCTCGCGATCCGCGCCTATCACGCCGCGCGGGGCGAGCCGCATCGCACCGTCTGCCTGATTCCGTCGTCCGCCCACGGCACCAATCCGGCCACCGCGGGCATGGTCGGCATGGACGTGGTGGTGGTGAATTGCGATGCGCGAGGCAATGTCGACGTCGACGACATGCGCCGCAAGGCCGAACAGCATAAAGACAAGCTCGCCGCCGTCATGATCACTTACCCGTCGACCCACGGCGTGTTCGAGGAACACATTCGCGAGGTCTGCGACATCGTCCATGCCAACGGCGGACAGGTTTATCTCGACGGCGCCAACATGAATGCGCAGGTCGGTCTCGCCCGCCCCGGCGACTACGGCGCGGATGTCAGCCATCTCAATCTGCACAAGACATTCTGCATTCCGCACGGCGGCGGCGGCCCCGGCATGGGACCCATCGGCGTGAAGGCGCATCTCGCGCCGTTCCTGCCCGGACATCCCGCGCTGGACGACGGCACCTCCGCTGTCGGGCCGGTGTCGGCCGCGCCTTACGGATCGGCGTCGATCCTGGTCATTTCCTACATCTACATGCTGATGATGGGTGGCGAAGGGCTGACGCGCGCCACCGAGGTCGCCATCCTCAATGCCAATTATATCGCCAGGCGGCTCGATCCATATTTCCCGGTGCTGTATCGCAACGAGCGCGGCCGCGTTGCGCACGAGTGCATCGTCGATCCGCGCGCTCTGAAAACAAGCTGCGGCGTCACCGTCGACGATATCGCCAAGCGGCTGATCGACTATGGCTTCCACGCGCCGACCATGAGCTTCCCGGTGCCGGGGACGCTGATGATCGAGCCGACGGAATCCGAATCGAAAGCGGAGCTGGATCGTTTCTGCGACGCCATGATCGCGATCCGCCGCGAGATTTCCGAGGTCGAGGCCGGCCGCTTCACAATCGAGGCTTCGCCGCTGCGGCATGCGCCACACACCGTGCACGATATTGCGAGCGACAATTGGGATCGCGCCTATACGCGCAACGAAGGATGTTTTCCGAAAGGCTCTCCCCGCAACGACAAATACTGGTCGCCGGTGGGGCGCGTCGATAACGTCTATGGCGACCGCAATCTGGTCTGTTCATGCCCGCCGGTTTCGGACTACGCGCAGGCGGCGGAGTAATCGCGAAACATTCCGCTGACTATCCCTTTGGAATGCCATTAAAATACAATGGGCGCTGAAGACATCGGCAACTCAATGTCCGCAGCGCCCATTGCTTGTGAAACTCAAGTCGTTACGGACTCAAGCTTCAAATATCCCGAGCGTCGTCCCGTCGCATGCGATTGCGACGACGCTCTGTGTTGTTGGTTTGTCGCGTTTGACCGGTACGGCGACCGGTTATCGGCCACCGGATCGAAATCCGGTGGCGCGCGCCGCTCAATCCTCGGCAGGCTCTTCGCCGTCCGCGTCCCGTTCCGGCGTGCCTGCCAGAATCTGGTCGGCGATCAGACCTGAGTTCTGGCGGATCAACGCTTCGATCTTCGCCGACATGTCCGGGTTGGCCTTGAGGAACGCCTTGGAATTCTCGCGGCCCTGACCGAGACGCTGGCTGTCATAGGAGAACCATGCACCGGATTTCTCGACGATGCCGGCCTTGACGCCGAGATCGAGGATCTCGCCCAGCTTCGACACGCCCTCGCCGTACATGATGTCGAACTCGACCTGCTTGAACGGAGGCGCCAGCTTGTTCTTCACGACCTTGACGCGGGTCTGGTTGCCGACCACTTCCTCGCGCTCCTTGATCGCGCCGATGCGGCGGATGTCGAGACGCACCGAGGCGTAAAACTTGAGCGCATTGCCGCCGGTAGTGGTTTCCGGCGAACCGTACATCACACCGATCTTCATGCGGATCTGGTTGATGAAAATCACCATCGTGTTGGATTTGTTGATGGACGCGGTAAGCTTGCGCAGCGCCTGGCTCATCAATCGCGCCTGCAGGCCGGGAAGCGCATCGCCCATTTCGCCTTCAAGTTCGGCGCGCGGCACCAGAGCCGCAACCGAGTCCACGATCAGCACGTCGACCGCGCCGGAGCGCACCAGCGTATCGGCGATTTCCAGCGCCTGCTCGCCGTGATCGGGCTGTGAAATCAACAGCTCGTCGACATTGACGCCGAGCTTGCGCGCATAGACCGGATCGAGCGCGTGTTCGGCATCGATGAAGGCGCAGATGCCACCCTTCTTCTGGGCTTCCGCCACGCAATGCAGCGCCAGGGTGGTTTTGCCGGAGGATTCCGGCCCGTAAATTTCGACCACGCGGCCCTTCGGCAGACCGCCGACACCGAGCGCGATGTCCAATCCCAGCGAACCCGAGGAAATGGTCTCGATATCCATCGACTTGTCGTTCTTGCCGAGCTTCATCACCGAGCCCTTGCCGAACTGACGTTCGATCTGGGACAGCGCGGCGCTCAACGCCTTGGATTTGTCCATGGAGGTTCCTTCAACGATACGCAAAGCAGGCTGGGACATCGGTCGCGCTCCTTATGGACGGGATTCGCCGGGGGGACAATGAAATGGCCCGGCACAGAATCGGCTGAACTGATGGAACCTATGTACACTATTTGTTCTAGGTTCGCAATATGTTCTTTTGAGGTCGTTGCCAACAACCACGCTAAAAAAGTACATTCCCCTCTTCCACAACTAGCGCTTGAGGCGGAGGAATCTTCAATATGAAGGCGAAAGGGGCTGCCGGGAACGGGGCTGCCGAACTTGAACGGTTTCAACGGAAAGCGCTACGATATGCCGTGACTTGCTTAGCTGCCGTACTCGGCAGCGGGGTGATTCTGGCACTTGTGCAAGCCAACGTCCAAGAATGGGCGAAGGCCAACAGCCAAGACCAGTATCTAGTCAAATACGCGGGGCCTATCGTGGATAGGCTTATCGAACTCACTCAATCATCTGCTTTTTTTCGCTATAGCGTGGGCCGTCATTGGTGCGGCCGCGATACTTTGGATTGACTATTCCATCCGTCGGCGGACTAAAAAAATGGCTGCAGCTCTTTACGTCGTGGCGTTGGCTTTAACAGGCCTTGCAACTTGGATATTGTTTCATCCAACAAATCCTGCTGACACGCGACAATCATCGCAACCGAATATTTCTGATTTAGATAAAGATAAAATAATCACATCCCTGCGGAAGGAGATAGAGACATCTAAAAAACTCAACGAATTTTACGCGGCACGGGATGGGGCCAGAGTTCCGCAGGTGCTCTTTTATCGCTGGCTAAAACGAAATTGCCCGAGTCGGACGTTGAGCGTCAGTTTCGCGCAATGGCTAATCTCGATGCGCCGGTAAGGGAACTTACCAAAAAGACAGTTCGCGAATTACGAGCCCTTTATGAGGGAAGAACAAGGCTGCAAGCCGATGCGTTTATGGCCGATGAAAAAGGTAAGCTAATCGACGTTGAGGGGACGGTAGTAAACATTGATAGCGGAATGGCATTTCTACAAGCCGGCGCTATCGCTGCAAACGGTGCTATTGATCACGTCGAATGTCGCTTTGAAAATCAATGGAACGCAAAACTAAGCACTTTTCGTCCGGGCGACTACATGAAGATACAGGGAACTATTGGACCAAACCAAAACGGAGCCCAAATCTATCTCCAAGAATGCGAAATAATCTCATGACCAGGCCAAAAAGAACAACGCTGCGATCGGATTTGGCAAACAATTAGGAAAGCTTGCAAAAGAAGATCTGACATGCAACTCGGCTGCTGCCGCTTTTGGACCTCCTGATATTTGCTTCCTCCCTTAGCTAAAATCCTCTACTGAATTGGCCGCACTCCGTTTGTGAATTTTGCGTGATTGAGCTGAATTGACCATCCTCGCGCTTAGGGGCGTGCGACAATGTTCGATGGAACACGCTGCTTCGGCTCCCTTCACGTGTCAGATGAAGGCCGCTATCGGAGAATGCCTCCCGGGCGATGAGCTTTGTGCTTTTGAGTTTCCCTGGTGCGAAGGCTGCCCGAAATCATCGGCCAAAAAATCAGCAAGCCGGGAAGACCCGATGAAGTCAGTGATCTGGCAACGCTGGATCAAGGGGATCGATGTCATCAGGACGTAAGGTCGCCTCGGTTGGCGGCCTGTTTATTTTGACATCCCGGATGCATCGTCAGCCGCGCTGATTTGCATTAGAAAAGGCGATGGATTCTTCAGAGCGCATCAAAGCCAGTTTTGCCAAACAGGGTCTGATGAAGACCTTGGGGGCGACCATCCGCAGCATGTCGCCGGGAAAGATCGAGATCGAACTGCGCCCAACGCCCGCGATCGCGCAGCAACATGGCTTTGTTCACGCCGGAGCCATTTCGGCGATAGCCGACACCGCGTGCGGTTATTCCGCCCTCAGTCTGATGCCTCAGGATTCCGGGGTTTTGACAACCGAGTTCAAATTGAACCTCCTCGCCCCGGCGGCTGGCGATGTGATCGTTGCCCGAGGTCATGTCGTCAAAGCAGGACGAACGCTCACATTAACAATGGCGGAAGTGTTTGCGGTGAGCGACGGCAAGGAAAAACTCGTCGCGCTGATGACTGCCACGATGATGTCCATTCAGGGACGCGACGGCATCAGCGATTGATGGCGCCTCTTTGCAAGCTTGAACAAGTGACGCCGCTACGCGTGTTTGCGCTGCTGCCGCCCGCAGCATGCATAAAGTGATGATGGCACCGGAGGGCCTCTCGATTTGTCCCGTGTATCGTACCGTTTCTTGCGCTTAATGTTGCGTGCGACGGAACATTGACGCTTCAAGTTGATTGCCCATCGCCGCGCAATCGCGCCACCGAATGCACTTCATGAGGGAGAGATAAAATGAAACGTCCGATACTCGCCGGTCTCGCTGCCTGCGCTTTCGCGCTCCTGCAATCGCTTCCCGCTTCGGCAATGCCTGTCGCGCCCTCGCCTGCTTCGTCGGCGGACAGCGTGATCGTTCTCGCACGCGGCGGTCATGGTGGCGGCCACGGCGGCGGACATGGTCACGGCGGACGCGGGCATATGGGCGGCCGAGGGCATCATTATGGCTGGGGACGCGGACACGGATGGGGCCATCATCATTGCTGGCGCCGCGGACCGCATTGCTGGTGGCGCTAACGAAGCGGGCCACGGCAAAACACAAACATTGCTGGATTTTGCTCGCTGCAAATCCGCTCGCAGCCGGTGACCGATTTAGCGCATCGATTGATCCTGCGACATCATATTCGGGTGTGACGGTATCACGGTCTGCGCGATATTCGTCCGACTCATGTAGGCTCGTGCAATCGCCATGGGCATAGGGGGCGACGGCAGGCTGAAAGGCTTGCCAAAAAGGTATTCATGAGACACGCGCCCCCGCGAAGCTTGCCATCAAACGAACGTGACGACGGTCACGTTACGATGCGCAAGCTGGTCACAGAAAATGCCCGGCTGAAAAAGCTGGTGGTCGAGCTATCGCGCCTCATCCTCAAGCATGTCACTGAAAGCAAATGATCGCTCGCCGCGCTAGCATCCGGCCATAACCGGCGACCTCCGCCGCCGACATCGTTTAGGCCGGATTGGCACGCCAATTGCTTTTTATCGGAGATGATATCGTCGTTGACCGCCCCCGACCTGACCCTGCTCTTCCTGGGCATCGTGTTGTGCCTGGGATCGGCGTTCGTGTGGATGGTTTGGTTGATCGAGCATCAGTTGCGTCAGCAACGGAAGCCTCGCCAACCAGTGCAGTAACGTTTGCCGCAGCAAAGAGACGCGGCTCGTCAGGCATAGCGGATCATTGCGCCGCGTATCGGCGGGCGCAGATCGATCAGGTGTTACTGCGAAACCGCTGCAGGTTTGCCCTGGCTGGTGTTGGGAGCTTTGGGTGTCAAACTTTTGGGCGCAGTTGCCGAAGTTTTGGGCTCGGAAGTTTTGGCAGCAGTGCGCGGCGTTTCGGCGCTACGAACGCTTCCCCACGGATCGTTGCTGGCCTTGGCGTCGGGAATCTTTTTCAAACCCTCTTTATAGTTCCGCTCGATCAACTGGTCCCGCTCAAGCTGTTCGGGGGTTTTGGAGGGCGCGTCCGGAATGATGTTGGTGCCAAGACTCTGCGCGTGAACCGGGGCGGCGAGCAACGTCATCAACACTGCGATGCGAACAGATTTCACGGCGGCTCCTCCCAAATCTCTTTCGGCTGACGGATAGCGATCCGCCAGCATTTCATCATCAATAAGTGTGACCGTCGCCAATCGCAAGACCATGGCTTCACGAAGGCTGATAGCCCCAACAGCCACACGTTCCGGGCAAATGGTCCGGCAAAAAATCACGCGGAATTTGTTGAATCCGCGTCATCCCCTCTCCCAAAAACCACCATCTGCCGATAGATTGCGCGGCCAAAGGCGAGCGCAACCGATGCGCCGCCCCGACACTGAGCCGGGAGACGGATATGAAAAGGTTTTTGATCGCGCTTTCGATCTTTGCGCTGGCGACACCGGCTCTGGCCGCGCCGGTCAAGGGCAGCGACGGCCCGGCGGAGCCCACCGAGGCCCAAAAGCGCGCCGATGCGCGCAGGGCCAAGGAAGACGACAAGGCCTATAAGGCCGCGCTCGACCGCATTCCGGCCTCCACCAAGAAGCAGGACCCTTGGGACAAAATGCGCTGATTCTCCCCGGTCCCCGCGTACCGATCCGTCCCCCATATGCGCTACGGTATTCTGCACCAAAATTTAACCCTAAATACCTAGCGTACGGTGTCGGGTAACCGGTCAACGGTGTCGGACGTCGACGCCATGACGATAGCTTGGGAAGGACGTTCGGTGGACGCCCTGGATCGAAACGATGAACGAATATCGCGCCAGCCAGCGGCAGCGCGTCTTGAAGGCGGGCACCATTTCTTTCAACGGCGATGCCGGCATCAGTTGCACGGTGCGTAACCTGTCGGCGACCGGAGCGGCGCTCGAGGTCGCAAGTCCCGTCGGCATCCCCGACCAGTTCACGCTGATCTTCGACGCTGACCACAGCACAAAACCGTGCCGCATCGTCTGGCGCAAGGAACGGCGCATCGGCGTCACGTTCGATTGATCAACTATCGGCGCGTTCTACGGTCATCGCGCGCCAACGCACGACGGCTCACCGCTATCTCACCGGTATAACGAATATCACCTGAACAACGTCTGCGTAGGTGCTGATACGCCGTTTATGCGCGACGCAGCGACATCTTGCCTGACGACGCAGCCTGAATCTTGGCAGGCGGCGCGAGCCATTCCATCTGCGGCGCATAGCGCCGTGTGGCATCACCCGGCAATAACGGCGGCGCACCCGGTTTGATATCGACGCCCATCACGGCGCGCGCTGCGCCGAAACTCACCACGAGAATATCGCGCGTGCGCTGGTCCGGACGCGGCTGCGCATCTTCCACCCGCAGCAATCCCGGCTCGCTCTCGCGCACCCTGCCCGCTTTCCACCACTTCTGCGATCGCGCTTCGCGGAAATCATCCACCGTTTCGCCGGTGAAGGCGATCTGCGAAATGACGACGCGATAACCGAAGCGGCCGAAATGCGCCACGATTTCGTCGTCGCTCATGGCAATGCGTTCGCGTGCGTTTTGCATCCTGCGTTTCCTGTGATTTTGGCAGCATGATACCAAGCAAATTCATAAAAAAGTTTATCGGCGGCGTTTAGGCCAAATGAACTGCCTTAAGCGGGAACCATGGTAAACAGCGAGTTAAGTCTCGCTCGTTAACCTGAACGAGGTCGAACATACTTTTCCGACGTTTCGTTTAGGGTATTCGCCAGCTAAAATGTGGTCCCATGCCGGGATCAAGCTTCTGCACGAGGACCGAGACGTGACCGACGCCGCCGATATTGCCCCGGCCAATTTACAGGTAAGTCTATTGCAGAAAACTCCGGCCAGCGGCTCGCGACGCGGACGCATCCCCTACGGCTCGGACGCCGCGCGGGGGCAGGATCATTCGCGGCCGCGCCTGCGCACCAATCCGGGCCGTCACGATCGCCCGATTCCTCTCGCCGATATCGCTTTCGATCAATGGCAACGGCTGGCCGATCGCGCTATCGAACCCAACGGCTACTATCTGCCGGACTGGGAGCTGGCCGTGAATGCCTCGGCGCATGGCCGCGGCGACGTGGTCGCGCTGTCCGCCTGGGGCAAGCTCGACAACGACGCCGGCACAACGGCGCGGTTGATCGGATTGATGCCCGCGATCTCCGCGTGGCGCGCCTATCGCCTTCCATTCGCGGCTCTTGTCAGCGCGGACCCTTACGGCACGCTCGGCACGCCGCTGCTCGATGAAGACGCTGCCGAGGAAGCGGCCCAGCGCATGATCTGGCAGGCCCGCGATGCCGGAAAACGTGCGCTGATCCTTCGCGACATTCCTCTGCAAGGCCCGGTCGCCCTCGCCTTTACGCGTGTGCTGGACGCAGCTGGACTGGCGCCACGCATCTTGCAGGCGCGCGCCCGCGCCGGCCTCGACGCGACGAACGACGCGGAGACTTTGCTGCACGATGGGCTGGGATCCAAGAAGCTCAAGGAATTGCGCCGACAGCGCAACAGGCTCGCCGACCATGGCAATGTAACGTTCGACATCGCCCGAACGCCCGCTGACGTGGCGCGTGCGCTCGACGTTTTCTTTGCGCTCGAAGCCAGCGGCTGGAAGGCGCAACGCGGTACCGCGCTCACGCAGGATGCGGGCGACGCCTCGTTCATGCGCAACGCGACGGCAGCATTAAGCGCCCGCGGACAATGCGAGATCGTAACGCTCAAAGCGGGAACGATACCGGTGGCGGCGGGCGTGGTGCTGCGCCATCGCGACCGCGCCTTCTGGTTCAAGATCGGCATCGATGAGCGATTTCGCCAAAATGTCGCCGGGCGTCCAGCTCGCGCTCGAACTCACCCGGCATCTGTGCGCGGACCCGGATATTGCCTTCGCCAACTCCACGGCAAGTTCCGATCATCCGATGATCGACCCGATCTGGCGCACGCGCTTTGCGATCGGTGACATGCTGATACCCCTGCGGCCGCACGATCCTGTGGTTGCCACCCTTCACGCCACGCTCGCATTACGCAACGCCATCAGGGAGCAGCTGCGTCGCGCGGCCAACATGCTGCGGACACTGCGGCACCGCCGCAAATAAGCAGGGGTTTTAGAGCGCGATGACATGAGGTCGAGTCATCATCGCACTCTAGGTTTTTGATTAAATCGCAAACGCGCTCTAAATTCTTTATTTGACGCGTTTTCTTCACGCGAACCGGTGCCCACTTCGCTCAAAAGCGCTTTAGACTTCCGGCTGCGCCGACATTTCCTCCGCGACCTGCCGGATAGCCGCCGCGAGTTGTTCCGCCGGTTGCGCGCCGGAGATTCCATATTTCTTGCCGAGGATGAACGTCGGCACGCCGCTGACACCCGCATTCGCTGCGGCCTGCGCCTGTTGCGAGACCAGTTCGACATCCTCATCGGTGGCGAGACGCTGCCTGACAAGATCCGGGTCGAGCCCGCAATCCGCTGCAGCCGAAACCAGCACCTCGCGATCCGTGAGATCGCCGCCTTCCTTGAAATACAACTCCATCAACCGCTGCTTCACGTCACCGGATTTGCCCGATGCATCGGCCCAGTGGATCAGGCGATGGCAATCAGTCGTATTGGGCTGACGTTTCACCAGATCGGGATGATATTCGAGGCCCTCCGATCTGGCGGCCTCCACCACGCGCCCGGCGACGGAATTGTAAGCCTCGACCGAGCCGAATTTTTTCGTCAGATACGCATCGCGGCTGATGCCTTCTCGGGGCACCCAGGGATTGAGAAAAAACGGATGCCATTTCACCTGGACATCGACATCCCCGATTTCGGCCAGCGCGCTCTCCAGACGCCGCTTGCCGATGTAGCACCACGGGCAGACCACGTCTGACACCACATCTACGTTGAGTGTTTTTCGGATCGTCGCCGCTGCGTCTGCTGTGCCCATCGGAAAACCCCTCGTGCCATGGAAACCATGGACCAGATGCTACAACGTGATGCGGCACGCGACGAGGGGAAATCGCACCGGCAGAAACGCCGGGCGAAGGTTCAACGAGATTATGTTCGCCGCTTCGAAGTCTTACCCGACCCCGCTTTGCTGGCTTTGGCAGCTACGGACGTTTTGGCATTGCGCTTGGCCGGGCCATGACCGTTCATGCGCTTTTTCGCGGCCCGCGTTTCGGCGCGTTGTTTCGCCTGCTTTTTTGCCGCGCGTTCTTCGGCACGCGCAAGCTTGCGCTTCTTTTCACAAGCGTCGCATTTGCAGCCGATCGGCTTCAGGAACTGCTTGAAGTAATCCGTGCCGTAATCGTAGTTGATCTCGTCGCCGGGCTGGATGTTCTTGATGGCGCGAATGTAGACTTTGCGGTTGCGCGGCTGCACATCGGATTCGGCATTGGGCCGGCAGGCGTGGTTGATGTAGCGCGCGGTATTGCGGCGAACCGAACCATCGATGGTCCAGCGTCCGTTCAACTCGAACAGATACTTGTTCTCGATCGCATCGTGCTTCTTGTTCCGCGAATCCAGCAGCGGCCCGAAATACTCGATGATTTCGGTGCCTTTGCTGATCGGCTTGGTTGCGAAGAGGCCAAGCCCGGTGCGGGAGCGGCCAATGCGATAAGGCTTGCGGGCTGAGATGGAAGGCATGACGACGAAGCAGCTGACCTGAAATGGGGAGCACGCGTTCCGAAAAGCCGGTCGCGAGCCCCGTGTTAGCAATGACGGCATTCCATGGAGAAGACGCGAACGTCTTATCCATGACGCCCTCTATAACAATTCCTCGGCACAAGTCACAAGCAAAACTCATACCTTTCGATGCGGCTGGTGGAATGATCCACACCCTGTTCGACTGATAATCGTGGACGGTCACCGCGCGTGGATCGCACGGTTCCAGGCTGTTGTCCGCCGTTCGTGCTTCAGTGCTGGCTGCGGCGATACCGGGCAAGCAGGCGCTCGCCTTTCGCGGCAATCCTGCGCGCCGCTTCGACCGTGCGCGGAACCGGCTCGCCCCAGGCATGAGCCGACAGCGCATGCCGCGTGGGCTTGCCGCCTTTGTCGACCAGAGGCGGCAGTTTGGCGCGTCCATAAAATCGCACAGCCCAACTCCCTTTGCGCCGCATCTCCTGCGGGGTCATGTCCGCCGTCTTTTTCGTGACGCCCGGTTTGAGGTGCGAACCATCCCGGCGCGCGAACGCCTTGCGTCCCGGCCGCCGTCAAACCACCGCGCGGATCTTTTTGCCGACTGCTTGCGGCGCGCCCGGACCGCCTGGGCGATGTTTTCCTGGCTCGCTTGACAAATGTCTTGACCAATTTCCTGGAGCGTTTTTTCGGGCTCTTCGGGATGCGTTCTTTGAAGTCTTGGATGACTTCTTGGATGACTTCTTGGAGGTTTTCTTGGAGGTTTGGAAGCCGTCTTTGAAGTGGTCTTCGATGTCTTTCTGGAGCTTTTCTTTCCGGATGCCATTTGCGACGCCATGTACATATTGTCGACGAGATTGGGATAGCTACGCCCGGCTCGCCGCGCCCGCGCCTTCGCGGCGGCTTTCTTCGCGGGGGTGAGATGCTTCGATGGCTTTCCTGCCCGCTTGCGCGGATTGGAGCGTGTCCAGGGGGTGCGTTTGCTCGACGAACGTGTTGCCATGGCTGGCTAACGCGGCAAGCGCGGCTCGGTTTCAGCGAGCTCTCGTTATCTATCCTTGACGGATGACAGGCTCGTCGTGGGCATGCGTCATTCGGTTCCGAACTGACCGATCCTGAACGTTTCAGCCGCCTGATCGGTACTCACATCTTGCCGCACCGTCGCAACCGCCTTTGCAAATGCCGCATCGCCTTCATATTCCGCGCTGATCGCATGCGCGCCGTCCGAAAGTGCCGTGGTCACGAATGTCACGCCGCCGCCGTGGTCGAGCTTGATGTTGGCGGCGAGCACGATATCGCCGTCCCTGAAGGTCACCATGCCGGTCGGCACGCCCGAGCGCGCGCTGACGACAGCGTGCAACGTTACGACTTCGCCCGGTACGCTGGGATTTTGCGAGGTCGAGACTTCCAGTCTTGGCTCCGCCTGCACGGTCTCAATCAAAGCAGCGGACGAACTCGGCATGACCGCGAAAGGGAGGAATGCGACGGTTCCGGTATAGTAAGCGCTGATCCTGTGCACGCCCGGCGCAAGATGCGAAACCGTCAAGGACGGAGACGCAACATCGGCCCGGCCGAGGCAAACCCTGGTGTCTTCGTCGAAGAAATCGATATTGCCTCCGGGCACTGCGCCCGGATCGGCATCGACTTTCGCAGTGAAGGTCACAAATCCATCGGACGATGTCGGATTGGCGGACGCCGCAATCGTGGTTCTGGTCATGACGGTGACGACCTCGGCCTGGGCATGCGCCGCGCCGGTCGCGGCGCCCAATCCCAACACCACGCCGCACCACAGGCCGGCGGCGTGAAAGCACGAGCGACGCTTCGTGGAAAAAAAGACCGAGACACTCGTCAACAGGCTGGATGCGTGAACGGCAATGCGGCTTGGAACGAACGCCAAGAGCTGAATGGATTCGAGAAGAGGCAAAACCTGTTCCTCCGAAAGAGAATTCCAAGCAGCGCATTGATTGATGTGATCAATGAGTCGACACGGCCCCAGCTCAGGTTCAGTTCCGTCTGAAAATACATCTCCCGCGAGCCTAGCGGCCGACCATCAACCCACCTACATCGTGAGGCCGCAGAACAGGGTCTCATGATCGAAGACAATCGTTATATTTTTCGTAAAAATGGGCGGGCATGACGCATGCGATGCGCTCGGCTGCGCAAGCACGTCCGCAAGCGGGCAGCAACCATCACGCAATGGAATGAATAGCGGTCGCGCCGAAGCCCCCAGCCGGCGTTCATCGGCTGGGGCGGCGGGTTCTCGTTGGCAAATCAGCCGAGGTTCAATTCCTTGAAGAAGTCGTTGCCCTTGGCGTCGATGATGATGAAGGCCGGGAAATCCTCCACCTCGATCCGCCAGATCGCTTCCATTCCGAGTTCCGGATATTCCACGACCTCGACCTTCTTGATGCAATGCTCCGCGAGATTGGCCGCCGCGCCGCCGATCGAGCCGAGATAAAATCCACCGTGCTTCTTGCAGGCTTCGCGCACAGCGGGCGCGCGATTGCCCTTCGCCACCATGACCATCGAGCCGCCCGCCGCCTGAAACTGGTCGACGAACGAATCCATGCGCCCCGCGGTGGTCGGCCCGAACGCGCCAGAGGCGTAGCCATCGGGCGTCTTGGCCGGACCGGCGTAATACACCGGGTGGTTCTTGAAATAATCCGGCAGTCCCTCGCCTTTGTCCAAACGCTCGCGCAATTTGGCGTGCGCGGCATCGCGCGCAACGATCATGGTGCCGGTGAGCGACAACCGTGTTTTCACGGGATATTGCGACAGCGTCGCCAGGACTTCCTTCATCGGCTTGTTGAGATCGATCTTGACGACCTCGCCGCCGAGCGCGCTCTCCACATCCGGAAGATATTGCGACGGATTGTGCTCGAGTTCTTCCAGATAGACGCCGTCTTTGGTGATCTTGCCAAGCACTTGCCGGTCCGCCGAGCAAGAGACCCCAAGCCCGATCGGCAACGACGCGCCGTGGCGGGGCAGCCTGATCACGCGCACGTCGTGGCAGAAATACTTGCCGCCGAACTGCGCGCCGACGCCGAGCGACTGCGTCATCTTCAGGATTTCCTGCTCCATCTCCAGATCGCGGAACGCATGACCGTCCACTGAGCCCTGGGTCGGCAGCGCATCGAGATAGCGCGCCGAAGCAAGCTTCACGGTTTTCATGGTGAGTTCGGCCGATGTGCCGCCGATGACGATGGCGAGGTGATACGGCGGGCAAGCGGCGGTGCCGAGCGTCAGCACTTTTTCCTTCAAGAAGGCCAACATCCGGTCGCGCGTCAGGATCGAAGGCGTCGCCTGAAACAAAAAGCTCTTGTTGGCGGAGCCGCCGCCCTTCGCCATGAACATGAATTTGTAAGCGTCATCGCCTTCCGCGTAGATCTCGCACTGCGCGGGCATGTTGTTCTGGGTGTTCTTTTCCTCGAACATCGATAGCGGCGCCACCTGCGAATAACGCAGATTGCGCTTGAGGTAGGCATCGCGCGCACCCTCGGAGAGCGCCGCCTCGTCGTCGCCCTCGGTGATGACCCGCGCGCCCTTCTTGCCCATGATGATCGCGGTGCCGGTGTCCTGGCACATCGGCAGCACGCCGCCCGCCGCGATGTTGGCGTTCTTCAGGAAGTCGAAAGCCACGAACTTGTCGTTGTCGCTGGCCTCCTTGTCATCAAGGATGTTCCGAAGCTGCTTGAGATGGCCCGGCCGCAAATAATGATTGATATCGATGAAGGCGGCTTCCGACAACGCGCGCAGCGCATCGGCCGACACCACCAGCATTTCCTTGCCCAGCACGGTCTCGACGCGCACGCCCTCGCCGGATATCTTTTTGTAGGGTGTGTCGTCCTTGCCCAGCGGAAACAGCGGCGTGTGCTTGTAGGGCGGGACAGCGGGAATCTTGGTGGGGGCGTTCATCGGCAAGCCTCGAAAGCGGAGCACTGGGGCCGCCTTTCTAGGCGCTTTTGCCGCTTATTTGAAGCGTCGAAAGGCGCAATTGTGCCATTCGCCCTGAGGAAGCGGGCATATGCCCGTGCGGGCCTGCCCGCGAAGGTGAAAAATCCGTCGACAAGGCGCTGCATTCGGCCGTGCGCCTCTTGCGCGCGGCGGCGCGCCGCCTCATGACTGACCGGCTTCATTCAACGGCGCATGGCCCAAGGAAGCTATCGAGCAGCCATGCGAAGACCGTATCGAGTAAAACCGAAGGGCATCGGCATGACAACAGCACACGCACGCCCCACATCCGGCGCAGTATTACCCGGCCCCTGCCGATCCGGCACGATGACCGCCGTCGCGCTTCTCGCGGGCCTCGGCTTTCTGATCGCCGGCGCACCCGCCCGTGCGGACAGCTGCGACGATCTCGCCAACCAGCTCAAAAGCCAGATCGACGGCCTGACCGTCGGCCAGACCGGCACGAACGTCATCTACCTGCTGCACCCGGCGGTGAAACAAGCGTCGCTCGGCTGCGCGAGCCGCAATATCACCAACGAAATTTTCGCCGCCACCGACAGCCGCAAACCCTCCGACGCCTTTTATGATTTCGTGGCGCGGACAGCCGCTTTCGTCTTCACCATTCCAAGAAGCGATGCCTTGAACGGCGCCACACGTTGCGTCAAACGCATCGGCATCTTTCGCGGCTACACTATCGCCACACGCTATCGCAAGCTCGACATCCGCTGCACCGGAGGCAAAACGGGAACGACGGTGAGCATCAGCAGGGAAAAAGACACCTGAGCACGCGATCGATTGAGTAAATAATCGACCAAAAAAGCAGAAACTGGGTTGGGGAAACTTGAAATGCGATTTGGAATACGACTTGAAGTGCGAATTGTTTTGGCTGCTCTGAGCCTGCTGCTGTCGACGATGACGGCCCACGCAGAATATCTTTCCAAGACCGCCTTGAGCGGTGCGTCGATCAACATTTATCACGCCTATTCCGTCAACCCGGACTGCAGTTCTGCTGGGCAAATGGTCGTGAGAGTTACCAACCCGCCACAACATGGCCGGATCGTCGTCAAGAACGCCCAGGTGTTTCCTTTCTTCCCCGAATTCAATCCGCGCAGCGTTTGCAATCGCAGACGTGTTCCGGGTGTTCGGGTGTTTTATTCCTCCGACCGCGGTTACACCGGCTCGGATGCCGCAGCCATCGAGATTTTCTCACCCAGCGGCCAAACCCATGACGTATCCTACAGTATTTCGGTCCGGTAAGACTTAGGCTTGCGCCTGATTTCATGAACGACGCGGAGCTTCCAATGGTTGCAGTGTTCGTCGATGCCAGTGAATCGCTGGCGGCTGAGTTCGAACGACAGTTCAAGAACAGCGACCCGTCGATCCGGATCAATCGCGATCCGGACGTGACGCCGGAGGCCCTGCCCGCCGTCCTTGCCAACGCAAAGATCGCGATCATCGACCACACGGCGCTACCGACACCGATTGCGCGGCAATGCAAGACGTTGAAGGACGTCGTCTTTCTCGGAACCGGCGCGCGCAGCTACATGAACCCGGAAGAGCTTGCTGCACTCGGTGTCACGGTCCACATCATCAAGGGCTATGGCGACACGGCGGTCGCCGAAAGTGCGATCGCGCTGATGTGGGCGGCGGCGCGCAATATCGCCTTGATGGACCGCGAGATGCGCGCAGGCCATTGGCTGCGCGAGGACGGCCTGCAGCTAACCGGCAAAACCCTGGGCCTGATCGGCTTCGGCGGCATCGCCTCCGAGGTCGCGCGCATCGCATCGGGCAGCGGCATGAAGGTATTGGCCTGGAACCGGACCGCCAGAAAACATCGCGGCGTGACGTTCGTCGAACTCGACCGGCTGCTGGCCGAAAGCCATGTGGTTTCGATGCACCTGCTGCTGAACGATGAGACCCGCGGGTTTCTGTCGCGCGATCGCATCCAAACCATGAAGCCCGGCGCCATCCTCATTAATACCGCGCGCGGCGCACTGGTCGACGAAGCCGCGATGATCGACGCGCTCAGATCGCACCATCTGCATCACGCAGGACTTGACGTTTTCGACATCGAGCCGCTGCCCGCAGACCATGCGCTGACGACATTGCCGAACGTTACCCTCTCCGCGCATTCTGCTTTCCGCACGCCGGAAGCCGGCGAAAACCTCGTGCGCGCCGCCATGGAGCATTGCCGCAGGATCGTGAAGAAGGGTTGAAGGGCATAGCCCGCGCCCGGAGAATAAAAAGCAGAAATTTCATTTTTCACAATCCCTTGATGACGTCCTTGCTCAACTCCACCTTCGCCGCGATACTCCTACCCTTAACGCGAACCGGTATCCGCCACGGGGTCAAGTCCGGCGGCATGCTGCGCACGAAGCATTCTTGTATGCACGACAACGGGGAAACGCATGAGTGAACTCTGGCAATTGTCCGCGACGGATCTCGCGGCGCTGATCCGCTCACGCAAGGCATCGGCGCGCGAGGCTGCGACAGCCGCACTCAAACGTCTCGACGCCGTCAACCCTGCTATCAATGCGGTGGTGGATCACAGACCCGACGAAGTGCTGAAGCGGGCCGACGCCATCGATGCGGCGCTGAAACGCAACGAAGATGCCGGGCCGCTCGCGGGCGTGCCCATCACCATCAAAGTGAATGTCGATCAGGCCGGTTTCGCCACCAGCAACGGCCTCAAGCTGCAACGCGACCTTATCGCGAAGACCAGCAGCCCCGTGGTCGACAATCTACTGAAAGCCGGTGCCGTGATCGTCGGGCGCACCAACACGCCGGCATTCTCCTATCGCTGGTTCACCTCCAATCAATTGTACGGCGAGACGAAAAACCCTCGCGATCCCTCGCGCACGCCGGGCGGGTCATCCGGCGGCGCCGCAGCGGCGCTGACGGCGGGCATAGGCCATATCGCCCACGGCACCGACATCGCGGGATCGATCCGCTATCCGGCCTATGCGTGCGGCGTGCATGGATTGCGACCGACGCTCGGGCGCATCCCCGCCTATAACGCATCGTCGCCCGAACGATCGATCGGCGCTCAGCTCGGCGCGGTATCCGGGCCGCTGGCCCGCTCGGTCGCGGATATCCGGCTTGCCTTCGCAGCCATGTCGGCGCGCGACGTCCGCGATCCCTGGTGGGTGCCCGCGCCGCTGGAAGGCCCGCCGATGCCGAAACGCGCCGCAATTTGCCTTGCGCCCGATGGGCTCGAAGTGGCGAACGAGGTCAAGGCCGCCGTGCGCGATGCCGGCAAACGGCTCGAACGCGCGGGGTGGAGCGTCGAGGAATTGCCGAACACGCCACCGCTGGAAGAAGCCGCCGATTATCAGACCAAGCTATGGCTGGCGGACGGCTATGATGCAATGGTGAGCGCGGCTGAGCGCGAGGGCGACCCCGGCGCGATCAACGTGTTGCGCAATCATCGCGAGCTCGCAACCTCGCTCGATCTGGCTAGCTTTTCGAAATTGCTGACGCGCCGCGCGACGCTATTGCGCGAGTGGCTGGCATTTTTCGAAAGCTTTGCGGTGGTGGTTATGCCGGTCTCCGGCGAACTGCCGTTCGAGAACCATCTCGACACCCGCGACGACGCCACCTTCGCAAAAGTCTGGCGTGCGCAGATGCCGCAAATCGGCCTGCCGCTTCTCGGGCTGCCGGGCCTCGTCGTGTCGACTGGCCTCGTCGGCCGCATCCCGGTCGGCGTGCAGATCGTCTCCGGCCGCTATCGCGAGGATTTATGCCTCGCGGCCGGCGAAGCCATCGAAGCTGGAGGGTGCCCGCCCTCGCCGATCGACCCCGTCACGTCCTGAGCATATCAACCAAGTTTTTTTTCGACCAGCGCTAACCATCGAGAGCGGGATAGCGGCGGAAGATGCCGTCTTCGTTGAACGCAATGCGCCTGTCGCTTGCAAGGTAAGCACGAATGTTCGGCCGCGCGGCCACGCGGTCGTGCAGCGCCACGAGGCGCGGCGTGATCACGCTCCAGCTTCTTCATTGCTTTGGGAAACGCATAACGCAGGCCCTCGACGATCTGGAACAGCGACAGGTCCGCATAGGTCAACCGGCGTCCGGTAAGATAGCCGCCATTTTGCTTCAGCAATCCTTCGAAATACCCCAGATATTTTGGCGCGCGCGCTTTGCGAAAATCCGAGGATCGCTTTTTGGCCTCCGGTATCTGGTCTTCGTAATAGAGCGAAGGCCCCAGTGGATGATGGGTATCGTGAATTTCCAAAACGAAATCCGCGATAGTGAGCTGAAGCTGATGCACCCACAGCCGCGCCGGCTCCGCTTTCGGGGCAAGGCCGTGCCGCGCCCCGAGATAAAGCAGGATGTTCGCCGTCTGGCCAATCACCTGCTTGCCTGCGACCAAAAATGGAGGAGCGAACGGCGGGGTTCGCGTGCCTTTGCCCTCCATCATCCGGTTCATGGCGGCCATGCCACGAGAGCTTCGCGCCACATCCACATAATCCGCCCCGACTTCTTCCAGCGCCAGGCGGACATATTCGCCGCGCCCCTGAATTGTCGGCCAATAATGCAGTTCATAACGCATGCGCTGAAGACCTCCGTGCGAACCAGACAAGCAAGCGCTCGCGTGAGTTCCAGCGCAATGTGCGGGGTCCATGCGCGCATGACAAGAGCAATGACAAGAGCGCAACAGAGGATCGATCGGGATCGATGGTCGTCAATGCGCGGCAACACACCTATGTGGCCGGCGGCCGTTCGCCGTTCGCCGTTCGCCAACAGAGCGTGTCACCTGCGAAGTCCTGTGAAGTCCACCGGACGAGATTCAAGCCCTTGGCGAGCGCGTCAGGCGGCCTTGCGATCGTCCCGCGCAGTCTCGTTGAAAATCGCGATGGTCGTAAATTGATAATTGCAAGCGTCGCACGACCAGACAAACGATACCCGATCGCGCCCGTGCTCCGACCAGATGGGCTTGGCAATGGGCCTGCCACACTGCGCGCAGGGGTTTTGCGTCGGGAAGCAATCGAGGTCCGATCCGGGCATGGCGCCCTCCCTTTGATTTGCGCGGTCAAGATAGACCCACTCGCCCTTCAGTCAAGCGCGCGACGTGCCGCAGCGCATGGTCAGCATGGTGGACATGTTGCCTGCGAAAACGATTTTCAAAAAATGCATCTGCTGTAAGCTGTGCAGATCAATCAACAATGTCCGTGGACTAACGAATCGGTGTCAGAAACTGCCGCAGTAATGCCGCGAAGGGGGCTCACCCTCGCCGCCTCGAACGATGGGGAAATCGATGACGGAGACCAGAACTTATACCGGCGGATGCCATTGCGGCCAGGTGCGCTACGAATGCACCGCCGATCTTTCAACCGTCACCGCCTGCAATTGCTCGATCTGCACCAAGAAAGGTTTGCATTTCACGTTTTTGGCGCCGGAGAGTTTTCAACTTCGCGCAGGCGAGCAATCTCTCAAAGAATATTTGTTCAATAAGCACGCCATCAGACATCAGATCTGCATCGAATGCGGCGTCGAGGTTTTTGCCAAGGGCGAGAAACCCGACAGCACGCAGGTGATCGCGCTGAACGTCTCGACCATCGACCAGATCGAACTTGCAAAATTAAAAATGACGCCGATCGACGGACGAAACCGCTAGAACGCTTTGTTCTGGGGTGCGACACCGTCGCGCTCTATCAAGTGAGCTGCAGCCTGACGTGATCCGGAACAACCGGCATCTCATCAGGCCGCGATCGTCAATGACTTAGATCAATTGACCGCGAAGCAATACAGCAACCCGTCACCGCCGGTGCTCTTCAAATCGGACTGCGAACAACCACCTTCCGGGCCGCGCGAGGGGTGCGAACTGTTCCATGATTTTGCGGGTGCCGAATTGTCGAGGCCGGTGCGGTCGGCATGCCCGAGCATCGCCGAACCCTGAGCGCTGCTCGTCCAGTTCTTGCAGGTCTTGTCATCGGGAACGGTAAAGGCCGTGCCGTCGGGCTGCGAACCGGTGAGAATGTCATGACGGTTCGGCGTATCGCCACGGCCGTTGATGACCTCGCCCTTCTCGCTCAATGCCGTTTGCTTTGTCAGTGCATTGGTTCCGTGGAGTTCAGCGACATCTTTCGCAACCACCGCGCCCTTGGCGTTCTGCCACGGACCTTTTCCGATGCGATCGCGCGCGCTAATGGCCGGCTTGCCGTCCGCCGCTTGCGTCGACAGGTAAGCGTGCCATGACTTGGCTCCCGCGCCCGCGGCCTGCGCCAGCGTCTGGCAATGATTGTCGGCTCCTGCGAGGCCGCCAAGGTTCGCCCCGTTGCCGATACTGGCGCTGGTGACAAAGAACGTCATGTTCGCCTGCTGCGCATACGCAGGAGCGGCAGCCAGCATGAGCGTGGCCACGGCGGCGCTCATCGACGTCATCACAACATGTTTGGACATAGGCATCGGTTTCTCCCTCACGGTTTTTAATGGCGTTGACCTGCGCCAGCAGGCAGCGGTGGTACAATATGCATCAACACATATTCACGCGATTTATTCCATTTCATGGCGTGGATTGGTGCGCGCACACGTCCATTTATATCTCGCGGTCAAATGATAAGCCCGCTCAAAATGAGGAGAGCCCCGGTTCCGCTGAAACGAAATCGGGGCTCTTATGTGGCGTCGTGTTTGAAAAGTCTTTGCGCGTCAGACCTGCTGGATCGCGGAAAGTTCCCAGCTTTGCGCGGGGCGGCGCTGGAAGGTCCAGACCTCCGTCACTTCGCTCGGCTGATCGCTACCCTCGACCACGCGGCCGCTGGCGCGCTCCAGGGTTTTATCGACGAGCGAGAAGCGCATCGCCACGCTTGCATAGTCCGTTTCGCCCTCACGCCAGGCCTCCGCCAGATCGCCCTGCAGCAGCTTGACGTCGGAGACCTTGTTCACGACGCCACGGCTGTTGTTCGCGGTGAGATCCTTGGTGAAGTACGATACCATTTCCGGTGTGGCGAGACGGTGCAACGCGGCAACGTCTTCGTTGGACCACGCGGATTGGATATCGCCCAGCAGGCGCTCGAACGCCTCATAATCGTCGGGGACGATCTTGAGCGGCGCGCTGCCGGAACCAAGACCAAAACCAAATCCTTTGATTGGATCGGGCTGCGGTGTCGCGGTCGCATCGAAATTCGACGGGCCGCTCGCGTAAGCCGACGCCGTCGCGTTGCGGCGTTGCCACCACGACATCAGCAACCGCACCGCGATGACGATCAGGCCTACCTGCAGGATCAGTCCCAGAATTCGACGACAATCCACCGAGGCCGCCGAACAGGCCGCCACCGAACAGCATGCCGAACAGGCCCGCGCCGAGGAACCCGGCGGCGAGGCCACCGAGCAGACCGGGACGGTTAAAGAAACCCCGTCCGCCAGTGTTCAGCGGCGCGCCGATGCCAGGGCTCGTGGGCTGTGTGATTGTGCGGTCGAAAGGCCGGGCCACATTGGGTGCAGTTGACGTGGACGGCGGCGCGGAGAACGTCCGCGCGCCCCGCGAACCCGAACTGAAGCCCCCGCCAATACGGGCATCGGCCGCGGAGACGGACAGCGCCACCGGCATGGCCACGGACAGGACAACGGCAAACGTTTTAACAAAAGCGCACATACGCTGCGTAAATCTCATCGCTCATTCCTCGATCCCCGGTAGGGGGACAGCGCAACTAACATGGAGATTACCGTATGAAAAGGAAGCGCCGACGGCTGCTCACAGCTGCGGCGCTCGGTCGCGGCTTCGTCCGTCCATATGCGTCGGTCCGAGGATAAAGAGCGTCTTGAGCGTCAAGCTGGCGTGAAATGGACGGTTTCAGCCGCGCTGCGACGATCGGTCCCTGCCGCCAGGGCCTCAGGACGCCATTGTTTCCTTCACCTGAGCCACAAGCTGGCTGAGCGTGAAGGGCTTGGGCAGAAATGCGAATTGTTCGTTTTCCGGCAGGCTGCGCGCGAAGGCATCCTCGGCGTAGCCGGATACGAAAATGATCTTGAGCCCCGGATTACGGCCACGCATCGATTTCAACAAGGTCGGCCCATCCATCTCCGGCATCACGACATCGGAGACCACAAGATCCACCGCGCCATCGTTCTCGACAAGGATATCCAGCGCCTCGATACCGTTTGCGGCCTCGAGCACCGTATAACCTCGCGAGCGCAAGCCGCGCGCGTTGAGCGAGCGCAAGCCGTCTTCGTCTTCGACCAGCAGGATGGTCCCATGTCCGGTGAGGTCGGTTCGCGGCTTCGCAGCTGCCGTGTCTGCACCGTTTGCGGCAACAGGCTCCGGCGCAACCTCCAGTTCGGGGCGGTGTCGAGGCAGGAAGATGCGAAACGTGGTGCCTTGTCCCGTTTCCGAGTCCACGTAGACAAAGCCGCCTGTCTGTTTGACGATCCCGTAGACGGTCGAAAGACCGAGGCCCGTGCCTTTGCCGACTTCCTTGGTGGAGAAAAACGGTTCAAAAATCTTGTCGACGATGTCGGCGGGGATACCTGTTCCCGTATCGCTGACGTCGATGCCGACATAGTCCGCGACAGGCATGCCTTTGTAGATTAACCGGGCGCTTTCGTCCGCTGTCACATTTCCGGTCTTGATCGTCAGCCTGCCGCCGTCCGGCATGGCGTCGCGGGCGTTGACGGCAAGATTGACGATGACCTGTTCGAATTGCGAGACGTCGACCTTGACGGGCCACAGGTCGCGGCCATGAACGAGATCGAGCTTGACCTTTTCGCCGATCAACCGGCGCAGCAGCATGGTCAGATCGGACAACGCATCGCCGAGATCGAGCACTTGCGGACGTAACGTCTGACGGCGCGAAAACGCCAGTAGCTGCCGCACCAAAGTGGCAGCGCGTGTCGCATTCTGCTTGATCTGCATGATGTCCTGAAAGGACGGGTCCGTCGGCTTGTGCGCGTTCAGCAGGAAATCGTTGGCCATCATGATGGCGGACAGCACGTTGTTGAAGTCGTGCGCGATACCGCCCGCAAGCTGGCCGACCACTTCCATCTTCTGCTGCTGGGTGACGCGGTTTTCCAGCGTGCGCGTTTCGGTGGTCTCGAGCACGTAGACGATAGCCACTTCGGTGTCGCGCTCATCCTTCTCGACGGCGGTCACGAAAAACTGGCCCCAACGATCGGCGGGGCTGTCGAGCATGGCATCGACCGGGGGAATATCGCCCTGCCCATCGGCGGCCTTGACGATGGCGGATGTGAGCGCAGCGCGATCGCGACTGTTGACCACCGACAGGATGGACTTGTTGGCCCCTCCCGCCGACGGCAGGCTTTGCGCAAGCTTCGCAAATCTTGCATTGGCGCTGACGACCGCACCCTCGCGGTCGACGGTCGCGATCGCCATCGGCGTATGATCGAAAAAGCGCATGAAGCGCACTTCGGCCGAACGCTGCGGATCGAGGCCCTCGTCGCGGGTGCGATTGATAACGACCGTGCGCGAGGTTCCGGGTTTGCCGTCCGCACCGAAGGCCAGCTTATGATAAAGACGCACCGGCATGGTCTTGCCGTTGCGCATCCGCAGATCGATATCGAAGGCTTCGGTTTTGACGTCCCCCGGCTCCGCCGTGATCGACGTCAGCAATGCGGCGCCGTCGCCGGAGACGATCTCCGCGAGCTTCAATCCACCCGATCCGATTTCCGCGAGATCCTGATCGAGCCAGTTGGCCAGCGTTGCATTGACGTAGATGATCTCACCCGCCGGATTGACGGAGAAGAATCCGCACGGCGCATGGTCGAGGTATTCGATGGCGTGCTGCAATTCCTGGAAGACGTCTTCCTGACGCTCGCGGTCGCGTGTGATGTCAGCGAGCGACCACACATTGAATTTGGATTCGCGCTTGCCGGACCCCAGCGGGCGCACGCGCAGCCGAAGCCAGCGGCCATGTGAACTGTCAGGATCGGTGACGCGCACTTCTTCCTGCTGCCGCTTGCCTTCGCGCGCGGCCTTCAGCAGACGGAAGACGGCTTCCGATACGTCCGGGTTCCCGATGAAAACGCGCTCCACCGGGCGCACGTCGTCCGGGCCCGAAGCACCGGTCAACGTCAGGTAAGATGAATTGGCGTAGACAATGTGGCCGCGGTTATCCGTCACGGCCAGCCCGTCGAACGAACCGTCGGCGACATGCCGGGTGAACTGATCCTCCGAGGCTCGATCGGCAAAGCGGACGATTCCCGCCGCAAAAGCAAACAGCGTGAACAACCCGGTCATCGCCAGCACAGCCAGCAGCCCGAGAATATACGGTTGAGCCTGACTGCGGCCGAGAAGGATGGCCGCGACCGCTGCCGCAACGATACCGGCTGCCACCGCCACGACAAGAAGAATGCTGCCGCCGCGTCGCTGCGGCTCCACCATATCCTGTTCCGGGTGATCTGGATCGTTGCTCAATTCAAGGGCCATCGGGTCGGCGCACACATGTTGCGCTCAAAAACGTTCAAGACGTCAAGGGCGCACACTGACGCCCGCCTCTGAGTGCCTGAATTGGAGGCCGCAGCGCAAGCGAATCATGCAGTTTTACCGGGCTCTTCCCGCCGAAAAGCCGCGTTTGAGGCGCATGACGTAACCAATCACTTCCGCAACTGCGTGGTAGTGTTCCACCGGGATCTCGCTGTCGATCTCCACGGTCGCGTGCAGGGCACGGGCGAGCGGAGGATTTTCCACAATCGGAATGTCCTTGTGCTTGGCCACTTCCCTGATCTTCAGCGCGATCATATCGACACCCTTAGCGACGCAGATCGGCGCCGCCATGCCGGGTTCGTATCTTAAGGCGACCGCGAAATGGGTCGGGTTGGTGATGATCACGGATGCCGTCGGCACCGCAGCCATCATGCGCTTTTTCATTCGCGCCTGACGAATTTGCCGGATGCGGCCCTTGATGTGCGGGTCGCCTTCGGCCTGCTTGTACTCTTCCTTGATTTCCTGCAGCGACATCTTCTGCCGCTCGAACCATTGCCGATATTGGAAAAAGTAGTCCGCCGCAGCGACCACCGCCATCATCGCCACCACCGCCCCGAAAAGCTGCATGGCGTACGTCTTGGTTACGACCAAAATCAATGCGGGATCGAAACGCACCATGGAGTCGACACGGTGACGTTCCGGCCAGAGGATTGCGACCATGACCGCGCCGAGCGCAATCATCTTGACGAGTCCCTTGAGAAAGCTCGCCGCCGACTGTTTACCGAACAGCCGCTTGGCGCCGGCCATAGGCGAAATCTTACTGAATTTGGGAATTAACGGTTCGGCCGACCAAACCAGCCGATGCTGAACAAGATTTCCGGCGATTGCGGCCAACAGCAGCAACAGCAACGGCAGGCCGAGCGCCGCGAACAGCATAGTGTCGATGTTTCGAACGAGCGCCAGCACTCCCTCGCCATCCACACGAATCATGTGTGCGTTGGCAAGGAGATTGCGCATGGGCATCTCGATGCCCGCGCCGATGCCGCCGGAGAACGACGACACCACGAGGGCTGCCCCCGCGATCACGAACCAGGTGTTGACCTCCTGGCTTTTGACGACATCGCCACGCTCATGAGCGTCATCGAGACGTTTTTGCGTCGGGTCCTGTGTCTTTTCTGAGGAGTCGTCATCAGCCATCGATCAACTCCCCCGACGCTCTCGCGCATTCCCCCTTGAGGGCGACCAATAGCTGCCTGCCACGCATCTTCATGGCGACAGCTGATGCAACACGCCGCTGAAATAATCGAGGAACGTTCCCATCATCGTCGCGATAACGCCCACGAGGATGAGAAAGCCAGCAAGAATCGAGAGCGGCACGCCGACGAAATAGACCTGCATTTGCGGCATCATGCGCGCAAGCAATCCAAGCCCCAGATTGAAGATCAATCCGAACACGATGAAAGGCGACGACAACTGAATACCGATCTTGAATGCCGTCGTGAAAGCCTGGGTCGCAAGCTGGGCAATATCGCCCGTCGACATCAACTCGCCCGGCGCGAAAATTTTGTAACTGTCGTTCAGCGCCGCGATCACCAGATGATGCGTATCCGTGGTGAACAGGAGCGTCAGGCCGAGAATTGTCAGGAAGTTGCCGATCAGCGCGCCCTGCTGGCCCTGCGTGGGATCGACCGAGGTGACAAATCCAAGGCCGAGTTGCTGGGCAATCACCGATCCGGCGACCGCGAGTGCCGACAACGTGACCCGCGCGGTGGCCCCGAGCACGACGCCGATAATGATTTCGTGGACAAGCAGAACCAGCAACGGCGTCAGCGATGTCATCTCGACATGATAGGCCGCGCGATGAAGCGGCAGGATGATCAGCGTTAGCATCAACGCGATCCCAAGCTTGATTCGGGCCGGGATATTGGTTTCGCCGAATCCCGGCAATAACATTACCATCGCGCCGATGCGGGCGAACGCCAGCATGAAAGCGGCTGCAAGAACGGGCAGTAGCGAGATATCGATGCGCATGAAGGGATTCGAGACACGACGGATCTGTCCATCATGCGCTACCCTCCGATGATTCGCGACGATATCCGCATCATGTGGCTATGCAGCGCATCCGCCATGAACGGCAGCGCCAAAATCATGGTCAGAAATATCGCGAGAATCTTCGGCACGAAGACCAGCGTCTGTTCCTGGATCTGCGTCAGCGCCTGCACCAGCGATATCGCCACGCCGACCACGAGACCCACGACCATCAGCGGCGACGAGACCAACACGATGGTCCAGACCGCGTCGCGCGCGACGTCGAGAACTTCTGCGCCCGTCATTAACACCCCCCGCCCGCCGTTTCCGGCATGTCGACCCGTTCACTTGATTGACAGGCCCGCTCGCAAGCGGGCTTCTATTTCGAAGGACGCTAGGAACAATCGTCCCCGGCCCTGTCATGGGTTCAGATATCCATGCATCATGGAATATCTGAACCAGTCTCCGTCAGATCGGCATCTTCATGATGTCTTCGTAGGACTGGATGACACGGTCCCGCACCGATACCAGCGTCGATACCGCGACGTCGGTTTCAGCCACCGCGGTGACCACGTCCATCACGTTGGCTTTGCCCGCAGCCATGGCCGCCGATTGCGCATCCGATTTACGACCTGCGTCCATGCACGCTGCCGACAGTCTCCTTGAGCAGCGCGCCGAAAGACGGGCCGCCAGCCTGGACACCGCCCGGACTGCCCTTGCCGACGTCCATGACGCTTCCGATCGAATCCTTGAGCAACGCACCGAAGGACGGGCCGCCGGCCTCGGCTCCGGACGATTTTCCCGCTCCGCCCGCGATATCCATCATGCGGGAAAGACTTGCATAGGCGTTAGCGGCTGCAGTTGGTGAAGCCATAATTTAGTTCTCCTGATTCAGGCCTTGAGGATATCGAGCGTGCGCTGGATCATCCGGCGCGTCGCTGTGATGATGTTGAGATTGGCCTCATAAGAACGCTGGGCCTCTCGCATGTCGGTCATCTCGACCAAAGAGTTCACATTGGGGTATTTAACGTTCCCGCCGGCGTCAGCCGCGGGGTTTCCTGGTTCGTATTTGACGCGGAACGCTGAAGTATCGGTCTTGATCTTGCCGAGCGACACGACGCGCGCGTCGAGCGTGCGATCGAGCTCCGACGAAAACGTCGGCACCTTGCGCCGGTAAGGATCCCCGCCCGCCGTCTTGGCGGTGGAATCTGCGTTGGCGATATTTTCCGAGATCACGCGCATGCGTCCGGCTTGCGCCCGCAAGCCTGAGGTCGCGATATTCATCGCCTTAAGGAAGTCCATTCCGTCTGCCATCGTCTATCTCCCAGCGCCGGCGTCAGCGTTTTCCGATTGCGGTTTTCAAAAGGCCAAGGCTGCGGCTGTACAGCGACGTGGCGGCGGCGAAATCCATCTGGTTGCTGGCGGATTTCTGCATTTCGTCTTCAAGATTGACCGCGTTGCCCGCGGGACGCGTTTCGTAACCGCCCTTGTTGCTAGACGGGAAGCTCTCCGCCGCCCCTGACGCCGCGATGTGCGTCGCACTGGTGCGCATCATCGGCAACGAACCCATCGGGCTGGCTATCGCCGTGTCGAAGCGCGGCTCGACCAGATCGCGCGGCTTGAATTTCGGCGTATCGGAATTGGCGATGTTTTCTGCGAGTACCCGCTGGCGTTCCTGATGCCACTGCATCCGGGTGCGCAGCGCGGTCAAAATAGGCATATCTGTGATCGGCATTGACGGCCCCTGTGCCCGACTCCAGATCGTCGTACGTGGAGCGAGTAGGCAGAATTTGCCGTAGGTATGGTTAACAACTGGTTAAGGTCGTTAACGGCCAAGTTTTGACCCAAATTGCGCCGTAGTCGGGTAACCTGTTGAAACTTCGATCCCAAAAGTGCCACAACGGGTTATGCCCCGTGGATTCTTGGGTTAATAAGAAACATGAGACCGGCAGAGTTTGCCGTCCGAAATTATCAATGGATAGGGCCAAACTTCAAATTTGACCGTCGCCGGGACTGTATTTTTCACATACAGCTGCGTTCGACGAATCTGCAGATTGAAGTAAGCTCTGTTTGGTGGGGACCAAACAATGTCGACACAACTAACATTTATTATTTTGTTCGTGGCCGTTTTGGCGGTGATCGGCCTCGCGACCTGGCTGTTTCGCCGATTCGCGAGCAATCGGCTGGGCTCAAATACGAATCGCGGACGGATGCCGCGACTCGCTGTGATCGATGCCGCAGCGGTCGACGCCCGCCGCCGTTTGGTTTTGGTCCGCCGCGATAACATCGAACATCTTTTGATGATCGGCGGCCCGAGCGACATCGTGATCGAACAAAATATTGTACGCGCAACGCCACAGCGCGATTCGGCCATGCCGCGCGGCCCTGTCGGCGCAGAATTGCCGCCGCGCGCCGCACCACTTCCCGACGCCGGTCATTGGAACGATTCGGGTCCCGAGCAGGCCGACTATCACGAGCCCGCGCCGCCGGAGATGCCGACACGCCCTGCTCGCCCTCCTTTCGCCGACGAGATTCGCCGGCCTCCTCCGGCCGCCGCCGCAGAACGTCGTGCCATCGAACTCACTGGCCGCGCTGGCACCGGAGCCGATGGTGCGCCCCGAGCCCCGGCCGGACTCCCGTATCGAGCCCCCGCCTTCACGATTGCGCCCCCTTCCACGCGCCGAACCCCTCGTAGCGCGCAGCAGCGAACCGATGATGCCCCGGGCATCGTCACCGCCCCTTGAGCCACCGCTGAAAGCGCCTCCTGTGCGAGCGCCCGAGCGAGCCGCGCCCCCGCCTGTGTCGTCTTCCGCGCTGTCGGCTGCGGATCAGAATCTCGCGGAGATGGCTCAACGGCTGGAAGCCGCGCTTCGCAAGCCGGGCGGCGAGACTCGCCACAGCGGATCGCGCCCCGCCCGTTGCGCCCGAATCGCCGACGCGTTCCGCAACGATGCGCCAGCCGGCAGACGTGCCACCGCCCGTCGCAGCGCCCGCACCACCACCGGCGCCCAAAATGTCGTTTGAAAATCTGGAAGACGAGATGGCTAACCTACTGGGCCGCCCGAAGACGCCAACGTGACCCGCCGGAATATCCCGCGTAGAGTTTTATTTTTCGCTGTCCTTTTCGCCGCCGGATCGTTAATCGGCCCGGCGGCCGCGCAAGACATCAGCATCAATCTCGGCCAGGGCAATGGCGGCGTGACCGAACGCGCGATCCAGTTGATCGCGCTTCTGACGGTGCTGTCGATCGCACCTTCGATCCTGGTCATGATGACGTCGTTCACCCGTATCGTGGTGGTGCTGTCACTGCTGCGGACGGCGTTGGGCACAGCCACAGCGCCCCCCAATTCGGTGATTCTCGCGCTTGCACTTTTTCTGACCGGCTTTGTCATGGGGCCGGCGCTGCAAAAGTCCTATGACGACGGCATCAAGCCGCTGGTCGCCAACCAGATCAGCGTGGAGGAAGCGCTGCAACGAAGCTCCATGCCGTTGCGCGGCTTCATGCAGAAGAACGTCCGCGACAAAGACCTGCAGCTGTTCATGGATCTCTCCGGCGAGCCACCACCGGCGACACCACAGGACATGTCGCTGCGCATTCTCGTGCCGGCGTTCATGATTTCGGAATTGAAGCGCGCCTTCGAAATCGGCTTCCTGCTGTTCCTGCCATTTCTGATCATCGATCTCGTGGTGGCATCGGTGCTGATGTCGATGGGCATGATGATGCTGCCACCGGTCGTCGTCTCGCTGCCATTCAAGTTGATTTTCTTCGTGCTGGTGGACGGCTGGTCGCTGGTGGCTGGAAGTTTGGTCCAGAGCTACGGCGGCGGGTAACGCGTCGCGAGAAAGCATGTCCTCCGAGCTCTCGGAGGCGTTTTCATTCCCGGTTAAATTAATTCGCTCCAACCGGACGGCGCTCGACAATCTGCCGGCTCGTCAGTGCGACGCGCTCTCGCTTTGAACGCCCGCGATCGCAGGTAAGGAGCCGGTCGGGTTCGGATCCGACGGAGCTATCCGGGGAAGCTGTGCGGCCTTTGAAGTCGCATCCGGGAAGCGGGCCTTCATCTCGCGGAGGAAGCCGTCAAGCGTATCGACCGCCGCCGCCATCTTCGCGATCTGTGCAAAGTCCGCGCTGCTGGCGGATGCTGGGCTTGCTGGCGATATTGAATGCGGTGCGGTCCGCCCCCGTGCTCATCTTCGGTCCGTATTTCTCGCGGAAGCGCCCAAGACCGATCGTGTCTTCGGCAAGCGCATAACCGATCGCCGCGCGAATAATGTCACCCTTCTCCACGGTGTTGAGCGGCTGAAAATCCTTCCAGCGCTCCCCGTAATAAAGTTCGATCTGTTCGGCGGATTCACGCCAGCGGCGCGCGGCCCAGTAAATATCGGAGCGCAGCCGTATCACTTCGCGGCCCCCGAAATTCGAGACGATGTCGAGCGCAAGATCGTGCCGCCCAATATCGCTTTGCGCCCGCGCCTCGAGCAATAGTCTTTGCTGCCGCAATTCACCTGCAAGATCCGCGATCCGCGTGGAGCGAAGAGCGCCCACCGCACGATCGGGTTTGCGGTTCATCAGATAAACCGTGGCGAGCCGGGAAGCCACCTGCGCCCTCGCCGCGCCTTCCAGCCGATGGTCGACCTGATATTGCAAAAGATCGGCAGCCTGATCGAGCAGATCGACGCCGACAAGACGTTCCGAAAGACGACGGATCATTTCGTCGCCGCGCCGGCCGATCGGCGTCAATTCCCGGTATCCGTAAAACATCCCCAGCGCTTCGATGGGCGGCAGTTGATCGCCTTTGGGACCGAGGAATATCTGCGAGAACAGCTCGGACGTCTCGTCTTGAACTTGCCGCGAGATGTCGGAATTCGGCGAGAGTCGCGTCGCGGTACGCCCGGCCGAAAGCGCATCGGCATACTTGCCGGAAGCTGCGTAGATACGGGCCAGTTGCTGCAGCGTGTTAAGTTCGATGTCGTCACCGCGCCAGGTCACGCCTAACGTCTCCAGCCCCATCAGCGTTTCTTCTGGGCTGATTTCGTTGCGCTTCTGACGCAACGTGATTTCGAAAAGCCTGGCTTCCGCACCGGGTAACCCATCGTTGGACGAGGCCACGGCCCTGTAATCGCTCAAGGCGTCCTTGTCCCGCCCCATCGCCTCTGCAAGCTGGCCCCTCATCACGATCATCGCCGGCTTCATGGCCGGTGGGATGCCGATCACGTCGAGGTCGTTGCCGCGCGCCGCCGCACCCGCATAATCCCGAACCTTTAGCGAGGCGCGCATGGCAGCTGCGAGTACGATTCGCTGCAGGTCGTCGGGAAGCGCGGCGATGGAAAACTCCGCGTTCTTGAATTTCTCACGCGCATCCGGCCATTTGTCCTGCTCGGCAAGAGCGAGGCCTTTCCAGGCTTGCAGATCGTAGCTACTTCCGATCACCGAATTGCCGAAATCCTTTAGCCCGACATCGGGGCGGTTGCTGAGAACGCTGGCAATGCCATGAATGACCAGCGCGCTCGGGTCCTCGGCACCCGGCTTTGCATCCGACAAGACAAACTCGGTGACCCCCTTGGCTTCGGAATAGAAGCCACGCGCCAGATAGAAGCGGGCAAGATCGAGATTGGCGGCCAGCCTCGCGTCGGGGCTGGCCTGCGCCGCGGCACTGACCAACGCATCAAGCCGCTTCGTGAAATTGGCGTCGCGATTTTCCCGCCACTCTTTCGCATCGAAAATCGGGCGCGGGCCCGATACGGCACGTTGCGGCGCCATATCCGTGGACGACAGCGTCAAACCGCCGGGCCGGCTCAAGACCACCTTATCCGACGATGCGTCAATGGAGAGATCGTCGGCGTTGGACTGGACGACGAGCCCGTGAATCAATTCCAGCAGCGAAAATTCCACGAAATCCTGCCGCCTGATGAACCCTCGCGCCGGCAGCGGCGCGGTAACGACGGTCAATGCATCTCCCGCATCAGTGTCGGACAAACTGTGCGTCAATCCGGGATTTGGCAGCGCCACCGCAACCTGGGCGCGGGAGGGATCGGAAATGTTACGGACCGCGGCGAGCGGTTGCGAAGGCGTTTCGCTTCTGTCGCCGAACGTCACGACCAAATTCGATCCGTCCCCGGTAAGGCTTGCGAGCTGCGGTTGATTCAAACGGATACGGATCGCCTGGCCTTTTTCCAGCTTCTGCGCCTTGACATCACCGATAACCGCTCCGCCTTCACGAACAATGGCGGCTGTGTCGATCGCTTGTGCACTATCGAACACCATCCAGATAACCTCGCCCCGGCGGAACATCGCCATGGGCACGGTTTCCTTGAAGGGAAAAATCAAGCGCAACCCATCGTTACCGCGCTGTGCCGTCACGGTGACGGCGGCATCGGTCCGAGGCTGCGCGGCGTTTCAACATGGGCAACGACCGTCTCCTGGACCGGCGCAGGCTGCTGCGATACTGCGGGCGCGTCTTTGATTGCCTCTACTTTCGCCGCCGGAACGTTGGCCGTCTCGGGCATCGTTGCAGGCGTGGCCGGGGACGAAGGCGCCGCGGCTGCCGCAGCCTCGACCTGCTGCATGACAGACATTGAGGGCATTGCCTCGCTCGACTTACCGGGCGCGGGGTCTTGAGCTTGCAGGGGCCGGTGCCACAGTTGCAGGCGGGGTGCTGGGCTGAGTGTCGGACACGGGCAAGGATGGTTTGTGCGCCTGATCGAAGCCGATATCGACGACGTAGTTGGCATCTTCCCGGAATGCGTGAACATCGACCTCACCGATCGTGCCAAAAGTCACGGTCGCGGCCTCACCTTCGATCTTCTGTGTGATCGAGGAAATGTTTGAAGGCAGCGCGAGTTTTGCGTCCGACAGATCGAAACTGAGGGGAGTTGCGAACACCAGGGAGAGCTTCTTGTCTTCCAGCGCCGAGGATACGCCGGTATTCTCCGGCAACTCGAACACGAAGCGGGCAAAGGTCGGTTGAACCGAGGCCCGCACACGCACGGGTCCACGCTTGGTGGCTTCGCTCGTGACCTTCTGTTGCCGCAACAGCCGTTCCGCGATGCGCGCTCGCTCCGACAGTTCACGCACCACCTCCTGCGGAAGGCCGGGTGGCAGGCCCTTCCAGCTGTCAGGCAGAAGGTCGATGAAGATTCGTTCTCCCGCCGCCATCGAATTCACGGTCACCTTGCGCGACAGCGCGAGCCGGATCGCCATGCCGTCGGGATCGCGACGCGCCGAACCGACATAATCGGGGACGGCATCGGAAAGCTTGTCGACGGAAATCTCTACCGGCTTCTTGAAGCGGATCAGCAGAATCGAACCGGCGACCGTTGCCTCGGACTCGACATCCTCATCGAGCTTGAGGATCAGCCGCGCAAAACCTCCCGAAGCTGAGAATGTCGCATCGCCTTTCACGGCTGGCGCGCGATCCTGTCCGTATGTCGCAGGAGCGCACAACAATGTGAGCGCCAATGGGATGCCCCAAATCGACAGACGGAGACCTGAACCCAGCCAGGTTCGACTGCACAAGGCGTCGCGCAGCCATGAGAGCATATGCGGCCGGTTTGTTTTGCCACCTTTGATTGCCATGCTCACGTCTCTTGGCTTGCTTTCCCTGCCCGATGCGGGCCCATAACGGCTGCGGCCGAAGCAGGCCGCGCGAAATTCAATGGTAAATTCCGGCGTTTAAGGAGCTGTTAAGCGAACCCCGCCGGAGCATTGGCTTAGTTGCCGCCATCGGCCGCCGGACCGCCCTCGATCTTCGGAAGATCAGACGCCGAAGCGGCTTTGTCACCGCCGGCACGACGGGCCATCTCCACAGTCAGCCGCTCGGCTGCTTCGGGCTGCATCAACCCGACGATATCGGACATTTTACGAGGCGCTATCTGCGTGGCCACTTCGATCAGCACGGACATTTCCAGCCGATCGAAAATCTTGGCCGCATCTTTCGGCTTCATGGCTTCGTACATTGTGACGATGCCTTTGAAGCGAACAGCATCCGCCTCCGTCTTCTTCTCCGAGGCGCCTCCGAGACGCAATTCGACAGCCTTCATCTCTTCGACCTTGGCCTCGATACGCCTCGTCGCGGCATTCATGAGATTTTCGCGAATGTCGATTTCTCGCGCCCTTGCCTCGAGCTCCTGCCGACGCTCCTGCAAACGCTCAAGAATAGCGCGTTCGGACGGAGAGATCGGGCGGCCCTGATCCGGCGAGACCGTTGTCTGGTCGACAGGCGGCGTCGTCGACTCACCTGGCTTTGCCTCGCCTTTTGCTTCACCCTTTGCCTCACCTTTGGCTTCGCCTTTGGATTCGGGCTTTGCCTCAACCTTGGCTTCGGATTTCTTTTCCGGCTTCGCAACTTCTTCCTTTTTGCCCTCCACGGACCCGGTAACGTCGGATGGATCCGCAGACGCGCCCGAGCGCGACGGAGACTTGGTTATATCGTGCGCCCAGGAGGGATGCGACGGTGCGTTGGCCGTCGCTGATGCAAGCTGCGGCGGCGCGGCGTCGCGCCCGTCGAACAAATAGCCCCCATTCAGAACCAGCCCGAAGACCTTCAAGCCGGCCAGACAAATGACCGAGGCCAAGACCAGGGGAATGAGGCGGAAGTTGCGAAGACGAGTCATGCCGCGATTCCGGTCACCCGCTTGCGCTCGGAGAATGCCTTGGCGGCAGCGACAATCGCTTGCGCGGAGGTCTGAGGCGCGGCATCTTCAATGCCGCCCGGACGGCCGGCGAGCACAATGCGTGACAACTTTCGCAATAATTCCTCACCCGACGACAGCATTTTGTCGAGGTCGGCGGAGATTTCGGTCGCCGACGACAACCGCGCTCCCAGGTTGTCGTTGCAGTCGCGCACGGTGACCTTGAGGCCTCCGATTGCCCGCTCCGCAATTTCGGTCGCGGTGATCAGCTCCGCGATCGTCGCCTTGAGGGACTGCTCGTCGGCTTTCAGCCGCTTCAGGCGCGTATTGAGCAACATGCAATAGCCGATCGTCAACATGAGCAGGATAGCGACCAGCGACTCGATTATCATTCCGATTGAATGGTTCATGGTGTCTCCATCATCTTGTTTTTCTCATCGGCCTTTTCGAACATTGCAAGCGTCATATGCGGCTTGCGAAGCGGTTTGGTGACGCGAATGGCAACTCGCTCGCCAACCCGCCCCATACGCCCCTCCGTCAACGTGACGTTACCGCAGCGCACGGACACAACGGCATCTGCGCGCATCCCAAGCGGCAGCGTGTCGCCGACCTGAAGCTGCATCAGATCCTTTAGCGGGATGTCCGCCTCGTAGAGCACCGCATCGACGGCAATCTGGGCGCGGGAGATTTCAGTTGCGAGATGACCTTCCCAAATCGGATCGCGTCCGAATTTTTCACCCATGAACATCTGCAACAGCACGTCGCGGATAGGTTCAATAGTGGCGTAAGGCAGCAGCAGCTCGATGTTGCCGCCCCGGTCTTCCATATCGATGCGCAGGCGCACCAGTATGGCGGCGTTGGCCGGCCGACTAATCGCTGCAAAACGCGGATTGGTCTCGAGACGATCGATCGTCAGGGACACCGCCGACAAAGGCCGGAAGGCCTGTTCAGCATCGGCAAGCACGACTTCAACAAGTCGCTTGACCAGATTGGTTTCGATTGTGGTGTAGGGACGGCCCTCGATGCGCATCGAGGTCGTGCCGCGGCGCCCGCCAAGCAACACATCAATCATCGAATAGATCAGACTGAAGTCGACGGTGGCGAGACCGAAATTCTCCCACTCCTCTGCCTTGAAGACCGCGAGCACCGCGGGCAGCGGAATAGAATTCATATAGTCGCCAAAACGCACCGACGTGATGCGATCAAGCGAAACCTCGACGTTGTCGGACGTGAAATTGCGCAACGATGTGGTCATCAACCGGACCAACCGATCGAAGACAATCTCAAGCATCGGCAGACGCTCGTAGGACACCATCGCCGAATCGATGATGGAACGAATGCCGGAATTGTCGTCGAGATTAACCTCGCCAACACTGAAACCCAGGAGGTTGTCAATTTCTTCCTGCGACAGCACCCGCTCGCCCGCCGCGGCACTCAGTCCGCGACCGCTCTCGTCGACCATGGCGGCCCATTGCCCCGCCATCGCCTCGGTCAATTCGTTCGCAGCCAACTCAGCGGCGGCAGCCTCAGGATCCTGAGAATCCAGCGCCGCGCCCCATTGTTCAGCTAGCGCATCCTGATCGACGTCATTTGCCGCCATGACTTTTTATTCCCGCCCTATCACTGAACAACAATTTCCTTGAACAGCACGGCGCTCACGAGCCCCGGCTGAACCACGACGTTGACACGCCGCGTGAGCTCTTCCTTCAGGCGAAACAACGCAGCCGAGCCGTTGAGATCGGCGGAGCGCAGCTCGCGCATATAAGTCTGGAAAATATCGAGTACCCGAGGCATCGCAGGCTGGATTTGCGCGACCGCAGGCTGATCCTTAACCTCAAGCACGATCTTGACCTTGAGATATTGAATGCGCTCGCCGGGCAGATTGGCCAGATTGACCAGCACTTCCGGAACATCGATGAAAACTGGCGGCTTCACGACTGCAGCGGATTCAACGATGCTTGTCTTCCGCCTTGGATCGCATGAAGAAAAAGTAGTATGACGCGGCGCCAGCAGAGAGAATGCCGAAGATTCCTACAGCGGCAATAATAAGCTTGAAGCGGCTCTTCGGAGTGGACGAACCTTCTTCCGTTGCAGCTTCTTCTGAATCCGTTCGATTATCCGCCATCGCCTGCCCGCCCACGTCTCGCCATTTTCTGGCTCGATTTGGGATGAACTCGATGCTGCCGAGCAGGCTAAATCACGCGATACAAATGCCGCCGACGCCCCAAGCGCCCTGTTCCTGCCAAAGCTAGGTCGCAATGGTTAACGGTCCCTTTCTTTTAAGCTTCAACTGGGAAAAAATTGCCGGGGCAATATGGTCAACAAGCTCTTTATTGCCGCCCTTTGACGCAGCCCCTCAGAAGACCTAACCACTGTAAAACATCGTATTTTTAAGTTGGCACGACTCTCGCTTTGTAAGACGCGAGCCGCAGCTTGGGAGAGCCAGCGGCTCGCGGGATACGCAACCGGCCTGGGAGGGCTGTTTGCAAATCCATCAATCAAGGGGAGAGCTACCGATGGAGAATACGCTCCTCATCGGACTATCGCGCCAAATGACGCTTGAGCGTCAGATCGACGTGATTTCCAACAACGTCGCAAACGTGAACACGAACGGCTTCAAGGCCGACAAGTCACTGTTCGAAGAATATCTGATGCCCGTCGCGCACGCCGACAACTTTGTCGGCCGCGATCGCGTGTTCAGCTACGTGCAGGACCGTGCCGCCTGGCACGACTTCGGCCAGGGTTCGACTGAGCAGACCGGAAACCCGCTGGATGTCGCCATCGACGGCAACGGTTTTCTCACTGTCCAGACGCCCGCAGGCGAACGTTACACCCGCGATGGCGCGCTGCAGATCAATGCGCAAGGCCAACTGACTATCGGCGGATGGCAGCCTGATTCTCGGCACCGGCGGACCGATCACCTTCCAGCCAAATGACCGCGACATCGCAATCGCCAACGACGGCACCGTTACCGTCCGCGAAGGAATCAACACGCTCACGGATTCGGTTCGCGGCAAGTTGCGGATCGCCAGTTTCGCTCAGCCCCAACTCCTGCAGAAGGAAGGCGCGAACCTTTACTCTGCCGGAGGAACAGCAGCGCAGGCGGACACAGCCTCTCGCGTTCGCCAGGGTTTCGTTGAAAAATCGAACGTCAGCGCGGTCGCGGAAATGAGCCGCATGATCGAAGTCACCCGTACCTACACGCAGATCTCGCAGATCATGCAGCAACAAGCCGATATGCGCAAAAGCGCACTTTCCACACTCGCCGACGTACCGAACTGAGGGATCTGAATCCATGCGCGCACTTTATACAGCAGCGACCGGAATGGCCGCACAGGAACTGAACGTTCAGGTCATTTCCAACAACATCGCCAACATGCGCACCACCGGCTATAAAAAGCAGCGTGCAGCATTTCAGGATCTGATCTACGAGCACGTGCGTCGCGTCGGCGCACAGGCATCGGACCAAGGCACTATTCTTCCAGTGGGAATCGATCTCGGCGGCGGCGTCAAAACCGTCGGCACGCCACGCTCGATGACGCAAGGCAGCCTTGCCCAGACCGGCAACGACCTCGATATCGCGATCCGCGGCGAAGGTTTCTTCAAAATCCAGATGCCGGACGGCACGTTTACTTACACGCGCGACGGCACGTTTCAGATGGATGCCACGGGGCGGGTCGTCAACGCGCAGGGCAACCCGGTACAGCCCACCATCACAATTCCTCAAAACTCTTCCGGCATCGACGATCAACGCGCAGGGACAGGTCTCGGTGACGACGCCGGGATCGACGACACCGACCGTCGTGGGGCAAATCGGCCTCACGCGCTTCGTGAACAAGGCAGGATTGCAGCCGATCGGCGACAACCTCTTCACCGACACGCCCGCATCCGGTCCGCCGCAGGATGGCGTCGCCAACATCGATGGCTTCGGCGACATGCAGCAGGGCAACCTGGAGCAGGCCAACGTGGAAGCCGTGTCGGAAATTTCCGATCTGATCGCGGCGCAGCGAGCTTACGAGATGAACGCCAAGGTCATCAGCGCCGCTGACCAGATGCTGCAATCCACCACCGGCATGTTCAGATAAGGGAGACGATCATGAAAACGATCATTCCGCCTCCTGCTGATTGCCGCTGCATTTTTCGGCAACGGCGCCGCTGCATTCTCTCAGACCAGCGAAGAAGCTATCGCCGGGCCGGTGCTGCGTCCGAGCGTGACCGTCACCAGCGATGTGGTTCGCGTCGGCGACATCATCGACAACGCCGGGTCCGCCGCCCAGATCGCAATCTACCGTTCGCCCGATCTCGGCACCACCGGCTCGCTGCAAGTCAATCAGGTTCTCGCAACACTTGCGAACGCACCAGATCATTGGTGTCGATACCAAAAATCTCACGCGAAATCTCTGTAACCCGCCTTTCGCGCACGCTGACCTCGAAAGACATCGAACATCAAGTGGCTCGCGCACTTGAGCGCCGCAATGGAATGGGTGAAGCAGCCAACATCACGATCTCGTTCGACCGCGATTTGCGCGTGCTTCAACTCGATTCCTCCAATACGGGAGATCTGCAGCCGAGCTTCCACGCGCTTCGATCCGCGGAACGGTCGTTTCGACGTTTTGTTTGAACTGAGCAACGCAGGCGGCACTGCCCCGACGCGATTGCGCTTCACGGGAACGGCGGTCGAGACCATCGAAGCGGCCGTTCTTATTCGCGGAGTGGAACGTAATGAAATTCTGAAATCGTCGGACGTGGTCATCGAGCGCAGGCCAAAATCGGACATCGGTAGCGATGCGGTGAAACGTGAGCGCGCCGTCGGCATGCAAGATCCGCAAGGCTCTGCGCGCTGGCCAGATCCTCCGGCTCGCTGATCTTGCCAAACCCGATCTCGTGCAGCGCGATCAAATGGTCACCCTGATCTACGAGACCGATGGTCTGTACCTGACCATGCGCGCCAAGGCGAGCGACAGCGGCAGCGAAGGAGATTCTGTCTCGGTGATCAACACGCAATCGAAGCGTACCGTGCAGGGCATCGTCACGGGGCCGGGCCAAGTCACCGTATCCGTTGCGACACCACGCAAGATCACGACCGCCGCAGCATCTGCTGCGGCCACGGACACCCCGATTGAAACCCCAAAGGCTGAGTAATGTTCATGTTCACGCGCCAAGAGCTGAATCGCGTCTCGCTCCTCACCAGTCTTTTGATCGTCGGCGGCGTTGCCGGCGGTTGTTCGGCGGTCGACCGCCTCTCGGCAATCGGCGAAAAACCAGCGCTGTCATCGATAGACAATCCAACCGCTCAGCCCGGATACAAACCGGTGCAGATGCCGATGCCGACGCCGCAAATGGCGTCCTACAATCCGAACTCGCTGTGGCGCACCGGATCACGAGCGTTCTTCAAGGATCAGCGCGCGGCACAAATCGGCGATATTCTGACGGTGACGGTCAACATCACCGACAAGGCGAATATCGCCAACGAAACGCAGCGCACCCGTGCCAACAAGGAAGACAGCGGCATTACGGATTTCCTCGGCTCCAAGCTGCTCACCGGCAGCGCCGCGGCAGTGTTGCCCGGACGCGTTCTGACGGCAAATTCAACTGCTTCAAGCGACGGCAAGGGATCCGTGCAGCGGCAGGAAGCTTTGCAGACCAACGTGGCCGCGGTCGTCACGCAGATCCTGCCAAACGGGAATCTGGTTGTCGAAGGCAAACAGGAAATCCGCGTCAATTTCGAAATTCGAGAACTTGTCGTCGCAGGTATCGTCCGTCCGGAAGATATCCAGAGCGACAACACCATCGAACTCGTCGAAGATCGCCCAGGCGCGCATTGCCTACGGCGGCCGCGGCCAGATCACCGACGTGCAACAGCCACGTTACGGCCAGCAAGTTCTCGACGTGTTGCTGCCATTCTAAACAAGCTTCGACCTCGGAACGCGCACGACGCGCCTCCGAGGCAATCTTGAAAAGACCCGCGATCGGCGCTGCCGGCGTCGCGGTGACGACCTCCCACACTTCGTTGCGAACCTAGGCGTAGCGAAGTGTAATAACACGGCCTCCGGTAGCTCCCCTGCCGGAGGCCGTGCTCGTTTCGAAGCTTGCTACGGGAAGCGGACGTGTCGCTTCACACGCCAGTCAAAATTGAACGCGGCTGTAAATTCTCTCGGAACGAAAGCTACGGCTCTCTACGAAATAAAAATCGCGGCCCAGGCCTGCTTGGCCTGCCGCGATGAAGTAGCAACTAACATTCATTGAGGCGCGATTACATTCGCGCCTTTCATTGAGCTACGGGCAACCGCAACGTTATTCGTCGCGATAGACCTTCTCGCGTTTCTCATGCCGCTCCTGCGCCTCGACCGAAAGCGTCGCGATGGGACGCGCTTCCAGCCGCTTCAAGGAAATGGGCTCGCCAGTTTCCTCACAGTAGCCATACGAGCCGTCGTCGATACGCGCGAGCGCTGCATCGATCTTGGAAATCAGCTTGCGCTGACGGTCGCGGGCACGCAGCTCGATCGCACGATCGGTTTCCGATGACGCGCGGTCGGTCAAATCGGGATGATTGACGTTTTCATCCTGAAGTTGCTGCAGCGTGGTCTTGGCTTCCCTTAAAATCTCATCCTTCCAAGCGAGCAACTTGGCGCGAAAATACTCGCGCTGACGCTCGTTCATGAAAGGCTCCTTCTCTGAGGGCCTGTAGTTCTTCACTTTGTCCAACACTGATCCCGAATCCGTGCACGGCTTCCGGAAAGCCCGGTAGCGCGCAGCTTATATAGTGAGCGGCCGATGCAGACAATATCGCTACGCGGCATTTCAGGCGAAATGGTAAGATTTCGCAGAAGAAAGCGCTCTATTTTGAATACGTTAGATGGGCATTGCTGCGCCGGGGCCCGAACTGGATCACCAGAGCCCTTGGGCAGCCCGCCGCCCCGTGCGCAGCTATGGCGGCGGCAGTGCATATGTACCGCCGATTACGCTGTGCCTGGAGTTTGGAGTTTCAGGCCAGTCCAGCTTTGGCCAACTCCACCTCGACGCGCAGCTCAATTTCCGAAAGCACGGCATCCAACCCGGGATCGCCCGATGTGGATTTCAGATCAGCCGCAGCGCTGCGCAGGCGTGTGAGAGTTGAGGTGTTAAGCGAGCCCGAGAGCAATCCCAGCTTCAGGTCATCGAGAACATCGAGTGCGGTCCGCCCGCGCTTGACCGAACGCTTGCGCCGCTCGACGGGGTCTTCGACACCTTGCATCGCAAGCAGCGCATCGATTGAGCTGGTGCCTGCCACCTTCGGGGCAGCATTGGAGCGTGCCTCAGTCACTTCCGTCGTATCGGGAAGCGAAAATCCGGTCGCGCCGGCGCGCCGGTTATTGGCGGGAGTCGCGGCCCCTACTGTTGTCCCGCCAGGTCCATAAATTCGCATCGTGCTGTCTCGCAAAATCCGTTTCGAGTTTCGGCTTTAACGCGGCTACACAACTTCGATTAGGGCCAATCACAGTCTGGTATTAGATAACCTTTATGCTGAACCCTCAACCTTTACAGTTAATAGTTTGTTAAAGGTAGGCAAAAAATACCCGGCATCGGCAAGTTCGCCGAACGACTTCACCCCCGAGAGTCCAATAAATTTTCATTACTCAATATATTCAATTGCTTATCGAAACTTGAGCTTGGCACGTTTTTCGCTGAGGTATTCGTGGATCGTCGTCATGGGGAGCATGACGCGCGAACCGGCAAGACCTCAGCGGGGAGAGCAGAGGATGACACGGAATATACAGGCGGTTTGCGCGATGATTCTCGCGCTGCTGCTGACGAGCGGATCGGCGTTGGCAACTTCGCGGATCAAGGATCTGGCTAACATTGAAGGCGTCCGTCAGAACCAGTTGATCGGGTACGGGCTTGTGGTCGGTCTCAACGGCACCGGCGACACGCTGAACAACATTCCTTTCACCAAACAGTCGCTGCAGGCCATGCTTGAGCGCATGGGCGTCAACATCCGGGGCGCAACAATCCGCACCGGCAACGTCGCAGCGGTGATGGTGACAGCCAACCTGCCGCCCTTCGGCACCCAAGGCACGCGGATCGACGTAACGGTCTCCGCGCTTGGCGACTCCAAGAATTTGCAGGGTGGCACCCTGCTCGTCACCCCCCTGCTCGGCGCCGACGGCAACGTCTACGCGGTGGCGCAAGGTTCGCTGGCCATCGGCGGATTTCAGGCGGAAGGCGCGGCAGCCAGCATCACACGCGGCGTTCCGACGGTCGGCCGCATCGCCAACGGCGCGATCATCGAACGCGAGATCGAATTCGCGTTGAACCGCCTGCCCAACGTGCGGCTGGCTCTGCGGAATGCCGATTTCACTACTGCGAAACGCATCGCATCGGCCGTCAACGACTTTCTCGGCAACAAGACTGCTGAACCTGTCGACCCTTCGACGGTGCAGCTTTCGATACCCGCTGAGTTCAAAGGCAATGTCGTGGCTTTGCTCACCGAGATCGAGCAGCTGCAGGTTGAACCGGATCTGTCGGCCAAGATCATTATCGATGAACGCTCAGGCATTATCGTGATGGGCCGTGACGTTCGCGTGGCGACTGTCGCGGTCGCACAGGGCAACCTCACGGTTACCATCTCGGAAAGCCCGCAGGTCAGTCAGCCTAATCCGCTGTCACGAGGTCGAACGACCGTTACGCCTAACACCCGGGTCGGCGTCCAGGAGGATGGCAAGAAACTCGCGGTCGTCAAGGATGGCGATCTCGCTGCAACAACTCGTGGATGGCCTCAACGGGCTCGGCATCGGCCCACGAGATCTGATCGGTATCCTGCAGGCGATCAAGGCCGCCGGCGCGATCCAGGCCGATATCGAGGTGATGTGATGAGCCACATTCCCGCACAAGCCCTGGGTACGCTCGCCAACGGCCAAAAAGACATCACCTTTTCCAACGCACTGCAAAAGGTGTCGCCTCAGGCGCAGCAGAAAGCGAAGAAGTCCTCGCAGGATTTCGAAGCCGTCTTCCTGAACTCGATGTTTTCGCAGATGACCAGCGGCGTCAAAGGCGAAGGCCCGTTCGGCGATACGGTCGGCACCGGCGCATGGCGGTCGATGCTCACTGATCAATATTCGAGGGCTTTCGCCAAGGCTGGCGGCATTGGTATTTCCAACGACGTGTATCGCTCGCTTATCGTCCAGCAGGCCGCCCACAGCAAGTAACACCGGAAGGGCGCCCATCCCATGACCCCGCAGCCAGAACCAACCCCAGCCGTACAGGCCCTGTCGGTGTCGACGCTCGCAGAGGCACCAATACTATCGGATCGATTTCATAGAGCTGATGACGACGTTGCTAGATGTTATCGAGAAAGAGACCGAGCTTGTGCGCGCAGGCAAAATCAGCGAAGCGATGCACTCGCCGAGCGAAAGACCGAGCTGTCACGCCACTAACTGACGATTATGGGGCAGTTGAAAAACAGCAATGCCTTTTTTGCTGAATCGGCGTCCGAGCTCCTGCAGACGTTGCACCACCATCACAACGTCTTTCGCGCGATGCTTCAGGTCAATCTCACCGTGCTGGCAACTGCCCACGCGGTATCAGAAGGCATCATTCGCGGCGTCAACGGAGAAATGCGCAAGAAAAACATGCCGCAGACGTATACGTCCACGGGGCAGCGGACTTTGCCTAATCCGCGCAACGCCGCACCGCTTTCCGTGTACCGCATGCTCTAAAGGCAGCCGCGAAAACTCCCGTTATATTTAGCTCGTTTTAACCGTTCAATTTAAATCGAAAATTGCAGGCATGCATTTCCGATGCGTTAGCCTTGTATTCTAACAACTCGTTGATACTCGGCCTCTACGATTGCTCGTCGGAAAGGGTTGGGGTTAAACTCACAGGGAGCTGAGGAGGCGACCATCGGTACGGATTTCAGCATCAAACCGGTTGGGGCACGGGTTCGACACCCGTCGTCAGGCCATTGCCCGACGCCGCGAGGACAGCCGTGCCAACTCATTTGCCGCCACCAAAAACTATCACCGCGTCCGAAACGACCGCTCTTATCCGAAATGATCAGCCGGCCAACAACAATCGTCTGTCTAATCAGGTCGTGATCGACCGCGCGGCCGCGTCGATCGTTTACCGGGTTGTCGATAACCGGACCAGCCTGGTGGTGCGTCAGTATCCCGACGAAGCCCGGCTGCGAGCCAAAGCATATTTTCGCACGCAGGACAAAGCCGAGCTGGAAAAGAAACAGGCCCCTGCAATCGATCAGCGCACCTGATCATCTAGCGAGACGCTGATCTCAATCGGGGATCTGGTTTCACCCTCTTCGACGGATGAAAATTTAGCGCGCGCCTT
>CAWCHG010000007.1:0-104639 GCA_963795285.1 uncultured Alphaproteobacteria bacterium
CGGCCCGTCCTTTCGCCGTTTCGGAAAGGATTTTGCCCAGCAGACGGACCAGCGGCCCGCGAGAGCCGTGAATTTCACCGACTGCGTAGATGCGCCGCCCAGCGGGGACCGCAGCTTTGTTGCGTGCCCGAAAAACACCAAATCTTTTCTTAGCTTTGGGAGCCGCCGTCCGCGAAGGGGGCATGGGAAAATCCCCCCCTAAAGGACGTTCGAAAGACGGCTGATCCTGGCCCGGAAGCTTCATCGTGGGGATGTAACACGATCCCCACGGCGGTGCCTACGTCCGCTATACGCTTATCGTTAAGCGCCGCCGTGGCAAACGGCCGGCACGGCAGCGAAGCTGACGCAGGCCTTCCGGGCCTAGCGCCAGCGTATCGTCTGCAAGAATTCAGTGCGTCAGCAGCGCCAGGACCTATCGGTCGGCCCGACACCCATGAACGCCATCTGCAAGCAACCCTGAAACGCGGCAGGCGTGGCTGTGTTGTCGATGCAGTTCGAGAACAGCGGCCACTTCGGATCGAGTGCAGGGGATCTGAGGACGTTTTCACGTCGCTGATCGGCGTGGCTGTTGCTAACGACGCCACCTGGGTATTGGCGGCTGGAGCTTCAACCACCGCTTTCACGGCGACCGGCGCCATGTCATCGGCGAAAACACTTGTAGAACCTGCGATCAACATGCAGGCAGTTACCATTCCCAATGTCGGGCCCAATCTCATGTTGGTCTCCTGTGAGGTTCACGAAACTCATCGTCTCACAGGGAAATGTTAAAACCGTTAATTCGTGAACTGCTGCGCATGAGTGCGAATACGGATTGCTCGCGGCGACCAATTCGTTATCAGGTGTTAGTGACTATGACGGACGCGTTAATTGTCTAGCGCTCCCGATTGATCCCGCGGCTTTGCGATAGCGAATTGCGAAGCGTGCTGCGTGGCGCGCTCGTCCGACGCTTCTTCTGTCGGGGTTGCGTCACGCATTGCGAGCAGGCCTTTGGTCGCCTCATTCAACCCGCCTTTATCGTTGCGAATGAACCAGCGGATGACGACAAAAATCGCCACGATGGAAAGTGCGTAATAAATTCCGCTCATGGCCTAATTCTTTCGCGGCACGATGGCCCAGTCGGGATAGTCGGAAAAATCTGGTTTCGTCGGCCGCGACTGAAACAAACGCCACGCGGCGTCTGCGCCCGGTGCTCCGGCATCGACCGCCGCTGCCAACGCCGGCCTGCATATAGGCCGTATAACCATCCGGCGAAGAGGTTCCGGCGACCATATCGCCCGCCGTGTGGAACACCGAACGCTGCAGCCAGTTCAGAGCTTCCGCATTTCGGCGCTGATCCGCCAGTGGACGCTTGATCTGGGTCGGAGGCTCGCGTCGTAGACTTGCGCAAAGTTTGCATAGATGGCCGCCTTCGCGTCCGGCCGCACGCGCAGGGTATAGGCGGCGGCAAGCGCCGGGCAGAAACCGGGCGCCGTCATGCGACCGACCGCGAACTTGCCTTTCCACCGCAGCAACGCCGAGGCATCGACGTCGCCCAGTCCCTGAATGTAGCCGATGCTCCAGGTGAAAAAATCGTCCTGCCAGGGCGCCATCGCCATGCCGCCATCGTAAGGCGCATCTTCTGCGGGATGAGATGCAATGCGTTCGCCGACGGGTTTTTCGCATAGGTGTTGTCGTACCAGGCGATGTTGGCCTTGAGCTGCTTCAGAAGCGTCTTTTTCAGCGGATTGTTGTCGGGCGTGATGTAGGCCGCCTGTGCCAGTGTTCTCAGCGACCAGGCTTGTGCGCGAACCTGATCGAACTTGACGAGGCCATCGCCAAAATTGCGATAGACCGGGATCGGTGCCCGAAGATTCCATTCCGCCCAGAACTGCAATTCCTCCAGATAGAAACGATCGCCCGTGACCAGATAGGGCAGGAAATCGAGCGCCGGTTCGTGGGCTGCGTCTGGGTGAGAGGGTCGGTGTAGCCTGCGCGATCGGGTAGCGGCAGTTGATCGGGCCCTCTTCCGACCAGGTTCGAATGGGTGCTGAACTTCGGGTAGGCGTCGAGCGTAACGGGTTGATGGTTTTTGGGATTGCGATAGTGCGAGGAGAAGCTCGCGCCGAGATCCGCCGTCTGCCAGCGTCACCTCATAGGCGCGAGGATCCATCGTCAGCAGATAGAGCGCTTGCCAATGCGGCAACGGCCCGATGTCCCATCGACCGCCCGTTTCCGGCATGTATTTCTCGATGATGCTCAGCCGTCATCGGGCTGCCGCGGCGCCGCTTCGAATTTGTCGGTCAGTTCGCGTCAGCGCAACATGCCGAGACCGTTACGGATGCATCGTAATTGGGTACGACGTGAGCTGTCGTTCAGATAGGCGAGATTTTGCCGGACATAGGTCGCGACCGGCTCCTGCCACCAGAATCCAAAACGCCAGCGCGTATGGCTCGGCTGCTAGATGCCGGCGCCCGGACGAATAGACCACTCTGCCGTTCGCCTGGATCTGTGCGTCGTAGAATTCGGTCCGCGGGCCCGGCAACAAAGGCCCAGTCGTTTTCGACATTGACTTCGATGCGCAGCGGCTGCCCGCGTCCATAGCTGCGGATGCCGAACTGAGCGTAGAGATGAGGATCGGCCGACGCCGTTCTTGTCGCGGAACGGGCCGGTTACCCACCACTCGCTCACCAGCGGACCCGAGAGCCATGTTTCCGGCTTTTGCCGCGGCAAGCGCTTTCGCCGAGGCTACGAGGACCTTGTCCTTCAACTTCAGTAACGACCGCGTCGAAGTCGGCAGGCAGCGATGCAGGCGTGATTGCGGGCTCTGCGCGCGGGGCACTTTCTGCGCGCCTGCAGAAGGACGGTTGTTTTCCGCCAGCCTTCAGGTGCGGAATCAACAGCGTGATGACGCCGTGGCGCAGGGATCCATCTGGATGGGTAACCTTCGCATCCAGTTGGAGCGCGACCGGCTGGCCATTGGCGTGCGCGCTGAGCGATGCGCCTTTCGGCAGATCTCCCCCGACAAAAACGGATCCGAATGTCGCCGGGAACATGCTGTCCGTGCTTGCCGTGGTTCTCGACGACAAAGTAGACGATGTCCTGCGCCGGGCGCTGCGGCCGCAAAGCAGCACGAAAAGGCCGCGAGACCAGATCTTGCCTGCGCCAGGCGCCGTTTCGTCCAAATCGGAATTTCGTCACGTATCCTCCTAGGGCCGAGCGGTGCCTAAGTGTTTCTGCAGTGTTGGCTGCACCGACGCTCTGCCGGTCGCTCTCACGATTTCGCTCAAGGGGACGAGCAATGCGATGCACAGAATAAAAACGTCGTAATAGGCCATGCTCAATGCCGCACCGCCAACGCAGAACGCGACAAGGCTAGTTTGCATCATCAGCGCAAGATTTCGCGCCCAGGCGAGCTCCTCGATATCTGCGCGCGCCCCGCATGATCCTCGCGGTTGTCCAGAACGCGCCGGCTATCATCAGAAGATAAATGAACAGACCGGGATATCCGTGCTCACCCAGTACCTGAAAATAAATACTGTGGGCGGCGTGCGGTTCTTCTTGTGGGAAATAGGAGTGGAAGATGCCGGCGTAGCTGAGGGCCGTAGAATCCGGCGCCAAACGGGAAGTGATCGTTCGCATATTTGGTCGCAACCTGCCACGCGACCACGCGCCCATGAAACGAGGCGTCATCCTGTGCGGTCTGGATGGTGTCGATGCGATCCCAGAAAGCATCCGGCATGAACGTAAAGGCGCCGATCGCAAATACACCCGCAAACCCCAGAAAAAGAATTTTGCGACTGCTCCGAAACCAGCCGAAGACGGCAAGTGCGGCCAATGCGACGATGGCGCCGCGCGAATAGCTGCCGATCACCGAAATGAGCGTGAAACCCATTCCCACCGCGAGCGCCCAGGAAACATAGCGGTTCGAGGATTGCATTCTGAGATAATTTGCCAGCGGGAGGCAGGTCAGAAGCGCGAGCGCGAGTTGGTTGTTGTCCCGAAATGATTGAGCTCTCGGGGCCGAGTACGTGATAGTTGCCGCCCGTGACCAGTGTAAAAATGCCGCCTTTCACGCCGTAGTAGAAGAGAGAGATGACGATGGCCCATATCATCGCGTGAATACGGATGCGGTTGGTGGCCATTGTCGCGACGATCAGGCCGAGAGCGAAAATTTTCCACGTCCTGCTCCAGAACGGCCAGGACCAGGCCGGAGAGTATGCAAAGAACGAATTGAATGTCATCCAGACCAACAGCAAAAGCATCGCCCAGATGAGAAAATGTCCTGGCGGCATTTTGCGGTCACGTGAGACAAGCCACGCGCCGATGGTAACAACTGCGATGATCAGGTTGAGCGGCAGGTTGTGCGAAAAGCCATAAGCTTCTTCATGCGGGTTCTGTACCGTAAACCAGGTCCATAGAATAACTCCGGCAAACGGGTACACAATCGCAACGCCCAGCGCCGCGAAGATCGCAAAAACAAGGGCGATGTCGCGCATCTGGTCAGCGCGCTCCCGTCGGCGCGTGGATCTCGCGGAGGAAAAGCCACGTCGCGAGCCTGGAGGGGTCGAATTCCCCGCTTTCGTCGGCTACGTCGTGCATGTCGATCGGAATTCTGCCCAAGAGATCGCCGCCAATCCAGCCATCCTCGCATCGATTGAGAACGGCGTCGCTGGAAAAGAGCAACGGATACCCAAGCCCTCGGGCCATTTCGCAAACACGGTTGTTGTAGCGGCCATGCGGAAACGACATCGACGGCGCTTCAGCCTGTCCGGCCCGGTCGCGTATAAAATCGCGCGCAATGCGCAAATCCGCCGCTGCTTCGTCCTCTCGCAACAGCGTGAGCGGCATGTGAGAGGCGCCATGCGCACCGATGCCGGCGCCAGCGCGCTTTAGCTCCACGAGATCGGACGCAGCAAGCATCATGCGCGGCAACGATGTCCCGCCGAACGCAGCAAAGTAGGGGTAGAGCGCCGCCGTCCTTGCATCTGGCGAGAGGCGCTCAAACGACAAAAGCAGCGCGTGGGATATGTCGATGCCTTGGGACTCCGATTTGCCCCCACACAGCCGCCACAGTTCTTCTTCCGTTGCGGCTCCCGAGCGAAGCGCCCAGAGGAGTACTTCCTGCCACCAACACTCCGGTTGCCGTGTTGCATCCGTGGATACGAAGACGGTCCATGGCGTGCCTTTGAGAACTGGTGCTGCATACAGCAAGTTGTCGTGCCAACCATCATCGAAGGTGATCAGCGCGGCGCGCTCAGGAAGCGGCGCCAGGCGGTTGAGCGAACGCGAGACATCTTCAAGTCCCACGACATTGTAGTGCGCTCGAAGAAAGCTCACGCAACCGGCCAAGAATTGAGGCGTCACTGTATAAAGCGGATCAGCGCTGCGGCGGACAATTTCCTCTTTCGGGAGAACGCGGTGAAACATCACGACGGTGAGCGTCGCCGCATTGCGACGCGCGTGATACGCGGAGAGCGCGCCGGTTCGATAAGCGGCTTTCTTGGCGAGCGCTCGCAAACTCACCACGGCCGGCCAATTCCCAACGATGTTTCAGCCAGGTAGCCGGTGACGAAGCCGATGCCATGTAATAAAGGCTGCTGAGGGGCTGATACCCCAGCAACATGGATCGCACAATCAGACGAAGCCCGTTCCGGTAGTCTCTGTGCGAATAAGCGACCCGGCCGACCAGACCAAGCCGTTTGCCAAGGATGTTTCGCATCTCATCGTCTGTTAAACGCGTGCGTGTAGCCGCAACATGACGTTCGATCATGGGAAGCGTGTACGTCATCGGGTCGGATTTAACTTCGGCGGAGAGACTGTCGTGACGTGAATGAACGCGCACGAGGCTGCGCCGGACATAGCCGAGCTCACCCGCTAGCGACAAACCGAATCCACAAATCCTGGTCTTCGCCGATTTTCAGGTTTTCGTTGAACCCACCGGCGGCGACTATGCGCGCTCGCCAAGCCAAAACGGCCGGCGTGGTGACGAAATTGAACGCGAGTAGCGCTTTCCACGCTTCGGGGCCGGTTTTGACGGGGTGGCAGCGATAGATATCCCCCAGATCGACGCCTTCCGGCGAAATCAGGTTGGAGCCGCATGCGACAAAGGAAATGCTGGGCGATGACGTGAGAATGGCGACCTGCAACTCGAGTTTGGGATTGAGCCACTCGTCGTCAGAGTCGAGAAAGGCGATGGCTTCGCCCTTTGCGGCGGCGATGCCGGCGTTCCTTGCCCCTGAAGCGCCGCGCCGTTGCTCGAGGGCCAGGAGTCTGACTCCCTTGTCGGCGTAGCTTTCGGCGATAGCGCGCGTATCGTCCGAACTGCAATCGTCGACGACGATGATTTCGCTGGCCGGATAGGTCTGGATCAGCATTGAATCCAGCGCGCGCGCGATGGTGATCGCTGCGTTGAAGGCCGGGATGACCACGCTGACGTTTACCGGATATCTCATTGCCCTGGGGCCACTTGGCCAATTGCCACGACTTCGATGCCAGCCTCATACCACGGCCGCAAGGCGACAGAGTCCAGACGGTAACCGTTTCCGGGCCTTCGATTGGTGGAAAATTAAGCGAAATGGTATATATCGCTCGCCCCGACCGGTAACGCACCTAGTATTGCCGGGGCCCGCAATCGCAAATCCAGTGATGCTTCGACATCTTAACAGCAGCGTAAGCCGAAACCATGAACAGGGCGGGCGAGAAATGGCGTCCGGGCCTGGGCCGCACACGATGCTTCCGGCGAGCCCAGACGCGGTTGTGGCTTTTGAGCCTGCGTTCCGGCCGAAGGTGCTGGTGATTGTAGACGTCGAAGAGGAATTCGATTGGACCGCGCCGTTTTCGCGGGAAAATACCCGCGTTAAGACGATCGCGGCACAACAACCGGCGGAGCGGATTTTCCGCGAATTCGGGATCGTGCCGACCTACGTCGTCGACTATCCCGTCGCGGCTCAGCCGTCCGGTTACGAGCCGCTTCGCGACCTTCTATCGTCGGGCGGATGCGAAATCGGCGCCCAACTTCACCCCTGGGTCACGCCCCCGCACGAGGAAAGGTTTCGGAGAGAAATTCGTACGCGAACAATCTTCCGGCGAGCCTGGAACGCGAAAAATTCAGGTGCTCACAGAAACGATCGAGCGCAATTTCGGGCGGCCGCCCATTTGTCTACCGGGCGGGCCGATACGGTCCGGACGCGGTAACCCTCGGCGTATCTGGAGGAGTGCGGCTATCTGATCGATTGCAGCGTGCTGCCCGGCAAGAGCCTTCACCCTTCGGCGCCGGATTATTCCGGCGGCACCATCCAGGCCTTATTGGTTGAATTCGCCGCGATCGATCCTCGAGATTCCCGTCACGATCGGCACCGTGGGAATGGCCGGAAAGTCCGGCGAAGAATCTGTACCGCTTCTCTCGTCGCGTCTGGGCGTGAATTTGAAAATGCCGGCGATCGCTGCGCGGCTGGGCCTCGTCGAGCGCATTCGTCTGACACCGGAAGGAAACACGCTTGAGGAATGCAAGCGCCTGACAAAGCGCGATGCTGGAACGGGACACCGCGTTTTCGTGGTGAGCTATCACAGTCCTTCGCTGGAACCCGGGCACACGCCTTATGTCCGCACCAGAAGGATCTGCTGACGTTTCTGGGTATGGCTTGAGGGCTATTTCGAATTCTTCATGGGCGAAGTCGGCGGGGAGCCGTCAACACCTTCGGAAATCAGAGCGACCGCGCTGCAGCGCGCCGCGCGCCAAGTCGGACCGGACCATCCATGCGCATCACGCCCTTTAAAATTGATCAGCTGACGCATGCCGAATCGCGCGTTGGAACGCATTGCTCGCAGCGATGCCACGCCTCGAAGTGCTTTCCTCAGCCATGCCTTCTGCCGGGCGGTAAACAAGGTGCGCGGTGGCGTATCCGTCGTTCACCTCCGCAACGATCCGGATGAGGAGGGCTTTCTCCGCTTCAAATTCGGCGCCGCCGCATGCTGCGGCCATGGAGAAAAAGTCGCCGGCGGCATGTCGGATTTTTTTGGCGTGGTCGGCAAACTGAGATCGCGGGTCGATGCGGACATACTGCTTGAGAGCCGCTGGCCTGTCGTCGTTGCGTTTCGATCAGCGGTCCAGACACTTTGCCCTTTGCGTTTGACGATAGCGAAGAGAGTCCAAGGGGCGCGGCTTCATTGTGGACGATTTCGAGCAATTCAAAACCGGTCTGACGGCATCCAACAAGAAATTCATGTCAGTCGGTTCTGTCGCGCGAGCGCAGACTTGCAAGCGAGCTTGGCGAAATTATTTTCCGCTGGCAGGCGAGGACCCGCGCCGCTGCCTTGCGCAACTGATAGCGGCAAAGCGCAATCAATATCGGCGCACCGGCGTTCCGGACAGCTTCGGGATCCCATGGCATCGCGAATTGCTTGAGCGCGTTGGTGAATTCGCCCTCGCGCGAATGCACGGCAATCGTTTCGACGCTCCAGGCGGGCGGGCAGTGGATCGGCTCGAAGTTCAGCCTCATCTGCGCCGACACGCTTCATAGCTGGTTCTCGGTTTACGACCCCGAGCATCGCCGTCACGGGCCCGGTCATCTCGTCTGGTTCAAGAACACTGGAGGAGGGCATTCGGCGCGGAATACGAGTATTCGACTTCGGCGAGGGAGAGTCGGACTACAAGGCCCAGTATGGCGGCGAAAGTTAGACGTTTTCAAAGGCGTGATCCGGCGCAATACGCTTCGCGGCCATTCCGAACGCGTTCTTCAATCCATCACATGGCGCCTGGAAGGATTGGCGCGGCGCAGAGCCGCCAAACCCGCCGACACTCCGAAAAAAAGCGATGGATAAGAACGGGAAGCTTCTGGGTATCCAGTTCTGTCGCGGTTTGGCGGCTTTGCTTGTGGTCTTGTATCATGCAGGCAGAATGCTCGCGCTGCCGCAATATGCGGGAACATCGTGTTCGGCGGAGTCTTCAATTTCGGCAATGCGGGCGTCGATTTTTTCTTTGTGCTGAGCGGCTTCATCATTTTTTTCGTGCACGGGAAGGATGTTGGACAGCCGTCGAGGCTGCCGGCCTATCTCTGGAGCAGGCTGACGCGCATCTATCCGCCCTATTGGTTTGTCACCGCGATCGTCGTTGCTCTGGCTGTGGTCGCGCACCATGCCGACGTGCTCGAGCCAGTCTATTTGCTGAAATCGATATTTCTTATCCCGCAAGCGCACGAGCCCGCGCTGCAGGTCGGTTGGACGCTGGTTTTTGAGATGCTCTTTTATATTGGCTTTGCCGTTGCCGTTGCCTCCCGCATCGCTGCGCGTGCTATCGCAATTGCGTGGATTGTTTTGATTGTCGCGACGACACTTTTCCTTACCCAGGATTCGCCTGTCTATAACGTCGCATCGTATCAAATCGAGTTTGCGATTGGGGTTGCCACCGCTTTTGCAGTGCGACAGTGGCAATTTTCGCATTCCGCTGTGCTGGTGATCCTTGGAGCGGCCCTTTTTGTTTTTGTGGCATATCTGCTCGACACGCAGGCTTTAGCTTATGTGTCGATCACTTGCCGCTATCTTCTGGGGCTGGCGAGCGCGCTGATCATCTATGGCGCCGCACGTCTTGAGATCGAAGGACGGTTGAAGATTGGAGTTCCGGCTGCTTTCCTGGGGAGCGCGTCCTATTCCATCTACCTCGTTCACACGATCGCCATCGGATTGTTCGCGAGGCTGCTTGTTCCGACCCGTCTGATGATCCTGGTCCCGAACGCCGGGTTCCTGATGACCGTGCTTGTCGCGGTCTCTTGCGGCTGTGCTCTCTATCTCATCGTAGAAAGACCGATGCTCCGTCTTGCCAAGCGGCATGCCCCCATGCGTTCCGCGCCACGCCCCGCCCAGCAGGAAAATACGCTTGCTTGACAGCCGGCCCCATGACCTCCTGTAAAAGCTGAGCCGTTCAGGCCGCAACGACTCGGAAAAAAAAGCAGGGTATGTCCAGCACTCAACAGTCTCAGGCGCGGGGCGCGGACGGCCAGATGCTCCGCGGCTCGGTTTGGATGATTGCCCTGCGCTGGACCATCCGGCTTACCGGATTGATCAGCACCATTATTCTCGCGCGCCTTCTGATTCCCGCCGATTTCGGAATCGTCGCCATGGCGATGGTCGTCGTGGGGATGCTGGAACTGCTTAACCAGACAGGTCAGAAGCTCGCCATCATCCGACACGAAGAGCCCACCCGGGAGCATTATGACACGGCGTGGACGCTCTCAGTCATTCTCGGTCTGTTGATCGGAGCCGCCATCGTTTTGGTGGCGCCCTTCACCAGTTTTTATTTTCATGAACCGCGCGCGGTTCCCGTTATGCAGTTCCTCGCCCTGCGAGCGGTGATCGGAGGGTTCGAGAATATCGGGACCGTCGATTTTCGACGCGATCTGCGGTTTGACCGGTTCTTCCGTTACAACATGTACCCAAAACTGATCTCATTCTTCGTCACCATCACGCTCGCGCTGATTTGGCGAAATTACTGGGCGCTGGTGGCGGGCATCATCACCTCTCAACTGGCCTTGAACATTTCAAGCTATGTCATGCACCCCTACCGGCCGCGGTTTTCCCTCGCGAAGATCGGGGAGATCTGGTCGTTCTCCGGGTGGACTTTGTTCAGAACCATCGGAATTTATCTGAACGCGCAGATCGATCAGGTCGCCGTGGGCGGAGTGTTCGGCGCCACGATCATGGGCCGCTATTCCGTGGCCGCCGATCTTGCGTCGAGCCCGCTCGATGAAGTGAACGGCCCTATGGTCGCTGTGCTGTATCCCGTGATGTCGCGGGTGCAGCGCGATGCGCCGCGGCTGCGCGCTTTGTATTTACGGACACTGTATTGGTCGGCGATTATCTGTGCTTCGGCGAGCGTCGGCGTAACGATGGTGGCGCACGATATGGTGCGCTTTGTGCTCGGCGAGAAATGGTTGATCGCGGAGCCGCTGGTGGGCTGGCTCGCCATCAGCGCCGGCCTTCTCGGCCTCAGCAGCGGCGCATACACGACATTCGACGCTTTGGGGAAGCCGCATCTGGGTGCGCGCATGCAATGGGTTCGCCTGCTTTTTCTCGCGGTGGCGATCATCCCCGTTGCCCTCTACGCACAGTTTCCGCGCTACATCGCCGCCACCCGCATGGTTGTCACAGCCGTTTTCATGCCGACCTTGCTGTTTGCCGTCGGCCGCGAAGTCGGCATGTCCTGGCGCGACTATTTGAAAGCGCTGTGGCGGCCTTTTGTTGCTGCTGCGATCATGGCTGTGGTGATCTATCCGGTAAATCGCATCGTCCCGCCGAGCAACCTGCGGCTGCTTTTCGATATCCTTCTTGGTGCCGCGTCGTTCGGGTCGGCGCTGCTTTCGCTCTGGTGGTTTAGTGGGGCGCCGGACACGCCAGAGAGAGATATTGTCACGCTCGTTTACCGGCATCTGGGCCGCCGGCGCGGCGATCTGTCCGGTCCTATTCACATCATCAGCAAGTTTGGCACGCTTGCAGGCGGCACGGAGCAGCGTGCGCTGAGGCTCGCGCAAATCCTTGGAAAGCATTCAGAGGTCAAGCTTTGGGCAACGCACGCGCCCGACCCTGCGATCGATACCCTTGCTTCCGTCACGACGATCGACACGTGGCGTTTACAGTTTCCGATGTCGGGCACATTCATTTTTGTCGGTGTCTATTTGCATATCGGGGGTTGGATGCGGCTGGCCCGGCCTGACCGGCAAATCATCGTGCTGAACACGAATAGCGTCGAAGAATTCAGGCGAATGGTTCGCAAGATTTCGCCCGACCGCGATGTCGATGGTTGTGAGATTGTTTATGCGGGGGAAGGGCTGAAGCAGCTCGTGGGCAGCCCTGGGCTTGTCGAGAATTCTCCCATCGATATCGATCAGTTCGCGCACGAGCGAAATTATAACGTGAACGGTCCGCTGACGATTGGCCGGTTGAGCCGCGACTATATCTACAAATTCCATGAAGACGATCCGGCATTGTTCCGTCGCTTGGCGGAGGGCGGATATCGGTTGCGCATACTTGGCGGCACGTGTTTGCAGCCACAGCTGCGAGGCGCGCGCAATGTCGAGCTGATAGAGGCCGGCACTATTCCTGCGGCAGAATTTCTCGCGTCGCTTGATTGCTTCATCTATCGCACGAGCACGACGTGGTTCGAAAGCTACGGCCGCGTGGTGATGGAAGCGATGGCGAGCGGCCTGCCGGTTTTGTGTGGACCGGTCGGTGGCTTCACCGAACATATCCAACATGGCGTGAATGGCTTCATCTTTCACAGCGATGAAGAGGCACTCGAAATCATACAACGCCTCAAAAACGATCCTTCGCTGCGCGCTGCAATCGGCAGAAAGGCACGCGAGACGGTAGAAGAAATCTACTCCCGCGGGTACGAAGACGATCTCCTCGCCTTTTATCTTCGCAGAGATATCAACGCTTAGCGGTGCGCGACGCTTGGCAGCGTGTGTTTTTCTTGGCAGCTTCTGGCTCGTACGACTCTGCGGAGATATCGGGGAGCGTCATGGTTCGCTCGTCCCGGGAACGGTCTTCGCCACAATCCGAGACGAGAGACCTTGGGGGGCCTCTCGTCAGATTTGGAGTCCATGAGTGTTCCTCGGTTCGCGTGGGCCGTTGATCTATCTTTACGTCCCGATTTCGGCGGCGCGAGAATATCGGTCCTTGAAGCGGTCGAGGCTTGCAAATGTCCGTGCTGCGCTAAAAGCGCGCGCGCGACCGTCTCGTGTGGAGCGTCTTGCGTAGCCACGCGTTTGACTATCACGCCTGGTGCACCACCGCGTACACCAACCGCGGCGACATCGCGATCCGCTTGGCTGTTCGGCAGATTTTGCGAACGCAAATTTGGATACTCCGTGCAGTTCGTTGAACTGGATTGGGGATATCTGAACGCGGACGCGGTTGAACGTATAAACGCGAGCGCCGATCTTTTTGTCATTTGCGGCGGTGGTTATGTTTCTGCGGACGCGGCGACGGGCCAACTCAGCCACATCATGAACGACGTTACGGCGCTGGCGAAGATAGGCTGTCCCGTGGTTGCGTTCGGTATTGGGTACAACTGCATATTCGAAACGCCGCGCGACGAGATGGTGCGGACGTTTCCACCGGACACGCTGGAAAAGCTGAACGGCCTGGCTTCGTCCAGCCGCCTTATCGCAGGGCGCGACCGCAAGCTCGTCGAGATCCTTGCCGCCGTTTCGGACAAGCCCGTCCCTGTTATCGGAGACCCCGCCTTACTGCTTGAGGCCGACCACAGCGCATCGGGCATATGCCGGACGGATAAAGGCAGGATTCACATCGGCCTGAATTTTGCGCTGCACGGCCCGATTTCCGCGGGCATTTTTCGCGAGCACTTCGAAGACTACGTGAAGTTCCTGAAGACGCTGCAGAGCACGCGTCCGGCGACATTCTGGTATTTTGCGCATTGCGATACGGAACGCGTCGCTGTCGCTCTTCTCCGCGAGCGCGGCATTCGTATGCAAAGTCTTGATCTTACGCCTCGTCGGATGGTTAGCGCGTACGGGCAGATGGACTTTGTGATTTGCCAAATGCTCCACGCTTCTATCCTCGCGACCAACGCGGGCGTACCGTCAATGAACATCGGGTACGATGTAAAAAACGTCAGCTTCTACGAGTTGATGGATCTGCCGGAGTTCTGTGTTCCGCACGAAGCGGTCAGCCCGGAAGGGTTATTGCGTGTGTTCCAGTCGATGGTTGATCGCAAGGGCGAAATCGTCGCTCTCATGGCGCAACGAAAAGCTGCCTTGGCGGCGGCCACCGACACGTTTGCGGAGGCCGTCGCTGCGCTTGAGCGCGAGCCCGGCAGACGTCAGCATCCCCAGGTTTAACCGCCTCGAATTTCACCATTTTTGCCTTTCGGCAGCAGTTAATAAATCGTCGCTTTTCCGTCGATATTGTTTACACAATGTTTACAAAAATGTCCCTAAGCCATTGAAATCATTTATTGGCACACTCCTTGCTGCGTTATGTCCAAGTGTCATAGCGCCTTAATCGGGCGCTGGGGTGCGTTTGCTTGGACATATCCCGCCGCGGAAGGACTCCGGCGGGCTTTTTGGAGGGGCCAAATGCGTATGAAACTCAGATTGGGCGCGCTAGCAGCAGTCGGCGCCTTTGCCGTCGGACTGTCGAGCGCCGCAGATGCCGGTGTCATCAACCGCGCGATCGACGACAGTAAGCTCATCACACTGGATCGCAATCTGCGGCCGGAAGCCAACGCGCTGAACGATCGCGGTCGCATGGACGACAGCGTCAAGTTCGGCGGATGGAGCTCATTCTGCGCCGTTCGCCGGAGCAGGAAGCGGCGTTCGAGAGGCTGATCGCCGACCTGCACAATCCGCAGTCGCCGAATTTCCATCACTGGCTCACCAACGCTGAGATCGGCAAGAGATACGGCCTGGGCGAAGACGATATGGGCAAGATCAAGGGCTGGATGTCGTCCAACGGCTTCAAGGTCAAAGCCGTTTCTCCCGACCACACGTTCATCTCGTTCTCCGGCAACGCCGGCCAGATCAGCAAGGCGTTCCACACCGAGATCCACTTGCTGAGCGTGAACGGCGTGTCGCCACTTCGCGAACATGAGCAACCCGAAGATTCCGGCTGCTCTGAAGTCGGCGGTTGTGGGCGTCATTTCGCTGAACGACTTCCATCCGCACACGAACGTCATAGCGCAGGTTCAAGAACATCGCTCCCGCAGCAGACGGTCGACCTCCGGTTGCTATCCCGCGACGCCGACCGGAACGCACAATGCCTCCTTCACCAATCGCTGCTTCATGGTGACGCCGGGCGATATGGCGGCGATCTATAACATGAAGGCGACCTTCGCGTGCCGGCATCACCGGTCAGGGCCAGACGGTCGTCGTGGTCGAAGACACCAACGTCTACAAAATGGCGGCGTGGAACACGTTCCGCGCCGTCATGGGCCTGAACGAGTACACGCATGCCACGTTCACGACGGTGCATCCGACCGGTGCGGCGGCGTGCGCGAACCCGGGCGTGAACTGGGGTAACGACGGCGAAGCCATTCTCGACGCCGAATACGCCAGCGCCTCGGCTCCGGATGCGAACATCGTCCTGGCGAGCTGCTCGGACACCGGAACCAACAACGTTGGCTTCGGCGGTCTGAAGGCCATCCAGAACATGATGGCTGCCGCCAACCCGCCCAAGATCTTCAGCATGAGCTACGGCGAGTGCGAGACGCTGAACGGCGCAACGTCCAATGCAGCGTACAACACCACCTATCAGAACGCTGCGGCGCAGGGCATCTCGATCTACGTGTCTTCGGGTGACGAAAGCGCGACGAGCTGCGATGCGAACGCAACGCGTGCGTCGCACGGCATCGGCGTGAGCGGCTTCCAGTCCAGCCAGTACAACATCTCCGTCGGCGGTACGGACTATGCGGATACGACGGATCGCAACAACGCCACGCTGTGGCAGACCTACTGGAACGACACGCAGCGGCGCTGGCAATGGTTACGCCTCCGCGAAGTCGTACATTCCGGAAATTCCGTGGAACAACTCCTGCGCCAGCGAAGTGATGGCGACTGTTCTACACGGGATCGACGCTCACCTACGGCACGAGCGGCTTCTGCAACAACACATTCGCGACCGCCGGCAACGAACTTCCTGAGCACGGGTTCGGGCAGCGGTGGACCGAGTGGCTGTGCAACGGGCGCGACTGCTGGTAGCACAATTCCGGCGTCGTCAGCGGTACCTGCGCCGGTTGGCCGAAGCCTGCCTATCAGGCCGGCTTCAAGGGCATCGCTCTGCGCGACGGCGTGCGTGATACGCCGGACGTGTCGCTGTTCGCTGCCAACGGCGTGTGGGGTCACTTCTTCCCGTACTGCGACTATGACCCGCCGCGCGGCTACGTCTGCGACCGTAACGCTGTCGGGTTGCATGACCAGCAATCCGTTCAACTGGGCGGGCGCTGGCGGTACCTCCTTCTCGTCGCCGATCTGGGCCGGCATTCAGGCTCTGATCAATCAGAAGACGGGCGCGAGCTGGGGCAACACCAACACGCAGTACTATGCCCTTGCGGCGCGCGGAATACGGCGTCAGCGGCAATGCGTCTTGCAACTCCAACCTCGGTGCCGGTGTACCGCGTCACTGCGTGTTCCACGACGTCACGGCCGGCGACTTCAACGTCAACTGCCGTGCGAAGACGGGCGCCGCATGCAGGCCTGCACAACTGCTACCTGCCGAGCGGCACCAACGGCGTTGGAACGACCGACCTCACCAACGCCACCTATGCGCCGATGTACAAGTCGGCATCCGGCTGGGACTTCACGACCGGCCTTGGAACGCCGAACGTGAACAATCTCGTCAATGCCATGCGCACGTCGCATTGAGGAGGGCAGGGATGAGAACGCGTAATCTCAAATCAAAGGGGATCTGTCATGAAGCGCACGATTGCAAGCATCGCCGCATGGCAGCGTTTGCCAGGTGTGTCTCGCTGACACCGGCTTCTGCCAACTTCATCACCAACGGCAGCTTTGAAACCAACGACGGTACCGGCGCGTGGACCGGTGCACCTGGACCGTCACGCCGGTCACGACTGCCGGCGGAAACAGCCAGGCCGTCGTCAACGCGCTGGACCAGATCATGGGCAGCCTTGGCGATCCCTACAACGCACAGCAGGGCGGCTACTTCGCCATGCTGGGTGACAACAAGGGAACGGGCGTCAAGCTGAGCGAGACGTTCAACGACACGGCCGGCGGGTTGCTGCTGACCTACTACGTCGCCAGCGACGGCTATTCTGGCAATAGCTTCTCGGCGCAGTGGAACGGCATCACGATCACCGGCAGCTCCATCACCAATGTCACTGGACAAACTATGTCGAGTACCAGTTCTGGGTGCACGCGACGGGCCACGACACGCTGTCGTTCATCGCGCTGACCACGGATGGCTTCATCCTCCTCGACAACATGTCGCTTGAGGTTCCGGAGCCGGCATCCATGGCGCTCCTGGGTACGGGTCTGCTTGCCGCGGCCGGCGCCTATCGCCGCCGCCGCAAGGCCAACAAGGCCGCCTAAGCGGTTGAAGTTCGTCGCGAGCTCAAATGGGTTGCGCGAGGATGAATGAAAAGTCGCCGGCCCGTCGTGAAAGCGGCGGGCCGGTTCTTTTTGCTTGTGCATCTAAGCCCGGTGTGTGTGCAAGACCGCGGTGCCTACCGGATATGGTGTATAAAACCTTTACAGTTTGTCTGAGTTCGTACCGTAACACATTGATATTGCAGGAACACGAAGTTGGCCCCCTTCTTGCTAAAGAAGATGGGAGTAATGACTTGTTAACCTGTGTGACCAGAGAAAAGGATTTTAGGATGATCTCGGCGACGAAGCGTTACCTCGCGGCTTTGGCTCTCGCTGCCCTGGGCTTTATGGCCATGGCGACGCCTGCAAGCGCAGGTTCCGCGTTCGATTTTAACCTGGTCTTTGCCGATGGCAGCACAGCTATCGGGCAGGTCTCGATCACAGCGTCGGGCGGCAATTATTTTGTCTCCACCTACGATGTGCAGACGGGCGGCGCGAATGGGTTCGACTACAAGTCGGGCACCGGTTTGCCGACGCCGACGTTCGCCGACGGAAAGCTATACCTGACGTTCAATCGTCCAGGCTATCTTGGCTTCTTCCAGCTTGTGTTCAATGCGCCTATCAACGGCAACGGAACCTATACGCTGAACCTCGCCGCATCGTTTGAATGCATCGGCGGCTTCCAGAGCGCCAATGTGACCGATAATACCTGCAGCCACGGCACCAAGCGTCTTTTGAATGCAAACGACCTTCAGGAGGTTGTGGTACCGGAACCCGCATCGATCGCGCTGTTTGGATCGGCCCTGGTCCTGTTTGCCTTCTTCATGCGCCGCCGGCGCAAGGAAGCCGGCAAGATCTAGGATCTGGACCGTTTGAATTGGAAAGCCGGGGCAAGGTCCCCGGCTTTTTCTTTTGGTTGGATTTGGACCCGCCGCCAGCCAGTTCAGAACAACTGGCTCACGAGCGTCACGCCGCTGAAAAGCAGCGCGTAAATGACGGCGGATGCCAGCACGACGACCACGATGCAGAACAAGAGCGGCAAGGGACTGCTGTCTCTGTCCCCGGTGGCCATAGGTACGCGCAGACTGCCAGCTGAATTTCGCATGGAATGAAGGCGCTCCTCGTCTCCTACACCACGTGCTTTGAACCAATTTGGTTTCGGGCTCCTTAACCGGGGCACATGACTTGGACAGGTTCGCTATCGAAGGGGCGAAAGATGTAAAATTGGTTTACAGATCGAATATGAGTTTTATGCAACCTATTGAAATAAAACGAATAATATTCTGGCACACCTTGTGCTTAACACTTGGGTAAGGATTGGTGAGTTAGCCGATGGTGGCTGTTGCACCCCTGTCAAGGCGAGCAGTTCCATGGTCATCAACCGCAAAGCACTTGCACTCTGCGCCGCGATGGCCGCTGGCTTTCTTCCGGGTGTGGCTCACGCCAATCTTGTCTCGAACGGCAATTTTAGCTCTTCCTGCGGTTCGAACTTCTGCACCTACAGTTCCGGGGATTCGACGAGCATTTCCGGTTGGACCGTGGGCGGCAACAGCGTCGATCTCGTGAACACCTATTGGCAGTCTCCTCCGGGCGGCGGCAGCAGTGTCGATCTCGATGGGCTGGGTGCGGGCAGCATTTCGACCTCGTTCGGCACGACGAATGGCTCGGAATATACGTTGAGCTTCGAGTTGTCGGGCAATCCGGATGGCGGGAAACCCGATCAAGAGCGTCGAAGTCGATATCGGCGGCGTAACACAGGTGTTTACGTTCGACACGAGCGCAGCCGGCAATACGACCGCGGACATGAAATGGGTACTCGAAACGTTGACGTTTACCGCTACCGGAGCGATCACAAATCTCAAATTCCTGAGCCTTGATCTCGCGGGTTCGCCGTATGGTGCCGTGATCGGCGATGTCTCCGTCGTGGCGGTTCCCGAGCCTGGTGACGCTGGCGCTGCTCGGTGTCGGCCTTCTCGCGATGGGCGCCTACGCTCGTCGTAAAACCCGCAACGCAGCCTGATTTTCGGAAGACAGAATATCCGTCAGGACAGCCGTCTCGCGCGTGTTCCCGCGCAGAGATAGTCACGTAATGGCGGCATCGCGGTTAGATAGTGCGTTGCGAGTTGGGGGTCTGCCGGCTGGTCACCGACGCCACTTGCCGCGATCGCCACGAAGGCGGAGGTGCAGTTCCCTCGACTGAAATAATCTACGAGCTGCCTTGAAGCTTTACGGTCCAGACCGCGTTTCGACGCGCCCACCGACGACGTAAAACGACCATACGGTCAATTTCCGCGCGCCTCCGCTGATCGTAGTCTCGTTCGCCGGGATATCTTGCCCGCCAATACGAAGCGCCAGCCTGGATGTCGCGTTGAGCTTCCAATCGCTTTCGTCGGCGAGGCGGTTGTTGGAACGGACGAGATTGTTCGTCCGCCCGCGTCCGGGTAGAGCGCGAGGAAGCTGTAGATGGTTGTCCCGCCGTTGGCGTGGGCATCGGAAAACGCCCGCGACGGCGCCGTCACGACTGGCTTCCACCCGCTGTCATCCGCGAGCGACCGCCAGGCCGCCGAAACGGCCGGCGGACTATTTGGCAAGGCGTCTTCCGATCCTTCTCCCGAGCAAGAACAAGACCGGAAACGCCGCGGCCAGCACGGCACACAACGCGCCCGCACCCAAAACGCACCAGACCGAACCGCGACAGGCAGCCGCCGGACAGGCTGGGCTGGAAGCAGCGTCCTCGAAATCGGCGAACCGGCGGCCCGCGAAAACCAGGACCAGAACCAGCGAAAAGAAGACCCAGCCATAGATGAGATGATCGGCAACGGCCGCGGTGGGGCTTCCCAGCAATTGCGCCGCCCAATGATCCGAAAACGCGCATGCCATTGGCGATGATCGGCACCACGATGCACAGCCCGATGAAGACAAGCGACGTAATGCCGCGATAGATTTGCGCCGCGTAGAAGACGCCGAAAGCGATGGTCGCCACGAGAAAGCGCAGACCGGCGCAGGCTTCGGCCACGGCGAAAGTCCCAGCCGGGACTTCGATCACGGCGCCGTTGGAAAAGACCGGCACGCCGATGAGTTTGAGCGCGATGACCGCAAAATGCGCCGTGACCTGCTGGAGCGCCGGCACGAACTCCGCGCCGCTCGGAACCAGGAAGAAGAGATAGAGAAACGCTGCCAGAAGCGCCGGTAGACCGGCCAGCCCAATGATCGCCACCAGCATGACCTGCAGGATGGCGACGACGACGAATTGCTGCGCCTCGAGGACGGACGCGACGGACGTAGCAGCCAGAGAAACGACAGCGGCAGGAGAGAAGCGCGGCCCAGACGGCCGGCCGGTGCGGAAGAGCGCCACGCCGTCGCGCCGTGTCCACATCATGTAGAGCGACGATCGGAAGGATCAGAAAGCCGTGATTGAAGGTCGGCGATGAATCCAGACCGTGACCGCGCCCGCCGCTTCCCGCCAGAAGATCGCGGCTCAGCACGGCAAGAGAGACGAGCAACAGACCGGCATCGCGAAGCCATGTCCGTCCGTCGGCATCCCTCAGCGCGGCGGGAATGCGCGCGCCAAGGTCCTGTCACTCTAGAAATCCGTCATGCGAAACAGCCCCAACGACCCAACCGCATCAAACACCGGAAACCGAAAACAGAGTATCAAGACAGTCGAGATTGCGCTGCCAGCCATAGCGCGTCTGCACGCACAGGCGGGCCCGCTGGCCCATTCGGCATATTTTCCCGCGAGCGCCGAGCAGACGGCTCGCCAGTAAGGCTCCCGGCGTCGGCGACCACGATCTCGGTCCCCGGCGCTGGCGTCGATGCCCTCGCGGGCTTCCGGCGTCGCGACCACGACCCGCGCCATGGCCATGGCCTCGAGCACCTTGTTCTGCACACCGCGCGCGATTTTTAGGGGCGCGACCACGCAGCCGGCATGCGCCAGATACGGCCGGACGTCCGGCACCTGGCCGGTCACGCGCACACCATCGCCTTCAAGCGCGCGAACGGCCGGTGCGGGGTGTGCGCCCACGATCCAGAATTCCGCGGCGGGTACCCGGCGGCGCACAGCCGGAAAAATCTCGGTGGCGAACCACGTCACCGCTTCGATGTTCGGCCGGTAGTTCATGGTGCCGGTGAAGACCGCTGCCTGCGGCGCCCGCCGTCAAACGGTGAGGAAAATTCACTGCGCCGGATCGAAATAGCCGGTATCGACGCCATTGCTCATGGCCACCACGCGGGATGCCGCTTCCGGAACGCGATTCAGGAAGACGTCCGCTTCGCGGGACGAAACGAACAGCGAGCGATCATAGGAAAGCGCGGCACGCCGTTCGAGCGCCAGCAGCCTGTCGGCTTCGCGCCCATAGACCCAACTCGAGCGGCCATGCCGGAATTTTCGCCATAGACGCGCCACTTCTCGGAATCGACATCGACGATGTCCAGAACCTTGTTGATGCCGGTGCCGAACAGGTAAGGCGCCATCGCGGAGGAAAACACGAACGCGTCGGCGATGCGGTTTTCCTCGATCGTTTTGCCGACCCAGCGCATCATCTCCGGATCGTGGAAGCAGACTTCCGAAAAGCTTTCCGTGCCCGAACCCGCTGCACCGCACGCATCTTCTTGGTCGGAGACGGAAAGAGCCTGGCGAAAACGCTCCCGCAGATTTCCGAGAGAGGGGCAATATATTTCTCATCGGCTCGGGTCGTCGAAAAAGCATCCCAGATGCACGCGAAAGCGGCGTCGAGAGATGCTGAAGAATGTGAAACGAGCGGATCTTGTCGCCCTTGTCCGGCGGATACGGAATCCGCTGCGACAGGAAAAGAAGATCGCCCGCCACCGCTCACCCGATGGAGCGAACGATCATCGGACCGATGATCTTGGTCAGAGACAGCGGCATCTTCTGCCAGGCGGAAACGAAAAGCCGGAATTTCGGATTGAGCGGATTGTTCTCCGGGAGCTCTTGCTTCGCGCGACCGGGAAGAATTCGTAAGCCAGGGGCGTCGGCTCGAAACCCCAATAGCGTTTGAAATTGTAGGCGCCGGTTCCGATCTTGCTGCGGCCGAAATCGAACATGCGGCAGCCGCGCAACGTCGCGCGCCGCATCACCTCCCAATACATGAAATCGTTGGCCGCGAGTTCGCGCGCCTTGGCCGTGCCGCCGCCGTAATAGGGCAGCACGTCGTCGCGGAAATAGAAATTCATCACAGAAGCGACCGGCTCGTTCCGCTGCAGGATGGTGACGATATCGCAGGCATCGCCGAACTCCATCTTTCAGCAGCCTGGAAATAGCGCTTCGGAAACACCGGCGTTCCCAGATGATGGACGCTTTGCGCATAGACGTCGTGCAGCCGCCCGGCATCGGCGTCGCATTCGGACACAAGTCCGGCGCGATGCCTTTGCGCACCATCGCGCGCTGCTTGCGCGGAATGGCCTTCATGTTGACTTCGGGATCGGCATCCAGCGCGCGGCGAAACCCGACATAGAGGCCTTCGCGGCGAACCCATCCCTCGCCAGCCGGCATCGGACGAGCGCAGCTCGATGCAGTCCAACATTCAGTGAGCGCCCGATGCGCACGGCCTCGTTCAGCAGAACTTCTACGCGCATCATCGGTGCCGGCGACCACGCCGCCTTCCACGCAGAACGCGTTGGAGATCAGCGAATTGCCGAACAAGAGGCTGCGGACATGCGTCAGTGGCAGGACGCCTTCGATCGCACCGTTGCGTAAGCCGTCAGATAGTAGGTGCGGTGACCGAAGACGTCTCGATGACCGTTCCGCCAACCGGAGAGATGGAAAAACTTGCGCCCGGCGGCGCTGTCGGACGAAGATGTCCCAGCTTTCGCTGTCCGCTGGATCAAGCCGCGCGACACTCAACTGCGGACATGGCTGGCCTTTATGGGCGGCTCTGCCGAGTTCGCGCGCGAATGACCTGGTCCATCCTGTCCCCAGCAGAAATCGCCGAACAGCCGCGCAACGCGGCGACTGCATGAGGCCGATATTGGTGTAGTGGCGGAAGCGGGATTTCGCGGCCGGCCTGGATGCGCGGCTGGCCCGGATCGAACTCCCAGGGATGGCAATAGAACACCAGCGCCGATTTTCGCTGGCGAAGCGCGCGATCGAAGCACCATCGCGAAACCCGTAGGGCAGGAGCCGGAAATAGCCGCCGCCGGAGCAGGGCACGTTGCGGCGGCCGATCTTCATCGTCGAGAGCGGGATCTCCAGCAAGCGGGGAATTCCGTCGGACGAAACGGCCCCGTCGGCGCGTCGGGCATGCCATAGAGATCGTGCGACACAGGATAGAGGCTCGAACTGTAGTTGTATCTTCTTCGGCCAGAACGTCGTAGGCCCACCAATTGTCGCGCCGGACGGAGAAGGTCGGCGCGCGATAGCCTTTGACGCGCTCGCCAGATATATCCTCGAGCAGATGCTTCGCCGGCGGATGTCCGCGCGGAAGACATCTTGCGATTGCAGATGGGCAACTCGTGTCCGTAGCCGTGACTCCGATTTCGTGCCCAGCAGCATGAATCCGTCGCACGACTCGGAAAGCGCTCCGCCACCCAGCCCAGAATGAAGAATGTCGCCTGCATCGGCTTGCATCGGCGAACATATCGAGAAGAAGCTGCGTATTCGATCCACGCGAGCAGGCATGCTGTCCCAACTGTCGCCGGAATCACGCCTTTGAAAGCCTCGACCTGGAAGTAGTCTTCGACATCGATCGTCAAGGCATTGATGCGGGTATTGTCGGCAGAGATATTTTGTCGGCCGCAAGCTTGCGACCGGTGCGTGCGTATCGGCCACGCCTGTTCAAGCGGTAGGCCAGGCGGTCCATCAATTGTCGCCGAGGTTCGGCAGATAGCGCATTGCGATATCGAAAGCCCGGTTAATCGTGCGATCGTGGCGCTCCACCCTCTCTTCGAGGCGGGCCATGCGCGAATCCTGGCTCTTCGCCGTTCTGGCTGCGCACCGGGTTTCCTTCGCTACGCAAGGAAGAGGCGGAGCGAGAGCGACGTGCCGCTGCCCGTTGGCGTGCCGCCAAGCTCGCCGATCAGTTCGGCGGCCACATCGCTCACCATCTTGTCCGTGATGTGGTGTCGTTCTTCCAAGAAACCGAGCAGCAACAGGCGGGAGCAGAGCGTATTGATTCGGCGCGGAATGCCACCGGTCTGGCGGAAAATCTGAGCGAACGCGGCGTCGCTGAAAAGCGGGATCGTTGGCCCAGCCGACATGGTCGAAGCCGGTGTTCGATGTAACGCTTGTGTCTGTGCGTTCAAAGCCCCGAGATGGTATGACGCCGTCACGCGTTGGCGAAACTGCTCAAGCCCTGTGGTCGAAAGCACGGTGCGAAATTCGGGCTGCCCCAACAAAATCCCCTGGAAGGGCGCATCGTGCCCGACGACCAAATTGGAGAGCATGCGCAACTCTTCGACGGCTTCCGTCGAAAGGCTCTGAGCCTCATCGACGATAAGCAGCACGCGCTTGCCCTGATTGCGCATGTCGGAGAAGTACTGTGTGATGCGGATAAGGACCGTCGCCTTGTCCATTCCTTCACGGAACACGTTCAGCGCGGAGCCGATCATGCACAGCATGTCGTAGCTGCCCAGCTGCGTTGTGACGATGCGTCCGGTTACGTATTCTGCCGGATCGAGCGTCGCGAGAAGATGTTCGACAAGCGTGGTTTTGCCCGCACCGACTTCGCCGGTGACAACGACAAAGCCTTCACCTTGAGAGATGCCGTAATTCAGAAAGGCCATCGCCTTTTTGTGCTGCTCGCTACCGAAGAAAAACCGGCCGTCCGGAGTCAGCTGAAAAGGCATGCCCGCCAGGTTATAAAACTCAAGGTACATGGCGAAGCGAACTCAGAAGTTCTTGTTGAGGCTGATGGTAACAGCGTTCTGTATGTAGCCGCCAGTATAGGGACGAGCGGTGCGGTAGATGAAGTCGTATCGAAGGCCCAGCGCAAGCGTCGGCGAAAGCGTGTAGTGGCCGCCCAAAGATGCGTTGTAGGTATTTGCCCGGTTGAGATCGATGTAGTTAACGCCGCCCTGCAGGAAGGCATAGAGATCCTGGCTCAGCGACGGCGACCAGTTGACGTAGACGCCGCGCGTCGTCGTCTCCGGAGGGGACGCGAAGGTCAGCGAAATTTGCTGGGAGTTGTACGCTGTAACCGAAACGGGACTATCGCCGATGTTGCTGTAAAGCGTTCCGCGCAGGAGCTTGGTGCGGAAAATATCGTTTTGTAGCGGCGAAAAATTCTCGACGTCGGCGAGCGGCACGCCGAGTGGAACGCCGGTGGTATCGAGATCGCCTGCGGCTGCGAGGGAGGCATCGTTCAATGTCGCCAGGATCGGGCTTTGATCGAACGTGATGCCGGACACGGCTCCTGCGGGGTTCAGCAGCGACGCATCATTGTTCGCGATCAGCGATTGCTGTACCGGTTCCGATTGAATCCGTGTAAGCGGCATAGAACGATGTGAAGGGTGTGAGGCGCACTTGAACTTCACCCGCGATGTCAGTGTGCAGATCGTGATGGCCGTATACGATAAGGATCGATGAGTTCACGTTTGGCTGCCAGCGGCCGCCGACGTCCCATGTCGCGCCCTGACCAACGACGAGAGGATAGTTTTGGTCTCTCAGCCATTCCCAGCCGCCGGCGCCGATCAGCGAAATGGATCGCGTGAACTGGTATTCGTTGATTACCTCATTGGTCGAACGAAGGAATGTGCTGATCGAGGCCCGGCCGGTGACTTCGGAGCCTGCGTCCAGCGCGATATGGGTTGCAAGGCGCGGAACAAACGTGCCGGGCATTTTGACGTCGAAACGAAGCTGCTGCTGCGTGGATCCACTGACGGATCCCAGGTTCAATCCCGGAATTGAGATCGCTCCGGTGGCGCCGCTAAACCATGCTTGCGCGACCTGATAGCGCAGCGTCGCAAAGCCGATATTGCTGATGCGCGTCGTATAGTAGGGCGAGGCGCTGAGAAGATAGCTTTGTGCGATCGAATCCTTGCCAAGGACGTTGTTGTCCAATCCGGATCCGGCGCCGGTGCGCAGCACGTCGTCGATCGAACCGTGGACATCGGCCAGGAGCGCGCCGGGGATGAGCGTCGCATGCGCGCTTAGAAACGCGAAGTTCGAGAAGTGATCCTGGCTCGTGTCGGTGATGTTTTTCTGATAGACGCCCGAGTAGTCGAGAAGACCTGTGAGATGCAGAGGTGTCGGCGCCAATCAGAAATCCGCCGTACAACTGCGAAGTGAGGTCGTTCTGGCGGCCGAAATAGGTCTGCTCCACATTGTCCGTCAGAATTTCGTTGACGCCGAAGCGCGGCGTGAATTGCCATGCAGGAGCGACCGGGTTGCCGATTTGGGTCGCGAACCCGAAGAGATTGGAATAGGCGGTCGGCCCCTGAACGCCGGTAGGCAGAGATGCGCCGGCGGGGCCCGTCCCGGTGCTCTGACCGGGAAGCGTGTTCATGGGTTCATAAATCCAGGGCGTTCCAAAATAGTCGACGGTCTGAGCGCCCGCTGAGGTTGCCGCGCCCGTCAATATAGCCGCGGCAACCAGACAGGTACCGGCTTGCGCAATGACAGTCCCGATCTTCAAGCTAGCCCCTCTCGGACGACGCACCCCTATGCATCGTTATTCCTTATTCTGATAGCCATATCCATAGCCGTATTCGCCGAATTGGTCGATCAGCAACGGGTCGCCCTTGTTCAGAACGAGGTTAATACTGGGACATCCCTCCAGAAGCCGCAGCGACGATTCGATTTCGTCCTTGCTGGTTTCGCTGGCTGCCACGACAAAAATGACCTGACCGACCATCGAAGCCAGGATCGCCGGCTCGGTGCTGACTAGGCAGGGCAGCGAATCGAAGATTATGAGCCGATTTGGACTTTCGTTGACGAGTTCGTTCACGAGCGCCGCCATCTTGCGGCTCGACATCAGTTCTGGAATTTCGGGCCGTACCTTGCCAGCGGGCAAGATCGAAAGGTTCGTAATGTTGGTGCCGATGACCACATCCGACAGCGAAATGGAGGTGTCGGTCAAAGCGTCCAACCAGCCTTTGTCAGCGGATATGCCAAGCCGGGATGCAAGCGATTGGCGATGGGCGTCGGCATCGACCAGGATTACGTTGAAGTCACGTTCAAATGCGATCGCGAGCGCGAGATTGATCGAGACATAAGTCTTGCCTTCCGCCGGCACTGCACTGGTCACCATCATCAGACGGTTGACGCCGTTGGCTGCGGATGAAGCGTTGCGCGATATTGTTGCGAGAACTTGCCGTTTGATCGACCGGAATTCTTCCGTCTGACGCGAAAATCCCGAAGACGGCAGTGAAATTCCATTTGCCGCCATGGTCGCCTGGCTCAACACCACTTTGTTGACGGGTGGCTTGGCAGGTCCTGGCGTGGGATGCATAGGTGCGGGTGTCGAAGCCAACGGCTGAACCTGTGCGACATTTCCGTTGACCGGCGTCGCCCGCAATTGCGCGCGATCGTCCGTGGGAAAGGCAAGCGTTCCATCCGACTTTGCCAGTCGGCTCGCTGCGCGCAACACGAGGTCGGGAGTGTCGGCCATACTCAGATAATCCCGCGATATAGTCCGGTGCTATGCACCATCAGTGCCATATAAAATCCAACAAGCACGATGGTCGACACAACGAACAAACGCCCTGCGGAAGTACTGAGAAACGGCGTGACCCCAGCGTGCCGCACATACGCGATACTGCCTATGACCGGCAGCCCCAATTCGCGCAGGCGGAAACCGAGCTGAAGGTCGGATTCATCTGCAGCAGCAACAACGGAACAAACAGGCCGCCACCCAATCCGAGCAGGAACACGAGCGAGTAAAGCATGGGTCTGTTCGGGAACGCAGGCGCGATAGGAACCTCTGGCGGATCAACAACGCGGAATTGCGTTCGATCGGCTTGATCATCTGCAGCTTGCGACAGGGTTGCGGCCTGACGGCGTTTGACCAGTTCGTCGTAGTTGGTCTTCACGAGGTCGTAGTCGCGATCGACACTTTTGGCCTTGGCCTCAATGTCGGGAATGTTGCCGAATGCCAGCCGCACGTGATCATATTCGGCCTGGGCCTTATCGAGCCGTTCTTTGTCAGTGGCACCGCGGTCGGGCATCGACATATTTCAGTTTGATTTCCTGATACGCAGGATTCGGGATCTGGATCTTTCCTTCCGCGTCGCCGGAATGAGACGAGACTTGCCCTTTGAGTTCGCTCACCATGCGTTGTGCGGAGACGACGTCTGGATGCTTTTCCGTATCTTGCAGTTGCAGGGCGGCCAGATTTCTTCCGCCTGTGCGAGGCGCACGCTGGGCGCGGCGGTCACGATCTGGCCGCGTTGGACACGGTCGGCGTGGAATCGACATCGATGACCTGAGGGACCTGGCCCATCTGCGCGCCCAGGGACGGCTGCATGATCTGCGCGTCTTCGTATTGCTGTTGAACTGAATGATCTGCTGCTGAAGAACCTGCAGACGCGGCAAGCCATTGTCGGAGAAGTAATCCGAATATTGCTTGCGGAAATCCGCGCGGCGCCGTTTCGGCTGCGCGAACTGCGTTTCATAGTTGGCGATCTGAGCGTCAGGAATTTGCGCGCATGATCCATCTCCACACGGCTGCTTGCGGTCGCTTTTTCCGCGAGGATCGTGAGCATCGCCTGCACGACGTTCTTGGCAGTGCTCGGGCTGCGGTTGACGTAGGACAGCGAGATCAGGTTCTGCTGGTCGGGCTTGAGCGTGATATCGGAAGCGAGGTCGGCGACCAGTTCTTCCTTCGCGGCGTCGCTCATGTCCGGCTTCGCGAGGTTGGCCATATAGAGCGACTTCCTCGAGATTCGGACGGCTGAGCAGAGTCTGGCGCAGATATTCGACGCTTTGGGTTTGCGGCGTTTCGACCACCAGCCCTTTGAGAAGCGGCGTCAGCAGTCCGTTGACGTCGACATAGGCGCGCGCATCGGATTCATAGCGGTTGGGAAGCGCCCACACCGTCACCCAACCTGTGATGCACAACGCCCAGCAGGTGGCCATCGCCAGCCAGCGGCGCTTCCACAGCGCGATGCTCTGCTCCAAAAGCAGGGATTTGAGATTCTCTACGCCGGTTCGGTCGCCCGTCATCGTTTACGCCTAGCAATTGCCTGTTGTGACCGTGCCGGCGCCCCGCTAGCGCCGTACCGGCGAAGTAACGTCTAGAAGAAGCGCTGCGGGATGATCAGTATATCGCCAGGTTGCATCGCCACGTTTTGCGAAACATCTCCATCGCGAACCAGGCTGTCCAAATGCACTTGGTACGATTGTTGTTTTCCGTTGACGGCGCGGACGAGCACGGCCCGGTTGCCATCGGCATATTTGGTCAACCCGCCCACGGCGATCATCACGTCCAGCACGGTCATGCTCGCGCTATAAGGAATTGCGCGCGGCTGAACGGCTTCGCCGATCACACGCACCTGCCGCGTGAACATGCCCGACGAACTGTGTCGGGATAACGGTGACCAGCGGATCTTTGACAAAGGCTTTCAGCTTGTCCTGGATTTGCGAGGCCAGGTCGGTCGGCGTCTCCCGGCCGCAACGACGTCGCCGATCAGCGGCAACGAGATGCGGCCATCGGGCCTGACCGGCATTTGCGCGCTCAGATCCGAGTTGTGCCAGACGAACACATTCAAAACATCACCGGGTCCGATGCGATAGTTCGCGGTCGCGTCGGCAGCCTAGTGGGGCAGGGTCTGCGCGCTGGGAAGCGACGCTCCCTGAAAGATCGGATGTGTGACCGAGCAAGCTGCCAAGAGCAGCAACGCACAGACGAGTCCGACGACTCGAGAGATCGCATTTACCAAAATCGGCCCCTGTTTTTCCGTAAAAATGCAGCCGAAACGTTAATGCCCCCTTTCGCACCTCTAATCTAAGCAATACAGTCTAAAATTGCAAGCAATGCGAGGTCTTTATTATGGTTGCCGGCACGGGGGATTTGACCGGTAAGGTCTCTCTTTTCAGCTGTTGTGGTCTTTTTGCCGGAACCCCCAATATCTAGGATTTTGGCAGGCAAATAAGGAGGCAGTGTTGCAGCCAAAATCGAGGTAGTGACATTTTCAACACTATTTCCCAGTGCATCCCAACCAAACCACGGGGTCTTTGTTGAGAATCGGCTGCGCCATCTCGTCGAAGGCGGGGCCGTCAATGCACGGGTTGTGGCGCCGGTTCCATATTTTCCCCTTCGCTCGCCGAAATTCGGTCAGTGGTCGGCTTGGGCGCGGGCGCCCGAAAGCGGAAACGCGGCAGGCATCGAAGTCGTTCATCCGCGATTTCCGCGCATCCCCAAAATCGGAATGACCATCGCAGCCGTGCTGCTTTTTGCAGGCGCCGTGCGTGCCTTGCGAAGGATGCAGCGCGCGCGCGATTTCGACCTGATCGATGCGCATTATTTTTATCCCGATGGCGTTGCCGCGATCATGCTCGGACGGCTATCTCGGCAAGCCAGTTGTCATCACCGCGCGCGGCACGGACGTGAACTTGATTCCGCGATACCGGATTCCGCGGATGCATGATCCGAAATGCGGCGCACCGCGCGGCTGGCATCATCACGGTGAGCCAGGCCCTCAAAGATGCGATCGTCGCGCTGGGAATCCCGGAGAGCGACATCACGGTCTTAAGAAACGGCGTCGATCTCGAGTTGTTTCATCCGGGCGAGCGGGAGGAGCGCGCGCACGGCTCGGGATTTCGGGAAAGGTACTTTTGTCCGTGGGGCATCTGATCGAACGCAAGGGGCATGAATTTGCGATCGGCGCGCTGACGACGCTGCAGGACTGCACGCTGCTGATCGCCGGTGAGGGGCCGGAGCGAACAATCGCTCGAAGCATTGGCCGACGAATCTCGGCGTTGCAGAACGCGTGCGTTTTCTCGGCGCCATCGCGCACGCCGACATCCAACGTGTCTATGTGGCGGCGGACGTCCTGATTCTCGCCTCCAGCCGGGAAGGCTGGCCGAATGTGCTGCTCGAAGCGATGGCATGCGGCACGCCGGTTGTCGCGACGAATGCCTGGGGCAATCCGGAAGTGGTTTCCGCTCCCGAGGCGGGAAGGTCTGATGACATCGCGCTCGGCGGAAGGCGTGGCTGACGCGGTAGTGGCTCTGCTTTCAACTTCGCCGGATCGAAACGCGACCCGTGCTTATGCCGAGCGGTTCAGCTGGGACGCGACATCGCAAGGCCAGCGAGAGCTTTTGAAGATATTCTGACGGCGCGCGTACAGAAAGGTCGACGCTCGTTACCCGCGCGCGAACAAGTCTGCGCATATTCGCAAGCGTCATTCGCGCCGCCAAAGCAGGCCGCGCACCGTACGCGGATTGATGGCCTCGATACCCCAGCGTTCGCGGCGTGCTCGAAACCCAAAGCTTCTTGTATGCGTCGTCACCCCGTCCGAAATCGAGTTCGTCGGGGCGATCTTTTTGAAGGATGTGCTCGAGCATGTGCATGGTGAGCACCGTGCCTGGCGAATGGCGCGAAACTTGTCGACATAGGCGAGCTTGAAAATCAAAGCCTTTCCGCGCCAGATGATCCAGAACTGCGCGGCGGCGTTCTCGTTGTCGATCTTAAGAGTGCCCATCCTCAACACGCCTAGCGATTCCGCAAAGCGGATCAGCTCCGGAATGAAGGCGGGGAACGGCTCTGTGTCTTTCCAGCTCTGATGGTGCACTGCCTCATAATCGGCGATGAAGGGTTCCAGCGCACCTGTCGGCTCGTACGTGACAAAACATGCGCGGCCCGCTTTCTTGAGCGCAGCCGACTTGCGTTTCCATGTATTGGTCAGATCGGAAGGACGCGCGGTCAGATAGTCTTCAAATGTTCGCCATCGACATCCTCATACCAATTGCCCCAGCCGAAATAGGTTCCTGTCCGAATCCGCCATCGTGCAGACCGTTCCGGGCTACTTGAAAGGATGCCGCGCCGGGATCGAGCTCGCGTAGCAGGATGCGAGATGTGCGCGGACTGTCCACGGCGATCGCGCAAGATCGTGGACGGCGTGCAATCATCGCGATGAAATATCGCGTGCTCGCAGTATAAGGGTTGACGCGGCTTGTCGAATCGCCTGTCCGGCGATCTGCTCAAGCACAAAAGCGGCCGATGCGTCATCGTCCGCAATGAATGCGGCTTCCAGCCCGGCTGCGTACTGAAGCGCGCCACGAGATCGTACCAGCCGGGCTAGTCGAAGAAGCTTTTGCGCAGTCGAAAACAAGCGCGCAGTCGGCGGAAGCGCCCGAAAATCGGGCTCGTCATAGATTTTCATGAGCTTTTGCTCCCAATGCCGCGACGCGCTCCGCGTTCTGCTGCCACGTGAAGCCGCGCTCCGTATCGATTCCGCCGCAGTCGCTCCGAGACGCTCGCGCAGCTGTCCGGATCGTCAATCAGCCGTTTGACGGCGGCGAACATTCCTGCGGTATCGGCGGGATCGAACAGGAGCGCGGTCTTTTCGTCTTCGAGCACTTCGCGAATGTTCGGCTGGTCCGGCGCAACGATCGCCTTTCCAGCGCCATGTATTCGAAGAGCTTCAGCGGAGAGGCGTATTCGACGCTTTGGGCTGCAAGCGCGATATCGAAGGACGGCGACGAAGTCGCCCACACGATCGCGATCGACAAGTCCGGCGAACAGGACCGGTTCGAAACGCCAAGTCTTTCCGCTTGCGCCTTGAGCGCAGGTATCGCGGGCCCGTCGCCGACAACAACAAGATGCGCTTCGCGAAAATCGGGGGCGGCCAAGCCCGTCGATAATCACATCCAGTCCGTGCCAGTCGCTTACGAATCCCGTGAATCCCAGAACGACTTTTCCCTCAAGTCCGAGCCGTATTTTGGCGGCGTGCGGCCGCATTTTTGTCGCGCGAGAATTTCGCCGGATCGATCCCGTTGCAGATCACTTCTACCTTCTGCGCTGCAACGCCGGCTGCCTTTAATTCCGCGCCCAGGACATGGGTAACGGGAGAACGGAGTCGGCGCGGGTTCCAGACTCTTCGTTCGAGCGGCTTCGGCAATTTGCGGCATGCCCAGGCCGCCATGGGTTATGCGCTCGCGCGCCAGCGGCGCGTTGACCTCTAACAGCAGCGGAACGCGTTTGGCGTTTCTTCAGCCAGGCGCCGGCGAGAAAATAAAGGTTGTGGCGTTCGTAGATGAAGTCCGGCTGGAATTTGCGCCATGCACGGCGCAGCCGGAAATAAGCCGGAATGTTGTATCCGAGTTCCAGCAACTCATAGACCGACTTTCGGAATGTGCGCCTTGAGCCGCTGCAGCAGTTTCGGATCGTGGCCGAACTCGGCCTTGGCAAAGCTCTCGGGTCCGACCAGCAGCGTTTCATGACCAAGCGCCTGAAAGGCCGCGATCATCTCTTCCAGATGAACTGCCTGTCCGTCTTTCGAGCGAATGCGATGATGAAAGAGAATTTTCAAGACTGCGGATCTCGTGGTTGACCAATTATCGGGAGCTGACCATCAAGTCGCGATCAATCCCGGGACATCGTAAATTTCCGCAAAGGCGCGAAACATGCCGTCCTGGCTGTAGTTCTCTGGCACGGTTTGAAGATTGGCGGCAGCGAGTTCCTTGCGCAACACGCTATCCTCAAGCAAGTTTCTCAGCGCGTCTGAAATGGCGTCGTCGTCCTTCGCAAGGATGAACGGCCGGTTCGGGGATGACACCATCTCGCGAATGTCGCCGACATCGGTGGCGACGATCGGACAGCTCGCTGCCATGGCTTCCAGGACGGTGTAGGGCATCTGCTCCGTATCGGAGGTGAGCGCAAAAATATCGAATTGCCTATAGAAGCGGCTTGGATCGGATATCTGACCGGCGAAGGTCACGTCATTTGCTACACCAAGATCGTGCGCCAGCTTTTCCAGTGTGCCACGTTCCGGTCCATCGCCGACAATCACGAGCTGACAGGAGGTGGTTACCTTGAGGCGTGCGAAAGCGCGTATCAACCGCGCCAAGTTTTTCTCGGCCCGAAGCGCCGCCACCGTGCCGATCATCGGCACAAGATTTTCGGTATCTTCCGTTCGCTCGAAGCGCTTGAGATCGATGCCGTTGGGCATATAACGGAGGTCGCTCTGCGCGGAATGCGCCAAGATCGCAACGCGAGACGCTCTAATGTTCGAGACGGTACAATGACGGTGCTGTGTCTCAGCAGAAATCGTCTGGCAAGAATGCGCCGACGGTGCTGTCCGTGCGCCTCATCCGGTCCGAAGCCATCTTCGATATGGATATGCCGGCATGCCGGTAGCGATTTTGGCCAGCGCCCATTCGATCGGTTCCCCAATTGTGAGTGATCAGAAGTCCGGGTTTTCTTCCTTCAAGATTGTCCGAAACTGGACGAGATTTCCGGTCAGCGTGTTCTTTGCGCCAAACGTTGACGACACCGGAACTGCACATCGTGGGCCAGGTTTTGGCCGCAACCCGTCTGTCCGTCCATGGCGACGATCATGTGGCGCAGACTGCGGGCCGAAATGGTTGGCCAGCGCAACAAATCCGGATTTGAGCGCCGCCCGGATCGAAGCCGGGGAAAACGTGGAGAAGCAAGGGCTTCACGGCGAGGTCGGCAGAGCTTTTCGGCGCGCCAACGCCCGTGCGCGGGAACTCTTTTTAAATCGAAAAAAGGGCGTCAAGGCGATGGACTTTCCTCGATGATTGCTGCACTCAATATTGCCTCAAAACGGTACAGCGGTCGGGACCTGTGTAGTTCTGCAATTGGGCCCGGGAAGACAGACTTCTCGGCACATTGCTTGCTCCGTTGCCGTTGCAGAGACCGACCAAGTGATACAACAAGCTAATGCAAATTAACCAAGGCAGCTATTCGTATCATGCATGAAATCGATAGAGTGCTGCAAATAGGAATGAGAAAAACTCAATTGGCAGAGTGCGTTGTCAATTGAAGGGTAATTGGGGCTGACGGGATGTTTGGTGGGGGCCAGAATTCGCGGTCGCGGCGATGCGTCATCGAGTGGTTGAGGCATTCCTCATCACCGCGGGACTTCTGATCTGCATCAGCTATTTGACCGGCGACAGGGCGACGGATAGTCTTTGCGGCAAAAGAATTGGTCATCCCGCTCCTGACCGCATTCGGCGTTCTCGTCGTTTTCAGGTCAGCGGGTTTTTACGGCGTGCGTGACGGTCGCCGATTTGCGCGTCTCTCTTTTCCGCATCGGAGTGGATACTGCAATCGGCTTCCTGCTCGCCGTGATCGCCAGCGGCCAACTTGCCAAATACGACGTCGTCAAAATCTATCCGTATCGTTGGCAGTGGACGTTCGGGCTGACGGCCGGTTTGGCTGTTGTTCGTGTTTGCCCGCCGTCGGATGCTCAACATGTTCTCGAGAAGGGGTTGCTTACCCGAAAGATCGTCGCGGTAAGCGATGCTGCCGGAAGCAGAAGATTGGGAAGCTTTCGCGAGCATGCCGCGGCCGGTTCGTTGTCGCGGCGAGATGGAGCCGGTATCGGCAATTCTGCGATAGCGAACTGACATCGCTTGCGTCAAAAATGCGTGCGCCGGAAATGGTGATTTCTGCTGTGCGCAAAGACGAATCTCGTTCCCGGCGGCAACCGGTTCCAGAGGATGTCGGGAATCCCGGTCGTCGATTTCGAAACATTCTATGAGCGCGAAACCGGACAGGTCGAACTCGCGGTAAATCTTCCCGAAGTTTGGCCCTATGACTTCGCGGGAACTCCGGACGCCGATTCCTGCTCGCGGCCAAGCGAATCTTCGACGTAACGGTGTCGTTGGTTGCGATCGTAGCGACCGCACCGGTAATGGCGCTCGCGGCGATCGCAATCTGGATGGAGGACGGGCGGCCCGTTCTGTTCCGCCAGACACGCGTCGGCCTCGGTGGCCGTGAATTCACGCTTTATAAGTTCCGCAGCATGCGGGTGGATGCCGAGGAGGGCAGCATCACCGGTGTGGGCCTGCTGAGAACGACCCGCGGATCACCCGCGTCGGCTGGGTGCATCCGAAAGTTTCGCATCGACGAGTTGCCGCAGTTCTTCAACACCGTTCGCGGCGATATGAGCTTCATCGGGCCGCGCCCGGAAAGGCCTTATTTCGTCGAGCAGCTTGCGGATGTGATCCCCTGTTACAAGGCCGGCACATGCGTAAAGCCCGGTATCACGGGGTGGGCGCAGGTCAGCTTTCATTACGGCGCTTCGTTCGAGGATGCTTATCAGAAGACCGCCTTCGATCTTTATTACGTGAAGCATCAGAGCGTCCTTTTGGACCTCATCATCATGGCGCGGACCGTGAAAGTCGTTTTGTGGCCGACCGGGCGTTAGATAGTTTCCAATGCTGCCGTTCACGGTCTGCTACGGGCTCGGCTGCTTTTCCTTTCTTGTTCTCGTGATCGACTGATGGTGGTGCGCCACCGGCCCACCGGCATCGGGCTCGGCGTATCTGGCGGTTTGCTTGTTGACGGCGGCTCTGGGCATTCGTCGCGGCGATGCAGCCATGGGGCGCCCGGCATCGCCCATGTGCTCGACAGCGTGCGTATTGCGCGTGGCTCGTACTGCTGGCTTTCGTGTTCGTCAGCGCACGCCGTGCCGATGGGACGAAGGCGGGTCGCGCTCTACACCATCATCGTTCCGCTGATCGGCCTGCTCGCCGTCGCGAACGATCTGCGCTTCGTCTTTTCCGCCGTCGGCGCGGTCGATTTCCACGGCGACGCAAGTATTTTCAGCCGCATCGTGATCGGCGGTTTGCGGATTGCTTCTGGTCGAAAACCTGTTCCGCAACACGTTGCCGGCACGCCGCTGGCACGTCTTTCCGCTCTGCATCGCGGTGGGCGGGCTGTTTCCTCTACGATCTCTTCGTCTTTTCCGGCGCCGTCATCACGCGTGACATCGACCCGGTGCTGCTTGCCGGCCGCGGCATCGTGCTGATGCTGATCGTTCCGCCCCTTGATCGTGACGATGTCGCGCAATCAGACCTGGAACATCAACATCCACGTCTCGCGGCGCATCGTGTTCCATACGGCGACGCTCACGATCGGCGGTGTGTTTCTGATCCTGGCCGCCGGTGTCGCGGGGTTTGTGGGTCGAGCGCCCGGCGACTGGGGTGGGCTGTTCCGGCTGACCTTCTTTGCCGGCAGCATCGTCGCGCTGGCCATGATCCTGTCGGTCAGCAGCCTGCGTTCGCGGCTGTGGCGCATGCTCGCGGAGAACTTCTTTTCCTCCCGCTACGATTATCGCGCGGAATGGATCCGCTGCATTTCCACGCTGTCGGCGACGGCGGACCGCGATCCGCTACAGGTGCGGGTGATCCGCGCGCTCGCCGATGTGGTCGACAGTCCCGGCGGCGCGCTCTGGCTGCGGGAGCCGGACGGCTATTTCCGTGTGGCCGCAGACTTCAATCTCAATATCGGCGCGCCGCCGGCCGATACCCGAAGATGGGTACCTTCGCCGATGCGTTCGACGGCGGAAAAGCGGTGCAGGTTTTCGATGACGGGGCCAGCACCGCGATGGGCTTCCGGACTGGATGCGCGATTTTCCCGAGATCTGGCTCGCGGTTCCGCTGGTGATATCGGAGGAAATTCTCGGGTTTGCTTTCCTCACCGTACCCCGATCGCCGGTGACGCTGAATTGGGAAAGCTTCGACCTGCTGCTGACCATCGGACAGCAGGGCGCAAGCTGGCTGGCAGAGGAATTGGCCGCCCGTGCTCTTGCCGACAGCCGCTTGCTGATCGAATACAGCACGCGCTTCAGCTTCGTCGCGCATGACGTGAAGAACGTGTCCAGCCAGCTCGGCATCATGATCGCCAACATGAAGCAGTTCGGCGACCAGCCCGAGTTTCGGGCCGATATGGTCAAGACCATGGAAGCCTCCATCCAGCGCCTGGATGGCCTGCTGGGAAAGCTTAAAGCGGGCGGCGACAACCGCGCGAAGAGGGGCCGCTCGATCTGGGTGACGTCATCGGCAGGGTCGTTCAGCGGCTTAATTGCAAAACTGTAATCTTCGAAAGGGAGACGGAGCCGGCGCTCTGCGAGACCATCCCCGAACAGGACCTGCAGTCCGTTCTGACGCACGTCATCACCAATGCGGTCGAAGCGTCCGGGCCGGATGCGCCTGTCACCGTTTGCCTGACCGGCACGCCGACCGAGGCCATCATCACCATCGACGACAAGGGGTGTGGCATGGACCCCGCATTCGTTAGGGAACAATTGTTCGCGCCCTTGCGCACGACAAAACGGAGTGGCCATGGTATCGGCGCGTTCCAAGCGCGCGAATTGGTGCGGGCGGCGGGGGGAACGCTGGATGTAACGAGCGTTCTGCAACAGGGCACTTCCGTTCGAATTTCGTTGCCGCGAAGCCGTGCAGCCACCTCGCGGCGGCGCTCTGCGTTTGGCATTTGATACACACGGATCGTGATGACCATCAAAAGGCAAAGGTCTTGATTCTCGAAGACGATGAGGGCCTTAGGAACCCAATATCGTTGGCTGTTGTCGCATCACGACGTCCATGTCGCGGGCGACCGCGACGGAGGCGGTTGCGATCTTCGCCCGCGAACGGCCCGCCGTCGCGATTGCCGATCTGGGGCTTCCGCCCGATCCGGATGGGGCGACCGAGGGCCTGAAGGCCGTCAGCGATTTTCTCGACCTCTCTCCCACGGCCAAGGTCATTGTGGTCACCGGAAACGACAATCGCGAACACGCGGTGAAAGCGGTGGCCTCCGGCGCCTACGATTTCCTCAAAAAGCCGGTCGATCCCGAATTGCTGAAGCTCACGGTCGAGCGCGCATTGCGACTGTCCGAACTGGAAGATGAAAACCGCCGTCTTTCGGCGCTGGCGGCGGGATCGTCGGTTGCCGGCATCGTCGGCAGCAGCCCGCAAATGCAGAAAGTGCTGCGGGACATCGAAAAGCTCGCGAAGACCGATATCGCGATCCTGATCCTCGGCGAAAGCGGCACCGGCAAGGAATTGCTCGCGCTCGCAGCGCACCAGATGTCGCGCCGCGCAAGGCCAAGCCGTTCGTCGCCATCAACTGCGCGGCGATTCCGGAAGGGCTGCTCGAAGCCGAACTCTTCGGTCACGAAAGAGGCGCGTTCACGGGCGCGGTGCGCCAGAACATCGGCAAGATCGAAAGCGCGAATGGCGGCACGCTGTTCCTCGACGAAATCGGCGACATCCCGATGGCCATGCAGGTCAAGCTGCTCCGGTTTCTCGAAGACCAGGTGATCGAGCGTGTCGGCGGCCGCCAGCGCATCAAGATCAACGTGCGCATCATCTGCGCCACCAACAAGAATCTGGCGGAGCTGATTGCGGCCGGGCACGTTCCGCGAAGATCTGTTCTATCGCATCAACGAGATTTCGTTGAATGTGCCGGCGCTCAGGGAGCGCGAAGGCGACATCATCGTGCTCGCGAACCATTTCCTGCGCAAATACGGCAAGGAGTTCGGCCGCACCTTCCGCCGGTTTTCCAGCCGAAGCGTGGAAGCCATGCTGGCGTATTCCTGGCGCGGCAATGTCCGCGAACTGGAAAACCGCGTGAAACGCGCCGCCGTGATGGCCGAGGGCGACATCGTGCGCGCCGCCGATCTCGATTTCGTCGCCGCCGCGGGCACCGCGTCCCTCAATCTGCAGGAAGCGCGCAGGGCGGCGGAGCGCAATGTCGTGGATCGCGCGCTTGCGCAGGCCGACGGTAATATTTCAAAAGCGGCGGCGCTGCTGGGCGTCAGCCGCCCGACACTTTACAATCTCATTGGAAGAACATCGGCATTGTCGTGCAGCACGCGCGCGATCTGCAGCCGGTGCGGGAAAAGGGACGAAAGGCATGAGTATTCGAGAAGCGACATTGCTGCTGGCGCCCGTGGTTGGCGCCTTAGCGCTAAGCCATCCGCTGCGGCCGATATTTCCAGAACATGAGATCTCCGCGCCCGCTGCGCAGTCGGTGAGACGGGCTGCGCGCGGCCGAAATCAAGCTGCGCAACGAGATCGAGCAATCGCCGAAGAACGGAATCCTTCGCTACGCCTCGATCTGGCAAAGATCTATCTGCGAACTCGGAAACTACAACGGTGCACAGGCCGAGCTGACGATGGCTCGCCAGCTTCGTGCCAAGGACGAGCTGCTCGCGCCGCTGATGGCGCAGACGATGTCGAAGTCGGGCGCTTTCGCCGATCTGTTGCGCGACGTCCCGGAAGGCAATCGTCCGGCCAAGGCGGAAAGCCTTGTCCGCGCCTATCGTGGACAGGCGCAGATGGCCGTCGGCGAATTCGACGATGCGGCCAACTCGCTGCGCGATGCCGAACGTCTGGATCCCTCGAAGTGTCATTGCGCAGATAACGACAACCCGCCTTCTTCTCAGCCAGAAGCAGATGGCGGGCGCGGAAAGAAGATCAATCACGTGCCTGACCATTGCGCCGCAAGAGACAGCTCCGCGCTGGAATTAAAGGGGCTTATTCTTCAGGCGACGGGCGATGCCGCCGGCGCTGCGACATTTTTCGATAAGGCCATCGCTAGCGATCGTCTGAACATTCAGGCACTGCTCGACCGCGCCAATCTCGAGGCGAGCCGCAACCAGCTCGATCAGGCGTCCAAGGATCTCGAAATCATCAAGAAAGTCGTGCCGGGATCGCCGATGGCGGCCTATGTCGATGCGGTCGTGAAAGCGCGGCAGGGCAGATTCCAGGCAGCCGATGAAGCGCTCGACAAATTCGCGCAGCGGCATGGCGTATCTTCCCGGGCGCGTATCTGCTCGCCGGCGAGATCAAGTTCAAGCTCAATCAAATTCGCGCAGGCCGAGGACTATCTCAGCAAAGTTCATCGCGCAGCAGCAGAACGAGCCAACAGCCTATGAGGTGCTCGGCATTCTCGCCATGAAACGTGGCGACACCGAACGCGCCATCACGATGCTGGAGAAAGGCCACAGCCTCACCCAAGATCCGGCAAGCGCGCCGATTCTTCTTTCCCAGGCCTATCTCGCGCACGGCGAGTCCGAAAAGGCTGTCGCGCTGATGGACGAGGTGGGTGCGGCGCGCCCAACAATGCCACTGTTCAGGCGCAGCAGGCCCTGGCGCATTTCGCGACGGGCGATCCGGGCGGCAAGCCTTGCGCAGCTCAGCGGTCTGTTCAAATCCGGTGCGGGCGACCTGAAAGCCGGCCCGTCGCTGGTTCTTTCGCAACTCCGCGCGGGCAAGGTTGCGGACGCGGCGCAACACCGCGCAGATCGCTGGTGAAGCACGATCCCGACAATGTGCTTTATCAGGAACTGGCGGGCGCCACCCTCGTGGCCCAGCGCAAATACCCGGATGCGAGAACATCTTCAAGCGCATCATGGCGAAGCAGCCGGGCTGGTTTCCGCGCGCCGCAGTCTGGCGCAGGTCTATCTGTCCACCAATCGCGCGAGTCAGGCGACCGCGCTGTTTCACCGATTGGATCGCAAAAAATCCGAAAGATTTGAAAGCCAAACAGGCGCTGGCGGAAATGTATGCAAGCCGCAAGGACTATGCGAACGCGCAGAAACTGCTCGTCGACGCGAATGTGCTGACCGCTGGAGATGTCGGCTCCGGACTTCAGCTTGTGCGCGTTTATGAGCTTCAGCAGAAATGGCCGGAGGCGATCAGAGCAGCGAAAGCGCTACAGAGCCGGTTCGCCGAACAATCGGGGCGGTTAGCGATACGCTGGGCAGGCTCTATTCCGAATCCGGCGACGCGAAATCCAGTCTGGCGTCAATATGCGAGCGCGACCACGGCGTTTCCGACAGTCCGCCGAGATCTGGAACAACTACGCGACGGCGCAGCTCGCGTCGCGAAGAACCTGCGCCGGCGCGCTCGACGCCATCAACCATGCCCATGCGCTGGCGTCTACAGTCGCTCATCTACCAGCGTGGCCTGATCGAGATGACGTATCTGGTCAAAGGCAAGGATGCCGCGTTGAGCGGTGGGCCAGACGTTCTCCAGCAATACGCCGCAGGCGCCGGTCCCGGTCTGCTGCTCGCCGGCGATGGACCGCCATGGCAAGCGTGCCGACGCGATCGCGCTTCTTGAAGGCGACACAGGCCAAGGCGCCACATGCGGCCGTCGCGATGCTGCTTTCGAAGTACTACGTGGCCGAAAAGAATCCGCAGAAAGCAACGGCGCTGCTCGAAGGCTTGGACCAAGTCGCATCCCGACGATGCCGATGCGCGGTTTGGCCTGGCGCAACTCTACGGCGGCGCGGAGCTATGCCGCAGGCGCTTCAGCAGTTCGAATGGCTGGCGACAAAGCGGCCCAGCGATACTGTCGTTCTCAACAATCTGGCGTGGCTCTACAGCCAGAAAAAGGATCCACGCGCGCAGCCATGGCCAGAAAGCCTACAAACTCGCGCCGCAATCGGGTTCGGTCGCCGATACGCTGGGCTGGATCATGAGAGCAAGGGCGATACCGCGGGCGGGCTGAAATATCTGCAGCAGGCCAATCAGGCGTCGCCGGACGATGTGTCGGTGCAGTATCATTTTGCTTTTGCACTGGCTAAGGCAAATCGTAAGGCCGACGCCCGTGCGATGCTCGGCAAGGTCGTGAGCTCCAACTCCGCGCCACCCGACATCAAACAATCGGCCCAGAGCTTACTGGCCAAAATCGGAGGTTAGTGCTTGCCGTCGCGCTTTTGTGCCGTTCTCAGGATAGGGCAGTCGTAGATGACGGTTCTTGTCACAGGAGGGGCCGGATATATCGGCAGCCACATGACATACGCGCTCATCGATGCCGGCGAGCGTGTGCTTGTGCTCGACAACCTTTCGACCGGCATCCGCGATAATGTTTCGCCGGACGCGATCTTTGTGGAAGGGGAGGTCGGCGATGGAGCCTTGGTCCGCGCGCTGATCGCCGAACACGAAATTACCGCCGTGATTCATTTCGCCGGTTCTATCGTGGTGCCGGAGTTGATCGAGAACCCGCTTCTTTACTATGCCAACAATACCCAGGCTTCGCTCGCGCTTGTCGCTGCTTGCGTGGATATGGGCGTCAAACGGTTTATTTTTTCTTCTACCGCGGCGGTCTATGGATTGGGCGGAGGCGTGCCGATCGCCGAGACTGACGTCACGGACCCCATAAACCCCTATGGCCGCAGCAAGCTTCTGACGGAATGGATTTTGCGCGACGCCGCCGCGGCGCATGATTTCCGCTATGTCGTGCTTCGCTATTTCAATGTGGCCGGTGCCGATCCGAAAGGGCGCACCGGTCAATCCACGCCGCGCGCGACGCATCTCATAAAGCGTGCCGTCCAGGTCGCGCTGGGACGCGCACCACAACTCGACATTTTCGGAACCGACTACGAAACACCCGATGGAACGGCAATCCGCGACTATATCCATGTCAGCGATCTGGTCGGCATTCATCGCATGGCGCTGGATTATCTGCGCGAGAACGGTGCTTCCGAGACGTTCAATTGCGGTTATGGCCGTGGCAGCAGCGTGCTCGACGTGGTGGCTGCGGTCGAACGGGTGACCGGAAATCGGTTGCCGAGCAGCATGCAACCCCGCCGGGCCGGGATCTCCCTCCTTGATCGCCAATTCGGACAAGCTGCGCGAAGTCTTTTCCTGGCAGCCCCGTCATTCCGCCCTGGACGGCATCGTGAAATCCGCGTTCGATTGGGAACAAAGGCTGAAAGGCTGAACGGCTCCATGCCCGTCGATGCGAAGAACGACGTGGCGTTTCGGATCGAGCCCATGCCGCCGCCGAACGCGCTCGAGATCTCGTGGCGTGAAATTGAGCACCCGAGCGACGGAAACTTTTTCACAAGCTGGAGTTGGATTGGCGCGTGGCTGCGTACCTTGCCTGCCGAAATCGAACCCCAACTCATTCGCGCGACACGTGGTAGCACAACGATTGGCTTGGCAGTGGCGGTGTTTCGCCGCTTGCAAAGGCATTTCATCGTCGATGTGCGCCAACTCCATTTCAATTCCACCGGTGATCCGCAGTACGACAGAATTGCAGTCGAGCAGAACGATTTCATGGGCGAAACCGGGCTTCTGCCCGCGTTCATCGGCTGGTTTCGCGATACCGGCTGCGCAGACGAACTCGTTATCCCCGGGGCGACGGTCGGCAATGTTCCGCGCACACGCGGTCTGCTCCTTTCGACGCGCCCGTCGGTTGCTTTTGCCAACGACAGGCTCGATGCGGTAGCGCGCGACGGCATAGAGGTTGTTCTCAGCCGGAACGCGCGTCAGCAGATAAATCGCAACATCAGGGATCTCTCGCGCGAAGGCGCGTTGCGGGTAGAGGAAGCGGCGACGCCGGGTGACGCGCTTACCTATTTCGAGGCGCTGAAGGATCTGCACATACGCTCGTGGACGCGGCGCGGCAGAGAGCACGCTTTTTCCGGACCCTATTTCGAAGCGTTTCACCGGGTGCTGATTTCTTCCGGTGCCGGTCAACTCTTGCGGATCACGGCAGGGGAGCGCGTCATTGGCTATCTCTATAATTTCCGCGCCGATCGCACTGTGTATGCCTATCAGAGCGGGTTTGCGGACGAGGACGGGAGAGACCGGCCGGGCTATGTCAGCCACGCACTCGCGATGGATTACGCCGCGAAGCAAGGCGCTGTGCGATACGATTTCCTCGCGGGCGACAATCGGTTGAAGCGCACGTTCGGAACTTCGGAATATATCTTGTGTTGGTCTGTCTATTCCCGACCGACACCGACGCTGCGGCTTGAAGCCGCTCTGCGCTCGCTGCGCAATGCTGTGCGTTTTTAGGAAATTCCTTAAACCAAAATAAGCCGAGCGCAGGAATAAGCTGGAAAACGGGCACTTTTCGTCTGTTGGCCGGTCAGACTTGTTAATCGCCGCCCGCTTTTATGCAGGGGAGGCGAGCGTGTCGATGGTCGATATCTCGCCGCCCACGAATGGATCGGCGATGACCACACGGCGCAACTTTCTGATGACAGCGGCGACATCGGCCCTGATCGTGCCATCTTCGGTGGGTGCGCTTCCCGGAGCGAGACGTCGCCGCAGCGCGACGGTCCTTTCGACATTGAAATTCGAGAACCACGGCCGCAATGGCATTGAAGGGGGCTCGGTCACGCAAATCGTCGGGTGTCCTTTCCGAAAGGGGGATGTGCCGGCGGGCAGCTGGCCGCAATTCCAGCTCGTGGACGGCACGCCTGTTCCCTGCACGCTTCTGAGCGCGCTGGCCACGTCTTGGAGCGACGGCTCGCTCAAATTCGTGCCGGCGATGCTGCAGATGCCAGTGGCCATCGGTGTGCACAAAAGCGTCACTGTGAACGTGTTGTCGGGAGGGTGGTTGCCGGTTCCGTCGGCCAGAAGTCTTGCCGATTTTTCGAATGGCGTTGCGCCGCAAGTCCAGGTCGATGGTTTAGACAACCTCGCCGGCACGTGGATCATGGATCTCACCGAGGGCATCGCCAGCGAAACCAAGATCGCGCAATATGGAAACGGCGCCGCCGGTGCGGTCTGGAAAGTGCGCGCGAAAGCGCGTCAAGGTCATAGACACCACAAGAACCTTGTCTGCGATTTCTATGTCGCATCCCTGGCGAACCCAGACGGCTCTCTCAAGGGGCTGCGCATTCTGGGCAAGGTGAAGCTGCCCTATTACGACACCGTGGCGAAAATGAACTGGATGTCGTTCACCCGCTTCCAGCTCTGTGGAGATGCAAGCGGTGCGCTCATCCGGGATTGCTTCGGAAAAAATTTCGGAAATGCGCGTGCGTACAATTTCTCCTGGGCGTCGGGTTCGATGTTCAATGCCAACCATGGCTACGCGTCCATGGACTATGCATATTGTACCCGCCTGACTACCAGCGGCGGACTTCCCGCGGGGCTGGCGACCGGTACAAGCTATTTCACCGGCAGGCCGACTTCGACCACGATCGGCTTTTCGGCAAACGCTGCGGATCCCAGCAACAACGTCATTTCTGCGAGCGATAACGGCTCCGGCACGCACACCGCGACGCCATATCCCTATCTCGCTTATTTCGGCTCGCTGTTTACGGCGGGCCCCTCCGGCACCTGGGATTTCGTCCAGGGCGCCGGTACCGACGCGTCGGACACGGCGCTGTCGTGCAAAGTCGATCAGAAATACTGGCGGTCGACCGGCTTGATCCCTTCCTACGACCTCGCCATCAAGCCCACGAGCAACAAGCCGTTCTATTTCTGGCCGAACTGCTCCGGCCCCGTGACCCGCTATCAGGAAACGACAGGTGAGCGCGAAGATCTGGGCATATTTCCATCCTGGTATGCCCGTCATTTCCTGACTCAGGCTCCCGTGGATACGCAGGCCGTGCGCGTCGTCAGTCTTATCGGCGGTCAATTTTCCATCGGATTGGAAAGCGCGCGGACTTTAACCGTGCCCTGCGTGAACAATGGCCATAAGGCCGACGGCGGCAAGTATCGGGGAATGCCGGCGCCGAACTATCAGTTCCGTTGGCGCCCCGGCGGCTCTCAGAGCCAGGGGTTTCCCAATGGCGACACGACCGACCCCCATGTGCAGATTGCCGGCTTCAATCAGCAGATCACCAATCACATGCCGCAGTTCAACTATTACCCGTATCTGGTGACCGGTGAGCCCTGGCATCTCGACATGCTGCTTGAGCACGCGAACAGCGCGATCTATCAGCGCTATACGCCGCTCGGCCAAGCCGACATCAGCAGCAGCGAGTACACGCTGGGAAGCGGCGAGCGCAGCCTGCAGGTCGCAAAAACCGCGCCGACCTACGGCGATGCGATCGGAAGCGGCGAGCAAAGATCGAACGCATGGGCGAGTGCGCTTGTGGCTGCGGCGGCGGGAATTTGTCCGGACGTCAATCCGGACTGTGTTTCCTACAAGGACTATTTCGGCGATCTGAACTCAAACACCTGGACGGCCGCCTTCAACATCTACAGGGCGTTGCCTTCGTATGCGAAGAGCAATGGCCTGTGGCATGTGCCGGACGGCGACTGGCCCTATATCGACCACTGGCAGATGGCTTATCTCGGCGCTGCGCTGTCGCTCGCTGTCGGTGTCACCGAAAACAAGCATGCCGTGATGGCGTTGAACGGACTCGTGAAATGGTTCGATCATGTCGTTGGGACATTCGGCGGATGGTATGTCGGTGCCTACATGACGGTTGTCAAAAAGGGCGGGTCTTCGAACTCGCCGATCGTCGGCGAGGACAACGGCATCGCGTTCTATGGGCCGAACATCCAGTGGCAAGCTGGAAACCGTTTCTATGTGACGGCATTCTCAAACTATACGCCGGCCAATGGCGACAAGATCGTTTTCGCCGATTCCGTTTCCGGCATAGGGCAAGTGACGCCCGCCGGGTTCTCCAAATACACGCCATATTACATGGTGAACTTGAGCGGATCGCAATTCGATCTCGCCACAACGCTCGGCGGGTCGCCGATTCCGGTGACGGATTCCTATAACGGCACGACAGGATTCTTTTTCGTCTCGGCACGGCCGCCGGCAACCGGAAGCATCTCGGGCATCGGCACGCCAACCAGCTACAACACGGAGGTGGCGGGAATGTTGAACTATGCCGTGGCGGTTGGCGCGAGCGTTCAACCGGCGACAATCGCCGATCTGGCCGCCCGCAATCGGGCTGCGGGGCTCCAGTTCACCTCAGATCCAAAATGGGCCATGACGAATTCACTTCGCTAGGGGGCAAAGAAGTGCAGCGGGCTTTGCGGCAATAAAGTTTCACGCTTCTTCGGCGTCGCCGCGCAATAAAATAAGCGCAAGCATAAGAACATTAACCATTTGTTTACTTTTATTGGTCTTTCTGATCTCGCAAATCTCTAATGTCCGCCCGTGCGCGTGCGTTCAACGCGCCGACACCGGGGTGGGCGTTTTCCGATGCGCAAAAGTCTGGCGCTATGTGCGGCACTGGCTTCTTTTCTCGTGACGGGCGCAGCCCATGCGGGGCTGATAGGCCTCGGCATTCAAGGCCAGATCGCAACCGGCCCGAACGATGCGTTCGCCGATTTATGGGATGTGTCGAAAACGACGATCGGCGGCGGGTATGAATTCAAAAGCGCGGTCGATGGCAACTGGTATGGCGCGAATTTTGGTGCCAATCGGTTGGTCATAAACGATATCGAGAGGCCGCGCGAAACCGCCAGCGGCTGGCAGATGACGTTCGAATTGCTGTCGCCCGCCGAATTCAAAAACATGAAACTTCTGAGCAGCAATTTCGGGAGCAACCTGACCTTCTCCCTGGTTGGCAATGTTTTGATGATCAACTGGACCGGCGACGAGGCTTATGCGGCGCTGACGCGCAAAGAGCGCCGTGCGCTCGGTACCGAGAAATTCCGCGCCGTGTTCAGTGTGTCGGCTGAAGACATCACCCCGGTGCCGGAGCCGGGCGCACTGCCTCTTATGGCTGCCGGGCTTCTCGCTGCCGCTGCTTTTTCCTGGCGTCGCAAAGCATCCGCTGCAACGTTGTAATCGCCGGAATGGCGGTTCCATCCGGTCGCCAATCTGGCTATCCTGCCGGCGGGGGAAGACAGTCGGGGCACAATACGCTCGTTATTTCTCCCGGGGTGTTGTCATTGGGAAGATGCCGGGTGTGATTGTGATCCTACGGCTTTCGATCCTTGCCGCTTTTTTCGCCGTTTTTTGGGCGATGCCCGCGACCGCGCAGACCGTCGCGCAGCACACGTGTGACGGCAGCTTCGCGGCCTTGTCGAACGCGGACAAGGACAGGGTGGGCTACAACGCTTTCATCACCCAATGTGAGCAGACGAGGGGCGGCTGGGAAGCGCCGCCGACAAATGCCGTCGATCCCAGTCTCTCCCATGTCACCGGAATATGCGCGGACAGCAATTATACGACGGATGTCACGCGAACCAGCGCCTGCGCCCATGACGGTGGCGTCGTCGCCTGGTTTGTCGGCAACTACGCGCCGCCGCAGCCAGAGGCGCCGGGCTGCGAAGGCGCGGCGTGCGATGTGCAGCCCAAACCGCATATCGCGCCACATGTTTCGCCGCCCGCGAAACCGAAATCGCCGCCGACAATTATTTCTCCGACAACGCCGGTTTCTTAATTGACGGAATAGCGCAGCGCGCACGTCGAACGGGCAAGAACATCCTCGTCAATTTTGGCCGGCTCATTGTTTCCGGTTCCAATTTCGCCGATGCTCAAAAAAAATCGTAAAGACGGTGAAAAGATGAAACGCACTCTCCTGATAATCGCAGCAGCCCTGACGGTTTCGTCACCCGCGTTTGCCGATGGTGCTTGGGCGATCGTATCACCGTTTCCCGGCGGGGCCGTGGGCTATGAAGTGGCTTCCGTCGTTCCGGCGAAGACAAAGGGACATACGTTGATGACGACGATGCTCTTTGTTGATCAGCCGCAAAGTTTTCAGGGCAAGCCCGCCAACTTCATGCTCCAAGATGTCGAGTACGATTGTGCCGGCAAGAGCGCGTCTTCCCTTCGCGTGCTGGCTTTCGACATGGATGGCAAACAGGTCGGGACCATGCCTGGAAGCGGCTGGGCTCCACTCGGCAACAATCCGTGGCTGGCTATCATGTCGCACACGGCGTGCGACGGCATGAAGTTGAAGGATGCCGCTATGGCGGACAATCGCGACGCGGCCATGAACAAGATGAAGACGTTTCGAGCGGGCGCGAAATAAACGTCACGACCAGCTCTCGCTTGATCTAAAGTGCTTCACCCCGGTTGTGCGGGCCACGAGCGGCGATCGCGAACCAGTTTTTCTACTGATTAAAAATGGCGTAGGCCGCATTGGAATTTGTGAGCAAGCGGTTAAGGCTGGCCTTGATCGCGGTCGCCTGACCCAGGGCCGCATTCATTTTACTCATGCTCGTGGCGGCACTTGTTCGCTGGTCAAGCGCGTCCAGTTGAGCGACTTGCGACTGCGCTTCCGCCGCGTTGCTGGTAAGCGTCTGATACGCATCCTTTCGGGCACGCGACGCGAGCAGCCAGGGCTTCTTCACTCTGCTAAAAGCGATGACGTTTTCCGAAATATTGCGCGCTGCGGTGACGATCGCTTCGAGGTCGTTGCGACGCGCCGCCACAAAGGACGGTGCCGCCGCGTCATAGGCCGCACTGAAAGCGCTGAAATCGGTCAAGGACTGGCCCGCTGCCTTTAACGCAGCATTCGCGTCGGACGCTTTTTGAGCGTCGTCGATCGCGCTTTCCAGCGTGGCCTTTGCCTGCTGGGCGGTTGTGATCGCAGCACGTGCGCTCGGGGCGATCGATTTGCCCGGCGATTTGTCCAAACCGCGCGACAATTGCGCGGCGGCGCGTTCCAGCGCCGTCGCTTCGTTGTGTGCCATATCGACGGCAACGCTGCTCATCTCGGCAACGAGCGCACGGGACTTCGCGTCGTCGCCGGGCTTATTGCCCAACCCATGAAGCTGCGAAGCCCACGCTGCGATCTGCGTATTCGACGCGGTCAGAGCGTCGATTTCTCTCTGCGGACGCTGAAGGCGTTGCGCGTCAGCGACCAACACATTTGCCTCTTTGTCCAAGGTCGTGCCGGCTATCGACGCAACGACCGGTTTTGCGGGACTTGCAGGGCTTGCATGAGCCGTGACGTGCGAGATCGGGTTTCGCGGGACCTTCGTGTATGCCCAATAGCCTCCTGCAACCACGAGCAACGCGACGCCCGCGATCGTCAGTGTGACCAACAGGCCCTTCGGCGCGGCTGAGCGTGACGCGCCCGGAGCGGATGACTTGGGCTGCGGCGCACGCGCCGCGGACGATTTGTTGCGAGCGGATGATGCAGCATCGTCGTCACCGGTCGCGGCGATCGTAAAAGTGCGCACCGGTTGAGCAATGTTTTTGAATCGACGCTCGCCCAGCGTTTCGATGTTCAGAGAAAGTTTGTTGCGAATTTGGTCGTACACGGTGCCTGAGATGCATATTCCACCGGGTTCGGCGGCACCCTGAAGTCGCGCCGCGACGTTGACGCCATCACCAAGGAGGTCGGAGCCCTGCATCATCACATCGCCGAGGTTTACACCGATGCGGAAGTGGACTTGCTTTGCGGGCGGGAGCAGATCGTTGCGGGTGCGCAGCGCCGCCTGAATGTCGGTTGCGCAGCGGACGGCTTCGATCGGGCTGGTGAACTCTGCAAGGAGCGCGTCGCCCGCGGTGTTGAAAATCCGCCCATGATGCATATCGACCAGGGCTCTGAAGGTCTTGCTGTAGTCCTGGAATGTGAGAAGAGTTCCCTCCTCATCTTCCGACATCAGGCGGCTGTATTCGGCCACGTCGGCGGACAATATCGTCACCAGCTTGCGCTCGACCAGCGACGCCTGCTTGTCTGTATCGTTGGCCATAGTTCCCCTCAGTCACCGCCCACTGAGCCATGATACTAGCGGGTGGTGGTGGATATCAATTCAGCCCGAGAATGGCTCGGAGCGCTCCGGTTTCCAGCACATAAATCATCCCGAGATAGGTGAACTGATGGACAAGCTGGTCGGCGCCAAAAATCGCCCAGTAAGCCCAGTCCTTGTCAGTCCAACCGAACCTGGCGTCGATCCGCGCCTTGCCCCAGTCGGTATGATAGTGAACGACGAATTCGCCGAGACATAGCGCAGCGATGAGAGCCGGCGATTGGGTAAGGACAAGCAGTGCGGGCACCGATGTTACGGCATGCAGCCCAGCATGGAAAAGGCCGCCGATGTGGCCGTAATTTCCTTTGTTGTTGAGTTGCCAAGCTGACTGGAAAACAAAGTCGCAGAGAAAGTGCTTGGCCTGGAACAGAACCAGCGCGATCAGGAGCAAGGTCGTTGCGGAGTTCATAGCCGTCGGTCCCCGTTTTGTGTGTCGCCAGCGGCTTCTGCGCCCGACATAGGGCACGCTCTGAGAGAAATCAATTTCGCGCAGTCACCCCGAATGCGCGCGAGAAGAAGGCGGTCATTCGGGTTAGCAGGTCGCGTTCCACGTTCTCGCGCGGCACGGCGCGATTGTTCAGTTGATCGATTTCAAGCTGGCGCTCTGCAAGAGTTTGACTGAATCTTTCCAGCAACTCGGGCGAAGCACCAAGCAGGTCTTCCATTGCTTCCTTGGTGATCTCCAGAATACGCATGGATGTCAGCGCCACCACGGTCGCGGTGCGCGGCGATCCCGTCATCAAGGACATCTCACCGGCAACGTCGCCGGTGGCGGAAACTGCAACTTCCCGGACGACGCCATCAGGTCCCTTCACGGTGACGCTGGCAGCGCCCTCCAGAATGATGAGCATGGACGATGGGGCGTCGCCTTGGTTCATCAGCATTGTGCCGGCGGCAACGTCTGTCGGTTTGCTGAGCTTTGTCAGTCTGTCGATCTGTTCGAGATTGAGAACGCCTCTAAATAGCCGCGCCCGGGAAATCGCGCGATGGGTTTCCGTATCGTCGGGCGCGGTGTCCTCCTTGAATGCCGGGACCACTTCGATCTGCGTCAGGGGCGTCGGCACGGTGTATTGCTGAATGACATCCAGCAACGCCCGCAGCACGATGGAGCGCGCCGTTGCCGGCTCCAGCTGATCGGGGAATGCATAGAAGCGCACTTCGAAAATGGCGCCATCGGCAGAAAGGCTTTTGAGAATCACCGACGGCTCCTTGAGACGCTCGAAGCCTGTTCCCTTTATCGCCTTGAAGGTTTCGCCGAGCAGCAAGTCCATCACCCGCGCCGGCGGGAAGCGATTGTCGACCGGAACCTCGACCGAAAGACGCTTTCCTTCGCGCGGGCGGCTGTGGTTCGTCACCGGATTGGTGGTTGCCAGATGATTGGGAACCATCACCAGACAACCGTCATCCTGACGCAACAGAGTCGAGCGCCATGAGATGCCGACCACTCTTCCATAGATGGGCTCGGGCGCCTGATCGGTGAAGAGTGTCAGGTAGTCGCCAATTCCGTAGGAACCTTCGAGATTGATTGCCAGGCCGCTGAACAGATCCTGGATCACGGCCTGCAGCGCGATGCCGACGACAACCGCCGCTGCTCCGGACGCCGTCGCAAACGCCGCCGGCGAGAATCCAAACTCGGCGGAGAGCCCCAAAGAAAGCGCGGCCAGTACGAGAACCCAGGTGACGATGTCCTGGATCAGTGTCGGCGTGTCGCGGCCGAGGCGCTTTTTCAGATGTCCGTGCCAGTAGAAGCGCCGTATCAAGCGGTCGATCACCACCGCGCCGGCAACGATGAGCGCGATCATGACGGAGTGGACCGCGAGATCTCCGTAGCCGGGTGGAACCAGTCCGTGAATGGTAGGCACTCCCCATAAGGTCGCGGTCGGAGGGACAACAACGCAGCGAAAGAACTTACTGCGATACAATATCTCAGGAGATGCTTGAAGTGTGATGCGCCACTCAGCAAAGAGCGGGCTGGTTGGTTGTGAAGGCAGTTTAGAGCGAACCTAGCTCCGCTCAAATTTGCCGGAAAACCGCGAAAATAACAGGGAATTTTGCATATTTCGGATGTCAAGCCGTGCTCAACACTGCGGTTTAATGCAGTATTTCAATAGGTTAGCTCTGAACCCGGCTTGCAAATAACAGGGAATTCTAAGCGGCATAACAGGGAAATTATTTCGACGAACAGGGAATTCGGACCTTGCACGTCGAAGGCTCAGCGGCCGTTGATGGCCCGCAAATCGTGCCTCGATGTTACAGTCAAATCCGTGGTTTGCTGCAGCGAGGAGGCAAATACCATGCTCATTGGCGCCGCGACGCTCAACAGCGTTGCGCTCAACAGTCTTCCAGACACCCCGCTGAGAATTCAGATGGCAAAGGAAATCGCTTTAGCCGAATTGATCGAGACTGGAGGCCGTTATCCTCTCCAGCATAAGCGCTCCTTGGAATATTACCTACAGCACTCGTTCGACAAGCCGTTGCCACGCGAGATGCAATTGTATTTTCTGACGCTGGTACGAGGCTTCGTGAAGCCTCGGCGCGGTCGTCCGAAAGAGCTGTCTAGCAAAGCCCGAGACGATCTCATTTTAACTTTGTATCCGCAATATCTGAAGATGTTTCAGGCTGAAGCACGACGGCGGACAAAAGTGCAGAAGAAGGCATTATCCAAAGCGGATAGGGAGAGGAATGCTCCGCGCAATCTTGCTGCCGAACTGTTGGCAACTGAGTTGATGGCGCAGGGATTTCCTCTCGTGTCTGCCAGGCGTATCCACAATTTGTATTCGTCACGAGAATCGCGGTGAATTTTTGTGAGGGTTTTCGCTCCTAAAGGGCATTAGTTCATGGGCTTCTTCGGAGGTCCGTATGAAAAAATTCGGCACAGAGCATTTGTCCCAACCGCGCCCAGATTGCGCGCGCATCGTGGTCGACACGCCAATCGACGCGATATTTCCGCATCCGCATAATCCGCGGGTTCATGGGCGCAAGCAGATCCGAGGCATCGCCCAGAGTTACGCTTCGTTTGGCGTCAACAACCCGATCTTGACGGACAAGAACGGTCGGATTCTGGCAGGTCATGGTCGCTGGGAAGCGGCAAAACTCGATGGCCGAACACATGTCCCGGTGATCAGACTAGACCATCTGAACGAAGCGCAAGCGCTGGCTTATATGCTGGCCGACAACAAGCTCTCGGAGCAGTCAACCTGGAACGACGGCGAGCTGGCGCTGCGGTTCAAGGAGCTCCAAGGCATGAAACTGGAGTTCGATATCGAGGCGACCGGCTTCGAGACCCCGGAGATTGATATTCTCATCCAATCCCTCGACCTCGCCGATGATTGCGACAAGGCAGATGAATTCAAGCCGCTGGAGACGCCGGCTGTGTCACGCCTTGATGATCTGTGGCTTTTGGGCGACCACAAACTGCTCTGTCAAAATGCGCTAGCTTCTGCGAGCTATAGGGTCTTGATGGGTTCCGAGGCTGCGGCCGCCGTATTCACTGACGCCCCGTACAATGTCAAAATAAATGGGCACGCTGGGGGCAGGGGGCGCAAAAAGCATCGTGAGTTCGCGATGGCGTCTGGCGAGATGTCCAAGCCACAATTCCAGAGCTTCCTGCGATCGGCGTTCCAGCAGATGCGTCCCTGGTGCGATCCGGCGGCCGTGTATTTCAGTTGCATGGATTGGCGTCATCTCAACGAGACGGCCAGCGCGATTGAGGAAGCCGGCTGTGAACTAATCAATGTCTGTGTCTGGGTAAAATCGAATGGCGGTATGGGTTCTCTGTATCGGTCGCAGCACGAACTCATCCTTGTGTTCCGGGCGCGCGGCGAGAAGCATCGCAACAACGTTCAGCTCGGCAGCTTCGGCCGCAACCGGACAAATGTCTGGAACTACCCCGGTATGAACAGCTTCGCGCGCAAGGGACGAAAACGTGCGCTCGATTTGCATCCGACCGTCAAACCCGTCGCCCTTGTCGCTGATGCGATCTTGGATATTACTCGCCGTGGCGACATCGTGCTGGACCCATTTTGTGGCAGCGGCACGACTATCCTTGCGGCGGAGCGAACCGGCCGGCGCGGATACGGTATCGAGATTGACCCCGCCTATGTCGATCTGACCATCACGCGGTGGGAACGAATGGGCAAAGGGATGGCTCGTCATGCGGATGGCAGCACATATGCCGAGGTCCGCGACGAGCGCACCCAAAGTCTGGCGCTATGACAAACAAGACAAAGGCCGCCAAGTCAAAGGCAGGAACAGACCGTAGAAGACCTACGCACGAAAGCACGATGGCAATTCTGACGCGTTTGCTTCTAACGCCGGTTCCATCGACCGCGAATGGCAATACATCGGTTACGCCGCCACTAGAAGCGATTGTAACGCAGCTATTGCGCAGAGCGCTCGAAGGTCATGCGCGTTCGGTTCGTGTGCTTGAGCGTTACAAGCAGCTCGCGGCTCAGGGTATCACCAGAGGAGTGACCGTAGAGTTCGTCGAGAACGCGCCGGAAGGCGGTGTCATCGGCGAACGCGATGTCTGACAAGGTGGGCTATGGAAAGCCGCCGGTTCATTCCCGCTTCCAACCGGGTACATCTGGGAACAGATCGGGAAGACCGAAGCGCGAGCAATCCGATCTGGCGAAGTGCGTGACGTCGGTATTGAACGCACCGATGGAGTTTGTCGAGCGCGGTCGCAAGAAAGTTGCTTCGCGCGAAGAGGTGAAGCTCAGGCTTCTCATCGCGAGCGCCGTAAGGGGCGACGTGAACGCAGCGGAAGATATACTCTATATCTACGGCCGGGCGCAGAAGTGCGGACAAGGCAGTGCGCAGCGCGTCGTCGTAATCGACTGGCTTGAAGATTTTGAAGGGCAGACGGCTGAAGATAAAGCGCGCGCCGCGCGGGCCGATCATGGCGGGGAAATTGATCCCTCCACATCGAACACGTCGCGACGCTCATGAAGTCAACGCGCTCTTTGCAGTCGGCGCCGGCGGACGGCGCCATCCGAATTTCGATCGGCCGCCTGCACGAAGGACAACGGGCGGCGTTCAACGCTCTTCTGCCGCATCGCTTAAAGGCGCTGCGGTGCGGCCGACGGTTTGGCAAGACCGAGCTCGCCAAGTCGTGGATCAAGCAGGGGCTCATCCAAGGAGAGCCCTGTGCCTGGTTTTCCCCGCAGCACATGCAGTCCCTTGAGGGGAATTATCACTTTGACATAGTAGGCACTACTGCTAGCTAGAGCAAGACAGGCCGTTACTTTGCAAGGTGATGTTCCCTCACAAAGGGAAAGAAAGTGGAGAAGGAACTTACACCAGAAGCGGTCCAGGCCGTAGCTGAGTTGCTAGAGGCTTGGGCTGACAAACAATCCGACGATGCCGTTGCCACTGGACTCGAAAGCAAGTCTGCCGAAGAAATGGTCCACGAGATTTACGCGGTGCTAGTCGGCGGTTGCGGCGGTGGAAACTGCGCGTGAAAACGCTCGGAGATCGCCCACCCAAATCCAAGCAATTGCGTATTGAGGTTGTCGGCTAGCCTCTGCATCTCTAGCAGGTCAGCCAGCGTCACGTTGTGGCTTGGCATATCGAAGAATAGCTTTGATGTTTCCGCCCCCGGACGAATGCTGGTCATCTTCGCGGTCAGAGGTAGGCCCGGATTGAACCCATTCCACGACCCGTGCAGCAAGGCGTTCCGCCGCTTTGAAATATCCATAACCCTCTCAATGTATGAGATTGCCTGAGGCCGGAATTTCGCAAGTTCTGGGATATGATCGAACCCGCGCCTCCAAAGCTTTACGCGGCGCTTCCACGATATCGGGACTTCGTGAGCCTCGCCTAGTTCGAACAGCATCTGTATGATCTGAATTAGTTCGGAACTGAAATGGACCTCGAAACGGCCCCAGAGAAAAGTGAGACGGCCTACAGCCTCGAAGAATTCTTTTGCTCCTTCCGGCTCGCCGTGAAACGGTTCGCTTCTGACGGTGATCGTTATGGATGTTTGCTCTCCGGGAGTATCTGACATTGCCAAAGCCTCAGAAGAAGACACGAGCCGAGAGCGCCAACGCCGATCTTCACCCGGACGCATGGAAGCGTTTCGAGCGGGCGGTAGACTTGGCAGCAAAATCCAGTCCCGTGCACAAACCCGCCAAGCCACAGAAGGCGACGAGTCGGCGCAAGCCAGCTACCCGCAAGGCGCGTAAGACCGCCTAAGTCCACAAATTCGCGCTCGCCAAACGCCCTGATATAGTCCGCCCCGGCTGACCGTTTCCGGTCCGCTGGGGCGTGAGAACCCCACGTCTGACGGCGTTGTGCAGCCGTCATCCAGCACTCCTCTACCTCTATGGTCGAGGAGGCATCGGCGTATGTTCAGGGCGCAAGCCTAAAGGCCGGTGCGAGCCTCTCAGACGTGGCTTTCTCAACTCCCCGATCACCAGAGCGGGGATGAGAATGCACACGATTTTTCTGCGGACTGCGGTTATCGCGCTGTTTGCGGCGGCTGGTTCAACTGCCGCAAATAGTGCTGATCTTTTTGGCATCACGCTTGGGTCGCCAGTCACAATACCGTCTTGCAAAACCCAGAACGTTGTTGGGCATGAAATGCTTGATGAAGATTCTATCAAAGAGCCCTGCGCATACGGCGGCCCCGGAAGCGTGCAAGGCGATATGACAATCTATGAGGTTCACTTCGCGCGCGGCCTGAAGCCGGCCTACCTCAAGTTCCCCTACATCAACGTATTCGTCGAGAATGGCACCGTGCAAACGATAAGTTTCGACACGACAGGGTATATCTCGCAGGATCTCGTTCTATTAACGCTCAAGAATAAGTTTGGGGCTCCTAAGTCGAAGCGCTCGGTAAAATATAGCAATGCATTTGGTGCAACATTCACAGCGGCAATAGCGGAATGGAGATTGAGAGACGCCGTTATCTCGATGCATGGAAGCGACGGACTTTATGAAGCTGGCACAGTTCAAGCGCAGACATTGGCAGCAGCAGCGCGTGATGCCGCTGAAACCAAGGCTCACTTAGATAAAACACCACACCTATAAAGTTCACTTCTCTGAGAGATGAGACTATGGTTCGCGCATGCGATCGATATCGTTCTGTTTGATCAATCCGCTGTCAACCATTAGTGTGAGAGCTGACGGGAAGGTCGAACAGTCATTTTTTAAAGCTGGGGTGGTTAGATGCCGAGGACATTGCTAAGGGCGCTTCTTGCGCTGGTAGCGTTTTTGGCAATCGGTCCTGCTGCGTTGGCACAAGATGCTGTCGCTTATCAAATAAACCCTGCTCATGACGGACATACGGTGTTTCCAGGCGGCTTCAAGCCTCCTCTGAAACGCCGCTGGACTCGCGATCTTGGAGATCTCGTATCATATCCCGTGATTGCTAATGGATTGGTGTTCGTGACCGTGGCCAACGCCATCTATGACAAAGGCACACATCTTTATGCACTTGATCTCGCAACCGGTGAAACGGTTTGGCACAAGCTGCTGGGTGACAGCTACTATTGGTCGAACGCGGCCTATGATAACGGGCGCCTCTACGTCATCAATTTCAGTGGAATTTTGCAGGCCTTCAGCGCGGACAGAGCTGGTCAGCTCCTTTGGGCGGTGCAGTTACCGGAGCAATGGAATTTCGAAAATGCGCCAATTGCCGTCGATGGCTACATTTACGTTCATGGCGCGGGAGATGCGGGGACGCTCTATTCTGTCGATGAAGCAACCGGACATATCCGATGGACAACACACGATGCCAGCGGCGCTAGTGGCAGTTCTCCAGCTTACGGCGACGGCGGTATCTATCTCACCTATCTCGGCCTGTACTGGAAGGTCAGTCCCTTCGATGGGCACGTTATTTGGGGAAAGACGGAACACTGGGTCGGCGGTTCAGGCGCAACACCGGTAGTCTATAATCACAAACTCTACGTTCGCGATCCGATGAACGGCAACGCGGTATTGGACGCGGCCGACGGAAAGGCCATCAGCAGCCTCAATACGTCGACACCGCCCGCATTCTGGCGAAATCCCAAAGGCAAAAACTTCCTGATAACTCTGCAGGGAAACACGCTTGTTTCGAGCGACGCCAAAAAGGGACAGGTTGCTTGGTCCTTTACGGGGGATGGACAGATCGACAGCAATGCCATCGTCATCAATGACACCGTTGCCGTCGGCTCGCAATCAGGCTTGATCTATCTTCTAGACGCAGCCACTGGTCAGCAGCTCTGGTCCAGCAATGTGGGGGCCCCGATCACCTTTAATACCGGCGCGTTTCCGTGGAGCGGACTAGGTGCAGGCGCCGGCTATCTGATAGTGCCTGCGACCAATCTCATAGCAGCCTTTTCGATGAAAGATGGCGCGCAATGAAAAAATCAATTGCATCGTTCCTCTTAACGGGGACATTCGTCTTATGCGCATCTGCTGCACTTGCCGCCACTGCGTATCAGATCGATGAGAGTCACAGCGGGGCTATAAACTTTCAAAACGGCTTTACGACCCCGCTGACAAGGCTCTGGGTCCGCGATCTCGGGGGGCCGGTGTCCTACCCCCTGGTGGTGAATGGGATGGTGTTCGTCACGGCCGGTCAAGACCCGGGCACGACAGGGTTGTTTATGGCGCTCAATGCCTCGTCCGGGCAGACGATCTGGAGCAAACCGCTTGCGACCTATTGGTCGAACGCAGTCTACGACGCCAATCGCATTTTCGTGCTGGATGGGAACGGATTGCTGCAGGCATTTGCAGCGGATGCGAGTGGCAAACTTCTCTGGCAGAAGCAATTCGGCAGGTCGAATCTCCCTCCGCTGGCGTCCGCAGGGACTTTGTTCATTTCAGACGAAATGGGTCTAAAGGCCTTGAACGAAGTCAGCGGAGCGCAGCTGTGGAGCGGGGGACCGAACAGCCCGACGGCGATCGGAGGAGGCGGTCTTTATGCCAGCATGATCGGTGAATACATGCGCCTCGACCCCGCAACCGGAAAAGTGGTCTGGGACGACCTTTTGGGCGGTACGAATAATTCGGGCTGGACGCCTGTATATCATGACGGCGAACTTTATGTTCGTGATCCAACCCGGAGCGCCGTCGTGCTTAATGCGGCAACAGGGGCGCTTTTGAATTCGCTTGGTGCGTACTGGCAACCCCCGGCGTTCTATAACGATCCAAACGGCGCGCGTTTCGAGTACACGCTTTTCGACCACAAGCTTTATGCCGTTGACGTGACGACCGGCAATGTCGTCTGGCACTTCAAAGGCGATGGCGAGCTTTCGAGTGCGCCCCTCGTAATTAATGGAACGGTTGTAGAAGGCTCGCAATCGGGAAGGCTCTATTTTGTGAATGGAGAGACGGGCCACCAACTTTGGTGGTGCAATGTTGGTGCGCCCATTAGCCAGCAGCAGGGCTCGGGATTCCCGTTTACCGGCTTTGGGGCTGGCGACGCGTTTCTGGCAATCCCAGCGACCACGCGCCTCGCTGTATACACATCCAAGCAATCGACCGCTCAACCACGTCTTAAGCGTTAGTTTTCTTAACCTTCATTGGTGCGAAATCAAAAATCGGTGGACGATGTCGCCAAGCGGTTCGATGGCTATCCTGACGATGTTGCGGCTGTCGAAATGCATGACGCTAGTGCTGCGGTCATCAATAAGATTTGTACTCGATATTTGAACAGAGGCATTCCATTCCACAATTGCAGCCTTCCAAGCGCGACGTCTAAGATGGTCACGCGACGCTTGTTCATTTGCGCACTTTGTCACTCAACCTGCACTTAACGGTCTTGTTTTAGTTCAACGATGGCGTTTCTATAATGCTATCCCTTGCAATACGCTTTGATCTTGGCCGTCAATGCGGGGCGCAACCGATGACAGACATATTTGTCGTATGCCTTGATCCAGTCGCCGCTGATCGCGTCCCGCGCTTCTTGAAGCGCGATGTAGTCGGTCTTGGCGTCCGGATTAGATGGCTTCTTGAGGCAAACGCGCCGCTTTAGTTCACCTTCGAGCGTGTCCTTGGTGCGCGCACCCCATTTGCCGGAATAATGCTGCGGCCAGAGGTTCTTGTCGGAATCGGGCGAACGGCCGAGCTGAAGCGAGATCAGATGATCCTCCTCGTAATGGCTCATCACCTTGTCGCTATAGCCCCAATCGGCAAGCTGCTTCTTCTTAAGCGCGTTGGTCGCGGACACATTCGGTCTTATCCCGGCCGTAAATCCGGACGTGCAGATCGTGGTGCGAACGGTCTCCTGCGTCACGTCAGCGTTGGTGTCTCCTGGCGTGCGCGATGAATCAGGCAGGTAGTGTGCGGCGGCAAACGACGGCGCAAACGACAACGCGCATCGATCGGCGCTATTGGTGCGCTATCGTCGTCGCGCAGTTCGAATTCGGGTTCTTCTTGGCGAAGCGAGCGGCTGTCGATTTGGTCAGGGAAGAAACACCGAGCGCCTTTGGTTCCCCGATCACGAGGCACAGACTGTAAGTCAGCGTGTTGTTGGCGGGAAATCCGTTGAAGGGAAAGCTTTTTTGCCCGTTATAAACCGCTGATAGGCTGGTGCCGTAATAGCTCGTAGTGCCCCACGCAAATTTCTTCCCGGTGGTCGGTGTGTTAAGCGATCCTTGGCCGCAAGGTAGGCTGTACTGCGCGGACTGGTACGGCCAAGTGCCGTCGGACGGGAGATTCTGCGTGCCGCCACAGGAACTGTAGCTGACACCGCCGGCTTGCTGGTAGCCCGCAAAGGTGAAGCCTCTTTCGGCCGCGTAACCGTCAACGGTCGCCGTCGCGTTGAGCCTCGATGGTTCGAACAATCCCATTTCGAATCCGCCCGCGAGCAGCGCTTGGTAACGGGCGCCTTTGTTGGCGCCTGCCCAAGTCCATGTGCTGTTGCGGACGACAGGGGTCAGCGTCGGTGCAAACTGAAATTGCTGATCCCCCCAAAGGACGGTTTTCACCGTGCCGTCGCGGTCGTTGTCGAAGACCATCACGCCATATGGGCCGCGCATGTCGAAGCTGACCAAGTCTTTGGTCGGCGCGGATCCACCGGGGGGCACGACTCCGGCAAGACCGAGCGAAACATCAATCCGTGGATAGTCCTGACCATCCTGGAACACCCACGTCATGGACACTGGGAGTGTATAAAACGCATAGTTGGATTTGCCCGGTGGCAACGGTATCGAATCTTCGCCTGTATTGGGGTCAACTGGATCGGCTACGATGGTGCCGTAGTGGCCATACTGGGTCGTGAAACGTTCTGCCCCGGTGCCGGGTGGCGTATTTGGCATTGATGTCACAGCCGGGAAGTTCAAGCCCAACGGTGAATCGTCCTTGCTGAAGATATGGCTCGCAATCGTGTCGACAGTGCCGTCGGCAAATTGGCGGTAGCGCTCGTGCGACACGAAATACCCGAAACCACCGTCACCGCCTGACTCCGCCTTGATCGTCACGGTTTTCGTACCAACAACATAGGTAAATTGAACGGCATACCCGCCATGGCCGGGGTTGCCATTGCCTTCCTGTTTGAGTGCCACCGTGCGCAAATTCCCACCTGCATCGGTCCATGACCAAATGTCGGCTGCAACCCCATCGGCAGTCCCGCTCGCAATCGACACCGCAAACGCTGCCGACCAAGGTGCTAAACCGGCAAGAAACAAACAGGTGCTTAGGACGGGAGTTCCAAGTTTCATGTCATGACCTTTTTGCAGTCGATTAATCGCGACGGGGCGTGCGTAGAACGGGCAATGCTAAGGGCGATTATGATCCTACGCAAAAAAAGCGAATTCTTCCGAGCTATGATTATTTTGGTAGTGGGTCAGTTTGGAATTTGAGGAGGTTTTCTCTGGTTCCAGAAGATGACCAACCCAGCAAGTGACGAAATTACAAAGTCCTCAGTCATCCTCATTCTGAAGTCTTTCAAGCCAGCCAAAGTGAAATGATGATTCGACACGAACGGCACGCCTGCCTGTTCATAGGACACATACATCGACATAGCTTTATAGGACCAAGCCGCGAGGATTAGCGTAAATAACACAGGAAAGGTCAGCCAACCCGGAATGCCGATGCGCGCGGCAGCAAAGGAAACACCCCAGAACGTTAGCGCACACACAAAATACATAACAGCATAAAACGCCGATCCGATGACCATAGAGGGGATTTCATCAACGGTGGATATGCCGCCACTCGAAAAGAGTTCTACGGCGACAGATAACACGGTCATTAGCAGGACCGCACACGCCAAACGTGACCATGGCGGACGCAAAATCGCGCTCATTCTTTATCTTGCCCCGCTTCCCACTCTTCGATCATAGCGACCAAATCAGACATTTCCCAGCAGCGGCTATGCCCGCAATGCGAGCATAAATTCGCCCGCCAATCTAATTTTGACGGCGAACGGCGGCTCACAGGTCGGCTCTTTTAATGCTGACTATACTCCGCCCGCGATCTTCACCGATCCCAACAGCCAAAAGCAGTATTTGGTGAGTCTCCGCCAACGAGTTCTTTCAAGCTATGATTTGACCACTGGATCGCTTGTGTGGAGCTTTAACGGCGATGGTAGCCTCGTCAGCGCACCGCTCGTCGTGAATGGGCAGGTCGTAATCGGCTCATTGTCCGGCAACATGTATCTGGTCGACGGCCTCACGGGCTCTGCGAACTGGTCGACAGATGTGGGCGCGCCGTTTGTAAATGCCGATGAGGATGATGCCAATCATCCAGTTTCTGGGCTCGGCGCGGGTGGAAACATGCTGGTTGTGCCGACGACCCATTTGTTAGTGGCCTTTTCATCCAAGCCGCACTGAAGGAAGAAATCATGGCCTCCGACACTGGAATGCCGAGCATCACGACTGTCCTTGGCATGGGGTTGTTTGCACTGACTATCGCGTTTTGCCCCACGAGCGTTTTCGCCGCAAAAATCGGATCGGTTGCTTACCAGCTAACTCCTTCACATAGCGGGAGTATCCAACTCAAGAGGCTACAATTTCCGCTGAAGAAGCAATGGACACAGTCCCTGGGCGGCCAGGTGTCATATCCACTAGTCGCAAACAACACTGTGTATGTGACCGCCGCTGCGACAACCCCCAATGGGTCTGAGCTTTACGCACTCGATCTCAAAACTGGCAAAACGCTTTGGAAAGTTGCCATTGCTGGCGATTTCAATTGGTCCAACGCGACGTATGACCGTGGAGCAGTCTTCGTATTCAACGACGAAGGAGTGCTTATGGCCTTCGACGCAAAGAGTGGCGCGCAGCTTTGGAGCAAGAACATGCCGAGTTCTACGTTTTCACCGCCCACGGCTTCAGGAGGGAGCGTGTTCGTCGGGGGCGGGTTTGGCGGTTGGGTTGTCAGCGTCGATGAAAAAACGGGGGCGATTCAGTGGGAGTCCCCCGTCGGCGGCGGAACGAGTTCGCCGGCCATTGGCTCGGGAAGTGTATTACCTCAATCGGTTGGGTAATGAGTGACTGCGATGACGTGGATCATCCTCGCGGCCATTGGCGGATTTTTGGTCGGCTGGATTGTCGCGTTCATCACGTTGCCGACGATTGTAAGGGCGTTGACGGGTTCGCCGCATCCGCGAGAGGTGAAGCAATACATGGCGAGTAGAGGCGTGACCCACACCTCTCGCCAGAGCCATCAGTGGCGTTTTCCTGTGATTATCGCAGCGCGACTGGATTGGGCATGAGCGTTTTTGAATGATCCAATTTGAAGGAGCGCGTGATACATTCCACTGTCAACCGGGAACAAAAAATGGCGCGCTCCGAAAGTCTGCCCATCGTCAAGACGGCAGTATTTGCAAGCTTAGGTTTTTTCCTTTCGTCACAGGCTGACGCGACTGTCGTGATCTCCTTGCAACGCACGCATGATATGCACTGCGCAGGCGGCCTGTGCGCCCCCACGGGCAAGAACGGAGTGTTAAATGTTGCCGATCTTGCAGCGATGCTGGCTACGGGAGACGTCAAGGTGTCATCCGGCGATAAAGCTCGGGACATTGATGTTGCTGCGGCACTTAGTTGGACTAGTGCAAGCCGACTGACGCTAGATGCCTACAGCACAATTTCGTTTGAGAGACCTGTCGTAGTTGCCGGGTCTGGCGCATTGACAATTGCGACCAGTGACGGTGGCAAAACGGGTGGTTATTATTTTTCAGGCAAAGGTCACATCGAATTCTGGGATGCGACATCTGACCTCGTCATTAATGCCGTTCAATGCACTCCGGTCGCGGATATCAGCAGTCTTGCTAACGACGTTCGCGCCGACCCCGCGGGGTGCTTCGCTTTGGCAAAGAGCTACGATGCTGGGCACGATGGAACCTACTCATCTGCGCCCGTTGCAACAGTTTTCAACGGAAAATTTGATGGCTTAGGAAATTCGGTATCGAATGTCTCAATTAACGATCCGTCTCAAGCATTGAACACAGCTGATGGCTTCTTCGCCCAGACAGGCGCTGGCGCTGTGATCTCGAATATCGCGCTACTGCAGCTGGTCGATAAGGGCGGCACGTTTGGCTGGCTAGGCGGGCTGGTGGCCAACAATTTCGGTAGGATCGAACACGTTCAAGTCTCCGGAAAAGTGATTGCAAACTCGAACACAGAGCTGATCGGTGGCGTTGTTGCCGCCAACAACGGCTCCATTAGTGATGCGCATTTTGTAGGGAAGGTTTCCGGCGTAGAGACCATGGGTGGCGTTGTCGGGTGGAACTATAAAAACTCGACGGTTACAGGGTCATCTGCGGCCGGCGAGATAGATCACCTATTCACGGGACTAACCGACATATTTATCGGCGGACTAGTCGGCGCGAACGTCGGTAAAGTTACCACATCGCGTAGCTCGGTCACCGTCACGGGCTATGCCCCCCAAGCTAGCCTCGGAGGTCTGGTTGGAGGGAATGGTGGAGTAATCTCCAAGTCTTACGCGACCGGGGCGATAACGCTTAAGAGGCAATTTGGTCAGATTGGAGGGCTTGTTGGCGATAATGCAGCGGTGATTGTTGAATGCTTCGCAACCGGCGCAGTCACGGCGTCTGACAGCATCGCCGCAGGCGGATTAGTTGGAGAAAACGCTTTTGGAGGCGTAAAGAACTCTTACGCTCTTGGCTCTGTAACTGGCGGCAGTGGTGGTTATACGGGCGGGTTGGTTGGTGACAACGGCTCATTCGAACCAGGAATCGCTATCAGCTCGTATTCGATCGGTGCCGTTCATTCGGGTTCGCAAATCACGACAGGTGGTTTGGTCGGTTATGATGTTGTGGAAACAAGTGGAGTTCAGTTGTCTTACTGGGATCTCGACACAAGCGATATTCCGGATCCAAGCCGCGGCGCGGAAACAAACAGAACGACCCAGGAATTGAGGGGTTATCAGATGTTCAGATCAAAGGTGGTCTGCCGGCAGGACTTAGGAAAAATATTTGGTCGGAATCTGCCAGTGTCAACAATGGCTATCCTTATCTGACAAGTAATCCGCCGCCCAACTAACTTTTCGAGAAGGTAATTGTCGCCGAAAGAGCTCGGACCAGAATGCTGGCGAGTTATAACTCGAATAAGTTGTCCACAACGCTCGCGCCCTTCCATTCATGGCTAGTAATTTTGGTCGGCAAAGCGTAGTCGGCAAACCGTGCTGTTTTGCGTGCCAGTCGAGCTCGGTCTGATTGCGCTACCAGGCGTCGCTCGCAGGCTCATTTTGAACGCATCTGGCAAGCTCGAGCGAAATTCCTTCAATGGTTTTGCGCGCAGCGTCGCCGCCAGAGAACTCCCAAATTCCGATCCCAGTCCAACCTGTGGATTCCTGATACTGTTCAATATTGGTGTGAACAATTCTGAAGCGTCCATCTTTGGCTTCGAATGTAAGCTCGTGGGCCTGGAGACTGGGGACGCGATCTAGCGATAATTAGGAATTATCGATGGTGCAGGGTGGCTTTTTTGAACGGCCTTTCGATGGCGCTTCGCTGGCGATGGCGTTGGTGACACCGTTATTCGCTGTCGGCGTTTCTCCGGCGAAATTTTTCTGTTCTTAGTCTAAATTTCGCCAAGGTTTCTCGATCTACTTCGCATCGACGCGCAAGACATTCCGGCACAGCCGCTGCATTCGCATCGTGCCGATCTGCCAGGAGTATTTCTGCGCCGTCTTGGGGGTCGTTAGCCGTTCCGCTGCCGAACTGGCTCTGCCGAGGATACGGAGTCTCTTTCCTTACATCGACGAGCGTGCGCAAGCTGCGTGACCGGCACCGGCCGGACGCGTGAAGGATTGGAAGTGGCTGACACCACTTCGAGGGGGGCTCGTGGATTTGCTGCGCTTCATCGCTATCGTGCCGGTGCGCCTAATGCACCTGCTTGGTCTGGCCTATCGCCGGGTGGCCGTAGCTCTGCCGAAAGTCTTCGGCACCGTGAACTGGTCGGCACCGCCCTGGATATACGCCACGACCACCGAACTGCGCCACAAGCCGCGCCAGTATGCCGGCGGCACATTGGGCGCCGTGGCCGTCTTGGTGCTGATGTGGGCTGGCTGGCAGTGGTATCTGCATCGGCCGCATCCGCCCGAGCCTTATCGCATTACTTTTGAGGTCACCAATCCACTTGCCAGCGTTTACGAAGACGGCGATGGCAAACCGACGCTGGTCATTCACCCACTCGTCGTGAAGTTCTCGGCTTCGGCCGCGCCGATCGAGCAGGTGGGTAAGACCATTTTGCATGGCATCGTCATGGACCCGGCGGTCAAGGGCAAATGGACCTGGGACGACGACCGGACACTGCAATTCATGCCGGTGCAGGATTGGCCCGTTGGCTTCCATGGTGAAGTCCGCTTCGAAGCGAGCAGAGCCTTCGCGCCGCACGTGCTTGTTGCGGCAGACAGTTTCAATTTCGACACACCCGCCTTTACGGTGTCGGAGGGCACCAGCGAGTTCTACCAGGATCCGCAGAACCCGGTCGCGAAGAAAACGATCATGCATCTCCAGTTCAACTATCCAGTGGATCCGGTTGAATTGGAGAAGCGTGTTGCGTTGTCGCTCCAGGGCCGTGGCGGCGATCTGCCGACGCCGCTGAAATTCACGATCATTTACGACGCGGCGAAGATAAACGCCTGGGTTCATTCCGAGCCTCTGGATCTGCCGCACGACGACGACGAGGTCGACCTTGCGTTGTCCAAAGGCGTGGCCAGTTCGCGCGGCGGCACACCGACCGATCAGTCCTTGGGCATGAGCGTGCGTGTACCTGGCCTCTACAGTCTGAATGTTCGGAGCGTCACGCCGACGCTGGTCAACAATGACAAATACGAGCCCGAGCAGGTGGTGGTGATCAACACCAACCAGGCGGTGCGCGGCAGCGATATGCGTGTCCACGCCTGGGTACTGCCAACCCGAAAGGCGGGCCATAAGCAGCCGGACTCTGCGCCGCCCTATGACTGGGGCAGTTCGGAAGTGAGCGAAGACGTACTAAATCACTCGAAACCGTTGGCGCTCGAATTGGTGCCGACTGAGAAAGAATATGAAGAGCTGCAGAGCTTCAAGTTCCACGCCGAGCCGGGACAGCATGTTTTTTTCCGTATCGAAGCAGATCTGAAGTCATTCGGCGGCTACATCCTGGCCAAGAATATCATCAGTGCGTTCGAGGTGCCGGACTATCCTCAACTGCTGCACTTTATGGCGGACGGTTCGCTATTGTCCCTGAGCGGCGACCGGCATGTTTCCGTCGTCTCGCGCAACGTTCCCGGGATGAAGCTGGAGATCGGCCGGGTGCTGCCAGACCAGCTTCAGCACCTGGTTAACTTCAATGAAGGCACGTACGCCAAGCCCGACCTCTCTTACAAAATCGGCGAAGACAATATCGTCGAACACTTCGAACAGACGCGCATAATTCCAAAAGGCGATCCGGGTGCGGCACATTACGAAGGCCTGGATCTCGGGCAATATCTTAAAGACGGGAAGCATGGCGTCTTCCTGCTGCACCTGTCGGTCTATACGCCGCCGGCTGCATCCAAAGACGATACTTCCGCCGACAGTGATGAGGACGGCGACAGTTCGAACAGCGGTGGCGACACCTCCGACAGTCGTCTGGTCGTTCTTACCGATCTGGGACTGCTGTCAAAGCGCGCCCTGGACGGCAGCCGTGATGTCTTTGTGCAATCGATTCACACCGGTGATCCCGTCGCTGGAGCCGTCGTGTCGGTGATCGCACTGAATGGCGAGACGCTCTACAGCGAGACGAGCGGCGCCGACGGCACGGTGCATTTTCCGAACCTGAAAGGCCTGGTGCATGAAAAGAAGCCAGTGATGCTGGTGGTGCACAAAGGCGACGATCTTTCGTTCCTGCCGCTCGCGGGCGAAGACCGTAAACTCGATTATTCGCGTTTCGACGTTGGCGGCGAATCCAATCCGACCAGCGAGGGCCAGCTTTCTGCCTACCTGTTCTCGGACCGCGGTATCTATCGGCCTGGCGATCTGTTCCACATCGGGATGATTGTGCGGACAGCCAACTGGGCACAGCGTCCGGCAGGCATTCCGTTGAAAGCGCAGATCGTCGATCCACGCGGCGTGACTGTCCGGACGCTCCCTGTCTCGGTCGACGCGTCGGGCATGGCGGAGCTGGCCTACAAGACGTCCGAGACATCTTTCACCGGGACATGGACGGTGAATCTCATGATGGTTGGCAAGGAAGACAGTCCGGCCATCGGCTCGACGACCGTTTCGGTGAAGGAGTTTCTACCCGACAGCATGAAGGTCGATGCGACACTGTCTGCACACATCGCGGACGGTTGGGTAAGGCCCAACGGCATGAAGGGCATCGTCGATGTGCGCAATCTGTTCGGCACGCCGGCCGCAAATCGCAAAGTCGAGGCATCTCTGACGCTCAACCCGACATTTCCGTCATTCGGCGCCTGGCCGGACTACCATTTCTTCGATCTGCGCCATGCCAAGGATGGCTATACGACGAAGCTTCAGGATGGGAAGACCGATGACAAAGGTCATGCCGAATTCGATCTCGATCTGAAGAAATATGCCGATGCGACCTATCGGCTGTCGTTCCTTGCCAAGGCATATGAGCCGGAAGGCGGCCGCAGCGTTGCTGCTAGCGCCGAGACCATGGTTTCGAGCAACCCCTGGCTGGTTGGTTACAAGTCGCTCGACGATCTCTCTTATATAAAGCGCGGTACGCCGCGCGCGGTTCGGCTCGTCGCCATCGATCCGCAGACGAAATCGGTGGAGCTTAAGGGCTTGCAGGTGCGGCTGATCGAGCGGCGCTATGTCTCGATACTGACCAAGCAGGGCAGCAGTGTTTACAAATACGAGTCGCGCTTGAAGGAGGTGCTGATCAGCACCAGCCCGCTCGCTATTTCGGCCGGAGGCATCGATTACAAGCTGCCGACCGACAAACCGGGTGACTACGCGCTCCTGATCCGTTCGGGTGACATCGATGTGAACCGGGTTGAATACACCGTAACGGGCGATGCGAACCTTTCCCGTTCGCTTGATCGCAATTCCGAACTGCAGATCAAGCTAAGCAAGTCCGATTATGCACCGGGCGAGCCGGTGGAGATTTCGCTCCGCGCGCCTTACGCCGGTAGCGGGTTGATCACAATCGAGCGCGACAAGGTCTACGCCCACGCATGGTTTAAAGTCTCGACCACGAACTCGGTGCAGCGGATCACGGTGCCGAAGGGCTTCGAAGGAAACGGCTACGTCAACGTTCAGTACATCCGCGATCCGTCATCGAACGAGATCTTCATGAGCCCACTGAGTTACGGCGTCGCGCCGTTCTCGGTCAATGTCGATGCGCGCCGCAACAAGGTGACGCTCGACGCACCTGATCTCGTCAAGCCCGGCCAGACCGCGACGTTCAAGCTGCATGCCGAATAGCCCAACCAAGGCGGTGGTTTTTGCGGTGGACGAGGGCATTTTGCAAGTTGCGCGTTACAAGCTCGGCGATCCGCTGAAATTCTTCTTCCGCAAACGCATGCTGGAAGTCCAGTCGTCGCAGATCCTCGATCTCATCCTGCCTGACTTCAAGAGCGCTGATGGCGGCGGCGGCGCCGGGCGGCGATGAAGACAACGCCATCGGACGCCAGCTCAATCCGTTCAAACGCCGGCGCGACGCGCCCGTCGCCTACTGGTCAGGCATCGTCGACGTGAACGGCGAGAAGGACTTCGCCTACCATGTGCCCGATTACTTCTATGGCAATCTGCGCGTCATGGCGGTGGCGGTGTCGCCCGACCTGATCGGTACGGTCGAGAGTGCAACCACAGTCCGCGGCGATTTCGTGCTCACGCCGGATGCGCCGACCACGCTCGCGCCCGGGGACGAGGCCGATATCGGTGTCGGCGTGTCGAACAACCTGACCGGTACTGGCGCCAATTCGGTGCCGATCGCAATTACGCTCACGGCTGGCCCGCAATTCCAGATCGTCGGTGCTCCACGTAAGGCACTGTCGCTTGCTTCGATGCACGAGGGCGTGGCGACGTTCCGGGTGCGAGCGACAGACAAGCTTGGCTCCGGCGCGCTCGATCTTTACGGCCAGTGCGAACGGCAAGAGCACGAACCAGCGCATAGACGTGTCGATCCGGCCGGCTTCCGCGTTCCGCACGCAACTCGACTTCTTGCGCATGCGGCCCAACAGCGAAAAGATCGTGCCCAATCTGCGCAAGATGTACGCACCATACAGCGCGCGCAACGCCAGCATCGCCAATGTACCTGTGGTGCTGACAGCGGGCCTGACGGGATGGCTGGTCAATTACGACAATTACTGCACCGAGCAGATCGTGAGCGCCACAATGCCCCGGCTTGTGGGGCAACGGTGGGCATCGCTTCCTGTCTGTTCGACAAGATCAAGGGTGGGCCTGACAAGCTCATGAGTCAGGTCGACGCCATTCGTTCGCGGCAGAATTCGCAAGGCGGTTTCGGGTTGTGGACTGCAACGCCGGATTCAGAGCCGTTCATTTCGGCCTATGCGATGCATTTCCTGCTCGAAGCGCGTGATCGCGGCGTCGCCGTTCCCAAGGATGTCATCGACGCCGGCAATGGCTATCTCCGCGGGATGGCGGAGGATGACGGTATGAACTCGCTGGATGAACTGCGCCAGCGCGCCTATGCGGTCTATCTCCTGACGCGTCAGGGAAATCTGACGAGCAACGACCTCGCCACCGTGCAGCGGCGGCTCAATGAGGCTTACCCGAAGGACTGGAAAGACGACCTCGCGGCTGCATGGATGGCTGCGTCTTACCGCATGCTCAAACAGGACAAGGAAGCGGACGAACTCATCGATAATCTTCAACGCAAGCTGGAGCGCAATGCCAGCGGCGATGAGCCCTATGAGTTCGACTATTACGATGACCCGTTGATCCGTGACGCGACGGTGCTCTATCTGCTGGCCAAGCACTTCCCGGAGCGCGCGGCCAAGCTCCCACCGCATGTGCTCGACAATATCGCGCGTTCCGCTGGAGCAAAATCGGTTCAATACGCTCTCTGCGTCGATGACTATGCTGGCGCTGGACACCTATGCCAAAGCCAATGCGAGCGCCGTCGACAAGCTTGGCATCGACCAGATCTTCGCCAACGGCAGCCTGAAGCCCATTGCTACGGTTCAGGCTCTGCTCAAGACGGGCAGCTGGGGACCCGCAACAGCGAAGCTGCACTTTACGAACCGCAGCGATTTGGGCGCCTGGATGGTGGTCGATCAGGAAGGCTATGACAGCGACGTGCCGAACACCGCGATCAGAAGCGGCGTGGAGATCGTGCGCGAATATACGGATGACAAGGGCAACGTGCTCAGTAGCATTAAGCTCGGTCAGGAAATCAATGTGCACATCAAAATACGCGCCACTTCCGGCGGCGGGCAGGGCAACCTCGCCATCGTCGATCTCCTGCCCGGCGGTTTCGATCCGGTGATGCAGACCGGTCAGGACAATGTCTCGACCATCAGGCTTGCGTATTCGACGTGGACGCCGACCTATACCGACATGCGCGAGGATCGTGTCGTGATCTATGGCAGCGCCACGTCCGATGTGCAGGAGTTTGTCTATCGTATCAAGGCGAGCGCGTCGGGCCGTTTCATCGTGCCACCGGCTTTTGGCGCTTCCATGTATGACCGCCGTGTGCAAGCGCGGGCGCCAGGAGGGGCCTATCTGACCGTCACGCGATGATCGATGTCGTAAGCCGAGCGTTTGTCCGCTTCCTCCTGCGTTGGCAGAACTGGATTGCCGGTTTTGCGCTGGTGCTGATCGCGCTTATCGGCGTCCGGCTGTGGCCCCATCAGCCGTTGAAGGATTGGAAGCCTTCCTCGATCGCTGTTTACGACGATCGCGGACGATTGCTGCGCCTAACTCTCGCTAGCGATGAGCGTTACCGATTGTGGGTGCCGCTTGAGGACATGTCTCCGGAGCTCGCCGATGCGGTTCTACTGCGCGAGGATCGCTGGTTCTGGTGGCATCCGGGCGTCAATCCCTACGGGCTCGCACGCGGCGCCTATGTTACTTATGTGCGCAAGGGTGCGCGGCAGGGCGGTTCGACCCTCGCGATGCAGCTGGCGCGCATTCTCTGGCCGCTCGACACACGCACGCCGCTTGGCAAACTCAAACAAGCCGCGCGCGCTATACAACTAGAGCTGTATTATTCGAAGCATGATATTCTTGAGGCCTATCTCAACTACGCGCCGTACGGCCGCAACGTCGAAGGCGTGGGAGCGGCGAGCCTTGCTTATTTCGGCAAGCCGGCGCGGGCGCTTTCCTTGCCGGAGGCAATGACGCTCGCCGTCATCCCGCAGAATCCCGTTCAAAATCTCAAGGTCACGAACAGCTATCGTGTGATCAATCCGCTGCTGGCCGGCGCGCGCGACCGGCTCTATCTGCGATGGGTGAGAAGCCACCCGGCGGATTGGAGCGTGAAGCCGCAATTTATTCTGCCGTTGACGATACGCCCGCTCTCCGCATTGCCATTCGAAGCGCCGCATGCGGTGGAGCAGATTGTTGCGTCCCGCCGCGCTGCCGGGACCACGACGCCGACCGTACGCACGACCCTTGATCTCACGCTCCAGCACGTTCTGGAGCGCCAGGTGGCGGGCTATGTCGGGCACAATGGCATCAACAATGCCTCAGCGATCCTGGTCGACACCCGCGACATGAACATCAAGGCAATGGTTGGATCGGCAAACTATTTCGATGGTTCGCTGCAAGGACAGGTCAACGGCACCCTGGCGCGCCGTTCACCGGGTTCGACATTGAAGCCCTTTATCTATGCGCTCGGTTTCGATCAGGGCGTCTTGCATCCGCAGACCGTGCTGCGCGACGTGCCGACATCGTTCGGTCCCTACACGCCGGAGAATTTCGACGGCCGGTTCCTGGGCCCGATCACCGCAACCGATGCGCTGAACCGCAGCCGCAACATTCCCGCGGTATGGATCGCATCGCAGCTTCATTCGCCCGATCTTTACGATTTTCTGCGCGAGGTCGATACGGGACACATGGCGAGCCGCGAGCACTATGGCTTGGCGCTGGTTCTGGGTGGCGGCGAGGTCAGTATGCAGGATCTCGCGCGGCTCTATGCCATGCTCGCCAATCGCGGGATGCTGAAGCCGCTTCGTCTCGACGCTGCGGATCACCAAAGCGAAGGCACGCGCGTTTTGAGCGCTGAAGCAAGTTTCATGGTCATGGACGCGTTGCGCCAACATGAGCGGCCCGATGAAACCGTCGGCGCGCAGCCCGGCGATCTGCCTGTCTATTGGAAAACGGGAACATCATGGTCGTTTCGGGATGCCTGGACGGCGGGTGTTTTTGGGCCCTACGCGCTCGTCGTTTGGATCGGGAATTTCGATGGCTCGGGAAACCCCTCTTTCGTGGGGATCGACGCTGCCGCGCCTTTGTTCTTCCGCATCGTCGATGCGGTCGAAGCCGAACGACCCTCCCTGCGAGAGCCGCTACGGCCCGTGCCCTCTGGTGTAAAGCAGGTCGAGATTTGTCTCGCCAGCGGTGAGTTGCCAAACCAATGGTGTCCGCAGCGAGGCAGCACCTGGTTCATCCCTGGCAAATCGCCGATCAAGGTAAGCGATGTCCATCGTCCTGTGATGATCGACGATGCGACAGGCCGCGCCGCCTGTCCACCTTACGCAGGAAAGCAGGTGCATCAGGAGATTTTCGAGTTCTGGTCATCCGATCTGCAGCAGGTTTTCATCGATGCCGGAATCCCGCGCCGAAAGCCGCCACAGAACGCTGACTGCACCGATGCCGACGTCCCTGACGGTGACGCGCCGCATATAATATCGCCCCGCCGCGGTAGTGATTATGTCCTTAGACTCGGTCAGTCTGGTCGCGGGAGCATCGCATTGAATGCGACGGCGGACGGCGACGCGCATGCTCTCTATTGGTTCGTTGATGATTCTTATGTCGGGCGCAGCGCACCGGATCAGCCTCTCTATTGGCGGCCCGAGTCCGCGGGTGAGTTCCGGGTGCTCGCCGTGGATGATCGCGGCCGCAGCGATATGCGCGAGCTCGAAGTCCGACTTATGCAGTAGTGCGAGGGAACCAACGACAACTCCAGTCTGTCGTCGAGTGCGCTCGCTGCGCTTGGGTCGCTATCGATATCTGTTAATTATCGACAGGGCAGGGCGCCGCTGGGCAGGGCGTTCTATCGACAATTGTGAATTGTCGATACCGGCACACGCATATGTTCAACAATCTTTACTTAGATCAGCATCTGGCGCGCTCTAACAACCGACTTACTGTCAGAGATCGGGCGTCCACCGTGGTCTGGCAATCCCCTATTTTTGACGACCGCTAGGGTTGACCGCAGCGTGTGGAGGGGAGAGTCTATCAATGCTCGGCGCGGATATTGCTCGGGCAGGATTGGGGGGACACATTGCGCTGGAAATATTTCACGGCTGCAGTGCCATTCATAACATGCGCGTTCTTTGTTTCGGCCCACGCGCAGACGGCCGCAGAACTCATCGCTAAGAATCTCGCCGCTCGCGGCGGAGCGGAAAAGCTTTCGGCGATTCATTCCTATATCACGAAGGGCGAGTTGCGTTATCCGGGCGATTTCAAGCTTGTCTATACCGAGACTCGCTTGCGCACCAACCCATCGAATGCAACTTGCGCAGTTCGGATCGATGCCTCCGTACAAGGGCTAACGTTAGTTCAGACCTATGACGGAAAGGATGGCTGGCGCATCAATCCATTCGAGGGTCGGAAGGATCCTGAACGCATCGGTACGGATGACGCTCGATCGCTTGCAGACGAAGCTTTGATCGACGGCGCGCTTCTCTCGGCGTCGGCGAGAGGATCTAAAGTCGACTATTTAGGGCGCGAGGATATCGATGGCACGGAAGCCTACAAGTTGAGGGTCACGCAAAGCGACGGAACAGTCTTTACCTATTTCCTAGATCCAGATGTCTTTCTGGAGATCAGGGTAGTTGAGCGGCGAACGATCCGTGGCTCCGAACAGGAGACGGAAACTGATCTCAGCGACTACGAGCGGGTCGCTGGTGTCTACTTCCCGTTCTCGATCGCTTCGGGCCCGCGCGATGCGACCGACAAGCAGGTCATCACCATCTCTTCCGGCGAAGCAAATGTCGATGTGCCGGCCAGCACCTTCCAAATGCCCGGGCAGTCAACCCACTAACCCAAGCCAAATGATACGCCGCCCCTAACGGTGGAGACAAAATTGCGCAGCCAACTCATTTCATTGCCATTCCTCTTTGCCGCTAGTTGCATAGCCGCTCCCGTGGTCGCGCAAAGCGTGGACAGTGCGACGGTGTCAGGCATTGGACTGCGCAACATCGGCTCGGCAACAATGAGCGGGCGAATTTCTGCGGTTGTCGGTCGGCAAGAATCGGATGGAAAGGTCACGCTGTTTGTTGGAGCAGCGTCGGGCGGCGTGTGGAAATCGCTCGACGGTGGGACCAGCTTCAAGCCCGTATTTGATCGCGAGCCCGTACAATCTATTGGCGCAATCGCGCTCGATCCGACAAATGCGAAAACCGTTTGGGTCGGAACTGGCGAGAGCTGGACGCGCAATTCCACATCGGTCGGCGATGGCATCTACAAATCGACGGATGGTGGCGAGACCTGGACCCACATGGGCCTGCCAAATTCCGAGCGGATCACGCGAATCGTTGTCGATCCCAAGGACGGAAACACAGTCTATGCTTGTGTGCCCGGTAAGCTTTGGAGCGATAGTGCGGAGCGGGGTCTCTACAAGACATCCAATGGCGGCCAAACCTGGTCGCTTGATCCTCAATGGTGGAAACCTTTCCACGGGCTGCTCATCGATTGCGCTCAACCCGCGCGACCCCAATGAAATCCTCGCTGGAATGTGGGACTTCCGCCGCAAGGGTTGGAGTTTCCGCGTCCGGTGGCGACGGACCGCAGGCTGCCTCGTCGAGCGGACTATTTCGTTCCAAGGATGGCGGCCAAACCTGGTCAGCTATGACTGGCAAGACCAACCAAGGATTACCAGCCACACCTTGGGGCAGGGTGGAGGTCGTGTATGCACCGTCGAAACCAAGCCGCGTCTACGCCTTCATCGAAAATGTACGTTCTGCGCTTTACGTCTCAGACGATGGCGGGACGACTTGGGAAGAGCGCGACCGCAGCCGCAACATGGTATGGCGCCCATTCTATTTTTCCAGACTTGTTGTGGACCCCACCAACCCCGACCGCCTGTTCAAGATGAATCTGTCTCTCATCGCGTCGGAAGATGGCGGCAAAAGTTTCTCTGACGCTGGCGGTGGCGCCGGCCATGGCGATTGGCACGATGTCTGGATCAATCCGAGCAATCCCAGGCAGGTTATTGGTGGCGACGATGGCGGCTTGTGGCTGTCGTATGACGGCGGCGTAAAATGGTGGAAGGGAGAGAATCTTCCGATCAGCCAATTCTATCACGTGAGCGTCGATGATAAGGATCCCTACCAAGTCTATGGCGGTCTTCAAGACAATTCAGTGTGGGTCGGCGACAGCGCGTATCCCGGCGGGATCACCAACAACCGATGGGAAAATCTGCTCGGGGGAGACGGCTTTTTCGCTTTTTCAGATCCGGCCGACTCGAATTTCGTCTATGCCGAATCGCAGGGCGGCTATGTCGCGAAGGGTAAATCGCAAGACACTTGAGGGGCGCGATATTCAGCCCAAGGCAAACTATGAAGAGAAGCTGCGGTTCAACTGGAACACGCCGATCGCGCTCTCGCCCAACGAAAAAGGGACGATCTATATCGGCGCCCAGTTTCTGTTCCGCTCGCGCGATCATGGCATGACCTGGGACCGCATTTCGCCCGACCTGACGACCAACGATCCGGAAATGCAGAAGCAGGAGCAGTCCGGCGGGATCACTGTCGACAACTCGGCCGCAGAGATGCACACCACGATCTATTCCATCTCGGAAAGCCCCAAAGACAAGAATGTCATTTGGGTCGGCACCGATGACGGCAACATCCAGGTGACGCGCGACTCGGGCAAGACCTGGACTAACACAGTCGCCAATGTCGCCGGACCTGCCCAAGGGCAATTGGATCAGTTGGGTCGAAGCCAGCCGCTACGATCCGGCGACGGCCTATGTCGCCGTCGACCGCCATAGCTTCGGTGACATGGCCCTTACGTTTTCCGCACCACGGGATTTCGGCAAGACCTGGACGCCGTTGATCGGGCCCGACTCCCAGCGTGCGAGGCTTCGCCTATGTCGTGAAGGAAGATCCAAAGGCAGACGACATTCTATATGTCGGGACGGAATTTGGGCTGTTTGTGTCTGTGGATATCGGGGGCGAGCTGGGCCGCTTTTCGCCCAACAATTTCCCCCATGTCGCGGTGCGCGATCTCGCCTTCCAGATCCGCGACGACGATCTGGTGATCGCCACGCATGGCCGTGGCATATGGATTGCAGACGACATGTCGCCGTTGCGCGCTTGCATCCTGCGACCCTAAAATCCGAAGCGACACTTATCCCGGGCAGGCCGGTTCAGCAGCGCATTCAGGGCAATGGTGGCTGGGCAAATGGCGACGCGTCATACTCAGGACAGAACCCGCCCGACGGCGTGGTGATCACCTACTATCAGAAAGCGCGCCAAGTAATTGGCCGGCTGAAGCTCGAAATACTTGATGCGTCTGGCAAGACAATCACGACGCTTCCGGCTTCCAATCGCAAGGGCATAAATCGCGTCGTGTGGTCGATGCGCGAAGATCCTCCGCAAACGCCGCCTGGTGCAACACTGGTCCTCAATGCCACACGCGGACCGCGCGTCCCGCCCGGCGCCTATACCGTCAGGCTCGCGAAGGGGAGCAAGTCTACACGATGCCGCTGGCTATCGGTCTCGACCGCCGTGCAACATTTCACCGTTGCGGATCGCAAGACTGCAATACGACGCCGCGAGGCGCGTCTCGCGGTCTGTTCGGGCGAATGAGCCGGCTGGCGGCGAAGATCGTCGAAGTCCGACGAGGGACGCCATGCGCGCGCCCGAGCCTGGCCGAGGGCGACATGTTGCGCCGTGATCTGGGAGGCTTGCAGGACGACGCGACCGCGCTGCGCAAAAAGATCGTCGCGACGACGGAAGGCGGCGCCATCACCGGCGAAGAACGGCTGCGCGAGCACATGGACTTCGTCTATGGCGCGATCATGTCGGTCGAGGACCGACCAACGCCATATCAGATGGCCCGCGTCGACGCTTGGAGATGAACTCAAAGACGTCGAGGCGGAGTACGAGGCGTTGGCCAAGAAAGCTGGTATCGGTGAATGCGCAACTAAGGCGAAAGGTCTGGCAGAAGTAGTCGTGCGTGAGCCGCAGATGGGCGCCGAAGGCGGCGGTTCCCCGGCGCAGCTGGCCACCCGGCTTGTCGGGCTGCACACCTGCGCGATTCCAACGAACTACGCAGGATGCACGCGAGGAGCGAGACTGATGCGTATTTGCTGGCCGATACTTGAGGGCTACACTAGTAACAACTTTCGGCCTTTTTTGTCTCACCGGGCAAGCGGTGGCCGACTCGTCCGGATGATCGGGCAAGTTGTCGTCGTTACTGCGACGCGAGTGCCAGAACCAATCGATCAGGTACCGGCAGATATTTCGGTCGTCACGGCGAAGACATGCGCGCGCGAGATGCCACCGATCTGAGCACGGCGCTCAGTCTTGTGCCGGGCGTTGAGGCGCCGCCGGGCGGCGATGCGGGACCGTCAAGCGCGGTGCCTTCATTCTGGGGGCTGCACGAATTCGATGCGTTCCTGCTGGTCGTTGACGAGCGTTCCCTGGGGCGGTGCGTTCAATCCGGCGATCTCGACTCTCGACCTGACCGACGTTGAGCGCATCGAGATCCTCAAAGGCGCGGCGCCGGTCATGTACGGCGCGACGTCTTTCGTCGGCGTCGTCCATGTGCTGCACTATCCCGCCGGCGAGTCCGCCAACGAGGCGGACGCCGCATTCGGCGAGCTTCGGATCCTATCGCGGCTCGGCATCCTTTGCTTTGCCGGCGATGGGAAGCCTTGTCCAGTCGGTGGCAGTCAGCGGCGAGAATATCGGCTTCGCCGACAAGCGCGAAGCGATCGACGACGGCAAGATTCTCTATCGCGGCGCGGTGGGCCTTGGCGGCGGAACGTTGCGCTTTGATGCCGACGTGACACTGGTGCACGATGTTCCGCCGAGCCCGATCGTGCGTGCCGGAACGGCGCTCAACGACATCACGCCGATCAACGCCAATTATCAGCCGGCGGATTCGAAGATATCGGAGAACAAATATCATCTGTCGCTCGGCTATGCGTTGCCGACCTCCTGGGGCGCGTGGGATTCGGTCGTGTCCTTTGCCCATTCCGACATCCGCGACGTGCGCGGCTTCCTTCGCCCCGACCTCGTCGATGACGGATCGGCCAATGCGGATTCCCAGAACCAGTATCGCCTCATCAACGATCTCTATGCCGACAGCCACCTTGCGAGCGACCTGGGCGGCGGCGCGACGCTGCTCGTCGGCGCGGACCTGCTCTACGGCGTGGGGCGGCAGCGAAGTCTCAATGGCGAGTACTACGTGCCTCTTGAGCGGACTGACCGTCGCGCCGCCCACCACAAGCCTGCATGTGGACGAGATCAACAGCGTCGCAGATCGCAGGGTCTTCGCGGGGCAATATGCGCAGGTCGACTGGAAACCCGGCGATCGTTGGGATGTCGTCGCGGGCCTTCGCCTGAACGAAACCGACGAGCACAAGGACTCGGCGCATATCGACGGCTTTGACCACACGTTCGACGAGTTCGACAGGCATCGCGCAACGTCGTGCGGCTCTCGGAGACCATCGGCGCGAGCTATAGGCATGGTGGGGCGGACGCGACGAAGGCGGGTGCTTTACGCCGATTACCGAAACGCCTTTAAGCCGGCGGCGATCGATTTCGGTCCGGACAACACGCCCGACATCCTCGCAGCCCGAGACGGCGCAGAGCTATGAAGCCGGGTTGAAAGGCGAGGCGGCCGATGGGCGGCTATCCTATGAGGCTGAACTGTTCCTGCAGGATTTCGCCAATCTCGTCGTGCCCAATCCGCTGACCGGCGAACTCGAGAACGCGGCCAAGGAGCGACTGCAGGGTGCGGAAATCGACACCCGCTACGCGGTGCTGTCGACCTCGTGCTGGCGGCGAACTTCGCCTATCACGACGCGCGCTTCACGCGGTTCACGACGGTCGACGATTCCGGAAAACCGGTGAACGTCGATGGCAACGATCTCACCCTGTCGCCGCGCGTCCTCGACCTCCGCCGGGCTGCTCTACACCCCGCCGCAAGGCGTCAATGCCACGCTCGTCGCGACCTATGTCGGCCGCCGCTGGTTGGATGAGGAGAACACGGCGCCCGCTTCGGCCTATGTCACGCTCGACGCGACGCTCGGATATCGGATGGGTCGCTACGGGCTGACGCTGTCGGGAACCAATCTTACCAACCAACGGCCGCCGGTTTCGGCGAGCGAGTTTGGAAGCCAGTCGTTCTATCTGTTGCCTGCGCGCACGCTCTGGATAAAGGTTGCCGCCTCGCTCTGAGACGCAGGGTGCGCGCGGCAATTCTTGCGCGAAAGGGCAGACGCCTCTTCAGCGGCAGACAGGTTTGTGGCCGAGCCGCGTGGTTCGCGATGAGCGGGTACCCACCAAGCCTCTGACGCCTAACGATTTTATTGTCACATATTTCAATCCACTGCGCGGAGCAGTGTCTCATCTTGGTGCGACACCACTTTGATTGATTGGCTCGACCGGTACATCAACTAAAGATATAATACTTTCGACTGTTGCATGGGGATGCCGAATGAGATTGCCATTCATTGCTGGTTTCTTCCTGGCTCTGTTCGCAAGTGGTGCCGCTCAAGCGACGCAATATTCGTATTCGGTTGAGAATGGTGTTCAGGCCATGGGGCTCGTCAATGGTTCTGGCGAAGTTCAGTCCACCGTCGTGCCGCCCAATGTGAAGAGCCAATGCACAGGCGGCCGGATTCTCATCTCAATGGACACAGTACGTCCGCCTCAGGCCGGTACGGTTGTAGGACGCGCGCTCGGCGCGACCAACAGCGCTGGAGATATCCAGTCCACGTTCGATGCAGATCCAGATGCAGCCCACCATTTCTTTGGCACAAATGATGACGACATTATCACACTCGCCAATGGCGACGTGATGTTGATTTGGGGCGTCCACATCGATGCGCCCATCAGCCCCAAACCCGGTTGGTTTGATCTCACTTATGCAAATGCCGGCTTGTTCGGGCCCGGCGCGCGCCGTGGTTCAATCGTGTATCGGTCCACGGATTGCGGAAACTCGTTCCATTACATGTCGACGATCGATCCGGCGCATCTCGGCGACGGGCTATGCGCCAATCCTCAGCCGTTCAAGACTGCACCACCGCCAAACGCCACTTACGCGAATGGCGGATCGGATGGCCAGCTTTCCAAGGCGTCGGGCAACACGATCTACTTCACGATGGACTGCGTGGGCCGCCTTCGTGACACGACAAAGTCTGGATGGGTGATCAGCGGAAACTACGTGAAACGGGTGTATGCGCTTCGTTCAACCGACGAAGGGGCGAACTGGACGACGCTGGGATTCATTCCTGGGCTCACTGGCTGGCGCATGGGTGTCGCGCCGATGACAAATGGGAACGTGGCGTTTGGCCTGTACAACTTCCTAACGTTCGGGAAAAAGCAGACGAACGGCAAATTCACGTTCGATGGATCTGCAACCGCGACGCCCATTGCCGCAGGCTGGAGCGACGGCGTCGACCCTTCATACGCGAGCATCAACGGCACACGCATTGCCGCCAATGCATTGCTGACGCGCACACCCGGAGGGAGTGACTTGGTTCTCGCATATCCGGCAACGGTGACCGACAGCAACGGCAAGAAAAATGATGGATATCAGATGTACGTGTTCGATCCGTCGAACAATCAATTTGGACAAGCACAGCCGATTTTCCCCGCGATCCATTCTCCTGGGCATTTTTTGATGCACATGGTGGCGATCGATCCGGGGAGCGGCCCCATTTTGCTCTACTGGTATGACGTCGACGGCAACACAAAAACAGCTTCGATACGCGGCCGGCTCGTATATGAAAACGGGAGTTACTCGACGGACTTCGCGGTGGCGACAACGACATTCATATTGCCGCCGAAATACCCCAAGCCACAGATCGTCACCTACAGCTTTGCAACCAATTCCGCGTGGTATGGCGACTATCACACCGCCGGGGGGTATGCTTGGAACGGCATCACGCAGATCAATAAGCAGCTTTACCAGTACTATCCGATGTGGGTGCAATCGGACGGCAACGCCCACTACAGCCACGTCAGCGTCACACGGGACTCCACCGCCCAGATTGGAATTGTGAACAAGGGTCCTTACATTCTCTATCCGCTCTGGAAACCTGGGCCTCCCCCCGTCGAGATCGCCAAAGTGATGGGTGAACTTCGGGCGCGCTCCGGTGAGCCTTATGAGCCCGATGAAAAGGAATTCACGCGGCTTAAATTGACGCCAATGACGGCGATTCAGCGTTCAAGATCGCCCTAGCTGCTTTATGCCAGTACACCCAGCCACAACAATTGCACGGGATCAATCCGCGTTAGTGATGACGGTTACAGGGTGAAGCTCCCAAAGATTGGAAGCGCAGTGCTTTCCGCTACTGAGAAGGGTCCCGCGTCCGCCGCCCGGATCACCCTTACGAGTGTGGGTCTCGTCGAGAAATAGTTGACCAGTAACAGTGATTTTCAACGGTTCTTCCGTCGCATGACTTGCAAAGACACTAGCGTCTTCGGATTCAAGGACGTCGCGGGCTTTGCTAACTTGCCGTTTCAAGCCGACGGCTTCGATTTGGTCGGGGTCGGGCACCTCGACAATAAGGCAACGCGCGTTGCTGCGCCTGGCCTTAGCGCCAATCTCCATATGATAGTCGCCATCCTTTTGACATCGTGCCCGATATAGAAAACCTGTGACTGTGATCAGGTCGCCTTCATGCAGTGTGACGTCGTGTCCGTCACTATCCTGCGCAACCGCGGGGCCCTGCCAGCGCGAGTTTTCGATGTTCGTGCCATCAAGGTCGGCGTTGTCCAGAGCAATTAGTGAAGCGAGATCAACCGCCACGGGGTCTTGAGGTTGGTTCGGGATACTGGTTTTGATCGACCACCGTGCCTCGCCGCTCTCATATTGGCAGTCGCGCGCTTGCGCGGATGCTGCGCCTGCCAAGAGGAAAGCAAGTGCAGCGAGGGCGATGTGTCTCATGGCTTTGCTCCATTTATGCCTATCTCGGTAGAATACAGTATATTGCTACGCAAGCGTGAGTTCGTCTGTGAATTTGTTGGTCCAGATCTGTGGATAGTGACGCCGCCGGTGGCTCGTCCGGAGCGCCGAAGAAGCATAGTGCAGGACGTCTGCGCCGTCAGACACCGTCCTGCGTGGGGCGGTCTAATGATAACTAGTAATTATCATTGGCGTCGGCCCTCGAGTTACGAGATCAATTGTTTTGCTTTTCCCTCATCTGAATTGGCATTCGATCGCAAAAAAAGCGCCGGGGATTTCTCCGCCGGCGCTTCTCTTCTCTTTGGCTGCGCTTCAGCCCTTCACGCAGACGACCTGACGCAGCGTGTGGACGATCTCGACGAGGTCGGCCTGCGCCGCCATCACGGCGTCGATGTCCTTGTAGGCCATCGGCGTCTCGTCGATGACGTCCGCGTCCTTGCGGCACTCGATGCCGGCCGTGGCCTTCGCGTGGTCCTCGACCGTGAACCGGCGCTTGGCCTCGGTCCGCGACATCGCGCGGCCCGCGCCGTGCGAGCAGGTGTGGAACGAGTTCGGCATTGCCCTTGCCCGCGCACGATGAACGACTTGCGCGCCCATCGAGCCCGGGATGATGCCGAGATCGCCTTCGCGCGCCCGCACCGCGCCCTTGCGCGTCACCCACACGTTCTCGCCGAAGTGATGCTCCGCGCGACGTAGTTGTGGTGGCAGTTCACCGCGACCGAGCCCCATGCGAACGCGCCGTCCGAGCGCGGACTGAAGCGCGCGCATCGTCGCGCGCCATCATCGATCGCGCGGTTCGTGCAGCGCGAAGTTCTGCGCCCACTCCACCGCCTCGACATAGTCGTCGAAGTTCTCGACGCCCTCCGGCGAGGTAGGCGAGGTCCTGGTCCGGAAGATTGATGAACCAGCGCTTCATGTCCTCCTTGGCCTGCTCGATGAAGTACTGGCCGATCGCGTTGCCGATGCCGCGCGAGCCCGAATGCAGCATCACCCACACCGCGTCCTCCTCATCGAGGCAAAGCTCGATGAAGTGGTTGCCGGTGCCGAGCGTGCCGAGATGCCGCGGCGCGCGCTGTGCGGCCTTGGCGAGCTTCGGATGCTTGTCGGTGATCACGGTCAGACGCGCGGCGAGATCGCCGGTGTCGAAGTCGGTCAGCGCGCGGTCACGGCGTCGGGCACATTGTGCCAGGCGCCACGGTCGCCCTCGCCACCGTGGTTGGTCCGACCGTGCGGCACGGCCTTCTCGATCGCGGAACGGATGCCGCGACAGATTGTCCGGCAGATCGTTCGCGCTAAGCGAGGTGCGCGCCGCCACCATGCCGCAGCCGATATCGACGCCGACCGCCGCCGGCATGATCGCGCCCTTGGTCGGGATCACCGAACCAACGGTCGCGCCCATGCCCCAGTGCACGTCCGGCATCACCGCGACGTGATGATGAATGAACGGCAGCGACGCGACATTGATGAGCTGCTGCCGCGCAGCGTCCTCGAGCGGCACGCCCTCGATCCACGCCTTGATCGGCGCGCCGCTCTCATGAATGACCTTGTACATGTGAGTATGCCCGGACGCGTTGTTGCGCGCCCGGGCCTCCTTGGTTTGATGTTACTGAAAGATGCGCGTCAGTGCATCGTCTCTTCCTGCGCCGCGATCCACGCGATCACCGCTTCGGAGAAGCCATCCACACGCTGCCAGTCGCCGTGTCCGCACGCCGTGCTGGTACGAGGCCACGTTGACCATGTATCCCGTGCCCTTCGGCGCGGGCACGGTATCGTGGCTCTGCTCGTCCGTGAACACGATCAGGCGATCGCCCTTGCGGTCGATCTCCTTCACCGCCTCACCGAGGAGCGTGCCTCCATGCGGCTGAGAGCTCACGATAGCGTCGCGGAGCGCGAAGCCGCGACGGGGCGGGACCTTCACCACCTCTTCGAGAAGGTGAAGATCTCGACGTCGTCGCAGATTTCGCGCGCGAGGATGGCCAGACCGCACGCCGCCTCCAGCCGGGTCATCTCCGACTGGGCCGAAAGCGCGTAGTCCATCGAGCCCGACACGTCGATCAGGAGCCGCGTGCGGCCCGGAAGCCGCACATGATCCTTGATCGACTTCAGCATCGCGGACTCGAGCTCGCGGCTCGAAGTCCGGCGCATAACGCGCCGCCGCGATGAAGCGGTAGGGCAGGATGCGGTCGACGCGCATGGCGTCGATCGCACTCGGCGATGGTGCTCTTCGCGCACGCCGGCCTTCTGCATCAGGCGCAGATTGCGGAGCAGGGCGAGCCCGCCCAGCTTCTTCTCTGCGATGAGACGCTCGAAGGTCTCCGCCTTGTCCTTTCCGGACGAGAGCGAAACCTCCCAGGTGTCGGGCGAAGTCAGCGTGCCATCGACAAGCTGCTTCCACACCTTCTCCTGATCGGCGTCCTTCGGCTTGGCGTGGACGAGGAACAGCACGTCCCTGATCCGCACCGCGCCGTCGCGGTCGTACTTCGCGAGCTGATAGGCGTCGAACTTCGTGAGCGCGCGCGCCAGACCCTTCTTGATCTGCGCCGAGACGGGCTGACGCTTGCGCTGCTGCATCGGACCGAGCGCATCCGCCCAGTAGATGGCAAGCAGCTCCGTCATCTCGTCCGGACGCTGGATCACACGGGCCAGCGTGTCGGCCACGAGCACGCGATGCTTCTCGTGACGCGCCATCTCGCGCACCACAAGCAGCGGCGCATGCCGCAGCTTCATCTGCTCGCGCGCCTCGATGGCGAGCGCCGCGACCTTCGCGGGCTCGACGAGCGGCACGAGCGTCTTGATACGGTCGGCGATGGAAACGCCGTCCTCATAGAACTGGCTCTCCCACAGGAGGCAGTTCATCAGCGCGCGCTTCAGCTCCATTTCGGGCGTGAAGCGCCGTGCCCTTGCGCCCTCATGCGTGAAAGCGCGAACGATCTTGTTGAGCTTGACCATGATGGCCTCCTTCTTGGGTTGATGTTGAACGAAAGAGGGTCGTCTGGGAACAGGCGAAATTTGATGGACCATCCTTGCGGACTGTTCTGCTCTACCACTGAGCTACAGGCATGACATTTTGGCCTGACGGGATTTCGAACCCGCGACACGAAGTAACAAATCTCTTCACCACAGACGAAACCGCCGCGCCGCCCACGCGGAAGCAAGCAGGTCTTCCGCGTGGGCCGGACGCAAGCTGAAAACACGATCCGGGAACAGGCGATTGCTGAGACCCTGCCCTTGCGGGCCGACGTGCTCTACCAACTGAGCTACAGGCGCATGGAACGCCTGGCGGGATTCGAACCCGCGACCTCTTCGTTATCAGCGATGTAACAGCGATCTTCACCACGGATCGTGAAAAGATTTGGCAGGGAACGGGCGATGCTGTCGCTGCCCTGAGGGCGTCTGAGCTACGGCATTTCAGCCGGCGGGATTTGAACCCGCGTCCTCCGCTTGCGCGGCGCTCTACGAAGTAACAGACATCTTCACCACCGCCTTGCGATGCGCGTGCTGCGCATCACAATAGAAAAGTACGCTGGGGAACAGGCGAAATCGGCTTTTCAGTGATGCCAACGCAAGCTCTTCCTTGCGGAAGAACCGGAGCCCGCGACGCAACAGCCCTCGCGAGGCCGCTTCCACGGTACGTGCCATCAAAGGCGGGATTCGAACCCGCACTTTCCCAGGAGCGAAGTATCCGAAATCTTCACCACCAGCATGCTTTGAGGCTCCGGGGGAACAGTCGAACGCGGATCGGCCTTGCAGGCCGTCGTTTCACAGACGAAGTATCCGGCCTCTTCACCACCCGAAGCCGAAAATTGCAAAACGAATATTGTCGTGGCGCTCTTGAACATGGCGCGCCACCTAAGCGAACCCTTTAAGGTTCGCCCTGCCATCGGTGGACCGCGATCGCTCGCGCCGTTCCCTCCGGCAGGCCCCGCGCTTTCGGCGCGCGCGATCGCTCGCGCGAGCCCCGGGATCCGGGTCTCCCGTTTTCACTTCGCTTCGCTGAACGAACCGCTGCTCTCGGAGAACAAAAAACCCTCCGGAGCGTTGGCTCGGGAGGGTTCGTGAGACACGAACTTTCGATATCGCTTATGCGAGATCGCTCCCATGAGCCGGGCGTGCGCAATCGAATGGCAGATAGCCATTCAACTGTTCGACGTGGTTTTTAATACCGCGTTGCATTGCTCGACTCATGTTCGGCGCGCGGACACCATGTCCGTGCGGGCGCGGCTTGTATGCGCGGTCGTCGTTAATGTCAATACCAATATCAGCTCCTGTGCCTTGCCAACTCGATAGAAGCAAGAGCTTCGCAAATCATGAGTTTATGCAGAAATTGGCGATTGGGCGTTCCGACGATATCGGCGCGGACTGGATCATCGCTCCCGAGCGCTTGCAGCGCGCCAGCCGCTTTGCCGCCTAAAGCATGAACTGCTGGGCTATGTCGGGCATCCGCAAAGTCCCATTGTTCTTGCGGCCGGTCCAAATAGCCTTCGTGGAAGAGATCGCCCAGACGCTCTTTAAAGCGGGTTGTCGACGCGCCCCCAACGAATGCATGAAGATAGGTGGATCGCAAGAACCGATAGCGAGAAAGCACTTTGAAAAGCTCGATGTCACGCGCGGTCAATTCAATCCGCTTTCCAGATCGTGACCTCTGCATCCTCGATCGGCGTTGCAACATCTGCCGTGGTTAGCACGCACACTTGAGACTCGAAACGCGCGGCATGGTTCGAAATGTTCAGCCATGTTCAGGCGTGCAAGCGTAAGTTCAAAGATCACTTTTCTCATGTTTCGCGCTCCTCCTCGACGGCGCCACTGCTGCTCCTCAATCAAGATCTCACTATGATCGTCGCAAGCGTGTCGTTCTGCAACGCGTTCCAAATCGACCCGACAAAAGTTGTTGGTCGTCATCTCCGCATGCTTGGATCTGGCGAGTGGGATGTGCCTCAACTGACGTCGCTTCTTGAAGCGACGGCCACAGGCTACGCCGCCGTCGCGGCCTACGAGATCGACCTCAAACGTGAAGGTCAGGCCCTACCGATCGCCATTGAAAGGAATATTGCATGCCGAAAACTCCAACAGGACCCAAGGTCACGCGTGCCCCGATAAGCACGGTGGAATTTTACGACGAGAATGATTCTGAAATTGATTGGCGACGTAGTCTTTGACAAACCCTGCGCTAGGGGTGATGGCGAACCGCTAGGATCCGAAGGTGCTTCATAAAGATGGGATGATCCCACGGCGCGCAGGTGCCTCCTAGCCAGCAAACCTTGTCGGGGTCGAGTTCGCCGCTGATCAGCACTCTGTCGCCCGACTTCAGGCCGGGAACTTGCCAAAGGTGTTGGGAGTGCTCACCGGCCAGAAGCTGGACCGAAAACTTCGCCATTTCAGCGTCGTTCCGGACAGGCCTCGGAAAGAGAACCATGTCGCCCCGGTCATAGTCGTAAACATAGGCATACCCGCAAAACTTCATGCCAGCGAAGGCAACGGGATTCGCGAAGACATCCGCGAGGCTGGAAACTGAGCCGTTGCATTTTCGAGATAATTCAGAGGCGCTGGCCGGGTGAGCGACAATGAACGCACATAATACCGCCGCAGCGAGCAGTCTCATTTCCTGCCGCCCTTCGGCTTCGCCCTAGCGATCATCCCCAGCTTGACCTCACCCCGAGCCTTGTCCTTCTTGGCCTTACTTTTGTTCGCCTTCGCGATCATCACCTCAATCTGTGCACTGTCTCCGTGCTGCATCATGCCCACTCCATCGGTGCCGTGATTATCACGGTAACACGCTGGCGGCATCTGCGGCAGTAGAGCGAATCCCAGTGTCGCTGTTCTGAGTTTGTACGAACCAAGATCGGGTAGTGTCTCAGTTTGAATTTCATGGAGGTGATACGCCTGTGAGGACGGCAAGACAGCACATTGCAAGCATAAGCGCGATCAATCCGAAGAACCCTTGAATTGCCCAGAAGCCAAACGGATTTAATTCTCTTCGGGCAGAAACGCGCGGACGAAGGACTGCCTCGCCAGTCCGCATGTTCCACCAGAAAAGGCCGCCAAAGATGGCCGCTAGCGCGAATAGTGTAATGGCGGTGCTTATGTAAGCTAGCAAGCGCTAAGCCGCTTTCTTCTTGTACGGCCCGCGCTTCTTGGGCGGGTTCGCTGCGTCCATGATAGCGCAGAGGTGTTCCATCGTCAGCAGTTCATCAGTTACGCATTCGCCCCCCACACGATGTACCATAACTTTGTGAAGATCAGCAGCGCTCTCCGTATGACGCCCGCTCCGGTCGCTGGCGTCGATAGCCGCTGCTGGGAAATGTCTGATATGGTTGCGATGATCGAAGAATGGGAAGCGGCTGAGTGAAGCGTCGCTATAAGTTTCCAATACTGCTGGCAGGGTGGTGGTTCGCAGGGATATTTTTAATTCCTTGGATCAACTGGCCGATGCCGGTTGCCCCGCGCTCTCAATGGATCGGAGTGCTTGAGGCGCTTGTGTTCCTTGCCTGTATGATCGGAAGCTTGGTTTGGATGGTCTGGCCACCCAAAAATTCAAACTGACCCACTACCCAAGATCGGGTAGTGTCTCAGTTTGAAATTTACCCGCCCGAAGTATAGGTAGCGCGCCGCGACGGCGCACGTGGAGAGGCGGTTTAGCTCCATGGTGGGAGAGGAAACGGGACACGGGCCGCCCCGGTGTTAACCGAAGGCTTCAGTAGGTTCGAAACCTACGCCGTCGCGGCACTTGCCTTTTTATACGGCCCGCGCGGTTTCGGCGGGTTCGTTGCGTCCATGATAGCGCAAAGATGATGCATGGTCGTGGCGGTTCAGTTTGAATCTCTGAAGCCGGTTTCAACAAAATGCTGTGTCTCGCCTTCGCGGGCCACGCAGATGCCATGGCCGAGATCGTACAAGTATAGTGTGGCGGGGAACGGCAAGGATTGAACCCAAGTCACGGCTTCAGCCAGCGAGATTTCCTCGCGCTGGTCATAGATGGTGTCAACTATCGGCTCGTCCGCCTGATCAGAATCAGTGACGCAATTGTCGTGATATGTCGGCTCCATAATTGCTGTAATTGCCTTCCAACGGAAGGGCCGTTTTCGATGGTCGATGATGTTCCAGATCATTGTGCCGCTTTCTTTTTGTAAGGCCCGCGCTTCTTGGGTAGGTTCAGCTTCGGTGGCTCACCGCCGACGAGATAGAGCGCATCTTCATATGCGCCGCCGAAACCGACGCGCGTAATGTCTGCCAAGTGGTATTCTCCAGTCGCGCGATCCCAAGACGCGTCCGGAAGGATATCCAGCATCAAGAGCCGCCCGTCGCGCACGCCATCGACCCTGCCAATGAAGCACACGTCCGGATCGATCTTCTCGATATGGATCGTCACCAGCGGAAACGCTTTTGCGGCGGAACTCAACAGCTTTCCAATATCCGATACGTCAATACGCGGCGGACGTCCGAGCTTTTCCTTTCGTTTCCTGATTGCGGCTTCGATGAATGCAGCATAGGGATGCGGTTGCAGCGTTCTGATATCACCGATGCGAAAGCACTCGTATCCGTCAAAGCGGATTCGGTCGCTGACCAATGCCAGCAGAAAGAAGCGGACCCCAACCGCCTGCACATAGCCTTGAATTTTCGTGTTCTCGAAGCGGCGCTTGAACCGCAACAATTGCCGGTTGCGCATCGCCTTACGCAATTGCATTGAGGGTGCCGCTGACATTGTTATGAATCCTTCAGATCGTCGCCGAAGGCGATCAGCATGGTCATCTTATAATCCGTCAATTCTATCTGCCGAAACTCTCGAACTCATGCCGCCTTCTTCTCACACGGCCTTGGGCGTGTTTACCTCGTCGATTATATTCGCAGCGTCTTCATGCTCACTTCCGCCCTAATGCGCCCGCCGATAGTCCACGATCATCGCCGACGTCACCTGCTCAGCATAGCAGATCGATGAGTACCCACCGGGGCGACTATCGGCGCTCCGCCGCCCGCACGAGTGACCTCTGCGGTCGGTGTTGTAAGGGCAGGGGCAGGTGCCAGGATAGCTCGCGAGAGACTCTCGGATGACCGCTTGTTTGACTTGAGCATCGGATAGGCGGGCCGCGTCGGCGTGAATGATCGCACCAATGCTCAAGAGTGCCGCGATGCCGATAGAGCGAACACTCACCGTAAATATCGCTGTGAACATTCTCGCCTCCCGCGTTGCCGATCTACCGCTACTAGAATATACCCTTTCTACACAGCCACAAAGCAGCCCTGCGTATGCTGCTCTTGAAATCTCAAGAATAGAAATGAAAGCACTAGGAACGAGCCTCTGCATTTTATTCTTCGCTGTGGCGATGGCGGCTCCGGCAGGGGCAGTGGTGGTGATTTCAGCGAAACAGTCTTCGAACATTAACTGCAGCGGTGGTGTTTGTACTGCCACCGATCAGCGCGCGGTTCTAAATGTGACTGATCTAACCGCCATGCTCGCAAGTGGAGATGTGAAGATCGTTAGTGGAAGCATGGCGCGCGATATCAGCGTTGACGCGCCGCTGACTTGGACTAGCACTCACCGATTGACGTTTGATGCTTACCGCTCCCTCACCATTAACAAACCTGTGGTGGTTGCTGGCTCAGGGTCACTTACAATCATGTCGAACGACGGAGGTTCTGCAGGCGATTACCTTTTTCACGCGCCGGGGCGGCTCGCGTTTTGGGATTTACATAGCAGTCTCATCATTAATGGGGCTAATTTCGTGTTGGTCAGCGACTTGGCGACATTGGCCGCGAATGTCACAGCGAACCCCTCTGGCAATTTCGCGTTGCAAAACAATTATAGTGCGAAGCATGACGGTAAGTACGTGGCATCCCCGATAGACACGCCCTTTCAGGGTGCTTTCGACGGTCTTGGAAACGAAATCTCTCACCTGACAATTAGCAACAGCCACGCTCAATCCGCGCAACTCGGGTTATTCGTTCGCGCCAATGCCGGTGCGATGGCCTGACGCTTACAACGAGCGCCGCTAGAGCGGGTGAAATCGTCAACAGAACTGGGGCCAGCAGTCCTATGTTTTTATTCAAAGCCGCTGAGGGGAGCGCGCTCAAACAGCCTGCCCCACGGCTTCTGTGCGAGCCGTGGATCCGTGGTGGATACCCGCCGTTGTCGATTGCAGAGCGATCTTGACTTGGTCCTGGACGAAAATAGGCGCGAGCCAGAAGCCGCTAGCACAACCAATATTCTGTCTCTTGTCAGGGGCAAGAAATGTCGAGCTGTCGAAACGCAAACCGCACTTTGAAGCCTGATGGGTCTCAGTGGCGCTTCGATTTGGCCGCTTTCATCCTACTGCCACTCTTCTTCACGAGTGCCGCATGCGGTGTGTTCGCGGTTTGCACCCCCGAACGATTTCCGGCTGGGTCGAAGTTGTAAGTGATCGTCTTGCCGTTGTCGTAGCTCGCCGTATAAAGCCTTCCAAGATCGTCATAAGCATAGGTGGTCGCCGCGCTCGCTGCGAGCGGCGACAACAAAACAATGGCGCACGCCAGAGAAATCTTTTTGCGCATGGCTCGCCCCGATCCGCTTCGGCAGAAATAGAGTACGACAGTTCACAGGTTTTCGACAGTTGTTTTTTCACAACCTCTAGGATCAGTTGCCAAGGCGCGAAAGATCGATAACGTCTTGCGGCGTCCGATTTGGCGTCCGCCGATTCGTTCGGTGGGTTCTACAGCCATTCGGCAGCGGGGTCGCTTCATGGCTGGGTCGGTCTCACTCTATATCTGGCGTCGGTGCGCATTGGTTGTCGCGATCGGTGCCGTGCTGCTTGGCATCACGGGCCCGGCTGGCGCGCAGACCTATCTGCCTTCGGTCAAGATCGGCACGGCCGTGCTCGTGTCGCCGACCGACGCCGAGACTTATTTACGCGCTATTCGTCATCACGCTTGGACGGACGGCCTGGCGACGATCACCGGCACAGCGACACCCGAGCCCACGGAGATCGTCGAGCTTGCGCGCGCCCTGAAGAACGATCCCGACAACGATCTATCAGTATGTCCAAATAATATTCAGACGGTCTGGCTCTACGGCGATGCAGAAAGGCGCTCTCGGTGCGTCGATCGACAAGTCCGGCACGGCGTTCGATCAAGCAGCATTGATGATCGAAATTTTGCGTGTGGCGTCAGCGACCAAGCACGAACATTTCTACGTGCTTACTATCAGGCCGGGACGATTACGCTAACGGGCACGCAGTTCGCGGCGTGGAGCAACATCACCAGTCCGCAAGCCGCCTGCCAATTGCTGTCGAGCGGCGGCATTCCGGCACAGATCACAACCGACGCTGGCCCGCTCACCGACTGCACGTCGAGCACAGGCACATCGATAACTTCGATCACCATGGCCCATGTCTGGGTTGCGGTCAGCGATCTAGCGGGTTGCTCGCCTTGCCTATTCGATCCCGCATACAAGCCATACACTTGGAAAGCAGGCATCTCCAATCTTGCGGCGCAGATCGGCATCACGGCCGGCGTTCCACTACGACAGCAACGTCAGCTCTAGACTTGGGCAACATCACTTCCGGCACCTACACCATTCCTTACATCCACAAACTCAACCACACGGGCGGCCTCAACACGTTGTTGCAGGGATATGCTTCAGCATATTTGAGCTATTTGCAGACCAACAATCTGCGGGGCGCACAGATCGAGGATATCGTCTCGGGTGGGGTGATCGTCCCCACGACGACGCAAGACGCTCAGGCGACGCTACCTTACACGTCGAGCGTTGCGCACACTTGGAGCTGCCCACGCCCATTTCCTGCGGCGTGTCTAATCAGTACCGCACCGCGCTGACGGTCAACGTGACGCGCACCGATCCGGTGCATGGCGGAACTCAGCCATTGTTCCCGGTGAGCGGATTGCCCCCGTGTTTTTCGTCGATCAGATCTACGGTCGCAGACTTACGATTGATACCAACTTCAATGCCACACAGATATCAGTTCCAAACGACTACAACACGTACAAGGCCTATCTGAGGCTCGACGACAGCGCTCTGCTGACCTTCACCTCGGTCGGCGAAACTCCAAAGGGCCACCCGCATGTGACCGTCGCGCTGACGGCGGATCATCCCTACGCCGCATCGACGAGCGGCGGAACGCCTGACGGTTCTACATGGATGCGACGGCTCAAAGATCGGCGCGCTGGTGACGCCGATCTCCATCGTCCATGGCTGGGGCGACACGGCGAACACACTGTTCAACAAATGGTCGGGCGAGGCCGCGGACGATTCGGCAATGCCGTACCGCGGTGGCCACTTATGCCCTCGAGCACTGTGTGCCAACGGATATACAGTCAACCGACGGGGCGGTTTGCGCGCGAGAAGGCGGGCGCCAGCTATCTGGCGCAATACACGCGCGCGGCGCATCTGCATGCGGCACTGATCAACGGCGTAGCGCAGCTCCACCACGTGATCGGCATCGCTTATAGCGATGATTCCGTCGGGGACAATTCGCCCGGAGGCGACAAGGATTACATCCCACCGACAACTATACGCATCTCGATATCGATACCGGGCTCGAGCCTCACCAGCAAGACCAGCCACAACCGCCAAAGCAAACGGCGCGCAGCACTTGCATGCGCTGGTGGCGACCGCTGCGACCATCGAAGGCTCGATGCTGGCGCAGCAGCAAGACATGCCGGACACAGCATCCACCGCATCACGCTTCGAGTGGGGCAATGCGCACTGCACCGTACCGGCGAAGACCCCTCCAGCGGGGGGCCGCGCAAGTTCCTGCAATTCGATTCGACCAATTCCGGCAGCGTCACAAGCTGCACCACGCCGGGGTGCGGCGTCATCTGTGGGAAGACCAAGCACGCCGCCGGCGCCGAGCGGCACCGATCCCACGGGAAGTCCGCAGAATTGGGGCACTAGTACCAGAACCAGCCTGACCGGCGACATCGTCAACTATGCCGCCCAGGCTTCACCGTGGTCGACCTCGCAGGAATCCTGGCTCGGGCCGGGCCAGCGTGGCGGCGCATATTTCCCCGGTACCCCCACGGGCGCGATCCCTATACCTTCCAACCGTCGAAGCAGCGCGGCAACGCGTTCGTCGCGATGAAATATGCCAGCGACGGCAGTCCGTCGGAGATCGCGCAGGCCGTGTCGGGATCTTGTCAGATGGCAGCACCTTCGTCGTGACCAAAGGCGGCGGTGCCGGCGCGCAAGGCGACGACCAGACGCAATACAATCCCGGCCAATCGGCTGACGTTCTCAAGTCCCAATTCGTCGATCGCGCGACGGTCGAAGGCGTGGACCTGACGAACGGATCGGTTGCCTATGAGAGTCCGGCATCGATCTCGGTCGGTAGCGGGGATTTTCCCTACAAGTTGAGCGCAGGTCTAAACTATCGTGCCGGACCTGTGCCCGAGCCGAGTTTCGGGCCGCCGGACCACGCCGAGCCCGCCAACCGGGTGGACCACCAACTGGCACAACAAGTTGTCCGATGTCCGGCAGCGGCATGGAGGCGATGGGCCGAACAGACATCCGTGCGCTCGCGGGTACGCTTGGCCGCGTTCCTTGCCGAGCAGGATATCTTCACGACCGCCGATGCGACGCCGCAGCCGACAGAGGCAGAGACGTGGCCGGCGTCCTCACGAGCGCGTGGTGGTCGCATCAACTGACCGGCAACGTCGTGACCGTCGCGCAAGGCGCGTCGACCAAACAGTTCGTCAAGCTCGCGACCAACGAGCTGGATTTCCACCGGTCCAGGTTTTGCGAAGCTGGTACGAGACTGGCGACCGCGCGCTCGAGCAATATCTTTGCCCTGTGCGCCACGGGCCCCGCGCCCAACACGCCGAACTATCCCCTGAGCCGCGGCTGGAAATACACGGCCACGATGTCCTTCGACCTCACCAATGCGGGCGGCGATGTGGAGCATTATGGCGCACTGGCTGCGGGGTTATCAAACCAACGACAGTGGCAATTATTGCGGGCGACAGCAGGGCTGCCGCATCTGACGACGTGGGATTTCCCGCAGAACAAGTCCGGCACGCCCAGCATCACGGTGCAGTACACCACCGGAACGGGGGCCCGGGCCTCGCGATCAGCGAGATCGACAACAATCTCGGCCGCAAGCTGGTCTACAGCGCCATCAGCGCCTTCCCGCCGATCAGCATCAGCGACGGCGTTTCGCGCTCGCATGTCCGCCGGGGTCGGGCAATCTTTCGGTGGCGAGCCATGCCGACGCGATCGAGCAACACGACGAGCTACAGCTACTATGCAGAGGTCGCGACGAGCGCCACGCACCGTCCCGTGCCGTATCGCGCGCTGAACCTTGTGACGACGCCGGACCTTACCGGTGCACGGCACGACGCAGTTCTTCTACGACAGCGAAGGACGTGTGAACCAGGTGAAGGACGCGGCGGCGCTCAACAGCACGCGGTCGCCGTACAGCTTCTTCATCGCGGATGGCACGCGCGGCGAGCATGACGATCCGCTGGGTCAGGCGTACACGGTGATCTACGACACCTACGGCCATGCCTCCGCTATATCGACGAGGTGGGGGCGGAGACCGATGCGCTGTTCGATTCGCGCTCGCGCCCGGTGCATTACGTGTTCCCGGAGCAGAACTGCCAGGTGTTCGCCTACGACGACCACAACAATACCACCGACATGTGGCAGGTGGGGACCTCGACGCCGATGGCGTGCGACATCACGGCGGGTCCGACCCATGTGCTGCATGCGTCGGCGACGTGGGATCGGACCTGGAACAAGCCGCTCGTCGTGACCAACGCGAGGGGCAAGCGACAACCCTGACCTACTATCCGCGAACCGCCACCACCGGCACGTCGCTGCTCGCCACGGCGACGCGGTCCACGATCACGGAGGGCACGCCGGTCTACAGCTTCACCTACGACACGTACGGCAAGGTGCTGACCAGCGAGGAGCCGCTGACGTCGACGCCGTATTCGCCATCGACCCTGACGCTGAAGACGGCCAACACCTACGATTCCGGTAACGAGAACCTGCTCACCACAACGGTGGACGCGGTGACGGGCGGGCAAGAACCTGACCACCACCTATGGCTACAACAGCATCGGCGACGTGACGCAGGTGACCGACCCGCGCAGCTTCGTGGTGACGAGCCTGTACGATCTCGACCGCCGCAAGACCGAGGACGACCATCATAACGGGGCGCGACGGCGGCTGAACGCGGCGACCAGGACACTCTATGACAGCGTCGGCCGCGACTTACGAGGACGATGCTGGGACCGCGTTCGCGGGACCACGGTGACGGCGTGGCAGACGATGAAGACACACCACCTACACCTATACGTCCAAGGTGAACGTCGTCACCGATGCGGACGGGCGTCAGACCGACACCGACTACGACGACGACGACCGTGTGCTGACGGTGAGCGATCCGATCCCGCGCAAGGTGCACTTCGTCTATTGCGCGCCCGGCGACACCAACTGCGCCGCCAACCAGGTCAAGACGGAATACCGCGCGTGGCAGTCGGGGACGGCATGCTCACAGCCCGGGCCTTGCAGGAGTGCTATCGCCGGGTGACCTACAAGGCCAACGGCGAGACGCTGACCGTCAAGGACGCCAACGGCAACCGACGAACGTACGTCTACGACGACTGGCGCAGGCTGACGACGACGACGTTCCCGAGATGGCTGTCGATCCCGATGAGGTCCTGACGCTCAACGAGAACGCCAACGTCACCGCGCGCAAGACACGACGCGGGCGGGACGATCAACTACACCTACAACGATCTGGACTGGATGGCGACGAAGGCGATGCCGCTGGGCGCGGCACGGTCAACACCACCTGGACCTACCGCCTGAACGGCAAGATCGACACGCTGACCGACGACAACGGCAGCGGCGGCAACAGTCTCGACTACAACTACGACAGCGCCGACAGGATGTTCCAGACCAAGACGCATATCCAGAGCGTCTCCGGCACCAAGACCGTCACCTACACGCTCGACGCCAACGGCAACCGCACCAAGCTCGCCTGGCCGACCAGCGACGCCGGCGGGGCGTACTTCGTGGGCTATTGCTACGACAACCTGAACCGCATGACAGCGGCGATGGAGAACTCGACCAGCAGCGGCTGTGCGACGAACCTGCTGGCGACGTACAGCGTATGACCCGCTGTCGAACCGGACGGGACTCACTTACGGCAATGGCGCGTCGGTGACGGCGAACTTCACGGTCGGCAGCGGGCCGTCGCACATCTCGCCGGACCTGCAGACGCTCGACGCATGCCATGCCGACCAGCGGCACCGGACCGGCCTACACGTTCGGCTACACCAATGCGCATCAGCTCAACAGCGAGGCGATCAGCAATTCCAGCTACGTCTGGCAGCCGTCCGGCGAACAGCACCACCGGATACACCGTCAACAACCTGAACCAGTACGCCACCGTCAACAGCGTCACCTACGGCTATGACGCCAACGGCAATCTCACCAGCGATGGCACCTGGACCTACACCTACGATCTCGAGAACCAGCTGCTGACGGCAAACGGGGCGAACGGGCGGAACGGTGAACGCGGCGACTATACGCCTACGATCCGCTCGGCCGCCGCACCCACAAGTCCGGCACCGGCGTCACCGAGACCTACTTCTTCAGCGACGGCACCGACGAGATCACCGAATACGACAGCAGCAAGACGGCCACGGTGCATTACATCCCCGGACCCGCCATCGACGAACCGATCGCGATGGTGAACGTATCCACCGGCGCACACGAATACTTCCACACCAACAAGCAGGGCTGCGTCATCGCCATGACCGATGACACAGGGGCCAAGGTGGAAGGGCCGTACAAATACGATCCCTATGGTAACTGCTTCTCGGGGGCCGTGGCTTGCAGCTCATCCGGCGAGCCGTATCGCTTCACCGGCAGAAGGCTCGATCCCGAGACCGGCTGCTACTATTACCGTGCGCGGTATCTATTGCGCCGACGATCTGCGCGGCGGCACGGTTCCTGCAGACCGATCCAATAGGATACATGGCAGATCTCGAATCTATATACCTATGTTGGAAATGATCCGACGAACAGACTCGATCCAACAGGAAATAGCGGCATAATCACTGTAACAAATGGTACGGGTGTGCATATCGTAATTCCAGTTCGAGTTCTCGGTGACGCCAGTCCTCAGGACGTTGCTCGAGTAACTGGAGATATAGAAAAAATATGGACAGGGACTTTCGGTAAATATCAAGTATCAACAACTGTTCAGGTATTCCCTGCGGAACAAATCGGCCACGCTACTGTTCTCAATGATTTGATCATTACAAACGGAATACCAAGCCCAGACATAAATCTCGGACATTCTTGGGAATATCACGATGACGACGTAGGCGGCTCCTGGATACATATAACGATGCTGGATATAAATTCTTCGGGATTCAGAAATGGCGAAGCAGCTAAAGGTTTTGATACCGCTGCTCACGAATGCGGGCATTGCCTTGGTCTTGGTGACAAAAAAGGAATTAAGAACGGTGGAATAATGGATGATTCTTCTGGAGGCACGACAATTACAGAGCAGGATATAGATACAATATTGAACTCAAAGACAAACGTGGTGAATTACGTTAACCAGCAACAGCAACCCAACACGCCTCAACCTGCAAAGGGCTGTTCTTCACCGCAGTCAAATGTTTCGTGCGGCGGTGCAGGTATAACAATTTGGCCTTAGCGAGAGTTTGGTGGGGTGCCCAGCAGGCGGCCGTTACGATTTGTACATTCTTCGAGTGAGCGGACTTCAATCACTGTCGTATCGTGTAAGATGCAACGTTTCGCTGGAACATCTGGCTTTTCGCACTTTTTATCAGACTCAACAAAATATTTGGTCCCATCGGCCCGTATACATTTTCGAAAGGAGTCATGAGTCATCGGGAATGGGCCATTTGAAGGTTGAGAGCAAGCGCAGACCAACAAACAAAATACGCCAATCGAGGCTGTGGAAATTTGACTGTTCATTTTTGTCTCCTGCTGTCCCGTCCGAAGCGCTCGCGTGCATGATTTTTTAGCCGAGTCGCAATCAACCAAGATCTGACAAAAAGATAACCCACTTAGCCTTGAATTTCTTCCTTCCTAGCCATTTCAACAGCGGAATTGCTTGGAGCGCGTGTTTGCTCGCAATCGGGATGGACAGAGAGTAGGGGACCCATTCGGAAAACTCTGGTTCGAATACAATGCGCGCCGTCTGGAAAGTGTTTTTGGTTGCATATCAAAGTCTTGCCTGCTGCCAACGGCATTCGGGTTGCGATTTTAAGGAAACGCTAAAACCCCTTTATCGGCGGTTTTAGGCTATAATAATGGTGTAGTCCTCCCATGATCGAGATCGGAGACGTCGCGCGGCACGCAGATTGCGCTGACCCATTGAATCTGATTGAACTGGATTCAACTGGATTGATCAAAAAGTCTAGGTTTTCTGGCCTTTTCCTCTTTGGAACAGGCCGCTCATAATGGTCTGGTCATAGGCTCGGAAGGTTTACCCCGAACAGTCGATACGTCGGTTTTTCCGAAGCAATTTTTTGAACTGAGTCATCCTGGACTTACCCCATTTTCCTGGGGTTGAGACAATAGCGAGACAAATGTATTTTTCCTCGGCCCAAAGTGGACCTAAGTGCTGGTGCCGGCTACAGGACTTCAACCTGTGACCCCCTGATTACAAATCAGGTGCTCAATTCCTAGTTAACGCTGGGCGATCCGACTACAACATGGCTGCTTGATCGACAATAAAGCCACAAGATTGCTCGCTATTCAGCTCGACTTCCGACGCAGGAAGAGCGTGCATGCGATCGCCGAAGAGGAGACGCATGATGGCTGACCAAGCCCAGAGTATGACGATCGACGCCCTAATTCCGATGATTTCAAAGCGCCTCAAGCGCGCTCACGATACGGCGGCTGCGGCTGCATCGCTTGCTGCCGCTAATCCCGAGGGCGCGTTCCGGATATTACTCGACATCGAGCAGCCGACCTTCGAAGTCTCCACGCTATTGAACGCGATTAGCGTGATCCGTCGCGACTGGATCGACTGATCATTTAATTCTCTTTGATCTCCGGCCCGACGTGCCTTGTTGCACTGCGGGCCTGTGGTCGTGGCAGCGATCATGCTGCTGAAGATCGCAAGGAGATCAACATGTCCAAGTCCGTCAAACGCACCAAGAAGATTGCTCGTAAGGCAAAGGTGCAACGTCCAGCGGGGAAGGCCAAAGCAAGTCGTACGGCGTCCCAGTCCCAAGGCGCCATACGTTCCGGCAGCAAACTGGATCAGATCGTGACACTGCTGCGTCGTCCTGCCGGTGCGACCATCGCACAGATGATGACGGCAACGGGATGGCAGGCACATTCGGTTCGGGGCGCGATCTCCGGAGCACTCAAGAAGAAGCTTAGCCTGACAGTGGAGTCCGAGAAGACCGATGGGGATCGGATCTATCGCATCGTTGCGGTCTAGCGATGGCGAGACCGTTTCATATCGCGGTGGACCAGGACATCGCAGCACTGCAGGAGGGCGACCTCAGCATTCTGCGGCAACGCTGGTCCGAACTCTTCGCGCTTTCGCCATCGCCACGAATCAGCCGTGACTTGCTGATCCGCGGTGCCGCGTTCCGACTGCAGGAGGAAGCATACGGCGGTCTGCCAAAAGCCATGCGTAGGCAGCTCGGCAAGTTGGCTGCTGATCTCAATAGTGGGACGCTGCTCACGCCGTCTCAGCCAACGTTCAAACCGGGGACCAAGCTCATCCGCGAGTGGAAGGGCAAGGTCCATGAGGTCGTGATCGCTGGCGACACTTATATATGGACCGGCCAGCACTATCGCGTCGCTGTCGCAGATCGCACGCGCCATCACAGGAACCCGCTGGTCTGGGCCGCGCTTCTTCGGCCTTGAGCACTGCGCAGCCGACGGCAGGGCGATGGTGAGTGGCTAAACCAAGACCCGCTGTGCGGTCTATACCCGCAAATCGTCGGAGGAGGGGCTGGAGCAGTCCTTCAACTCTCTTCATGCCCAGCGCGAGGCCTGCGAGGCCTATATCCAGAGCCAGCGGCACGAGGGCTGGTCGGTCTCGTCAAGACCCTATGACGATGGCGGGTTCTCCGGCGGGACGATGGAGCGTCCGGCGCTGAAGGCCCTATTGGCCGACATCGAGGCCGGAGAGGTTGATGTCGTGGTGGTCTACAAGATCGACCGGCTGACGCGCTCGCTGTTCGACTTTGCCAAGATCGTGGAGATCTTCGATGCCAAGAGGCGTCTCGTTCGTCTCGGTGACCCAGTCCTTCAATACCACGACCTCAATGGGACGGCTGACCCTCAACGTGCTGCTGTCCTTTGCCCAGTTCGAGCGCGAGGTCACCGGTGAGCGCATCCGCGACAAGTTCGCGGCCTCCAAGAAGCGGGGCATGTGGATGGGGGGCAATGTGCCGCTGGGGTATGACCTCAAGGACCGCAAGCTGGTCATCAACGAGCAAGAGGGCTTAACGGTTCAAACCATCTTCGGGCTTTACGCGGAGCTTGGCTCGGTGCGGAACGTAAAGGCTGAGCTTGATCGTCTGCAGCTCAAAACCAAGCTTCAAAAGCCAGCATCGGGGCTAATCCAGGGCGGCCTTCCGTTCCGGATCGGGCACCTCTACGCCATCCTGCGCAACCGGCTTTATCGCGGCGAGATCGCGCACAAAGGTCA